>NZ_CP099466.1:1200000-2400000 GCF_023921125.1 Arthrobacter caoxuetaonis
AAGGCCCGCACTGATGAGATCGCCAATGAGCTGAACAGTTCGCTCTCGGCAATCCTCATGGGCCAGTCCGAAATGGACCGCTCCTTCCAGATGGGCGACCAGGAATCGGCGGACAACGCGGCCCAGCAGCAGGGTGCGGCAAGCTTCGACGCCGCCCGCTTCGGTTCTTCGCGCTAAGCCCCTTCCCACCCGTTCTTCGAAAGGAACTGCCATGTCCCAGGATCGTTTGAGCTATGACACCGACACCTCTGCCGCCGTGCAGGGGGACATCCAGAGCATTGTTGCCCGGCTTGAGTCGCTGATCGGCGAGCGTGAAAAGGCCGTCAACGCGGCCATGTCCGATTTCCAGGCCGACGGTGTCTCCGAGGAGTACCAGGCAGTGGAAAACCGCTTCCGCAACGCCGCCAACGAGACCCGCAACATCATTGCCCTGGTCAAGCAGACGCTGAACCTCAACGACCAGACCGCCACCAGCGCCGGGTCGCGTGCCAGGAGCGCTGTCCAGAACATTGGCTAGCCGGTGAGCTACAACGTCAACCCCGGTGCAGTATCCGGAGTCCTCCAGCAGGTAGCACCGCTGCTGGAGGAATACCAGGCGGAATTCACCGCGGTGGGGGAGAAGATCAGCGAGCTGGCCACGGCCTGCATGGCAGAGCCGGTGGCTGCGGAACTGGGCGCTCTGACAGAGAAGCTGATCAACCCCGCCTTCACCAACATTGCCGGCCGGTCCTCAAACGCTGTGAACGCTGTCAACAATGTTCTGACCATCCTGCTCGAATCCGATGCGCAGATGGCTGACGATGCCCGTGAAGCGTCGATGCGTGCAGCCCAGGGGGCCGCGGATAATCCGCCACAGGCGCCTGAACCCGCCGTTCATTCAGGACCGGGGCCACAGGCCGTTTAGGCCAGGCGCAGTCGCGCCGGCATTCGTATCCAGCTAAACCCGGGGGAAACCATTGAGTATCGACATCGCAGCGTTCGAGGCTGTGCTGCCGGATCCGGAAGCGATCCGCGCGGCAGCCGCAGCGCTGGTCAGCGCCGTCGGCGACGTCGTGGACACGGCCGAGGAATCATCTGCAGCGTGGTCGCACCTGCAGTCACCGGACGTTTATGACATTGCCGGTTCCGAGGTGGTGTTCAACGCCTTCCGTCCGGTCACAACTTCCGCTGAGGATCTCGATTCCGACGTTGGCACTGTCGATAAAGCTGTGCTGGCCTACGCGGATACGTTGGACGCCCTCAAGGTGCGGCTGGACGCGGTGAAGGCCGACGCTGCCAACTTCTTCTCCCGGACCCGTGGACGCAGCCAGGACGACTGGGATGACGACGAAGGCCTGATCCAGGCCGAACAGAACATCATCGGCGACCTGAACCTGCTGTACGCGGATCTCCAGGAAGCCCAGCGCGTCTGCGCCAACGCGATCAGCGCTATCTACGGCGGCCCGTCCTACGTCCTGACCACTGAAGAGGGCGCCGGCACCGGCGAAGTGGAGTTCGGCTTCAGCGGAGAGCAGCTCGACGCAGCCGCAGTGGAGGGCAATGTTCCCTGGGGGCAGCCCACCGAATGGGACAAACCCTGGTACCGGGATGCATGGGACGGTGTTGCCTCCTTCGGCAAGGGTGTCTGGAGCGGTATTACGGGCACGGTCACCGGCCTGGGCAACATGGTGGGGCTCGGCGGCGGCGAGGCCTTCGCACAGACCTGGAAAGGCCTGGGGGCTCTGGCGACCAACCTGGCCATCATGACCAGCCCCGTCGTCCAGGTGGCTCTGCTAGCCAGCGGCAACGGCGACCGGGTTCGGCAGGCCGGCGACGAACTGCTGGCCGTAGGCAAGGCCGCTATCCACTGGGACGAATGGCAGACCGATCCTGCCTATGCTGCCGGCGCGACGTCGTTCGACCTGGCTTCGATCCTGCTCACGGCAGGCGCTGGAGCCACGGCGAAGGTCGGCTCGGTAGCGGGGAAGATCGGCGACATAGCCAACGCCTCAGGCAAGGTCTCTGCGGTGGTGAATGCCTCCGGCATCGGCAAAGTGGGGGCTGTAACGGTGAAGATCACGGACGCCGCGCAGGCCTTCAAGATCAACGCCATCACCACCGTGGTGGACACCTCCCGGGTGACCGTCGGCAAGGTCGGCGCCGCGTGGCAGGCGGCGGATCAGTTCGTGATCGATTCGAGCAAGTCAGCGCTGGACTCAGGCCGGGCGGCACTGAACTCGGCCCTGAACAAGGTTGATACCGTGCTGGCCAACGCCGGCCACGGCCGGTTCGGCACTCCCGCGCTGGCCGGTGCCGGCGGGGCGGGGCCCCGGGTCGTGGCGTTCACTCCGGACACTCCGCCTACCCGCACCGGCGGCGGATCAGGCTCCGGGGCCACGGTCCCGCATTCTACGGCGACGCCGGATGCTCCGGTGCGCACGAACGTTCCTGAGTCCTCCGGCGGCCGGTCGTCCACACTGGATGCCCCGGTGCGCAGCAACGGTACTGGTGCTGAACCGCCGTCGGGTAAGCCCGGGCATGCCGTTCCGGAGGACCGCACGCCGTCAGGCAGGACCACGGAGACGTCTGCTCCAGCGGGCCACTTGGACGTTGACGATGCCCGTCCGGGTGTAAAGGGCGACGCCGACGATGTGCGCCCTGGTGCTGCAGCGGTTGACGATGCTGCCGGCGGCCAGCGGAACGGTGACGCTGATTCGTCCGCGTCAGCTGAGGCGCCGGATGCCATGGATGCAATGGATGCGCCTGCGCCCAAGCCGGTTGTGCACTACGACGCTGAGGGCCGGGTGGAGAAGGTTGAGTTCGGGGACCGCACTCATACTGTCTCGACCCGCCACGACCAGATTGCGCAGCTGCAGCGCTCCCTGGATCCTGCGACGTGGAAGAACACTGACGATTTCCTTGCTGCCCATCTTCCGCCGTCTGAGTTTCAGGCCCTGGATGGGCTGCGCGGCCCGGACGGTAAGCTGCCGCCGGATGTGGTGGAAACACAGGTTGCTGATCTGCTGGAGAAGGCTTTCGACGGCGAGGCCCGTGGACCGGTTCGCCCCGGTGGCAGCCCGCTGGAGAACGCCCTGCGCGGAATCCCGACCCGCTACTACTACGACCTGACCGATGCGCAGGCGGTCCTGGTCCACGACGTCCGGCATCTGCTGGGCAGCGGGGACATCAGCCAGCCGTTCCAGAAGATCCTGGGCGCTGATGATGCTCGCACCGTTCTGGACAATGCCGACACCTACAAGGGCAGCATGGGTGGATTCATCACCCAAGCCGCGGATACGGCCTCACTGCGGACAGTGGACGAGATCATTCTTGGCCTAAGGCTGGATTACGTTCTTCCCGACGGCAGCATGCCGTACAAGGTCGGAGAAACCGAAGCTGTGTATGCGGTGCGTTTTCACGCGCAGAAAGCAGACCCCATCCACATCCCGGACTACTCCAACGATGCCCGGGTGGAAGAGCTGCGGCGCGACCGCTCCGCTGAGCAGCTCCGGGCCGCAAACGGCACACAGACCACGGAAGACCTGCGGCTCAAGGAACAGGACATGGCTGCCTACCGTGAACATGCCAATACGGAAGCCGGCGCATGGACGCTCGAAGACCCCGCTGGATGGCCGAACACCGGGCACGGTCTCACAAGCAGCCGGGTTGATGATCTGCCCATTGTTCCGGAGCTAAAGGTGAAGTATGGAGTGGATATGGAGGACGGCGCCGAGATGTGGCGGATAGACAGGGACAGGAACGAGGTCCTGGTGGGAGTTTACGATTTGGACTCCAGAATGTGGATTAGTCTCTGAGTATGTGGCGTCAAGATGGAACCAAGCTCACCGGCAGATACTGCACATGGCAGGGACAGGAGTATGAAGTCCGGAGCCTGCGTCCCAGAAACGGCACCTTCACGCTGGTGGTGGAAGGCGGACCCGCGCCGGGACCGGACTGGCGGACTATTCGACAGCCGAACCAGTTCGCGTACCCGGATACGGCCTATGTTCGGCGTGTCCCGGCTGCGGAGGTCAGCAACCTTCACGAAGTAACGGCTACCGGATCGATGGGGCCGGGACGTGAGCTGAGAATCCTTGCCGAGGACCGGGACGGAAACCTGGCAGTCCAGAGCATTGATCCCATGGCAGCTCTCTATAAGCGGCAGCTCATCAATAATCACGGCTTCGAACCGTTCAGTAGGAATGAGCCGCTGGAGCACGTGCCGGTTTCCGGCTGGCTTCCTGCTGGGCGTATTCGGGATATCAACGTAGAAACCGTTCCGTTCGACATTGGCTGATTGATCTACCGAAGGGTAGTAATGAATTATTTTCAGAAGGCTTTGAGTCCGGCGCAGGTTGAGTTCCTGGTGGGTGGTAACCGGGACACGGTTTCGGGGTTTGTGGTCAATGCCGGGGATGCGGTGCATGCGCGGACCCCGGAGGACATGTTTGCGGTTCATGGCCTGGATTTCCCGAGTACGCCGTGGGACCGGGCTGCCGGGTACGTTGATGTGCTGCGGTTCCAGGTGCCGCTGTCCGTTTATGTGCACGATGCTGCGGGCCCGGAGTTCGTGGACCGTCCGCCGTTTACGGGGACGGGTTTCGCGGCGTGGTCCGGTGGTGTGGTGCCGGTGTATTTCCTGGATGAGTGCGCCATTCCGCCGGGAGCTGAGCTGTGGCGAATCCGGGCCGGACAGCCTGAGGAACTGATGGCGGTCTATTTTGAGGTAGCTACCGGTTGGGGTGTGTCCGATGCCTCGGGGATTTCCCGGCCTGGTGCACATACTCCGTCGCACATTATGGGCTGGTCGGCGGTCTGGCAGGGGCAGGTGTTCCGTGCTGATCTGGTGGACGAAGGCCGGTCTGTTGAAGTGGCGGCCCCGTCGGATCCCGGGGTGGAGGGTTTTGAGCGGACCCCGAAGGGGGTATGGCGCCGGACGGTGGGACTGGGGGAGATCCAGGACTTCTATGAGCTGCTGGCGACGTGTTCGTGGCAGGGGGAACCGTTCCGGATCACCGACGTTGCCCAGGGTGAGGACGGGCAGGTCTACCGGTTGTTCTATACGGGGCATAACGCGGACCGGGCTGAGGCGTTGGGGCTGAACAAGGCTGATGCCGGGGTGTATTGGACGGTGGTGCAGGCGTCGCAGGCGCAGGATGTTCAGGTGATCCAGAACCGGTTGCCGTCCCTGGCGTTCCGAGGATAACTGCGGTTCCTCACTAGGCGAAAGGGCCCAACCTATCCTGCATCCCACTGGCGCCGATGCGTCGGCGATCGCGAAAGGTTATGAATTCCGTTGACTAGATTACGGTTGGTACCCCCTATCCCCGATATAGAAGACGCGGATGCCAGGGCCCTTCCCGCCCCCAGGAGATTCGAACTTTTCATGCCCAACGGGATGCGGGTCCCGGGTATGTATGGTGTCTTACACGGTGAGTGGTTTCGGGCCAACCCACTGGGTCATGGACGAGTTCTTCTTTACACGCCTGCCGAAGATTCCCCGGGGGATCGATGGCTTCCCTCAGCTAATTCAGATGACAGGGGCAGGCCCCTGTCCTGGTCCCGGGAAGTCACTGAAAGCGACTTAGACCGGTTGGTGCGCGTTCTCGTGTCCGCTAAATGGCGCAGCCTCAGCATAGGCATCCAAAAATACATCGATGGAACGGTATTTGCCTTTGTCGATGGCGGTCCGAAGGAGGAACAGATTCGCCGCGGAGAAATCCCGAAGATCACGATTGCCGGACGTAGTGAATATCATGGAAAGCTGCGCTGGGAGGACATCACCGACCTCGTTACGTCAGAGCGGGAGTTGTTGAAGTAGCTAAGCCCTGCATGAAGATTCCGTCTCGTTGAAAGAAGAGGGCATGATTTTCCAGAAGCCGTTGAGCCCCGCACACGTGCGGAGTCTCGTGGACCGGTCCGCCCCGGTGCCGGCCCGCTGGAGAATGCACTGTGCCGGAACTCAAGGTCGACAGGGGTGTGATAATGGAATCAGGTGCGGAAATGTGGCGGATCGACAGGGACGGAAACGAAGTATTAGTGGGAGTCTTTAATCAAAAAACTGGATGGATGAGCCTGTAATTATGTGGAGAAAAGACGGGACAAAGCTCACCGGAAATTACGGGACATGGAAGGGGCGAGAATTTGAGCTTTGGTCCCTGAAGCCATATGAAGGGTATTTGACCCTGGTGCAGAACGGCGGCGATTCGCCAGGCCCGGAATGGCACACCGCAACCTTTCCGAACCGATTTGCAAAAACGCCCCTTGCCCACAGCCTGGATGTCCCGGCAGACGAAGTTACCAACCGCCACAGCATTGAGGTCACCGGCAACATGGGCCCGGGACGTAACTTCATGGTCATCGCGGAAGACCATGAAGGGAAGCTGGCCGTGGAAAGCATCGACCCGATGGCTGCGCAGTACAAGCGCCAACTTATCAACAACCACAACTTCAAGCCGTTTAGCGAGAACGAACCGTTGGAACACGTATTCGTTGCCGGCTGGCTTCCTGCTGACCGTATTCGGGATATCAACGTAGAAACTATTCCATTTGGCAGTGACTGATTGATCTACCGAAGGGTAGTAATGAATTTTTTGCAGAAGGCTTTGAGTCCGGCGCAGGTTGAGTACCTGGTGGGTGGGAACCGGGATACGGTTTCCGGGTTTGTGGTCAACGCCGGGGATGCGGTGCATGCGCAGACGCCTGACGACTTGTTTGCGGTTCATGGCCTGGATTTCCCGAGTACGCCGTGGGACCGGGCTGCCGGGTACGTTGATGTGCTGCGGTTCCAGGTGCCCCTGTCCATCTATGTGCACGATGCTGCGGGCCCGGAGTTCGTGGACCGTCCGCCGTTTACGGGGACAGGTTTCGCGGCGTGGTCCGGTGGTGTGGTGCCGGTGTATTTCCTGGATGAATGTGCCATTCCGCCGGGAGCTGAGCTGTGGCGTATCCGGGCCGGGCAGCCTGAGGAACTGCTGGCGGTCTATTTTGAGGTAGCGACCGGCTGGGGCGTGGCCGAGACCTCGGGGATTTCCCGGCCTGGTGCACATACCCCCTCGCACATTATGGGCTGGTCGGCGGTCTGGCAGGGGCAGGTGTTCCGTGCTGATTTGGTGGACGAGGGCCGCTCGGTTGAAGTGGCGGCTGCGTCGGATCCCGGGGTGGAGGGTTTTGAGCGGACCCCGAAGGGGGTTTGGCGCCGGACGGTGGGACTGGAGGAGATCCAGGACTTCTATGAGCTGCTGGCGACATGTTCGTGGCAGGGGGAGCCGTTCCGGATCACCGACGTTGCCCAGGGTGAGGACGGGCAGGTCTACCGGTTGTTCTATACGGGGCATAACGCGGACCGGGCTGAGGCATTGGGGCTGAACAAGGCTGATGCCGGGGTGTATTGGACGGTGGTGCCGGCGTCGCAGGTGCAGGATGTTCAGGTGATCCAGAACCGGTTGCCGTCCCTGGCGTTCCGGGGATAGCCCGATGACTGGATTGCGGCTGGTACCCCCTCTTCCCAATAGCGGAGACGAGGAGGACATGGCCGAGCCTGATTACCCGCGGGGACAGGAGTACCTGCCCAACGGGATGCGGGTCCCCGGAATGTACGGTGTGCTGCAGGGAGAGTGGTTACGGGCCAACTCGTTGGGTCATGGACGCTTGTTTCTTTATACGCCTGCCGAAGAATCCCCGGGGGAACAGTGGCAGCCTTCTGATGATGCGGATGATAGAGGCAGGCCCCTGTCTTGGACCCGGATAATCTCGGAGAGAGACTTGGACCGGTTAGTGGACGTCTCAGTGCTGGCTACTTGGCAAGGGCTCGGGGTAGGCATTCTCAAATACCGCGAGGGAAGGGTGTATGCCTTTGTTGATGGCGGTCCGAAAGAGGACCAGATTCGCCGCGGAGAAATCCCGGAGATCACTATTGCCGGGCCGGGTGAGTATCACGGAAAGTTTCGTTGGGAAGACCTCTCCGACGTCGTTCTGACCGAGCACGACCTACTGAAAGTGGATTAGCCTCTAACCATGTGGATGGCTGACGGGACTAAGCTCTCTGGAAAATACGGCACCTGGAATGGGCATGAGTATGAGCTTCGCTCCACGGACCCCATACGCGGGCTCATCTATTTGGTCCAGGAGGGTGGTGAATCGCCCGGTCCGGAATGGAAACGGCATGACTACGGGGAAAGATTCCCAGGACCGGCCGTTGCGTACACGCTGGGTGTACCACCGGAGGACGTAACAGATATCCATGCCGTCACGGCTACGGGAGAGCTAAGGCCCTGGCGGGTTATGGAGATTCACGCCGAGGACGCGGAAGGAAATTTGGCGGTAGTCGTCGGTAATGACTTCTCAGCGGAGGAGAGAATGGACCTTGTTGAAGACCACGGTTTTCACACGTTCCATAACGAACCGGTTCAAAGAAGCGCGGTTTTTGGTTGGCTGCCTGCCAGCATGATCCACAACATCAAATCCAAGGTGCGTTGGCGGAAGGACGCCAACTAATCCGCAGTGCATTCACTGCCCTGCAGCGCGGCGCTCCAGGACCTCCCGCTCCCGGTCATTGTGCGCCAGAGAGGCGGCAACACTGAATTCGGTCCGTGCCTCTTTCATCCGGCCGAGCCGGGACAGCAGTTCAGCCCGCACGCTGGGCAGGAGATGCGAGCCACGGAGCGCGCCCGTGGCAGCAAGCCGGTCCACCATCTCCAGCGCCGTCGCCGGACCGGTGGCCATGGATACCGCTACGGCACGGTTTAGCTCCACCACCGGAGAAGGCGCCAGCCGGCCCAAAGCCTCATACAGCAGTACGATCCGGTGCCAGTCAGTTCCCTCGACACTCGGAGCAACCGTGTGGCACTGGGCGATCGCGGCCTGCAGGGCATAGTTTCCCCGACCCCGCCCCAGCGCGTCAGCTTGGGCCAGGGCAGCCCGCCCGCGCTCAATCTGGGTGCGGTCCCACAGCGTGCGGTCCTGGTCGGCAAGCAGAATGGGGGACCCGTCCGCACAGGTCCGGGTACGGAACCGGGATGCCTGGAATTCCATCAGGGCCACCAATGCGAGCGCCTCCGGCTCCCGCGGAACAAGCCTGGACAGCAGCCGGCCCAGCCGCAGGGACTCTGATGCCAGGTCCTGGCGCATCCACGACGTCCCGGCGGACGCAGCGTACCCCTCCGTGAACAGGAGGTAGATCACGGCGAGAACCCCGCCGAGCCGGTCGTGCCATTCATTGGGTTCCGGAACATCGAACGGCACCTTGGCCGCGGCCAGCGTCTTCTTTGCCCGGACGATCCGCTGCTGCACCGCGGCCACCGGAAGCAGGAACAGCCGCGCGATCTCCCCGGTGGAGAGTCCGCCCACAATCCGCAGGGTCAACGCCACCTGCGCTTCACGGGACAGCACTGGATGACAGGCCACAAAAACCAGTTTCAGGACGTCGTCCGGCAGGGGATCCCACTCCGGCTCGGCAACGTCCTCCAGGCTCCTGCCCAGATCCGCGTAACGGTCCTGAAGGCGTTCCGCCCGCCGCCATGCATCAATGGCCTTGCGCTTGGCGACGGCGGTGAGCCAGGCCGCCGGATTCCGCGGCACTCCCTCGGCCGGCCACTGGGCCAGGGCCTCAGCCACCGCTTCCTGGGCCACATCCTCCGCCAGCCCGACATCCCCGGTGGCACGGGCCAGCGCCGCGACAATCCCGGCACCGTCAATCCGCCACATGGCGTCTATCCGGCGGCGGACCGCCGCGGCGGTGTCCTCACCAGCCCAGTCCATGGAGGCCATGACCTTAGGGATTCTCCGCGCGCAGCTTCTCTTCCTGCTCGCGCCAGCCTTCTTCCTTCTGGATGTACTCGTTGTTGGAGAAATCCTCGAAGTCGGAGGCATCGGTCACCCGCCGGACTTCAAGCTTCGATCCGGGGCCAAGCGGGCACCTGCCGGCCCACTCCGCTGCTTCCTCCTTCGAGGAAGCCTGGATGATCCAGAACCCGTTGAAGAGTTCGTGGGTCTCGCCGTACGGGCCGTCGGTGACCAGCGGCGGCTCCTGGGAGAAGTCGACCACGAAGTTATTGTCCTCCGTGACCTCAGCCAGCCCTTCTCCCGCCAGCAGGACCCCGGCATTGATCATCGATTCGTTGTAGGCGCCCATCCGGTTGATCACCTCTTCAAACGGCACATCTTTATACGCTTCGACGCCGGCATCAGTGGAACGCATAATCATCATGTATTTCATGGCATTCTCCTGCTCGTTGGGGGAGCGCTTGGTGCGCCTCCTACTATGCCGTCGAACGGTGAGCCTGAATATCGACAGCCCAAAGGAAGTTTTTTTCTTCCGGACCCGGGACGCACCCTCCCCAACGTCCCCGCACAGCTCCCGCCGCCGTCGTACATACGGCAAGATTGGGTAGGTGAGCACAGCTAAGACCTCCCCTGAAGAAGCCGTCGACGCCGTCAGCACGGACACGCCGCCCAGCGACAGCCTGCGGGAAGAGTATGAGACTCTTTCCGACCAGGTGCGAAAGTACCGTTTCGCGTACTACAACGAGGACGCCCCGCTGGTTTCCGACGCCGAGTTCGATGAGCTGTACCGCCGGCTCGAGAAGCTCGAGGCTCTCCATCCCGAACTGGTGACCAACGATTCCCCTACCCAGGAAGTCGGGGGAGAGGTGTCCGCGGCGTTCGCCCCGGTGGAACACCTGTCCCGCATGTACAGCCTGGAAGACGTGTTCTCGCTGGATGAACTCGATGCCTGGGTGAAGCGGGCCGAAGCGTCCATCGCGTCCATCGCACCTGGTTCGAAGGTCCGGTGGCTGACCGAACTGAAGATCGACGGCCTGGCAGTGAACCTGCTGTACCGCAACGGGGAACTGGTCCGCGCGGCAACCCGCGGCGACGGCACCACCGGTGAGGACATCACCCACAACGTGCTCACGATTGCCTCCATTCCGCGCCGGCTCAAGGGCGAGAACCTTCCCTCCGAGGTGGAAATCCGCGGCGAAGTCTTTATCCCGTCCAAGGAGTTCGCCCGCCTCAACGAGAAAATGGTCGACGCCGGGAAGGCGCCCTTCGCGAATCCGCGCAACGCAGCCGCCGGGTCGCTGCGGCAAAAGGACCCGAAGGTCACCGCGGAGCGCCCGCTGAGCATGTACGTGCACGGCATCGGCGCCCGGGAAGGCCTGGGAGCAGGCAGCCAGTCCGAAACTTACGAGCTGCTCAAGGCCTGGGGCCTGCCCACCTCCCCGTACTACAAGGTGCTGGACACCTATGCAGAGGTCCTGGAGTTCATTGCGACCAACGGGGAACACCGGCACGACCTGGCCCATGAGATTGACGGCATCGTGGTCAAGGTGGATGACTTCGCCCTGCAGCGCGCCCTCGGCCACACCTCCCGGGTGCCGCGCTGGTCCGTGGCATATAAGTATCCGCCGGAGGAAGTGAACACCAAACTGCTGGACATCCGGGTCAACGTGGGCCGCACCGGCCGCGTCACCCCCTACGGCATTATGGAGCCGGTCAAGGTCGCCGGGTCCACCGTGGAGATGGCCACGCTGCACAACCAGGACGTGGTGAAGGCCAAGGGCGTCAAGATCGGCGACACCGTGGTGCTGCGCAAGGCCGGCGACGTCATTCCCGAAATCGTGGGACCCGTCGCCGCCCTCCGCGACGGTTCCGAGCGCGACTTCGTCATGCCCACCCACTGTCCCTCCTGCGGCACGGAGCTGAAGCCGGCCAAGGAGGGCGACGTCGACATCCGCTGCCCCAACGCCCGCTCCTGCCCGTCCCAGCTGCGCGAGCGCGTCTTCCATCTGGCCGGCCGCGGCGCGTTCGACATTGAGGCCCTGGGCTGGGAAGCGGCCATCGCGCTGACCTCACCCGCCGAACCGGAGAACCCGCCGCTGACCAGCGAGGCCGGGCTGTTCGATCTCACGGTCGAAGACCTGGCCGATGTCCGGATTGAACGCCCCAAGCGCTCCAAGGGCGTAGTGACAGGCACCGAACTGGTGCCGTACTTCTACACCAAGGGCACCGCCAAGAAGCCCTCCGAGCCCTCCGCCAACACCCGCAAGCTCTTCGAAGAACTGGAAAAGGCCAAGTCCCAGCCGCTTTGGCGCGTCCTGGTGGCACTGTCCATCCGGCACGTAGGCCCGACGGCGGCACGCGCCCTCGCCACGGCCTTCGGCTCCATGGAGAACATCCGCGCTGCCACCGAAGAGCAGCTCGCGCACGTGGACGGCGTGGGCCCGACGATCGCGGCAGCGCTGGAGGAATGGTTCGCCGAAGACTGGCACGTGGAAATCGTCGACTCCTGGGCCCGCGCCGGCGTCCGCATGGCCGACGAACGGGACGAATCCCAGCCGCGCACGCTGGAAGGCCTCACCATCGTCGTCACCGGAACGCTCCCGAACTTCAGCCGCGACGAGGCCAAGGAAGCGATCATCACCCGCGGCGGCAAGGCCTCGGGCTCCGTGTCGAAAAAGACCGACTACCTGGTAGCCGGCGAGAACGCCGGCACCAAGCTGGACAAGGCAGAGTCGCTGGGAGTTCCCGTGCTCGACGAGGACGGGTTCCGCCAGCTGCTGGAAAACGGACCGCTGAAGACTGCAGAAGCTGAGGAAGCCACGCCATGACCGAAGCCCCCGCCCCCGATCCGCTGGAACTGCTCGACGTCGCCCGGCAGGCTGCTGCCGCCGGAGCCGCTGTGCTGGCCAAACGGTCGGAGGCGGGGCTGCACGTCGAGAACAAGGGAGCCTCCGGCGACTGGGTCACCGCCTATGACACCGAAGCCGAGTACGCCGTCCGCGAGGTCATCAACCGGCTGCGTCCCTTTGACACAGTGACCGGGGAGGAACTGGAAGCCAGCGTTCCCGAGGAACCCTCCGGTATCCGCTGGTCGGTGGACCCGCTGGACGGGACCACCAACTTCATCCGCAACATCCCCTTCTACGCCACCTCGGTGGCCGCGGTAAACGCCGACGGCGACTGGCTGGCCGGAGCGGTCCACGCCCCGGCGCTGGTACGGGTCTACTGGGCCGCGCGGGGCCACGGCGCCTGGCTGGCGGAGCACGGCAGCCTGCGCCGGCTCCACGGGCCGGATCCCGAGCGCACGGGCAAGCTGCTCGGCACGGGATTCTCCTATGAACCGGAGGTCCGCACCGAACAGTACGCCGGGCTCGCGGAGCTGATGGAGGGCTATGCCGACCTGCGGAGGCTGGGCTCGGCCGCACTGGACCTGTGCATGGTGGCTGACGGCACGCTGGATGCCTATGCGGAACGCGGCCTGAACGAGCACGACTTCGCTGCCGGTGCGCTCATCGCGGAGGAAGCGGGCCTGACGGTCGGCCGTCCCGGCTCGCCGCAACGACGGATGGGCGACGCCGAGCGGCTGGCCGCGGTGACCACGGCCTGGCTGGTGCCGCCTTCCTAGGAAGGTTCAGGCGGGCCCGGACCCGTTGGAATGCTGTGCACTCTTCTCGGAGTGCGGAGCTCCAATGACGTGGAGGAGCCGGTGCAGGGACTCGTCCACGATCCGGTAGCGGTGCTCCCGGCCAACCTTTGCGGCCTCCACCCATTCGCGGTCCCGCAGCCTGCGCAGTGATTGGCTGACCACGGTCTGGCTGACTCCCGACGCAGCTGCCAGCCGCGTCACAGTAATGCCGGGGCTGAAATGAAGGCAAAGCAGAAGCTGCAGCCGGGTAGGATTGGAAATCAGCTCAAACCGGGTACACCACGCTGCAACGTCCACGGCGCCGAGTGCGTGCGCCGCAGGGTCTGGGGATGCGCTGCCGGTCGAGGATCCCATGAGCGCATCCCTTCTGGTCGCGGCCGCGGACGGATTTCGGTTCGAAACATCCCTTCGATGCCTGAACCCTAGCTGGGCTAAGGGCAGGGGTCGAGAATTGATCCACCAATAGGTGCACACGTATGCATACGTTGAGGAGTTCCCCTATGCCAGCAGGAAACCACCGGAACAGGGTTTTGGCGGTTGGGGCCGTGACAATCCTCGCGGCGGTGGCGGGCTGCAGCGGCTCTCCGGGGGAGACCAGCGGAATCATCCTGGCGGACGCAAACGAACCCGGACAGTTCAACCCCATAGGCGGTCACGGAGACAGCGGCCAGTCACAGATCTACGACGGGCTGCTGCGGCTGTCCCCCCAGGACGGGTCATCATCCCTGCCGGAGCTGGTTCCCTGGCTGGCAACGGAAATGCCGGAGAGCAATCCCGAGGGTACCGAATGGTCTGTCCAGGTCCGCTCCGGCGTGAAGTTCACCGACGGTACGGAGCTGGACGCCGGTGATGTCGCAGCCACGTACCGCGCCGTGATCGATCCCGCCTCAGCCTCCGAACTGGCAACGTCCTATGACATGCTGCAGGACGTCGAAGCCGGTCCGGACGGTACGGTCACCTTCACGCTGAAATACCCCTACGCCGGGTTTCCCAGCCGGCTGCTGCTGGGCATCGCTCCGTCCGAACGGCTGACTAAGGGCCTGGCGGCAGAATCCTCCCTGAACACAGACCCCGTGGGAACCGGCCCTTACAAAGTGGCCTCGCTGCGCCCGGGCGAAGCTGTTCTTACGGCCAACGCGGACCACTGGAACGGCGCTCCCGAAGTGGAAACCGTCACCATCATCCACGTGCCGGATGACAACTCGCGGGCCCAGCGGCTCCAGGCCGGGGAAATCGACGGAACAGTCCTGCCGCCGCTCCTGGCCGCCCGGTATGAGGGCAAGTCCGGATACTTCTACGAGGCCGTCAAGACGGCCGACTGGCGCGGGCTTTCGCTGCCTGCAGACAGTGCCTTTGCCACTGACCCGGCCGCAGTTATGGCCATGAACATGGCTGCTGACCGCCAGGGCATGGTTAACCACGTCCTGGGCGGGCGCGGCAAACCCGCGCATACTCCGGTCGCTGACATTTACGGCGAAGCCTTCAACCCCGGAGCCGTTTTCCCTTACGATCCCCAGGGTGCCGGGGAGCTGCTGGACGACGCCGGCTGGCTGCGCGGCGAAGACGGCATCCGGACCAGGGACGGACAGCGCGCCGGGTTTGAGGTTGCCTACAACGCCACGGATACGCTCCGCCGGGACCTGGCGCTCGCATTTGCCTCTGACATGTCCGAACTCGGCGTGGATGTCACCCTCCTGGGCACGGACTGGAACGTCATCGAGGAACGCCGCAGAGAAGTGGGCATCCTGCTGGGCGGTGGTGACAAACCCTACGACCTGGACACACAGCTCTTCGAAACCCTCCACACCCCCCTCCCGGGAGGGTCACCCTTTGCGAACCCAGGCGGAACCGGAAGCACGGAAATGGACTCCCACCTCCAGGCCGCCCGCAGCAGCCTGGATGCCGAGGAACGCACGGAGCACTATCTGGCCGTCCAGGACCTGTACATCCAGGACCCCGGCTACGTCATGCTCGCTTTTGTCGATCACAACTATGTCCAGGAGGACCAGGGCTGGAACAACGTCCAGACCGTACTGGAACCGCACGCCCACGACGTCGGCTGGGGCTTCTGGTGGAGCCTCCGCGACTGGACCCGGGACTGACCCCGGTGCCCGGCTTCGAGGCAGTGTCCCGGCCGGTACGGCGGCGCAGACGGCTGCATGATCTGCGCCTGATCGTCCTGAGGCGTCTGGGCCTGGGCGTACCGGTGGCGGCGGGCGTTTCCCTTCTCGTGTTCCTGCTCGCCAGCGTCTCACCCTTCGATCCGCTCGCCGCGTACCTGGGGGACCGCTTCGCGCAAACCTCCGCGGAGCAGCGCGAGATGCTCTCGGAATCCCTTGGGCTGGGCGCCTCCTGGATCCAGGCGTGGTGGCACTGGTTGACCTCAGCACTGTCCGGGGACCTGGGCTATTCCCGGGTGTTCCGGCAGCCGGTCGCGTCCGTGATCGCCGAACGGCTGCCGTGGACGCTGCTGGTGGCGGGAACGGGACTGGTCCTGGCAGCCCTGGGTTCGCTGTTGATCGCTTCCCACTGCGCCCGCCGCCCCGGGGGCGTCCTGGACCGGACTGCTGCCGCCGCGGCAACACTGCTGCAAGGACTGCCGCCGTTTGTGATCTCACTGGGACTGCTCGCGGTGTTCGCCCTGGGCCTGGGGCTCCTGCCCGGGGGAGGACTGAGCGATCCAGGCACGGAGCCGACTGCGGGGCAGGTGCTGCGCCACATGATCCTCCCCGTTGCGGCTACGGCACTTTCACAGCTTCCGTGGCTGGTGCTTTCCCTGCGGGCCTCCACCAACGAGGCGCTCGCTTCCGACGCCGTGCGGGGCGCCAGGCTGCGCGGACTGAGCGAAAAGACCGTCATCCGCAAGCATGTGATGCCCTCTGCCCTGGTTCCCTTCATAGCCGTCCTTGGTTCCCGCCTTCCGGAGGTCATAGTGGGAGCCGTGCTGGTGGAGACGGTCTTTTCCTGGCCGGGACTGGCTGCAGCGGTGGTTTCCTCGGCGCAGGCCCTGGACTTTGCGCTGCTGGCGGCCTTGACGGTGCTGACGACGGTGACCGTGCTCGCCGGTTCACTGATCGCAGACCTGCTGTATGTCTGCATTGATCCGAGGGTGTCCGCCGATGTCTAGCGCCGTGGAAGCCGCCGGAGCAGCAGGTCTCCGCCTCACCGGTCCCGCCGTCCGGAAACGGGGCTTCCGCGCAGCCGGCACGATCCTCGGGGTTGCCGGCCTGGTGCTGATCGCGGCCTACGCCGTCTTCGTTCCGCTGCTTGCCGGCACGGACCAAAAACTGACCGATTTCAGCTCCGCCCGGCTTCCGCCGTCGGCCGCCCACCTCTTCGGAACCGACCACGCGGGCCGTGACCTGTTTATCCGGCTTGCCTCCGGGCTGCGTGTCTCACTGCTTATCGCAGTTGTCTGCGCGCTTGCCTCGATGGGGCTCGGGATGCTGATCGGGGCTGCCTCGGCGACGATCGGCGGCCGGACGGACCGAATCGTCATGCGGGTCATCGACGGCATCAACGCTGTGCCCCACCTGCTGCTGGGGGTGGTGATCGTTGCGATGTTCCGGGGATCGGTGACAGCCATCATCGCCTCCATTGCGCTCACGCACTGGACACAGGTCGCGAGGATTGTCCGCGCCGAGGTCCTGTCCCTGCGCAGCCGCGAATACGTGGAGGCTGCCTACCTCCTTGGCTCGACCCGGGGAGAGGTGCTGCGGCGGCATTTCCTTCCGGGAACGCTGGCACAGGGGGTGGTGGCCACAGTGATGCTCCTGCCGCACGCCATCTGGCACGAGTCCACACTCTCTTTCCTGGGGCTGGGCCTGTCTCCGGACCAGGCATCCTTGGGAACGCTCCTGAAGGAAGCGCAGTCGGAGGTGATGCTCGGCGGATGGTGGGCGCTGGTTTTCCCGGCACTGCTCCTGCTGGTTACCACCCTGGCCGTGGCCGCCTGCGGGAACGGAATCCTCTCCCGGACGGAAGGAAGACAATGAACAGCATCGCCATCCGGGCCGAAGGGCACACCGTACGCATTCCCAGCCGCAGACGGCGGGGCACAGCCTGGGTCCACGCGGCCACGGACATGACCTTCAGCGCGCACCGGGGCCGGGTGCATGCCATCGTCGGTGAATCCGGCTGCGGGAAGACCACTTTTGCCTCCGCCATCCTCGGTATGCTCCCTGCGGGCACGGTGGCCGGCGGCCGGCTGGACTATGTGGACGCCTCCGGTGCCCGGACGCCCCTGACTGCGGGCCTGGACGGAGCAGCCCGGGCCGCCGCGCTGCGCGGGCGGGTGATCGGCTATGTACCCCAGTCGCCGGCAACCTACCTGACGGCGGTGCGGACAGTGGGGTCCCAGCTGCAGGAAACGGTCCGCGAGCTTGGCGGCGCGGCCAGCCCGCAGGAACTGCTGGCACAGGTGAGCCTGGAGCCTGGGGCACTGGACGCATTTCCGCATGAGCTCAGCGGCGGAATGCTGCAGCGGGCGGCGATTGCGTTCGCCCTGGCCGGCGGGCCGGACGTCCTGCTGGCTGATGAACCGGTCTCCGGGCTGGACCCTGACCTGGCACGGCTGACCCTGGGGATGCTGCGAAGCGTTGCCGACTCGGGGACCGCCGTCATCCTCATCACGCACGATCTGCAGCGCCTCATGGATTCCGGCACCGCAGACGAGGTTTCGGTCATGTATGCCGGGCGGATTGTGGAGGCCGGCCCAGCGGCCGAGGTCCTGGGGCTGCCGGCTCATCCGTACACACGGGACCTGCTCGCAGCCCTGCCTGCCAATGGTCTTCAGGCCATGCCCGGCACCTCCCCTGAACTGACGGACCTCTCCGAGGAGTACAGCTATGCCGACCGGCTGATGGCCGCCGAGCAGCCGGAGGGAAACTATGCCTGCTGAACTCCGCGCCCTGAACGCAGGGTTCTCCTATGGTGCTGCTCCGGTCCTGAGCAACGTCACCATCAGTGTGCCCGCGGGGTATCAGCTGGGCCTTACGGGTCCTTCCGGGACGGGCAAGACAACGCTTGCCCGGCTGCTGGCCGGTCTGATTCCGGCTGCTGCCGGAACGGTGACATGCAACGGCCAGCCCGTGCCCCTTCCGGGCAAGGGCCGCGCAGGCGACGTCGCGATGCTCTTCCAGTCGCCCCGAGCCTCCTGCAGCCCGCGTCTGTCGCTGCGCCAGGTGATAGCCGAAGGGGTGCGTCGAGCAAACAGGAGAGACACGGAGCTCCGCGTCATGGAACTCGCCGCGGAGGTCCAGCTGACCCCCGACCTGTTGGACAGGTTCCCCCGCGAGGTCTCTGACGGCCAGCTGCAGCGGGCATGCCTGGCGCGGGCGCTGGCTGCAGAGCCCCTGTATCTGATCTGCGACGAAGCTACCGCCATGCTGGACGCCGCTACCACCGCGTCGCTTGTACGGGTCATCAGCAGTGAGGTCGCTGCCCGCGGCATGGGAGTCCTGGCCCTGAGCCATGACCGCACACTCCTGGAGGCGTGGTGCGACTCGGTTACCGGGATGGAAGCACTATCCGATGCAGGTCCCGGTGTGAGCCACCGGGCATCGAGCCTGGTGGCTCACACCGGACTGGATTAGTACGCGCCGGTCCAGGACGGTACGGCGGTTTTGGAGTCCACCGAAATCTTGTCGCGGTCCATCACGATCACGTGGCCCTTCCAATAGTGGAAGTTATCCACCACGGCGTCCTCCATGACCTGGACAATGACGCCCATCTTGCTGCAGCCGTCGCAGCGGCTCGCCCCCATGACGCGGAGCTTCACGGAGCTGATGCCCTTTTGGCAGCTGACGATCATGCCCGGTGCAAGCCGGATTTCCTGCTTCATGTCTACCCCCAGTGTCAGACCTGCGTTCCGAGACCAATCAGGAACGGTGAGGTGAGACTAGCCCGTCCGCAACCGGAAACGGAGAGTTCCGGAGTACCTGTTTTTCGCAGAACACCAGAATTGTGGATTGCCTGCGCCTGTCTTGAGGCAATCTTGAGCTTCCACCCCAGGAAGCACACACGGGACCAACTGCCACACGTTCGGGGCTGAAGTATTACGCCCTGAGGAAAGCACAGGCTCAGGGGCGGGTATTCCGTACCCTCACGCGGATAATTGAGGGGACTCAGCGAGATCCATGGACCCGGGAGGATGCACCATGCCACGTAAAGTCACAGCGGCATCGCGCAAGTTGGCACCAGCAGTCACCACGCGTGTCCAGGAACCCAAGCCCCGAACGCCCGGCAACCTGGACAGTGCCCGCTTTGCCGGCATCATTGATGAGCACATCAACGATGCCCGGGGGAAGATCGACACAGTCCTGGCTGATATCCGTGAAGTCACTGCAGCAGCCAAGGACACCCCGGCGGATGACGAACACGACCCGGAAGGCACCACGGTTTCGGTGGAGCGGGCCAACGAAGTGTCCATGCTGGCCGCGCTCGAAGCGTCCCTGATCGAATTGCTCGAAGCGAGGGTAAGGCTCGACGACGGCGCCTACGGAATCTGCGAGCGCTGCGGGGAGCCGATCCCCGAAGCCCGGCTGGAAATCCGGCCCGAAGCCCGGTTCTGCGTGGCGTGTGCCGCCGCTGGCCGGCGCCGCTGACCCGCACACCCCACCCGCCTGTGCCGGGCGTCACCAGCGGCAGGAATGAGCCGCTGCGGCCGATAGAATCTACCGTGGAAATCAACCCCCACGTAAGGATTCGTAACACCAATGAGCATCACCGTCCGGCGGGCAACACCGGCTGATTATGAAGACATCCGCCGGATCACCCGGGACGCGTACCTCAAGGCCGGGTTCATTGAGGCTGACAATCCTTACGTCCAGGAACTTGAAAACGTAGAACACCGCGACGAGCACGCCGAACTCTGGGTTGCCGAGAAAGACGGGGTCGTCGCGGGTTCCGCAGCGGTCACCTTCGCCGGCCAGCCGTACACCGACGTCGCTGTCGAAGGTGAGCTGGAGTTCCGTATGCTGGCCGTCGATCCTGCCGTGCAGCGCGGGGGAGTGGGCCGCGCCCTGGTCAGCGCGATTGTCGAGCACGCCCGCAGCCTTGACGGAATCCATGCCGTCTCACTGACCAGCATGACCAGCATGCTCAGCGCGCACAGCATGTATCTGTCCCTGGGTTTCAAACGGGTGCCGGAACGCGACTGGACCGTTCCCGGCGAGGACTACATCCTCTGGGTCTTCCGGCTGGAACTCTAGCGGGCCGCAGCTCCCGGAGGACCGGCGTCGCAGGCTGCTTTCCGGCTTATCCGGTGCAGTACTGCCGCCGCGCCCCCGGCCCACCCGAACCGAAGGCACAAACGCCGTAGACTGGTACGGATACCGGCGTAAGGCCGAAAATACTGCATAAGACGCATGGGAGACTCATGTCTGAGATCAATCGTGAGGCTGTAGCGCATCTGGCGCGGCTGGCCCACATTGAGATGACCGATGACGAGCTGGACAAAATGGCCGGCGAGCTTGACGTCATCGTGGATTCGATCAAATCCGTAAGCGAAGTTGCCGGCGAGGACATCCCGGCCACCTCCCACCCGATCCCGCTGACGAACGTGTTCCGCGAGGATGTTGTGGGGCAGACGCTGACCAATGAGCAGGCCCTGTCCGGTGCCCCGGACAACGCCGAAGGCCGCTTCAAGGTCCCTGCCATCCTGGATGAGGAGTAAAGACTTCCATGAGTGAACTGATTACCTCTCCCGCTGCCGTCCTGGCGGAGAAGCTTGCCGCACGCGAGGTCTCCGCCGTCGAGGTCACCCAGGCCCACCTGGACCGGATCGCCGACGTGGACGGCGAGATCAACGCCTTCCTGCACGTCAACACCGACGAGGCGCTTGAAGTCGCCGCCGGTGTGGACAAGGCCCGTGCCGCCGGCGAAGAACTGCACACCCTGGCCGGCGTGCCCATCGCCATCAAGGACCTGATCGTCACGGTGGGCCAGCCCACCACGGCCGGATCCAAGATGCTCGAGGGCTGGATGAGCCCGTACGACGCCACGGTGATTTCCCGGATCCGCGCTGCACGCATGCCGATGCTCGGCAAGACCAACCTGGATGAGTTCGCCATGGGCTCCTCCACGGAACACTCCGCTTACGGCCCGACCCGCAACCCGTGGGACCTGGACCGGATTCCCGGCGGTTCAGGCGGCGGTTCCGCTGCTGCCGTCGCTGCCTTCGAAGCGCCGCTGGCCCTCGGTACGGACACCGGCGGTTCCATCCGCCAGCCCGCATCAGTCACCGGTTCCGTGGGTGTGAAGCCCACCTACGGCGGCGTCTCGCGCTACGGCGCGATCGCCATGGCTTCCTCGCTGGACCAGATCGGCCCGGTCTCGCGGACCGTGCTCGATGCCGCTTTGCTACAGGAAGTCATCGGCGGCCACGACCCCCGCGACTCCACGTCGCTGACCGATCCGGTGGGCAACCTGGTGGAAGCAGCCCGCAACGGCAGCGTTGCGGGCATGCGCATCGGCGTCATTCGGGAACTGCAGGGCGAGGGCTACCAGCCCGGTGTCCAGGCCCGCTTTGACGAGTCGCTGGAACTGCTCAAGGACGCCGGCGCGGAAATCGTTGAGGTCTCCTGCCCGAACTTCAAGTACGCCCTGGGCGCCTACTACCTGATCATGCCCTCGGAGGCATCGTCGAACCTGGCGAAGTACGACGGCGTCCGGTACGGCATGCGCCGCCTGCCCTCCGATCCGCCGCTCACCATCGAGCGCGTCATGGGCGCGACCCGTGCCGCGGGCTTCGGCGACGAGGTCAAGCGCCGGATCATCCTGGGCACCTATGCCCTGTCCGCCGGCTACTACGACGCGTACTACGGCTCGGCGCAGAAGGTCCGCACGCTGATCCAGCGCGATTTCAACGCCGCGTTCGCGCAGGCCGACGTGCTGATCTCCCCGACGTCGCCGAACACCGCCTTCAAGCTCGGCGAAAAGCTGGACGATCCGCTGGCGATGTACCTCAACGACGTCGCCACGATTCCGGCCAACATGGCCGGCGTTCCCGGTATTTCCATTCCCGGCGGTCTGGCCGACGGGCTGCCGGTGGGCATCCAGTTCCTGGCACCGGCCCGTGAAGATGTGCGCCTCTACCGTGCCGGCGCGGCACTTGAAGGCCTGCTGGAGCAGAAGTGGGGCGGCCCGCTGCTGGCCTCGGCACCCGTACTCGGAGGAGTGAAGTAATGTCCGTGCACACCCAGGAAGAAACCCTTCCCTTCGACGAGGCCATGGAGAAGTACGATCCGGTGCTCGGCTTTGAGGTCCACGTGGAGCTCAATACCAAGACCAAGATGTTCTCCGACGCCCCGAACGTCTTCGGCGATGAGCCGAACACCAACGTCACACCCGTGGACCTGGGCATGCCCGGTGTCCTTCCGGTGGTGAACAAGACCGCCGTGGAGTACTCGATCCTGATCGGCCTGGCGCTGAACTGCAAGATCGCCGAATCCTGCACCTTCGCCCGGAAGCAGTACTTCTACCCGGACACCCCGAAGAACTTCCAGACCTCCCAGTACGAAGATCCGATTGCGTACGACGGATGGCTCGACATCGAGCTGGAAGACGGCACCGTGTTCCGCGTGGAGATCGAACGCGCCCACATGGAAGAGGACGCCGGAAAGCTCACCCACATGGGCGGCTCCGCAGGCCGCATCCAGGGCGCCGACTTCTCCCTGGTGGATTACAACCGTGCCGGTGTTCCGCTGGTGGAAATCGTCACCAAGCCGATCGAAGGCGCCGGTTCACGTGCTCCCGAGCTCGCCAAGGCCTACGTGGCAGCGATCCGCGAAATCGTGAAGAACCTCGGCGTCTCCGATGCCAAGATGGAACGCGGCAACGTCCGCTGCGATGCCAACGTCTCCCTGCGCCCGCACGGCCAGGAGAAGTTCGGCACGCGGTCGGAGACCAAGAACGTGAACTCGCTGCGCGCCGTCGAACGCGCCGTCCGCTTCGAAATCCAGCGGCACGCCGCCGTCCTGGATTCCGGCGAGAAGATCGTCCAGGAGACCCGCCACTGGCACGAGGACACCCGCTCCACGACGTCGGGCCGGCCGAAGTCAGACGCCGACGACTACCGGTACTTCCCGGAGCCGGATCTGCTTCCCGTGGTCACCACGGAAGAGTGGATCGAGGAGCTGCGTTCACGCCTGCCCGAGCCGCCGGCCGAGCGCCGCAAGCGGCTGAAGACCGACTGGGGATACTCGGATGCCGAGTTCCGCGACGTCGTCAACGCCGGTGTCATGGAAGCCATCGAGGAGACCATCGCCGCCGGTGCCTCCGCGCAGGTGGCCCGCAAATGGTGGATGGGCGAAGTGGCCCGCCGTGCCAAGGAAGCCGAAGTGGACCCGGTGGATACCGGGGTCACTCCGGAGCTGATCGTGGAGCTGGACCGCCTGGTCCAGGCCGGCAAGATCAATGACAAGCTGGCCCGCCAGGTCCTGGACGGCGTCCTCGCCGGCGAAGGCACCCCGGAAGAAGTCATCGAAAAGCGCGGCCTGGCCGTGGTTTCCGACGACGGCGCCCTGCTCGAAGCCATCGACGCTGCCCTGGCCGCTGCACCTGACGTTGCGGACAAGATCCGCGGCGGCAAGGTCCAGGCTGTCGGCGCGATCGTCGGCGGCGTTATGAAGGCAACCCGCGGACAGGCCGACGCCGGCCGCGTCCGCGAGCTGATCCTGGAACGCCTGGGCGTCTCCGCCTAAACGCAGCAAAATCCCGTACCGGCCCCGGCCCCGGTGCTGACGGTCAAATGACCTGATGCGCCGGATCCGGGGCCGTCCGGCATTAAGCGCCCTGCCCGAACGCCTGCGTGCGGGGTAGGGTGCTTGGCATGCCAACTTCCCAGCTCAGGGTGGATGCCGAGCTGGTACGCGGCCTGCTGCAGGCCCAGCAGCCGCAGCTGGCAGACCAGCCGCTGGTGGAAGTGGGGGAGGGCTGGGCCAACCACCTCTTCCGGCTTGGCAGTGAGTTTGCCGTCCGGCTGCCACGGCGGGAGGAAGCTGCCGCCCTGATGGCCAAGGAACAGCAGTGGCTGCCCATGCTCACGGCAGGGCTGCCCACGGCCACGTCTGTTCCCGTGTACTGCGGGGCGCCCCAGGAACCCTATCCATATCCCTGGAGCATCAGCGCCTGGTATGACGGGCTCGATGTCTCCCTGCAGCCCAGGGGCCGGAACCTGGGCCTGGCCGCTCCGCTGGCAGAGTTCCTCAACGCCTTCCACACTCCCGCGCCGCCGGACTACCCGCGCAACCCTGTGGTAGGCGGTCCGCTGGCGTCCCGCGATGCGGCTGTCCAAGAACGCCTTCATGCGGGCATGGTGCCGCGCGCCGCCCGGGTGGGTGAACTCTGGGCGGAGGCGCTGGCGGTACCCGGCTGGAACTCGGACCCGGTATGGCTGCATGGGGACCTGCACCCCGCCAACCTCATCGCCGGGAACGGAACGCTCCAGGCCGTCATCGATTTCGGGGACCTTACGGCAGGGGATCCCGCCGCTGACCTCGCCGCAGCATGGCTGGTGTTCGAACCAGCCGGACGGCGTGCCTTCCGCAGTGCGCTGGGTGCCCGGTACGACGCCGATCCTTATCTCTGGCTGCGGGCACGGGGCTGGGCGCTGTGCATGGCTTCGAACCTGCTGGCAGGCGCGCAGCGCCACCCCGGACTCTACCTGGTGGGCTCGGAGACTCTCATGGAGATCCTCACCGATGACCTCTCCTGGCTTTAGCCCGCTTTATCCAGCGTGCTGACGCGATGAGAAGCGGAAGCTGGGTCAGCAGGTACAGGAAGTGGAAGGAATAGTGCCTGAGAGTCTGTGCCGGGTCGAAGGGCAGCACGGGAAGCGGCAGAACGGTGAACACAGCTCCGGCGGTATTGAGCACGGCCCACACCAGCATCCCCCAGGCCGCTGCTGCCCGCAGGGGAGTGAACCACAGGGCGATGAGCGCCGCGGCCAGCAGAAGGGGCAGGCCGGATTCGGCACTCAGGATGCTTTGGCCAGGAAGGTCTGCGACATTGTGGAGAAAAAGCCCGGTCCAGCTCAGAACGGTGAATGCTGGCAGCCAGAGGTTTCTGGATGAGGCCATGTCCCCCGGCTCCTTTGCAAAAGAACTACCGACCGGATAGACGGGTTTCGGGATGAATCTGAGTATCCCACCTGCGGATGCCGCGGCACAGTGTCGAATGGTGCATCGGGCGAGGCCGGCGCCGCGGGTGCGTGCCAGAATGGGCTATGCCCAACTCCTGGAGACACTCCGTCCGCGTCCAGACTGAGGGCGACGGGCACGTCACCGAGGACACCTGCGGGTTTACCGGCGCCAGCGCCTGGGTGATTGACGGCGCCACCTCACTGCTGCCCGAACTGGACCTTCCCGGTGCCTCAAATCCCTCTTGGTACGCCCGCACGCTGGATCTGCTGCTGTCTGAAAGCAGCGGAGCCCTTGGCCGCACAGAGGCTACGGGCTCAGAGGCCGGGAGCGTCCTGGACCAGGCCCTGCGCCGGGTGGATACGGTGGCGGAAGAACGGGCAGCGGGGGAGCGGACCCGTTTCCCGAGCGCCGCGCTGGCCCTGGCGCAGCTGACCGCCGACGGCGTGGAAGTCCTGGTGCTCGCCGACTGCCATGCCGCTGTGGAATTGGAGGACGGATCCGTGATCCATGTAACCAGCGAGCCGGCCGATCTGCGGGTGCACCGGGAACATCCGGCCGACCCGGAGCAGGCACGTGAACTGCTGTGCCGGGACCGCGAACTGCGGAACACCCCCGGGAGGCTGTGGGTCGCGCGCCGCGAGCCTGAGGCAGTACAGCACGCCCACCTGGTCCGGCTTCCGCGCCCTGAACGCGTGGTGCTGGCGTCCGACGGCGCCTGGCGCGCCGTCGACCTGGGCCTGGTGGACGGGCCGTGCGGATTCCTGCGTGCCGCGTCCACTCCCATCGGCGCCCAGAAGCTGCTGCTGGACCTGCGCGAGCAGCAGGCCGCCACCGGTGAGAAGGCCGACGACGCTACTATCCTCACGGTGGTGCCCGGTGAATGACGCCCAGACCGACGCATCCGTCCTGGTCATTGGCGGAGGCATTGCCGGCCTGTCGCTGGCTTCGAAGCTTGCCCGGGACACCGCCGTCGTACTCCTTGAAGCGGAGAGCGTGCTGGCCTACCACACGTCCTCCCGGTCCGCCCGCCAGCTGATCCCGAGCTACGGACCGCCGGCAGTGCAGGACCTCACGATCCGGACCCTTGCGCTGATCAGGGAACTTGAAGCAAACCTGCCGCAGCCGATCCTCGCCCCGCGCAGCTTTATGCTCGTGGGCACCGAAGAGGACGTCCGCGACCGGGCCAGCGGTCACATGCATCCGATCACCGTGGCCGAGGCTGTGGGACTCGCCCCGGAACTGGTGCCCGGTGCCTTCGAATCCGCGGGCCTGGACACCACCTCGGTCTCCTGCAACACGGATATCCTGCTCGACTGGCACCGGCGCCGGATTGAAGCTGCCGGCGGGAAGGTGCTGACGGGGCGGCGGGTGGACAGCGCGGAGCGTACCGCAGCAGGCCAGTGGCTCGTGTCCGCGGGAGGAGAAGTGTTCCGGGCGTCGCTGGTCGTGAACGCCGCCGGCGCCTGGGCCGACGCCGTCGCCGCTCTCTTTGGGGTCAGGGAGCGGGGGCTGCAGCCGCTGCGGCGGACAGCGGCCATCGTGGAAGCTGCCAACCCTCCTGCGGCGAATGGACCCATGGTCGCCAGCGCAGCCGATACCTTCTATTACCGGCCGGACCTGGAAGGCGTGCTGATCTCTCCGGCGGAGAGTGTGCCCAGTCCAGCGGAGGACGCCCGGCATGTGCCGCAGGACATCGCAGCACTCATCGAGCTGGTCAATTCCGAGACGTCCCTGGGCCTCGGGAACATCGTCCGGGCGTGGACAGGACTGCGGACGGAAGCCCCGGATGGCCTGCCTGTGGTGGGGTTCGACGACGCCGTTCCGGGGTTCTTCTGGCTGGCCGGTCAGGGCGGCTACGGCTTCCAAACTTCGTCCGGAATAGCCGAAATGGCGGCCGCTCAGATCCTTGGCCGGGACCTTGTTGTGGACGTTGCCGGGGACCTCTCGCCGGCCCGTCCGGGACTGTGACCAACATCTCATCTGCGGCCGGTAACGAATCGGCCAAAAGGCGTGTGAATGGTCAAGCGCAGCCACCGCTGTCCCTAGAGTTGTAGTGCAGGCCGGCTCCGGCCAAACTTCCACTTTTTTGCCTGCGATTGCGTTTTGAGAGGTCTCGTCAGTGCCAGATATCTTGCCGCCGCAGC
The DNA here is from genome assembly GCF_023921125.1 of Arthrobacter caoxuetaonis. NCBI lineage: Bacteria > Bacillati > Actinomycetota > Actinomycetes > Micrococcales > Micrococcaceae > Arthrobacter > Arthrobacter caoxuetaonis. The sequence continues at coordinate 1,227,696 of NZ_CP099466.1, forward strand.
TTGCCGGCGTGCAGCAGCGTCCCTTCTACGTCAAAGCCCGTACCGTCCTGACGGCGGTGAGTACAGCCTGGTTGATTCTGGCGATTGCAGGGTACGGCTCCTTCTCAGGCGGCACGACATCCCTGGCGCTGTCCCTGAGCCTGATGTACGGCACCGGAATCGCCATCCTGGTGGTGGCGTCGGCTCTTTACCGGCTGCTCAAGCGCTCAGCAGTGCGGCGCAGCGAGAGCGTGCCGGAGGACTCCGCGGCCGCTGTTTTCCTCGACGCCACACGCTCAGCCACCGAGGAACTCCTTGATGCGCTGGCGCCGTCCCGTGCCCAGCGGCTTCCGTCGTCGGTACTGCCCGCCGCCGTATCCCGGGACGCCGGGGCCCCGGCCGCCGCCGCGTCCCCTGCCGGTGCTGCCGAAGCAGGCCGGCCGGGCGAAACCAAAAAGAAGGCTCAGCCGGCGGCCGCGAATGCGAAGAAGCCTGGACAGCAGGGTACGGCTGGGGCAGCTCCGCGTGCCAAGAACGCCGGGCCCCAGCCCAAGCAGTCCAGTGTGAAATCCCCGGTGAACAAAAAAGCCCCGGCCAAGAAAAAGTCCAAGTCCTCGACGGCAGCAAAGGCTGCGGCGAGGAATGCTGCCGGCGGCGAAGCCGGACTCAAGAAGGCCGCCTGAGAGCCGGAACCGCACTCTCAGGGAGTTGCCAGCTTGCTGACAGGAGCTTTCCAGACCCGTGTCTTAACGTAGTTAATACCTCATAAGGGTGCGAGTGATGAATGGATAGCGTAGTGAACTATCCGGCGCCGGCAGACTAGGGTTGTTCCCCCCAACCAGCCCCAAGTCTGCCGGCGTTTTTCATGCCCGGAAACTTTCTCGAGAGGGCCCGCGCCGGCTGCTTCTGCCTGCTGTTTCGCAGGGCACGGGGTCCTAACCGGCGTCGTCCTAACCGGCGTCGTCCTAACCGGCGTCGAACCCGCTGAACTCGCCCGTGGCAGGGGAATGGTGCTCGTCCACGTTCTCCACAGCACCGGGCGCCGCGGGTGAACGTACCCATTCCATGAGTCCGTCCAGCGCAGACGGCAGCCCTTCCGCGGTTATCACCACGGACCCGTCCGCCTGGTTGATGACTGTTCCGGCCAGGTCGAGCTTTAGCGCCTGGCGCATGACCCGGTAGCGAAAACCAACTCCCTGCACCATGCCGCGCACAACGGCCGTGAGGCGGACGTGGTCCCCGGCACCGGCGGGACTATTCGGCGAATCCATGTCCAGAAGCCTAGTTCAGCGGCTCGGCCAGCACACCGTTCGCCGTGTCCAGCAGCCTCCCGCTGGAGACAAGCAGGTAAGCCGCTTCGATCTCGGGGGCGAGGTAACGGTCAGGGCCCGGTGCCTGGACCACCTCGCGGATGGTGCGGCGAACCTCCGTCGACACCGGAGCGCTCTTCGAGGTGCCGATGCCGCCGTCGCGCATGTCCAATGCCCGGGCAGAGGTGAGCAGTTCGATGGCCAGGACCCGCGCCAGTCCGTCCAAAGCACGCCGCAGCTTTAGTCCTGCCGCCCAGCCCATGGACACGTGGTCCTCCTGCATAGCCGAGGATGGAATTGAATCCACGGAGGCCGGTACGGCGAGGCGCTTGAGCTCCGACACGATCCCCGCCTGGGTGTACTGGGCAATCATGTGGCCGGAATCGACACCCGGATCATCCGCGAGGAAGGCATTCAGCCCGTGGCTGCGGTTGCTGTCCAGGAAACGGTCGGTGCGCCGTTCGCTCATGGAGGCCACGTCCGCGGCGGCAATCGCGAGAAAATCCAGCACATACCCGACCGGGGCTCCATGGAAGTTTCCATTGGACTCAACCCGGCCGTCGACGGTTACCACCGGGTTGTCGATCGCAGAAGCACGCTCACAGGCGGCGACGTGTTCAGCGTGGGCGAGGGTGGAGCGCGCGGCACCGTGTACCTGCGGTGCGCAGCGAAGCGAGTAGGCATCCTGGACGCGGGTGAATGCCCCGCTCTTCTGCTCCCGGATCAAGGCAGATCCCGCCAGGATATTCCGGATATTCGCGGCGGACTCGGCCTGCCCCGGCTGGGGCCGGAGGGCCTGCAGGTCGGCAGCGAACACGGCATCGGTGCCCAACAGGCCTTCCACGCTCAAGGCCGCCGCCAGGTCTGCCGTTGTCAGCAGGCGGTGCAGGTCGGCGATCGCCAGCGTCAGCATTCCCAGCATCCCGTCGGTGCCGTTGATGAGCGCCAGGCCTTCCTTCTCGCGAAGCTCCAGTGGTTCCAGCCCTGCCGCTGCCAGTGCCTCGCCCGCCCCCATGGCAGTTCCGGCGGCGTCGCGCACCCTGCCTTCACCCATCAGAGCCAGTGCACAGTGGGACAACGGCGCCAGGTCTCCCGAGCAGCCCAGCGAACCGTATTCCCCGATGACCGGGGTGATACCGGCGTTCAGCAGGGCGGCATAGGCTTCGGCGACGGCGGTCCGCACTCCGGTCCGCCCGGTGGCCAGGGTGGAGAGCCGGTTGAGCATCAGGGCGCGGACCACCTCGCGGTCAACTTCCGCGCCGGTGGAGGCCGCGTGGCTGCGGATCAGGGAACGCTGCAGTGCAGTCCGCTGCTCCGGAAGGATCTGCTTGGTCGCCAGGGCTCCGAAGCCCGTTGAGACACCGTAGTGCGGCCGGGTATCCGCTGCGAGTGCCTCGATGACCGTGCGTGAGGCTTCCATTGCCTTTACTGCCTCGTGAGCGAGCTGGACCTGAGCCCCGTCCCGGGCAACCGCCACGATTTCGGCCGGTTCCAGTGCACCGGTGCCGAGTTCCACCATGACTGCCGTGCTCTCCTGAATAATCACAAAACCCCGCTCGCGGAAGACGATTGCCACTGTGTGGCATAGACATTTCAATCAGTGAAATGCATTTCCGTTCTGTCCGCAAGCATTCTGTCCGCCGGGGCGATCCGGCATCAGGCAGAATAGGCACATGAGCGCCCCTGTTCCCGTCCCGGCCCTTGTCCTGGAACCCCGGGCGCGGCGGCGGATTGTCGCTGAGATACTAATTGTCCTGGGATTGTCCCTGGGGCAGTCAGGTGTTTACGCGATCGTCCGCCTGGCCGACAAGATGACGCAGGCACCCTTGGCCGGGCAGACGACGACCTTGAACCAGTCCCTGGCCCCCAACCCGGTGTTTGACCTGGTGTACCAGCTGCTGGGCATTTTCTTTTCGCTGATGCCGGTGGCCCTGGTGCTTTTCCTGCTGACCGAGCCGGGACGTTCGGCGTTCAGGCGCATCGGGTTTACCTTTGCACGGCCGCTGCGCGACTTCGCCCTTGGTTTCGTGCTGGCCGCAGTTATTGGTGCCGGGACGTTGGGCGTCTATGCCGCGGGGAGGGCACTGGGCATCACCACGGCACTGGTACCGGCGGCACTGGATACCTATTGGTGGACCCTGCCGGTGCTGATCCTCTCCGCCCTGCGGCACGCCGTGCTGGAAGAGGTCATTGTGGTGGGTTACTTATTCACCAGGCTTCGGGCGCTGGGCTGGTCGGTTCCGGCGATGATCCTCACCAGCGCGCTGATCCGAGCCAGCTACCACCTCTACCAGGGGATTGGTCCGGGAATCGGAAACTTCCTGATGGGGCTGCTGTTTGGGTACGCCTATTACAAGACCAAGCGCGTGATGCCGCTGGTGATTGCGCACGCCCTTGTCGACATAGCCGGATTCGTGGGCTTTGCCCTGTTCGGTTCCGCCATTGGAATTGGAGATTAGCGCCGTATGGCATTGAGCACCGTCTGGGGCGAAGCCCTGGATCCTGAGAATGTCCTGCCCGAGTATCCCCGCCCACAGCTGGTGCGGAGCAGCTGGATAAACCTCAACGGCCGCTGGGACTACGCGTTTACGCCGAAGAGTTTTCCGGAGGAGTCCGGTGCGGGGGCGCGTCCCGGTGTGGGGCAGCACCCGGGCGTGGGGAGGCGACCCGCCGCGTGGGAAGGGAAAATCCTGGTGCCCTTTTCGCCCGAAGCGCCGCTTTCCGGCGTCTGCCGCCAACTGCTGCCCGGCCAGGCTCTCTGGTACCGCCGCACCTTCGCCCTGCCGCAGCCTGGGCACGGCGAGCGTGTGCTGCTGCATTTCGGCGCCGTAGACCAGTCCTGCACCGTGACGGTCAACGGCCGCGAAGCCGGCGGGCACGACGGCGGCTACCTGCCGTTCACCCTCGACATCACCGACTGCCTCCTTCCCGGGGAGACGGAGCAGGAACTCGTGGTCCGGGTGCTGGACGCCTCGGATACCAACGGTGCGTCCCGCGGCAAGCAGAAACTCGAGCGCGGCGGGATCTGGTACACCGCCCAGTCCGGAATCTGGCAGACGGTCTGGCTGGAAACCGTTCCGGCACGGTGGATTCAGGACGTCGTCATCACGCCGCTGGCTACCTTGGACGGGGTGGAGCTGACGGTGCTGGCCGGCGGTTCCGGGGCCGGCGGTTCGGGCCCCGGGGACAGAGCGGAAATTACCGTGACGGCCGCAGGCACCGAGGTTGCCCGAGGGTCTGCCGCTCCCGGAGAGCCGCTTCAGCTGGCGATCCCGGAGCCGAGGCCCTGGAGCCCTGAGGATCCCTTCCTTTATTCGGTGGGCGTGACGCTGGGGGACGACGCCGTCGAGAGCTACTTCGGCCTGCGCACCTTTGGCCGCGGAGCCGGCCCGGACGGACACCAGCGCCTGCTGCTCAACGGGCGGCCGTATTTCCACGCCGGACTGCTGGACCAGGGGTACTGGCCCGACGGGCTGTACACGGCGCCGTCGGACGCGGCCATGGTCCACGACATCCAGACAGCCAAAGACCTGGGCTTCACCATGCTGCGCAAACACATCAAGATCGAACCGCTGCGCTGGTACCACCACTGCGACCGCCTGGGGATGCTCGTCTGGCAGGACCTGGTCAACGGCGGGGAAGGTGACGGCAGGGCACAGGAATGGGTTCCGCTGCCCGGCCGGGGGAGCCGGAGCGACCGGCGGTATGCGAAGTTCGGCCGCAGTGATGCCGCGGGGCGGGAATCGTTCCGGCGAGAAATGCGGGAGACGGTTGACCTGCTTCGCAGCGTGCCCAGCATCGCGCTCTGGGTCCCGTTCAATGAAGGCTGGGGACAGTTCGACGCCGCTGCGATCGCCGCCGAGCTGGGCGCACTGGACCCTACCCGCTGCATCGACCACGCCAGCGGCTGGCACGACCAGGGAGCGGGAGACGCCAAGAGCCTCCACGTCTATGCCGTGCCGTTCCACATCCGGAAGCGCTGGCAGCGAGACCCCAGGGCGATCGTGCTTTCCGAGTACGGCGGCTTCAGCCTTCCGCTGGACGGGCACACCTGGAACAGCAAGGTCTTCGGCTATGGCAAGACCCTCCGCACGTCCGAAGAGCTCGCCCATGCCTACTCCAACTTGCACCGGACCCAGATCCTTCCCGCCGTCAGCCAAGGCCTCGCTGCCAGCGTCTACACCCAGCTCACCGACGTCGAGGATGAGGTCAACGGCCTGCTCACCTACGACCGCCGGGTGCTGAAGGTGGATCCGGCCGTCGTCCGTGAACTGAACTCTGAGCTTTTGGCGGCTGGGTCGGCTTTGTGAACCTGAGAGCCGGAGTGATGCCTGGACCAGGCCGGCCGGGGCGCCCGCGGGTTTGAACACCTCGGACCAGCTCCAGCGGAGAAACCCTACGCCTGTGGCCCGGATTGCGTCCTCGCGCCAGCCTGTCTAGGCGCGTGGGCGCAGTTGTGGAAGGCCGGCTCGGAGTAACGCCTGGACCAGACCGTCCGGGGCGCCCGCGGGTTTGAACACCTCGGACCAGCTCCAGCGGAGAAACCCTACGCCTGTGGCCCGGATTGCGTCCTCGCGCCGCTTTTCCTGCAGCAAGGCATGTTCGGGCTGAGTCCCGCCATCTGTCTGAGTCTTTCCGTACTTCACTGCGCCGTCGAATTCGCCAACGAGTTCCTGCTGCTTCCAGAAGAAATCCGTGCGTCCAAGCAGACGTCCGCCAGGAGAATGAAAACTCTGCTGCAGCTCCGGAGCGGGGAAGCCATTGCGGTGGATGACGGCGCGGGAATAGGACTCGCCGGGAGATTCGGACCTCTCATCGGCGAACGTGATGACGCGCATCGCTCTCACACGCTTGGCCTGTGTAGGCAGGCCCTGCGCCAGCTGCCGCAGGGCGTCCTTCTCCAGGGCCTGGAGACCTCGCCGCCGGTCGGGGCGGATGACGTGGTCCATTGCCGGAACTGCTTGCTCGAAAGGCAGGTAGGCAGCCATATCAAGGACGGTTTGTGCCTTGGAAGTGACGGGCAGTCCGTCGACCGTAGTCAGCGGCTCCAACAGGCGTCTTCGAGCCCAGCGGAGGTCACCGCGGCGGTGGCCGTTGACGGGAGGCAAAGCCAGCAGCATGACCTCAAGCGGCGTTCCGATCGTCGGAATTCCCCAGATCACTGCCGCCGACTGCTGGATGAGGACCCGTCGAGTCCTTCCGGATTGTACGGCCGCCGCAAGTCTCAGGCGCTCGCGCTCCCAGGGGCTAAGCCCCGCCCAGGACTGTCCATCCAAATAGACACCGGGCCTGATCCGGACCAGCTCACCCGTGGTGCACCGAAGCGCAAGGGAACGGCGTCCGGGCCCATCACGATCGGCATCGACGGAGTAAAGCAGGTTTGCGCACATGGATCCAGCTTCGAATGCTGCGGGTCAACCGCGGGAACCAGTTGCTGATCTGTGGAAAAGGTCAGGCCTTAGCAGCAGGTGGTCATCGGCAGAAAGACTGCGTTGAGGGCGGAATCGTCCGTTAGGGGAGAATCTGGGCACGGCGCCAAGCAGTATTTTCCCCGGATGGCCAGAAAGACCCGGAACGCAGCGAAATCGTGTCACAGGGTGCAGCGTTTTCCCCGAGTACAGTGTTTTGGGGGACATAGTGCAGCGAAACCCCGAAACGCAGTGAAATCCCGGCCTCGAAACACACGAATCCGGCCTCGACGCCCCAGACGGACCTCGAAGCAGCGGAACCTAGATCTCGACGAGACCCTTGTCAGTCCCGAACGTCACAGACATGATGCCGGGGGTTCCCTTGGGGGAGACCCAGGTGACGTCAAGGCCGTCGAGCGGCTTCTCCACCGGCTGGCCGAGCCACTCGGTGACGCGCTGGGCGGAGCCGGCAATCGTGAGGGATTCAAGGGAGACCGTGCCGGCAAAGGCACGGGAGGGGTGCAGGTCCGCCTTGTCCTCATCCCAGCGGAGCATGTACGGGACCTGCGGGTCGGCGATCAGGCCATTGATGCCGATCTGCTGCCAGGTCAGTTCCTGGCCGTCGGGGAACTTGCGGTTTCCGGGGACGGCGGAGCGGCCGAGCCGTTCTTCGAAGGGTGCGAGGTCCTCCACGGCGACGCACCATCCCATCCAGCCGCCGCCTGCCTCGGAGCGTGCACGGACGGCCTGGCCGAAGGGTGCCTTGTCGGAAGCGGGATGGTTCAGGACCTCAACCACTTCCAGATACTGGTGGTTAGCCAGCGGAATGATCATGTTCCGGGTGCCAAAGCGGGGGTGCACCCCGCCCTTGACGAAGTCGGTTCCAAGGGCAGAAGCAATACGTTCCGTGGTGGCCAGCAGGCCGTCGGATTCGCAGGCATAAGAAACATGATCCAGGCGCATGCGAACATCTTGGCACGTTGTGACCTGTGTCTCGACCAAGGCAAGCCTTAGCTCGGCAAAAGGTATCTGGATCAGCGGATTTTTCCCGGATTCACGCTGCGTCATATGGGTTGCGCAACTCCGGCTCCGTTGGTTCTATAGGTACAGGTCATGAGTGCCAGCAGATAGCCCCGGCTTGCTGGCCGGCAACCCTCCAACCGCGGTGGGGTGCCCCGGGTGAAGACCTGGCTGGACACCACAAAGGGTGTCCGGCAAGCGCGGGCCACACGTCTGGTACCGGAGTTCTTCCGGCATCGGTACCTGTGGGGCCCCTGGTCATTAAGGGAGCAACATGTCTGCCAACTGGTCATTCGAAACCCGCCAGATCCATGCAGGACAGGAGCCCGACGCCACCACCGGCGCCCGTGCCCTTCCCATCTACCAAACGACGTCCTTCGTTTTCCCCAGCGCGGAAGCTGCAGCGAACCGTTTTGCGCTCGCAGAGCTGGCTCCGATCTACACCCGGATCGGCAACCCCACGCAGGAAGCAGTGGAGAACCGCATCGCCTCCCTGGAAGGAGGTGTTGGGGCCTTGCTGCTTGCCTCCGGGCAGGCCGCGGAAACCTATGCGATCCTCAACCTGGCCCAGGCAGGGGACCACATTGTGGCCAGCCCCAGCCTGTACGGCGGAACCTATAACCTCTTCAAGCACACGCTGAAGAAGTTCGGCATCGACGTCACCTTCGTCGCCGACCCGGACAACCTGGACCAGTGGCGCGAAGCCGTACAGCCCAACACCAAGGCCTTCTTCGGTGAAGTCGTCTCCAATCCGCGCCAAGACGTCCTGGACCTGGAAGGACTCTCCGCTGTCGCGCATGAGGCGGGCATTCCCCTGATCGTGGACAACACCCTGTCCACCCCGTATCTCATCCGTCCCATCGAATGGGGAGCGGACATCGTGGTGCACTCCGCCACCAAGTATCTCGGCGGGCACGGCACCGCGATGGCCGGCGTGATCGTGGACTCCGGCAACTTCGACTTTGCCGCCGATCCGGAAAAGTTCCCCGGCTTCAACACCCCTGATGAGAGCTACAACGGCCTGGTGTATGCCCGGGACCTCGGGGTCAACGGTGCACTGGGCGCCAACCTGGCGTTCATCCTCAAGGCACGGGTCCAGCTGCTGCGCGACCTCGGCTCGGCAGTATCTCCGTTCAACGCTTTCCTGATCGGCCAGGGCCTGGAAACCCTCAGCCTCCGGCTGGAGCGGCACGTGGAGAACGCCGTCGCCGTCGCGGAATGGCTGGAGGCGCACGACGACGTCCTTTCCGTCGCGTACGCAGGCCTGGAGTCCAGCCCGTGGTACGAACGCGGGCGCAAGTACGGGCCGCGCGGCACCGGTGCGATCGTGTCCTTTGAAATCGACGGCGGCGTTGAAGCGGGCAAGCGCTTCGTCGATGCGCTCCAGCTGCACTCGCACGTGGCGAACGTCGGCGACGTACGCTCGCTGGTGATCCATCCGGCGTCGACCACCCACAGCCAGCTGGGGGCGGAGGCCCAGGCGGCAGCGGGAGTCAGTCCGGGCCTGGTGCGGCTCTCGGTCGGGCTGGAGCACGTGGATGACATCATCGCGGACCTCGATGCCGGATTCCGCGCCGCCAAGGGAGCATGAAGTACAGCGTGACAACGTATCCACCCGCAGCGCAGCACCCCGTCCACACTCTCGACGGGGTGCTGCAGTACGCCTCGATCGGTGAACTCGAACTGGAGACCGGAGGGCGCTTGCCCGACGTCGTCCTGGGCTACGAAACCTGGGGCCGCCTGAACGGTGACGCCTCCAACGCCGTCCTGATTCCGCATGCCCTCACCGGCAGTACCCACGTGGCGCAGGGCAGCACCGAGGAACCGGGCTGGTGGGACGGCCTCGTGGGGCCGGGGCGGACCGTGGACACCGATCGTTTCTTCGTGGTCTCCATCAACATGGTTGGCGGCTGCTACGGCTCCACCGGCCCGGCGTCGGCGGATCCCCACGGACTGCCCTGGGGATCCCGTTTCCCGTTCGTCACCATCCGGGACTCGGTTCGCGCCGAGGCGCGGCTGGCGGACCAGCTGGGCATCCGCCGCTGGCACACGGTGCTGGGCGGATCGCTGGGCGGAGCACGCGCGCTGGAGTGGGCAGTGACTGAACCTGACCGGGTGGCACGGTGCGCGGTGATCGCGGCGACGGCGGCGAGCACGGGGGAGCAGATTGCCTTTGCCCAGGCCCAGATCGAAGCCATCAGGCTGGACCCGGACTACAACGGCGGGGATTACTACAACGGTTGCGCTCCGCTCGCCGGACTCGGTCTGGCACGCAGGATCGCGCACATCACCTACCGCTCAGAGGCTGAACTTCAATACCGGTTCGGCAGGACGCCGCAGCCGGGAGAGGATCCGCTGGGTGCTGCCCTTCCAGCCGGCCGCGGCCGCTACCAGGTGGAGAGCTATCTGGACCATCAGGGCCGGAAACTGGCGGACCGGTTCGACGCCAACAGCTACGTCATCCTCACCGAGGCGCTGATGAGCCACGACGTCGCCCGCGGCCGCGGCAGCCTCGCCGAAGCGCTCGCGGCCACGCAGGCACAGTTCCTCGTGGCAGCCGTGGATTCGGACCGGCTGTACTTCCCGGAACAGTCCCATGAACTGGCCGCGGCGCTGCCCGGAGACAACAGCGTGCACGTTATCAGCGCACCGATAGGCCACGACGGGTTCCTGACTGACATCCTGCAGCTCAAGGACGTCCTGGAGCGGGACTTCTTCGCCTAAGCAGCGATGCCGGCGCGGCATGCTGGCACCATAAAAGGATGCGCAGAAGCATCTCGCAGCGCCGGCACCGGACCCGGCCCGCCCGGGGCCGGTTCTTCCTCTGGGCTGCCTGCACCCTCGGCCTGATCCATGCCGGGTTCAGCCTGTATTGGGCACTCGGCGGGCGCTGGCTGCTCGCCACGGTGGGACAGTTCGCCGTGCAGGCGGCAAAGGACGTGCCGCTGCAAGCAGCACTGCTGCTCGCCGGGACGGCGCTGCTGAAGGCTGCGGCAGCCGTGATACCGCTGGCAGCAGCCTATGGCCGGTTTCCGTTCCCCGGCGTGATCCGGGTCCTCAGCTGGATAGGAGGCGCCGGTCTGGTGGTTTACGGAGGCGTCAATACGGCCGCTGCAGCGGCGGTCCTGGCCGGCTGGATTCCGGCGGACCCCGAAGCTGACAGCCAGGGCCTGCTGGGACATGCCCTGCTGTGGGACCCGCTGTTCCTGGGCTGGGGAGCGTGCCTCCTGGCCTACCTCTTCGCGTCACGGCCGGCACGGACCGAGCCCGGAGCCTAAGCCTTAGGCCCGGCACAGTCCGAGCCCGGACCTGCGCCTCAGACCGGAGCCCTAGACCGGCCCGGTGCCGGCGGCTTCGGAGGAACCCGGCGGCATGCGTGTGCCGAAGTAAGGGCCGGCATCAGGACGCTTGGGCGAGATGCCGTCCCCCGAGGAGCGCCCGCGCACCCGGCGCACCACCCACGGCACCAGGTATTCACGAGCCCAGACCAGGTCTTCCGTGCGGGCAGTCCTCCAGTTCTTGGCAGGCAGCTCCTTGACTTTGGCCGGCTCCAGCGTGTGCGGCACCCCAAGCGTTTCGAGCACCATCGCCGCGATGGTTTGGTGTCCGAGCGGTGAAAAGTGCAGCCGGTCCGGTGCCCACATCTGCGGGTTGCTCAGCTCGCGCAGTGCCCACATGTCGGCAATCACGGCGTCGTGCCATCCCGCCACAGTCCGCAGGTTTTCGTTGTAGGTCGCCACCCGTCCGCGGACGCTGCCCAGCACCGGCGTCGCACCGATGTCCGGTCCGGTAAAGAGCACCACCGTTGCGCCGGTTTCCCGGAGGCGGGCCATGGTGGCGTCCATTGTCTCGGCCAGGCGGTCCGGATCGCCGCCGGGGCGGATGACGTCGTTGCCGCCGGCACAGATGGTCACCAGGTCCGGCTTGAGGTCGATCGCAGGCTGGAGCTGTTCGTCGACGATCTGGTTCAGCAGCCGGCCGCGGATGGCCAGGTTGGCGTAGGCGAAGTCCTCGTGTCCGACGGCGAGTTCCTCAGCCAGCCGGTCCGCCCAGCCCCGGTTGCCCCCGGGGCTTTCAGGGCTCGGGTCACCGATGCCTTCAGTGAAGGAATCACCCAGTGCCACGTAGCGGCTGAAAGGGTGGCCCGGACGGGGCGGGGCGGGCTGCGGAGCGGTGCCGGTCTGCCGGCCGGGAGGTACGGGGGACTGCTGAGCGTTTTCGTTCACCGGACCATGATGGCTTGGCCGGGCCCGGCTACGCGACCGTAGGTTCCTACCCCCGCCATGCCAGAATGAAAGTCATGACTGAAAACGCTCCGTGGAATCCCGTCGTCCTCTTTTCCAAGCCCGAGGAGGAACGCGCCGGAACGCCGCTGCTGGTGCTCTTCCACGGCTACCTTGCCAATGAAGAAGACCTGATGGGTCTGGCGGCCTACCTGCCGCAGGAGTTCACCATCGCCTCGGTGCGCGCACCCCTGGCGCTGGGCCCGGGTTTCTCCTGGTTCCCGCTGATGCACGAGCCCGATTACTCGGTGGACCGGGTGGTGAACGCGGTCCAGGATGTCTCCGACTGGCTGGACGGGATCAAGGAAGCGCACAGCAGCGTGACGCTGCTCGGATTCTCGATGGGCATGGCAGTGGCCAGCACCTTGATGCGGCACCGGCCCGAGGAGTTTGCCGCCGTCGTCGGGCTCTCAGGTTTTGTTGTCCCGGCCGAAGGCAACGGATTCTTCCATGACGAGGAACTCGCCGAACTGAAGGTTCCGTTCTTCTGGGGCCGGGACCAGGCCGATCCCGTCATCGACGCACCGCGGATCGAGTACACCCACGCCTGGCTCAACGGACACACCAAACTCACCAAGGTGCTCTACGCCGGCATGGGCCACAGCATCAACATGCAGGAACTCGGCCATGTGAAAGAGTTCCTGGCCCACACCGTGCTGGGATCCCGCTAGGAAGCGGAAGCGATCCGGACTGCCTGACCGTTGACCTCCAAAGTGTCGCCCGCGTGAAGCTGGCGGCCGCGGCGCTCTTCGATCTCTCCGTTGACCTTCACGAGTCCGTTTTCGATCAGTTCCTTGGCCTCGATGCCGTCCTCGGCAAGGTTGGCAAGCTTCAGTGCCTGGCCAAGGCGGATCATGTCGTCACGGATGGGAAGGTCCTGGGGATCAGTTGAACTCATAGGTCCATTCTGCCGGAAACGGACGACGGCGTTTTCCGCCTAAGGTACTTCCGCGCACCGGCGCGGTCCTGACGGCGGCGGGCCCGGCCGGGAGTACTGTGTAACGGTGCCACAGCCTGCCCGCCTTCCTGCCGCCGTCGGCCTTCCCCTGGCGCTCGCCGCCGGTATGGCGATCCCTGCCCAGGCGCGGGTCAACGGCGAACTCGGGGTGGCCCTGGACGATTCCCTTGCGGCGGCCCTGGTGAGTTTCGGCGTGGGGCTTGCCGTGATGATCGTGGTCAGCGCCATCCTGCCGCGCGGACGGGCGGGCTTCGCCCAGATCCTGCCGTCCCTGAGGGAACGGCGCTTTCCGCGGATCTACATCCTGGCCGGCGTGATCGGTGCCTGGTTCGTGCTGACCCAGACCCTGACCATCGCGGTCCTGGGGGTGGCGGTTTTCACCGTGGCCACGGTCGCGGGGCAGACCCTCACCGGGCTGGTGGTGGACCGGATGGGCATCGGCCCCGGCGGGAAGAAGGCCCTGACCATCATGCGCGTGGTGGGAGCGGTCCTGACCATCGCCGCCGTCGCCTGGGCCGTGAGCCCTAAACTCTCCGGCACCGGTGGAACAGGGGACTGGCTTTTGGCGGTTCTGCTGCCGCTCAGTGCAGGCATGGCCATGAGTTTCCAGCAGGCCATGAACGGCACCACCGGCATGCACTACGGCTCACCGATCACCGCGACCCTGCTGAACTTTGTCTCCGGCTTTGCAGCGCTGCTGGCCGTGTGGCTGGTCAAGGTTGCCCTGTCCGGAACGGGCAACCCGCCTCCGGACACCTGGTGGTACTACCTGGGCGGTCCGCTGGGCTGCATCTTTATTGGCGTCGGGGCGATGCTGGTCAAGACGCTCGGTGTCCTGCTGACCAGCCTGGGACTCATCGGCGGGCAGCTGATCGGCTCGCTGCTGCTGGATGTCTTCTTCCCGGCGCCGGGCTCAGTGGTGGTGGCAGCAACGGTGCTGGGGACCGCGCTGACCCTGGCCGCCATCGTTGTCGCCACCCTGCCGTGGAATATGCCAGGGGTGCGGCTTCCGGGATCGCGGCGGCGCCCGTAGAGCCACGGGGCCCCTGGGGCCACGGTGCCCCCGGGGCCACCGCGAAACCCCCGAAAACCGACGCCCTGCCGCCCCTTCGACATAAATATGTAACTAAGCCAAGCCTAAGCTAATCTCTAATAGCGCACAGTTCCGTTGCGTAATTATTCGCCTGCGCACGGCCGTAAAAGACCAGGGCGCGGCCCGGACCAAGGCGCGTTATGACTGGTAATTTCCTCATCGGGCTCCGCGAGGGACTCGAGGCTGTACTGATAGTGGTCCTTCTCCTCGCTTATCTAAAGAAAAGCGGGCGGACTGCACTGATTCCCCGGATATATGCCGGGATAGCTGTGGCGGTGCTGGTATCCCTCGGATTTGGTGCCCTTTTGACTTTCGGCCCCCGCGGTCTGACTTTCGAAGCGCAGGAAATCATTGGCGGTTCCCTTTCGATTGTCGCCGTGGGCTTCGTGACATGGATGGTTTTCTGGATGGCCACGGCCTCCCGCTCACTTGGAGCCGACCTGCAGAAACAGGTGGACCGCGCTTCGGACCAGAACGCCTGGGGCCTGGTCCTGGTGGCTGCCCTGGCCGTCGGCCGTGAAGGCCTGGAAACCGCTCTGTTCATCTGGTCAGCTGCGCGGGCGACCGGCCAGACCTGGGAACCGATCCTGGGCGCGGGCCTAGGACTCTCCCTCGCCGTGATCCTCGGTGCGCTCCTCCATAAGGGCGCCCTGAAAATCAACCTGAGCCGGTTCTTCACCTGGACCGGAGCGGCCCTGATCATCGTCGCCGGCGGCGTCCTCGCCTACGGCATCCACGACCTCCAGGAAGCCCGCGTGCTTCCTGGACTGTATTCGCTCGCCTTTGACGTTTCCCACATCATTTCCCCAAGCGGCTGGCTGGCCGCGGTGCTCAAGGGCATATTCAACTTCTCACCCGCCACCACCTGGCTCGAAGCAGCCGCCTGGGTCCTTTACGTGATCCCGGTGATGTGGTTCTACTTCCGCAGCGTCCGACGCCGCGGCCCACGCCGGGATGCAAACGCGCCCCGGCCCGTGACAGCGGCATCCTAGCCCCGCTGTCGAAAGCAACTAAGGAAAGACCATGATGGCAAAACCCACACTCGCCCCTGCCGTTCTCCTGGCCGTCACTGCGCTGACGCTGAGCGGCTGCACTGACAACAACGCCGTTGCCGACGGTGCCATTACCGTTACCAGCACAGCGCAGGAGTGCTCGGTTTCCACCGGGACCACCCCGGGCGGAACCATCCGCTTCGACGTCACCAATGAGGGGACCGAAGTCACCGAGTTCTACCTGCTGGCAGAGGACGGCCTGCGGATCGTCGGCGAGGTCGAGAACATCGGCCCCGGCCTCACCCGCGATCTGGTGGTCATGGCTCCTGAAGGCCAGTACTTTACGGCGTGCAAGCCCGGGATGGTGGGCGAGGGCATCCGCGCGGCTTTCACCGTCACCGAAGCCCCTGAAGGCCAGGAAATCAGCGCTGACCGTGCTGAGCTGCAGGAAAACGCCGTCAACCTTTACGCCGCCTACGTCAAGGACCAGGCAGCGCAGCTGTTGGAAGGCACCCGTGAGTTCGCTGCGGCCTTTACCGCGGGGGACGAAGAGACCGCGCGGGCACTGTACCCGCAGGTGCGCATGCACTGGGAACGGATCGAGCCTGTCGCAGAATCCTTTGGCGACCTTGACCCGATCCTGGACGCCCGGGAAGCCGACCTCGAAGAGGGCGACGAGTTCACAGGCTGGCACCGGGCGGAAAAGGACCTGTGGGCTCCGGCGGACTACACCAAGATGACGGCGGAGGAACGCGCCTACATTGCGGAGAAAATGGTCGCGGACACCGAGGAACTGTTCAGCCGGACCCAGGAGCTGACCTACACCGCGGACAAGCTGGCCAACGGTGCCAAGGAGCTCCTCGACGAAGTCGCCACGGGCAAGGTTACGGGTGAAGAGGAATTCTTCTCCCACACCGACCTCTGGGATTTCCAGGCCAACGTGGACGGTGCCCGGATTGCCTATGAAGACCTCAAGCCGCTGCTGGCGGAGAACGACGGCGAACTCGACGCAGCGCTCGAGGAGAACTTCGCAGCGCTCCAGGAACTCCTGGACCAGTACCGGGTAGGCGAAGGTTTCAAGCTCTACACGGAACTCACTGACGAGCAGATCCAGGAACTCAGTGCCGCCGTCGATTCGCTGAGCGAACCTTTGTCGAAGCTGACCGCAGCGGTCGTGAAGTAGGAGAAGCACCCGGTGAGTCCCGAAAAGGAACGTGGGAGTAAAGGCCTCAGCCGCCGTGGCCTGTTCACGGCGGCTGGGGCCGGGGGCCTCGGCTTGGCTGCCGGTGCCGCCGGAGCCTTTGCCGTGGACAGGGAACGCGGACGAAGCACGGACGACGTCGTGCCGTTCCATGGAACCCACCAGGCCGGTATCACCACCGAGGCCCAGGACCGCATGCATACAGCGGCCTTCGATGTGACGGCGTCTACGCGTGCCTCCCTGGTTTCGCTGCTGAGGGATTGGACCCGGGCGGCGGAGGCCATGACGGCCGGCCTGGAGATCGGAGAGACCGGCGCGGCGGACGGAGCCTACGACTCTCCTCCCGAGGACACCGGCGAAGCCCAGGACCTCCACGCGTCCCATCTGAGCGTGACGTTCGGATTCGGCAGGACCCTCTTCGAGAAAGACGGAGCTGACAGGTTCGGAATCGCGGACAAACTCCCGGCGGCCCTGATTGATCTTCCGCTGTTTTCCGGAGATGCACTCGAGGAGAACCGCAGCGGTGGCGACCTCATCGTCCAGGCATGTGCCGATGACCCCCAAGTGGCGGTCCACGCTGTGCGGAATCTCGCCCGGATTGCCTTCGGCCGTGCCCGGGTCCGCTGGTCCCAGACCGGTTTCGGCAGGACCGCCTCGACCTCGACGGCGCAGGTGACCCCGCGGAATCTCTTTGGCTTCAAGGACGGCACATCCAACCTGAAGCTGCAGGACGGTGCGCAGCTGGAGGAACATGTCTGGGTCAGCGGGAGTCCGGCGTCGGAATCATGGCTCGACGGCGGCACATACCTGGTCTTCAGGCGGATCCGGATGCATATTGAAACCTGGGACCGCACAACGCTGCGGGAACAGGAAGCCGTGACCGGCAGGACCAAGCGGGAGGGAGCTCCGCTTTCCGGGGGAGAAGAGTTTACCGCGCCCGACTTTGGCCTGCAGGGACGAAGCGGACCGCTAATCGATCCCGCTTCCCATCTGGCGCTGGCCCACCCCGACCACAACAACGGCGTCCGGATGCTCCGCCGGGGCTACAACTACGTCGACGGTTCAGACGGCCTCGGGCGCCTGGACGCGGGACAGGCCTTCATCGCGTTCGTGGTGGATCCGAGGACTCATTACGTGCCGATGCAGTCGGCGATGTCCAAGAGTGACCTGCTGGCCGAGTACCTCCGCCATACGGGCAGCGGCCTTTTTGCCGTGCCGCCCGGAATCGAAGCAGGCGGCTACATTGGCGACACCCTGTTTGGGTCCTGAGGAGCAAACCGCGAACAACGGAGGTCTTAGGTCCCTTTAGCAGGACGGCGGTCTCATCAAGACTGCTCTGAAGCATAAAACGAATGCCCGGTGGGAAATCCCACCGGGCATTCGTTCCGTTATTCGCTCAGCTGAGACGTTTCGCCGGCTATCTGTCTAGAGTAAGCGCCGCCGCCAGATAAACCAGCTGCCGGCACCCAGCAGGAGAACGGCTCCGCCTGCGACGTACGGCGCGCTGCCTGCCAGCCACGACGCGGACTCGTTTTGAGCGTCCAGGGCTGTGGCGCTTCCCGTCCCGGCGGCGCGGCTTTCCGCGGACCCGGCCGGCTTGGCTGCGCCTGCCTCCTCAGACCGGTCTGCCTGCTGATCCGGGTCTGTCTCCCGGGAGTCAGCCGGAAGCCCGTCCGCCGGCGCAGAAGCGGGATCCGAGGTCACGGCCGGAGCCTGTGAAGAAACCTCGCCGGGGACAGTACCTGTTGCTGCCCCGTCTCGGACTGCCGGGTTCGTCAGTTCAGCCAGTGGCCGTTCCGGGGCGCTCCCACCCGATGTCGCGGTGGAGCCGCTGGTTGGTTCCGGGGAGCTGGTTGGCTCGGGTTTGGCCGGCGTCGTGGGGGAGCTGGTTGGTTCGGACGTGCTGGTCGGCTCTGGAGTGCTGCTTGGTCCCGGGCTGGCCGGTGTAGTCGGGGCCGGTGGAGCCGCCGTTGCAGCGGAGAGCATAAACAGGGAAACACTGTTGGCGCCGCCTGACACAACGTCCGGAGAGCGGTCGGCGTTGAGGTCGCCCGCGTACCCGATCGAACTGCCGCCGCCAGTGCCGAGGAGCACGCCGGTTTCCGGAGTCAGCGAGCCAAGCGAAACGGTCCCGGTTGAGCCGGCGTCACCGTAGACCGCCCAGACTTCACCGCCGCCTGCTGCCCCAACAAGAATCTCCGGAGTGCCGTCTGCGTTGAGGTCCGGGATTCCGGCCACCGAGGAACCGGCACGGCCGCCGTCCGCCGCGCCCTCGATCCAATAGCCCCGCTCCTGGCGCTCGCCGCCGCTGCAGGTGAGATCCGCATCGCCGGTGCTGCAGGAGTACACGGTGGCGCTGCCGGAGCCGGGGTTGGTCAGCACAGGGGCCGCTGACCCGGATCCCAGTACGACGGCGACGCCGCCGGGCCGGGGAGCGCCGTCCCGGGAGACTCCGTCGGCACCAACGGCAATGTCCGCATGGCCATCGGCGTTGATGTCGCCGATGCCTGCGATCGAGGCCCCGAGCCGGTCGCGCTGCCGGTCCGGTCCGTAGATCATGAAGCCGTTGCCGTCCAGGGCGGCCAGGTCCAGCGTTCCGGTGCCCCAAATGGCGTACGCCGCACCGGACGCCGCGATGTCCGTTCCCCAGGGGGTCGCAGTGAAGGCCGAGACGAGGATGTCTGATCGGCGGTCGCCGTTGATGTCTCCCGCGGCGCTGACTGACCCCATGCGGTCCTGCGCGGCGGCGCCGTCGACGGTGCGGATCACCTTTCCTGTATCGCGCTGAACGTTCACGTTCTTCACGGACGTCTGGCCCTTGATGACCCAGACACGTCCGCTGTTGGTCCGGCTGTTGTAATCGGCGAGGATGTCGCCCACGGCAATGTCGCCCAGCCCGTCGCCGTCGACGTCTCCGACATTGGCAACTGCGAAACCGAAGTTGTCGGTGGACTTATCGCCGCCAGCCTTGTCTGCCGCCCCGGGATCTTCGATCACGAATCCGCGGGTACCCAGGAAGTCGAGGTCGACGGGGGTGAAATCCCGCTGCCCGAAAATCACGGTGGCCTGCTGGTAGTTGCGGCTGCCTGCGCCGAGGACGAAGTCGTCGAGTCCATCACCGTTGACGTCGTCGAGGCAGGAGACGGACCAGCCTACCCAGGCGCCGCCGGGAACAGTGACGGAGGGGCCATCGATCCGGATGGTGCCGGAGACATCCGGATCCGCGACGTCACCGCTCTTGTCCGCAACGGATCCGAGGACAACGTAGGCTGCGCCGGTGTTGGGGTAGCCGGGGCGGTCCCATCCCCAGTCGCCCAGCACGCTGTCTTCAAAACCGTCGCCGTTGATGTCGCAGGAAGTGGAGCTGACGGCGAAGCCGAGGGTACCGTTCGGTTCCCCCTGCAACTTGCTTTGGCCAAGCACCGGAGTGCCTTCGTCGGCAGTGGCCGCCGGCAGTCCGGGTGCAGCCAGGGCGCCTGCACTGATCAGGGCGGCTGCTGCTCCCACCGTAAGGTGTCTGCGCGGGAGGGAGAATGTGGAATTCTTCATGGTTCTTCTTTGCTCGTTCCGGCCTAGTTGGGGGCGTGGACGCCGTTGTTTTTGCCGAAATCGGCAGCGGTGTCGAACTTCTGCGTGGCCAGGGTGGCTGCCGTGGCGGTTCCGTTTACCAGGTGCTGCCGGATGCTGCCGGTGAACTCTGTCAGCTGCCCGTTCGTGCCGTAGGGGTCGGTGAAGAGGGTTCCGGTGGAGAGTGAGCTCACCGAGTTCTGGTTCAGGTAGAAGTCACGCTGTGCGCCGTCAAACGGCGACGCCGGATCCTGCCAGTCCAGCCCTGCGGCGTCCTTCACTGTGGTCCAGGGGAAGGCCGCAGCGGGATTGTTCCCCCAGGCCAGGTCCACAGGACGGGAAATGCCGTTGGAGGTTTCGGTGCTTTTGGCGGCGTCGTAGTAGCGGCTGGGGTTGCGGATGCCGAACCACGGATCAAAGTGGGCCAGGACGTTGCCGGCGGTGTCCGTGATCTTGTTCTCACCCTTCCAGAGTTCGTACATGCCCCAGAGCGAAGCCTCGGTGCCGGTCGCATGCTGCTGGACGCAGCTGGCATCCGGGATCAGCCGGGATCCGCCGTAGCCGGCCGGGAGTTTGCTGCCCAGGGTGCCGACCCTTTCGTTCACGCCGCAGTTCTTGTGGAACTCGTTGGAATTGCCGAACTTGCTCAGGGTCGTGGAGATAATCTCGGTTCCGTCTGAACATCTGCTGGCGTAAATGGCCTCATGCGCGTTGTTGGACGTTGCGTCGGGGGACCAGCTGCCCTGGTGCTGCTTGATGAGGAAATCGCAGGTGACCACCGCGCCTGCCGTGTCGAGGACCCAGTCACGGTTGACGTCCAGAAGTTGGACGTTGTTGGCCACGAAGATTTTGTGGCCCGCGTTGTCTTCATGGCGCATGGCCATACCCTCATGTGCCGCACCGTACGTCATGAGCGCTTCGCTGGCGTAACCGAAGGGAATGCCGGTTTTGCCGTCGGCGTCTTCCGGGGTGAGGTAGTCGACAACCCAGCCGTAGATATTCGAGGTGCGCGGATCAGTGCCGTGCTCATGCCCGAAAGTGCAGAGCTCGCCGGTGGCCGGGTCGGTGACCTGCGCGGGATGCCACGTGGGGTAGATCTTGCCGTCCGGGCCGAGCGCAGTGAAGGAAGCATGCAGTTCGGCCGTGCACGTGTCGTACTTGGTCGGCTTCCAGTTCCGTTCCAGGTAGGCCGTGGAATACGGCGAATCCGGCGCGGAAACGTGATCGTGTCCGGTGCCGGCAGTCGTCGAAGGGGCGGCCGCCGGTGTTGCAGCGGGGGAGGATGCTTCGGGGGAGCTCTCTGCGGTGTCGGACGGTGTTGGGGTTGGCTCCGGAGTGGGCGCGGCGGGGGATGACGGGGAGCCATGGTCGTGCTCCTGCAGGAGAAGGGGTGTGGGCTCCGCTGTAGCCAGGGATTCCGGCTCCGCGATGTCCATTGCCGAGGCAGCCGTGGCAGTGATGCCTGCCAGGCCGGAGCCGACAAGTGCAGCCGCCGCGACCGCCACGGCGAAAGGCCGCCAGCCGCGCGGTTTATCTGTCCGGGATTCTTGGGCAATCATGTTTTCGGGGTTCAAATTCGACCTAATCCGACCGCGGCAAAGCCCGGCCTAGGTGGGGGTGGAAACGACAAAAAGGTGCTCGACTAAGGTTAGGGATACCTAACTTGGCCTAGGAGACTCTATAGATTTCCGACTTACGCAACAAAACCATGTCCTATTTTTACGCCCGAAGTAGTCACACGTTTTCCGGCGCTGGAACTTCGGGGAACATGCCGGGCGTCCGTCCGTGGCGAGAGGGGAGCGCGCCGGTAACAGGCTTTCGCCCGCATGACCTTAAGCTGGTAGTTATAGGTTTTGCCCTCCGCCGCCTTCCCGCGCACCTCCGCGCCGGAAGCGGGGCCGGTAAGGGATCAGAAGCGGACCGCACCCAGCGGCCTGCGCGAGCAGAAAGAACGGCGGTACCATTCACATGGCTTCGACCAAATCCAAACTGGATCCGATCATCTCCCTGGCCAAGCGCAGGGGCTTCGTCTTCCAGTCGGGTGAGATCTACGGTGGTTCCCGTTCCGCCTGGGATTACGGACCCCTCGGCGTTGAACTCAAGGAAAACATCAAGAAGCAGTGGTGGCAGAACATGGTCCGCGGCCGCGACGACGTCGTAGGCCTGGATTCCGCCGTCATCCTCCCGCGCGCAGTGTGGGAAGCCTCCGGCCACGTTGAGGTCTTCTCCGACCCGCTGGTTGAGTGCCTGAGCTGTCACAAGCGCTACCGCGCCGACCACCTCGAGGAAGAGTACGAGGAAAAGAAGGGCCGCGCCCCGGAAAACGGCCTGGCTGACATCGCCTGCGCCAACTGCGGCACCAAGGGCCAGTGGACCGAACCGCAGGAATTCTCCGGCCTGCTCAAGACCTTCCTTGGCCCGGTCGCCAATGAAGAGGGCATGCACTACCTGCGCCCGGAAACCGCGCAGGGCATCTTCGTGAACTTCAACAACGTGCTCACCACCTCGCGCAAGAAGCCGCCGTTCGGCATCGGCCAGATCGGCAAGAGCTTCCGCAACGAGATCACCCCGGGCAACTTCATCTTCCGCACGCGTGAATTCGAGCAGATGGAAATGGAGTTCTTCGTCGAGCCCGGCACGGACGAGGAATGGCACAAGTACTGGATTGAAGCCCGGAAGAACTGGTACACGGACCTGGGCATCGACCCGGACAACCTGCGCCTGTTCGAGCACCCGCTGGAGAAGCTCAGCCACTACTCCAAGGGCACCACGGACATCGAATACCGCTTCGGCTTCCAGGGTTCCGAGTGGGGCGAGCTCGAGGGCATCGCCAACCGCACCGACTTCGACCTCGGCACACACTCCAAGCACTCCGGCACGGAGCTCAGCTACTTCAACCAGGCCACCAACGAACGCTTCACGCCGTACGTTATTGAACCGGCCGCCGGTCTGACCCGTTCCTTCATGGCCTTCCTGGTGGACGCCTACACCGAGGACGAGGCACCCAACGCCAAGGGCGGCGTGGATAAGCGCACCGTGCTGCGACTGGATCCGCGCCTGGCTCCGGTCAAGGCTGCCGTCCTTCCGCTGAGCCGCAACGAGGACCTGTCCCCGAAGGCCAAGGACCTGGCTGCCCAGCTGCGCCGGAACTGGAACATCGACTTTGACGACGCCGGCGCCATTGGCCGCCGTTACCGCCGCCAGGACGAAATCGGCACCCCGTTCTGCATCACCGTGGACTTTGACACCCTGGAAGACCAGGCCGTGACCGTACGCGAGCGCGATTCCATGGCGCAGGAGCGCGTCAGCCTGGACAAGGTCGAGGGCTACCTCGCCGAGCGGCTGATCGGCGCGTAATGGGTGTTCAGTTCCGTGAATGGCGCGAGGACGATGACCTAACGCTGCTCCAGCTCTGGGGTGACCCGGAGACCGGCGAGGCCGGGCACTTCCGGGCCGTGCTGCGGCCGTCGTCGAACGAGCCGTGGAGCCGCTGCATCGTGGCGGAGGACGACGGCGTGCCGGTGGCAGCGGGCGTGGTTTACGAGACCAGCCTTCACCCGGACCGGCTGTGGGTGTACATCGAGGTGGCACGGGAGAACCGGCGTGCGGGCCTCGGGTCCACGCTGCTGGGCATGCTGCGCAAGGAAGCCGAGAACGCGCCGTCGGGCGTTGCAAAGCTGCGCGCGAAGGTTGAACCGGATACCCCCGGCGCGGCCTTCGCGGCGGCAGCCGGGCTGGAGCCAATCCAGCGCTCCCGGGTTGTGGTTGTGGAGCCGGGCAAGCTGAAGCTGCCCGTGTTCGAAGACCACGGGCCCCAGCTGGACGAGGCGGCCACCGGATCGGTGGAACTGACCCGCGTTGTCGCCGATTTCTACAACGCAGTCCACGACTGGGACCGGGCAGACATGAGCGTGGGCCGTGCGCAGCAGATGCTGCTCAACGATGCCACCGGAGCTTCCGGTGCCGTGGTGCTCCGGGACAAGCCCAAGAACGAAGGCGGGAAGATCGCTGCCTTCGCTGTGAGCTACACCTCTGAGCGCACCGATACTCCGGCGGACGTGCTGCTGGGCTGGGACACCTCCCTGGCGGAAACCGAAGCAGAAGCTGCGGTGGCGTCATTGCTGGCCATGGTGGCCTACCAGTATCCGGTCCAGCTTGAGGTTGACGAGTCCATGACTGCCCTGGTCCGGGTCCTGGAGCCGCTGCTGGCTTCCGGAGCCGCCCGCCAGGACGGTCCCGAGACCCTGATCGTCAGCAGCTAGTTCCGCCGCTGGCGTCGAGGCCCTCTCAACGATCTAAGGACGCCCCGCATGGGACACAGCCACCTGCCCTCCCCGGGCGCGCCAACGCGTGCAGCGCTGGCCGCCCGGCGGCGGGCCAACCGTTTGCTGGCCTGGATCCTGGTTCCCCTGGGACTGCTGGCCTTCGCCGGCATGGTGGCGCTGTGGCCGAGCGGTGAGCCAGGGGACATCACCGTTGCCGATCCGTATGCAACGGCCGACGGCGTCAGCATCGACACCGGCGCTGTCCAGAGAGTCGTGGAAGAGGACTGCCCGTCCTCCGTTGCGCTGACGGAGGCCGGGGCGCAGGCGCCGCAGTGCCAGGTGGCCTACACCCTGCCGCCCGGCGGGGGAGAGTCGCTGCCGGTCGAAGTTCCTCCGGAAGTCGCCAAGACCAACGCTGTGGAGCCCGGCGACACTATCCGCTACCTGAACCTTCAAAACGTCATGGTGGACAACGGGGCGCCGCCGTACATCTTCATGGACTTCGTCCGGAGTGTTCCGATCGCGGCACTCGCCGTGCTCTACGCCGGCGTGGTCATCGCTGTCGCGCGCTGGCGCGGCCTGCGTGCGCTCATCGGACTGGGCGGAGCCTATGCCGTGCTCGCCGGGTTCATCCTGCCGGGCCTGGTCGAGGGAAAACCCCCGCTGCTGCTGGGGCTGGTCGGATCCAGCGTGATCATGATCGGGGTCCTGTACTTCGCGCACGGCTTCTCCGCCAGAACCTCGACGGCGCTGCTGGGTACGCTCTTTGGCCTGGCCATAACGGCTGGGCTGGCGGCCTGGGCCACGGACGCTGCGCACCTGATCGGCGTCGACAATGAGAACGCGTACACGCTGATCAATGCCTCGGACCAGCTGTCAATCTCCGGAATTATCCTCTGCGGACTCATTATTTCCGGACTTGGTGTGCTGAACGACGTGACAATCACCCAGTCCTCCGCCGTCTGGGAAATGTACGAGCTGGCCCCCGGCGCTTCCGCCAAACGCCTCTTCGCCGGAGCCATGCGGGTGGGCCGCGACCACATTGCCTCCACCGTGTACACCATTGCGTTCGCCTACGCCGGCGCGGCGCTGCCGGTGCTGATCCTGGTTTCCCTGTACGACCGCACGCTGATGGAAACCCTGACCAGCGGCGAGCTGGCCGAGGAAGTCATCCGCACCCTCGTCGGTTCCATCGGCCTGGTGCTGGCCATTCCGGTGACCACCGCCGTCGCCGTCCTGGTGGTCAAGGCTGTGGGCCTGACCGGTGCCCGGACGGGCTCCGGTGACGAAGGCACAGGGGACGGCTACGGAGCAGCCGGCTCCGGAATGACCGGCGGCTCAAACGTAAACGTCATGCCCAGCAGCCGGACCACGGGCAGGTGAATGACGAACTGCAGGAACGTGAATCCCGCCAGACCGCGACCAATACCCCGCGCCTGAACTGGTGGCAGCAAGCCCGAGAGCCAACACCCGGCACCAAAAGTGCGCAGGATTTGCACCCGCTTGCGAGAATAGGACAGTGAGCGTTGCGACCCAGAAGACCAGGCTTGAGCTGCCGCCCCTGAAACTCGGCGGGCTGACCGTGGATACGCCAGTGATCCTGGCCCCCATGGCCGGCATTACCAACAAGGCGTTCCGCCGGCTGTGCCGCGAGTACGGCGGCGGGCTGTACGTGACGGAGATGGTGACGTCGCGGGCCCTGGTTGAGCGTTCCCCGGAGTCGATGCGCATCATCGAGCACGACGACGACGAAGCCATCCGCTCCGTCCAGCTCTACGGCGTGGATCCCGTGACAGTGGGAGCCGCTATCCGGATCCTCGTCGACGAGGACCGGGCCGACCACATTGACCTGAACTTCGGCTGCCCGGTCCCCAAGGTCACCCGCAAGGGCGGCGGTTCTGCCCTGCCCTGGAAGCTTGACCTGTTTACCGCGATCGTCCAGACCGCTGTCCGGGAAGCCTCCAAGGGCGGCATCCCGCTGACCATCAAAATGCGCAAAGGCATCGACGAGGACCACCTCACCTTCCGCGAAGCCGGCAAGATCGCACGGGACGCCGGAGTTGCGGCCGTAACCCTGCACGGCCGGACCGCTTCCCAGTTCTACTCCGGCAAAGCCGACTGGAATGCCATTGCCGAACTGCGTGAAGCCCTTCCGGACGTGCCGGTGCTGGGCAACGGTGACATCTGGTCCGCCGAGGACGCGATCGCCATGGTCGAGCAGACGGGGGTGGACGGGGTCGTCATTGGCCGCGGATGCCAGGGCCGGCCCTGGCTCTTCGCCGACCTGCAGGCAGCTTTCGAAGGCAGCGATGAGCGCCACCGCCCCGGATTGCAGGAAGTCGCCGACAGCGTTTACCGGCACGCCGAACTTCTGGTGGAGACCTTCGGCAACGAGATGATCGCCCTGCGGGACATCCGCAAGCACATGGCCTGGTACTTCAAGGGCTACGTGGTGGGGGGAGACCTGCGGGCTAAGCTGGCAACAGTGCCTTCCCTGGAGGTTCTCCGCGAACTTTTGGCCCAGCTGGACCCCACCGCTCCCTATCCGGGCGCGGATGCCGAAGGTCCCCGCGGCCGGGCAGGCACACCCAAGAAGACAGCCCTGCCGGAAGGCTGGCTGGACGGCCGGGAACTGAACCCCGCCCAGAAAGCCATCATTGCGGCAGCCGAACTCGATGTATCAGGTGGCTAAGAATCCATGACCCTCCCGCAGGTTTTCCGCATTGCCGGCTACACCGACGTCGACCTGGCCCGCTGGGTAGCCGAACCGGCCAAGAGCACCCACCGCACCCAGTTCGGGCGCGACCGTGCCCGGGTGCTGCATTCATCGGCGCTGCGGAGGCTGGGGGCCAAGACACAGGTGGTCGCTCCGGACACGGACGACTTCGTGCGCACCCGGCTGACCCATAGCCTGGAGGTGGCCCAGGTGGGCCGTGAACTCGGAAATGCGCTGGGCTGCGATCCCGACGTCGTCGACGCCGCCTGCCTGTCCCACGATCTGGGGCACCCGCCCTTCGGGCACAACGGCGAAACGGCCCTGAATGACATCGCCCATGCCATCGGAGGCTTCGAAGGCAACGCCCAGACGCTGCGGCTCCTGACCCGGCTGGAACCCAAAATCATTGCCGCGGACGGATCGCCGGCCGGGCTCAACCTGACCCGCGCCAGCCTGGACGCGGCCTGCAAGTACCCGTGGTCCGCCGTCGACGCCCCCTTGGTCAACGGACACCGCACCACCAAATTCGGCGTCTACGAGGACGACCTCCCGGTCTTCACCTGGCTGCGTGACGGCGCTCCGGCCGGCCGCTCCTGCTTGGAAGCCCAGGTCATGGACCTGGCCGATGATATTTCGTACTCCGTGCACGACGTCGAGGACGCCATCGTGGCCGGCCACGTTCAGCTGAAGTGGCTGGACAACCCCGACCAGCGGGCCCGCGTGATCGGATACACGCAGCAGTGGTACGTGCCCACGGCTGAAGCCGCGGCTGTCGACGAGGCGCTGGCACGGCTTGAAGCGGAAGCTGTCTGGGTCCGGGAAGCCGACGGCAGCCGCCGGTCCATGGCGGCCCTGAAGGACATGACCAGCCAGCTGATCGGCCGGTTCTGTTCCAGTGCCATGGACGCGACCCGGGAGATCTACGGGCCGGACCCGCTCACCCGGTACAACGCCGCAATGGTGGTTCCGGAGGAAACCCAGCTTGAGATCGCCGTGATGAAGGGCCTGGCCACGACGTTCGTGATGACCACGGACCAGCGCCAGCCGCTCTACGAACGCCAGCGTGAGGTCCTGACGAACCTGGTGGCCCAGCTTTCGGCCACGGGTGACCGCCACCTGGAGCCGATGTTCGCCGCCGATTGGCGCGAAGCGCCCGACGACGGCGCCCGGCTGCGCGTGGTCATTGACCAGGTCGCTTCGCTCACCGACGGCTCGGCACTGGCACTCCACGAACGCCTGGTCGGTCCCGTTCCCGCGCTCTGGTAGGAATCCGGGTTTGGTCCCGGGGAATAAGGTAGAACCATGGCCGGCCTGATTAAACGCGAAGACATTGATGAAGTACGTTCCCGGACCGACATCAAGGCGGTTGTGGACGGGTATGTCACGCTTAAGTCCGCCGGAATTGGCTCCTTCAAGGGTCTGTGCCCCTTCCACGACGAACGCTCGCCGTCCTTCCATGTCCGCCCCCAGGTAGGCACCTACCACTGCTTCGGCTGCGGCGAGAGCGGCGACGTGATCTCCTTCGTGCAGAAGATGGAACACGGATCCTTCTCCGAAACCGTGGAAAAACTGGCCGCCCGCCTGGGCTACGAGCTGCACTACGAAGACGGCGGCACCGGCCCCCGCCGGGAAGACGTCGGCAAGCGCCAGCGCCTCCTGGACGCCCACAAGGTTGCCGCGGAGTTCTTCCGCGCCCAGCTCATCACCTCCGGGGCGGCCGCCGCCCGGGGTTTCCTGGCCGAGCGGGGCTTTGACCCGGCAGCCGCCGAACACTTTGGTGTGGGCTACGCCCCGCAGGGCTGGGACTCCCTGCTCAAGCACCTCACCGGCAAGGGCTTCACGCGTGAAGAACTGGCGCAGACCGGGATGTTCTCCACCGGCTCCGACGCCTCCCGCTTCTACGACCGGTTCCGCGGCCGGCTCATCTGGCCCATCCGCGACCTGACCGGCGCCGTGATCGGTTTCGGCGCACGCAAGCTGTACGAGGACGACCAGGGCCCCAAATACCTCAACACCCCCGAAACCCCGCTCTACAAGAAATCCCAGGTCCTGTACGGCATCGACCTCGCCAAGCGGTCCATCGCCAAGGACCGCCAGCTCGTGGTCGTGGAAGGCTATACAGACGTCATGGCGTGCCACCTTGCCGGCATCACCACCGCCGTCGCTACCTGCGGCACCGCCTTCGGCACCGACCACATCAAGATCGCGCGCAGGCTGCTCTCCGACGACGGCACCGGGGGAGAGGTCATCTTTACCTTCGACGGTGATGCGGCGGGGCAGAAGGCCGCACTCCGGGCGTTCGAGGAGGACCAGCGCTTCACGGCACAGACCTTCGTGGCGGTGGATCCGAACGGCATGGACCCCTGCGACATCCGGCAGCAGAAGGGTGACGCAGCTGTTGCGGAACTTATCCGGTCCCGGCGCCCCCTGTTCGAGTTCGCGATCCGGTCCACGCTGGCGAAGTTCGACCTCAACACTGTGGAAGGGCGGATCTCGGCGCTGCGGGCCGCTGCGCCGGTAGTCGCGGAAATCCGTGACCCAGCCATGCGCCCCGCCTACGCCCGTGAACTCGCCGGCTGGCTGGGCAGTGAAGTCGATGATGTCCTGCGGGCGGTCAACGCGGCCGCCAAACGCCTGCGCGAGGGGGCGCGGACCGGTGCGCCCGGTAACCAGGGCGGCGGGAACGACGGAGCGAACGAGCGCACGCAGCACCGCCCCGGCCCCCAGCAGTACGGCCACGGCCAGGACGACGGGCAGGGAGCCCCGCAGCCGCAGCCCGCCTTCGCCCGCCCAGACCCCAACGATCCTGCGGCCAGGATGGAACGCCAGTCGCTGGAAGTTGTCCTTCAGCAGCCCGGCATGCTCGACGAGGGCCAGTGGGAACGGTTCAAAGCGGCTCGGTTCACTGTCCCGGCCTATCTCGCCGTGCACAATGCAATTCGCGCGGCCGGGGTCGTCCCGGCCTCCGCTGCCGCCTGGGTGGAGCAGGTGCGCCAGGAGCTGCCAGACGCTCTGCGCGGGTTTGTCAGCGAACTTGCCGTGACCCCGATCCCCGCACGGGATGCGGACGCGCTGGCCCTGTACTGCCGGGACATCCTCAACCGCCTGTTCGAGCTCCAGGTGACGCACCTGAAAGCGGAGAAACTGGGCCAGCTCCAGCGGCTGGATCCCAATGCTGATCCGGCCCTCTTCCAGCAGCTCAACCGTGAACTGATGGAACTGGAGATGCAGCGCCGGGCCTTGCGCGAAATCCAATAACCGGGTCTGTCCGCCGGTGTCCGGGCTGCGTTCAGGCAGGCTCCGGGCCCAGCCGCACCGGGGACGAAACGGATTTCGTTTCTCGGCGGATCGTCTGTAGAGTAATAGTCGCGCTTTCCCCCGTAGCTCAATTGGCAGAGCATTCGACTGTTAATCGAAGGGTTACTGGTTCGAGTCCAGTCGGGGGAGCAAATGGGCTCCTGACCTGTAGAAATGCAGGTTAGGAGCCTTCTTCCTGTCCGTCGGACGGCGCCGGGAAGGCAGGATGAGCGGTTCGGTGACAGCCGCAACATCCTGTAGACTGAATGTCGCCGCTTTCCCCCGTAGCTCAATTGGCAGAGCATTCGACTGTTAATCGAAGGGTTACTGGTTCGAGTCCAGTCGGGGGAGCCACCTGAAGAACCCCGCCGGGCCGTGTGCCCTGCGGGGTTCTTCTCTTTTCCCGTGTTCCATTACGGATTTCCTCCCGGCCGTGGCTACACTGGTTCTCTGCCGCTTCAAAGTGCACTGGACCCATCCGCAGTCCGGTGCCGCAGCGGCAAGGGCGCAACTATCCTGATGCCCGCACCGGAACCCTACTGTTCCGTTCCCTCCGCATACGCTGCGGCCGCTGATCCAGCCGGCGCAGACGCGGCCTTTTTCGGTCCTTCATCAGGAGCTCTCCCATGACGTCCACTTTTGCCCCAGCCACAGCCATTTCCAGCGAAGAAATCTTTGCCGCACACGATGGCGGAAAGCTCTCCGTCGAGACGAAGCAGCCGCTGGATTCTACCCGTGCCCTGTCCATCGCCTACACACCGGGCGTCGCCCAGGTCAGCCGCGGGATCGCCGCTGATGCCGGCATGGCTGCCACCCACACGTGGGCCTCGCGGCTGGTCGCAGTGGTCAGCGACGGCACGGCCGTCCTGGGCCTGGGGAACATCGGCGCCGCTGCTTCCCTTCCGGTCATGGAAGGAAAATCCGCTCTCTTCAAGACATTCGCCGGGCTGAACTCCATTCCCCTGGTCCTGGACACCACCGACGTGGACGAGATCATCGAGACCCTGGTCCGCCTGCGTCCCAGCTTCGGGGCGGTCAACCTGGAAGACATCTCTGCTCCCCGGTGCTTCGAACTGGAGAAGCGGCTGATCGAGGCGCTGGACTGCCCCGTGATGCATGACGACCAGCACGGCACCGCCATCGTGGTCCTGGCTGCCCTGACCAACGCCGCTCGGGTTACCGGCCGTGACATGGGCGGACTCCGGGTTGTCATCTCCGGCGCCGGCGCTGCGGGAGTAGCCTGCGCCAACATCCTGCTGGAGGCCGGTGTCACCGACGTCGTGGTCTTGGACTCCAAGGGAATCCTGACCGCTGGACGGAACCTCGAAGGAGCCAAGGGGGACCTCGCCTCGCGGACCAACCCGCGGAACGTGGAAGGCGGCGCCGCAGAAGCCCTCACCGGCGCGGACGTTTTCATTGGAGTGTCCTCGGGAACCGTGCCGGAAGAGATCCTGGCAACGATGGCTCCGGAAGCTGTGATCTTCGCCCTGTCCAACCCGGACCCCGAAGTGCACCCTGACGTCGCCGCCCGGTACGCGTCGGTAGTGGCGACCGGACGCAGTGACTTCCCGAACCAGATCAACAACGTCCTGGCCTTCCCCGGTGTCTTCCGCGGAGCACTGGACAGCGGTGCGCGGCGCATCACCTCCGCCATGAAGGTCGCGGCAGCCAAAGCCATCGCGGACCTGGTGGGGGACGAGCTCGCAGCAGACCACATCGTTCCGAGCCCGCTGGACCCCCGCGTTGCGCCGGCCGTGGCAGCCGCGGTTGCGTCGGCGGCCGGCTAAGACTCACTCGACACAGGCGGACGTGCCCCGGGAATCCGGGGCACGTCCGCTTTCTTATTCCACAGGCATCTCCACCTGATTCATCCGGCCTGCACCCGCCGGCCCGAAAGCGGCGCCGCAGTTCCCAGCAACACAAAGCATGCTTACTGTTGGAGTAAGCTTTATTGGTTATTTCCGCGCACTAGGAGAGCCGAGGGATCCAATGGGTGCAAGTCAGGCAGGGCCCAGCCAAGGAAGCGCAGGGGATGTGTCGCACCCTGCCAAAGTCATAGCGGTTACCGTGGCTGCCGCAGTTGGCGGCCTGCTGTTCGGCTTTGACACCGCTGTCATCAACGGGGCCGTCGATGCGATCGGCGGGGACTTCAATCTCAGCGCGGGAGTGCTGGGCTTTACTGTTGCCATCACCTTGCTGGGCTGCGCTATCGGTGCCTGGTTCGCCGGCCAGCTGGCGGACCGCATTGGCCGTAAGACCGTGATGGTGTCCGCCGCTGTCCTTTTCGCCGCCAACTCCATCGGCTCGGCCTGGGCCTTCAGCGTCTGGGACCTGATGCTGTGGCGGCTGATCGGTGGCCTGGCCATCGGGACCGCCTCCGTCATCGCGCCGGGGTACATTGCGGAGGTCGCACCGGCCAAGTGGCGCGGAGCCTTGGGGTCGGTGCAGCAGCTCGCCATTACGCTGGGCATTTTCGCGGCCCTGCTGTCAGACGCCTTCCTGGCCAACACTGCGGGCAGCGCGTTCAACGAGCTGTGGTGGGGGATGGCAGCCTGGCGCTGGATGCTGCTGGTCGGTGTCTTTCCGGCGATCGTTTATGGGCTTCTCGCTTTGACGATCCCCGAATCTCCCCAGTATCTGGTGCGCAAAAACCGTGACCCGGAAGCAGCAAGGGTGCTGCGGGACATCACCGGCGTCCGGGACACAGACAAAAAGATCGCTGAAATCCGGGCCAGTTTTGAGCATGAGGAACGTGCGACCTACGCCGACCTGCGCGGGAGCATGCTGGGCCTGAAGCCGATTCTCTGGGTGGGCATGGCCATTGCCGCACTGCAGCAGCTGGTCGGCATCAATGCGATCTTCTACTACTCGACGACGCTGTGGCAGTCGGTGGGCTTCAGCGAATCCGATTCCTTCACGACGTCGGTGATCACCTCGGTCGTCAACGTGCTGATGACGATCGTGGCCATCGCATTCGTCGACAGGGTAGGCCGCCGCAAGCTGCTGATGGTCGGTTCGGTTGGCATGTTCATCGGTTTGCTGGCCGCAACAGTCTCCTTCTTCCAAGCCGATGACAGCAGCGGAGAAATCTTGCTGCCCCAGCCGTGGGGCGCTATTGCCCTGATCGGTGCCAACCTTTTCGTGGTCTTCTTCGCGGCGACGTGGGGTCCGGTCATGTGGGTGACCCTGGGCGAGATTTTCCCGAATAGCATCAGGTCACTGGCCCTTGGGCTGAGCACCATGGTGAACTGGATCTTCAATTTCATTGTGACCCTTTCCTTCCCGTGGGTCAGCGAAAACTTCGGGTTGTGGATTATGTACGCCATCTTTACGATCTTTGCCGTTGTCTCGTTCTGGTTCGTGAAGACAAAACTTCCCGAGCTGTCCGGACGCGAACTTGAGGAAGACCGCGACAAGTTGTGACTGGAGTGTCTGGACGGCACATACGGAAACCCGTGAAATCTGAGGAGAATGGTAATTTTGGGTAATGGCAACGGCGAACAGTAACGAGCAGACGGAGGCAGGGCCGATGAACAGCTCCGCAAGCACCAGGACCCAACGGGCAAACGGAAGCTCATCGCTGGTTGGACTCTCCAAGGTCATGGCACGCCTGCTTCCGCGGCAAATCAGCGACGAACTGGCCCTTGCGCTGGCGGAAATGAAGCAGAAGGGCATCAAAGCCGGGATCGCAGCCGGTTTTATGGTTGCGGCTCTCCTGTGCCTGGCCGCGCTTGGCGTTGCCCTGATCGCCGCAGCCATCCTGGGGCTGGCAACAGTGATGCCCGCCTGGCTGGCCGCCCTCCTGGTCGCCGCGCTTTTCCTGGTGATCGCCGGGGTTGCCGCGCTGGTAGGTATTTCGCGTTTCAAGAAGACCATGCCGCTGCTGCCCGAAGATGCTCTTCGCGGAGTCCGCTATGACCTTGGCGTCCTGAAGGAGGGCCGCAGCTTCGATCCGGCCACCCTGGACGCACCGAAGCAGCCCAAACCCAAGGACGAAGGCAAGGGCAAGCAGGAGAAACCCGAGGACGCCGTCCACAAGCCCACTCCCGAAGAGCTGCGCATCCGGCTGCGCCAGCGCCGCGAGCACATGGCTGCCGTGCGTGACGGGCTCGGCGAAAAGGCCGACGTCAAAAAGCAGATGTCTGACCTCAAGGCCCGCCGCTCGGCCTCGCGCCGCCGGCCTGGCAGCACATCCGCGGACGGAACGGCTTCACCCGACGGAACGAGGGGCACCGCCGACGAGATCGGCACCATGCTGCGCGAGCGCAAGCAGCCGCTTGCGGTGCTCGGCGCGTCACTGGTCGCCATGGGAATCCTCCTCCGCAGGCTGATGCGTAAATAGCGCGTTTTGTACAGAAAGGCAGAGGAAGCCACACCGTGATCAAGCTCATCGGCGCCGGTTCCCGTCCGGGCCGGGGGGAAAGGGTCCTTGATACGTTCTGGACCCTTCCAAACCTGATCACCATCCTCCGCTTCCTTGGCGTACCACTTTTTGTCTGGTTTATCGCCAGGGACAGCTACGGTCCGGCCTTTGTCACACTGGTCATTATCGGTTCCACGGACTGGGTAGACGGCTACCTCGCACGGAGGCTGGACCAGGTGTCACGGACGGGCAAATGGCTCGACCCCGTTGCTGACCGGCTGGCCCTGATCATCGTGGCGATCGTATTCGTCGTCGACCAGATTGCTCCGTCCTGGCTCGTCTGGACGATTGTCATCCCGGATCTGATCCTCATTGCGAACTCCCTCATACTCTTCGGCGGGAGCCCGAACCTTCCGGTGAGCAACATCGGGAAGATCAGGACCGCGCTGCTGCTCATCGGCGCTCCGATGCTCCTGCTCCAAAGAGTCCCGGGCTTCGGGTACGAGTGGCTGATCATCGTCGGGAACATCGTGCTTGCCACTGGTTGTGCCGGACACATCGCAGCCTTTGCCGGCTACATGCGGGCCTCCTGGCGGAAATACAGGCTGCAAAACGCCGTGCCCGTCAGGACACCGCATGCGTCCTGACGGCGGCAGCACACTTCCCAGCGACCCGGGCCGGGTTCCATGACCGGCATCGCCATCGCCTGCGCCCTGGCCAGCGCCTTCTTCCTGGCCTTCGGCGCCCAGCGCCAGGGCAGCGCGGTCAGCGCCGACACCGGCGGGCTGGACCTTAATTCCTCAGGCTTCGTGAGGCTGCTCCGGAACCCGCGCTGGCTGTTCGGCCTGCTCCTGCTGGGGATCGGCATGGGACTGAACGTCGCCGCGCTGGCAATGGCGCCCCTGACAGTCGTGCAGCCCATTGGCTCGCTGGCACTGGTCATCACCACCATCGTGAACTCACGGGACCAGGGTCTTCGGCTGAACCGGGTCACTGTCGTTTCGATCATCGCCTGTGTCGCCGGGAGCATGCTGTTCGTGACCCTTGCCGTCGGCGCGACGAGAACCGACCAAGTTGTCGAACCCCGGCAGGAAATCACGATCGTGATGATTCTCGCCGTCGTGGTTTCCTTCTTCGCCCTCCTGAACCTGCTGTTCGGCAAGCGGCTCGGCGCGATCGCTCACATCCTCGGAGCCGGCATCCTCTTCGGTTTCGTTGCCGTTCTCACCAAAACGATCGCGGCCGACCTGCTGGACCCCAACGGACGCTTCCTGCTCAACGTGCCGTGGTACACGGTCGCCGGGATCGTGGTGGCGGGGGGACTCGGTGCCTGGTTCGTGCAAAGTGCCTATTCCAGCGGTCCTCCGGACCTGGTGATCGCCGGACTGACGGTGATCGACCCAATGGTGGGGATCGCGATCGGCATTGGGGTCCTGAATGAACTCCGTCCCGATGTTCCCGCCGTGCTGGCCGTGGGGATGGGAGTCTGCGCCCTGGTTGCTATTGTTGGGGTGGTCGCCCTGTCCCGGTACCATCCGGACGTCATCAAACGCAGGGCAGCCCAGAAGCGGCGCCAAAGACCTTCGGCATCGAAGCCGGCCGGCAACCGCAAGCCCTGACGCGCACCCAAACCGTTAGACCGAACCCAATAGAGGAATACTTTCGTGACCGAGGAACCGGCAGAAAAACCGCTGACTATCCTGATCGCCTGTGACACCTACCCACCGCACCTGAACGGTGCGGCCCAGTTCGGCTTCCGCCTGGCCCAGGGCATGCACGGCCGCGGCCACGACGTCCACGTCCTGGCACCAAGCCCCGGCAGCGGCCCGAGCCATTCGGAAACGGACGGCCCCTGGGCAGTGCACCGGCTTCGTTCCCACGGAGTGCCCACGCACGAGTACTGGCGGATTTGCCTGCCGTGGGAAATCAAGAAGCACATATCCCTGCTGCTTGACCGCATCAAGCCGGACGTCGTCCACGTCCAGTGCCACTACATGGTCGGCGAGTACACCCTCTACGAGGCCCGCAAACGTGGAATCCGCGTTGTTGCGACGAACCACTTCATGCCCGAAAACCTGGATCCGTTCCTGCCGTTCCCGACGTGGTTCAAGCAGATCGTGGCCCGGAACTCGTGGCGCGACATGGGCAAGGTCATGGGCCGCGCGCACGTCGTCACCACTCCCACCCCGCTCGCTGCCAAGGCCATGACGGAATATGCGTCCCTGCCTGACGTACTGCCGCTTTCCAATGGCATCGATGCCTCGGCCTACGAGCTGCAGGACGGCGAAGAAATCCAGCGGCCGGATCACCCGACCATCCTGTTCGTCGGACGCCTCGCTGAAGAAAAACATGTCGACGTGCTGATCGACGCCGTCGCCAAGACTCCCCGCGAGCTGAACCTGCACGCCGAGATCGTCGGCGGCGGAGAAGTGAAGCAGGCGCTGATCGCCCAGGCAACACGGCTGGGGCTCCAGGACAGGGTTGTCTTCCGCGGCCTGGTGGACGACGAGGAGCTGCGCCAGGCCTACCTGCGCGCGGACCTTTTCTGCATGCCGGGAACCGCCGAACTGCAGTCCCTGGTCACGCTGGAAGCGATGTCTGCCTCCACTCCGGTGCTGCTGGCTGACGCCATGGCGCTGCCGCACCTGGTCGAACACGGCCGGAACGGCTATCTCTTCCAGCCGGGGGACAGCTCGGAACTGGCCGGCCGGATCACGGAGATCCTCTCGCTTCCGGACAGTGAGCGGGAGCAGATGGGACGGCACAGCCGGGCCATGGTCGAGCCGCACAGCCTCGAAGGGACCCTTGCGACATTTGAGAAGCTCTACCGGGGCGAAGGCGACACCGCCTTCCCCGGCTAGGTTCCCGGGGCCGGAAGCCAATTCGGCCACCGGGCCTGCCGCCCCTTAGGATGGCAGTACTTCCTGTCCCGGACAGGAGCACGCGGGGCTGTAGCTCAGCCGGTCAGAGCAGCGGACTCATAATCCGTGGGTCGTGGGTTCAAGCCCCACCAGCCCTACCCGTGTCAGCAGATGAAGCACCCCGGCCCCGTGCCGGGGTGCTTCGCTGTTAAAGCAGTCCCCAAGGGGGATTGTGCTTCGATGTTACTGGTGGGTAACATAAGGGCAGCCGGCTTCATCGCCCGGACGCCCGAAGACCAGCGAAGGACATTTCATGGCAACTATCGACGTCGATAACCTCCCGTACGCGGACGGCGACTTCTATGCATTCGAAGACCTGCTCAGCGACAAGGAGCGCGACCGCCTGCATGAGGTTCGGAGCTGGCTCAGCGCCGAAGTGAAGCCGTACGCCAACGACTGGTGGAATGCCGGGGAGTTCCCCTTCCACATGATTCCGAAGCTGGCTGAACTGGATGTGGTGTCCCCGGTCTACCGGCAGGGCTATTCCAACCTCTTCGCCGGGCTGTGCCATGCGGAGTTCACCCGCGCAGACACCTCGTTCGCCACCTTCATGGGCGTGCACGACGGACTGTTCACCGGTTCCATCGAAGCGCTGGCTTCTCAGGAGCAGAAGGATGCCTGGCTTCCGGACATCTACTCGATGAAGAAAATTGGCGCTTTCGGCCTGACCGAGCCGCTGGGCGGCTCCGACGTTGCCGGCGGAACCCGCACCACGGCCCGTAGGGAAGGCGGGAACTGGGTGCTCAACGGTGCGAAGCGCTGGATCGGCAACGCCACGTTCTCCGACTGGGTTGTGATCTACGCACGCGACGAAGCCGACAACCAGGTCAAGGGCTTCCTGGTCGACACCAAGACCGAAGGCTATTCGGCAACCAAGATCGAGAACAAGATCGCCCTGCGCACCGTCCAGAACGCCGATATTGTCCTCGACAACGTCGTCGTCAGCGACGACTTCCACCTCAAGGGCGCCAACAGCTTCCGGGACACGAACAAGGTCCTGAAGGTCACACGCCTGGCCGTTGCCTGGCAGGCCGTTGGCCAGCAGATGGCCGCGTTCGACGTCGCACGCCGCTACGCCGTGCAGCGCGAGCAGTTCGGCAAGCCGCTGGCATCGTTCCAGCTTGTGCAGGAGCAGCTGGTGCAGATCCTGGGCAACACGGTCAGCTCGATGGGCATGATGGTCCGCCTGGCGCAGCTCGAGGACGAGGGCCGCGCCAAGGATGAGCAGTCAGCCCTTGCCAAGGCCTTTACCACTGCCCGGATGCGTGAATCCGTGGCACTGGGCCGCAGTATCCTCGGCGGCAACGGAATCGTCACTGACTACGGCATGGCCAAGGTCTTCGCAGACGCCGAAGCCATCTACTCCTACGAGGGAACGTACGAAATCAACACGCTCGTCACCGGGCGCGCCATCACCGGAATCGCAGCGTTCGTCTAGGATCCGGGACCGGCGGGCAGCGGAAGCAGGATGCTCGGCCGCCGGTCCAGGATAAAGCGCAGGGGGTCCACATACTCCCCGTCCAGCCGCACTCCCCAATGCAGACAGCTGCCGGGGCAGTGCGGCTGCTTCGTTCCGGGCGGGTCCAGGGCAGGGGGCCGGACGTCCAGCAGCCCCACGGTCTGCCCGGCCGCCACAGCTTCACCCGGAGACAGCGTCGAGGCCACGGGCTCGAAGCTGCTGACCAGGCCGCCCCCGTGATCGACAGTCAGCACTGGCCGGTCCACGACGTGTCCGGCAAAGCGGACCGTGCCGCCGGCCGGACTGCGGACAGCAGTTCCGCCGGCCGCGGCGAGGTCCACGCCGCGGTGCCCGGCCAGCCAGCGCTGGGCAGGTTTGTCGAAGCCGCGGACGACGTCGGGCTGCGGTGTAACCGGCCACTGCCACGCGGCCAGGGCCCCCGGCGCTGGAACTGCCGCTCCCGGCCAAGGGGCAGCGGCCAGTGCCGCGACCATGAGCAGGAGCAGGACGGCGGCACGCAGGGGGGTTGCCCTTCGGAGTCTGGTCATGGTCCCGAGTCTCGCGGAAGCTGCGGTGCCGGAGCCTGCGAGACCTGCCGTTGTGGACAGATTCCGCCCCCGCCAGCGGCAGGAACGGGCGGGGGAGGAGCGGCAGTCGGGGCCCCTTCGCTGTAGTACACTTGACGAAGCAGTTTGCTGCGCGCTGATCCTTCCTGCCCGCACAGGCCATCCCACCCCCGCTCCAGCAGCGGATCACGGATGATCTGGTGTGCCGATAGGGACCAGGCTTACGTTCAGCACGCTGACTACGCGTGCCCCAACTATCCACGCTCCCCGAAACAGGGAAAATGGGTGCGTTCCTTCGGTCCGGCCAAACACCGGAACGGGACGCACGCCGCCGGAGAACAATCCTGCAGCTGATGGGCACCAGGAGCAGCACCCGCCGGGTGCTTCTATCAACCGTCAATAGGCAGCTTTCCGTGCGCGCTTCGTCGCCGCACGCTGCCGGAAGGAGTGACGACATGCCCGTCGTTACCATGCGCCAGCTGCTCGACAGCGGCGTTCACTTTGGTCACCAGACCCGCCGTTGGAACCCGAAGATGAAGCGCTTCATCTTCACCGAGCGCAACGGCATCTACATCATTGACCTGCAGCAGTCGCTGTCCTACATCGACCGCGCTTACGAGTTCGTCAAGGCCACTGTTGCCCACGGCGGAACCGTGCTGTTCGTCGGCACGAAGAAGCAGGCTCAGGAAGCCATCGCAGAGCAGGCCACCCGCGTTGGCCAGCCCTACGTGAACCAGCGCTGGCTCGGCGGCATGCTCACCAACTTCCAGACCGTCGCCAAGCGGATCCAGCGCATGAAGGAACTCGAAGAGATCAACTTCGACGACGTCGCTGCGTCCGGCCACACCAAGAAGGAGCTCCTGCTCCTCAAGCGTGAGCTGACCAAGCTGGAATCCAACCTGGGCGGCATCCGCAACCTGACCAAGGCTCCGTCCGTGGTCTGGATCGTGGACACCCAGAAGGAACACCTCGCCGTTGACGAGGCCAAGAAGCTGAACATCCCGGTTGTCGCCATCCTCGACAGCAACTGCGATCCGGACGACGTCGACTTCCCGATCCCGGGCAACGACGACGCCATCCGCTCCGTCAACCTGCTGACCCGCGTTATCGCCGACGCCGTTGCTGAGGGCCTGATCGTCCGCCACAACAAGTCCGGCAACACCGAAGCCCCGGCTGAGCCGCTGGCTGAGTGGGAGCGCGAACTGCTCGAAGGCGCAGCTGCTCCGGCCGCTGAAGAGGCTCCGGCCGCTGAAGCCGCTGCTGAAGCTCCGGCCGCTGAGGCTGCTCCGGAGGCTCCCGCCGCCGAAGCTCCCGCTGAAGAAGCAAAGTAACTCGATTTCCCTGTGACGGCAGCGGCCCTGGTGCTGCTGCCGTCTTAGGACCTTCGCCTGTACGGCGGGCCGGATACCCGGCCCGCCGTACAGGTGGAAATGCACCAATACTTTTATTACGGGAGGACTGGAGTCCAAATGGCGAACTACACCGCTGCTGATATCAAGGCTCTGCGCGAGCGCACCGGCGCCGGCATGATGGATGTGAAGAAGGCTCTCGACGAGGCCAACGGCGATGCCGACAAGGCCATGGAGCTCATCCGCATCAAGGGCCTGAAGGGCGCTACCAAGCGCGAAGGCCGTTCCACTGCCGAGGGCCTGGTTGCTGCCAAGGTCATCGACGGAACCGTCGGCGTCATGGTCGAACTGAACTGCGAGACTGACTTCGTTGCCAAGTCCGCCAAGTTCATCGAACTGGCTGACCGCGTCCTCGCCGCAGCCGTGGAGTCCGGCGCAGCTGACGCCGAGTCCCTGCTGGCCTTCGAGGTCGACGGCAAGCCGCTGTCCGAGGTCGTCGTTGAAGAAGGCGCGATCCTGGGCGAAAAGGTTGTTGTCCGCCGCGTGGCACGCATCGAAGGCAAGACCGTCGACGCGTACCTGCACAAGACTTCCAAGGACCTTCCGGCACAGGTCGGCGTGCTCTTCGCTGTTGACGGCGAAGGTGACGACGCCTTCACTGCGGCCCACGACGTCGCAGTCCACACCGCTGCTTACGCTCCGACCTACCTGACCCGGGACGAAGTTCCCTCGGACATCGTAGAGAACGAACGCCGCATCGCTGACGAGTCCGCACGCGCCGAGGGCAAGCCCGAGGCCGCGCTGCCGAAGATCGTTGAAGGACGCCTCACCGGCTTCTTCAAGGAGATCGTGCTTCTGGACCAGCCCTTCGCGAAGGACTCCAAGAAGACCGTTGCAGCCGTGCTTGAAGAGGCCGGCGTCAAGCCGACCGCCTTCGCCCGGTTCCGCGTCGGCGCCTAAGCATTAATCCGGCGCAGGCTCTGAGCTGACCAATGATGCACAGAGGGGGTGGCCACCGAAAGGTGGCCGCCCCTTTTGCCTGTCCGAAACCCCTCACTAATCTTGAAAACAGCTGACACGTTTACTTCGTTTCACCAGTCTGCCCCGGGAGGCACCATGGACCACGCCCTGACAGAAACCGAAGCTCCGCGCCGCCGCGTGCTGCTCAAGCTCTCCGGCGAGGTGTTCGGCGGAGGCAAGCTGGGCGTGGACCCGGAAACGGTACGCTCCGTCGCCAAACAGATTGCGGCCACCGTAGGCGAAGTCGAGACTGCCATCGTGGTCGGGGGAGGCAACTTCTTCCGAGGCGCCGAGCTGTCCCAGAGCGGCATGGACCGTTCCCGCGCTGACTACATGGGCATGCTGGGAACCGTCATGAACTGCCTGGCGCTCCAGGACTTCCTCGAGCAGGCAGGCGTGGAGACCCGCGTCCAGAGTGCCATCACCATGGGTCAGGTGGCAGAGGCCTACATTCCGCGGCGTGCCATCAGGCACCTGGAGAAGGGTCGCGTCGTCATCTTTGGCGCCGGTGCCGGCCTGCCGTACTTCTCCACTGACACAGTTGCCGCCCAGAGGGCCCTTGAAGTGCACGCAGACGAAGTCCTCATGGCAAAGTCGGGTGTAGACGGCGTCTACACCGCCGACCCCAACAAGGATCCCAGCGCCAAGCGCCTGGATACCCTCACCTATGACGATGCCCTGCGCCAGGACATCCGCGTCATGGACCAGACCGCCATGACCATGTGCAAGGACAATAACCTTTCCATGGTTGTCTTCGGCATGGAGGGCGAAGGCAACGTGACCCGCGCCATCCGCGGCGAGAACATCGGGACGGTCGTTTCCAACTAGGACGGCTTCCTCCCCGGCTCCCGGCACGGCCCTTGCGTGCATCCGCGCAGGTGCGCGGGCCGGGAGCCGCCCGGGTTAGGATGGTACTAGAGCCCAACCGCGCCATTTGCGCGGACTTTTCCGTATTGAGGAGACACCGTGATCGAAGAGACCTTGAAAGAGGCAGCCGACAAGATGGACAAGGCTGTGGAGGTTGCCAAGGAGGACTTCTCGACCATCCGCACCGGGCGTGCCAATCCGGCGCTCTTCTCCCGGGTGCTTGTGGATTACTACGGTTCCCCGACACAGCTCCAGCAGCTCGCCTCCTTTGCGACGCCGGACGCCCGTACCCTTCTCATCACGCCCTATGACGTAACCGCCCTGCGGGCCATCGAGCGTGCCCTGAGCGACTCCGAGGTTGGCGCCAATCCGTCCAACGACGGCAAGGTCATCCGCGTCGTGATGCCCGAACTCACGCA
Source organism: Arthrobacter caoxuetaonis (assembly GCF_023921125.1). Classification (NCBI taxonomy): domain Bacteria; kingdom Bacillati; phylum Actinomycetota; class Actinomycetes; order Micrococcales; family Micrococcaceae; genus Arthrobacter; species Arthrobacter caoxuetaonis. The sequence continues at coordinate 1,270,749 of NZ_CP099466.1, forward strand.
GGACCGCCGCAAGGAGTACGTCAAGATCGTCCGGAGCAAGGGTGAGGACGCCAAGGTGTCGATCCGCAACATCCGCCGCAAGGCCAAGGATGCACTTGACCGGCTGGTCAAGGACGGAGAGATCGGCGAAGACGACGGTGCCCGCGCCGAAAAGGATCTTGACGCCATGACGAAGGCTCACACTGAGTCAATCGATGAGCTGCTTAAGCGCAAGGAAGCCGAGCTGCTAGAGGTCTGATGAGCCACTCCCAGCCTTCAACCCAGGCTGGCGGTTCCGCGTCCCTTGAGGCCGGCCCGGCAGCGAAGGGCGCGGACATGAATGATCCAGGCAGCCGGAGGGCCCTCAGACAGGGCGCCAAGCCGGCGAAAAAACCGTCCAGGGCGGGACGCAACCTGCCCGCTGCCATCGGCGTCGGCGTCGTACTGCTTGGCGGTTTGCTGGTAGGCCTGCTTTACAGCCCCCTGGCCATCGCGGCCATCGCGGCGGTGTTTTCGGCCGTGGGTGTGTGGGAAGTATCCCGCGCGCTGGAAGTACGCGGGATCAAGGTGCCGCAGGTGCCGGTGCTCGTTGGTTCCATCGCCGTGCCGCTGGCTGCCTATTTCGGCGGGACGGAGGCGCTTGCCTTCGCGCTTGCCGGAACCGGCATCGCCATCCTGCTCTGGCGCACGATCGACACTGCCCAGGACGCGCTTCGCAGCATCCTGGCCGGTATCTTCGTGATCCTGTGGGTGCCGTTCCTGCTCAGTTTTGCACTGCTGCTTTTCCGCGAGCCTGAGGGATACATCCGCGTGGCGGTTCTGCTGCTGCTGGTGGTGGCTAATGACACCTGCGGTTATCTGGTGGGTGCCCTTGCGGGCAAGCATCCGATGGCTCCGAAGATCAGTCCAAAGAAATCCTGGGAGGGCTTCGCCGGTTCTGTGGCCGGCGCCACCGTCGTGGGCATCCTGACCTCCGTGTTCCTCCTGGACCAGCCGTGGTGGTTCGGACTGGTACTTGCCGTGGCCACCGTCGCTGCGGCGACAGCCGGCGATTTCTCCGAGTCCATGATCAAGCGCGAGCTCGGTGTGAAGGACATGTCCAACCTGCTGCCCGGCCACGGCGGCGTCATGGACCGGCTAGACTCGGTTGTTTTCGCCTCTCCGGTGGTTTTCCTGCTCTCGGTACTCCTTGTCCCGGTAGCAATGTAGCCGTTCCCGGGGAGTCCTGGCGGTTCCAGGCACTGCCTCCACGTAAGATGTTTCCGACGGTCCCGCATCCCGCGGCGGAATGAAGACTTGACACCAAAGGATGAGTTGAACATGAACGATGTGAGGCAGGCCAGTGCCCCCTTTGAGCGTGTGAGCCGCAGGGAGTACGGCTACAACGTCCGCCAGGTCGACGAATTCCTGACCAAAGCCCGCAATTACTACAATGCCGAGACCCCGGGAGCAAAGGTCATTACCAGCCGCCACGTCCGTTCCATGGCCTTCGATCCCGCCAAGGGAGGCTACGAAGCCCAGGCCGTCGACGCCGCCCTGGACCGGCTCGAAGATGTCTTCGCCCAGCGTGAGCGAGACCGCCTCATCCAGGAGAAGGGCGAGGAGGCCTGGCTGATCCAGATTGGCCGAACCTCAGCGGTGCTGCGGGCGCGCCTGCACCGCAAGCCGGGGGAGCGGTTCCGCCGTCCCTCCAAGAAGCGGGCCCCCAGCTACAACGTGCGCGACGTCGACGCCCTCTGCAACGAGCTGCTCGGCTATTTTGAACACGACAAGCCGCTGAGCGTGGACGTGGTGCGCCGCGCGGTGTTCCGCGAGGCCAAGGGCGAGGCAGGTTACGAGGAGACGCAGGTGGATGCGTTCCTGGACCGTGTCGTCGAACTCATGGCCGCGATCGACTAGGAACCCTTTCCTCCCGCCAAGCGAGATAGCAGAAACTGCTATCTCGAATTGTGTGGGAGAGGGATCAGGAGCGGAAGATTCGCTCCGGGGTGTGGATCCTGGCCAGGAACCGCGACGTTCCACCGGGCACCGCCCCGGCAGTCCGCACCGAGACGCCGACCATCACGGCGAACGCTGCCGGCACGGTCCACGCCGCCGGCTGCTCCAGCCAGACGGGCACAGCCGTACCCGAGACCGAAAACAGGCCGCCCGCAATAATCGCCCCGCCGCAGAGCAAGGCTCCGGTGAGCATTCCCGCAACAGCACCGGGCGCGGTGAGGCGCCGCCACCAGATTCCCAGCAGCAACAGGGGGCACAGGGTCGACGCCGTGAACGCAAACACCATCCCGACACTGCCCGCCAGCGCCTGTGTATTGGTCAGCAGCGCGATCCCCAGCGGGACCGCTGCTGCCATCAGGGTTGCGGTCCGGAAGCCGCTGATGCTCCCGCGGAAGAACTCCTGGCTGATGACTCCGGCCAGGGACACAATCAGCCCGCTGCTTGTGGAGAGGAACGCTGCGAAAGCGCCTGCTGTCACGAATGCCGCCAGCAGGTCGCCGAGGGCTCCGTCAAAAATCCGTGCCGGGAGCAGCAGCACCGTCGCATCGGCCGAGCCCTCCGAGGCCAGTTCGGGCAGGTAGATCCGGCCCAGGACCCCGTAAAGCGTGGGGAAGAGATAAAAGACCGACAGCAGTCCCAGCACGATCAGGGTGGTCCGGCGGGCCGAAACACCGTCTGGGTTGGTATAGAACCGCACCAGCACGTGCGGCAGGCCCAGTGTTCCGCACAGCAGCGCAATGCTCAGGGAAATATTGCGGTACACCGAATCGGCCATTTCCGTGGCGGTGACGGCGCCGGTGTCAAAGGCAGCGCCGTCCCCGGTCCAGGAGACGCCGTCGGCCCCCAGCCGGAACAGGATGAACAGCACCGGCACCGCCAGTGCCACGAGCTTCAGCCAGTACTGGAAAGCCTGCACGAAGGTGATGGAGCGCATCCCGCCGCTCAGCACGCTGAGGCACACGATCACCACGACAGCGACGGAACCGGCCCAGCCCGGCAGCCCGGTCGTCAGCCCGACGGTGAGGGCGGCGCCGTGCAGCTGGGGGACGATGTACAGCCAGCCCACTGCCACGACCAGCAGGCTGGTGACCCGGCGGACCGCCACGGAATCCAGCCGGGCCCGGGCGAAGTCCGGCACGGTATAGGCGCCTGAGCGGCGCAGCGGTGCGGCAACGAACAGGAGCAGCATCAGGTATCCGGCGGTGTAGCCGATGGGGAACCAGAGCGCGTCCGCGCCGGAAACCAGCACCAGGCCGGCGACACCCAGGAAGCTTGCGGCGGAGAGGTACTCCCCGCCGATGGCCGAAGCGTTCCACCAGGGCTTGACCGTCCGGGACGCCACATAGAAGTCGCCGGTGGTGCGGGAAATGCGGAGACCATAGGCGCCGATCAGCAGGGTTGCTGCCGTCACCGCAGCTAAGGCGGCATAGCCAACGCCGGGACTTACCTCCCAGCTCACGCCGTCCTAGCCTTCATCGAGCAGGTCCTGGAAACGTTTTTCGTTCCGGTTGGCGCTTCGGACATAAAGGGCGCCGCTGACGATTACGAGCGGATAGACGCCCAGGCCCAGCAGCAGCCACGGGACAGGGATGTCGAATATCTCGACGGCGCTGAGCTGGGGTACTGCTGCCAGCAGCAGGGGTACGCCCACCATGATCAGGCCGAAACCGCCGGCCACCACCAGTGCCAGCCTCAGCTGGGACCGGATCAGGGATGACAGGAATACCTCGCCGACCTCGGACTGCTCGTCGAGTTCCCGGGCCACCGGGAAAACGGCCGGAGCCGCGCCCGGGGCGCGCGGAGCCGTGACCCGTACCCGCTGCGGAAGGTTCGCGCTGTTCATGCAGACGGCCTGACCCGGCCGGAGGCCAGGGTGCTTCGGACGGTGGGCAGGTGCCGCCGGCTCACCGGCAGTTCTTCGGAACCGATCCGGATGCTCGCCCGCCCGGCGGACAGCCTGACCTGGCGGATCTGGTGCCGGGCCACCAAATAGGAGCGGTGGATGCGCAGGAACCCGGCGTCCGCCCACTGGGTCTCCAGCTCGGCCAGGGGAATCCGCACCAGGTAGCTGGCATCGGCTGTGTGGAGGCGGGCGTAGTCGCCCTGGGCCTGCACATAGCGGATGTCCTCGCGCCGGATCATTCGGGTCGTGGCGCCCTGCACCACGGTGACGACGTCGCCGTCGTCGGCCTCCGTCCCGGCCAGCGTCTCGCAGATGCGCCGCACCGACTCGGTGAGCCGCTCCGGACGGACCGGCTTCAGGAGGTAATCCAGGGCGGCGAGTTCGAAGGCATCCAGGGCGTGGTCTTCATCGGCGGTGACAAAGACGACGGCCGGCGGCCGCTCCTTGCGGGACAGTGCCCGTGCGATGTCCAGCCCGGACAGGGCAGGCATGTGGATGTCCAGGAAGACAGCGTCGATGTCAGCGGTCTCGATCGCGTGCAGTGCCTGGGCTCCGCTGGAGGCCCGGTGCACCGTGCCGATACGGGTGTCCCGGCCCAGCAGGAAGGCCAGCTCTTCTACGGCCGGCGCTTCGTCGTCGGCCACCACCACGTTCAGCAGCTTTGCGGATTTCGGCATGGAAGACAGACTACTTTGTTCAGGTCCGGTGTTCGGGCTGCGACTTGGGGATTCTCATGGTGATGAGGGTTCCGGCCCCGACGGCTGTGTCGATCACCAGGCCGTGCGCGTCGCCGTACAGCTGGCGCAGGCGGACGTCGACGTTCCGCAGGCCCACGTGGTCGCCGTCGGCGTGCCCGGCCAGCAGGGTGCGCAGCTTCTGCGGATCCATGCCCACGCCGTTGTCCTCGACGGTTATTTCGGCCATCGCGCCGGCGTCCCGTGCGGAGATAGTAATGTGGCCGTCGCTTTCCAGGGCTTCCAGCCCGTGCCGGACCGAGTTCTCCACCAGCGGCTGCAGGGAGAGGAACGGAATGACAGTGCCCAGGACCTCGGGGCTGATCTGCAGGGAAACCTTCAGCCGGTCGCCGAAGCGGGCCCGTTCCAGCAGCAGATAGCGGTCGATTGACGTCAGCTCTTCGGCGAGCGTGGTGAAATCCCCGTGCCGCCGGAAGGAGTACCGGGTGAAATCGGCAAACTCGACCACCAGTTCCCGGGCACGCGCCGGGTCGGTGTTGATGTAGGAAGCAATCGCGTTGAGCGAGTTGTAAATGAAGTGCGGGCTGATCTGCGCACGCAGGGCCTTCACCTCCGCTTCCATGAGCAGGGCGCGGGAGGTGTCCAGTTCGGCCAGCTCCACCTGGGCAGCCACCCAGTCGGCTACGTCATTCGTGGCCCGGATCAATCCGGCGCTGATCGTCGGGGCGAAGATCCCCAGGGTTCCCGCGGCGGCACCGTTGACCCGCAGCGGGCAGATCAGCAGCTGGCCGCCGTCGTCCAGCCCCAGAGCCCGCAGCGCCGGACCGCGGAAGACCTTCGTGCGGCCGCTGTCCTGCACGGAACGGGCCGCGAGCAGTACGCGCTCACGGCGCTGGGGTGTGTCCGCCAGCGATCCCTCCCACGCCAGCACGGCAGCGGTGTCGGTCATGAGCAGCGTCTCGCAGCGCAGCAGCCCGCGCAGGTGCCGGCTGGCCCGCGATGCCCCGGCCGGAGTAAGCCCGGACCGCAGGTGGCGGGAGGCGAGCGACGCCGTGTGCAGCGTCGCGTACGCGGCGCGTTCGGCGTCGGACCCCAGGTCGCGCTGGGAACGGCTCAGGCGGTACCCCAAAGCGGCCACGGCGGCGAGGGTCAGCACGGCAATGGCGCAGACCAGGGCGACGTCGACGGCTGCAGGCATGCCCACCAGACTACCCACTGAAGGGGAGCGCCGGAGGCACCCGGCATGCCGTTGGGCGCACGGATTGCTCCGTTCACCGACGCAGGTGCGGCGAAAGTGGCCCCAGGGACCCGCGGCTTGGAAAAGTGATCCCCATCACAACCGGCGCGTTGGTGTCCGGGGTCCCCGATGGATTCCAGGCTGCGATGCCGTACCGCCGTACGTGCCCTACCCAAGGAGGAGAGATGGCTGAACCCCAGCCACAATCACACCCCGGAAGCGCGGCACCAGTCGACTTCCAGGAAGTCCAGCGGTCGCCGCAGTTCCAGGAGCTGCGCAAACGCCAGCGCAGCTTCATTTTCCCCATGGCCGTAGTGTTCCTGGTCTGGTACTTCGCCTACGTCCTGCTGGCCGACTACGCGCATGACTTCATGTCCACGCCCGTTATCGGCAACATCAACATCGGCCTGATCCTCGGGTTGCTGCAGTTCGTCAGCACCTTCGGCATCACCATGTGGTACGTCAGCTACGCCAACCGCCGCCTTGATCCGATCGCCTCCGACCTGCGCGGCGAGCTGGAAGCCAAGGGCGTTTCCCTTCCGGAGGACACCAAATGAGCACCCTCTACATCCCCGCCGTCGTCACCGCTGACGCCGTCCGGGAAACCGGCTGGCTGAACATGCTGATCTTCGGCCTGTTCGTTGCCGTCACCCTTGTGGTGGTGCTGCGCGCCAGCCGCAACAACAAGACCGCAGCGGACTACTATGCAGCCGGCCGCTCCTTCACCGGGCCGCAGAACGGCACCGCCATCGCCGGGGACTACCTCTCGGCCGCGTCGTTCCTGGGCATCGTCGGAGCCATCGCCATCAACGGCTACGACGGCTTCCTGTACTCGATTGGTTTCCTGGTGGCCTGGCTCGTAGCCCTGCTGCTGGTCGCTGAAATGCTCCGCAATACCGGCAAGTTCACCATGGCGGACGTGCTTTCCTTCCGCCTGAAGCAGCGTCCGGTGCGCATTGCCGCGGCCACGACCACGCTGGCTGTCTGCTTCTTCTACCTCCTGGCCCAAATGGCCGGTGCCGGCGGACTGGTGGCCCTGCTGATGGGCATCGATACCAAGCTGGGCCAGTCCCTGGTCATCACCGTCGTCGGCGGTCTGATGATCATCTACGTACTGGTGGGCGGCATGAAGGGCACCACCTGGGTGCAGATCATCAAGGCCTGCCTCCTGATCGCCGGAGCCGGCATCATGACCATCTGGGTCCTTGCGCTCAACGGCTTCAACCTTTCCGAGCTGCTCGGTTCCGCCGTCGAGATGTCCGGCAACGCCGCGATCCTGGATCCGGGACTGCAGTACGGCAAGTCCGAAACCTCCAAGCTGGACTTCATCTCGCTGGGCCTGGCCCTGGTGCTCGGCACCGCAGCCCTGCCCCACGTGCTGATGCGTTTCTACACGGTTCCCACGGCCAAGGAAGCCCGCCGCTCCGTGGTCTGGGCCATCTGGCTGATCGGCCTGTTCTACCTGTTCACCCTGGTGCTCGGCTACGGCGCAGCTGCCCTGATCGACCGCGAAACCATCCTCTCGGCTCCCGGCGGCGTAAACTCCGCGGCACCGATGCTGGCCTTCGCACTCGGCGGACCGGTGCTGCTGGGCGTCATCGCTGCCGTCGCGTTCGCCACGATCCTGGCCGTGGTGGCCGGCCTGACCATCACCGCAGCCGCGTCCTTCGCCCACGACATCTACGCCAACGTGGTCCGCAAGGGCAAGGTCGATGCCGACGGTGAAGTGAAGGTCGCCCGCCGCACCGTTGTGGTGATCGGCGTCGTCTCCATCCTGGGCGGCATCGGCGCCCAGGGGCAGAACGTGGCGTTCCTCGTCGCCCTGGCCTTCGCCGTGGCTGCCAGCGCCAACCTGCCCACGATCATCTACTCGCTCTACTGGCGCCGCTTCAACACCCGCGGTGCTGTCTGGAGCATGTACGGCGGCCTCGGATCAGCGATCGTGCTGATCATCTTCTCGCCGGTGGTCTCCGGCGCGGAAACCTCGATGATCACCGGAATGGATTTCTCGATCTTCCCGCTGAACAACCCGGGCCTGGTCTCCATCCCGCTGGCCTTCTTCCTGGGCTGGCTGGGAACGGTCACCAGCAAGGATAACGAGTCGCCCGAGAAGCAGGCGGAAATGGAAGTCCGCTCGCTCACCGGCGTCGGCGCGGAAAAGGCTGTGGACCACTAGCCCAATACCGCACAGAAAAGGTGCCCTCCCGGCCTTCCGGGAGGGCACCTTTTGCGTGTCTGCGAACCTATTCGGCGCCGGCCGCCGGACCGCGGTCAAGCAGCGGCGCCACCCGGTAGGGGATCAGTTCACCCATGGCCAGGGTGGTGTCAGAACGTTCGACGCCGGGCACGGCAAGAATCGCCTTGTTCACCCGGAACAGGTCCTCGGCATCCAGGGCCACGATCCGCAGCAGGATGTCCGCGGCTCCGGTGAGACCATGGGCCTCCACCACTTCAGGGATGGCGGAAAGATCGGCAGTGATGTCTGACAGGCGCTGCTGCTGGACGTGCACGTGCACGAACGCCATCAGCGGATAGCCGAGGGCCACGGGGTTGATCCGCCGTTCAAAGGAGAGGAACGCACCCTTCTTTTCCATCCGCGAGAGCCTGGCCTGGACGGTGTTCCGCGAGATGCCCAGGCGCGACGCGAGCGCGACGACGGTGCGCCGCGGGTCGGTTGCCATGGCCCGCAGGACACGGAAATCGGTAAGGTCCAGAATCTGCATAGTGCGCAACGGTAGCACGGTGAAAATCCTGTTGGCAGGGCAGGATGCCCAGTTTGCTGACGTGTGGTTGTGCCACCTGTTCGGTGTGAGTAGGGTCACACCTATCCGGGCAACGGCGCCCGGGCATCAGGTTCGGACCCCGCCACCCCAGGGGCCCCAACACGGAAGGATGCGTATCAAAGTGTCCCTGCATATCCCGGTAGACCATCCCGAAAACACCGGAATGGAACCCCGCAACCCGTTCGTCCAGCTCATCCGCCCTGACGGAACGCGCGTACCGGATGAGCTCTACGACCACTGGGTCGACGACGTTGACGCCGAGGTCCTGCGCGGACTGTACCGGGACATGGTCCTGGTGCGGCGGATCGATACCGAAGCAACGTCGCTGCAGCGGCAGGGCGAACTGGGACTCTGGCCTCCGCTGCTGGGCCAGGAAGCAGCCCAGATCGGTTCCGCCCGGGCACTGCGCAGCTCGGACTTTGTCTTTAGCAGCTACCGCGAGAATGCGGTGGCCTACTGCCGCGGCGTCGGGTACGCCGATCTCATGCGTGTCTGGCGCGGCAATGCCGCCGGTGGCTGGGACCCGTATTCCGTCAATATGGCGCCCACCCAGGTGATTATCGGCGCCCAGGCCCTGCACGCCGCCGGTTACGCGATGGGCATCGCCCAGGACGGCATGGACGACGCCGCGATCAGCTACTTCGGTGACGGCGCCACGAGCCAGGGCGACGTCAACGAGGCCATGGTCTTTGCCGCCAGCTTCCAGGCCCCGGTGATCTTTTTCTGCCAGAACAACCAGTGGGCCATTTCCGAACCCGTAGGCCTGCAGGCACAGATCCCCGTCTCCAACCGGGCGCCCGGCTTTGGCATCCCGGCCATCCGGGTGGACGGCAACGACGTCCTGGCCACGCTCGCCGCAACACGGGTAGCGCTGGACCGGGCGCGCAGCGGGGGAGGGCCCACCTTCATCGAAGCCGTCACCTACCGGATGGGTCCGCACACCACCGCCGACGACCCCACGCGCTACCGGGACCAGGCCGAAGTGCTCGAATGGCAGGAGCGGGATCCGATCAGCAGGCTCTCCGCCTACCTGCAAGGACAGGGAGAGTTCGACGACGCCTTCCGCGCCTCGGTGGAACAGGACGCCGGCGCGCTCGCCGCCGAACTCCGGGCGGCCTGCCTTGGCCTGCCGGACCCGGGCCCCGACGAGGTCTTCGCCCACGTGTACGCCGAACCCAACAGCTGGCTGGACCGCCAGGAGCAGCATTACCGCCAGTACCGCTCGATGATGGAGCCTGCCGCGGAAGGCGGAACACGATGAGCAGCATGGGTTTTGGCCGCGCGATTACCGCCGGCCTGCACGACGCCATGGCCGAGGACCCCAAGGTGCTCCTGATGGGGGAAGACATCGGCAAGCTCGGCGGCGTCTTCCGCATCACCGACGGATTGCAGGCGGAGTTCGGCCCCAAACGGGTGATGGACACTCCGCTGGCCGAATCCGGGATCATGGGGACCGCCGTCGGGCTGGCGTTCAGGGGATACCGCCCCGTAGTGGAGATCCAGTTCGACGGGTTCATCTATCCGGCCTTCGACCAGATCGTTTCGCAGGTCGCAAAGATGCATTACCGCACGCGGGGCGCCGTTAAACTGCCGCTGACCATACGGGTTCCCTTCGGCGGCGGCATCGGGTCTCCGGAGCACCACTCGGAGTCCCCGGAAGCCTACTTCACCCACACCTCCGGCCTGCGGGTCATCAGCGTCTCCAATCCGCAGGACGCCTACACGATGATCCGGCAGGCCATCGCCAGCGATGATCCGGTGCTCTACTTCGAGCCCAAGCGCCGCTACCACACGAAGGGTGAGGTCAGCCGGACACTGGACGGCGCCTTGCCGATGGGCGCTGCGCGCGTGGCCGCGGCGGGAAATGATGTCACCCTGGTGGCCTACGGCCCCCTGGTGATGACGGCCCTGGACGCCGCCGTCGCGGCTTCCGACGAGGGCATCTCCGTTGAGGTGATCGATCTGCGCTCGCTCTCGCCGGTGGACTACGACGCCGTCGAAGCCTCAGTGCGGAAGACCGGCCGCCTGGTCATCACCCATGAGGCGGCCCAATCCGGCGGGCTGGGAGCAGAGATAGCCGCAAGTATTACCGAGCGCTGCTTCGACTTCCTGGAGCACGCACCCGTGCGCGTGACCGGGTTCGACATTCCTTATCCGCCGGCCCGGCTGGAGAAGCACCACCTGCCGGACCTTGACCGGATCCTGGACGGCGTGGACCGGGTCATGCGCCGCCCGAACTCGCAGGACCGCCCCCGCGCGCTGGCAGGGGTGCAGGCATGATCCGCGAATTCCGGCTTCCGGACCTCGGGGAAGGACTGACCGAATCCGAGATCCTCTCCTGGCGCGTTGCCGAAGGGCAGTCCGTCACGCTGAACCAGGTCATCGCCGAGGTGGAGACAGCGAAGGCCGTCGTCGAGCTTCCGTCGCCTTTTGAAGGCGTGGTGGCCAGGCTGCACGAATCCGTTGGGTCCGTGGTGGAGGTCGGGTCTCCGATCATCAGCTTTGACGTTGCGGATCCGGCCGGAACGTCCGTGCCGGCAGGAACAGCGCCTGTGGAGGACGCTCCGCGCCGGCAGCCCACCCTGGTGGGCTACGGCGCGGAACCGGACAAAGCGGGCCGCCCGGCGCGCCGGCCGCGGCCAGGACTGTCCGCTCAGCCGGCCCCGGCATCGCCGGTGCCCCCGGTCCCGGCCCCGGCACCGGCCCCCGTGCCCGTTGCGCCTGATGCCGTTGCGGCCGGCAACGTCGAGGTGATGCCCGACCGGCCGCGCTCCACCCCGCCGGTACGCAAGCTCGCCCGCGACTTGGGCATCGACTTGGCCGGCATCTCCGGCAGCGGACCGGAAGGACGGATCCTGCGTGCCGACGTCGAAGCGGCAATCGGCTCGAGAGATGACCCAGGCATGCAGGCCGGTGCACAGCCCGTTGTTGCGGACGCGCCGCACCTGGGCCAGGGCCGCGAGGAACGGGTGCCGATCGCAGGAATTCGGAAGCACACGGCGGCTGCCATGGTTGCCAGCGCGTTTACTGCGCCGCACGCTACCGTCTTCCTCACGGTGGACGTCACACCTTCCATGAACCTGCTGGAAAAGCTGAGGGCACGCAAGGAGTACGACGGCGTTCGGCTTACCCCGCTGGTCCTGGCTGCCAAGGCAGTCTGCCTGGCGCTCCGCCGCCACCCGGGGCTGAACGCCCGCTGGGATGAGGCTGCACGGGAGATCATCCGGTACCGGTACGTGAACCTCGGCATTGCGGCGGCCACCCCCAGGGGACTGATGGTGCCCAATATCAAGGACGCCCAGGAGCTGGGACTTCGGGAACTGGCCCTGGCCATCTCGGACCTCGCACGGACGGCACGGGAAGGACGCACCCCGCCGGCCGCGCTCTCCGGAGGAACGGTGTCCATCTCCAACGTGGGTGTCTTTGGCGTAGATGCCGGGACCCCGATCCTCAATCCCGGTGAGGCAGTGATCCTGGCCCTCGGGGCAGTGCGGAACCAGCCCTGGGAGTACGAGGGCGGGATTGCCCTCCGGCAAGTGACAACGCTGAGCCTCTCCTTCGACCACCGCCTGGTGGACGGAGCGGAAGGCGCAGCATTCCTCCGGGATATCGGGGACGTACTCGGCGAACCGGCGATGGTCCTGGCGATGGACTAAGGCCGGCCGGCCACCGGAGACGCTTAAGAGGAAAGGACCCCCTTCCACGCTGAATACCGCGTGGGAAGGGGGTCCTTCCGAACAAGTGTGTGCCTCAGTGCTGCGCCAGTTCGAGTTCCAGTTCGCGCACCACGGCGCCCCGGGCATTGGCGAAGCTCTGTGCCTCGCCGATGACCTTGAAGCCGTAGCGCTCCAGGATGCGGATGGAGCTGACGTTGTCCGCCACGGCGCGTGCGCGGATGGGACGCTCCGGGAACTCCTCCAGGAACAGCCCGACCGCCGCCGTCGTAATTCCCTGTCCCCAGCGGGAACGGTCGATCCAGTAGCTGATCTCCGGGACGTCGCCCTCGCGGTAGGCGAGGATCGAGCCCACTACCTCCCCGTCGGCAACAATGGTGCGCACGGTGATCCCGGTGTCACTGAGGATTTGCTGCCAGTGGAGGTCAAAGACACCACGGTCGGACGGATTCTTGGCGGCAAAGGCAGCCATATGGTTGGCGCCCGGGTCCAGCTGGTGGCTGAAGAACTCATCCAGGTCCGCTGGTACTACGGCACGAAGCTCAATCACGGCAGGTCTTTCTGCTCGGGGTGTTTGCTCTCCAGCCTACTAGGCATTCAGTGCTGCCCATGCCATGCGCTCCAGCAGATCACGGAGCCGAACGGTCTCGCGCGCCGTGGTTTTGCTGGTCAGCGTGTGGGAGGTGGAGTTGATCAGACCGAAGACAGCCTGCGCGCGGTGGCGCAGCAGCGGCAGTCCCGAATCCGGGTGCAGGGCGGAGATTGCATCTACCCAGACCTCCACGTATTGGCGCTGGAGGGAACGGACAGTGCGCTCATCGTCTTCGGGCAGGCTGGCCAGGTCACGGTCCTGGACGCGGATCACGTTCGACTGGCGCAGGGCGAAGTCCACCTGGAACTCAATCAGGCCGGTGAGCGCTTCCTGAGCCGTGCTGGATTCGGCGACGACGGCGATTCCGCCCTCCAGCAGGTCCTTGCTGACCCCCACCAGGAGGGCAGAGAGAACAGCAGGCTTGCCGCTGAAGTGCCGGTACACCGCCGGTCCGCTCACCCCGGCAGCGGCGCCAAGTTCCTCAATGGAAACCCCGTTGTACCCGCGTTCAGCGAACAGTGCTGCTGCGGCGTCGAGCATGGCGGCGCGGCGGGACGCCTTGGCCGCACTGCGCCCTGTGGTGGCGTGCGGTGTACTTTTCGTGACTTCCATGCCTGCCTTTCCCGGTCCTGAACGTGGGCAACGTCTTCCATTGTGGTGGACAGGTCAGTTAATAGCCACTAACCTGATTCGGGTTAGCGGACATTAACCGGCGCCGGTCTCGGCGCAGGTCCCCTTCCACCCCAATCTAAGGAAGTCGATGGAGACCCTTACCACCGGACTGGACACCGCGTCAGCGGCCTACGCCGCCAACGAGTCCGCCCAGCGGCTCCTCGCCGAAGAGCTGCACAAGCGCCTGGCCCAGGCAGCACAGGGCGGACCGGAACGCTCCCGTGAACGCCACACGGCCCGCGGCAAGCTGCTTCCGCGCGAACGGGTGGAGAAGCTTCTGGACGACGGCAGCCCCTTCCTGGAGATCGCTCCGCTCGCTGCCACCGGGATGTACGGTGACGAATGCCCTGCAGCCGGGGTGGTCGCGGGCATCGGCCTGATCCACGGGCGGCAGGTGATGGTGCTCTCCAACGATGCGACGGTCAAAGGCGGCACCTATTACCCCCTGACCGTGAAGAAGCACCTCCGGGCACAGGAGATCGCCCTGGAGAACCGGTTGCCCTGCATTTACCTGGTGGATTCCGGCGGGGCGTTCCTGCCCATGCAGGATGAGGTTTTCCCGGACCGTGAGCATTTTGGGCGGATTTTCTTCAACCAGGCGAAGATGTCAGCGGCCAAGATCCCGCAGATCGCCGCCGTCCTGGGCTCCTGTACCGCGGGCGGGGCCTACGTGCCGGCCATGAGCGATGAGACGGTGATCGTGCGCAACCAGGGCACGATCTTCCTCGGCGGGCCGCCGCTGGTGAAAGCCGCGATCGGTGAAGTGGTGACCGCCGAGGAACTGGGCGGCGGGGAACTGCACTCGCGCACCTCCGGAGTCACCGACCACCTGGCCGAGAACGACGAGCACGCACTGGAAATCGTCCGCGACATTGCCGAGACGTTTCCGGACCCGGTCCCGGCGTGGACACCCGCCCCCGCCGTCGAGCCGGCCGTCGATCCTGAGGAACTCTACGGTGCCGTTCCCACGGACCTGCAGACCCCCTACGACGTCCGCGAGATCATCGCCCGCATCACTGACGGCAGTTCCTTCCACGAGTTCAAGAAGGAGTACGGCACCACCCTGGTCACCGGATTCGCCCGCCTGCACGGGCACCGGGTCGGGATCATTGCCAACAACGGCGTGCTGTTCAGCGAATCGGCGCAGAAAGGCGCCCACTTCATCGAACTGTGCGACCAGCGCGGCATACCGCTGGTCTTCCTGCAGAACATTTCCGGCTTTATGGTCGGCCGTGACTATGAGGCCGGCGGAATCGCGAAGCACGGAGCCAAGATGGTCACCGCTGTCGCCACGGCACGGGTTCCGAAACTGACGGTGGTGGTGGGAGGCTCCTTTGGCGCCGGCAACTACTCCATGTGCGGCCGCGCCTATTCGCCGAGATTCCTCTGGATGTGGCCGGCAGCCCGGATCTCCGTGATGGGCGGGAACCAGGCGGCGTCGGTGCTGGCCACCGTCCGCCGTGACGGGCTGGCGGGCCGCGGGGAGGAATGGAGCTCCGAGGAAGAGGAAGCCTTCCGGGAACCGATCCGCCAGGACTACGAGGCACAGGGCAGCCCCTACTATTCCACCGCCCGCCTGTGGGATGACGGCATCATCGACCCCCGCGACACCCGCAGGGTCCTGGGCATGGCGCTGGACGTGTGCGCCAACGCTCCGCTGCCCGAAACCTCCTTCGGCCTTTTCCGGATGTGACGCCATGACCTTTGACACCGTATTAGTTGCCAACCGCGGCGAAATCGCCTGCCGCGTGATTCGAACACTGAAGCGCATGGGCCTTCGCACCGTCGCGGTGTACAGCGACGACGACGCCGGCGCCCGGCACGTGCGCGAAGCCCACTGCGCCATCCGGCTGGGTCCCGCGGATCCGCGGCACAGCTACCTGGACGCCGAAGCAGTGCTCGCAGCGTGCCTGGCCAGCGGGGCCGGAGCCGTCCACCCCGGCTACGGCTTCCTGAGCGAGAACGCCTCCTTCGCCCGCCTGCTGCAGGACAACGGAATCGCCTTCATCGGCCCCGGGGTCAAGGCCCTGGAGCTGATGGGGGACAAGATCCGGTCCAAGAACCATGTCTCCGGCTACGGGGTTCCGGTGATTCCGGGCATCGCGGAACCCGGGCTCAGCGACGCCGAACTGATGGCCGCCGCAGACTCCGTCGGCTATCCGCTGCTGATCAAACCCTCGGCAGGCGGCGGCGGAAAAGGCATGCAGGCCGTGGCCCAGCCCGGTGAACTGCCCGCCGCCCTTGCCTCCGCCCGGCGGGTGGCGGAGTCGGCCTTCGGGGATGACACGCTGTTCCTGGAACGGCTGATCCAGGCGCCGCGCCACATCGAGGTCCAGGTCCTGGCCGATACGCACGGGAACGTCATTCATCTGGGTGAGCGCGAGTGCTCGCTGCAGCGCCGGCACCAGAAGGTCATTGAAGAGGCGCCCTCGGTCCTGCTGGACACCGCCACCCGGGAACGGATCGGCGAAGCGGCCTGCGAAGCGGCACGGTCGGTGGACTACACCGGTGCCGGAACAGTGGAGTTCCTGGTCTCGGGCCAGGCACCGGATGAGTTCTTCTTCATGGAAATGAACACGCGGCTGCAGGTGGAGCATCCGGTCACGGAAATGGTGACCGGGATCGACCTGGTCGAATGGCAGGTGCGGATTGCCGCCGGGGAGGTCCTGGATCTCTCCCAGCAGGACGTGCAGCTGACCGGCCACGCCGTGGAAGCGCGGGTGTACGCCGAAGACCCGGCCCAAGGCTTCCTTCCCACCGCCGGAACCGTGGAGCTTTTGGCGGAAGTCCAGGGGGAGGGGATCCGCACCGATTCCGGGCTGGTGCAGGGCCAGCGTGTCTCCTCCAGCTATGACCCGATGCTGGCCAAGGTCATCGCGTGGGGGCCCGACCGGCAGAGTGCGCTGGCGCGGCTGGATGCAGCGCTCGCGGACACGGTGATCCTGGGTATCGGAACCAACATCGAATACCTCCGCCTGCTGCTCGCCGATGACGACGTGCAGGCAGGGGAACTGGACACCACGCTGATCGAGCGGCGCCTGCCCGGACTGCGGTTCCGGAGCGCGGACGACGTTGAACTCGCCGCAGCCGGGCTCCTGCGGCTGGCAGTGCTGCAGGAAAAGGGGCAGCCCTCTCCGTCGGACGGTTCGCCCTGGCACGGTTCGCCCTGGTACCGGGCCGACGGCTGGCGGCTTGGCGGGACCCGTCCGCTGAGCGTCGCCGTCACTGCCGGCGGGACCGCGCACACCGTGGAAATCACCGGTACGCCCCAGGCCGCCCGGGTACGGATCGACGGCGGGGCACCACTCACCGCGTCGCTGGAGAGTGAACCGGGCGCCGGGGCAGGACAGGCGCGGCTGGCGCTGGACGGCGTCGTGCATTCCCTGCGCTTTGTCCACACGCCGGGAAGCCCGGAAACCGGTGCCGAGCTGTGGACCTCCCGCGGGGGATACACCGCAGTCCTGGGCCTGCCTGACCGGAAACAGCGCCTGCGCGCCCGGCTGGCTGCTTCCGGACGGGTCGAGGGTGCCGCGGATCCGGTCCTCCGCTCGCCGATGCCGGGAACCGTCGTCACCGTTGCGGTCCAGGACGGAGATGCCGTAGACGCCGGACAGGTGCTGCTCAGCGTCGAAGCCATGAAAATGGAACACCAGCTCACCGCACCCCTCGCGGGAAGAGTGTCAATCTCGCTGCGCACCGGAGACCTCGTGAAGGCCGGCCAGGTCCTGGCGTCCGTCACGCCGGCTGAGGCAGCCCAAGACGGCAGCGATCCAGCCACCCCCGCACCGCCAACCGAAGGAGCAGGCCATGCCCGGATTTGAACTGAGTGAAGAGCACCAGGTGCTCTCCGATACCGTGCGCGAGTTCGCCGACGAAGTCGTCGCCCCCGTCTCTGCCCGGCACGACGAGGAGCACAGCTTCCCGTACAAGGTCGTCGCGCAGATGGGCGAGATAGGCCTCTTTGGGCTGCCGTTCCCGGAGGAATACGGCGGCATGGGCGGCGATTACTTCGCCCTGGCGCTGGCCCTGGAGCAGCTGGCCCGCGTGGACCAGTCCGTGGCCATCACCCTGGAGGCCGGCGTCTCGCTGGGAGCAATGCCGATTTACCGTTTCGGCACCGAGGAGCAGAAGCAGCGGTGGCTGCCGGCCCTGGCCGAGGGCTCCGCGCTCGCAGGTTTTGGGCTGACCGAACGAGAGGCGGGATCGGACGCCGGAGGCACCAGGACCACGGCGCAGCTCGACGGCGGGGAGTGGGTCATCAACGGCAGCAAGGAGTTCATCACCAACTCCGGCACCGACATTACCTCCCTGGTCACCGTCACAGCCGTCACCGGTATCTCGGAGAACCCCGACGGCTCGGTGCGAAAGCACATCTCCACCATCATGGTTCCTTCCGGCACCCCCGGGTTCACCGTAGAAAAGGCCTACAACAAGGTGGGCTGGAACGCCTCCGACACCCATCCGCTGACCCTGGACAACGTCCGGGTGCCCCAGGAGAACCTGCTGGGCTCCGAAGGCCGGGGTTTCGCCAACTTCCTGCAAATTCTGGACGAGGGGCGGATCGCGATCGCTGCCCTGGCTACCGGCGCGGCACAGGGCTGCGTGGACGAGGCGCTGCGCTACGCCTCCGAGCGGCAGGCGTTCGGCACCAGCATTGGCAGCAACCAGTCGATTGCCTTCAAGATCGCCCGCATGCAGACCCGGGCGCACACCGCCCGGCTGGCCTATTACGACGCCGCAGCGCGGATGCTCGCGGGCAAGCCGTTCAAGACCCAGGCCGCCATGGCCAAACTCGTGGCCGGGGAAGCAGCCATGGACAACGCCAGGGATGCGACCCAGGTCTTTGGCGGCTACGGTTTCATCAACGAGTTCCCGGTGGCACGGCACTACCGTGACTCGAAGATCCTCGAGATCGGTGAAGGTACCTCCGAGGTTCAGCTCATGCTTATTGCCCGCGAACTGGGGCTTTGAGCGCGTAACCGGTTGGTCAACGGCGATTAACGAACGGACGGCTCCATGATTGACAAGACAGTAGCCACGGCGGCGGAAGCCGTGGCAGACATCCCCAGCGGTGCTTCCCTGGCCGTGGGCGGGTTCGGTCTCTGCGGCATTCCCGCAGCCCTGATCGCCGCGCTGCATGCCCAGGGCGCTGAAGACCTGGAAACAGTCTCCAACAACTGCGGCGTGGACGATTGGGGGCTGGGACTGCTCCTTGCCGACCACCGGATCCGCCGCACGGTGAGTTCCTATGTGGGGGAGAACAAGGAGTTCGCCCGTCAGTTCCTCGCCGGTGAACTCGAGGTGGTCCTCACCCCGCAGGGCACCCTGGCCGAGAAGCTGCGCGCCGGAGGCGCCGGCATTCCCGCCTTCTACACCTCCGCCGGCGTCGGAACCCAGGTCAGCGACGGCGGCCTGCCGCAGAAGTACGACGCCGAGGGCGGCGTGGCGCAGGCATCGGAGGCGAAGGAAGTCCGCAGCTTCGGCGGCCGGGACTACGTCCTGGAAGAATCCCTGACCCCCGACTTTGCGCTCGTGCACGCCTGGAAGGGCGACCGGCACGGCAACCTGGTCTTCCACGCCTCCGCCATGAACTTTAACCCGCTCTGCGCGATGGCCGGAAAGATCACCATCGCCGAAGTGGAGGAACTGGTGGAACCCGGGCAGATCGACCCTGCCGAGGTCCACGTGCCGGGCATCTTCGTCCAGCGCGTCGTGCTGGCCGGTCCGGGCGAAAAACGAATCGAGAAGCGCACGGTGGCCGCAGCGAAAGCACCGGGAACCGCAGCGGCAGGGGAGGAGAAGTACGGCAGGGGAGGAGAAGTAATGGCTCTGACACGCAGTGAACTCGCGGCCCGGGTGGCGCAGGAGCTCGAAAACGGGCAGTACGTGAACCTGGGCATCGGAATGCCCACCCTGATTCCCAACTTCATCCCCGACGGAGTGGAAGTGGTGCTGCACTCTGAAAATGGAATTCTCGGCGTGGGGCCCTATCCCGAAGAAGACGCACTGGATCCGGACCTGATCAACGCCGGCAAGGAAACCGTGACGGTAAACCGCGGGGCGGCCTACTTCGACTCGGCGGCTTCATTCGGCATGATCCGCGGCGGGCACGTGGACGTTGCCGTGCTTGGAGCAATGGAAGTTGCCGCCAACGGTGACCTGGCGAACTGGATGATTCCCGGCAAGATGGTCAAAGGCATGGGCGGCGCCATGGACCTGGTCTTCGGCGCCAAGCGGGTGATCGTCATGATGGAGCACGTGGACCGCAACGGTGCCCCCAAGATCGTCCAGGAGTGCTCCCTGCCGCTCACCGGCCGGGGCTGCGTGAACCTGATTGTCACCGACCTGGCCGTGATCGAAGTGGGCCAGGAGTCCCTGGTGCTGCGTGAGACCGCCCCGGGAGTCAGCGTGGACGAGGTTGTCGCCGCCACCGGCGCCCCGCTGGAGGTGGCCCTTGGTGTCTGATGCCGGCAGCCCGGGCGGAACAGACGCCGGGACTGCCCGCGTCGTCGTTCAGCGCGGTCTCTTTTTCGAGGAGCTGGAACCCGGGACGGTCTACGACCACCGGCCGGGGCGGACCCTGACGGAGGCGGACAACGTGCTGTTCAGCACCTTGACCATGAACCCGCAGGCGCTCCATCTGGACGCCGCCTTCAGCGCGGAACAGCCATTCGGCCAGCGGCTCGTGAATTCAATGCTGACGCTGGCCGTGATGGTCGGACAATCCGTTGGCCAGGTCACGCAGGGAACCCTCGTTGCCCAGCTGGGCCTGACCGACGTCGCCTTTCCCCATCCGCTCTTCCACGGCGACACCCTGTACTCGCAGACCCGGGTAGCGGACAAGCGCCTCTCCGGGTCCCGGCCCGGGCAGGGAATCGTCACGCTGGAACACACCGGCCGCAATCAGGACGGCACCGTGGTGGCCACCTTCACCCGGACCGCGCTGATGTGGACCGGGGACGGATACGCGGCTGACCGGGCCAAGGGTGCGGCTCCCCGCTGACCGGCAGCCTCCGGCACGGTAGGTTGGTAAAGCCGCTGGACACCACGTAAGGAGCACCCCGACATGACCGCCTTCCCCATGGGCCCTGCCCTGTTGTTCTGCCCGGCGGACCGCGCAGACCGTTTCGCCAAAGCAGCCGAACGTGCCGATGCCGTGATCCTGGACCTGGAGGACGCAGTAGCGTTCGAGGACAAGGAGCAGGCCCGGAAAAACCTGGCTGCATCCGCGCTGGACCCGGAGCGGACCATCGTGCGCGTAAACCCTGTAGGAAGCCCGTCCTTCCGGGCCGACCTCGAAGCGCTCGCCGTCACAGGCTACCGCTACGTCATGGCGGCCAAGGCCGAGGACCCCAAGGCCATTGCGCATTCCCTGCGCAAATTCCAGGTCGTAGCCCTGCTGGAGACAGCCCTGGGAGTCGTCCGGGCTCCGGAGATCGCCCAGGCCGAAAACGTGGCGGCGCTGATGTGGGGAGCCGAGGACCTGCTGGCGTCCCTCGGCGGCGAATCCAGCCGCAGGGCCGACGGCAGTTACCGCAGCGTCGCTGTCGCCGCGCGATCCGCCGTCCTGCTGGCCGCCGGAGCCTTCGGCAAAGGTGCGATCGATTCGATCTACGGGAACATTGCGGATACCGCTGGACTGGAAGAGGAAGCGCGCGACGGCGCCGCGTCCGGGTTCGCTGCCAAGGCCTGCATCCATCCGGGGCAGGTGGGGTCCGTGCGCGCCGCGTACGCCCCCTCCGAAGCGGAAAAGGACTATGCCAGGGAAGTGCTGGCCGCAGCCAAGGGCCAGGGCGGCGTCTTCAGTTTCCGCGGCGAGATGATTGACGGACCGCTGCTGCGCCAGGCAGAACAGACCCTGCGCCGGGCCGGCATCCTGGCCTGATCCCCGGTACCGCAGCAGGTTCCCGGAAAGCTGGAAGAACTTTCGCCGAACCGGGGAAATCTGTGCGGCGCCCGCCGATACTGGGGTTATGCGCATAGTCATAGCTGGAGCCCACGGGCAGATTGCACGCGAAACCGGCCGCCTCCTGGGGGCCGCCGGCAACGACGTAGCGGGCCTGATCCGTGATCCTGACCAGTCGGGGGACCTGGAACGCGATCTCGTGGCGCCCGTCGTCCTGGACTTGGAAAACAGCACCTTGGAAGACCTGACCCAGGTCTTGAGCGGAGCCGACGTTGCAGTCTTCGCCGCCGGAGCCGGCCCGGGCAGCAGCATTGAACGCAAGGACGCGGTGGACCGTGCCGGGGCCGTCCTCCTGGCCGAAGCCGCCGAGCAGGCCGGAGTGCAGCGCCTGATCCAGATTTCCTCAGCCGGAACGGAGACCGTCCGGGACGGGCGCCCGGAAGGGACGTCCGATGCCATGTATGCCTATCTCACAGCGAAACTCGCGGCGGAAGAGGACCTGCGGTCACGGGAAAGCCTGGACTGGACGATCGTGAAGCCCGGGACATTGACCAACGGGGATCCGGTGGGGCTGGTGGAGCTGGGCCGGGATGTCGCCCCGAACACGATTCCGCGCCAGGACGTCGCCGCGGTGCTGGCTGAACTCGTCACCAGCGGCCGCGGCGGCGGGCAGGTCCTGGGCCTGGTCACCGGGACGGAGACGATTCCGGAGGCCGTTGCGGCGCTCCCTGTTGCTTTGTAGGCCGTGTGCGGCGTGCAGGGCGGGCCGGGTACGGGATACTGGGAACCATGCAGCTACCTGATGCCTCCGTGCCCCTGACCGCCGAGCATGCGCCGCGCCGGGTAATTCTCCTGGGCTCCACCGGTTCCATCGGAACGCAGGCAATCGACGTGGCGAACGCCGCGCCGGAACGCTTCGAGATCGTGGCCCTCGCCGCAGGCGGCAGCAACCTGGACCTGCTGGCCGAACAGGCGGTCCAGACGCGGGCTGCTGCCGTGGGCTGCGCCGCCGTGGACCTGCGGACCCTGGAAACAGCCATAGCGCGGGCGTGCGGGGCTGCGTCCGTCACCGGTTACGAGCCGGAGCTTTTTGTCGGTTCCAGTGCCGCGACGGCCATCGCCGCCTGGCCGGAAGC
The DNA here is from genome assembly GCF_023921125.1 of Arthrobacter caoxuetaonis. Taxonomy (NCBI): domain Bacteria; kingdom Bacillati; phylum Actinomycetota; class Actinomycetes; order Micrococcales; family Micrococcaceae; genus Arthrobacter; species Arthrobacter caoxuetaonis. The sequence continues at coordinate 1,293,324 of NZ_CP099466.1, forward strand.
CGACGTCGTCCTGAACGGCATGACCGGCTCGATCGGCCTTGAACCAACCCTTGCCGCGCTGGCAGCAGGGCACCTGCTGGCGCTGGCGAACAAGGAATCCCTGATCGTCGGGGGAGCACTGGTGAAGCAGGCCGCACGGCCCGGGCAGCTGGTGCCGGTGGATTCGGAGCACTCGGCCCTGGCCCAGGCGCTGAGGTCCGGCACCCCCGACGAAGTCGACCGGCTGGTCGTCACCGCGTCGGGCGGGCCCTTCCGCGGGCGGAAGCGCGCGGAGCTTGCGGACGTGACACCGGAGCAGGCGCTGGCCCACCCGACGTGGAAGATGGGCCGGATGGTGACTACCAATTCCGCCACCATGGTGAACAAGGCCCTGGAAGTCATCGAAGCCCACCTGCTCTTCGATGTGCCGCTGGAACGGATCGACGTCGTCGTGCATCCGCAGTCGATCGTCCACTCCATGGTCCAGTTCATTGACGGCTCCACGATCGCCCAGGCATCCCCGCCTGACATGCGCCTGCCGATTGCCCTGGGCATGGGCTGGCCGCACCGCGTCCGCGGAGCCGCAGCGCCGTGTGACTGGAGCCGTGCGGCGCAGTGGACATTTGAACCGCTGGATGAGGAAGCCTTTCCTGCCGTACGGCTGGCCAAGGAAGCAGCGGCCTCCGGAGGGACCGGAATGGCCGTCTACAACGCTGCCAATGAGGAAGCCGTGGATGCCTTCCACGACGGTCTCATCGGATTCCCAGACATTGTTGATACGATCGCCGCCGTGCTGGCAGAGCACACGGAGACCGGGATACTCACGCTGGAGTCCGTGCTGGCAGCAGAACAATGGGCCCGCTCCGCTGCCCGTGCCCGCTGCGGCCGGCCAGCGTAGTCCGCCCTGATCCAAAGGAAGTCCGTTGAGCGTTTTACTCTTTGTCCTGGGCGTGCTGTTCGTGGCCGTCGGCATCGCCGTGTCGATTGCGCTGCACGAGGTAGGGCACCTGGTTCCGGCCAAGGCCTTCAAGGTCCGCGTCACGCAGTACATGATCGGTTTCGGCCCCACGGTGTTCTCCCGCAAGCGGGGTGAAACGGAATACGGCTTCAAGGCACTCCCGCTGGGCGGCTATGTCTCCATGGTCGGCATGTTCCCGCCGAACAAGGAAACGGCCGACGGCGATGTCCGCCGCTCCAGCACCGGCATGTTCCAGCAGCTCGCCGTGGATGCCCGGCAGGCGGAAACCGACCGCCTGGAACCCGGGGACGAGAACCGGGTGTTCTACAAACTGCCCGTCTGGAAGCGGATCATCATCATGCTCGGCGGGCCGTTTATGAACCTGCTCATCGGCGTCGTACTTTTTGCCGTGCTGCTCATGGGCTTCGGCACCTCGCAAAGCACCACCACGCTGGCATCGGTCAGTGAATGCGTGGTGACCGGCAGCCAGGCAGCCGCGGGGCAGTCAGAGTGCACCGACACCGACCCGGCCGCTCCGGCGCACGAAGCCGGGCTGCTCCCCGGGGACACCATTACCGCTTTTGACGGCAAGCCAGTTGCCAGCTGGGCCGAACTCTCCGAACTGATCCGTGAGGCTGCGGGCCGCAGCGTCACTGTCACCTACGAGCGGGACGGAGTGCAGGCGGAGGCCGGCATCACGCCCCTGCTGACCGAACGTCCCGTCACGGAGGAAGACGGCACGCCCGTGCTGGACGACGGCGGCAATCCGGTCACGCAGGAGGTCGGCTTCATAGGCGTCGGATCCCAGACGGCCCTGGTCCGTCAGCCGGCCACCGAGGTGCTGCCCATGGTGGGGGAGAACCTGCAGAGCATTGCCGGCGTTGTCATCAATCTTCCACAGCGGCTTGCCGATGTAGCCCAAGCTGCTTTCTCCACGGAGGAACGCGATCCCAACGGACCCATGAGCGTTGTGGGCGTCGGCCGGATCGCCGGAGAGATTTCCTCCATGGAGGAAGCACCCGTGCAGAACCGTGTGGCCACACTGATCGGACTGGTGGGCAGCGTGAACCTGGCGCTGTTCGTGTTCAACCTGATTCCGCTGCTGCCGCTGGACGGCGGGCACGTTGCCGGGGCGCTCTGGGAGTCGCTGCGGCGCGGTTTCGCCAAACTCTTCAAGCGTCCCGATCCGGGGCCGTTCGACATGGCCAAGCTGCTCCCGGTGACCTACGCGGTGGCGGTGCTGCTCATGGGGATGGGTGCCCTGCTCATTTACGCTGACATCGTGAAGCCGGTTAGTCTCTTCTAGCTCGGGGTTTCAAGTTAAATTGAAACGTATTTCGATTGCAATATGACTTGCAAACGAATATGGTTTCGATATGTTCGTCATGACGATCGACCAAAAAGACAGCAGGAACAGTGCCGACCGGGTGCCGGAACTGCTGGACCTCCTCGGAACGCTGGATCTGGATCTCCCGTTTGAACGCACCGTGGGGGATGAGGTGCAGGGCGTCACCTCATCGGCCGGCACTGTGGTGGATGCCGCCCTGCTGGCCCTTCGCCAGGGCGGTTGGTCCGTCGGGATCGGCGTGGGCGAGGTCAGCCTTCCGCTGCCCGCGTCATCCCGGGAAGCCGGGGGAGATGCCTTCGTCGCCGCGCGTGACGCCGTCGAACGTGCCAAAAAGACCGGCGACCGTCCGCCCCTGGCCGTCGCATCGGCGGGCACGGGGCCCGGCGCGGCCCCGGAAACCGTTGCCGCAGTGGCGCAGGCTGAAGCGGTCCTGATCCTGATTGCCCGGCTGGTCTGCGGCCGGAGTCCGGCCGAGTGGCGCATCCTGGAACACGTCGAACCGCATAAATGGGGAGCCAAGACAGAAGCAGCACGTATGCTCGGGGTCAGTCCCCAGGCCGTCAGCAATGCCGTCCGGCGTTCCGGCTGGCAGGAAGAGTGGGCCGCCCGTCCCGCCGCAGCGGTGCTCCTGGAGCGCGCCGACCGGGCTGCCGGCGGAAACCAAAGCTGACCCGGGGTACCAAAGGGGGAGGAACGGAATGGACGTCTTGTGGATCGTGCTCGGACTGGCGGCCGCCGCCGCCGGGGGATGGCCCCTCACCTCGGGTGTCCTGAAACTGGCGCGGGCCGTCGAAGCGGGGCGCCCCGGCCTGGATCCGTCCAGCGACCCCGCTGCTGACCAGGTCCGGGACCCAGCAGGAGCCGCCGTGCATCCGCTGCCGCCCCTTCCGCCCCGGCCGCCCATGCCCGCGGGGCCGGTGATCCTGCGGGGCGGGCTGGTGATCGGTTTCCTGGAACGGCTTGCCGTCGCCGCTGCCGTCCTCGCTGACGAACCGGTCGCCATCGCGTACGTCGTGGCCGTCAAAGGCCTGGGCCGGTACGCCGAGCTGAAGGAAACACCGGCCGCGGCCGAACGCTTCATCATCGGCACGCTCACGTCCATGCTGTGGGCCGTGGGGGTTGCCGCAGCAGTCCGCGTGGCACTGCTGCAGGGCTGAATCCCTTAGGGTGGAATTCATGAGTATTTTTGCCGTTGAGTACGTGTACGACGCCGAGTCCGCAGAGCTGCGCGCGCAGCACCGTCCGGCCCACCGCGAGTGGCTTGCAGCCCTCGTGGAAGAAGGCAGGGTCCTGGCCAGCGGACCGTTTGCCGACGGCGCCGGCGCCCTGCTGATCTTCACGGCGGAGAGCGAAGAAGACCTGAACAACCTGCTGAAGCAGGATCCCCTGGCAGCCGGCGGGGGCATCTCGGGGCTGAAGACCACCGAATGGCAGCCCGTTACCGGCGCTTTCTCGCACCTGGCGTCCTAAGCCCAGAGTGATATTCGCTCCGCTGCCCGCGCACCGTGCGCGGGCAGGTGGATAATAGGGAAGGCGCCCCTGCGCGCCGTTCACAGACTAATACTTGCCCCTTGGGCACATGGAGGAAGCTTTGACCTCGGTCAACCTTGGAATGCCAGCAGCACCGCCGCCCGTCCTCGCTCCGAGGCGCAAGACCCGCCAGATCAAGGTGGGCTCCGTCGGCGTCGGGTCGGACTTTCCGGTCAGTGTCCAGTCGATGACCACGACTCCGACCACCGACATCAATGCGACGCTGCAGCAGATCGCTGAGCTGACGGCGTCGGGCTGCGATATCGTGCGGGTTGCCTGCCCCAGCGCCGACGACGCTGCCGCCCTGCCGATCATTGCCAAGAAGTCGCAGATCCCGGTCATCGCCGATATCCACTTCCAGCCCAAGTATGTTTATGCGGCGATCGAGGCCGGCTGTGCCGCGGTCCGCGTGAACCCGGGCAACATCCGGAAGTTCGATGACCAGGTCAAGCAGATCGCCAACGAGGCCAAGGCCGCAGGCGTCTCGATCCGGATCGGCGTCAATGCCGGTTCCCTGGATCCCCGCCTGATGGCGAAGTACGGCAAGGCCACTCCGGAAGCCCTGGTGGAATCCGCCGTGTGGGAAGCCTCGCTCTTCGAAGAGCACGACTTCCACGACTTCAAGATTTCCGTCAAGCACAACGACCCGGTGGTCATGGTCCGCGCGTATGAGCTGCTGGCCGAGCGCGGCGACTGGCCCCTGCACCTGGGCGTGACCGAAGCCGGGCCCGCCTTCCAGGGAACGATCAAGTCCGCGACCGCCTTTGGCGCACTGCTCTCCAAGGGCATCGGCGACACCATCCGCGTGTCCCTCTCCGCCCCTCCGGTGGAGGAAATCAAGGTCGGCAACCAGATCCTGCAGTCCCTGAACCTGCGTCCGCGCAAACTCGAAATCGTGTCCTGCCCCTCCTGCGGCCGTGCCCAGGTGGACGTCTATACGCTGGCCGAACAGGTCACCGCCGGACTCGAAGGCATGGAGGTCCCGCTGCGCGTCGCCGTCATGGGCTGTGTTGTCAACGGGCCGGGGGAAGCGCGCGAAGCTGATCTGGGTGTAGCCTCCGGTAACGGCAAGGGTCAGATTTTCGTCAAGGGCGAAGTCATCAAGACCGTTCCCGAAGACCAGATTGTGGAAACCCTTATCGAAGAAGCGATGAGGATCGCGGAGGATATGGGGGAGGCCGATGGCGAGGATGCTGGCACGGGTGGCCCCATGGTTACCGTCGGCTAAGGCCGGCTCTGAGATCCGCAGCGGGCACCAGACGGGCACGCTGCGGATCCTCTCTGCCGCGGACACCGCGGCCCTGACCGAACTCGCCGCAGCAGATGCCGTGGCGAACACATTCCTGCTCTCCCATCTGGAGACCGCCGGCACGGCCGCGCCCACCGCCTCGGGCGGCCAGATCCTGGGAGTGTTCGACGGCGGCGAGCTGGTTGCTGCGTGCTGGGCCGGCGTCAACGTGGTCCCCACGGGCGTGAGTGCCGACGTCGGCCCCGAGATCGGCGCCTACCTCGCCCGCACCGGGCGCAGGTTTTCTTCCCTCTTCGGCCCCGCTGAAGCCGTGCTGTCCCTCTGGTCCGAGCTGCGGCACACCTCCCCGCGGCCCTTCGATGTCCGCGCCGACCAGCCGCTGCTGGAAATCTCCGCTGCCTCCGATGTTCCGCCGGCCCCCGGGCTGCGCAAGGCACGCCCCTCGGACCTGGACCGGCTGCTTCCGGCCTGCACCGCGATGTTCGAGGAAGAAGTGGGCTATTCCCCGGTAGCCGGAGGCAGCCGCCACTACCGGCAACGTGTGCTTTCACTTATCCAAAAAGGACACTCGCTGGTGGAGTTCGACCCGTCAGGCGACGTGATCTTCAAGGCAGAACTCGGAACGGTCTCCAGCAGCGCCGTCCAGGTGCAGGGCGTCTGGATGAACCCGGCCTACCGCGGGCAGGGCCTGAGCGCGGGCTACATGTCCGCCGTCGTCCGGTACGCACAGGAACTTGCGCCGGTCACCAGCCTGTACGTGAACCATTACAACGCCCCCGCCCGGGCCACGTACGAAAGCGTGGGCTTCAAGCAGGTGGGTACGTTCGCCACCATCCTGTTCTGAGCGCAGCCGTACCGGGTGGCCCGTCCTTACGCTGCCGGTAGCCGGACCGTAGGGTGGAACAACCATGACACCGCTTCGTGCCGCTGCCTGCCTGCTGGCCGGGAGCCTGCTGGCCGGCAGCCAGCTGCTCACCGGCTGCACCGGCACGTCCGGCCCGGGGGAGCAGGACCCCTCGCCTGCCGGGACGGCTTCTTCCGGCAGCCAGCGTGGAACGTTCCCGGCCAGTACGGATGCCGGGACTCCGCGCAGCTCCACGGGTACCAGGACCGGACCCGCGGCCGGAACCGCCAGCCGGGAACCGGACTTTTCCCCGAACCGCCTGGAAGCCGCCGTTGCGTCGGTGAACGCGAACCTGGGACTCGGCGGCGAGATCCTCACCGGGGAGTCCCTTCGGGCAGCGTTTCCCGCCGGCTCACAGGCCGCGGAGGGTGTGACCTTTGACCCGGCCGCCTGTGCCGGGATCGCAGGCACTGACTCCGTCGCAGCAGTCCAGGACGCCTCCCTGGCAGGCCTGGCCTACGGCACCGCAGGCGAAGCGCCGACGGTGCTCAACGTCGCCGCCTACGCTGATGATTCCCTTCTGGACAGGCTGGAGTACATCGACGAGGCCGTCCTGACCGGCTGCGCCGAAGTGAAGATGTCAAAGGACGGCCAGCAGGTCACCATCACCAACACGCAGCTGGACGCCTCCACGGCCGCGGAGCAGACCCTTGCCCTGAACACCACCGTCAGCGGCGCCGGCAGCCAGACCCAGCTGGTGGTGGTCAGCGCGCGGACCGGCAGCGTTCGGATTGTCGTGTCGATGCCCGCGCCTGCCGATCCCCGGGCCGCAGTGCAGGAAGCAGCAGCCGTGATCGACGCCGTGCTCGAAAACCTGGGCCTGATCCTCCGCTAGGGCGCCCCCGCCACACTGCGCGCGTGTCAGGGAGACCCGGAGCAAGCGGCTAGATTAGTACGTAGAACTTCTTCCTTAGCGTGCAGCCTGCGGCTGCAGAAACGGATTCGACGCGTGGTCCTTCGACTTTCCACCCTTTTCCTGCGCACCCTGCGCGAAGACCCGGCCGACGCCGACGTCGCCAGCCACCGCCTGCTCGTCCGCGCCGGCTACATCCGCCGTGCCGCTCCCGGCATCTATTCGTGGCTGCCGCTGGGCCTGCGGGTGCTGGGCAAGGTGGAGACCATTATCCGCGAGGAAATGGCCGCCATCGGAGCCCAGGAAGTCCACTTCCCGGCGCTGCTGCCGCGTGAACCCTATGAGGCCTCCAACCGGTGGACCGAGTACGGCGACAACCTCTTCCGCCTCCAGGACCGCAAGGGTGCGGACTACCTGCTGGCACCGACCCACGAGGAGATGTTCACCCTCCTGGTCAAGGACCTGTACAGCTCCTACAAGGACCTGCCCGTCTCCCTGTTCCAGATCCAGAACAAGTACCGCGACGAAGCCCGTCCGCGGGCCGGCCTGCTCCGCGGCCGCGAGTTCATCATGAAGGACTCGTACTCCTTCGATATCGATGACGAAGGCCTGGAAGCCAGCTACCAGGCGCACCGCGGCGCCTACCTGCGCATCTTCGAGCGCCTGGGACTCGACGTCGTTGTGGTCTCCGCTGTCTCCGGTGCCATGGGCGGGTCCAAGAGCGAGGAATTCCTGCACCCGACGCCGGTAGGCGAGGACACCTACGTCCGCTCGGCCGGTGGCTACGCAGCCAACGTCGAAGCGGTCACCACCGTGGCACCGGAACCGGTTGACTACACGGACGCGCCCGCCGCGCAGGTAGTGGACACCCCGGACACCCCCACCATCGAGACGCTGGTGGCGGACGTCAACGCCCGCTTCCCGAAGGACGACGGCGAATGGACGGCGGCTGACACGCTGAAGAACGTGGTGCTTGCTGTGAGCCTGCCCACCGGAGAGCGGCAGATCGTCGTCGTCGGTGTTCCGGGCGACCGTGCCGTGGACCTCAAGCGGATCGAAGCCAACATCGGCGCGCACCTTGAGATCGGCGGCGAGCTGGGCATCGAAGCTGCCACCGAAGACGACCTGAAGAAGAACCCGGGACTGGTCAAGGGCTACATCGGCCCGGGCCTGTCCCTGGAAGAAGCCGTGCTGGGCACCGAATCGGCCACCGGCCTGCTGTACCTCGTTGACCCGCGCGTGGTTTCCGGAACCCGCTGGGTCACCGGCGCCAACGCGGCCGGAAAGCACGTGATCGGCCTGGTCGCCGGGCGGGACTTTACCTGGGACGGTGTCATTGAGGCCGTCGAGGTCCGCGAAGGCGACGAAGCTCCGGACGGTTCCGGACCCCTTGAAGCCGCCCGCGGCATCGAGATGGGCCACATCTTCCAGCTGGGCTGCAAGTACGCCGAAGCCCTGGGCCTGAAGGTCCTGGACAAGAACGGCAAGCTCGCCACCGTGACCATGGGTTCCTACGGCGTGGGAGTCACCCGAGCCGTTGCAGCGCTGGCCGAGTCCAACCGTGACGACAAGGGCATCATCTGGCCGCGCGCCGTCGCACCGGCAGACGTCCATGTAGTGGCAACTGGCCGCGGCGACGAGATTTTCGAGGCTGCAGCAAAGCTGTCCGAAGAGCTCGAAGCAGCCGGCCTGGAGGTCATCTACGATGACCGTCCCAAGGTTTCCCCGGGCGTGAAGTTCGGCGATGCGGAGCTGATCGGCGTTCCGACCATCCTGGTGGTTGGCCGCGGACTGGCCGACGGCGTCGTGGAGATCAAGGACCGCGCCACCGGCGAGGCAGAGAACGTCCCCGTTGCCGAAGCCGTGGAGTACGTGCTCCGCGCTGCCCGGTCCTGAGCACCTAAGTGGTCTCCGGGCTCGAGGAGATAACGCTCGCCACCATTCTTCTGGTAGTGGTGGCGGGCCTTGCAGCCGGGTGGGTCGACGCCGTTGTGGGCGGCGGCGGCCTGCTCCAGCTGCCCGCGCTTCTCCTCGTGCCCGGAATCACCCCGGTCGAGGCGCTGGCGACCAACAAGATGGGTTCCGTCTTCGGAACCACCACCAGCGCCGTGACGTACTACCGCCGTGCCCATCCGGACCTGAAGACGGCCCTGCCCATGGCCGGAGTCGCTCTGGCGGCCAGCTTTGGCGGAGCCGTCCTCGCGGCGTCACTGCCGGCGTCGGTGTTCAAACCCATCATTGTGGTGGCCCTGATCATGGTTGCCGTTTTCACCGCCACCAAGCCCACGGTGGGCGAGCTGACCAAGCTCCGGCATAGCGGGAACCGGCATTACTGGACCGCAGGGGCTATCGGTGCGGTGATCGGTTTCTATGACGGGCTGATCGGACCCGGCACGGGATCCTTCCTCATCATCGCGATGGTAACCCTCCTCGGGTACAACTTCCTGGCTGCCAGCGCGAAGGCCAAGATCGTGAACATGGCAACCAACATTGGCGCCCTGGCGTTCTTCCTGCCGCACGGTTCCCTGCTGTGGGGCCTGGGGCTGATCCTGGGACTGGCCAACATGACCGGCGGCTATATCGGCGCACGCATGGCCGTGAAGCAAGGCAGCAAGTTCATCCGGATCGTGTTCCTGGTGGTGGTCGGCGCGCTCATCATCAAACTGGGAACGGACGTCTGGATGGAGAACTTCAGCGGCTAGGCCCGCTGCATCAGGCCGCGGGAAGTTCCCAGACGGGCGGGAGCCCCGGGTGGCTGCGCCCCGCAAGCGCGGAGGCCACCCACACCGAGCGCTGCGCATCCCCATGCTGCCCCTCGCCCACATAATCCACCGCGTTGACGACTTCTCGGAGGATGCTCCATTCCCTGGCAGCGTCCGGATCAAGGCCGCCCGCGTCGCAAAGAAGGCGGAGCCGGTCCTGCAGTGACTGTTCCGGCGCCTCCGGGTCCAGGTCCTGGAGCCGGTTCCACAGCATGGGTGCGACGGCGTACTCGGGTTCCCCGAGGACTGCCTGGGGATCGATCGCCGCCCAGCCGCTGTGGGGCGCGAGCCGATGCAGGACGTTTTCGCAGTGCAGGTCAGCGTGCACCAGGACGTCCCGGTTCCAGCGGCGGCCGACGACGCCGCGGGTCTGGCAGACCTGGAGCGCCTCCTCCAGCAGCCAGCGTTCAAACGGCCGGCCCAGTGCCTCCCAATCCGCCGGCAGCTGATCGGAAAGCTGTTCCGCGTGTTCAGCGACGGACGGAACGGCTGCCCACAGCGGGTCATCGCCGGAGGGCAGGGATAACATACGGATCAGTCCGCCCCATACCTCCGCGGCCTGCTGCACGGGTACCCCCGCCAGGGTGGTTCCGGGATCCAGCCGCTCGAGCAACAGTGCCGTGCCTGCTGGATCCTGGGCAAGCAGCCGGACAGCGCCGGTACCGTTCCACAGCTGCAGGGCAGCCGCTTCCGTTGCGGACTCCGGGTGCGGGTACGGGAACTTCAGTACGGCCGGGGTCCCTCCGGCGGCGGAGCGCACCGGAACCACCAGCGCACCGTGTCCGTGCCAGCTGTGTGAAGCTGCGCCGGGGTCGGTGACCATGCCAAAGTCCACCAACGCGGTTTCCACGAGTTCCGGAAGCCCATCAAGCCATTCCCTGCCCTGCCGTGTCCGCACATAGCGCAGGCGCAGCGCCTCGGGTACGGTGACGGCGGCTGCCATGATGCCTCCCGGATGGGGGATGGGGATGGGGAAAGAAAACAAGGGCCGCATCAGCCGCGGCCATCAAACAAGAGTAGGGGCAGCAGCCCCGTGCGGCCAGTACACGGGTGTGCAGGTGCCGGGAGCCGGACGGTCAGCCGGCTGCCCAGGGCAGGCTGGCCGGGTCGGCCGTGATCCCCGGTGAAGCGGGAGGAAGGCGCGAATCGGAGTACGCAGCCAGGGAGGTCTGCACCAGTCTGTCGATGGCCCAGGACCGCAGGGCGCCGTCGCTGGAGCCGGCAAGGTCAGCGTAGATGCCGGGCAGTGCCGCTTCCATCGCGGACAGGCTTCCGGACGGGTCGGCGAAAAAATCCGCAGTGAGTGAGTAGGCAGGCAGCGGGCTGACTGCCGGGAGGCAAAGCGAAGGAAGGTGCCGTACGCCATCCTCGCCCGCCTTAAGATGGGCGGCACGGTGTTCGGCGGCGGTTTGTCCCAGCACGGCGATCGACCTCCCGCCCTGGGCCTGCGCCACTTCGTAGGCATAAACGGCGCCGAACTCGGCGTCCAGCACTGCACGGAGTGACTCAGCTGCCCCGGGACGGTCACGCAGCTGGGTGCGGTCGGAAGCAGCGTCGCTGTTGGTGCACCGCGCAGCACTCTCCTCGAGGACCGGCGTCCAGCCGGATTCCTGCAGCGGTTCGCTGTTTTCGCCCAGGACGTCTGCTGCCCGCTGGGCCAGCAGCAATTGTCCGGCGCCAACGGAGGCCAGGAGCCGGGCGGTTCCGTAGTCGGCCCGTCCCGCCGCTTCCAGGTTGGTCCTCGCCGCTGCCTGCAGTGCCTGCACATACGTGACGGGCGATTCGCCGGAGCTCCCTGCGTCGGCGGGGGCGCCGGCCTGACGTGCGGTTCCACCGGGGCCGGACAGGAGCAGCGCCTGCTCCGTCAGTGTCTGGGCCTGCAGCTTCATCTCTGCGGCTGCCGGCGCGGGCACCGCCAAACCGGTGGCATCCGCGGCCAAAACCCGTGCAGTGGCGAACGCCTCATTGAGGGCCTGCTCTGAAAAGGTGCGCGGCCGGTCAGCTTCGGCACGGGTCCCTGCCGTGAGCCCGAAACTAGCAACGACGCAGGCCAGAAGGGCAAGCAGCACGGTACGCCGGAGAACACCGGCAGCTGCGGCAGCCCGGGAGGGGCGCGCTGCGGCGGTGTTCAGGGGCGAAGGGCGCTTATTCACAACAGTCGATCATGTCACGAACCGGGTCCCGGCTGCACCGGTGACTCGGGCACTTGGGAAAGTCGGTAGGCTAGGAGCTACAACAACATCTAGTGGGAGGCAGTAATGGCGGGTCGGACCAGCCCCAAAAAAGACACGTCGTCGGACTACCGCAAGAACGCACAGCGTGCAGAGATCGCGGCAGAGACGCAGCGGCTCACCGCATACCTTGCTCCCACTGTCGCCTCCGAAGGACTCTTCCTGGAGGAAATCGAGATTAGGCTGGCCGGCGCCCACCGTACCGTCCATGTCATCGTGGACCTTCCCGAAACGGAAACCGGAGGGGTCAGCCTCGACCGCATTGCGGACATTTCCCGCGTCCTCTCGGATGCCATGGATGAGGACCCGAACGACGACGGACGTCCGTACAGCCTGGAAGTTTCTTCCCCGGGAGTCTCGCGTCCGCTGACCGAGCCCCGGCACTGGCGGAGGAACACCGGCCGGATGGTGACCGTATTCCCGCTGCGCGGCGATGCCGTGACGGGCCGCCTGGTGGAGACCGATGCCGAGGGCATCACCCTGATTCCGGAACTGCCCGTGAAGAAGGGCATGAAAGCCAAACAGGGCGAGAAGACGCACCTGGCCTTTAGCGACATCGCCAAGGGGAGGGTCGAAATCGAATTCGCCCATCTCGAGGATGAACCGGCAGGCGAAGACGCCGATGAATTTGAAAGCACAGCCGAGGAGGCCTAAATGGATATTGATATGAGTGCGCTGAGGCTGCTGGAAGCGGAACGCGAGATCCCGCTGGACAAGCTGATTCCGACGATTGAGCAGGCGCTGCTTGTCGCCTATCACAAGACGACGGGATCGCAGGAGACCGCCCGCGCCGAACTCGACCGCAAGTCCGGCCACGTCACCATCTGGGCGACGGAGGTCGATGACGACGGCGAGGCAGTGGGAGAATTCGACGACACTCCCGCAGGCTTCGGCCGGATTGCGGCCAGCACCGCGCGCCAGATCATCCTGCAGCGCCTGCGCGACGTGGAGGATGACAACATTCTCGGTGAGTTCAAGGGCCGCGAAGGCGAGCTCGTCTCAGGCCAGATCCAGCAGGGCAACAATCCCCACATGATCCAGGTCAACCTTGGCTCGGTCGAGGCGCTCCTGCCTCCCACGGAGCAGGTCCCGGGCGAGAAGTACCTGCACGGCTCACGCCTGCGTGCGTTCGTCGTCGACGTCCGCCGGGGTTTCAAGGGCCCGTCGATCACGCTTTCGCGTTCCCACCCCGGCCTGGTGCGCAAGCTGTTCGAACTCGAGGTGCCGGAAATCGCCGACGGTTCGGTGGAGATCGTTGCCCTGGCCCGTGAGGCCGGACACCGGACCAAGATTGCGGTCCAGGCCAACGTGGCCGGCGTCAACGCCAAGGGTGCCTGCATCGGTGAGATGGGTTCCCGTGTCCGCGCCGTCATGACCGAACTGCACGACGAGAAAATCGACATCGTCGACTTCAGCGAGGACCCGGCGACGTTCATCGCCAACGCCCTCTCGCCGTCGCGCGTGAACTCCGTCACCATCACCGACGCCGACACCCGCTCGGCCCGCGTCGTCGTGCCGGACTACCAGCTGTCCCTGGCTATCGGCAAGGAAGGGCAGAATGCCCGCCTCGCCGCCAAGCTCACCGGGTGGCGGATCGACATTGTCTCCGACGCAAAGTCGGCCTGATACTCCCGCCCGGGAAACCGGATGCGGGCATGAGAAGAGAAAAGCGGTAGAATGTTCATGGCCGGGTCACCGTCCGCCTTCCAGCAACCGCAGCAGCCCGAGGAATCGGTGCGGCCTGCGGCAGGATCAGTGCATGTTCCCCAACGGACATGCATTGGTTGCCGGAAGAAAGATGACCAGGCTGCTTTGATGCGGCTGGCGCTTGAATCGAAGGAAGGCACACGTGCCGTCCAGGTCGATGAAAGCCGCCGTATGTCTGGCCGGGGTGCCTGGTTGCATCCCGAGGCAGCATGCCTCGCAACGGCTGTAAAACGCAGGGCCTTTGGCCGCGCCTTCCGGGCGCAGGTTGATATCTCGGCGCTGGAGCAGTGGTTCGAAGCTCAAGAGGCTGGTTCCGACCCGGAGCTACCTCGAAACCGTCCAACCTGAAAGCGGGTCAGAAATCTGATGGAAACCCGATGAGTACCCAGCGATGAGTACTTTGTTGTGCTCTGTGATGGGCCCTGCTGCACCCGCAGCGGAAGCCCGCAGCAAATAGACGGTTCGTGCCTGGCTCGGTGCGGACCGAGACAGGAGAAATGTGGCCAAGGTCCGCGTACACGAGCTCGCCAAAGAGCTCGGCATTACCTCGAAGGATGCAGTTGCAAAACTGCAGGAACTGGGCGAATTCGTCCGGTCGGCATCCTCGACAATCGAAGCACCCGTAGTTAAGAAGCTTCGCGGGGCATTCCCCGACGCCGCTGCCAAGCCGGCAGCATCCAAGCCCGCAGCACAGACCGGCTCTGCGCCGCGTCCGGCAGCTCCCGCAGCCCCGGCTGCGCCTGCTCCCGCGGCACCCAAGGCTGAGGCTCCGGCCGCTGCCGAAAAGCCGGCAGCTCCGGCTCCGGCCGAAAAGCCGGCAGCTCCGGCTCCGGCCGCTCCCGCCGCCCCCAAGCCGGCTGCAGAAACGCCTGCTGCGAAGCCTGCCTCGCCGGCTCCCGCAGCCGAAGAGAAGCCCGCAGCACCGGCTGAATCTTCCTCCGCCCCGCGTCCGGGTGCCCCGCGCCCCGGAGCTGGTGGACCCCGTCCGGGCAACAACCCCTTTGCTACTTCCCAGGGCATGCCCCGTCCCCGCGGCCGCGGCGACGGCGAGCGTGGCCAGGGCGGTGCTCCGCGTCCGGGCAACAATCCCTTCGCGCCTTCCCAGGGCATGCCCCGTCCGGGCCAGCGCCGTGACGACGCCGAACGCACCGGTGCTCCCGGCGCAGGCGGTCCCCGTCCGGCAGCCGGTGCAGGCGGTCCCCGTCCGGGCGCACCGCGTCCCGGCGGCGCGCCCCGTCCGGGTGCTCCCCGTCCCGGCGGCGCTCCGCGTCCGGCCGGTGCCGGCGGAAACCGTCCGACTCCGGGCATGATGCCCAACCGCACCGAGCGTCCCGCAGCCCCGGCCCGTCCGGGTGCAGGCGGACCGCGCCGCGGACCCGGCGGAGCGCCGGGTGCAGGCGGCGGCGCTCCCGTTGGCGGCGGTTTCGGCAAGGGCGGCCGCGGACGCGGCGGCACTGCCGGTGCCTTCGGCAAGGGTGGCGCAGGACGCGGCAAGCAGCGCAAGTCGAAGCGTGCAAAGCGGCAGGAACTGGAGCAGATGTCAGCTCCGTCGCTGGGTGGCGTTTCGGTACCCCGCGGCGACGGCAACACTGTTGTCCGGCTGCGCCGCGGCGCGTCCATCACGGACTTTGCCGACAAGATTGAGGCGAACCCCGCAGCACTGGTTACCGTGCTGTTCCACCTCGGCGAAATGGCGACTGCCACGCAGTCGCTCGACGAAGAAACGTTCGGCGTCCTGGGCGAGGAACTTGGTTACAAGATCCAGGTTGTCTCTCCGGAAGACGAAGAGCGCGAGCTGCTCAGCAGCTTCGATATCGACTTCGAGGCCGAGCTGGAAGCCGAAGGCGACGACGACCTCGAGGCACGTCCTCCGGTAGTCACCGTCATGGGTCACGTTGACCACGGTAAAACCCGCCTGCTGGACGCCATCCGTAACACGAAGGTTGTCGAAGGCGAAGCCGGCGGCATCACCCAGCACATCGGTGCCTACCAGATCGCTTTCGATCACGAGGGCACCGAGCGGGCCATCACCTTCATCGATACCCCGGGCCACGAGGCGTTCACCGCCATGCGTGCCCGTGGTGCGAAGGTCACCGACATTGCCGTACTGGTTGTGGCAGCGGACGACGGCGTGATGCCGCAGACCGTTGAAGCCCTCAACCACGCACAGGCAGCAAACGTGCCGATCGTGGTAGCCGTGAACAAGATCGACAAGGAAGGCGCCAACCCGGAGAAGGTCCGCGGCCAGCTGACCGAGTACGGCCTGGTTCCGGAAGAATACGGTGGCGACACCATGTTCGTTGAGGTCTCTGCCCGCCAGAACCTGAACATCGACGCCCTGCTCGAGGCCGTGCTGCTCACCGCAGACGCTGCCCTGGACATGCGCGCCAACCCGGACAAGGACGCACGCGGCATCGCGATCGAAGCGAACCTGGACAAGGGCCGCGGCGCTGTTGCAACCGTGCTGGTCCAGTCCGGAACGCTGAAGGTCGGAGACACGATCGTGGCGGGAACGGCCCACGGCCGCGTCCGTGCCATGTTCGACGAGAACGGCGACAACGTCACCGAAGCCGGACCGTCGCGTCCGGTCCAGGTACTGGGCCTCTCGAACGTCCCGCGTGCAGGCGATACCTTCTTCGTGACCGACGATGAGCGTACTGCCCGCCAGATCGCCGAGAAGCGTGAAGCTGCAGACCGCAACGCAGCCCTGGCCAAGCGCCGCAAGCGCATCAGCCTTGAGGACTTCGACCAGGCTGTTGCCGATGGAAAGGTTGACACCCTCAACCTCATCCTCAAGGGCGACGTGTCCGGTGCTGTGGAAGCCCTGGAAGACTCCCTGCTCAAGATCGACGTCGGGGACGGCGTGCAGCTGCGCGTTATCCACCGCGGCGTTGGTGCCATCACGCAGAACGACGTCAACCTGGCGACCGTGGACAACGCGATCATCATCGGCTTCAACGTCAAGCCTGCCGAGCGCGTGGCCGACCTGGCCGAGCGTGAAGGCGTGGACATGCGCTTCTACTCCGTCATCTACGCAGCAATCGATGACATTGAGCTGGCCCTCAAGGGCATGCTCAAGCCGGAGTACGAGGAAGTTCAGCTCGGTACCGCCGAGGTCCGCGAAGTCTTCCGCTCCTCCAAGTTCGGCAACATTGCCGGCTCGATCGTGCGCTCCGGCATCATCCGCCGTAACGCCAAGGCACGGGTCACCCGCGACGGCAAGGTCATCGGTGAAAACCTCACCGTCGACTCGCTCAAGCGGTTCAAGGACGACGCCACCGAGGTCCGCACAGACTTCGAATGTGGTATCGGCCTGGGCTCGTTCAACGACGTCAAGGAAGGCGACATCATCGAGACCTTCGAGATGCGCGAGAAGCCGCGGGTCTAGTCCCACGGCCAGGGGCCGCCGGATTCCGGCGGCCCCTGCCCGGGGCAGTTTGCCCCGGTATTCCGCCGGAAGCCGCAGGGGAGACCCTGCGGTTTGCGGCATTCCAGCGCCCGACGGCGGTCCCTTCCGGCCGCAGTCCGGCGAACCCACGGTTTAATAAGGAGAGGTAATGGCAGATCCAGCACGCGCTGCGAAACTCGCTGACCGCATCAAAGTGGTAGTTGCACAGGCGCTCGAGCGGCGGATCAAGGATCCCCGGCTGGGATTCGTGACCATCACCGACGCACGGGTCACCAACGACCTGCAGCACGCTACCGTCTACTACACCGTCTTCGGCGATGAGGCCCAGCAGGCTGACACCAAGGCGGCCCTGGACTCTGCGCGCGGGATCCTGCGTGCGGAGGTAGGCAAGAACATCACGGTCCGCCTCACGCCGACCCTGGAGTTCGTTGCCGACGAAATCCCGGTCAACGCCAGCCACCTCGAAGAGCTGATCCGCGAAGCGAAGAAGCGCGACGAAGAGCTGGCAGCGCTGAAGCAGGGCGCCCAGTACGCCGGTGACCCCGATCCGTACCGCAAGGACGAAGAGGACGACGAAGAAGACCTGCAGGACGCGCCTGCCGAGGATTCGGACGCGCGCAGCTAGGCATCAGGACACACAGAAGGAGCGGCACCGCCACGGTGGCCGCTCCTTCTGCGTTCCCGGCACAGGACTAGTCGTTGTTCGGCTCTGCCGGTGCCCCGTCCGGCTCCGCCAGCCCGCGGGGGTCGCCGCCGCTGGTGAGCTGGATCCTTATCACCTTCCCGTCGAAGACTGGCGGCGGCGCATTCGGATCAGTGGGTTCGCCCGGCTCCGGGAAACCCCCGGGGGGAATGGCATCTGTACTCGCGTACAGCGCCGAGCCCCGCAGTTCAACGTCGGCCGGAGCAACAACCTCCAGGAATGGCTGGGCAGTAGTGGTCCCGCGTGGAATCACCGAGATCCGGTTCGCGAAAAGTTCTGCAACGTAGATGTCGCCGCGGGCGCTGACTGCGATCCCGGTGGGGGTCACCAGGCCCGTGGCGGCGAGTTCAACCGCACCTGTGCGCAGGTTCACGGTGTAAATGGAACCGGGTCCGCCGGGTCCGCCGGGAAGGGTTGCCACATAGAGCCTTCCGTCGCCTCCCATGGCCATGTCAGTAGGGACCGGTTCTGCGAAGTACTCATGGCCCACGGTGCAGGCCGGCAGCCGGTTTTCGGTAGCTGACTGCGCAGTGATCGGCGACGCCGCCGGCGGGAGGACAGCGACAGTGGACGTCTCGCCGCTGCGCTCGGAGACCTTGAGGATCGCGTTCGCTCCGGCGTCGGCGACGAGGATGCCGCCGCGGATCCGCATGGTGTCATAGGGATGGGAGTCCTGAACGCCCGTGTAGCCGTTCGGAATCATCGGATCGATTTGGGCCAGGCACTCAGCATCGAGGTCCCGGAACCCGTAGGTATTGACCTGGTCCGGGTTGGCCCTGCGTTCATACTCCGCCAGATCGGTGATGGTCCGGATATTTCCCCGCCGGTCCACCGAGCGGAGCAGCGCGACGTTGTTTTCCGGGACGCCAAGCCCCTCACCGGTGGTCAGCGTGTAGTAGGTAGTGCCGCGGGAGCGTGACACTGCGTCCGCAGCGTAGTCCTTGATCCCCGGGTCAAGCGTGGTGAGTCCGCCGCCCTGGCCGACGCGCACGACGCTCCCGGCTATGGACTGCGCGACGTCGACAGACCGGCCGCTTCCCAGTGCGATGCGCAGCGGGGTGATGAGGCCGGTGGCGACCGTGGTGATTTCGCCGGCCACCGGGGGCTGCGGAGAAGGATGATGCCCCCGGTAGCCGGCCGCGGCGGGTGGTGCCCCCGCCAGACCTGCCAGCAGTGCTGTTGCTGCCGTCAACGACAGCAGCGATGGTGTGCGTTTCTTCATGGCTTCCTCCGTGGAATAGGTGCTGCCGGGATGTGGCTCAATGCGAGACTCACCCGGCGCGGAACCCCTAAACCGTTCCCCCATGCCGAAGAAGTCACAGACTAGGCAGGGGGTGGTGGTGTGTAAACGCGAAGTTGGGAGGAAACTGTGCCCAGCTGTTAAAAGCCGGAAACCCCGGAGGCTAATCCTTGGCGGGGAGCCGGCCCAGGCCTTCCACCAGGTCGGCGCCCGGGCCGCAGAGCGCGATCCGGACCCAGCCTTCGCCAAACGATCCGAAAGCAGTTCCCGGAGCCAGGGCGACGCCGGATTCCGCCAGGAACCTGCGGGTCCACCCACGGATGTCCCCGCCGGAAGCATGCGAAAGATCGGCCCAGAGATAGAAGGCGCCCTGCGCCGGCAGGAACGGTATCCCCTTCTCGATCAGTACCGCAGTCGCAGCGTCCCGGTTGCGGCGGTAATGCGCACCGGCCTCACGGACGTAGTCCTGCGGGCCGGTCAGGGCAGCGAGGGCTGCGTACTGGGACGGGGAAGCCACGCAGGAAACGATGGATTCCATGACGGTGCTCATCCGGGCTTCCAGTCCCGGGGGCGTCACCAAGGCGCCGATTCGAAGACCCGTCAGGCCGTAGGTCTTGGACAGGGTGTAGGAGGTAACGACCCGTTCTCCGCCCCCGTCAAAGGCCAGCGGGGACACATGGGGAACGTCGTAAGTGAAAGCCTCGTAGCACTCGTCCGAGATAATCCAGAGATCCCTCTGCCGGGCCAGTTCCACCAGGTCGCGGGTGAGGTCCGCACTGAAGACAGAGCCCAGCGGGTTGGACGGCGAATTCAGCAGCAGCACCCGGGAGCTGGGAGTGATCTTGGCCTCAATGTCCTCGATCCTGGGCTGGAAGCCGTTTTCCGGGTGCAGCGGATAGTCGACAGGCACGGCATGGAGCAGGCGGGCTGTCATGGCGAACGTAGGGTAGCCCGGATTCGGAATCAATATCTCGTCTCCGGCGTCGAGCAGCAGGCTCATCGCCAGGTGCAGGCCCTGCTGAGCGCCGGCCGTTACGAACACCCGGGACGGATCCACCACGGTCTCCGTCTGTGTGCCGACCTGCTCGGCGAAGGCCGTCCGCAGGGGAGCGATACCTGCGTTGGGTGTGTAGCCGGTCTCATCCCGGGCGAGGGTCTGCTGTGCGGCCTCAAGGATGTGGGGCGGAGTCGGGAACCCCGGCTCTCCGATGCTGAGGACAATCGAGTTCGGTGTTGCCCAGGCAGCCTGCGTGATTTCACGGATCTGGTTCGGGTCGACGGTACGCACGTGGGAGGCAAGCTGGGGCATAT
Source organism: Arthrobacter caoxuetaonis (assembly GCF_023921125.1). NCBI lineage: Bacteria > Bacillati > Actinomycetota > Actinomycetes > Micrococcales > Micrococcaceae > Arthrobacter > Arthrobacter caoxuetaonis. The sequence goes on from NZ_CP099466.1 coordinate 1,313,508, forward strand.
CCGCATGCTACCGCCGGTTGCCGCTTCCGGCGTGTTGGCGCGGCCGCAGGGAGTGCAGCCGGGGCGCAGGCGCCAGGCACGCCCTGACCGGCGCATATACTGGAAGGCGTGAATTCCGGGCAGGTCCGTTCAGGACTGATAATTGTGGACAAACCGCAGGGATGGACCAGCCATGACGTGGTGGGCCGCCTGCGCAGGCTGGCCGGCACCCGGAAGGTGGGCCACGCCGGAACCCTGGACCCCATGGCTACAGGAGTCCTGGTGGTCGGCATCAACAAGGCCACCCGGCTGCTGACCTACATCGTGGGCACTACCAAGACCTACGAAGCCACCATTCGGCTGGGCCAGTCCACTGTCACTGACGACGCCGAAGGCGAAGTGACCGCAGAGACGATTGCCGCGGCTGTCACCGACGAAGAAATCGAGGCTGCCGTCGCAGCCCTCACCGGCGACATCCAGCAGGTTCCCAGCAGTGTCAGCGCCATCAAGGTCAACGGTGAACGCTCCTACGCGCGGGTCCGCGCCGGCGGCGAGGTCAACCTCCCCGCCCGCCCGGTGACCGTTTCCCGCTTCGAGATTCACGGCATCCGGCGCGAACACGGCGGCAAACTGCGCGACGTCGATGTCACCGTTGAATGCTCTTCCGGAACCTATATCCGTGCCCTCGCCCGTGACCTCGGTGCCGCGCTGGGCGTCGGCGGGCACCTGACAGCGCTGCGGCGCACCGCCGTCGGGCCCTACTCCGCTGACCAGGCCTCCACGCTGGAGCAGCTGGCGGAAGACCTTCGGCTCCTTGAGCTCAATGATGCGGCCCGGGCGCTGTTCCCCGTGCGTGAGCTCAGCGCCGGAGAAGCGGAGGACATCTCGCATGGACGCAGGATCGATCCTTCCGGATTCCCGGCGGGTAACGGAGAGCCTGTCCCTGTCGCGGCGTTCGCACCGGACGGCGAACTCATCGGCCTGCTGGCGGACAAGGCCGACACAGCCCGGGCCCTGCTGGTCTTTGCCCCTGGAAATGAGAGGGCCTAAGTGCTCATCGACCCCCTGTTCCTTGTCGGCACGGTTGTCTGCCTGGTCTCCACGGTCCTCTGCGTCGGTGCGGCCATCCTGCGGCATGGACCCAACGACCTCACGATCCTCTCCGCGGCCGCCGTCGAACTGTTCCTGATTGTCTACGCGATTGCGGCCGTGATCCGCCAGACCGGCGGAGAGACCCTGAACGGACCCGCATGGGAATTCTGGGGGTACCTGCTGACGGCTGCCGTCATCCCGATCGGCGCCGTCTGGTGGTCGTTGATGGACCGGTCGCGATGGAGCAACCTGGTCCTGGGAGCAGTCGGAGTCACCGTGTTCGTCATGCTGTTCCGGATGGAGCAGATTTGGGATGGAGTCCAGCTCGGATGAAAAAACTGATTAAGCCCAAGCCCGCTGCAGACCCGGCAGCGCCGGCTGCGCGCAACACGGGGCCGGGGCGGCTCATCGTCGCCGTCTATGGCGTCTTCGCCCTGGCGGCATCGGCACGGGCGGCCTTCCAGATCGCCACCAAGTTCGACGAGGCCCCGGTGGCGTACCTGCTGTCCGCCTTCGCAGCAGCGGTCTACATCGTCGCAACCCTTTCACTGGCCCGGTCCGGGGAAACCTCCTACAAGGTCTCCGTCGCCGCCGTCGGGATCGAGATGGCTGGAGTTGTTGCTGTGGGACTTCTTGGCCTGCTTGACCCGGCCGCGCTCCCGGATGACACTGTCTGGTCAGGTTTTGGCCAGGGCTACGGATTTGTGCCGCTCGTGCTGCCCATTCTTGGACTGTGGTGGCTTTACCGGCACAGGAACCGCCAACACGCCTAGCTGCCGGGTCACCAACAGGTCCGCCCCGGCCCGTGAGACGATGTGAAAAACCGTGCCGGCGCCTCAACGCGGGCACGGTGAACCGCGATCCCATCAGGGGGCAACCATGACAACGCCAACTCCGGGACCGGCTGAGCAGTCCCACGGCACCGGCGGCAGCCGGAAATCCACCCCGGGCGGGCAGTCCACCCCGGGTACCGGCAGGTTTTCCAGGCGAAGCAAAGGCAAAGCGGCCGCGTCCGATGCAGGCCGTCAGCCGGCTGCGAGGACCTGGAAGAGCTCAGATGACTGGGGCGTTTTCCGGACCGTTGTCATCGCCGTCGGCGTCCTGATCGCCGGAATCGGCATTTATTACCTGGTTACCGGAACGGCAGGAGTGGCTGAGACCAGCGGGGGAGCGGTCAATGCGTCGCTGGAGAGCCAGTTCCGCTTCTTTTCGGCCATGATGGTCGGCGTCGGAGCTGCCTTCGTGGCAATAGCCATCAAGTTCCAGTGGGCGAACATGCTTTGGCTGGTCTGCCTCATGGTCTTCCTCGGCGGAATCGGACGCGTTCTTTCCTGGGCCTTTTCCGGCACCCCGCACTTCACGCTGATCATCCTGATGATCCTGGAGCTGGCCTTCCCGCCGGCCCTGCTTGTCTGGCACCGCTTCATCGCCAAGACCAGCGCGCTGAAGAGCGAGATCCACCGGGGCCGGGCCGGCGGAGAGGGCTCCGCGCCGGCCGGTGCGTGAAGGATGCTTGTTTTCCGCCATAATGGATGAAGCCTTCTGTGCAGCACCTGCTGCCCGAGGCGCATTCATGGCAGGCATTTCTCGCTGGTAAGGAGCTCGGGTGTATTACTGGAATGACCTTGCGGAGGTGCCGTCCGACCTTGGTCCGACAGTAGTGACGATCGGCAACTTCGATGGCGTCCACCTGGGCCACCAGCACGTCCTTGCCCGCCTCGTGAAGGCCGCCCGCGATCATGACGCGGCGGCCGTCGCCCTGTCCTTCGACCCCCATCCGGCTGCGGTCCACCGGCCGGAAAGCGCTCCCGAGCTCATTATGGGACCCGCTGACCGGACAGAGGCGCTGGCTGAAGCCGGCCTCGATGGACTCCTGATGGTGCACTACGACCTTGACCTGGCATCGCTGACCGCCGAGGAATTCGTGCGGAAGTTCCTGGCCGAAGGCCTGCATGCCGTTGCCGTGGTCCTGGGGCACGACGCCCGCTTCGGCCGCGGGAACACCGGTGACCTGGACACTATGCGGGAGCTGGGTGCAGAACTGGGGTTCGACGTCGTCGCTGTCGATGACCTCGATGCCCTTCCCGAAGGTCCCGAAGACACGCAGGGGCGCCGTTGCTCCTCAACCTGGATCCGCGAAGCCCTGGCGGCAGGGGATGTCCGGACGGCCGCACGGCTGCTGGGCCGGACACACCGCATGCGCGGCGTGGTGGTACACGGGGCGGCGCGCGGCCGCGAACTGGGTTTTCCCACCGCCAACCTGGCACCCGAGTCGACAGGCCTTATTCCGGCGGACGGCATCTACGCCGGCTGGCTGGTCGATTCCGCCGGAACGCGGTGGCCTGCAGCAATATCCGTCGGTTCGAACCCGACGTTCGACGGCGTGAGCCGGCAGGTCGAGGCGCATGTCATCGACCGGCCCCAGGAAGCCGTTGAGGATTTCGACCTCTACGGCCAGTGCGTGGGAGTGGAGTTCGTGGAACGCCTGCGCGGCATGGTTGCCTACACCGGTCCGGAGGCGCTGATCGCCCAGATGCGGCTCGACGTCGCCCGGACTAGGGACGTCCTTTCGACAGAAGGCCCCGTGGCCGGGTAAACTGAGGGAAAATTCGGCTGCGGTCCGTGGCGGCTGAATTTCTTTGTGTCCATCGCTTCCATGCAGCGGGCACAGGGTTCCCGGCAGCGAAGTGCTGATTCGGGCCTCACGGCACAAATTGTAGGAGTTACATTGGCACTCGATCCCGCCGTCAAGCAGGCGATCATCAAGGAATTCGCACTCACCGAAGGTGACACCGGATCCCCCGAGGTTCAGGTTGCTGTTCTGTCCCGTCGTATTTCCGACCTGACCGAGCACCTGAAGACCCACAAGCACGACCACCACACCCGCCGCGGCCTGATGGCCCTGGTTGGTCGCCGTCGTCGTATGCTGGGTTACCTGCGCGAGACCGACATCACCCGTTACCGTGCGCTCATCGAGCGTCTCGGCCTGCGTCGATAGTCATGCTTTGAGGGCGGTGCCTGCGTACGCGCAGGGCCGCCCTTTCCGCAGCCGCGTCCCTGGGGCAGATATGGACACCGGAACCACCGGAAGCGCACCTGCCCGGAGCGCAGCAACCGCGGATCCCGCAGTACAGCAGTAAACACAAACACATACAGGAGTCAGCCAGCATCGCAGCATTCGCGGTCCTCGGTAGTGGTTTACGGGAAGTTTGGCCCGTGGACCTCGATCGAAGACCGGGTGTTGAGCCACTGCAGCCGCAGGAGTTCATGGGACGATGCTGGGTGCCTCCGCAAAGCAGAACGGAGGTGACTCTCTATGGAGGGTCCCGAAATCCAGTATTCAGAAGCCGTAATTGACAACGGCCGTTTCGGAAAGCGCGTTATCCGCTTCGAAACCGGCCGCCTGGCAGCCCAGGCTGCAGGTGCCGCGATGGTCTACATCGACGAAGACACCGCACTTCTCTCGGCCACCTCGGCCGGCAAGTCCCCGCGTGAGGGCTTTGACTTCTTCCCGCTGACCGTGGACGTCGAAGAGCGTATGTACGCCGCCGGCCGCATCCCGGGCTCGTTCTTCCGCCGCGAAGGCCGCCCGTCCACCGAAGCCATCCTGGCCTGCCGCCTGATGGACCGCCCGCTGCGCCCGGCATTCGTCAAGGGCCTGCGCAACGAGGTCCAGATCGTGGTCACCGTGCTGGCGATCAACCCCGACGTGCTCTACGACGTCGTGGCCATCAATGCTTCCTCCATGTCCACCCAGCTCTCGGGCCTGCCTTTCTCCGGCCCGATCGGCGGCGTCCGCGTTGCCCTGGTCGACGGCCAGTGGGTTGCCTTCCCGAAGCACTCCGAGCTGGAGCGCGCTGTCTTCTCCATGGTGGTTGCCGGCCGCATTGCCGGTGACGACGTCGCCATCATGATGGTTGAAGCCGAAGCCACGGACAACGCCTGGAACCTGATCAAGGAAGAGGGCGCCACCGCCCCGACCGAAGAGGTTGTGGCCGAGGGCCTCGAAGCCGCCAAGCCGTTCATCAAGGCACTGTGCGACGCGCAGGCCGACCTGGCAGCACGCGCCGCCAAGCCGACCGTTGAGTTCCCGCTGTTCCTGGACTACCAGGACGACGTCTACGAAGCCGTCGAGGCTGCTGCCGCTTCCAAGCTGGCTGAAATCTTCGCGATCGCTGACAAGCAGGAGCGCGACGCAGCCTCCGACGCTCTCAAGGACGAAGTCAAGGCTTCCCTGGCAGAGCGCTTCGAAGGCCGCGAGAACGAAGTTTCCGCTGCGTTCCGTGCCGTCACCAAGCAGGTTGTGCGCCAGCGCATCCTCAAGGACCAGATCCGCATCGACGGCCGCGGCCTGACGGACATCCGCCAGCTCACCGCCGAGGTTGAGGTTCTGCCCCGCGTCCACGGTTCGGCTATCTTCGAGCGCGGTGAAACCCAGATCCTGGGCGTCACCACGCTGAACATGCTGAAGATGGAACAGCAGATCGACTCCCTGTCGCCGGTAACGCGCAAGCGCTACATGCACAACTACAACTTCCCGCCGTACTCCACCGGTGAGACCGGCCGCGTGGGTTCGCCCAAGCGCCGCGAAATCGGCCACGGCGCCCTGGCAGAGCGCGCCCTCATGCCGGTGCTGCCGTCGCGTGAAGAATTCCCGTACGCCATCCGCCAGGTCTCCGAAGCCCTGAGCTCCAACGGCTCCACCTCGATGGGTTCGGTCTGCGCCTCGACGCTGTCCATGCTCAACGCCGGTGTTCCGCTGCGCGCTCCGGTTGCCGGCATCGCCATGGGCCTGGTTTCCGACCAGGTCGACGGCGAAACCCGCTACGCAGCCCTGACCGATATCCTCGGCGCCGAAGATGCCTTCGGTGACATGGACTTCAAGGTTGCCGGTACCTCCGAGTTCGTCACGGCCATCCAGCTGGACACCAAGCTCGACGGCATCCCCGCCTCGGTCCTGGCCGCCGCACTGAAGCAGGCCCGCGAAGCACGCCTGCACATCCTCGGCGTCATGGATGCTGCGATCGATACCCCGGATGAGCTCTCCGAGTTCGCTCCGCGGATCATCTCGGTCAAGATCCCCGTGGACAAGATCGGCGAGGTCATTGGCCCGAAGGGCAAGATGATCAACCAGATCCAGGAAGACACCGGCGCTGACATCTCGATTGAAGATGACGGCACGGTCCTGATCGGCGCCACGGACGGCACGTCCGCCGAGGCTGCCCGGGCCGCGATCAACGCGATCGCGAACCCGATGGTTCCGGAACTGGGCGAGCGCTACCTGGGCACAGTCGTGAAGACCACCACCTTCGGTGCCTTCATCTCCCTGACCCCGGGCAAGGACGGCCTGCTGCACATCTCCGAGCTGCGCAAGCTCTCGGGCGGCAAGCGCGTCGACAACGTTGATGACGTTGTCTCCGTCGGCCAGAAGATCCAGGTCGAAATCACCAAGATCGACGACCGCGGAAAGCTTTCCCTCTCGCCGGTTGTTGCGGAAGATGACGCCGAAGGCGAACTGGCTGCCGAGACAGCAGAGTAAATGCCTGAAAACATCACGGACAGCCGTTCCGGTGCGGGATATTCCCGCTCCGGGACGGTTGTCCCATTTCCACTGTCATCCAGGCCGGGCGATCCGGCCATTGAAATCGGCGACCCGGCAGGCGCCGTCGTCCGCCGTTCCGTGCTGCCCGGCGGAGTCCGCGTGCTCACCGAGTCCATGCCGGGCCAGCGCAGCGCCACGATTGGCTTCTGGGTCGGCGTAGGTTCGCGTGACGAAGCCGAAGGCCGGCACGGTTCCACCCACTTCCTTGAGCACCTGCTGTTCAAGGGCACGGAGCGCCGCAGCGCCATGGACATTGCCTCGGCCTTCGACGAGGTAGGAGGGGAATCCAACGCCGCGACGGCGAAGGAAACCACCTGCTACTACGCCCGCGTCCTGGACACCGACCTGCCCATGGCCATTGATGTCATCGCGGACATGGTCACCTCTGCCGTGCTGGATCCGGAGGAGCTCGAGCAGGAACGCGACGTCATCCTCGAGGAAATCGCGATGGACGCCGACGACCCGGCTGATCTCTGCCACGAGAAGTTCGCCGAGGCCGTACTGGGCGACCATCCGCTGGGCCGCCCGATCGGCGGCACGCCGGAAGCGATCAAGGCCGTTCCCCGGGAAGCCGTTGTGGAGCACTACCGCCGGCACTACCGTCCGGAAACCCTGGTGGTGACGGCCGCCGGCGGCCTGGAACATGAGGTTGTGGCCTCGCTGGTACTGGATGCCCTCAAGCGGGCCGGCTGGGAACTCGACCGGGGCGCTGTCCCCGCTCCCCGGCGGGAGACTGTTCCGGCGGAGATCACCGCCGGCGGCGGGGTGCAGGTCATCAACCGTCCGGTGGAGCAGGCCAACATTGTGCTGGGCTGCCCGTCGCTGACGGCTACGGACAGCCGCCGGTTCGCCATGAGCGTGCTGAACACCATCCTGGGCGGAGGAATGTCCTCGCGGCTGTTCCAGGAAATCCGGGAAAAGAGGGGACTGGTGTATTCCACCTACTCCTTCGCGGCGTCGTACACCGATGCCGGCTACTTCGGCATGTACGCAGGCTGCTCGCCGGCCAAGACCCGGCAGGTCATTGACCTGCTGCAGTCGGAGCTGGAGCGCCTGGCAGCGGACGGCGTTGAACCCGGTGAACTGGACCGTGCCGTGGGCCAGATTTCCGGGGGACTGGTGCTGGGCATGGAGGACACCGGTTCGCGGATGTCCCGCCTGGGCAGCGCTGAGCTGGTCCGCGGCGAGTACGTCGACATTGAAGCCTCCCTGGCCCGCATCCGTGCGGTCACGGGGGAGCAGGTCAAGGAGCTCGCAGCGGAACTGGCAGCAGCACCGCGGACGATCACCGTCGTCGGACCCTTCGAATCCGCGGCGGAACTCGGCTTCTAGCCCGCGCCCCCGTCCATCGAGAGGCCAGTTACGGCTCGTTTCAGCCCTGAAACCAGCCGTAACTGGCCTCTCGTTTGTTCTTGAGGGAGCTGCTAGCCGCCGGCAAACGGGGGCAGGATGTCCACGGTGTCCCCATGGTGCAGCAGCATGTCCCGCTTCCGCGCGGCGACCTCGTTGACCAGGAAGGTGCTCCGGCCGATCACGGTCTGCAGCACGGGTGTTCCGTCCGGTGCGTCCGGGTGCAGCGCAGCCAGCTTCTCCAGCAGCTCACCGAGCTGCAGCGGCCCCGCATCCAGGATTTCCTCTTCGACCCCTGCCGCAGCTTTCGCGGCACCAAAATAGCGGATCAGCACTTAGCCACCTATCGCACTCATTGTTCGTTCAGGCTGTACATAGTCCGGGGCGCCGAGGCCGGCATGGTCCATTCCGTGCGCCTTCGGCTTGCCCCACATCGCTTCCTGCCAGCGGCGTGCGACGGCGGCGTCGTCCCCGGTGCTGCGCAGCAGGCCAAGCAGGTCAGTTTCCTCATGCGAGAACAGGCAGCTGCGCACCTTGCCTTCGGCGGTAATGCGGGTGCGCCGGCAGTCGGCACAGAAAGGTTCGGTCACCGAGGCAATGATCCCGACGACGCCGGCCACCACTTCGAGGGAAGTGCGGCGGCGTACTTCCCACCGTTCGGCCGGTGCGCCGTCGCGGTTCCTCGGATCGGGGGTGAGGACAAAGCGTTCCTCCAGCCGGGAACGGATCTCGGCCGCGGTAATCATTCCGTCGCGGGTCCAGCCGTGATCAGCGTCCAGGGGCATCTGCTCGATGAACCGCAGTTCAAATCCGTGAGTCACGGCCCATTCCAGCAGGTCGGGTGCCTCGGCGTCGTTGATGCCCCGCATCAGGACGGCGTTGATCTTGATCAATCCCAGTCCGACGCGCGCTGCTTCCTCCACGCCCGCCAGGACCCGGTCCAGGAACGGACGGCGGGTGAGCTGGGCGAAGGTGCCGGGATGCAGCGAGTCGAGGGAGACATTGATGCGGGTCAGTCCTGCGTCTTTGAGGGCCGCGGCCTTTTTGTCCAGCCCCAGCCCGTTGGTTGTCAGGGAGACGGGCAGCTCGGGATGGTTGGCCCGGATTCCCGCGATGATCTCCACCAGATCGGCGCGGACCAACGGTTCGCCGCCGGTGAGCCGGAGCTCGCGGACGCCCAGTCCGTTGACGCCGATGCCCACCAGCCGGACGATCTCACCGGCTGTGAGCACCTTGTCCTTGGGCAGCCAGTCCAGTCCGGACGCGGGCATGCAGTAGGTGCAGCGCAGGTTGCATTTGTCCGTCAGGGACAGGCGCATATCGGTCGCACGCCGGCCGTAGCGGTCAACCAGGCCGTCGAGTCCCTCCGGAGTCTCCGCGTTTGGCGCGGCCCCGGGCTCGGGGAACGGCCGCGGCGGTGCGAAGGCGGGCATGCCAAGCTCAATTCCCATTCCTCGAGTGTAGGCGGTTTCACATCCGGCCTCTAGGAAGGTTCCGCAGCCGCGCCGGGGCAGGGGCCGGGACTGCCATAATCGTTCCAGGCCACCCGGGAAACCGTCCGGCCAACCTAGCTGACCGGAGAAGAGAACGATGCCAAGAACCTGGCCCTGGGCCGGCGCTGCAGGGCTGGTGGCAGCGGCGCTTGCCGTCGCAGCCGGGGAGCTGTCCGCGGCGGTCCTGAGCCCTGCCTTGTCACCGGTTACGGCTGTAGGAGCGGTGGTGGTCGATGCCGTGCCGGGACCTGTCAAGGACTGGGCCATTGCAGTCTTCGGCACCGCGGACAAAATCGCCCTCCTTGCCGGAATGCTGCTGGTCATCGCCCTGATCGGCATGGCCTGCGGGCTGCTGGAAACCAGGCGTCCGCCGTGGGGCTCGGCCGTACTGGCCGGTTTTGGCGTGCTGGGCGCGGCGGCGGCGCTCTCCCGGGCACAGTTTTCTGCGTTGACGCTCCTGCCACCGCTGCTGGCCGGGCTGGTTGGTGTGCTCGTCCTTCGTACACTGGCCGCACGGATCCGCAGCTACGCGGCTTCGGGCCCGGGACACCCGGGAGCCAGCCGACGGGACGTCCTCGCAGCGGTGGGCGGCGGGGCAGCCGTGGCGGCGGTCGGCGGCGGCCTGGCCGGGCTGTCCCGCAGTTCACAGGTAGCAGCTGAAGACCTGCGCGCAGGCATCGATCTGCCGTCACCGGTGGAACCGGCATTACCCGTTCCGGCCGGCGCGGACCTCAGTATTCCGGGAACTGAGCCCCTCATCACGCCCAATGCCGACTTCTACCGGATCGACACAGCCCTCCGGGTCCCGCTGGTGAACCCGCGTGAGTGGCGGCTGCGCGTCACGGGGCTCGTGGAGAGGGAGGTCGAACTCACCTATGACCAGCTGCTGGCCAAGCCCCTGCAGGAAAGCTGGGTCACGCTGGCCTGCGTTTCCAACGAAGTGGGCGGGTCCTTGATTGGCAACGCCCGGTGGCTCGGCTGGCCGGTGAGGAAGCTCCTGGCCGAAGCCGGGGTGCAGGCCGGCGCCGACGTCGTCCTGTCCGCCAGCGAAGACGGCTGGACCGCCACGACGCCGCTGGAGGCCCTGACCGATGCCCGCGATTCGCTGCTGGCGGTTGGCATGAACGGTGAGCCGCTGCCTCCGGAACACGGCTTCCCGGTCCGGATGGTGGTGCCTGGCCTCTACGGGTACGTGTCGGCGACCAAGTGGGTCACCGAGCTGAAGGTTTCCCGGTTCGCGGATGAGACTGCGTACTGGACAGACCGGGGCTGGTCCGAGCGCGGTCCGGTCAAACTCTCTTCACGGATCGACACGCCGTCGCGCAATGCCCGGCTCAGCGCCGGCACCGTGACGGTTGCCGGCGTCGCCTGGGCCCAGCACACGGGCATCAGCAACGTCCAGGTCAAGGTCGACGACGGCGAGTGGCAGGACGCGCGGCTTGCCGCCGGCATCTCGGCGGACACCTGGCGGCAGTTCGCGGCCGACGTCGAGCTTTCCGCCGGCGACCACACCGTGGAAGTCCGGGCCTTCGACGCAGCCGGCAACGTGCAGGACGCAACGAATCGGCCCGTGGTGCCCGACGGCGCCACCGGCCTGCATTCGGTCACGGTCAGCGCCGGCTGAACACCCCGTCCCGTCCGGGGTATCCGCTAGGGTCGAGCAATGGCTATAACGACTCTCGAAGGCACTGTTAACTTCCGTGACCTGGGCGGATTGCCGCTCTCCGGAGGCGGGACCGTCAATTCCGGAGTGCTGTACCGCTCCGACGCAATCGCGGGGCTGACCCCGCACGGCCTCGAGGAACTGGCCGGATCCGGGATCAGTGTCATTGTTGACTACCGCACGCCGGCAGAGCAGCAGATGGCACCGGACCGGCTGCCTGCCGTGAACACCTTCCTGAAGCTGGACCTGCCGCTGCTGGAGGGAGCGTTCACGGCGATGGCGCAGCAGGAAATGCAGCGGGCGAGTCTCTCCGGTGACCGGGCTGCGGCAGCACGCGCGGTGCAGGCCGCCGTGGGTCAGCTCCCCACACTGGGGGAGGTCTACACCGGGATGCTGCAGCACGCCGCGCCGGAGTTTGCCCAGAGCGCCAGGGCAGTGTCGGCAACCGGACCCGGTTCGGCAACCCTGGTCCACTGCACGGCGGGCAAGGACCGTACCGGTGTTGCCGTCGCGCTGATCCTGGACGCTGTCGGGGTGGAAACCGGTGCGATCGTCGCCGACTACGAGGCAAGCGAACGCAACCTCGCGGGCGCCTGGGCGGAGAAAACGCTGGGCATGGTCACTGCACTGGGGATTCCCCTGAACGATGAAATCATCACACTGGCAACCAAGGCACCGGCCGGGGTCATACGCGCTGCGCTGGCCTGGGTCGAGGAAAACCACGGTTCGTCGGCCGAATACCTGCGTTTCGGCGGACTCAGTGACGCCGAACTGTCCGACCTGCGCAGTCGCCTGCGCGACTAGGCACAACGGCAGGGCCAGAGCCCTCGCATAGACTTCCGGAAGAACGCCGGATGAAGGAGACACGTGGGGAGCACAGGCAACCGGGGGCGCCCGGTACAGGAGCACCAGGACGCTGTTGCGCAGCTGCTGGCACAGAACCTCCGCAGCCGGACGCAGGAACGGAGCCTGGAAGCCGCCGCCGGACGCATCCTTGCCGGTGACGTCCGTGCCCCGGGCAGCCTTCCGCCGTTCGCCAACTCACAGATGGACGGCTACGCCGTCCGCAGCACGGACCTGGACAGCGGGGGAGCAGCCGTGGAACTGGCTGTCGCTGCGGCCATTCCGGCCGGAGCGCCCGCTCCCGGCCTGGCCCCCGGCACTGCAGCTCCGATCATGACCGGAGCCATGCTGCCCGAGGGGGCGGACGCCGTCGTACCCATTGAGCGTGCCGTGCCGGACACGTTCTACCCGCACCCCGAAGGGGAGGCTGTTTTCCTGCCTGGCAGCGTTCCGGCCGGACAGTTCGTCCGTTCCAGGGGCAGCGACATTGCGGCGGGAGACATGGCACTGGCCGCCGGAACACGGCTTGGGGCGGCGCAGCTGGGTCTGCTGGCGGCCCTGGGAATCCCCGTCGCCAGCGTCCGCGCGCCCCTCCGGGTGCTGCTGCTGAGCACCGGCGATGAGGTGGTGGAGCCGGGCCGGCCCCTGGCACCGGGCCAGATCCATGACGCGAACACCACCCTGCTTGCTGTCAGCCTGCGCGAAGCCGGTGCCGAAGTTATCCGCTCCCGCATCCTGGCGGACTCCCCGGGGGATTTCCTCGCGGCCCTGCGCGAAGACCTGTCCCGGCACCCGGTGGACCTGATCCTCACCTCGGGCGGTATCAGCAAGGGCGCGTATGAGGTGGTGCGGCTGGCGCTGGCGGCCGACGGCGTCGAGTTCATCTCGGTGGCCATGCAGCCCGGCGGTCCGCAGGGGATCGGGACCGTGGACGGAGTGCCTTTCCTGGCTTTCCCGGGCAATCCTGTCAGCGCCCTGGTCTCCTTCGAAGTGTTCCTGCGGCCCGCGCTCAGCGCTTTGACCGGCCTGCCGGCACCACGCCGGGTCCTCACAGCCCTCCTCGCCGAGGAGGCGCTGAGCCCGGCAGGGAAACTGCAGGTCCGGCGGGGTCAGTACGACGCCGGCACGGTGGCGCTCGTCGGCGGGCCCGGCTCCCACCTCATCCATGCCCTGGCTGCCTCCAACGCACTTGTCCTGGTTCCGGAAGAAACAGAACGTCTCCCCGCCGGCTCGGAAGTGACAGTATGGCTGTTGGAATGACCCGTTTTACCGAAAGGACCGCGCCGATGGCCGGAGACGAAAACCAGCCGGCACTGACCCATGTCAGGGCGGACGGAACCGCCCACATGGTCGATGTCTCCGCGAAAGCCGAGACCTCCCGCGAAGCCACGGCACAGGCGGTGCTGAACACCACTGCTGACGTGGTGCGGCTGCTCAGCGACGGTGACCTGCCCAAGGGTGATGCTTTTGCCGTATCCCGCGTGGCTGGCATCATGGCCGCCAAACAGACCTCGAACCTCATCCCGCTGTGCCATCCGCTGCCAATCACCAAGGTGACGGTGGACTTCGAGCCGGGGGAGAGCACCGTTCTGATGAAGGCAACGGTGAAGACCAAGGCCCTGACCGGTGTTGAGATGGAGGCCCTGACAGCGGTCTCCGTCACGGCCCTGACCCTCTACGACATGATCAAGGCCGTGGACAAACACGCGGCGATCTCCGACATCATGGTGCTGGCCAAGTCGGGCGGCAAAAGCGGGGACTGGGCGCTGTGAGCCCCCGGAAGGAACCCGCACGCCGGACGGCGGCGATCCTGGTCGCCTCCACCCGCGCCTCCGCGGGAATCTATGAGGATGAAGCCGGTCCGCTGCTGCAGGACTGGTTCTACGCACTGGGATACGACGTCGTGCTGGCTGAAGTGGTGCCCGACGGTGATGCGGTGGGCCAGGCGCTGAAGCGCATGCTGGCCCTGCAGCCGTCCGTGGTGGTCACCAGCGGCGGCACGGGCATCAGCCCGACCGACGCCACTCCCGAGCAGACCCTGCCGCTGCTGGACCGCCAGGTTCCCGGCATCATGGAAGCACTGCGCGCCGCCGGCCTGGCCAAGACACCGATGGCCGCACTGACCCGCGGATACGCCGGAACGGCAGGCTCGAGTTTTGTCGTGAACCTTCCCGGATCTCCGTCCGCCGTCGCCGACGGACTGGCTGTCCTGGAACCTGTCCTCGGACACATCTGCGGCCTGTTGGAGGGAAAGAATGAGCACTAGCAAAGTCGTCGCTGCCACCGTTGGCGAGTCGGTCCTGGACACCGAGACCGCCTACGCCGCGGTCTGGACCCCGCAGGACGGCGCCGTAGTGACTTTCAGCGGGATTGTCCGCAACCACGACGGCGGCCGCGGCGTCGCCTCCCTGGGCTACAGCGCCCATCCCACGGCCGGCGCCGCCATCGCGGAGGTCGCCGCGGAGACTGCGCGAAAGTACGACGGCGTGCGGATCTGGGTGGGCCACCGCACCGGAGCGCTGGAGATCGGGGACGCAGCCCTGGTTGCCGCCGTCGCCTCCGCCCACCGCGGCACCGCCTTCGCCGCGTGCGCAGAGCTGGTGGATACCGTAAAGGCCCAGGTCCCCGTCTGGAAGGAACAGGTCTTTGACGACGGGACCGTCGAGTGGGTAGGCGTCAGCGACGCCCCCGCCTGACCGGTAATCTGGACCCATGAGTAAAAAACTGCCTGTCGCGGTGCTCGGTGCCACCGGACGTATGGGCTCCGAAGCGGTCAAGGCCGTGGAAGCAGCCCCGGACCTGGAACTTGTGGCGGCACTGGGCCGCACCGGTTCCCTGCAGACACTGGTCTCCGCCGGCGCGCAGTACGTGGTGGACCTGACCGTTCCGGACAGCACCGAAGCCAACGTCCGCTTCGCCGTCGAGCACGGCATGCACGCCGTCGTCGGAACCACCGGCTGGGACGCCGGGCGCCTTCAGCGCCTGGAAGAGCTGCTGGCGGAGCACCCGGAAACCGGTGTCCTCATTGCCCCGAACTTCGCCCTCGGTTCCGTGCTCGCTTCGGCGTTTGCAGCCAAAGCCGCACCGTACTTCGAGTCCGTGGAGATTGTCGAACTCCATCATCCGGACAAGGTAGATGCCCCTTCCGGCACCGCGGCCCGGACCGCTGAACTGATAGCTGCCGCCCGTTCCGACGCCGGAACCGGGCCGTCACCTGACGCCACAACCACGGAGCTGCCCGGTGCACGCGGGGCCGACGTCAGCGGAGTCCGCGTGCACTCCGTGCGCCTGCGCGGACTGGTAGCCCACCAAGAGGTCCTCCTGGGCGGGCCGGGGGAGCAGCTGACCATCCGCCACGATTCCTACGACCGGGCCTCCTTTATGCCCGGCGTCCTGCTCGGCCTGCGCGAAGTCGCAGCGCATCCGGGCCTCACTGTCGGCCTCGACGGCTACCTCAACCTGAACGCCTAAGGAAACGCACTTGTCTACCTTCTTTTCAGGTCTGTTCCATAACCGGGCCAAGATCGGTGTCCTGCTCGTCACCATCCTCCTGGTCTTCTACATCCTGGTCGTCGCGCAGCGCGGATGGCTGCTGATGATGTCAGACGGCCTCGTGACCAAAGCCATGGGTGCCGCCTACTTCGTCCTGCCCGCAGTGGGTGTGTGGGCGCTGGTCCGCGAACTGCTCTTTGGGGCGCAGACCGAGAAAATGGCCCGCATCCTCGCCGACGAGGGAGGACTTCCCGTCGATGACCTGCCGCGGACTCCGGGCGGGCGGATCGTGCGGGAGGCTGCCGACGCCGAGTTCGTAAAGTACCAGGCCGAGGTCGAAGCCGACCCGGAACAATGGCGGGCCTGGTTCCGGCTCTCCTGCGCGTACGACGCCGCCGGGGACCGCAAGCGTGCACGTGCCGCGATGCGCCACGCCGGGAAGCTTTTCGCCCCGGCTTCGGTTAGCTAATACGGACAGAGCAAGACCAATACTTTTCAGGGGCGTACTGCCTCTCTGCGCAATCGATCCGAGGACCCTTTTTTGACGACCCATGCCGGAAACCGCCCCACACGACCCGATCCGGCAGTATCCGCCGCCACCGGCGCAGATCCGCACGCTGCACGCAACCGGCTGGTCATCGGCATCCTGATCGTTTCGGCGTTCGTCGTCATCCTGAACGAGACGATTATGAGCGTTGCCCTTCCCACGCTCATGGCGGACCTGGACATCAGCGCGGCCAGCGCACAGTGGCTCACCACCGGGTTCCTGCTCACCATGGCAGTGATCATTCCGATCACGGGATTCCTGCTGCAGCGTTTCCACACCCGGCAGATCTTCCTGCTCGCCATGATCCTCTTCACCTGTGGAACGCTGGTCGCAGCCCTCGCTCCCGGCTTTGCGGTCCTGCTCATCGGCAGGGTCGTGCAGGCAAGCGGGACAGCGATCATGCTTCCGCTGCTCATGACGACGGCGATGACGCTCGTCGCCCCGGCCGCACGCGGGCGCACCATGGGCAACATTTCCATCGTCATCTCCGTGGCGCCCGCCATCGGGCCGACCATTTCCGGAGTGATCCTCAGCGTGCTGAGCTGGCGCTTCATGTTCATCCTGGTGCTGCCCATCGCCGTCGCCGCCCTGGTCCTGGGCGCGGCCAAGATTAAAAACGTCACCGAACCGCGCAAGGTCCCGCTCGACGTCCTGTCCGTCATCCTCTCCGCGTTCGCCTTCGGCGGGCTGCTGTACGGACTCTCTGCACTGGGCGAGGGGGCGTCCCACAACCCGGCGCCTGTTCCGCCTTTGGTTCCCTTCGCAGTCGGCGTGGGCGCCCTCGTGCTCTTCATCCTCCGCCAGGGCAGGCTCGCCCGCATATCGGAGCCGCTGCTGGACCTCCGGGCCTTCCGCACGGGGAACTTCACGATTTCGATCGCCATGATCGCGGCGTCGAGCATCACCCTCTTCGGCAGCCTGATTGTCCTGCCCATCTACATGCAGTCCGTCCTGGGCCTGGGAACCCTGACGACCGGCCTGCTCCTGCTGCCGGGCGGCCTCATCATGGGCATCCTGTCACCGGTCGTCGGCCGGATCTATGACCGGATCGGCCCGACAGCCCTCCTGATTGGCGGCTCGGTGCTGGTCAGCGGAAGTCTCTGGGCCATGATGGCCTTCTTCCGCCAGGACACCCCGGTGTTCGTTATCCCGGTCATCCACGTCCTGCTCAGCATTGGCCTGGCCATGACCTTTACTCCGCTGTTCACTTCGTCGCTGGGATCCCTGGAGCCGAGGCTGTACTCGCATGGCAGTGCCATCCTGAACACGGTGCAGCAGGTCATGGGCGGTGCGGGAACCGCACTGTTCGTGACGCTGCTCTCCACCGGTACAGCCGCGAAGCTTGCGCAGGGAGCCGGCGGCGTCGAGGCCACTGCTGCAGGCGTGCAGTCTGCGTTCCTTGCCGGTGCGTTGATCAGCGTCCTGGCTGTGGCGGCAGCCTTCTTTGTCCGCAAGCCGGCAGCGGCCGAGGGTGAAGTGCTCCCTGCCGGGCACTGATACCGGAGCGGTGCACTGCCGTCAGCGGCGGTTCCCGGTCAGTTTTCCGTCCCGGGCCAGCCGGGAAGCCCCCGACGCGACGGTCTCCAGCGGGCCGCGGGAACCCAGGCGGATAAAGGCCAGGCCCACCAGGGCCGCTGCTGCGGCTTGGAGCCAGAAGACCCACCCCGGGTCCGGTGCGGTCTGCTGCGCGTCCAGGAGGGCCATCACCCAGATGTGGACGCTGTACAGCGTCAGCGTCATCGCCCCTGCCGCAGAGAGCGGGAGCAGCAGGTTCGGGCGGGAACGGGTCAAAAGCAGGCAGGCCGCGACGACGGCGGCCGCTGTCCCTGCCGTATGAAGCAGGTCAAACGTGGTTCCGGAGTGCGGAGCGCTTACCGCCAGCCACCACCAGGAGCCGGACTGGTCCACCCCGGTCAGGTTGACCTCGAGCATCCGTCCGATGGGCCACGTCCGCCCCGACTCGGTGGTGAGCAGCTCAGCGAACCCGCCGGCATCAATGAGCAGGTACCAGCTCAGGTACTTGGCGCCCAGCGCCGCGAAGATGCCCGCGGCAAGCAGCCCGGCCTGCACCCGGAGATCCGAGAGCTGCAGCCGCCCGATCACCATGCCGATCAGCAGGTAGCTCATCCACTGGAGAGCCGGGTAGACGCCGGTGAAGAGGACATCCGAGAGCAGGGTGGCCGGTTCCAGGAAATGTTCCCACGTGATGTTGCCGCCGACATCCGGCGGAACCACGTTATCGATCAGCCACGGCCGCACCAGATAGGCGAGTACAGGGGAAAGGCACACCCACGCACCTGCCCAGACCGCCAGCCTGGGCAGCCGCATGTTCGTGAACGGCAGGACCAGCAGGAACAGTACGGCGTAGTGGAACAGGATGATCGCGATCGAGGTGTCGAGCCCGCCCAGCAGCAGGCCGATCAGCGCGATCACCACCGCCCGGGCGGCGATGCCGCGCCGGCTGGCTGCCGGGGAACGCCCGGCACCGGGATTCGGTCCCCCCGTGAGCAGTGCCAGTCCAATGCCGGCCACGACGGCGAACAGCGCCGAAGCGCGCCCGGAGAACACCAGCGCCACAAAGGCGGGTTCCCCGGTTACCGGGTCATACAAGGGGAAGATATGGGTGGACATCATGCCCAGCAAAGCCACCCCGCGGGCCGCATCGATGCCCGTCAGACGCGTTCTGCTCATTGCAGAATCGTCTCACAGGCCCCGCCCGGCCTCGGGCTGCGCCTGTGTCCGTTTGTCCCAATTGCAGGTCCAACAGGTAACGTTTTACCCATGGCTGACTCTTCTCTTTCTTCCCGTCCGTTCGGAACCCTGGTGACCGCGATGGTCACCCCGTTCACTGCCGACGGCGAAGTCGACTTCGAGGCCACGGCCTTCCTGGCCAACAAACTCGTTGAGGACGGCTGTGACGGCCTGGTTATCTCCGGAACGACCGGCGAAACCTCCACCCTTGAGGACAGCGAAAAGGAAGACCTTTTCCGCGTCGTTGCGCAGACTGTCGGCGGACGGGCGAAGGTCATTGCCGGAACCGGCACCAACCACACCTCCCACTCGGTGGAAATGGCCAAGCGGGCAGAACGCGCCGGTGCAGACGGACAGCTGGTGGTGACGCCGTATTACAACAAGCCGACCCAGGCCGGCGTGATCGCTCACTTCGACGCCGTTTCGGCGGCCAGCGATCTGCCCATCATGATTTATGACATCCCGGGCCGCGCCGGGATCCCCATCGCCACGGAGACGATGTTCCGCCTCGCGGAGAACCCCAAGGTCCTGGCGCTCAAGGACGCCAAGGCCGACTTTGCTGCCGTCACCAGGGTCCTGGCCAACACCACGCTGGATGTCTACGCCGGTGACGACGGACTGACGCTGCCGTGGATGGTGGCCGGAGCCGCCGGCGTCGTCAGCGTCAGCGCCCACGTTGCGACCCGCGCGTTCCGCGCACTCGTGGACGCGGCAGCCGCAGGAGATTTCGATAAGGCCCGCAGGATCCACTTTGAACTGGATCCGGTAGTGCGAGCCGTAATGACACACATACCAGGTGCCATTTCCGCCAAGCAGATCCTCAAGATGCAGGGAGTGATCCCCAACGCCGCCGTACGGCTGCCGCTGGTGGCTCCCGACGCGATCGAGATGGAAGCTGTCCTGGCGGACCTGGCCGAAGCAGGATGGGATTTTTCCCAGGACAAGGCGTAATAAAACATGATTGAAACTGCGGACACCGCACTGAAGACTCCTCCCCGCCTCAAGCCCGGGACGCTGCGCATCGTGGCGCTGGGCGGGCTCGGAGAGATCGGCCGCAACATGGCCGTCTTCGAAATCGACGGCAAGCTGCTCATCGTGGACTGCGGTGTGCTCTTCCCGGAAGAGACCCAGCCGGGCGTTGACCTGATCCTCCCGGACTTCTCCTACATCGAGGACCGGCTGGACGACGTCGTGGGCGTCGTGCTCACCCACGGACACGAGGACCATATCGGTGCCGTTCCGTACCTGCTGCGGCTGAAGAAGGACATCCCGCTCATCGGATCCCAGCTGACGCTGGCGCTGATCGAGGCGAAGCTCCAGGAGCACCGGATCAAGCCGTTCACGCTCACCGTGAAGGAAGGCCAGGTTGAGCAGCTCGGCCCCTTCGAGTGCGAATTCGTGGCGGTAAACCACTCCATTCCGGACGCCCTCGCGGTATTCATCCGGACCGACGCCGGCACTGTCCTGCATACCGGCGACTTCAAGATGGACCAGCTTCCCCTGGACGGCCGCATCACCGACCTGCGCGCGTTCGCCCGGCTGGGCGAAGAGGGCGTGGACCTCTACATGGCGGACTCCACCAACGCCGACGTTCCCGGGTTCACTTCACCCGAACGCAACATCGGCCCGGTGCTCGAAGAGCTCTTCGGCAAGGTCAAGAAGCGGATCATCGTCGCTTCCTTCTCCTCCCACATCCACCGCGTCCAGCAGGTGCTCGACGCCGCTGCCGCGCACGGACGCAAGGTCTGCTTCGTCGGCCGCTCCATGGTGCGGAACATGGCCATCGCAGAGAAGCTGGGCTACCTCCACGTACCCGAGGGCATCCTGGTGGACCTGAAGAACGTGGATAACATGCCGGACCACAAACTGGTCCTGATGTCCACGGGTTCGCAGGGCGAGCCGATGGCAGCGCTCTCGCGCATGGCCAACGGAGACCACCGCATCAACGTGGGCCGCGGCGACACCGTAATCCTGGCCTCGTCCCTGATCCCGGGCAATGAGAACGCCGTCTTCCGTGTGATCAACGGGCTGATGAAGCTCGGCGCCGACGTGGTCCACAAGGGAACCGCCAAGATCCACGTCTCGGGCCACGCCTCGGCGGGGGAGCTGCTCTACACCTACAACATCCTGAAGCCGAAGAACGCCATGCCCGTGCACGGCGAAACCCGGCACCTGATCGCCAACGGCAAGCTCGCCGCCCAGACGGGCGTGCCGGAAGAGAACATCATCCTCGCCGACGACGGCACCGTGGTGGATCTGGTCAACGGCAAGGCCCGGGTGGTCGGCAACGTTGAGTGCGGCTTCGTCTACGTGGACGGCTCCAGCGTTGGCGAGATCACCGACACTGACTTGAAGGACCGCCGCATCCTTGGTGAGGAAGGCTTCATCTCGGTCATCACCGTGGTGAACCGCAGCACCGGCACCATCGTCTCCGGGCCGGAGATCCATGCCCGCGGCTTCGCCGAAGACGATGCCGTGTTCGACGAGATCAAGCCCAAGATCAGCAAGGCTCTGGAGGAAGCCGTGATGTCCAACCGCGACCACACGGCCTACCAGCTGCAGCAGGTTGTCCGCCGCGTCGTGGGGACCTGGGTCAACCGCAGGCTCCGCCGCCGCCCGATGATCGTTCCGGTGGTTCTCGAGGCATAATCCTGCCGCTCCTTCCTTCCCCCGGCGGCCTGTCGCCGGGGGAAGGAAAGCGGCTGCCTGGCGCGTATATTCGGGGTTTTGGGGCCTGCGTCCGGTAGCGTGGCCAGTATGGCGACTCGTACTTCCCCCTCCGCGCGCGGCACTTCGACCAGCCGGACTCCCTCCCGGGGCGCCGGTGGAAAGACCGCAGCGAAGGGCAAGTCCACGGGCCGCAGCCAGGCCGCCAAGGCGGCACCCGAGGAGACCCTTCCGCTGCCGCTGCGCGCCATCCAGGGCGCCTGGATGGGCATCGCCCGAATCGTCGGCGCCGGAGTGCGCAAACTGGGCACCGACGTCGTTCCCGACCGGGACGTCCGCCGCGACGGCACCGGATTCTTCCTCATCCTTACCGCGCTGCTTGTCGCCACCGTTGAATGGTGGGCGCTGCGCGGTCCGGTTGCCGACGTCATCCATGCCGGCGCCGCCGGCACTTTCGGCTGGATGGCCGTCGTGCTTCCCTTTATGCTCCTGACCGCCTCCGTGCGGCTGTTCCGGTATCCCGAACGGCACCGCGCCAACGGCCGGATCAGCATCGGGCTGACCCTGATGCTCTGCTCCGGTGCCGGTATCACCCACCTGATCGGCGGCGGGCCTGCCCTCTCTGACGGATTCGACCAGCTCTGGGTTTCCGGCGGAATCGTCGGATTCCTGGTCGCAGGGCCGCTTTCCGCGGCCATCACCAAGTGGCCGGTCATCATCCTGCTTTCGCTGCTGGTGTTTATCTCCGTGCTGATCGTTACCGCCACGCCGTTCCGGCATATTCCGCTGCGGCTGCGTGCCCTGTACGAGCACCTCATGGGCCAGGACCTGGCCGCCGATGATCCCGAGGCCCACGACCAGAGCTACCTGTACGCCGCGGACAAGCCTGAAAAGCCCAAGAAGCAGCGCCGCTTCGGAAAGGGCCGCAAGGACGAAGAGACGGAGCATCCGGACGGCTACGCCGGGGATGAGGCCTTTGAAGCCGCACTCCTGCGTGATGAAGAAGAGCGGCAGGAAGCAGCTGCGGCCGAGTCCGCGGTGCCCCCGGGAGTCCGCCGTCCCACGAAGGCGGAACTGGCCACGCAGAAGCTGCGCCGGGACCAGGGCCTCGAGGATGCCGAGCCGCCCACCGAAGCAATCTCGCTGGTGCCGGAGGCTGCTGCCTCCCTCGTCGCAGCCCCGCCGGTGCCCCCGGTGCCGTCGCGCCCCGTGGCCCACGTGCCGCCGTCGGCCCCCATTCCCCAGCGCACCGAGCAGCTCCAGCTCTCCGGCGACGTCACCTACACCCTGCCGCCGTCGGAGTTCCTGCCGTCCGGACCTCCCGCCAAGGAACGCTCGGAAGCCAACGACGCCGTCGTCGCAGCACTGACCCGCACGCTCCAGCAGTTCAACGTCGATGCCCAGGTCACCGGCTTCTCGCGCGGACCAACAGTGACGCGCTACGAAATCGAGCTGGGCGAGGGCACGAAGGTCGAGCGGGTCACGGCCCTGTCGAAGAACATTTCCTACGCCGTCGCCAGTTCGGATGTGCGGATCCTCTCGCCGATCCCGGGCAAGTCCGCCATCGGCATCGAAATCCCCAACGCTGACAAGGAAGTCGTTGTCCTTGGCGACGTTCTGCGCTCCAATGCCGCACGCAAGACGGACCATCCCATGGTCATGGGTGTGGGCAAGGACGTCGAAGGCGGGTTCGTCGTGGCGAACCTGGCCAAGATGCCGCACCTCCTGGTGGCCGGTGCCACCGGCGCGGGCAAGTCCTCCTTCGTGAACTCGATGATCACCTCGATCCTGATGCGCTCCACCCCTGATGAGGTGCGCATGGTCATGGTGGACCCCAAGCGCGTGGAACTGACCGCGTATGAGGGCGTGCCGCACCTGATCACCCCGATCATCACCAACCCCAAGAAGGCAGCGGAGGCGCTGCAATGGGTGGTCCGGGAAATGGACACCCGCTACGACGACCTGGCGAACTTCGGCTACAAGCACATTGACGACTTCAACAAGGCCGTCCGCAACGGCAAGGTCGTGCCGCCGGCGGGGTCCAAGCGCGTCATCAAGGCCTACCCGTACCTGCTGGTCATCGTGGACGAGCTTGCAGACCTCATGATGGTCGCGCCGAGGGACGTCGAAGACTCGATCGTGCGCATCACGCAGCTGGCGCGTGCCGCCGGCATCCACCTGGTCCTGGCCACGCAGCGGCCCTCGGTCGACGTCGTCACCGGCCTGATCAAGGCCAACGTCCCGTCCCGCATGGCCTTCGCCACCTCCTCGGTGACCGACTCGCGCGTGGTCCTTGACCAGCCCGGCGCCGAAAAACTGCTCGGCCAGGGTGACGCACTCTTCCTCCCCATGGGATCCAATAAGCCCATCCGTGTGCAGGGCGCCTGGGTGACCGAGTCGGAGATCCACCGGGTCGTTGAGCACGTGAAGAACCAGCTCCAGGCCACGTACCGCGAGGACGTCACGGTCACGGCGCCGAAGAAGCAGATCGAAGACGACATCGGAGACGACCTCGATGTCCTGCTGCAGGCCACCGAGCTGGTGGTGACCACCCAGTTCGGTTCGACCTCCATGCTCCAGCGGAAACTGCGCGTCGGCTTCGCCAAGGCAGGCCGGCTGATGGACCTGCTCGAATCCCGCGGCGTGGTGGGCCCCTCCGAGGGCTCCAAGGCCCGCGACGTGCTGGTCAAGCCGGACGACCTCGCCGCTACGCTGGCTGCCATCCAGGGCGGAGAACCGCTGACCGGCGCCGATGCCGCGGAGACGGCTGCGCTGGCCGACAACGCGAACGTGAACCACGGCTTCGAAACCGGGGGTCCAGTGGACCTCGTGGCCCAGGACCTCGAATCCCGGCAGCAGGCCACCGAGTATTACGACGGATCCGAGGGGACCGGCGACGATGACGGATCCGAAGATGCGTGGAATCTCACCGGACGCTGAATCCGGCTAGTCTGGTTTCGTGAGCAATTCTGGAGCCGAGCGGGTACCTACCCTCAACATCGCCAATGTCCTGACGGTCATCCGCATCATCATGGTGCCGCTGTTTATCTGGTTCCTCGTGGCCGACGGGCGGGACGGCCTTTTCCGCTGGCTGGCGGTAGCGACGTTTGCCGTGGCCATCTACACCGACAAGCTCGACGGCGACCTGGCCCGCAGCCGGGGACTGATCACCGACTTCGGGAAGATTGCCGATCCCATCGCAGACAAGCTGCTGATCGGCTCCGCGCTGGTGATGCTCTCCATCCTGGGTGAGCTCTGGTGGTGGGTAACAATCGTCATCCTGGTCCGCGAAATCGGCATCACCGTGATGCGTTTCGTCGTCATCCGCTACGGAGTCATGGCAGCTTCCCGCGGCGGAAAGCTCAAGACCGTGATCCAGACCCTGGCGATTTTCCTGTTCCTGCTGCCGCTCTCCTCCTGGCTGGGCGACTGGGCCTGGTGGATCAGCGCCGCCGCGATGGCCGCCGCCGTCGTCATCACCGTGGTGACCGGCGTCGACTATGTCCTGCAGGCGATTAAGCTGCGCAGCACCGCCCGGGGTGCAACCGGCCGGTCATCGTGAACAGCACCGCGGCCCGGGTCGTCGCGGCAGCAGCTGCGTCCGGCAAGCGCGTGGCGTGCGCTGAGTCCCTGACCGCCGGCATGGTGGCTGCCGAGATCGCCACCGTACCGGGGGCTTCGGCCGTGCTGCAGGGCGGCGTCGTCGCCTATCAGAACGAGGTCAAGGCCGGCGTCCTGGGGGTCTCGGAAGAACTCCTGGCAACCGCAGGGTCGGTAGACGCACACGTTGCCGAGCAAATGGCTTCCGGAGTGCGGCGTTTGCTGGGGACGGACGTGGGAGTGTCCACCACGGGTGCGGCCGGCCCGGAACCGCATGACGGACAGCCCGTCGGCACTGTATTTATCGGGATCGCCACCGCGTCCGGAGTACGCTCGCAGCGTTTTCGGTTCGCCGGCGAGAGAGACTCAATCCGGCGGCAGGCCTGTACCGCCGCGCTGGACCTGTTGGAAGCGGAACTGGTTTCCGCGTAGCCGGGGCAGTGCGAGGCTCCTGGGATCCGCTGGCAGGGTGCGGGAACAAAACCGTAACGGCGTCAGTTGTTAGTATCAGGAACCACCAAGGTTTCAGGTTTAGGATCTAAACATTCCGCGGTTTCTCGCCGCGGACGGACCTATAAGGGAGCAGGACATACACATGGTGAAGCAACCCGTATCCGTGAACGGCGTTATTCGCTGGCGGGATGTAGGGTTGGCGGAAGATGCACACCGGGAACCTAAGGAGCGCAAAATGGTAGTTCTACGCCACGAAATTGGTGATGTACTCCGCGACGTACGCCAGCGCCAGGGCCGTACCCTGCGCGAGGTGTCGCACAGCGCCCGGGTTTCCCTTGGATACCTGAGCGAGGTTGAACGCGGACAGAAGGAAGCTTCTTCGGAACTCCTGTCCTCGATCTGCAGCGCCCTTGATGTGCCTTTGTCCCTGATGCTTCGAGAGGTCAGTGATCGTGTGGCCAGCGCCGAAGGCGTTTCCATCCCCGACACCGTTCCTACGGAATTCTCGCGCGAGTTCGCCCGTGAATTCCCGGAGGACCTGGCTCGGGACCTGGCCCGCACGCCGTAACAACCTCGGGCAGCACCCGCTGCCCGCCCAAAGATCTCGATAAGGCCCTGTCCAGCCCGGACGGGGCCTTTTTCTATGAAGGGGGCCGGGCGGCCGGCGCTGCGGGCGCTGCGGGCGCCTGGGAGCTGTTGAGTTTATGCAGCAGCACGCTCAGTGCCCGGACCTCGTCTTCGCTCCAGGCCTGGAGCAGGGCGTGAAAATGTTCTTCGCGTGCCCGCTGGGTCTTCAGCAACTGTTCGCGGCCGGAATCCGTGAGGCTGATGGCCTGTGCCCGACCGTCGTCCGGGTCCGCCTGCTTGCGGACCAGTCCCAGGTTCTCGAGCATCACGATCTGCCGGCTCACGGAGGGTTTGCCAACGCCGATCGCCGCGGCAATATCGGTGAGGCGAAGGGGTCCCTGGCGCTGCAGGAGCACCAGGAGTCCATAGGCGGCGGGCTCCAGGTCCGGGTGGACAGCGCGGGCAACCCGCTGTGATGCTGCACGCGCGCGGCGCCACAAGACACTGAGTTCCTGTTCGAGGTCTTCTATGGCCGGATTCGTGGCGGGAATGGTCGCCGGCAGCTTTTCGGTCATGGAGCCTATTCTAGGCCGCGGCCTAGCCTGAGCCGGGGCCCCGTCCGCTTGGCCAGGGGAGACCGGCGGGGGAGCGTGAGAGGATTAAGCGATGCGTATCAGCGATTTTTGGCGGCTCATGGACGACGAGTTTGGCCCGGCGTATTCCCGGGTCCTTGCCTCCGACCTTGTCCTGACCGGCCTCGGGGGAAAGACAGCCAGCGAGGCCCTGGCGCGGGGAGTGGAGCCCAAACGGGTCTGGCTCGCCGTGTGTGACATCCAGGAGGTGCCCGACGAAAGACGCCTGGGCCGGGATGTTAAACCGAAAACCACCTAGGACACGCGGGCACGTCATTCGAATATCTGTTCGGATGCCGATATGCTCCTACACAGGGGCAGCACCCGGCCCGCCCCGCACCGGCTGTCCACATCGGCGGCACGCGAACGCAGCGATGTCAGTGCCGTCGCCTACGGTTTCCAATGAGCAACCGATAAGCAGGCCCCCGGGCCGGGAACATCATTAACAGCCACAACAACAGAGGTGAAGAATGGCCGCTCCAGACCGCGCCAAAGCACTCGAAGCAGCACTGGCCCAGATCGACAAGCAGTTCGGCAAGGGTTCGATCATGCGGCTGGGCGACGAAACCCGCGCCCCCATCGAAACGATTTCCACCAGTTCCATCGCACTGGACATAGCCCTGGGCATTGGCGGACTCCCGCGCGGACGCGTTGTCGAAATCTACGGACCGGAATCCTCGGGTAAGACCACCGTCGCGCTCCACGCCGTGGCTAATGCACAGAAGAACGGCGGCATCGCCGCGTTCATCGACGCCGAGCATGCCCTGGATCCGGAGTACGCGAAGAGGCTCGGCGTGGACACGGACGCGCTGCTGGTCTCCCAGCCGGACACCGGTGAGCAGGCCCTGGAAATCATGGACATGCTGGTGGGCTCCGGCTCCCTGGACATCGTGGTCATTGACTCCGTTGCTGCCCTGGTGCCGCGCGCCGAAATTGAAGGCGAAATGGGCGACAGCCACGTGGGTCTCCAGGCCCGCCTCATGAGCCAGGCACTCCGGAAGATCACCGGGCGGCTGAGCCAGACCAAAACCACGGCAATCTTCATCAACCAGCTTCGCGAGAAGATCGGCGTGTTCTTCGGCAGCCCCGAGACCACTACCGGCGGCAAGGCCCTGAAATTCTACGCCTCGGTCCGCATCGATGTGCGCCGAATCGAAACGCTGAAGGAAGGCACCAACCCGGTCGGTAACCGTACCCGTGCCAAGATCGTCAAGAACAAGATGGCCCCGCCGTTCAAGCAGGCCGAGTTCGACATCATCTACGGGCAGGGGATTTCCCGCGAAGGCGGCCTGATCGACATGGGTGTCGAGCATGGAATCGTGAAGAAGTCGGGCGCTTGGTTCACCTACGACGGCGACCAGCTGGGCCAGGGCAAGGAAAACTCCCGCCGGTTCCTCCGGGATAATCCGGAACTTGCTGATGAGATCGAACGCCGGCTTCGCGTGAAGCTTGGTGTGGACGCGGCGCCCGAGGAGCAGGCGGCCAGCGGCAAGACGGAAACGGCAGCCGGCAAGGCCGCTGCCGCCGGCGCATAGCCTCAACGGATGCAGCAGCAGCGGCGCCGCGGACGGAAGCCGGGCGCGGGGGATGGCCCCACGCCCGGCTCGCCGGCCGATTCCGTTCCCGAAGCTGACCCCTACGCCGTCGCCCGCGCTATAGTCCTGCGCCAGCTGACAAGTTCCGCCAAAAGCCGCCGCCAGTTGGCGGACAAGCTTGCAGAACGCGACGTTCCGGAGGACGTGGCGAGCGCAGTGCTGGACCGTTTCGAGGAAGTGCAGCTCATTGACGACGCTGAGTTCGCTCAGATGTGGGTGCGCAGCAGGACGCAGAGCCGCTCCCTGGCCCGCTCAGCGATCCGCAGGGAGCTGGCGGAGAAGGGGATCGCGCCGGAGTTGGCTGAAGAAGCCCTGGAGCAGGTCAGCACCGACGACGAATGGGAAGCCGCCAGGGACCTCGTCCGCCGCAAGCTGCGCAACGCTGCTGTGCCGCAGGACCGCAAAGAACGCGACAAACTGGTCCGCAGGCTCGTTTCCATGCTGGCCCGCAAAGGCTACTCGCCGTCCCTGGGATTCTCCGTGGTCGAAGAGGGCCTCACAGCGAGGGCGGCCGAACTTGCCTCAGACGCCTAGGCCTGCAGCCCGTGCGGCATCAGGAGCAGCAACATTCCGTGCCGTATGCTGGGCATCACTATGTTTACAATGAGGTTTTTGGGACAGAAGTTACGCTACTCGTCCCTTATGGCTGCGGCAGCTGCCGGTGCGCTGGCATCTGCCTTCCTCGTTGCTGCGCCCGCTTCGGCAGCGGACTATCCCAGCTGGGAGGAAATTGCCGCAGCCAAAGGCGATGCGTCGGCCAAACAGGAACAGGTCTCGGAACTGGAGCGCCACCTGGCCGACCTGCAGTCCGAGGCCGGGGAGCTGGGCAACGCCGCCGTAGATGCGTCGAGCCGCTATGACGTCCTGCGCAGCGAACTGGAGGCCAGTGACGCCCGCCTCGGAGAGCTCGCGGCAGCGCGCAGCGCCGCAGCAGCTGAAGCAGCGTCCCTTAGCAGCCAAGTTGGCGCCCTCGCGGCCCAGACGTACAAGACCGGCGGAATGGACAGCAGCCTTCTGTTTATCCTCGACGCCGAGGCAGGCGCCGCCCATTTTGACCGGCTGGCCACGCTGCAGCTTGTAACGGACCGGACGGCGCGTCTCTTCGAACAGGCAGCGGCGGCCGAAAGCACCGCCGCTTCTTTGCAGGAAACCGAGGAAGCGGAGCGCCGGGCACGTGAAGCCCTGGCCGAGGAGGCGGGGGAACTCTATGAAGGAGCGGAAGCGGCCACTTCCGCAGCTGAGCAAGCCGTCCGTGAACAGGAAGAACGTACAGTGGTGCTGGTGGCCCAACTGGCCGAACTCAAGGACAGCACGGCGGAAGCTGAACTGAAACGGCTGGAAGCAGTTCGCATTGAGGAGTCAGTCCGCCAGCAGGCAGAAGCCGCACGCCTGGCGGCGGGAAAAACGCCTCGGCCGGAGAGTCAGCCTGTGATTAATCCCACGATTCCCAAGGGCCCCGAGCCGGCTCCCGTGCTGCCGCCGGCGCCCCAGGCGCCCCCGGCACCAGTCCCGGCACCCGCTCCGGCACCTCCGCTGGCGGCAAATCCCGCACCGCAGCCCGTTATTCCCCCGCCCCCGGCCGCTCCCGTAGATGACCCTGCCGGTGCCCAGGCGTACGCGGCCGGCGCCTCGTCCGCCTATGGCTGGGACGGCAGCCAGTTCCGCTGTCTCGTTGACCTGTGGAACAGGGAGTCCAACTGGCGGACCAGCGCACATAATCCGTACAGCGGTGCCTACGGCATCCCTCAGTCCCTTCCAGGGGACAAGATGGCCGCCTCGGGACTCGACTGGCGGACAAACTACCGGACCCAGATCAACTGGGGGCTGATGTATATCAGTCAGAGGTACGGAAGCCCCTGTGCAGCGTGGGCCCATTCGGAGCGAGTGAACTGGTATTAAAGCGGCTGCGTTATCTAAACGCAACCTGAGTGTTACCGTTTCGAAATCCGTCCCAGAAACTCTGTGTACAGTCCCGGACTTATGACTGAAGTACACGGACGGCGCGAGCTAAGACGGCAGCGGACCATTGCCCGGCGCAGGAACAGAAGAAAGATTTCCGCCGGGGTTGCCCTGGCCACCCTGGCGATGGTTGGTACGGTGGGCGCTGCCGCGAGCGAGGATGACCTCCGTGCGACAGCCGGCATCCAGCTGGCGAGCGTGGCGCTGCCGCTCCTGCACGATGGCTCGGATGAGGCTGCCCGGGCCGCCGAGCCGGCGCCGTCGGACGCTTCGCCCTCAGTGGAGGCGAGCCCGCCGGCGGCCCCGGAAGCCGCCGGGCCGACGTCAGCCGCAACTTCGTCCGGCGACGAGGCAGCGGAAGCGGATCAGGCGGCAGTCGAGCAGGAAGCCGCACACGTCGCCGCTGAACTTGCGGCAGCGGAAGCTGCAGCCGCAGAGCAGGCGGCCGCTGAGCAGGCGGCCGCTGAGCAGGCTGCTGCGGAGGAAGCCGCCCGAATCGCCGCCGCTGCTGTCCCCGTGGACGATCCCGCAGGTGCGAAGGCCTTCGCTGCGTCGGTCCTCGGAAACCATGGCTGGGATGCCTCGCAGATGACCTGCCTGGACACGCTGTGGACCAAGGAATCCGAATGGCTCACCAGCGCAACCAACGCAGGCTCCGGTGCCTACGGCATCCCGCAGGCACTGCCCGGGATCAAGCTCGCGGCCGCGGGAAGCGACTGGCAGACGAACTACCGGACGCAGATCAACTGGGGGCTCACCTACATCGAATCCCGCTACGGCAGCCCCTGCTCCGCCCTGAACTTCCACTACGCCAACAACTGGTACTAATCCCGCCTTCGCCGAGAGGCCAGAAGAAGCTCTTTTCAACGCTGGAAAGGCCTTCTTCTGGCCTTTCGGCGGAATTGGGGGTGCGGCGGCGCCGCGTCGTACCCTTGGATGGTGAGCCTGTCTGTATCCCGCCCCGCGCCTGAAGAGACCTTCGACACCCGTCAGGAGGCCCCGCTGCGTACCTACCAGGTGCGCACCTTCGGCTGCCAGATGAACGTGCACGACTCGGAGCGCATTTCCGGCCTGCTTGAAGGAGCCGGATACGTGCCCGCCACCGAGGGGGACGCCGACGTCGTGGTCTTCAATACCTGTGCCGTCCGGGAGAACGCGGACAACAAGCTGTACGGGAACCTGGGCCAGCTGGCCCACGTCAAGGAGTCCCGGCCGGGCATGCAGATTGCGGTTGGCGGCTGCCTGGCTCAAAAGGACCGGGAGACCATCCTCGCCAAGGCACCGTTCGTGGATGCAGTCTTCGGCACCCACAACATCGGCGCGCTGCCGGCCCTGCTCGAGCGTGCCCGCCACAACGACGCCGCGCAGCTGGAAATCCTCGAGTCGCTGGAGGTCTTCCCCTCCACCCTCCCGACCAAGCGTGACTCCGTGTACTCGGGCTGGGTATCGATCTCGGTTGGCTGCAACAACACGTGTACCTTCTGCATCGTCCCGTCCCTGCGCGGCAAGGAACGGGACCGCCGTCCCGGCGAGATCCTCGCCGAGGTCCAGGCACTGGTGGACGACGGCGCGATCGAGGTCACGCTGCTGGGCCAGAACGTCAACTCCTACGGAGTCGAGTTCGGTGACCGCGGCGCCTTCGCCAAACTGCTGCGCGCCTGCGGGAGCATCGAAGGCCTGGAACGGGTCCGGTTCACGAGCCCGCACCCCGCCGCCTTCACCGACGACGTCATCCACGCCATGGCCGAAACACCCAACGTGATGCCCCAGCTGCACATGCCGCTGCAGTCCGGCTCGGACAAGGTGCTGAAGGATATGCGCCGGTCCTACCGGTCCAAGAAGTTCCTGGGCATCCTGGACCGCGTGCGTGAGCAGATGCCGCACGCAGCGATCTCGACCGACATCATCGTCGGCTTCCCGGGGGAGACCGAAGAAGACTTCCAGGCCACCCTCGACGTCGTCGAACAGGCGCGGTTCGCGACGGCCTTTACTTTCCAGTACTCCAAGCGCCCGGGCACCCCGGCAGCTGACCTGCCAGACCAGCTGCCCAAGGCCGTCGTGCAGGAACGCTTCGAGCGCCTTACCGCGCTGCAGGACCGGATCGCGGCGGAAGAGAACGCCAAGCAGGTCGGCCGGACCGTCGAGGTCATGGTAACGGCCGCCGCCGGGAAGAAGTCCGCGGAGACCGGGCGCCTTTCCGGACGCTCCCGTGACCAGCGGCTGGTTCACTTCTCCGTCCCGGACGGAGCACCGGTTCCCCGGCCCGGAGACCTGGTCACCGTGCCCGTCACCTCGGCAGCGGCGTTCCACCTGGTCTCGGATCCCGCCTCCGCCGCCGACTACTCGCTGCGGCGCTCACGGGCAGGAGATGCCTGGGACCGTGCGCAAGCCGATTCCTGCGGTGTTCCGGCACCGGCCGCCGACGGAGCCCGCACCGGTGTCCTGCTTGGCATGCCGGCCCTGCCACCGCGCCAGTGAGCGGACAAGACCTCCCGGTCCTCGCCGTCGTAGGTCCAACCGGCTCCGGCAAGTCCGATCTCGGCGTCGCCCTCGCCGCCCGGCTGGGCGGGGAAATTATCAATGCCGACTCGATGCAGTTCTACCGCGGCATGGACATCGGGACCGCCAAGCTTCCCCTGGCCGAACGCGCCGGAATCCCGCACCACCTGCTCGACATCATGGATGTCACGGAAGAAGCCAGCGTCTCGGCTTTCCAGTCCCAGGCCCGCAGCCTGATCACCGACATCCGCTCCCGCGGCCGGTGGCCCATCCTCGTTGGGGGCTCCGGACTCTACGTGCGCGCAGCACTGGACGTCCTGGAATTCCCGGGCACGGATCCGGAGGTGCGCCGGCGCCTGGAAGCAGAACTGGAAGCGTCCGGACTGGAACACCTGCGAAACCGGTTGAAGGCCGTTGACCCGGTCTCCGCCGGACGCCTGGGCGATGCGCGGCGCGTGGTGCGCGCCCTGGAAGTCCACGAGCTCACCGGGCGTCCGTTCAGCTCCTTCATGCCCGAGCGTACGTACTTCCAGCCCGCCGTCCAGATTGGGCTGCAGGTTGAACGCAGCCTGCTGCACTCGCGGCTGGCCCTGCGGGTGCAACACATGGTGGAGCAGGGCCTGGAAGAGGAAGTACGGCGCCTGGACGCGGCCGGACTGCGTACCGGCAGGACTGCCGGACGGGCCCTGGGCTACGCCCAGTTCCTCAAAGTGCTCGACGGCGAATCCACGGTCGAGAAGGCTGCGGAGGACACCGTGGTGGCCACCCGGCAGTTCGCCCGCCGCCAGCTGACCTGGTTCCGGGCAGATCCGCGCGTGACATGGCTGGACTTCGACGATCCCCGTCTGGTGGACAAGGCAGCCGCCGCTATTCTTGAGGGGTGAGCATTCCTTCCCCCGCAGCCCTGTCCGCCTCCGGCCTTCCGCTTGCCCTCACCGGCCTGTCCTTTGCGAAAGGGCACGGAACCGGCAACGACTTTGTCCTCGTGGCAGACCCCGACGGTCTGTCGGAGTTTGCCCCGGGCGATGTAGCGGCACTGTGTGACCGGCACAGCGGAATCGGTGCCGACGGGTTTATCCGCGCTGTCCGGTCCGAGCACCTGCCCGAGGGCCAGGCCCTGCTGCAGACCAACCCGGACGCCGAGTGGTTCATGGACTACCGCAACGGCGACGGAAGCGTCTCGGAGATGTGCGGCAACGGCGTACGCGTCTTTGTGCATTTCCTGCTCGAAGAGGGACTGGCCTCGCTGGCCCCCGGTGAAGCACTGGCCATCGGAACCCGCGGCGGACTGAAGACGGTCACGCGCACCCCGGACGGGTACGCCGTTGACATGGGGCCGTGGGAATTCATCTTCCCCGACCACGCCGCGGCCAAAGCCATGGACACCGTCGTGAACGCCGACGGACTCGAAGTGCCCCGCCCGGGACTGTCGGTGAGCATGGGCAATCCCCACACCGTCGTCGCCCTGGCTGAGCTTTCCGAACTGGCCGCAACGGACCTCACCAAGGCGCCGTCGGTGGAGCCCGCTCCCGAAAACGGCACCAACGTAGAGTTCGTGGTGCCGGCGGAGCCGCTGGTGCTCGACGGCGTCGGCCAGCTCACCATGCGCGTCCACGAAAGAGGCGTCGGGGAGACCCGCTCCTGCGGCACGGGAGCCTGTGCGGCAGCGGTCGCCACACGCTTCTGGGCGGGTACCGGGGCCCCTGATGCCTGGAGCGTAGCGGTGCCCGGGGGAGTCCTCGGTATCCGCTTCCTGCCCGGTGCGGACGGCCGTGAGCACGTGGAACTCAGCGGACCGGCTGTCCTCGTGGCCCGCGGAACCGTGCTCTAGCCCGGCGGGTCAGTCCTTTCGTGCGACCTTGAGGATGCGGAAGGACTTTGCCGTGCTGTGGCGGCTGACGTCGAAACCCGCGCCCAGAGCCGTTTCCAGCCAGCGCTGCAGGGAGTCTGAACCAAGGTTTTTCTGGACCACCAGCCACGCCGTGCCGCCGGGGGCCAGCCGGGGAAGCCACTGAAGCAGCAGCGCGTGCAGTTCATCCTTGCCAATGCGAATGGGCGGATTCGACCAGATGGTGGCAAACCGCAGCTCGGGATCGACAGCCTCGGGCAGCGCGGCATGGACGTTGCCGAGCCCGAGTGTGGCAGCGTTGTCCCGCGTCAGGCCCAGGGACCGTTCGTTGACGTCGACGGCGTAGACCTGTGCTCCGGGTGACTTCAGCGCCATCGTGAGGGCGATGGGTCCCCAGCCGCAGCCGATATCAAGCAGGTTGCCCTCAGCTGCCGGGTCGGGAATACCGGAGAGCAGTACCTGCGTTCCCTTATCAATGCCGTCGGGCGAGAAAATCCCGCCAGAGGTGGCCAAGGTGACGTCCCGGCCGTTGAGTGTGACACGCAGCGGCCTGCGCACCTCGGGTGCGGACGGCTGTGAACTGAAGTAATGCTCTGAACCCATAACAATCCAGATTAGTGGCTTCCCGGCTCCGGGCAGCCATCGGCCCGGAGCCGGAGCCTGCGCAAGGTATTGCACAGGTCCCCGGAGAGCCCGCACAATGTGGGTCCGCTGACCTACCATGGTTAACACTTGCGTCTAAGGAGATTATGACCATCAACAATTCCCGTCCCGCTGCCGGCTCCACGCCCACGGACCTCAAGCCCGAGGAAATCCAGGGCGTGATCGACCGGATCCTGGCCAAGGAAGAAGCAACCGCTGCCAAGCGCAGCGTGTCGCCCGATTCGCCCTCCGGATTCTCCCGGCAGGCACAGGCCCTCTCAGTGCAGGACGCGGAGCACTCTGTCTTCGACGGAGACCAGCAGGATCTGCAGGACCGCCGCGCACTGCGCCGAGTCGCAGGACTCTCCACTGAACTCGAAGACGTCACCGAAGTCGAGTACCGGCAGCTGCGCCTGGAACGTGTTGTCCTGGCCGGTCTGTGGATGGAAGGAACGGCGGCCGACGCCGAGAATTCGCTGCGTGAGCTCGCAGCCCTCGCTGAGACGGCCGGTTCCGAAGTGCTCGACGGGATCATCCAGCGGAGGATGAAGCCGGACCCCGGCACCTTCCTCGGATCCGGCAAGGCGCAGGAGCTGAAGGACATCGTTCTGGCGACGGGTGCGGACACCGTGATCGTGGACAGCGAACTTTCGCCTTCCCAGCGCCGCGGCCTGGAAGACATCGTCAAGGTGAAGGTGATCGACCGCACTGCGCTGATCCTGGATATCTTCGCCCAGCACGCCAAGTCCCGCGAGGGCAAGGCCCAGGTGGAACTGGCCCAGCTGGAATACCTCCTTCCCCGTCTCCGCGGCTGGGGTGAATCCATGTCCCGGCAGGCAGGCGGCCAGGTAGGCAGCGCCGGCGCCGGCATGGGCTCGCGCGGACCGGGTGAAACCAAGATCGAGCTGGACCGGCGGAAGATCCGTACACGGATGGCGAAGCTGCGCCGTGAAATCGCCGCGATGAAGCCTGCCCGCGAGACCAAGCGGGCGAACCGCCAGCGCAACGAGGTTCCTTCGGTCGCCATCGCCGGCTACACCAACGCGGGCAAGTCCTCCCTGCTCAACCGGCTCACCGACGCCGGAGTCCTGGTGGAGAACGCATTGTTCGCCACCTTGGATCCGACCATCCGCAAGGCCGAGACCGCTGACGGGATCGGGTACACCCTGGCGGACACTGTCGGGTTCGTCCGGTCGCTGCCCACACAGCTGGTGGAGGCCTTCCGGTCCACGCTGGAGGAAGTCGCCGACGCTGACCTGATCCTGCACGTGGTTGATGCATCGCACCCGGACCCGGAGGGTCAGATCGCCGCAGTACGTGCGGTCCTCGCGGACGTGGATGCACGCCGGATCCCCGAGATCATCGTGCTCAACAAGGCCGATGCGGCTGATCCGTTTGTCCTGGAACGGCTGCGGCAGCGCGAGCCGCGGACCGTGGTGGTTTCCGCCCGGACCGGCGAAGGCATCGAGGAACTCCGGCAGGCTATTTCTGACGGCATCCCGCGGCCCGGAATCGAACTGGACCTCCTCGTCCCCTACCAGCGCGGCGACGTCGTCTCCCGGCTGCACAGCCTGGACGCGGAAATCCTCTCGCTCGACCACGAGGAAGGCGGAACACGCCTGCGGGTCAAGGTCCGCGATTCCCTGGCGCCTGAGTTGGAGCCGTTCACCCTCCATGCCTAAGAAGGACGCAGCCGCGGAGGTCCTGGAACTCCTGGACACCGCGGTGGACGCAATGGGTGGCCAAAACCGCCCGGGACAGCACGATATGGCACGCCAGGTGGCGGAGTCGATCGAGACCGGAAAGCACCTGCTGGTGCAGGCCGGGACCGGAACCGGCAAGTCCCTGGCCTACCTGGTTCCGCTCATCCACCACGCCCTCGAGAGCACCAAGCCTGCCTTGGTTTCGACTGCCACCCTGGCGCTCCAGGCGCAGATCGTGGGACGGGACCTTCCCCGGCTGCTGGCTGCCCTGGCACCGAAGCTGCCGCGGGAAGTCGACGTCGCACTGCTGAAAGGGCGCAGCAACTATGTCTGCGTCCACAAGACAGGCGGCGGGTTCCCGGAAGACGACGACCCGGGTGCCCTCTTCAGCCTTGGCGATGACCACGGCGTAGCCCACCCGGCTCCTGCCGCAGGACCCACCTCCGCCCTGGGCAGGGAAGTGGTCCGGCTGCGGGAATGGGCGGAAGAGACGGAAACCGGGGACCGCGACGAGCTGCTCCCCGGCGTGACCGACCGCGCCTGGCGGCAGGTTTCGGTGACGTCAATGGAATGCCTCGGCGCCCAGCGGTGCCCGGTGGCGGAGCAGTGCTTCAGCGAACGCGCCAGGGCTAAGGCCGCCGTCGCCGACCTGGTCATCACTAACCACGCCATGCTCGCGATCAGCGCCTTTGAGGGCCTCGCAGTGCTGCCGGACTACGACGTCGTTGTCATCGATGAGGCCCATGAACTGCAGGACCGGGTGACGGGAGCGGTGACCGGCCAGCTTTCCGGCACCCTCATCAGCGCCGCCGTGACGGCCGCCCGCAAGCACACCTCCGCTTCGGTGGAGGAGCTGGCAGCAGCCGGACGCGCGTTCGATGCCTCCATGGAAGGCGTTCCGGCCGGCCTGCTGCCGTCGGGCCTGAACGGCGAGCAGGAACTCGCCGTCGGACGGGTCCGGGAAGCGTGCCGTGTGGCGCTCTCCGATTCCAAGCCTGAGGGCGGAGACGCCGGGGACGGCGGGCGCCAGATGGCCCGCTCTCGCCTGATGGGTGTGCTGGAAGTGTGTGAACGTCTGGTGTCCGCTCCGGACGCCGGTGAAGTCGTATGGGCGTCCCGGCCGAGCACCTTCTCTCCGGGGGAGGGTTATTCGCCTCCCGACGACGACGCGCCCGCCACGCTGAATGTCGCTCCGCTGTCCGTTGCCGGCCGGCTGCGCGACGGGCTGTTCGACGGCCATACCGTCATCCTGACGTCAGCCACCCTGGCGATTGGTTCCGAGTTCGGGCCGGTGGCAGGCGGACTGGGGCTCGTGGGCGCAGCGGCACCCCAATGGACGGGATCCGACGTCGGCAGTCCCTTTGACTACCCGCGGCAAGGCGTCCTGTACGTTGCCAAGGACCTGCCCAAGCCCGACCGCGGCACGTCCGCCGCGCAGCTGGAAGAACTGGAAGCGCTGCTCAAGGCCTCCGGCGGAGGGGCGCTTGGACTGTTCTCCTCCCGCCGCGCCGCCGAAGAAGCCGCCGCTGCCCTGCGGCCCAAGGTCGGTTTTCCGATCCTGTGCCAGGGGGAATCGTCCATGTCTGGTCTGGTCAAGCAGTTCGCTGAGGAGGACGCCACCTGCCTGTTCGGCACCATGTCCCTGTGGCAGGGAGTCGACGTTCCGGGTGGCTCGTGCCGCCTGGTCGTGATCGACCGCATCCCGTTCCCGCGTCCCGATGACCCGCTGATGACGGCACGTACCCGTGCCGTGGCCAAAGCAGGCGGAAACGGCTTCATGACGGTCTCGGCGACGCACGCAGCCGTTCGCCTCGCGCAGGGCGCCGGGCGCCTGATCCGTGCAGCAGGGGACCGCGGCATGGTCGCCGTCCTGGATTCACGGCTGGCCACTGCCCGCTACGGCGGGTTCCTGCGTGCCGCACTGCCGCCGTTCTGGAGCACCACTGACCGTACCGTGGCGCTTGGCATCCTGGAACGGCTGCGCGAGGCCCAGGCAGGGGAGAACATGGGCGTGAAGTCCTGACGGGCCTTGCACAAGAACAAAGCCCGCCCTTCGCTGGAAGACAGCGAAAGGCGGGCTTTTCCGTGCGGAATGCCTAGAGGGAACGCATCACCGAGACGACCTTGCCCATGATGGTGGCGTGGTCTCCCATGATCGGTTCGTAGCGCGTGTTCTGCGGCAGCAGCCAGGTGTGGCCGTTGCGCTGGCGGAATGTCTTGACGGTGGCTTCATCGTCCAGCAGCGCGGCGACGATGTCGCCGTTCTCGGCCGTCTGCTGGCGGCGGACCACTACCCAGTCGCCGTCACAGATGGCTGCGTCCACCATGGAGTCTCCGGATACGCGCAGCATGAACAGCTCGCCGTGCCCCACCAGCTGCCGGGGCAGCGGGATCATTTCTTCCACGACCTGGTCCGCGAGGATGGGACCGCCGGCGGCGATCCTGCCGACCAGCGGCACCATTGCCGTGTCCACCGCCGTCGTCAGTTCCGTGACGTTGGATGCCGTTCGCGCATCTGCCGCGGGCGCTGACGCATCGCCTGCGGCGGAAACCGTGCCCCGCTCGGTGTGCATGAGCAGGGGCACAAGGATCTCCATGGCCCGGGGCCGTTTGGGATCACGGCGGATGTAGCCCATCTTTTCCAGCTGGCTGAGCTGGTGCGTGACGCTCGAAAGGCTGGCCAGGCCAACCGTGTCACCGATCTCGCGCATGGAGGGCGGATAGCCGTTGGTGCTGACGGACGCCTGGATCGTTTCGAGGATTTTCTTCTGCCGGGGAGTCAGGGACCGGGGCCGCGGGGCATCGGCGGCGGCCGCGGCAGCGCTCCTGCCTTCGGAGTTGTTCCTACGGGGCACTTCGGCTTCCCTTCGAGTGTTCCGGCGAACCGGAGGGCGGCAATGTCGGCAATGTCAGTGGCGGGTGGTTGCCTGAGTCCGAACGATAAACAAGTGACGCCGCCGGTATCCACGC
The DNA here is from genome assembly GCF_023921125.1 of Arthrobacter caoxuetaonis. NCBI lineage: Bacteria > Bacillati > Actinomycetota > Actinomycetes > Micrococcales > Micrococcaceae > Arthrobacter > Arthrobacter caoxuetaonis. The sequence continues at coordinate 1,353,456 of NZ_CP099466.1, forward strand.
TAGGGGAGCGGAGGGTCATTTTCAAACATTTGTTCGAGTGAGTCTCGACATCGTTCGTAGATAGATGCTAGAAAAGGAACAGAACGAATCGAATACATGTTCGATTCAAGGTCGCCAACTGTTCGAACCCAGTTTCGAACCAGCCCGGTCCGGTGCAGCAGCACCGGTACGGGCAGGCTCCGCTCCGGAAAGGTTTTGCCATGACAGTCCAGCTCTCGGCAGCACGCACCGCCCACCAGCCGGTGGAACAGCAAGCCCCCGCCCCGCTTCGCCTGACGCGCCGGGGCCGCCTGCTCCTCATTGGCGCCCCGATCATGTTCGGCGGTGCCGCCCTGCTGACGTTCGCCGGGTTCTTCACGGCACCCGCACTGGCCGCAGGCGGCGGCGGAGAACTGACCCGTACCCAGCAGGTGAGCGTCAGCACGGGTGACACCCTCTGGGGCCTGGCTGCCGAATATGCGCCGGAGCAGGATCCACGGACCGTCGTGGCCGACATTATGGAGCTGAACAACCTCTCTGACGCAACGGTTCCCGCAGGGGCCCAGCTCTACATTCCGGTCGCCGGCTAACTGCGTTCCGAGTCGTCCTGCCACCGGGACCCGTCACCGGGCTACACGGATTCTGCTCCCCGGCAGCGTGCGCCTTAAGCTGTACTGGTGACTGAACAGCTGGAAAAACTGAACCGCCTTCCCCTGCGCGACGATCTCCGCGGGCTGACGCCCTACGGTGCGCCGCAGTTGGATGTCCCCATCCTGCTGAACGTCAACGAAAATACCCATGGCCTGCCGCAGGAGGTGCAGGACGCGATCACTGCGTCTGTCCAGCGGGCCGTCTCGGGGCTCAACCGCTACCCGGACCGTGAATTCACCGAATTGCGCACCCGCCTCGCCGGCTATCTGGGCCACGGACTGGGCATTGAGAACATCTGGGCGGGCAACGGATCAAACGAGGTACTGCAGCAGATCCTGCAGGCCTTCGGTGGTCCCGGACGTACGGCGATGAGCTTTCCGCCCACTTATTCCATGTATCCGCTGCTCGCCAGCGGCACGGGAACCCGCTACGTCACCGGCGACAGAGCAGCGGACTTTACCCTCTCCGCCGAATCCGCCGCGGAACAGGTCCGTGCAGCAGCACCGAACATCGTCTTCCTCTGCACCCCGAACAATCCCACCGGCACCGCCCTTGGGCTGGACGTGGTCGAGGCCGTCTACGAGGCCGGCACCGCAAGCGACGCGATAGTGATCGTGGACGAGGCGTATGCAGAGTTCTCCCACGCCGGTACCCCCAGCGCCCTTGAACTGCTTCCCGGCCGGGAACGCCTGATTGTGTCCCGGACCATGAGCAAGGCATTCGCCCTGGCCGGCGCACGGCTGGGGTATCTGGCGGCTGCCCCCGAGGTCACGGATGCGCTGAGGCTCGTCCGGCTTCCCTACCATCTCTCGGCCGTCACACAGGCCACGGCCAACGCAGCGCTGGCCCACGCCGATGCACTGCTGGCCAACGTTGAGGACATCAAAGTCCAGCGTGACCGGATTGTCGCAGAGCTGACCGAACTCGGCCTGCAGCCTGCCGCATCAGACGCCAACTTCGTCTTCTTCGGGGGAGTGGAAGACCCGAAGCGGATCTGGCAGGGACTCCTCGAAGCGGGCGTCCTGATCCGCGACGTCGGCATTCCCGGACATCTTCGCGTGACGGCCGGCACGGAAGCGGAAACGACGGCTTTCCTGACCAGGCTGCGGGAGCTGCTCGGCGCCTAAAGCGCCGTCGTTGCGGCGGCAGGCAGCCGCTGCTCCCGGCGAGGTAACCCCCTCCGGGAAACACTAGACTGGTAACTAGACCTCACTTCTTCCAAAGGAACTTTCATGACCGTGGAGACCGCCACCGGCCGCACCGCCCGCCTCGAGCGGACCACCAGCGAATCATCCGTGCTCGTAGAACTGGATCTGGACGGCACCGGCCGTTCTGACATCAGCACGTCGGTTCCGTTCTACGACCACATGCTCACCGCGCTGGCGAAGCACTCGCTGATCGATCTCACGGTCAAGGCCACGGGCGACACCCACATCGATGTCCACCACACCGTGGAAGACGTGGCCATCAGCATCGGCGAGGCGCTGAAGACCGCCCTGGGGAACAAGGCGGGCATCCGCCGCTTCGGTGAAGCCACCGTCCCCTTGGACGAAGCGATCGCCAACGCCGTCGTGGACATTTCCGGCCGCCCGTACCTGGTGCACTCCGGCGAACCGGCCGGCCAGGAATACCACCTGATCGGCGGGCACTTCACGGGTTCCCTGACCCGCCACGTCTTCGAAGCGATCACCCTGCACGCGCAGATCTGCCTGCACATGAACGTTCTGGGCGGGCGCGACCCGCACCACATCGTCGAAGCGCAGTTCAAGGCCTTCGCCCGTGCACTGCGTGCTGCCGTTGAGCCGGATCCGCGTGTCGAGGGCATTCCCTCCACGAAGGGGGCGCTGTGAGCGGGCCCAACGTCACGGTCCTGGACTACGGGTCCGGGAATATCCACTCGGCAGTGCGCGCCCTGGAACGGGTTGGCGCCAATGTCACGCTGAGCGCGAAGTCCTCCGACGTGCTGGAGGCGGACGGCCTGCTTGTGCCCGGTGTCGGAGCTTTCGCCTCGGTGATGCAGGGTCTCAAGGACGTGGATGCGCTCCGGATGATCGGCCGCCGGGTGGCCGGCGGACGCCCGGTCCTGGGCATCTGCGTTGGATTGCAGGTCTTCTTCGAGGAAGGCGTGGAACACGGCGTGCGCACCCAGGGCATGGGCGAGTGGCCCGGCACTGTTGAGCGCCTGGCCGCCGACGTCGTGCCTCACATGGGCTGGAACACCGTTGAAGCCCCGGCCGGATCCAAGCTGTTCGCCGGGATCGAGGATGAGCGCTTCTATTTCGTGCACAGCTACGGCGTGCAGAAGTGGGACTTCGACGTTACCCAGCCGGCGATGCAGCCGCCCCTGGTGACCTGGGCAGATCATGGTGGACCCTTCGTGGCAGCCGTGGAGAACGGGCCGCTCAGCGCGACCCAGTTCCACCCGGAGAAGTCCGGGGACGCCGGCGCCGCCCTGCTCGAAAACTGGCTGAAGGGCCTGGGGTAGGCCATGTGGAGTGTTGTCCTCATGGGCCTCGCCGGTTTGCTGATCGGTGGAGCAATCTCCTTCCGGCGGCAGGGTCTTCCCCGGTTCGTCAGCATCAGCTTCTGGGTCCTGGCAGGGATGTCCCTGCTCGGTGCCTACCTCCTCACCTACGGCCTCTAGGCCGGAACCGTTACTGAAAGCAGAACCATGCCGCTCATCGAAACACCCATTCTCGAACTCCTCCCTGCCGTCGACGTGGCTGACGGCCAGGCCGTGCGCCTGGTCCAGGGCGAGGCCGGCAGCGAGACCAGCTACGGTGACCCGCTCGACGCCGCCATGGCCTGGCAGAACGACGGCGCCGAGTGGGTGCATCTGGTTGACCTGGACGCAGCGTTCGGCCGCGGGAGCAACCTGCCGCTGCTCAAGCGCGTCGTCGAGCAGCTCGACATCAAGGTGGAGCTGTCCGGCGGCATCCGCGATGACGCCTCGCTGGAAAAGGCACTTGAACTTGGTGCGCGCCGCGTGAACCTGGGCACTGCTGCCCTGGAAAACCCGGAATGGACCGCAAGCGCCATCGCCCGCTACGGCGAGGCGATCGCCGTCGGCCTTGATGTCCGCGGCACCACGCTGGCTGCCCGCGGCTGGACCAAGGACGGCGGGGATCTCTGGGAAGTCCTCGCCCGCCTGGAAGACGCCGGCTGCCCGCGTTATGTCGTTACCGACGTCACCAAGGACGGGACCCTCCGCGGCCCCAACGTGGATCTGCTTCGGGACGTGCTGGCACGCACCGACCGCCCCGTCGTCGCTTCCGGCGGCATCTCCAGCCTCGACGACCTCGCGGCCCTGCGCGAACTGGTTCCGCTGGGCCTGGAAGGCACCATTGTGGGCAAGGCACTGTACGCCGGAGCTTTCACCCTTCCGCAGGCTTTCGACATCGCAGGACACCCGGAGCGCTAGCAGCCATGGCCAAGCGTGAACTGCCCGGGCACATCGCTGCCGCCCTCGCCGGGGCCGGCGGTGCCGCGGACTCTGCAGGACAGCCTTGGGCCGGGCGCAGCTTGGAGGGGGAGGGCAACCCCCTCCACCAGTTCGACAAGGATGACGGCCAGCCCGATCCGGGCTACACAGCCGCTGCGGCGGCACTGGTTTCGGGGGAGGGCAGCGAAGCTGACGTCGTGGCCTCCCTCGCCACTGCCCGGGTATACGTGGCCATCGTTGCGACCCTGGGGGAGGAAGCACAATCCGCCCACGGGCTGGCAGCGGACAAGGAAGCAGATCTTGCCCTGGTGACGCTGACGGCACCTGACGGACGGAAAGCGCTGCCGGTGTTCTCCTCCGTCGATTCGCTGGCACGCTGGCATCCCAAGGCCCGTCCTGTGGCCGTCTATGCGCCGCGGGCCGCGCTCTCGGCAGTCTCGGAAGAGGCCCAGCTGCTTGTCATCGATCCCGGAAGCGACGTCACCTTCGTGGTGCGGCGCCCGGCCATGTGGGCGCTGGCCCAGCAGCGGGAATGGATACCGTGCTACGCGGACCCGTCCCTCCCCGGTGTGGTGTCCGAGGCAGCGGCACAGGAACCCGCCGTCCGGCAGGTACAGCTCTCGGCAGGATCGGGAGTGGTGTCGCGGACGGCAGGCGGTACGCTGGTTTCCGGCGGAGGCTCCGGACCCGAGCTGCGGGTGACGCTCCAGCTGGCACCCGGGCTGGATGCCTCCGGTCTCCAAACAGTAGCGGCCGCGCTGCAGCAGCGCCTGGCCGCCCACCCCGAATTCGTTGAGCGCGTTGATTCACTGGAACTGAAAATCACGCGCTGACCGGCCGCAAGGCTAGAAGAGAAGTGCTGTGAACTTTAGCGTCTACCGGGATCTGCTCTCCATCGTCCCGGTCCGTCGTCTGCTCCTTGTCGGCATGCTGGCCCGTTTTCCGCACGCCGCTGCCGGAGTTCTGCTGACCCTCCATGTAGTCCTGACCCTGGATAAGGGATATGCCGCTGCAGGAGCTGTGGCTGCCCTGGTCACCATTGGCATCGCCGTGGGCGCACCGTGGCGCGGACGCCGCGTGGACAACGTGGGACTTCGCCGCGCACTGATTCCGTCCGTGATCTCCGAAGCCGTAATTTGGTCCGTTGCCCCGCACGTGAGCTACGAATGGCTCCTGGTGCTGGCGCTCATCGGCGGACTGTTCACGCTTCCCGTTTTCAGTGTTGTCCGTCAGTCCCTGGGCGTCCTTGCGACCGGAGACAAACGGCGCACGGCCTTCACCCTGGACTCCATTGCCACCGAAATCGTGTTCATGGGAGGCCCGGCGGTAGGCGCGGTCCTGGCTACCTCACTCTCGACTGTCGTCGGCCTAACCCTGGTTGGTCTCTCGACTGCGGCCGCGGGGCTTTTCCTGATGTGGTTCAACCCGCCCACACGTTCCGCCGCCACCGGCGCCCTTCCTGAACACGACGTCGAAGCAGCCACCGCAGCCGTCGTCACCGCTGCTCCCGCCCACCTGCGGGAGCCGGCCGTGGAGCTGGCGCAGGCTGCCGCCGAACAGGCCGAGGCCGAAGACCCGTCACGAGGAGGAATCCTGCACCGGTTCTCTGCCGGATTCTCCTGGGTGACACTGAGCGTTGCCGTTGTGTTCGTTGTTGCTGCAGGTGCCGGAGTGCTCCTGGCCAGCAGCGACGTTGGGATTGTGGCGATGGTGGAGTCCACGGGCAACCCCGGAGAGCTGGGCATCGTCTTCGCCGTCTGGTGTGCTGCCTCGCTGGTGGGCGGCCTGGTGTACGGAGCCATGAACCGCAAGATTTCTCCCATGCTCCTGCTGCTGGGCATGGCACTGCTGACACTGCCCATGTCCCTGGCCACCGACACGATGAGCCTGGCGCTGCTCTCCATTCCCGGCGGCCTGCTCTGCGCGCCGGTGCTTTCTGCCGCGTCCGAGCGTGTGGCTGACCTGGTCTCCGAGGAGCGCCGCGGCGAAGCCATGGGATGGTACGGCTCCGCACTCACGACCGGCACTGCCATCGGTGCTCCGCTGGCCGGTGCTGCCATCGACACCATTGGTCCCGCGTCCGGATTCGCTTTCGCCGGAACGGCGGCAGCCCTGATGGTCCTGATAACTCTCGGGGCCCGCGCCCTCGTCACCAGGCGATCGGCCCGCGTCTAGATTCGTCCGGACAGGCAAAGAGCCCGGAGAGGATTGCTCTCCGGGCTCTTTGGCTTTGCGGCGGGATGTGGTTAGTTGACCGGGCCCGTGAACTTCTCGCCCGGGCCCTGGCCCGGCGCGTCGGGAACCAGGGAAGCCTCGCGGAAGGCCAGCTGCAGGGAACGGAGGCCGTCCCGCAGCGGGCGGGCGTGCTGGCTGCCGATTTCCGGAGCAGCGGCCGTGACGAATCCGGCAAGTGCGGTGATCAGCTTGCGGGCCTCGTCAAGGTCCTTAAGGTCCTCGGCATCGGAACCCTCAGCCAGTCCGCACTTCACAGCGGCGGCGCTCATGAGGTGGACCGCGGCGGTGGTGATGACTTCGACCGCAGCTACTTCGGCGATATCCCGGACCTGGGATGAAACGGGAGTTGACTCGTGTGAATGGTCTTCCTCTGAGGTTCCAGGGAAGGAGTGGCGGGCAGATTCGCCAGCCGGATTGCTCTGTGGGGTACTCATACTGGTAAGCTTGTCACAGACCGACCGGTTGACGTTATTTACGGCAGCTCGCAGCTCCCCCCGGGGAGCACCAATGGGAACATTGCGGTGAGCTGCTTTTTCAAGTGTTCAGCCGGTATGCAAGCGGAGACTCTCCCACCCGCGTCAGCCTGATTAAACCAGTCTACGGACAGGATCAGAGTTGCCGGGTTCAGGTCGGCCCTTCCCGGGCAGCATCTTCGGATGCCGCCGGGAATGAGCACCGGATTTCCGGTGTCGGCTGACCTTTCGAGGCCTTCGATTGCGCGTGCAATTGGGGGCCTTCTTCATTTGCAGGCGGTAGCCGTTTTGAGTCAAACAGGAGCTGCAACATTAGCGAGCCAAGAATCAATGATCGGATCCGTGTCCCTGAGGTGCGGTTGGTAGGACCGGCTGGGGAACAGGTAGGTGTGGTCCGGATAGAGGACGCCCTGCGACTGGCAGCGGAGTCCGACCTGGATCTTGTTGAGGTAGCACCGCAGGCCAAGCCGCCGGTGTGCAAACTAATGGACTTCGGCAAGTACAAGTACGAAGCCGCAGTCAAGGCCCGTGAGGCACGCAAGAACCAGACAAACACGGTCCTGAAGGAAATCCGTTTCCGGCTGAAGATCGACACCCACGACTACGAGACGAAGCGCGGCCATGCCATTCGCTTCCTCGGCGCGGGTGACAAGGTCAAGGCCATGATCCAGTTCCGCGGACGTGAGCAGCAGAGGCCTGAAATGGGTATCCGCCTGCTGCAGAAGTTCGCTGAGGACGTCGCAGAGGTGGGTGTGGTTGAGTCCAGCCCCCGCATCGACGGCCGCAACATGGTCATGGTGATCGGGCCCCTCAAGAACAAGGCTGAAGCCAAGGCTGAAGCCCGCCGCGCATCCCAGCGCGCCGAGGCGAAGGCCGCCAACGAAGCTGCCAAGAACGGCGAGGCTCCGGCACGGGTTGACACCAGCGCCGACAAGGCCCCGATGACGCAGAGCCTGGCAGACCTCCTGCCGGACGGACTGCGTCTTGGCTCCTCCGCAGCAGAGGCCGACAAGGCCCGCGCTGAGAAGGAAACAGCCGAGAAGGAACAGGCAGCGCAGGCTGCCAAGGCTGCTGCGGACAAGGCTGCTGCCGATGCCCGCCGCGCCGAGGAAGCCGCCAAGGCTGCTGCGGCAAAGCCCGCCCAGGCCGCCAAGCCGGCTGCCAAGGCACCAGCCGAAGCCAAGCCGGCCGAAGCGCCCAAGCCGATGGCAGTGCCGAAGCCGACGGCCGTCAAGCCGGCCGCGCCCAAGCCTGCTGCCCGGCCCAAGCCTGCTGCTGCAGCGAAGCCTGCTGCAACCAAGCCTGCTGGCAAGGCACCCGCTCCGGGAGCCGGCCAGAAAAAGCCTGGCACGGCGGAGTAGGCACAGCACAACACCGCTAAGTACGCCCAGGCGTCCCTAGGAAAACCCTGACACCTGTTTACGGGTGTCCATATCCCCGCGGGCTTGTCCCGCGGAAACCAAAAGGAGATCGGTAGTCATGCCGAAGATGAAGACCCACAGTGGCGCCAAGAAGCGCTTCAAGCTGACCGGTACCGGCAAGCTCAAGCGCCAGCAGGCTAACCGCCGCCACTACCTGGAGCACAAGTCCTCCCGCCTGACCCGCCGTCTCGCCGGTGACAAGATCGTCACCCCGGGCGAGGCCAAGGTCATCAAGAAGATGCTCGGCAAGTAGCCGATCCTTCCCCCAGGCGCGGTTCGCCAAGGACTGCTCCGCAAACCATCTAGCTTTCCCGTGGCCTCATTCAGGCCAATGCACACAGAAGAAGTGCGCGGGACATATTTCTAAGGAGTACGCACGTGGCACGTGTGAAGCGGGCGATTAACGCCCATAAGAAGCGTCGGGTTATCCTCGAGCGCGCAAAGGGCTACCGCGGACAGCGTTCGCGCCTGGTCCGCAAGGCCAAAGAGCAGCTGCTGCACTCGTATGTGTACAGCTACGGTGACCGCCGCAAGCGCAAGGGCGACTTCCGCCGCCTGTGGATCCAGCGCATCAACGCTGCTTCCCGCGCCAACGGCCTCACCTACAACCGTCTGATCCAGGGCCTGAAGGCCGCTGAGATCGAGGTTGACCGCCGTATGCTGGCTGAACTGGCCGTGAACGACGCCAACGCGTTCGCCACTCTGGTCCAGGTTGCCAAGGACGCCCTGCCGTCCGACACCTCGGCTCCGGCCGTTGCTGCAGCTCCGGCTGCCAAGACCGCACCGGCCAAGGCTGCTGCCAAGTCCGCTCCGGCTGCCACCGCAACCGTTGTCGACGGCGGCTTCAAGGCTTCCGAAGGTGACGCTCCCGAGGGCTACGTCATCAAGGGCGCCACGACCGGCAAGTACCACGTTCCGGGTTCGACCTGGTACGAGCAGACCGTACCCGAGTACTGGTTCAACTCCGTGGAAGCAGCCAAGGCTGCCGGCCTGGAGCCTGCTGGCGGCGAAAACCGCCAGAAGTTCCAGGGCTAATTTCGGTACCTGCTGAACATGTTTGACGCCGGACGCTCCCCAGCGCCGCTGATGTCCAATCCCCGAGCCGATCGGGTGAAGGAAGCAGCGAAGCTGGCGGGGCGTTCGGCGCGTTTAAAGACCGGGCTGTTCCTGGCTGAGGGCCCGCAGGCTGTCCGCGAAGCTCTTCTGGCTCACCGCCACGCTGTGGAGGCGGGCCTGCCCGGCGTCGTCGTCGAGGCGTATGCCACCGAGGCCTGCCTTCAGCGGCTGCCCGAGCTGGCCGGCCTTGCGGCCGGGACAACGCTCCGGCTGGCAACAGATGAGGTCCTCGCTGCCATGGCGGACACCGTGTCGCCGCAGGGGATCGTGGCGGTCTGCAGAATGCAGTCACCAACTCTTCAAGAGGTCCTCGCAACCGCGCCCAAGCTGATCGCCGTGATGTGCGAGGTACGTGATCCGGGCAACGCGGGCACCATCCTGCGTGCCGCAGACTCCGCCGGCGCCGACGCCGTCATCCTGACGGCTTCCAGCGTGGACATCCACAATCCCAAGGCCGTGCGTTCCACCGTCGGCTCCCTCTTTCACTTACCCGTTGTCTCCGGTGTGGAGTTTGCCGAACTCGCCGATGCGCTGCGTCAGGCCGGCATTACCATCCTGGCCGCGGACGGCTACGGCAGCCAGGACCTCGATGCGCTGCAGGATGAGTCTGCTGTGCGCCGTCTGGCACCCGGTGCCGAAGCAACGGGCACATCAGGGCCTCGGCTGGAGAACCAGACTGCATGGCTTTTCGGCAACGAAGCCCAGGGCCTGTCGGACGCCGAACTTGCAGCAGCGGATTTCCGCGTCGCCGTCCCCGTGTACGGGCAGGCTGAAAGCCTCAACGTGGGAACGGCCGCCACAGTGTGCCTCTACGCTTCCGCGCGGGCACAGAACCGCTAAGCGCTCCTACCGCGAGATTTCCTCGGCCGTGGACGCCTCCTGTGTGCCGGCAGCCTTCTTACCGGCTTGCTGGGCCGGCCGACGGCGGTCCAGGGCGCCGCTGAGCAGCGCCACACCCAGCCCCATCAGTGCCAGTACGGCGCCGACTATCGCGGGGGACTGGAAGCCCCAGCCCCACGCAATGACGAGGCCGCCGGCCATGGCGCCGAGGGCGTTGGCCATGTTCAGGGCGGCGTGGTTCAGGGACGATGCCAGCGACGCGGCTCCGGGGGAGACATCGAGCAGCCGGGTCTGCAGGGCCGGTGTCAGTGCTGAACCGATGGCGCCGACCAGGAAGACGAGCACAATGGCGCTGGCCTTGTACTGCACACCCCACGCATAGATGGCCAGGATTAGGACGGTTCCGGCGAGGACAGCGTAGATGCTGCCCATGACGGACTTGTCCGCGATCCGGCCGCCCACGATGTTGCCGACCACCTGTCCCACTCCGTAGAGGCCAACGATCAGCGGCAGCACGCCCATGGAGAAGCCCGCTACCTCGGTCATGGTGGGGGAGATGTAGGTGTACACCGCAAAGAAACCGCCAAAGCCGACTGTGCCGACCAGCAGAGCCAGCCACATCTGCATCCTGCGCAGGGCACTCAGTTCGCGCCGGATGCTTGCCTCGGGATGCGCGGCCTGGAAGGGCACAAACCTGGCCACCAGGGCGACGGTCACCAGGGAAATGGCCCCCACAAGGACGAACATCCAACGCCATCCCGCCTGCTGGCCCAGCCAGGTGGCGAACGGCACCCCGATCACGTTGGCGATGCTCAGGCCCAGCATGACCATGGAGATGGCCCAGCCGCGCCGGGTAGGCGCCACCAGGGAAGCGGCGATCACTGCCGCGACGCCGAAAAACGCCCCATGGGGCAGCCCGGAAAGGAACCGGGTGACCAGCAGCCAGCCGTAGTCCGGGGCAAAGAAGGAGGAGAGGTTGGCGATGGCGAAGAACGCCATGAGGCCAAGGGCAAGCCATTTGCGCGGCATCTTGGCTCCGGCTGCGGCCAGCAGCGGCGCGCCGACGACGACGCCGAGGGCATAGGCGGAAATGACGTGGCCGCCCTCAGGGACGGAGACGCGCAGATCGGCCACCATCTCCTGCAGCAGGCCCATGATCGCGAACTCGGTGGTGCCGATGGCAAAACCGCCGGCGGCCAGGGCCGTGATGGCAAGGGAAACATTGCGGGTTTTGGACGCCGCAGCGCTCGTGGAAGGCATGGATGCAGAGTGCTTTCGATCAGCGGTGGCCGCGGAGCCGTGGAGGACACGGGCGCGTCTGGAAGGCCCGGCTTGCAGGGAAGGATCTTCGCTGCCGGTCGCCGGGGCCGGACGGCCGCGGTGCCGTCGCTGACAATTCTAGTCCAGCCGGGACCGTAGACTCGATCTGTGTCGATTTCAGAACTCAAGCAGGTAGTTGGAGCAGCGATCGTCGATGACCTGGCTAATCCGCAGAGCCTGCTCGCTGCCCGCCGCACTGCCCCCGAGGCCTACGCCGGAATGTGGGAGTTCCCCGGCGGAAAAGTGGAACCGGGGGAGACATGTGAGGCCGCACTGCACCGTGAGCTGTCCGAAGAGCTTGGCGTCGAGGTAGCCCTGGGCGCCGAGGTAACCGGCCCGCTGGCGCAGGGGTGGCCATTGAACCCAAAGGCGGCCATGCGGGTCTGGCTGGTGGAAGTGACAGCCGGAGAGCCGCTGCCCCTTGAAGACCACGACGAACTACGCTGGGTCCGGCTGGATTCCCCGGAGCTTGCCGAGCTGCCCTGGATTCCGGCTGACCTGCCAATCGTCACGGCCGTCCTCGAAGCTGCGGAGCAGCCCCCGGCCGGATAAGCGCATCTGCCCAGCCGAGGGCTGTCCGGACTTTTTAGCCGGCCGCCAGTACTGCGTCCATCTGCGACATCGCCTCGGCTGCTCCTTCGACCGCGCCCATTGAAATCAGTTCCTCCATCTGGGTCCGGTCTGCAAAGGCTGTCACCACTTCTGCAGCTGTTCCGCCGTCCCGGGCAGTGAGCGTAACGGTCACTTCGGTGATCGGCATGTCTTCCCTCGGGCTCCCGTCCTCGTCAGCAAACCCGTCCCGGAAACTCAGCTGCCTGGGTGCTTCAACGACCAGCACCGTCCACCAGCCGTGGTAGGTTTTTCCGTCCGGGCCGGTCATGAAGTAGGTGACGCTGCCTCCGGGGACAAGCTCGTGCTGCTGAACAGTGGCCGGGTAGGTCGGCGGACCCCACCAGCCTTCCAGCTTGCGCGGGTCTGCCCAGAGTTCCCAGACTCGCTGAGGTGTTGCCTCGAACTCTGCGAGGGCCGCGATGGTCAGGGTGTCGTAGTCCTTCTCAATGCTTTTCACGCTCATGGCTGATCTTCCTAACCCCCGGGGTGGTTCCCGGGCGTTTCCTGCCGCAGCAGGTCGGACATCCGGCTCAGCCGCCCTTCCCAGGCTTCTGCCAGCGCGTCCAGGGCATGGTGTGCCTGGTTGACGGCGTCCGGGGCGGTGCACACGAGCTGTTCCCTCCCGCGGCGTTCCTTGGAGACCAGGCCCGCCGCCTCAAGAACCGCTACGTGCTTTTGCACCGCCGCGAAACTCATGGGATAGGCCTCGGCCAGCCGCGATACCGACAGCTCGCCGGCAGCCGCACGGCGCAGGATATCCCTGCGTGTGCTGTCCGCCAGAGCGTGGAACAGACGGTTCACGGCTTCATCTGACAACGTATCTACAACCATTTGGTTGTAACTTAGAACGCGCCGCGCCACCGGTCAAGACCTTCCGGGAACTAAAAAAGTGTTCCGGCTGCGACCGGCAGGCCCGCCGCTGTTGTTGGTGCCGGACGGGCCGCGCCCCTCGTGGCGAGGAACTGGTTTCTGCCGGCGAAGCCATGCCGCTTCTTGAAGTGGGTAATCCGTCCCGCGAGCCACTGGCGGTAGTCCTTCGAGGCGTAAGTGCCGCCGTCGTACAGCTTGTCGTAGCGTGCCGAAAGCTGCGGATAATCACTGGCCAGCCACCCCCGGTACCACTCGCGGGCACCCGGGCGCAGGTGCAGGGCTCCGGCCGTGACGGAGGTGGCGCCGGCGTCGGCCAGTGCGGAGAAGAGCGTGTCCAGTGACTCGTCGCCGTCGGTCAGCCAGGGCAGGATCGGCATGGCCATCACGTTGCAGTCCATGCCGGCATCACGGATGCGCCGGATCAGGTCAAGCCGGGCCCTGGGTGACGGCGTGCCCGGCTCAACCCGGTGGGCCAGGTCCGGATCCAGGAGGGCCAGCGAAATTCCCATGCTGATGGAGGTCTGCTGCGCCGCTTCGGCCAGCAGCGGCAGGTCGCGGGCCAGGAGAGTGCCCTTGGTCAGGATCGAGAAGGGTGTTCCACTGTCCGCCAGTGCGCGGATGATGCCGGGCATGAGTTTGTACCGGCCCTCCGCCCGCTGGTACGGGTCGGTGTTGGCGCCCATGGCCACGTGCTCGTACTGCCAGGATGGGCGGGCGAGTTCGCGGCGCAGTACCTCGGCGGCGTTCATCTTCACGACCAGCTGGCTGTCGAAGTCGGCACCGGTATCAAGGTCCAGGTAGCTGTGGGTCTTGCGGGCAAAGCAGTAGACGCAGGCGTGGCTGCAGCCCCGGTATGGATTCACTGTCCAGCCAAAGGGCATGGAGGACGTCCGGGGAACCTTGTTCAGTACGGACTTGGCGAGGACCTCGTGGAACGTCACGCCCGCGAACCCCGGTGTCTGCACCGAGCGGACCAGCCCCTGCAGGGGGAGCAGCGCGTCTGCTGACGGAGCTGCCTTCGGTTCCTGTTCCTGCCACCTCATGCCCACTATTAGAACATACGTTCGAATGCGCGCCTACCCCTCGAGAGGCCACTTACGGCTCTTTTCAGCGTCGAAAGCAGCCGCAACTGACCTCTCGGCGCATGGGGCGGGGCCGGTATCCACCGTCGGAAAGCCCGGCCAGGATTTCGAAGATGTTCGACGACGCCGGGTCCCCGGTACGCAGCTTGGAGAACCCCGCGGCGGCGAAGTACAGCGGCAGGAACGCCGGCCCCAGCACCGCGTACTGGGAGCTGTGCCGCGCCTCGTGGCGCAGCAGGGAAGAGGCAGGTGCGACGTCGAACTCCCGGGCCACGCGGGAACGGTACAGGACCACATTGCCCACGGTGAATGCCGCGGCATGCGGCAGGGGCAGCTCCCAGCCGCCGGCGAGCAGCAATCCGCCGGGACCGCTCCGAACCCGCACCCTGCCAATCCGGGCGGCCAGCAGGCCGGCCGCCGTCGTACCGTTGACCAGGTTTACCGCGCGGCGCAGTGCCTGCATACGGGACAAGGCTGACGTCATGCGCCCATGCTAAGGGAGGGGGTGCCTTCACACTGCCGGGACCGGGAGCGTGAGTTGGTTAGACTGGTAGGCGCAGGCTGCGTACCTTTGCCTGCAGCATCCCTTTTACTTTCACCCACATCAACACGGCCGGAAACAGGTAAGAACGGTACATGTCGAATTCCACACCGGGGACGGACTCCCCAGACAACGCGGCTCCCAATCCGCTGGACGAGTCAGCGATAACCGCTGCCGTCGATTCAGCGCTCGCAGCCATCGCCGCCGCCACTGACCTGGACAGCCTTAAGGACGTCCGGATTGCAGTCACCGGCGAGAAGTCCCCGCTGTCCCTGGCCAACCGCCAGATCGGTTCGCTGCCCAAGGACCAGAAGGCCGCCGCCGGCAAGGTTGTAGGCCCGGCCCGCGGACGGATCAACCAGGCGCTCGCCGCCCGCACCGTGGAGCTGGAAGCCGAGCGTGACGCCCGGATCCTCGTTGAGGAAGCCGTCGATGTTACCGCCGCCCCGCGCCGCCGCCGCATGGGCGGACGCCACCCGCTTTCCACCCTGCAGGACCGCGTCAGCGACATTTTCGTAGGCATGGGCTGGGAAATCGCCGAAGGTCCCGAGGTCGAGTCCGAGTGGTTCAACTTCGATGCGCTGAACTTCAAGCCGGACCACCCGGCCCGCGAAATGCAGGACACGTTCTTCGTTGAGCCGCCCGAGGCGCACCTGGTGATGCGCACGCACACCTCCCCGGTGCAGGTCCGTTCCATGCTCGAGCGCGAGCTGCCGATCTACGTGCTCTGCCCGGGCAAGGTGTTCCGCACCGACGAGCTCGACGCTACACACACCCCCGTGTTCCACCAGTTCGAAGGCCTGGCCATCGACAAGGGTCTGACGATGGCAGACCTGGTCGGCACCCTGGAGCACTTCACCCGCGTGCTCTTCGGCGATGAAGCGAAGGTGCGCCTGCGCCCGAACTACTTCCCGTTCACCGAGCCGAGCGCCGAGCTGGACATCTGGCACCCCGGAGCCAAGGGCGGTCCGCGCTGGATCGAGTGGGGCGGCTGCGGCATGGTCAACCCCAACGTGCTGCGCGCCGCGGGAATCGACCCCGAGGTCTATTCAGGTTTTGCCTTTGGCATGGGCATTGAACGTGCCCTGATGTTCCGCAATGAAGTATCGGATATGCGGGACATGATCGAAGGCGACGTACGTTTCAGCGAACACTTCGGGATGGAGATCTAAGTGAGAATCCCACTTTCCTGGCTGCGCGAGTATGCCCAGGTTCCGGCGGACGCAACCGCCGAAGACGTCATGGCAGAGCTGGTCAAGGTTGGCCTGGAGGAAGAGGACGTCCACCGTCCCACCGACGAGCTGCAGGGGCCGATCGTGGTGGGCCAGGTGCTTTCCAAGGAGCCCGAACCGCAGAAGAACGGCAAGACCATCAACTGGTGCACCGTCCGCGTGGTGCCCGAGGGCGCCGAGCAGACGCTCACCGGTGACGGGATCGACCCGTCCGGCGTGCAGGGCATTGTCTGCGGTGCGCACAACTTCGAGGTGGGGGACAAGGTTGTTGTCACCCTGCCCGGCGCCGTGC
This sequence comes from Arthrobacter caoxuetaonis, assembly GCF_023921125.1. Lineage (NCBI taxonomy): Bacteria > Bacillati > Actinomycetota > Actinomycetes > Micrococcales > Micrococcaceae > Arthrobacter > Arthrobacter caoxuetaonis. The sequence continues at coordinate 1,369,562 of NZ_CP099466.1, forward strand.
TGCCCGGTGACTTCCGGATCAGCCCGCGCAAGACCTACGGCCACGTTTCCGCCGGCATGATCGCCTCCGTGCGTGAACTCGGTATTGGCGAGGACCACGACGGCATCCTGGTGCTCTCCACCCTGGGACTCGATCCCGAGGTCGGCACCGACGCGATGGAGCTGCTGGGTCTCTACGACCAGGCCGCGGAAATCAACGTCACCCCCGACCGCGGCTACGTCTTCTCGATCCGCGGCGCTGCCCGCGAGTACGCCCACGCGACCGGCACCAAGTTCACCGATCCTGCCGCCACGGTGGAGGTTCCGGAAGCCGACGGCGCCGGGTTCCCGGTGCGCCTGGCCGACGAAGCTCCGATCTACGGCAAGGCCGGCTGTGACCGCTTCGTGGCCCGCACCGTCCGCGGCGTTGATCCCTCCCGGCCGACGCCGCCGTGGATGTCCGCGCGCCTGCGCCTGGCAGGCATGCGGTCCATCTCGCTGGTGGTGGATATTTCCAACTACGTGATGCTCGAGCTGGGCCAGCCGCTGCACTTCTACGACCTGGACAAGCTCACCGGCGAAATCGTCGTCCGCCGCGCCAACCCGGGCGAGACGCTGAAGACCCTGGATGAGAAGGTCCGCACCCTGGATCCCGAAGATCTGCTGATCACGGATGGGTCCGGTGCCATCGGCATCGCCGGCGTGATGGGCGGAGCCACCACCGAGGTCTCCGACGCCACGCAGAACGTGCTGATCGAGGCTGCCCACTTCGAAGAAGTGTCCATCGGGCGCTCCCGCCGCCGCCACAAGCTGCCCTCCGAAGCGTCCAAGCGCTTCGAGCGCGGCGTGGACTGGTACGTTGCCGACATTGCCGCCCAGCGCGCCGTCGACCTCCTGGTGGAACTGGCCGGCGGCACCGCCGATGAATCCATCACCGACGCCGGCACCGCGCCGGAGACCCGCAGCATCTTCCTGCCCGCGGACTTCCCGGCCAAGCTGATCGGCCTGGACTTCACCGAGGATCAGATCACCGGGACGCTCACCGATCTGGGCGCCTACGTGGAAAAGGCCGACGGCGGCTTCCGGGTGGTTCCTCCGAGCTGGCGGACCGACCTGGAGACACGTGAGGACCTCACTGAGGAAATCATCCGGCTGGTGGGGTACGAGAAGATTCCCTCCACCCTGCCTGTAGCTCCTCCCGGCCGTGGCCTCACCCGTGTCCAGCAGCAGCGCCGCCGGCTCCTGCAGTCCCTCGCGGCGTCGGGACTTACCGAAGTGCTGTCCTACCCGTTCGTTACTGAAGCGGACAACAACACGTTCGGCACGCCGGTTGCCGGCGAGCAGCGCCCGGCCGTGAAGCTGGCCAACCCGCTGTCCGCCGAGTTCGGCTACCTGCGCACCTCGGTGCTGCCGGGCCTGTTCGACGTCGCCAAGCGGAACCTCTCGCGCGGCTTCCGCGACCTGGCGCTCTTCGAATCGGCACTGGTCTTCCTGCCCGGAGAGCAGAACGGCACCGAGACGATTCCGCCGCTGGGCATCAAGCCCTCCGACGACGTGCTGGACGGGCTGTACAACGGCATCCCCGACCAGCCGCTGCACATCGGCGTGCTGTTCACCGGCCACGAGTCACCGGCCGGCGCCGGCCATACTCCGCGTACCTGGGACTGGGCCGACGCCGTCGACACCGCCCGGCTCATGGGTGACGTGCTCGGCGTCGAACTGGTGATCAGCCAGGGCGAACACCAAGCCTTCCACCCGGGACGCACCGCGAAGATCTCGCTTCGCAGCGGCGAAACCGTTGGTTACGCCGGCGAACTACACCCGAAGCTGCTCGCAGCCCGGGATATGCCGGCCCGCACCGTGGCACTGGAGCTCGACGCCGATGCCCTGTTCGACGCTGCTCCGGACGTGATCGTGGCGAAGGAAATCTCCACCTACCCGGCCACCACGCAGGATGTGGCGCTGATCGTGGGTGAAGACATCCCGGCCGAGTCCGTGCTGGAAACCCTGCGCGAAGGCGCCGGGGACCTGCTGGAAAACATCGTTCTGTTCGACGTCTACACCGGCAAGGGCATCGAGCCGGAGCGCAAGTCCCTGGCCTTCGCGCTGCGCTTCCGCGCTCCGGACCGGACGCTGACCGCCGACGAAGCCTCGGAATCCCGGGCCGCCGCCGTCGCGCTGGCCGCCGAGCGTTTTGGTGCCGTGCAGCGGTAATTTCATCGTGAACAGAACGCCCCGCCGGACTTCCGGCGGGGCGTTCTGTTGTGTCGGGGAGGGACAGCGTGCCGCCCCTAGGTGCGTTCTGACGTGAGTCCGACGGCGATCCACCAGGCCAGGGCCTTGTCGTCGTCAACCTCGACGGCGGGTACGTTCAGCCACCCTTGGCCCATCGGCCTGCCGCTGCCCATGAAGGCCGGCTGTCCGCCTTTGGCCAGCAGGTCTTCGTACTCCGCAGGGTCGACCCGGACCAACAGGTCTCCGTCCTGGCCTGCCGAGACCGCCAGACCCCCGTCCACCATAAAAGCCACGCCCCCGAACATGCGTTTCTCCCGGACCGAGCGCTGCGTCTGCAGGGTCTCGCGGATTCGCTGCACCAGCAGATCCTGGGGGCTTTCCGGCATGATTCCTCCTGCAAGGTGCGACGGACACTTCGCCGTGATTGTGCCTGACCCGGGTTGGGATTCCCAGCGAAATCGGTTTCGTTCCGAGTTGCTGGGGTTCCGGCAGGTGGCCAGCCATGCGCGGCTCCGTGGCCCGGCATGCGGCGAGCCGGTTGTCATTTTTTTGGGGGGGGGGGGAGGGGAGACCTGCGGGAAGCCCTGCACGTTCGGACATGCTGCACGCCCCGATTGCAGCGAAATGGTGCACAAACTGCAGCTCCGTCCGGTGCGTCTTGGGCAGGGCTAGCGGGGCAGCTTCCTGTCCTCCACCAGGAACTGGATGCTTGCCCCCGAGCCGATGAGCACAAGCCCGGTTGCGATCCAACCGTGCCCCGGAGTTAGGCCGGCGTAAACAGCTATGGCCACGATAAAGGCCATGAACCCGCAGGCGGCTGCCATGCGCCCGCGCGAGGGCTGAAGGGTTCGAGCCTTGTCCTGCCTGCCGGCGGCACGGCGGTCCCGGAGAACCAGGATGACCGTGTTCAGTCCGAAAACGATCAGCACCAGCTGGGCGAACTGGGCGTCCGGCGGGAGGCCGATGAGGTTGCCGAGCAGGACCCCGCCGACGGCCAGCGCGATTGTCGCGGCGTCGAGCATCGCGACCCGATCCGTGGTTCTAGTGCTCATCACGACGCCGAGTCTCGCACAATCCTACGGAACCCGCTGTTCGGGAGCTCTCATCCGCTCCGCTTTGGGACACCCGCTGTGTTTCAATTCCGGGAGCCGATGCTGAAGAGTTCACCCGGCGTGGTTTCGAGGGCATCGCAGACTGCTGTCAGGGTGGTGAAACGAACCGCCTTGGCCTTGTTGGTTTTAAGGATGGACAGGTTTGCCATGGTTATGCCGGTGAGCCTGGAAAGTTCAGTCAGGGTCATTCCCCGCTGGAGCAGTACGCGGTCCAAATGGCATACGACCCTGTGTTCGCTGTCTGGCGCGGGATCGGATGGGGTCTGCGTCTCAGACAAGTCCGTCGTTCTCTTCCTGCAGTCTGCCGCCGGCTTTGAAAGCGCTGGAAAGTGCCAGTCCAACGACGCCGCTCGTGATCATGAAGTACGGCCACCGGGGAGCGTCGGTGCTGATCACGGCGTAGTCTGCGCCGAGGGGGAAATCTTCGGTGCGGAAGTCGCTCGCTACCTCGAACACGGCCCGGCCGGCGGCGGCGTCGAGAGTTCCGTAAAGAAGCCCTGCACCGATAAGGATGAGGCTAAGGGCCATCATGTTTTTCCGCACGGGTGCTGCAAACGGGCGTCCAGCAGAGATTTCCCGCAGGATTCTTGTCAAGAGAACTGCCGCGACCAGCGCGAGGGCCACGTAGAGCAGGGCGGGAGCCGCACACAAGGCACGCAGCCAGAGCGGAATATCGACCAGATAGCCGACTGCACCCTCGCGAAGCTGCGCCTGATTGATTTGGGGGAGTGAGATGAGCTGGACCCGGGGATCGGCACCCCCGAACGCCAGGGGAGTCCGGCCGGAGAGCGTAACGAATGACTCAACAGCACTCCCGAGTACTGCGAGTCCGGCAACGAGCCAGACAGAGATCATCGCGAACTGGACGGTCTTCGGTTTTCCGGTGTGCGTCAGGCTGGCCATTATTCCCCCATATCGATTATCAATATTATTGATAAACAATATGGGGGCTTGGCTTGGATGGCAACCGTCTGCCGTCGCTGTTTTGAGCATTCGACCGGTTTGCGTTTCTGCTGCCGGTTCCAGCCGTCAGCAGAAGTCGAAACCGGCAGCAGAAATCCGAATCAGCGCCAGGGGGCTGGCAGCTAACAAACCGCCTGAGCCCAATCCCTACGGAACCAGCAGCACCTTGCCGGTGGTCTTACGGCCCTCAAGGTCCTCATGCGCCTTCGCGGCGTCGGCAAGGGGATAGGTGGCCCCGATCCGTACGTCCAGGGTTCCGGCCTCCACCATTTCGAACAGCTCACGCGCACGCCACTGGCGCTCTTCGGCGCTGAGGAGGTAATCCCTTATGGTCGGCCGCGTCAGGTACAGCGACCCCAGGGCGTTCAGCCGCTGGATATCGAACGGCGGCACCTGGCCCGACGCCCCGCCGAACAGCACCATCATGCCGCGCGGCCTCAGGCTGGACAGGGAACCGTCGAACGTGGTCTTCCCGACGCCGTCGAACACCACATCCACGCCGCGCCCGTCCGTCAGCTCGCGGACCCGGTCGGCGAAGCCGTCGTACCGCAGCACATGGTCCGCTCCCGCGCCGGCAGCGAGTTCCGCTTTGTCATCGGTCGAAACAGTGGTGATGACGGTGGCGCCTTTGGCCTTCAGCAGCTGGGTAAGCAGCAGGCCGACGCCGCCGGCACCCGCATGCGTCAGGACTGTTTCCCCGGACTGCACCGGATAGGTGGAGTTGCAGAGGTAATGCGCTGTGATGCCCTGCAGCGGCAGGGCGGCAGCCACCTCGCTGGAAACCCCGTGCGGCACGGGAAGCGCCTTGGCAGCATCGAGCAGCATGTATTCGGCGTAGGCTCCGCCTCCCTCGGCGGTGGCCACCCGGTCCCCGTCCCGGAACGAGGCGACGTCAAGACCGGCCTGGACTACGGTGCCCGCCGCCTCAGAACCAGGAATGAACGGGTACTTCATGGGGTACACGCCGCTGCGCTGGTAGGTGTCAATGAAGTTCACCCCGGCAGCTGCAACCTTCACCAGGATTTCATTGGGACCGGGGACAGGCAGATCCACGTCTTCGTAACGCAGGATTTCCGGTCCGCCGGGTGAGGGGACGACAATGGCTTTGTGCATGGGATTGCCTCTTCCGTGAAGTTGCCGGGATTGAGGACCATCGTAGGCCCGCTCCGGGCCGGGCGCCTCTGGGGACGCCCCGGAAGTCACAATGCATAATTATGAAGCCTGATGCATAAAACTGCTGTAGGGTGGATGCCATGACGATTTCCGTTGCCGTATCAGGAGCCAGTGGCTACGCCGGGGGAGAGGTCCTGCGCCTGCTCGCCGGCCACCCCAACGTCGAAATTGGTGCCATCACCGCCCACAGCAACGCGGGGTCCCGCCTCGGGGAACTCCAGCCGCACCTGCACGCGCTGGCCGACCGCGTCCTGGTGGACACCACGGTAGAAAACCTGACCGGCCACGACGTCGTTTTCCTGGCACTGCCGCACGGCGCCAGTGCAGAAATCGCTGCGCAGCTGCCCGACGACACCCTGGTAATCGACGCCGGCGCCGACCACAGGCTCACCGATCCCGCCGCCTGGGAGAAGTTCTACGGCTCCCCGCACGCCGGCTCCTGGCCCTACGGCCTGCCCGAACTGCCCGGACACCGCGAACTGCTCCGCGGCGCCAAGCGCATTGCCGTTCCCGGCTGCTACCCCACGTCCTCGCTTCTGGCGCTCACCCCCGGCTTCGCGGCCGGCCTGCTGGAGCCCGACGACGTCGTCATCGTCGCCGCGTCCGGCACCTCCGGGGCGGGCAAGGCCGCTAAGCCGCATCTGCTCGGCTCCGAGGTCATGGGCGGCATGAGCCCCTACGGCGTAGGCGGCGGGCACCGGCACACCCCGGAAATCGAACAGGGCCTCTCCGCCGCAGCGGGGGAGCAGGTCTCCATTTCCTTCACCCCGACGCTGGCGCCCATGGCCCGAGGCATCCTCACCACCGCTACGGCGAAGGTCCGGCCCGGCGTCGACGCCGCCGCCCTGCGGAACGCCTGGGAAAGGGCCTACGGCGAGGAGTCCTTTGTCCGGGTGCTGCCCGAAGGCCAGTGGCCCGCCACCAAGATGGTGGTCGGCTCAAACTACGCCGCCCTGCAGCTCGCCTTCGATCCGCACGCGGGCCGGGTGATCGTCTCCGCCGTGATCGACAACCTCACCAAGGGCACCGCCGGCGGAGCCATCCAGTCCATGAACATCGCACTCGGCCTGCCGGAAGGCGCCGGGCTCACCCAGCAGGGAGTCGCACCGTAATGACCGCCGAACTGTCCAGCAGCACCGCCACCGGCATCACCGCACCGGCAGGGTTCCGCGCCGCCGGCGTCACCGCGGGCCTAAAGGCCTCCGGCGGCCGCGACGTCGCCCTGGTGGTCAACGACGGCCCGGTCAAGTCCGCTGCAGCTGTCTTCACCCGCAACCGGGTTGCCGCAGCTCCCGTGCACTGGTCACGGCAGGCCATCTCCGACGGACGGGCCGACGCCGTGTTCCTGAACTCCGGCGGCGCCAACGCCTGCACCGGTCCCCAGGGCTTCCAGAACACCCACGCCACGGCCGAAAAGGTCGCGGACCTGCTGGGCGTTTCCGCCAATGACGTCCTGGTCTGCTCCACCGGCCTGATCGGCGAGCAGCTGCCCATGGATAAGCTGCTGCCCGGCGCGGAAGCAGCGGCCCAGGCCCTGGCCTCCGACGGCGGTGCCCTGGCGGCCGAGGCCATCATGACCACGGACACGGTCTCCAAGCAGGCCGTCTTTGAAGGCAGCGGCTACAGCATCGGCGGCATGGCCAAGGGCGCCGGCATGCTGGCTCCGGGCCTGGCCACCATGCTGGTGGTGCTGACTACCGACGCCGCCCTCGACGCCGCTGCCCTGGACCAGGCACTGCGCGCCGCCACCGCCGTGACGTTCGACCGCACCGACTCAGACGGCTGCATGTCCACGAACGACACCGTGATCCTGATGGCCTCCGGCGCTTCCGGCACTGTTCCGGACACGGAGGAGTTCACCCGGGGACTTACCGAGGTGTGCCACTCGCTGGCCCAGCAGCTGATCACCGACGCCGAAGGCGCCAGCCACGACATCGCCATCACCACCATCAACGCCGCCACGGTGGCCGACGCAGAAGCCGCATCCCGCGCCGTCGCACGGTCGAACCTCTTCAAGACCGCCATCTTTGGCAACGATCCGAACTGGGGCCGGGTGCTCTCCGCCGTCGGTACCACCGACGCCGCGTTCGAGCCGGACCAGATCAACGTCACCATCAACGGGGTGCAGGTCTGCCGGAACGGCGGCATCGGCGACCCGCGGGAGGGCGTTGACCTGACCGGCCGCGCGGTCAGTGTGGAAATCGACCTGGCTGCGGGCAGCGAATCCGCGACCATCTGGACCAACGACCTGACCACCGACTACGTCCACGAAAACTCGGCGTACAGCAGCTGAACGGGATCACCATGAGCACTCCAACAGAAGTCCGCGAACAGCTGGCCGCCCAGGACAAGGCCGCCACGCTGATTGAAGCGCTGCCCTGGATCCAGCGCTTCGCCGGCAGCACGATTGTGATCAAGTACGGCGGCAACGCCATGATCAACGACGAACTGCGGCAGGCCTTCGCCGAGGACATCGTCTTCCTGCACCACGTGGGCGTGCACCCCGTCGTGGTGCACGGCGGCGGGCCGCAGATCAGCGCCCTGCTGGACCGGCTCGGCATTGAATCCGAGTTCAAGGGCGGACTCCGGGTCACCACCCCCGAAGCCATGGATGCCGTGCGCATGGTGCTCACCGGGCAGGTCGGCCGTGAACTCGTGGGCCTGGTCAACTCCCACGGACCCTACGCCGTTGGACTCTCCGGCGAAGACGGCGGACTGCTGCAGGCCATCCGCACCGGAACCGTCATTGACGGCGAAGAAGTGGACCTGGGCCTCGTCGGCGAAGTCGTCGGCGTGAACCCCGGCGCCATCCTGGACCTCATCGAAGCCGGGCGGATTCCGGTCATCTCCACGGTCGCCCCGGAAATCGGCGCCGATGGCAACCCCACCGGGCAGGTGCTCAACGTCAACGCCGACACCGCGGCCGCCGCCCTGGCCGTCGCGCTGGAAGCCTCCCGCCTGGTGGTGCTCACCGACGTCGAGGGTCTCTACGCCAACTGGCCGGATAAGTCTTCCCTGATTTCTGCCCTGACCGCCGCGGAACTGCGCCAGATGCTGCCGTCCCTGGAATCGGGCATGATCCCGAAGATGGAGGCCTGCCTGGCAGCCGTCGACGGCGGCGTGGACCGTGCCGCCGTCGTGGACGGCCGGATGGCGCATTCGATGCTGCTGGAAGTCTTCACCACCGCCGGCATCGGCACCCAGATCGTTCCGGACGGAGAGAACGCATGAGCATCCCCAACGTTCCCGCTGCCCCGGCAGTGCCGCAGCTGGTGGATGCCTCGGGTACCGGCAGCGAGTGGCTGGCCCGCTACTCCGACTCCCTGATGGGTGTCTTCGGCACCCCGCAGCGCGTGCTGGTACGCGGCGAGAGCTGCACGGTCTGGGACGCCGACGGCAAGCCCTACCTTGACCTGCTCGGCGGGATCGCCGTCAACGCGCTGGGCCACGCCCATCCGTCCGTCGTCTCGGCCGTCACTGCCCAGCTGAACACGCTGGGGCACATCTCCAACTTCTTTACCAGCCCTCCGCAGATCGCCCTCGCCGAGAAGCTGCTTGAGCTGGCGCAGGCACCCGCGGGCTCGAAAGTCTTCTTCACCAACTCCGGCACCGAAGCCATCGAAGCTGCATTCAAGCTTGCCCGGCGGAACTCCACCGGCGAGCGGACCCGGATCCTGGCCATGGACCATGCTTTCCACGGCCGGACCATGGGAGCGCTGGCCCTGACGGCGAAGCCCGCGTACCGGGAGCCGTTCGAACCGCTGCCGTCCGGCGTCGCACACGTCCCCTACGGTGACGTGGAGGCGCTGCGCGCCGCAGTGGACGGCACGGTTGCCGCGGTGTTCATCGAACCGATCCAGGGCGAAGCCGGAGTCCAGGTACCGCCGGCGGGCTACCTTCAGGCGGCACGTGAGATCACCCGCGACGCCGGTGCGCTGCTGGTGTTCGACGAAGTGCAGACAGGCATCGGCCGTACCGGGACCTGGTTCGCTTCCGAAGGTGTCCTGCCGGATGCGATGACGGTCGCCAAGGGCCTGGGCAGCGGCTTCCCGATCGGCGGGCTGATCACCTTTGGCCCCGAGGTCTCCGGCCTGCTCGCCCCGGGCCAGCACGGAACCACCTTCGGCGGGAACCCGATCGCTACGGCCGCGGGCCTGGCGACGCTCACGGAGATTGGGTCAGGGAACCTCCTGGCCGGGGTCAACACCACGGGGGAGTACCTTCGTACCGGAGTGGCCAAGGTGCCCGGTGTCAGCTCGGTCCGCGGCCGCGGACTGCTGATCGGCATCGACCTGGAGCAGGAGATCGCTCCGGCAGCCGTTGCCGCAGCCCTGGACGCCGGTTTCATCATCAACGCCACCGGACCGGCCACCCTGCGCCTGGCCCCGCCGCTGATCCTCACCACCGACCAGGCGCAGAGCTTCATCGACGCGCTTCCCGCCATTCTGCAGGCCGCCGCGGCCACGACGATCGGACAGCCATGACCCGCCACTTCCTCGTTGACACCGACCTCACCCCGGCCGAGCAGGCCGAGGTCCTGGACCTCGCAGATGCCCTGAAGAAGGACCGCTGGAAATACCAGCCCTACGCCGGGGAAGGCTCCGGCCGGCAGACCGTCGCGGTGGTCTTCGACAAGACCTCCACCCGGACCCGGATCTCCTTCGCGGCCGGCATCGCGGACCTCGGCGGCGTGCCGCTGATCATCGGAGCCGGTGAATCCCAGCTGGGCCATAAGGAGTCCATCGCGGACACGGCCAAGGTCATGGAACGCATGGTCGCCACGATTGTCTGGCGCACTTATGCCCAGTCGGGGCTGGAGGAAATGGCCGCGAACTCCTCCGTGCCGGTGATCAACGCGCTGTCGGATGACTACCATCCCTGCCAGCTGCTCGCAGACCTGATGACGATCCGCGAACACAAGGGATCCCTCGCGGGCCTCACCCTGACCTACCTGGGGGACTGCGCCAACAACATGGCCAACTCCTACCTGCTGGCCGGCGTCACCGCCGGCATGCACGTGCGCGTTGCCGGTCCGGTGGGCTACCTGCCCGCCCCGGAGATTGTCGACGCCGCTGCGGCCCGCGCCGCGGAGACCGGTGGTTCGGTGATGATCACCACCGATGCCGCGGAAGCCCTCGCGGGTGCCGACGTCGTCGCCACGGACACCTGGGTGTCCATGGGCCAGGAAGACGAGAAGGCTGCCCGGCAGGAACTCTTCCGCGACTACGCCGTGGACTCGGCCGCCATGGCACAGGCCGCGGAAGACGCCGTCGTGCTGCACTGCCTGCCGGCCTACCGCGGCTACGAAATCTCCGCGGACGTCATCGACGGGCCGCAGTCCCTGGTCTGGGACGAGGCAGAGAACCGGCTGCACGCGCAGAAGGCCCTCATGGTGTGGCTGATGGCCGCCTCCGGCCTGACCGGAATCCCGGAGGCAGCCGTATGACCATGCCCACCACCAAGACGGCCCGCCAGGCACGGATCCGGACGCTGCTGACCGGCTTGTCGGTGCGTTCCCAGGCCGAGCTGGCGTCTCTGCTGGCCGACGACGGCGTGCAGGTCAACCAGGCGACGCTGTCGCGCGACCTGGTCGAGCTCGGTGCCGTGCGCATGCGCGGCAAGGACGGCGTGCTGGTCTACGCCGTTCCGTCCGAGGGCGGGGAACGCCGCCCGCAGTCCGGAGTCTCCCAGGAAGTGCTCGACGCGCGGCTGGCCCGGCTCTGCGGCGAACTGCTGGTCACCGCCGAGGCGTCCGGGAACGTCGTGGTGCTGCGGACCCCGCCGGGAGCGGCGAACTTCCTGGCACTGGCGATCGACCACTCGGTGATCCCGTCCATCCTGGGAACCGTGGCCGGCGACGACACTGTGCTGCTGGTAACCCGGGAGCCCGACGGCGGCGCCGAACTCGCAGCGCGTTTCCTCTCCATCGCGGACGAGGCTACGGCCAGCGGCCAGGCACCCGACAATCGAATACTGTAGAAGCTGAATCCGCAGGGTTTCCTTCCCGGCCACGCAGCTTCCCCCCACTTTTACAAACAACCGCAGCGCACCGCGCTGCACTCAACGCAAAGAGGAGCACATTCGTGAGCGAACGTATTGTTCTGGCCTACTCCGGTGGCCTGGATACGTCTGTAGCCATCGGCTGGATTGCCGAGGCAACCGGCGCCGAGGTCATCGCCGTGGCGGTCGACGTCGGACAGGGCGGGGAATCCCTTGAAACCATCCGCCAGCGTGCCCTCGACTGCGGCGCCGTCGAAGCCTACGTGGCTGATGCCCGCGACGAGTTTGCTGCGGAATACTGCATGCCGGCGCTGCAGGCCAACGCCCTGTACATGGATTCCTACCCGCTGGTTTCCGCGCTTTCCCGCCCGGTAATCGTCAAGCACCTGGTTGCTGCTGCCCGCGAATTCGGCGCCACCACCGTCTCGCACGGCTGCACCGGTAAGGGCAACGACCAGGTCCGCTTCGAGGTCGGCATCCAGACCCTGGGCCCGGACCTCAAGTGCATCGCTCCGGTCCGCGACCTGGCCCTGACCCGCGACAAGGCCATTGCCTTCGCCGAGGAGAAGAACCTGCCCATCGTCACCACCAAGAAGAACCCGTTCTCCATTGACGCCAACGTCTGGGGACGCGCCGTGGAAACCGGCTTCCTGGAAGACATCTGGAACGGCCCCACCCCGGACGTGTACGAATACACCTCCGACCCGGCCTCCGGCATCGCCGCTGACGAAGTTGTCATCACCTTCAAGGAAGGCGTTCCCGTAGCGATCGACGGCAAGCCCGTCACCCCGCTGCAGGCCATCGAGGAAATGAACCGCCGCGCCGGCGCCCAGGGCATCGGCCGGATCGACATTGTCGAAGACCGCCTCGTGGGCATCAAGAGCCGTGAAATCTACGAAGCTCCCGGCGCCATGGCCCTGATGGCCGCGCACCGCGAGCTTGAAAACGTCACGGTCGAGCGCGAGCAGGCCCGCTTCAAGAAGACCGTTGGCCAGCGCTGGACCGAACTGGTCTACGACGGCCAGTGGTTCTCCCCGCTGAAGAACTCCCTGGACGCCTTCATCGGGGACACCCAGAAGTACGTCTCCGGCGACATCCGCATGGACCTGCACGCAGGCCGCGCGACCGTGACCGGCCGCCGCTCGGAGTCCTCGCTGTACGACTTCAACCTCGCCACGTACGACACCGGTGACACGTTCGACCAGTCCATGGCCCGCGGGTTCATCGAACTGTTCGGCATGTCCTCCAAGGTTGCCTCCGGCCGCGACCTGCGGCTGTCCGAAGGAAAGTAAACACATGAATAACGGCAAGCCGTCAATCGAATCAGTGGCCGCGCAGCCCGGAGCCGCCGGCCCCGGATCAACGGTCCAGGGTGCGCTGTGGGGAGGCCGCTTCGCCGGCGGTCCGGCCGACGCGCTGGCAGCCCTGAGCAAGTCCACCCACTTCGACTGGCGGCTTGCCGGGTATGACATTGCAGGCTCCCGGGCGCACGCCCGGGTCCTGCACAAGGCCGGGCTGCTGACCGGCGACGAACTCACCGGGATGCTCAAGGCCCTGGATGAGCTCGACGCCGATGTGCGCTCCGGCGCCTACCTCCCGGCCGAGTCCGACGAGGACGTGCACGGCTCCCTGGAACGCGGGCTGATCGAGCGTGCCGGAGCCCAGCTGGGCGGAAAACTCCGCGCCGGCCGCTCCCGCAACGACCAGATCGCCACGCTGGGCAGGATGTACCTGCGCGACCACGCCCGGATTATCGCGGGCGGCGTGCTGGCCACCGTCGACTCGCTGGTGGAACAGGCCGAGAAGCACCTGGGTGTGGCCATGCCCGGCCGCACCCACCTGCAGCACGCCCAGCCGGTCCTGCTGAGCCACCACCTGCTGGCCCACGCCTGGGCCCTGCTGCGCGACGTGCAGCGCCTGGCCGACTGGGACAAGCGCGCCGCCGTGTCCCCTTACGGCTCCGGTGCACTGGCCGGTTCCTCGCTGGGACTGGACCCCAACGCCGTCGCCGCGGACCTGGGCTTCGACTCCGCCGCCTGGAACTCGATCGACGGAACCGCCTCGCGTGACGTCTACGCCGAGTACGCCTGGGTGGCCGCCATGATCGGCGTCGACCTGTCCCGGATCAGCGAGGAGATCATCCTCTGGGCCACCAAGGAATTCTCCTTCGTGACCCTCGACGACGCCTTCTCCACCGGCTCCTCGATCATGCCGCAGAAGAAGAACCCTGACGTCGCCGAGCTGGCGCGCGGCAAGGCCGGCCGCCTCATCGGTGACCTCACCGGGCTGCTGGCCACGCTGAAGGGACTGCCGCTGGCGTACAACCGGGACCTGCAGGAAGACAAGGAACCGGTCTTTGACGCCACGGACACGCTGGAGCTGCTGCTTCCGGCCGTTTCCGGCATGATCGCGACCCTGGTCTTCAACACCGAACGCATGCAGTCCCTGGCGCCGCAGGGCTTCGCCCTGGCCACCGACATCGCCGAATGGCTGGTCCGCCAGGGTGTGCCGTTCCGGGAGGCGCACGAGCTCTCCGGTGCCGCCGTGAAGCTGGCCGAATCCCGCGGCGTCGAACTCTGGGACCTCACCGACGAGGAGTACGCCGGGATTTCGGAGCACCTGACCCCGGAGGTCCGCACCGTGCTTTCGACCGAGGGCTCCCTGGACAGCCGCAGCGCACAGGGCGGAACAGCGCGCTCAGCCGTCGAAGCGCAGCTGGCCGAGCTGAAGAAGCAGCTCGACGCCGCCCGCGCCTTCTCCGCCTAACCCTCCTCCTCGAAAGGGCAGTTACGGCTGGTTTGAGCCCTCAAACCAGCCGTAACTGCCCTTTCGTTTACGCCGGGGCACTAGCGTGGAGCCATGCTGAACCCGAACTTCCGGCGCATGCTGCGCGCCCTGCCCGACTTCCCGGAGGCCCTGCCGGACTTCGACCCGGACACGGCTCCCGCGGATCCTGCGGAGCTGTTCCGTCTTTGGCTGGAGGAGGCCCTGGCTGCGGGAGTGCCGCAGCCGCATGCCTTCTCCCTCGCCACAGCGGACGCCGCCGGGAACCTCTCCTCCCGCATGCTCATCCTGAAGGACATCGACGACGACGGCTGGCACTTCGCCACTTCGCGCTCCTCGCGCAAGGGCCGAGAACTTGAGCAGAACCCCCGCGCCGCCATGAACTTCTACTGGTATGCGCTGGGCCGCCAGATCCGGGTGGCCGGAGACGTGGTCCAGCTCAGTGCCGAAGCCTCCGCCCGGGACTGGGATGAACGCCCCGGTGCGGATGGTTCGGAGAACCCGCTCTGGCAGCTTTACGCCCTGGCACCGCGGGAAGTCGAGTTCTGGCAGGCCGATCCCGGAAACCGGCACATCCGGCACCGGTATCCCACCGGCGGGCCAGAGTGAGCGCCGCAGATTAAACGAAAAGGCCCCGGACGAATGTACTCGGCAAACTGCCAGGTACAACCGCCCGGGGCTTTACCGCCTGCCTAAGGCAGCGGCGTCTGCTCAGGAACGCGCGCCGCTGCCAGCCGGCGGCGCTTGGCCCGCTGGCGCAGCGGCGGGACGATCAGGGCGGCCGCGGAGATCGCAAGGAGCAGCAGGGCAATCGGGCTGGTGAAGACTGAGTTCCAGCCGTCGGTAATCAGCGCCCGGCGCAGGTTCGCTTCGGCCAGCGGCCCGAGGATGAGGCCAAGAACTGCAGGTCCGGCCGGGAACCCGAAGCGCAGCATGAAGAGCCCAATCAGACCGAAGATCATCATCATGAACACGTCGAAGACACTGTTGCTGATGGAATATGTTCCAACCATGCAGAAGATCAGGATGATCACCCAAAGGTAGTGGCTCGGCAGCTCCAGCAGCCGCACCATGCCGCGCATCCGCACCAGGCTGAGGCCCAGCGTCAGGATGGTTGCGATCAGCATGATGGTAACCAATGAAGAGACCAGATCCGGGTGGGTGCTGAACAGCGCCGGCCCGGGCTGGATGCCCCAGATCATCATGGAGCCGATCATTACCGCCATGACGGAGTCTCCGGGAACGCCCAGAGCCATCGTGGTGGTGACGCTGCCGCCCAGCGTCGCGGTGCTGGAGGTGTCCCCTGCGGTCAGGCCCTCCAGGGAGCCCTTTCCGAATTCTTCGGGATGCTTGGAAGCCTTCCTGGCATTTTCCCAGGCGATGACGCCGGCAATGTCGCCGCCGACGGCGGGGACCAGGCCTACGACTGAACCGGTAGCCGCACCGATGCCCATGGGCTTCAGGAGCCGGCGCATGAGCTTTCTGCCCGGCATCCAGCGGCCCATCTGGGTCACGGGCTTCACATGGCTCTCCTGCCGCGCCCTGGTCAGGATCTGGTTCAGCACTTCAGCGACACCGAAGAACCCGATGATGACGGCGATGAACGGGATGCCGCCGTTGAGCTCCAGGATGTTCATGGTGAAGCGTGCATCGCCGGTGATCGGGTCACGGCCAACGGTGGCGAGCAGCAGGCCAAACGCGCCGGCGGCCAGGCCCTTGATGACGCGTCCGGAGGAGACACCTACCATCATGGTCAGGCCGAACACGACGAGTGCGAACATCTCGGGCGGACCGAACTGCCGGGCGAATTCCGAGAGCGGCACTGCGGCGACGGCCAGAATGATGATGCCGACGATCATGCCGAAGGCTGATCCAAACGCCGACGTCGTCATGGCCAGTCCCGCTTGGCCTTTAAGCGCCAGCGGGTAGCCGTCAAAGGTCGTTGAGATGGAGGCCGGCGTGCCGGGAGTATTGATCAGGATGGCCGGCACCCTGTCCCCGAACTGGGCGGCAACGTAAATGGTCAGCAGGACTGCCAGGCCCTGGATCGGTTCCAGGGTCAGCGTAAAGCCGCTGGCAAGGGCGACCGCCATGGTTGCGGTGACACCCGGAAATGCGCCGACCAGCATGCCTACCGCGATGCCGAGCCCAATGTAAAGGAGGGTGTCTACCTGAAGGACGGTCATGATGCCGTCTGTAACCGGGGAAGCGGCAATCGAAATCATAGGTTCACTCGCAATGCGACGACGAAGAGGAAATGGAGGATGGCCGCGACAATGGCCGGGAACATAAGCAGCGGCTTCCAGCCCCGTCCGCCGTAGAGGAACGTCAACGCCGTCGTGGCAGCGAAAGTGACCAGCCAAAACTGCAGGACGTTCCAGAGCAGGAGGTAGCCCACCAAGATCCCTGCGGTTCCAGCCAGACGGCCGAGACCCCAGGACGTAATCGGGTCCGGGACATTGGTGCTGCTGACTCCCCGGAGCACATTGACCACCGCCATGAGCGCTCCGCAGACGATGAGGCACCAAGCCAGCATGGTGGGCCAGAACGGCGGGCCAAGTTCCACCCGAACGCCGGAGTTGATGTCCTGGGCCATAATCAGGACGGTAATGCCCAGGCCCAGGGTGACACCCGCGGGGATCAGCTCCCGAAGACGGTGAGCCCTGTCCGTGACCAGGACAGCCGGGTCAAGGAGTCCGTCGCCTTGGCTTTGCACAGTTTCGGCAGGATCGCCTTCGACCGCAGATTCGTGATTGCTCATATATTTGGGTTCCTTTTCTGGATCCGGGGCACCGGGCCGCGAGCGGCCCGGTGCCCCGGATGCTGGGGCCTACTTGCCTTGCGCCAGCGCGATCCAGGGGCCGTAACGGTCTGCTTCAGCTTCCAGGAACGACTTCATCTCTTCAGAATCCTTGAAGGTCGGAACCAGGTTGGAGTTTTCGATAACGGTGCGGTACTCAGGATCCTCGACAGCCTTGCCCATGGCCTCTGAGAGCCGCTGGACCGTCTCAGCGGGAGTTCCTGCCGGGGCCATGATGCCAACCCAGGAGGCATTGGTCAGGTCGATTCCCGATTCCTTGGCGGTGGGGACATCAGGGTTCTTCGGGTCGCGCTCGTCCGTGAGCATCGCCAGGTAGCGCAGCTTGCCGGCGTCGACCTGGGTCTTCTGCGTGCCGATTGCGTCGATGGAGAAGTCCGCGTCACCGGCCGCCACGGCGGCCACAGCGGGGGCTGAGCCATCGAACGGTACGGATGTCAGTGTGATCCCGGCCAGTTCCTGGAGTCCCTGGGCGGGGGAGTCCCAGACCGAGCCGACGCCGGGGCTTGAGTACGTGATGTCGCCCGGGCTGGCCTTGGCCGCTTCAATGAGGTCTTCGAGGGTTTCGAAAGGGCTGTCCACGGGGACGGCGATGGCACCGGGTCCGGCAAGTCCCTGGCCGATGGGTTCGTAATTGGCCGGGTCGATGTCGTAGTCCTGGAACTGCAGGGTGGCAACCTCGACACCCATCATCGAGAGGTTGTATCCGTCGGGCTTCTGGTCCTTGAGCCAGTTGTAAGCGACTGAACCGTTGGCGCCGGGCCGGTTCTCCACGATGACTTCAACGCCGAGCTCGCGTTCAAGCAGCGGGGCGATGGTGCGCGCAGTCAGGTCACCGGAGCCGCCGGCCGCCCAGGGGACCGTGAGCCTGATGTCCTGGGCCGGGAACTCGTCGCCGGAGTCGCTGCCGCTCCCCGAAGCACATCCGGACAGCGCGAAGAGGCCAATGGTTCCAATGGCCAGTGACTTGGTGAGTCTTTTCATGTAGGGCTCCTTTTGCATCCGTGAGGCTGGCGGACGCAGCCGGCTGTCGTCGATGACACCGGTCGGCCCCCAGATTGCTACTGCGCGCTATGCGAACAAATGTTCAACAAACGCACACTGGCTGTAATCTAATTCACACATTCCCCATCTGCAAGGATGCAGTCAAACTATGACCTGCCTCGTTCGCTGGGGTGTTAGGGAGTCCGATCGCCCGCAAGCCTCCGTCCGTGACTGGGACGAACGCGCATCCTGACGGGTCCGGCGCTACGCTGGGCGCATGACTGAGCAGACCAACGCCGAACTGCTGGCCGCCATCAGCACCGCAGCACAAGAACTTGCACGGCATTTGCCCCCGCTCTCCGACGAGCAGGTAGCAGCGCCGTCGCGCCTGCCGGGGTGGAGCCGCGGGCATGTCCTGGCCCATGTCGCCGGGGTGAGCACAGCCATGGCCCGCCAGGTCGAGTTCGCTGCCCGCGGGGAAACCGTCGAACTGTACGACGGCGGCGTGGACGGCCGGAACCAGGCCATCGAACGCGGCGCCCTGCGCTCGGCCGCTGAGCACCGTGCGGTCCTGGCCCGGGAAATCGGCCAGGCCATTGAGCGCTTCACGGCCCTCGACGACGCCGGCTGGAGCGCCGCCATTTCCTACCGCGGCGGCGTCGTGCGGGATGGAGCGGAAGCCCTGTGGCGCGAACTGGTGATCCATCTCAGCGACCTGGACATCGGCGTCGACGCGGATGCCTGGCCTCCGGCATTCTCGGACCACCTTTTTGGCTTTCTTTCTGCCCGCGTCCCTGACGGCCTGCGCCTGAGGCTGCAGCCCCTCGGGCACATCCCGCGGACCATCGGCAACGGGCCCCGCACCGTGGCGGTCAACGGAATGGCGACCGACATCGCCGCGTGGCTGGCAGGACGGCATCCCAGCCTGGGCAGCCTCCGTGCTGATGCGGACGCCGACGGCGTTGCGCTTCCGGTGCTGCTGCCATGGCCGTCCGCAATGAGCCCGCAGTAGGGGCGGGCCTTCCAGAGCAAGCGCGTCCAGCCTAGGGTTGATAGTGCGATAATCCGCGTCTACGGAAGGCCGGCCATGGCTGACTCAGCAACACCGTCCAGTGATTCCGGGAATGATGTCTCCGCCGTTCCGCAGGGACGGATCGAAAAGGTCACCGACGGCTGGGCCGTGGCCTTCGATAAGCAGTTCGACTATCCCACTGCCCACATTTGGGATGTGCTCACCAACCCCCGCAAGGTGGAACAGTGGCTGGGATCCGTAACGCCCGGCTGGGAGCTGGGCAAGGAATACACCCTCGACATGGGCAACGGAACCGCCTCGGGCACCGTCCTGCAGCTGACCCCCCGGTCCAGCCTGCAGATCTCCTGGGACGATGAACTCGGTGAAGAGTCCGTGCTGGAATGGCAGGTCCTGGAGTCCGACGGCGGTGCACTCCTGACGTTCCGCTCACGCACCGACACCGCCGATTTCCTCGCCGAGGGAAGCGCCGGATGGGAGGGGATACACGACGCCTTCGCGGCCGTGGCCGCCGGCGGAGCCCCGGATCCGGAACCCCCGGGGCAGTGGCGGTCCCTGCGCGATGCCTACAGCCGTGACTTCCGTATCTCCCCGACCATGGGTGTCCTGGAAGAAACACCGGAAGGCCGGACCATCTATTTCGAACGCTGGTACGACGCCCCCGCAGATGATCTGGGTGCCGCTCTCGAGAGCTCCAGCGGCAACCTGCGCATGGGCGAAGGCGCGGAAATCACCGCCGTTGACGAGGACGGTTTTGGAAAGCTGCGCATCACACAGCGGCTCGAAGGCGGTACGTCCCAGGACGCCGCCGCCCTCATGGCCGCTTGGCATCTGGCGCTCGATTCCGCAGCGGTCCGTCTGGAAGGCGGAACCCCGCACCCGAACTCGCACCGGCTGCGCGCCCTTGAAGCTCTCTATCGATCAATGGTCTGAGTCCGGCAGCCGAAAACCGGCCGGTTTTTTGGCCCGGGGGTCCCGCTTGCTACGGTCGAGGCATGAATCTCCCGGACCCGCGCACGCGCCTTGCCGTTCCGGCCACGGAGGCAGCTCCGTGGCTCCTGGGAGCCGTGCTGCATCATGAAGCCGACGACGGCGCCGTGGCCGTCCGGATCACCGAAGTCGAGGCCTATCTGGGGGAGGCGGACCCGGGATCGCATGCCTTCCGCGGCCAATCCGCCCGTAACGCCACCATGTTTGGTCCCGCCGGGCATCTCTACGTCTACTTCACCTACGGCATGCACTACTGCGCCAACGTTGTCTGCGGGGATGAAGGCACGGCCACCGGACTGCTGTTGCGGGCAGGGGAAATCGTTGAGGGACACGGGATTGCCCGGAAGCGCCGCAACGAACCGAAGACGGACCTGGACCTGGCCCGCGGTCCCGCACGGCTTGCGCAGGCCCTGGGCATTGACCGGGCCCTGAACGGGGCCGACGTTTTTGCCGCGCCGCTGCGGCTGGAACTTCCTGCCCAACCAGTGGATCCTGCGCGGATCTCCCGCGGTCCGAGGGTAGGGGTCAGCGGTGAGGGCGGGGGAGAGGCCTACCCGTGGCGCTTCTGGTTCACCGGGGAACCCACGGTCTCCAAATACCGTCCTGCTGTGCCGCGTCGGCGGCCGGCGGGCGCCACCGCCAAGACGGCCTGAACCGGCTTCCCTGTGACCAGCAGCGCAGCCCCGGACGGGCACCGGGCAGGGTAACCGGGGCCGGGGCCCGGTAAGGTGGATGGGTGAAAGACGAAGCTTCAGCACCCCTGGCCGGCTCAGCAAGACCGGCCGAATCCATCCTCGAGACCATTGACCGCCTCTGCGCGGTGGTCCCGAACTACCCGACGCCGGGGGTGACGTTCCGCGACCTGACTCCGGTCTTCGCTGACGGGCCGGCACTGCGGGGCATGGTCGACGCCCTGCTGGCCGACTTCGAGGGAACCTTCGACTACGTGGCCGGCGTCGAAGCCCGCGGATTCCTGCTGGCCGCTGCCGCAGCCTACGCCTCCGGACATGGTGTCATCACCGTCCGCAAGCCCGGTAAACTGCCGCGCCCGACGTACAACGAGGCGTACTCCATGGAGTACGGCACCAACAGCCTCGAAGTGCACATCGGCGACATTCCGCACGGTTCCCGGGTCCTGGTCCTGGACGATGTGCTGGCGACCGGCGGTACCCTGGGCGCCACCGCCAGGCTCATCGAACGTGCCGGCTCCAGCGTTGCCGGCATCGGCGTCGTACTTGAACTGGACGGCCTTGGCGGGCGGGAAAACCTGGCCGGTTACAAGGTCCGTTCCCTGCGCACGTACTAGTCTTTTGGGTGCCGGCGGCGCGCCGTCTGGCCGCTCTATGGACAGGGCATGGAAAATGTGCCGATGCGGGGTAAGATTGACGGTCTGCCTTTGCGAGAGGGAACGCGAACATGCCTGAAACGTCTTCGGCCCATGAGGAGCTCGAAAACGAGCGCCAATATGTGGCCGGCCTGTACCACCGCCTGGATGAACTGCGCGAGGAAAAAAGCGAGCAGCTGGCCCAGGTCCGCCGCAGCCACTCCGCCGGTTCGCACCAGAACCGGTCTGAACGCGATGCCTTCGCAACCATGTACGAGGACCGCCTCGCACAGTTGAATGCTGTCGATGACCGGCTGGTTTTCGGACGCCTGGACCTCGACGACGGCGAGACCCGCTACATCGGCAGGATCGGCCTCTCCACTGCCGATCTTCAGCGGCTGATGGTCGACTGGCGCGCCCCCGAAGCCGGCACCTTCTACCAGGCCACGGCCTTTGAACGACAAGGTGTGCGGCGCCGCCGGCACCTGATGCTCAAGGGGCGTGACGTCGAAGGCCTTGAAGACGACGTGCTGGATTACTCCATGCTGGAGGACGGCGAAAATCTCCAGGGCGAAGGCGCCCTCCTGGCGGCACTGAACTCCAAGCGCACGGGCCAGATGTCCGACATCGTCGGCACCATCCAGGCCGAGCAGGACCGGATCATCCGCGCTCCGCTGCCCGGCACGCTGGTCGTGCAGGGCGGCCCGGGCACCGGCAAGACAGCCGTCGCCCTGCACCGTGCTGCTTACCTGCTCTACACGCACCGCGAACGGCTGAAGTCTGCCGGCGTCCTGCTCGTCGGCCCGTCCAACGCCTTCATCCGGTACATCGAACGCGTACTGCCGTCCCTGGGCGAGACCGGCGTCGTCATGGCCAGCCTCGGACAGCTGATGCCCGGTATCACCGCCTCAGGCGAGGACACAGCAGCGGCAGCGGAGGTCAAAGGCAGGCTGTCGATGGCCGACGTCGTCGCCCGGGCCGTGGCGAACCGCCAGCGCATCCTGGCCGAACCGCGGCGCCTCAACGTTGACGGCACCATGATCACTCTCACGCCCAAGCAGGTGGCACGGGCCCGGGACCGGGCGCGCGCCACCGGCAAACCCCACAACGAAGCCCGCGTGACCTTCGTGAAGATCCTGCTGCGCGAGCTCACCGACCAGATGACCGAAGTCCTCGAAGAGTCGGCCGGAGCAGGCAACAGCACTGACCGGGCCTACCTGGCTGAAGATGTGCGCAGCGCCCGGGACGTGCGGGTTGCCCTGAACCTGTGCTGGATGCCGCTCACCCCGGAGAAGCTCATCACCGAGCTGTTCAGCAAGCCCGGGCACCTGGAAATGGCCGCTCCCGAGCTCACGGATGCCGAACGTGCGCTGCTGATGCGCAGCCCTTCCGCGCCCTGGACCGAAGCCGACATTCCCCTTCTCGACGAGGCGGCGGAACTGCTGGGTGACCTCGACGCCTCCGCCGGCCGCGACAGCGCCGCCCTGGAGGAGGCCCGGAAGCGGGACCTCGCCAACGCCGAGCGTGCCATCGAGAACACCGAGGGCTTCCTTGAAGACTCCGGTGCGCACGGCATCCTTTCCGCTGAAGACCTGGCGAACCACAACATGGCGACGGAACAGCGGCTCACCGCTGCTGACCGCGCCGCCGTCGACCGTACGTGGGCCTTCGGGCACGTCGTGGTGGACGAGGCGCAGGAACTCTCCGCGATGCAGTGGCGCCTGCTGATGCGCCGCTGCCCGCTGAAATCGTTCACCGTGGTCGGCGATATTGCCCAGACTTCCTCCGCGGCCGGGGCAACGTCCTGGCAGCGGGCCCTGGAACCGTTTGTGGGGGAGCGCTGGACCCTGGAGGAACTGACGGTCAACTACCGTACCCCGGCCCAGATCGCCGAAGCCGCGGTTCGGATGGCCAATGCGGCCGGCCTGGTGGTGTCGGCGCCCAAGGCCGTGCGTGAGGGCCAATGGGCGCCGTTCCTGGACACCGTGCCGGAGGGCACCCTGGTGGACAGGCTGATGCAGACACTCCCGGAGGACCTGGAAGCAATTGAGGGAGGCCTTCTGGCCGTCATCACGGAGGAACACCGGCTGACCGAGGTCCGCCGGGCTGTTACGGCCGTGTACGGGAACCGTGTCGGGACGGGCGCCGGGGGACTGTCGCAGGACATCGTCGTCATCTCGCCCCGCGAGGCAAAGGGACTCGAGTTCGACGGCGTCGTCATCCTTGAGCCGTCCGAACTGCTGACCGCAGCGGCCGGCAAGGTGGGGGATCTGTACGTTGCCATGACCAGGCCCACACAGAGGTTGCGTCTTATAGCGGAGCACGGCATCCCCGCGGGCATCGACGGCACCGAATCCTGATAATTTAGAAGGCGTGCCACAGAATACCGAGACCTCCGAGGGCCTAGTTGCCCAGCAGAACGATCCGACCTTTGCCAACATCTGGCAGGAACTGAAGTGGAGAGGGCTGATTAAGCTCTCCACCGATGAGACGGAACTGGAAAAACTCCTCAGCGGAGACCCGGTCACGTATTACTGCGGCTTCGATCCCACGGCGCCGAGCCTGCACCTGGGCAACCTGGTCCAGCTGCTGACTATGCGCCGCCTGCAGCTGGCCGGGCACCGTCCGCTTGCGCTCGTCGGCGGCTCCACCGGTTTGGTCGGAGATCCGCGCCCGACGGCGGAACGCACCATGAATACCAAGGAAACGGTCGCAGAATGGGTTGGCTACCTGCAGGGACAGGTCCAGCGCTTCCTCAGCTTTGAGGGC
This sequence comes from Arthrobacter caoxuetaonis, assembly GCF_023921125.1. Lineage (NCBI taxonomy): Bacteria > Bacillati > Actinomycetota > Actinomycetes > Micrococcales > Micrococcaceae > Arthrobacter > Arthrobacter caoxuetaonis. The sequence continues at coordinate 1,393,722 of NZ_CP099466.1, forward strand.
GACAACGCAGCCCGCATGGTGAACAACCTGGACTGGACCGCTCCGATGAGCGCCCTGGACTTCCTCCGGGAAATCGGCAAGCACTTCAGGGTCGGAACCATGATCAAGAAGGAAATCGTCGCCTCCCGCCTGAACTCCGATGAAGGCATCAGCTACGCCGAGTTCAGCTACCAGGTGCTGCAGGGCATGGACTACCTCCAGCTCTTCCGCGATTACGACTGTGTGCTGCAGACCGGCGGCTCCGACCAGTGGGGAAACCTCACGTCCGGCACCGAACTGGTGCGCAAGGTGGAGGGCGCCGGCGTCCACGCCCTGGGTACGCCGCTCATTACCAATTCGGACGGCACCAAGTTCGGCAAGAGCGAGGGCAACGCCATCTGGCTGGATCCCACCATGACCAGCCCTTACGCCATGTTCCAGTTCTGGCTGAACACCGCCGACGCCGATGTGATCGACCGCCTCAAGGTCTTCACCTTCCGCACCCGGGAGGAAATCTCAGAACTTGAGCGCTCCGTGCAGGAAGCACCGCACAAGCGCGAGGCGCAGCGGGCCCTTGCCTACGACGTGACCTCGCTGGTCCACGGCACCGGCGCGACCGACAAGGTGATTGCCGCTTCTGCTGCGCTCTTCGGGCAGGGCGAGCTGGAGTCCCTGGACGAAGCCACGCTCACCGCCGCCACAGCGGAACTGCCCCGTGCAGAAGTAGGATCCGGCAGCCTGGGGATCATCGACCTGCTGGTAGCCACGCAGCTTTCCAAGACAAACTCCGATGCGCGCCGCACCATTACCGAAGGCGGGGCGTACGTGAATAACCGCAAGGTCACCGAGATCGACGCCGTGATCGGCACCGATCAGCTGCTGCACGGCAAGTACCTGCTGCTGCGCCGCGGCAAGCGGACCCTGGCCACCGTGGTGGTCACGGACTAAACCACTGCAGTCGGCGGAAGGCCGGTCCCACGGGGCCGGCCTTCCGCCGTTTTGCCGTACTTGGGCGTGTTGCGGGCAGTGCAGGAGATCACAGGGATCCCGGCTTGCATGGGTCACCGGAGGTGTGCAAAGATAAATGAGTCGCCGCGGCCGGGACGCTCCGCTGAGAAGCAGGAGCGCCGAGCATGGCGGCAAAAATCCAACCGACACAGAGGCTTGCTTCGAGGCATTGGCTGAGAAAATAAGCTCTCGTTTGGCGTGGAATCATCACTCTGTTTCATGCAGATTTCGGAGATATTCCGGATTTGCTAAAAGCTGATCGATGAAATAGAATTATGAAACACCGCAGCGGTGCGAAAAGAAAAAGAATCAGCCGGAAACGGAAATGGTTTTTCTGAGTAGGCCGGATGCGCCTGTTGTTTGAGAACTCAATAGTGTGCCAAGTTTATTGATACCAATTATTTTGATTGGTTGAACTGGCTGTTCGGCCCACCCCGTGGGCTGGAGCAGCTTTTTTAGCTGGTTTCGAATTTAGTGCATGACTGTGCAGCCAATATTCCTTGGCTCCGGTTGTGTGTCTGTAACACATTTACGGAGAGTTTGATCCTGGCTCAGGATGAACGCTGGCGGCGTGCTTAACACATGCAAGTCGAACGATGACTTCTGTGCTTGCACAGAATGATTAGTGGCGAACGGGTGAGTAACACGTGAGTAACCTGCCCTTAACTTCGGGATAAGCCTGGGAAACCGGGTCTAATACCGGATACGACCATCTGGCGCATGCCATGGTGGTGGAAAGCTTTATGCGGTTTTGGATGGACTCGCGGCCTATCAGCTTGTTGGTTGGGGTAATGGCCCACCAAGGCGACGACGGGTAGCCGGCCTGAGAGGGTGACCGGCCACACTGGGACTGAGACACGGCCCAGACTCCTACGGGAGGCAGCAGTGGGGAATATTGCACAATGGGCGGAAGCCTGATGCAGCGACGCCGCGTGAGGGATGACGGCCTTCGGGTTGTAAACCTCTTTCAGCAGGGAAGAAGCGAAAGTGACGGTACCTGCAGAAGAAGCGCCGGCTAACTACGTGCCAGCAGCCGCGGTAATACGTAGGGCGCAAGCGTTATCCGGAATTATTGGGCGTAAAGAGCTCGTAGGCGGTTTGTCGCGTCTGCTGTGAAAGCCCGGGGCTCAACCCCGGGTCTGCAGTGGGTACGGGCAGACTAGAGTGATGTAGGGGAGACTGGAATTCCTGGTGTAGCGGTGAAATGCGCAGATATCAGGAGGAACACCGATGGCGAAGGCAGGTCTCTGGGCATTAACTGACGCTGAGGAGCGAAAGCATGGGGAGCGAACAGGATTAGATACCCTGGTAGTCCATGCCGTAAACGTTGGGCACTAGGTGTGGGGGACATTCCACGTTTTCCGCGCCGTAGCTAACGCATTAAGTGCCCCGCCTGGGGAGTACGGCCGCAAGGCTAAAACTCAAAGGAATTGACGGGGGCCCGCACAAGCGGCGGAGCATGCGGATTAATTCGATGCAACGCGAAGAACCTTACCAAGGCTTGACATGAACCGGAAAGGCCTGGAAACAGGTCCCCCACTTGTGGTCGGTTTACAGGTGGTGCATGGTTGTCGTCAGCTCGTGTCGTGAGATGTTGGGTTAAGTCCCGCAACGAGCGCAACCCTCGTTCTATGTTGCCAGCGCGTTATGGCGGGGACTCATAGGAGACTGCCGGGGTCAACTCGGAGGAAGGTGGGGACGACGTCAAATCATCATGCCCCTTATGTCTTGGGCTTCACGCATGCTACAATGGCCGGTACAAAGGGTTGCGATACTGTGAGGTGGAGCTAATCCCAAAAAGCCGGTCTCAGTTCGGATTGAGGTCTGCAACTCGACCTCATGAAGTTGGAGTCGCTAGTAATCGCAGATCAGCAACGCTGCGGTGAATACGTTCCCGGGCCTTGTACACACCGCCCGTCAAGTCACGAAAGTTGGTAACACCCGAAGCCGGTGGCCTAACCCCTTGTGGGAGGGAGCCGTCGAAGGTGGGACCGGCGATTGGGACTAAGTCGTAACAAGGTAGCCGTACCGGAAGGTGCGGCTGGATCACCTCCTTTCTAAGGAGCACCTCAAAGTGGCAGGTCCTTCCACAGTGTTGGATGTGTGCTTTGCAGGAGATGCCCATGTCGGAGACATATGTTCTCCGGTGGGTGCTCAAGGGTGGAATATCAATAAATAGGTTCTTCCGGGTTCTGTCCGGCTGGTGAGTACGCCTCCTTCTGGGGGTTGGAAAGCATGGCCGGTCGGGTTGCCCGGTGGGTATCGTTTGGCACACTGTTGGGTCCTGAGGCAACAGGATCTGTTGTTTCTGGTTTTCCTGCGCATGCCGGATGCCGGGCTGTGGGTTTCCCCTTGCGGGGTGCCTGGTCTGGTGGATGGGTGTGACGGGGTTGTTGTTTGAGAACTACATAGTGGACGCGAGCATCTTAAAAATTATTAAGTGCAATTTCAGAAAAACCTGGTGACCGGTCTTGTACTGGTAACCGTGGTTTTCTCGATAGCGATATTAATTATTGATCTTTGTGGTCAAGTTTTTAAGGGCACACGGTGGATGCCTTGGCATCAGGAGCCGAAGAAGGACGTAGGAATCTGCGATAAGCCTGGGGGAGTTGATAACCGAGCGTTGATCCCAGGATGTCCGAATGGGGAAACCCCGCCCGGCGCGCGAGTGACCGGGTGACCCGCATCTGAACACATAGGGTGCGTGGAGGGAACGCGGGGAAGTGAAACATCTCAGTACCCGCAGGAAGAGAAAACAACAGTGATTCCGTTAGTAGTGGCGAGCGAACGCGGAAGAGGCTAAACCAGTGGTGTGTGATAGCCGGCGGGCGTTGCATCACTGGGGTTGCGGGACTTTCCGTATCAGTTCTGCCGGACTGGTGAAGTGAGTGCAGGTGCATAGGTGAACTGGTTTGAAAGCCAGGCCGTAGAGGGTGTTAGCCCCGTAACCGGAATGTATGCTGCCGCTTGGAGAGGATCCCAAGTAGCACGGGGCCCGAGAAATCCCGTGCGAATCTGCCAGGACCACCTGGTAAGCCTAAATACTCCCTGATGACCGATAGCGGACAAGTACCGTGAGGGAAAGGTGAAAAGTACCCCGGGAGGGGAGTGAAATAGTACCTGAAACCGTGTGCCTACAAACCGTTGGAGCAGCCTTGTTGCTGTGACAGCGTGCCTTTTGAAGAATGAGCCTGCGAGTTAGTGTTACGTCGCGAGGTTAACCCGTGTGGGGAAGCCGTAGCGAAAGCGAGTCTGAATAGGGCGAGTGAGTGGCGTGATCTAGACCCGAAGCGGAGTGATCTACCCATGGCCAGGTTGAAGCGACGGTAAGACGTCGTGGAGGACCGAACCCACTTCAGTTGAAAATGGAGGGGATGAGCTGTGGGTAGGGGTGAAAGGCCAATCAAACTCCGTGATAGCTGGTTCTCCCCGAAATGCATTTAGGTGCAGCGTTGCGTGTTTCTTGCCGGAGGTAGAGCTACTGGATGGCCGATGGGCCCTACAAGGTTACTGACGTCAGCCAAACTCCGAATGCCGGTAAGTGAGAGCGCAGCAGTGAGACTGTGGGGGATAAGCTTCATAGTCGAGAGGGAAACAGCCCAGACCACCAACTAAGGCCCCTAAGCGTGTGCTAAGTGGGAAAGGATGTGGAGTTGCCCAGACAACCAGGAGGTTGGCTTAGAAGCAGCCACCCTTGAAAGAGTGCGTAATAGCTCACTGGTCAAGTGATTCCGCGCCGACAATGTAGCGGGGCTCAAGTACACCGCCGAAGTTGTGGATTTCAGATTATTGGTAAGCCTTCGTGGTTCAGCCGTCTGGAGTGGTAGGGGAGCGTCGTGTGGGCAGTGAAGCTGCGGTGTAAACCAGTGGTGGAGCCTACACGAGTGAGAATGCAGGCATGAGTAGCGAAAGACGGGTGAGAAACCCGTCCGCCGAATGATCAAGGGTTCCAGGGTCAAGCTAATCTGCCCTGGGTAAGTCGGGACCTAAGGCGAGGCCGACAGGCGTAGTCGATGGACAACGGGTTGATATTCCCGTACCGGCGAAAAACCGCCCATACCAAGCGGGGGATACTAACCGCCCGAAACCTGCCCGTGCACCCTTGTGGTGTTCCGGGTTTTGGTGGAGCGCGGGACCGTAACCTGGGAGGTAAGCGTATTAACAGGTGTGACGCAGGAAGGTAGCCGGGCCGGGCGATGGTTGTCCTGGTCTAAGGATGTAGGGTCAGTGATTGGCAAATCCGTCACTGTGTCTTTGATGACGCACCTGAGATCTGATGGGACCCCCGTATGGGGGAATCCGGTGATCCTATGCTGCCTAGAAAAGCATCGGCGCGAGGTTTTAGCCGCCCGTACCCCAAACCGACACAGGTGATCAGGTAGAGAATACTAAGGCGATCGAGAGAATTATGGTTAAGGAACTCGGCAAAATGCCCCCGTAACTTCGGGAGAAGGGGGGCCTGCCCCGTGATGGAAACTTGCTTTCCGGAGCGGGTGTGGGCCGCAGAGACCAGGGGGAAGCGACTGTTTACTAAAAACACAGGTCCGTGCGAAGTCGCAAGACGATGTATACGGACTGACTCCTGCCCGGTGCTGGAAGGTTAAGAGGACCGGTTAGCCCTTACGGGCGAAGCTGGGAATTTAAGCCCCAGTAAACGGCGGTGGTAACTATAACCATCCTAAGGTAGCGAAATTCCTTGTCGGGTAAGTTCCGACCTGCACGAATGGAGTAACGACTTCCCCGCTGTCTCAACCATAAACTCGGCGAAATTGCAGTACGAGTAAAGATGCTCGTTACGCGCAGCAGGACGGAAAGACCCCGAGACCTTTACTATAGTTTGGTATTGGTGTTCGGTGTGGCTTGTGTAGGATAGGTGGGAGACTGTGAGACCCGGACGCCAGTTCGGGTGGAGTCATCGTTGAAATACCACTCTGGTCATACTGGATATCTAACTTCGGCCCGTAATCCGGGTCAGGGACAGTGCCTGATGGGTAGTTTAACTGGGGCGGTTGCCTCCTAAAGAGTAACGGAGGCGCCCAAAGGTTCCCTCAGCCTGGTTGGCAATCAGGTGTCGAGTGTAAGTGCACAAGGGAGCTTGACTGTGAGAGAGACATCTCAAGCAGGGACGAAAGTCGGGACTAGTGATCCGGCGGTACATTGTGGAATGGCCGTCGCTCAACGGATAAAAGGTACCTCGGGGATAACAGGCTGATCTTGCCCAAGAGTCCATATCGACGGCATGGTTTGGCACCTCGATGTCGGCTCGTCGCATCCTGGGGCTGGAGTAGGTCCCAAGGGTTGGGCTGTTCGCCCATTAAAGCGGTACGCGAGCTGGGTTTAGAACGTCGTGAGACAGTTCGGTCCCTATCCGCTGCGCGCGCAGGAAATTTGAGAAGGGCTGTCCTTAGTACGAGAGGACCGGGACGGACGAACCTCTGGTGTGTCAGTTGTACTGCCAAGTGCATCGCTGATTAGCTACGTTCGGATGGGATAACCGCTGAAAGCATCTAAGCGGGAAGCCTGCTTCGAGATGAGATTTCCATACACCTTGTGTGTGAGAGGCCCCCAGCCAGACCACTGGGTTGATAGGCCGGATGTGGAAGCGGGGACTAAAGACCCGTGAAGCTGACCGGTACTAATAGGCCGATAACTTACACCACACCAACACCTGGGGAAACACGACTTCAAACGGTTTCCCAACGTACAGGGTGTTGTGATCATGCTGCTTGCGTCCACTATGTGGTTCCCAACCAACAACCCGCCAGGGTTGTTCTGGTTGCAGGAACTAATTGAATACACGGTTATCGTGTAATCCACTGATTTACCCGCCATACCACCGGACTCGGTCCGGGTGGGTGTGTGCCGGGTTGGTAGGGTTACGGCGGTCATTGCGCGGGGGAAACGCCCGGTCCCATTCCGAACCCGGAAGCTAAGACCCGCAGCGCCGATGGTACTGCACCTGGGAGGGTGTGGGAGAGTAGGTCACCGCCGGACAACCATTAGAACCCCCCCTGGGGGTTCCGGGCTACGGGCCCCGCACTAGGTGCGGGGCCCGACCTGTTTAACCCAACCTGTTTAACCCGACCTGTTTAACCCGACCGGATTGAACCCGCCCAAACCCGGGCTGCCGGCTACCGGGCGTGCCGGCCTGGCCGAAGGGCCGGGTTCCGGGGGTGCCGGAGCGCCGGCTGACGGCTGGACCGCCGGGCCGAATTGGCCGCCGGACGTGACCGGTGTGCAATATCACCGGTGCGCAAATCACGCGGCATGGCGGGAGCCGCGAGGCGTGTTGGACAGTTCCCGGTGTTGCCCCGATGACCTCGCGGCCGGGGCTGGAGGCTGCACCGGAATGGGGCGGTGCGGCGAGTGCGCAAAATCACCGGCACGGGCCGGGGCGGGCATTACATGCAGGCCCCCTCAGGGTGCTCGACAGGTTCCAATTCCCCGTAACTCCCGTGGTCGGAGTGACCTCGTGGCGATACACAGCCAGCAACTGCGGCCGGGAAACCCGGTCTCCGGACACCACCGCAGCACCACTCCCGCCCGAAGCACCCCGCATTGTGCCGTTGTGCCGCGGCGTGCGTGGCTCAGGCTCTGAGCATCTTGCAGGGGCTGCCCCCAGGGTAAACGCTGCCTCCCGGGGGTACAGGCACTGCACTGTGGGCAAAGTCACTGCGTCCCGGCAAAACGCTGCACTTTGGGGAAACACTGCACTTTGGGTCCGGAAACACTGCGCTCGGGGATTTCGCTGCACCCTGTGGCATGGTTTCACTGCGTTGCGGGACAAACCGGTCGTTTTGGGAAAATCCGGATACGGCGCCGTGCAGCAAATTCCCCCAGCAAACGAATCAGCCCAAAACGCAGCAAAACCGGTCAGGTCGCATGACCTGCCGTTTATGGCGTACACCACCATCCGAGACGCTCGGTGCCAGCCAAACCGCCGTGCTTGGCGGACAGCTTCCCAAGGGGCGCACCGCATCTGCGCCGTTCCCGTGCGGTGCCCTCCGGCAGGGCGGAGGTCTCGCTCTGGATTCGCGGCAATCCGTGTTCTTGAGTATCCGCAGCAGTTTGAATGGAGGCGAAACATCCACATGTGCGAGCACGTCGAAGGTGTGAGTTTCGCGCCGATAAGGGATGGCCGCTCATGATGTCCTTCTAATGCCAGGACTCGACGGCATCTCGATGGTTGGAGGACCTTGATCGCCGCCCATAGTGGCAAGATTCACCCCGCTCGTCCCGTTGGGTGGTGCCTGGCGGACGGGAGCTTCTCCGTGCTGCCCTAGAATTGAGGAGGACCCTATAGGTCCCCACGACTTTCGCAGGTGGATCCTGCGCCTATCTACACATACATAGTGACGAGCGACTGCATACATTCCGTTGGTCGGCTCACGACGAGAGGAACTCAGCATGTCCGAGCAGAACAACCGGGAAGAGCGAGACAGCCAGGGACGCCCCAAGGCTAACGATCGCAAACCCCCGCAGCGCAAGTCCTATTCAGACCGCCAGGCTTCCGCCGGCCGTCCTGCTCGTGATGGCGAGCGTAAGCCCTTCAGCAAGGAAGGCGGCGACCGTAAGCCGTTTGCCGATCGTGGCGACCGTAAGCCGTTTGGTGATCGTCCGGCGCGTGAGGGGGATCGTCGGCCGTTCAGTGGTGGTCGCGATGACCGTAAGCCGTTTGGTGATCGTCCCGCCCGCGACGGTGAGCGTAAGCCGTTCAATAGCGATCGTGGCGACCGTAAGCCGTTTGGTGATCGTCCGGCGCGTGAGGGGGATCGTCGGCCGTTCAGTGGTGGTCGCGATGACCGTAAGCCGTTTGGTGATCGTCCCGCCCGCGACGGTGAGCGTAAGCCGTTCAATAGCGATCGTGGCGACCGTAAGCCGTTTGGTGATCGTCCGGCGCGTGAGGGGGATCGTCGGCCGTTCAGTGGTGGTCGCGATGAGCGTAAGCCGTTTGGTGATCGTCCCGCTCGCGACGGTGAGCGTCGTTCCTTCGGTGGCGAGCGGGGTGAGCGTAAGCCGTTTGGTGATCGTCCGGCGCGTGAGGGGGATCGTCGGCCGTTCAGTGGTGGTCGCGATGAGCGTAAGCCGTTTGGTGATCGTCCCGCTCGCGACGGTGAGCGTCGTTCCTTCGGTGGCGAGCGGGGTGAGCGTAAGCCGTTTGGTGATCGTCCGGCGCGTGAGGGGGATCGTCGGCCGTTCAGTGGTGGTCGCGATGAGCGTAAGCCGTTTGGTGATCGTCCCGCTCGCGACGGTGAGCGTCGTTCCTTTGGTGGCGAGCGGGGTGAGCGTAAGCCGTTTGGTGATCGTCCGGCTCGCGAGGGGGACCGTCGGCCGTTCAGCGGTGGTCGCGATGAGCGTAAGCCGTTTGGTGATCGTCCCGCTCGCGACGGTGAGCGTCGTTCCTTTGGTGGCGAGCGTGGTGAGCGTAAGCCGTTTGGTGATCGTCCGTCCCGTGATGGTGATCGTAAGCCGTTCAGCAGTGACCGGGGAGACCGTAAGCCGTTTGGTGATCGTCCGTCCCGCGACGGAGAGCGTAAGCCGTTCCGGAAGGATTCCGAACGGCGTCCGTCGTCGGACCGGCCGTTCCGCAAGGATGACAGGCCGCAGCGCCGCACCGGCGATGACGCACCGGTCACGGAACGCAAGCACAATGCGCGCGACCTGCGCAGCGCCAACCGCGCAGACCGTGAGCGGTCTCCAGAGATCGACGATGACGTCACGGGCCAGGAGCTGGACAAGGTTACCCGCGCCCAGCTGCGTAACCTCGAAGAAGTCAACGGCGAATGGGTCTCCAAGCACCTGGTCATGGCTGGCCGCCTGATCGATGCAGACCCCGAGCTGGCTTTCCAGCACGCCCTCGCAGCCAGCCGCCGCGGCGGACGCATGGCAGCTGTCCGTGAAGCCGTAGCCCTGACGGCGTACGCCGCCGGCGAGTTCGGCGACGCACTGCGCGAGTTCCGCACGCACCGGCGGATCAGCGGCTCCAACGAGTACCTGGCCATGATGGCCGACTGCGAACGCGGTCTGGGCCGTCCGGACCGGGCACTGGACCTGCTGCGTTCCGAAGAGGTTGCCGAGCTCGACAACGCTGTGAAGGTCGACGTCGCGATTGTGGCCTCAGGTGCCCGGATGGACATGGAGCAGTTCGACGCCGCCGTGTCCGCCCTCGAGATCCCGCAGCTCGACAAGAACCGTGCCTTCTCCTACAGCCCGCGCCTCTTCCGTGCCTACGCCGATGCCCTTGAGCTGGCCGGCCGCGGCAAGGAAGCTGAGACCTGGCGCCGGCAGGCCGTCGTCGCCGAAAGCGCGCTTGGCGTTGGAGACTTCGCTGAACCGGAAATCATGGACCTCGGTGAAGACGACGAAGCTCCGGCAAAGCCGCGCTTCCGCCGGGACAACGACGCCAGCGCAGACAACGCCGGCCAGGCCGCAGCAGAGGACCGCAGCGCCAACTACGCCCAGGCACCCGAGGCAGCCTCGGCAGAGCAGGACCTTGACGGCGAGTCCGATGACGATGCCCTGCCCAGCGACGAACGCGAAGCACTGCTGGGTGCCGAGGAAGCCGAGCCGGATTCCGAAGATGCCGACGCCGAAGCATCCGAGTCAGACACAGCGGAGGAAGCCGCCGCGGAGCGCAATGACTAAGCCGCTCGTCGGCAGCTTCGACGCGGTCTTCGCTGACCTCGACGGCGTTCTCTACGCAGGTCCGCATGCCATCCCCGGCGCACCGGAAGCCCTCCAGGGGCTTGAGGCGGCCGGGGTGCAGCTGGCGTACATCACCAACAACGCATCCAGGTCATCGGCCACGGTGGCTGAGCACCTGCGGGAGCTGGGCGCTCCGGCAACGGCCGGGAATGTCTTCGGGTCCGCGCAGGCCGGCGCGGAACTTCTGGCGGGACTCGTCCCGGCAGGCAGCCGCGTCCTGGTGACGGGCAGCCAGACGCTGACCGACCAGGTCCGGGCCCAAGGGCTGGAGCCGGTTCCCTCAGCTGAGGACCAGCCGGCGGCCGTGATCCAGGGATTCGACCCCGGACTGGGCTGGAAGGATCTTGCCGAAGCGGCCTTCGCCGTTGCGGCAGGAGCCGTCTGGGTGGCTACGAACACCGATCTTTCGATTCCGCAGGCCCGCGGGATCGCTCCCGGAAACGGCACTCTCGTCGCAGCTGTCGCTGCGGCGACGGGCCGGGCTCCGGTAGTCGCCGGTAAGCCCGAAGCACCCCTGTTCACGACGGCGGCACGGCACCTGGGCGTCGAGCGCCCCCTGGTGGTGGGCGACCGGCTGGACACAGACATCCTGGGCGGCACCAACGCCGGCTATGCGACGGCGCTGGTACTGACCGGCGTGGACAGCCCCGCCACGGCCCTCGCGGCACGCACCGCTGAACGTCCGGACTTCCTCATTCCCAACCTTGGTGCGCTCTATGAGCCGTACCCAAGCGTGCAGCGCACCGACGGGGGTTTCGGCTGCGGTACCGCGCTGGCAACTGTTTCCGGCGGGACGGTGGAGATCACGGCTCCCGAGGGAGACCTGGACGGATGGCGCGCCGCCTGCGCGGCGTGGTGGGACGCCAACCCCGAAGTCACGGCAGCCGCTTCCCCCGAAGTCCGCTGGGTTGTCGGTGCCGGAAGCTAGGGTTTGAGCGTGGAAGAAATCAACGGAGACAACCCTGCGGTTCCGCAGACAGGGGACCCCGGCGTCGATGCCGTTCTCGCTGCGCTCGGCAAGGTGGCAGACATGCCTGTTTCAGAGCACGCCGCCCTGTACAGCACGCTTCACGACGGTCTGCTGGCTGCGCTGAACGACGACGCCGCCGGACTGCCCGGGATCACAAGCCCCGTTCCCGGCATCCCGCAGTCCATGAAGCCGGGCCTGCCCACCAAGCCCGCCTCTCCGGAAGCAGGCTAGCGGTGGCCCGGCTGGACCAGGAGCTGGTAACCCGGGGGCTGGCCCGCTCCCGTACCCATGCTGGAAAGCTCATCGCCGGAGGACGCGTCCTGCGCGCCGGAAGCGTGCTCACCAAGGCTTCAACGCCAATCCAGCCGGAGGATCCGCTGCAGGTGACGGACGACGGCGGCCCGGACTATGTCAGCCGTGCCGGCCACAAGCTCGCCGGTGCACTGGCGGCCTTTCCGGCCGTCAATCCTGCCGGACTGCGCTGCCTGGACGCCGGTGCCTCGACAGGCGGGTTCACGGATGTGCTGCTGCGGGCAGGCGCCCGTGAGGTCGCCGCCGTCGATGTCGGTCACGGCCAGTTGGTTGATTCCCTCCGGTCAGATCCCCGCGTGCGCGTCTTTGAGGGTATGAACGTGCGCTATTTCACCCCCGGGGACATTGGCGGGCAGGTGGACCTGACGGTCGCCGACCTCAGCTTCATCTCGCTCTCCATGGTCATCGTGCCCCTCGCCGCAGCCACCGCGCCCGGCGGAAGCCTGCTGCTGATGGTCAAACCCCAGTTCGAGGTCGGACGGGAGCTGCTGAACCGCACCGGCGTCGTCACCGATCCCGCCAGGCACCGTCTGGCCGTGGACCGCGTCACTGACGCGGCAGTGGCCGCCGGACTGGAAATATCCGGAATCGCCCGCAGTCCATTGCCCGGCCAGAACGGGAATGTGGAATTCTTTATGTGGATGCGCGTTCCCGCAGGGACCATCCCGGACGCCGGGGAACGCTCGGCGGCGGCAACGGCTCTGGTCAACCGGCTATTCGATGCGCCCGCTGCGTTTGCGGACGCACCGGGTGGCGTATAAGACTGACGGACGGCTACACACGGCTTCCTTCACAGGGGCAGAAGAGGACACAGAGACAACATGAGCAGACGCATACTGGTGATCGCGCACACCGGCCGCAGTGCCGCGATGGCTGCGGCCCAGGAAGTCTGCACCCAGCTCCATGCCGCAGGCCTGGTTCCCGTGATGCGCCGCAAAGACCTCGAAGATATCCAGGCTGAGTATGGCCAGCTCACTGCGCCGACTGAAATCCTGGATGAAGACGTCCAGCTCACCGAAGTCGATCTGGGCATGGTGCTTGGGGGAGACGGGACCATCCTGCGCGCAGCGGAACTGGTACGGGACACGGAAGTGCCGCTGCTGGGGGTCAATCTGGGCCACGTCGGCTTCCTGGCCGAAAGCGAACGTGAAGACCTGGACAAAACCGTCGGCTGGGTCGTGGACCGGGACTATACCGTCGAAGAGCGGCTGACCATCGACGTCAAGGTCTGGCTGGACAGCACGCTGCTGGCACACACCTGGGCGCTCAACGAGGCCGCGGTGGAAAAGGCAGACCGGCAGCGCATGCTGGAAGTGGTCATGGAAGTCGATGCACGTCCCATTTCCTCCTTCGGCTGCGACGGCGTGGTCATGGCGACCCCGACGGGATCGACTGCCTACGCGTTCTCCGCTGGAGGGCCCGTCGTGTGGCCAGGCGTCGAAGCACTGCTGATTACGCCCATCAGCGCCCACGCCGTGTTCTCCCGGCCACTCGTCGTCGCTCCGGACTCCATCCTGGCGGTGGAGATCCTGTCCCGGAATGCCGCCAACGGTATCCTCTGGTGCGACGGGCACCGCAGCATCGACCTGCCGCCGGGCTCCCGCGTGGAGGTGACACGCTCCAACGTTCCGGTCCGGCTGGCCCGCACGCACGACACGCCTTTCTCGGAGCGCCTGGTCAACAAGTTCCAGCTCCCCACCCAGGGTTGGCGGGGACCGGCGAACCAGCCTCCAGAGCAGGCTGCGAACGGAGGTATCCTCCCGTGATCGAAGAAATACGCATCCGGGACCTCGGCGTCATCACCGACGCAACGCTGACCCTGGGCCCGGGCTTCACTGTGGTGACAGGTGAAACCGGTGCCGGCAAAACCATGGTGATCACTGCCCTGGGGCTGCTGCTCGGTGCCCGCTCGGATGCAGGAGCCGTCCGTACAGGCGCCAAATCGGCGCTGGCCGAAGCCGTCGTCCGGCTGCCTCCGCAGAGTCCGGCGGCGGAGCGTTCCGCGGAGGCGGGAGCCGAACTGGAAGAGTTTGACGGCGGCGTCGAACTCATCGTTGCCCGTACCGTCAACGCTGATGGACGCAGCCGCGCCCACCTGGGCGGCCGCGCGACACCCGTGGGCGTCCTGTCCGAGGTGGGCAACCATCTTGTGGCCGTCCACGGGCAGACTGACCAGCTGCGGCTCAAAAGTTCATCAGCACAGCGGGAAGCGCTGGACAAGTATGCGGGGGAGTCCCTGGCCGCCGCGCTGGAAGAGTACCGTACCGGCTACAACCGCTGGCGGGCTGCCGAATCGGAGCTCTCGGAACTGCGCGAGACCGCACGGGAACGCCTCCGTGAGGCCGAGTACCTCGCCGCGTCGCTGGAAGAGATCGACGCCGTCGCCCCCGAACCGGCAGAAGACGAGACGCTGAAGGCCGAGGCCATGCGCCTGGGCAACATTGAGGAACTGCGTTCGGCGTCCGTGGGAGCGCACCAGGCGCTTGTCGCGGGTGACTTCGCCGACGGATCGGATGCCACGTCGCTGGTGGATGCTGCCAAGCGCCAGCTGGAACTGGCAGGCGAGCACGATCCGGCCCTGGCGCAGGCCGGCCAGCGGCTCGCGGAAGTCGGCTACATCCTGGCCGACATTGCGGCTGAGCTGTCCAGCTACAGTGCGTCCCTGGACGGCGAGGGCCCCGGCCGGCTGGCGGAGGTTGAAGCCCGCCGCGCGGAACTGGCTGTTCTGGTGCGCAAATACGCCCCCTCGGTCGACGAAGTCCTGGAATGGGCGGAAACCGGCAGGGCCCGCCTGGCGGAGCTCGGAGACGACGGCAGCCGGATCGAATCCCTTGAAGCCGAACTGACCGAGCTCCAGGCACGTCTCTGGGAGCAGGCCGCGGGACTGACCAAGCTGCGCACGGATGCCGCAGTCGAACTCTCAGGACGCGTCAGCGACGAACTCACTGCGCTGGCCATGCCTGACGCCCGCCTGGTCATCACCGTGGATCCCAGCGCGGCCCTGGGCCCCCAGGGCGCGGACGCGATCGAGTTCCTGCTGGCTCCGCATCCCGGAGCACCGGCGCGGCCGCTGGGCAAGGGCGCCTCCGGCGGTGAGCTTTCCCGCGTGATGCTCGCCATCGAGGTAGTGCTTGCCGAAGTGGATCCGGTTCCGACCTTCGTCTTTGACGAGGTGGACGCCGGCGTCGGTGGCAAGGCAGCCATCGAAATCGGCCGGCGGCTGGCGATGCTCGCCCGCCACGTGCAGGTCATCGTGGTGACCCATCTCCCGCAGGTGGCGGCCTTCGCAGGCCATCACATCCGCGTGATTAAAACCTCTTCCTCCGCAGATGACGGGTCGGGCGTCACTGCCAGCGACGTCGTCGTGCTGGACCGCGAAGCCCGGATCAGGGAACTGGCCCGGATGCTCGCAGGCCACGAGGACTCGGAGTCGGCCCGTGCCCACGCCGAGGAACTACTGGCGACGGCAGCCGTTCCCAGTGGGGAAACTACCCAGACCAACAAAAGGTGATAGGCTCGAATTCCGTGGTGCAGCGATCAAATTCCAGGTTTCCCAAGTCGTCTTCTACGACCAAACACATCTTCGTTACCGGAGGCGTGGCGTCGTCCCTTGGTAAGGGACTGACGGCCTCCAGCCTCGGTCACCTGCTTCGGGCACGCGGCCTCTCCGTGACGATGCAGAAGCTCGATCCCTATCTCAATGTGGATCCGGGCACAATGAACCCCTTCCAGCACGGTGAAGTCTTCGTGACCGACGACGGCGCTGAGACCGACCTCGACATCGGACACTACGAGCGCTTCCTCGATGAGAGCCTCGACGGGTCCGCCAACGTGACCACGGGCCAGGTGTACTCCACCGTCATCGCCAAGGAACGCCGCGGCGAGTACCTCGGTGACACCGTCCAGGTCATTCCCCACATCACCGATGAGATCAAGCGCCGGATGCGCCTGCCCTCCGAGGCGAAGAAGACCCCCGACGTCATCATCACCGAAATCGGCGGCACCGTGGGCGACATCGAGTCCCAGCCGTTCCTTGAAGCCGCCCGCCAGGTCCGCCAGGACATCGGCCGGAACAACGTCTTCTTCCTGCACGTCTCACTGGTCCCGTACATCGGCCCGTCGCAGGAACTGAAGACCAAGCCGACCCAGCACTCGGTGGCGGCCCTGCGCTCCATCGGCATCCAGCCGGACGCAATCGTCATCCGCTCGGACCGCCCGGTCCCTGACGCCATGCGCAACAAGATCGGCCGCATGTGCGACGTCGACGTCGACGCCGTGATCGGCTGCCCCGATGCTCCGAGCATCTATGACATTCCCAAGACACTGCACTCCCAGAACCTGGACGCGTACATCGTCCAGCACCTGGGACTGAAGTTCAAGGACGTCAACTGGACCAAGTGGGACCGCCTGCTTGAAGCCGTGCACAACCCGAAGCACCACGTCGAGGTGGCACTGGTCGGCAAGTACATCGACCTGCCCGACGCCTACCTCTCCGTGACCGAGGCCCTGCGCGCCGGCGGCTTCGCCAACAGCACCAAGGTCAAGATCCGCTGGGTCCCCTCCGATGACTGCGCCACCGAAGAAGGCGCCCGCAAGGCCCTGGCCGGCGTGGACGCCATCTGTGTCCCGGGCGGCTTCGGTATCCGCGGCCTCGAAGGCAAGCTCGGTGCACTGAAGTTTGCCCGCGAGAACAAGCTGCCGACCCTGGGTCTGTGCCTTGGCCTGCAGAGCATGGTCATCGAGTACGCGCGCAACGTCGTCGGCCTCGAAGGCGCATCCTCCAGCGAGTTCGAACCCGACACGAAGTACCCGGTCATCGCGACCATGGCCGAGCAGAAGGAAATCGTTGCAGGCCAGGGCGACATGGGCGGCACCATGCGCCTGGGTCTCTGGGACGCGAAGCTGGACGAAGGTTCGGTTGTGGCCAAGACGTACGGCAAGACCGCCGTCGCCGAACGCCACCGCCACCGCTACGAGGTCAACAACCAGTACCGGGACCAGATTGCCGAGGCCGGTCTGGTCTTCTCCGGCACCTCGCCCGACGGGCAGCTCGTCGAATATGTCGAACTGCCCGAGGACGTGCACCCGTACTACGTCTCCACCCAGGCGCACCCGGAACTGAGCTCGCGGCCCACCCGGCCGCACCCGCTCTTTGCCGGCCTGATCAAGGCCGCACTGGCCCACCAGGGCGCGGACGCGTAAGGCATGAGCGAGAACCAGGGGTTTGCCGACGAGCAGAGTCCGCGACGGCTGCTGGATTCCTCAGTGGTCTACAGCGGTCCCATCTGGGACGTGGTGAGCGAGAAGTTCACCCTGGCTGACGACGGCGAACCCCTGGTCCGCGACTACATCCGGCACCCCGGTGCCGTGGCCATCCTGGCCATGAACGACGCCGGCCAGGTACTTTTGATCAACCAGTACCGGCACCCGGTCCGCATGACGCTCTGGGAAATCCCCGCCGGCCTCCTGGACGTGGAGGGCGAGGACTATCTTGCCGGAGCCGTCCGCGAACTGGCTGAGGAAGCAGACCTGGTGGCTGAGGACTGGAACGTCCTGGCCGACCTCTTCCTCTCACCCGGATCATCCCGCGAAGAGCTGCGGATCTACCTTGCCCGTGGCCTGCATGATGTGCCGGCTGACGAGCGGCATGAGCGCTTCCATGAGGAAGCAGAGATCAAAATGATGTGGGTTGACCTCGACGACGCCGTCACTGCGGTCCTTGAGGGCCGAATGCACAGCCCCTCGGCGGCCGCTGCCGTGCTGGCGGCTGCTGCAGCCCGGAACTCGGGCTACGCGAACCTGCGTCCTGCAGATGCTCCGTGGCCGGAGCATCACACCGAACACCACACCTGGCCCAACGGATCCGTCCGCTAGGGGCATGGGTGATACCCGCCTTCCCCGCCGCAGGCGGCAGCACCTCCGCTCAAGGACCGGCCGCAGGCTCCCGGGCCTCTGACCTCCCTGTGCCCTCGATCAACGACACCATTGAGCTTGATCTCCAGTCCCAGCTGAACCCCACCCTGGTCCTCGACCGGTCCGGACTGGCAGCCGCAGCCACCTCCGAGGACGCTGTATCGGCTGGTCCGGGGGAGTCCACTGCTGCTGCACCGCAGGCACCGCGCGCTGCCCGCAGCTCACAGAGATCCGCCGACGACCTCCGGGCCACCGCCGTCGGACGTGCCATTGGCGCGTACCTCCAGCACATGGCTGTGGAACGCGGGCTCGCCCAGAACACGGTGGACGCCTACCGTCGGGACCTGGTGCGGTATGCCCGGTTCCTTGCGTCCAATGACCGCGCCGATCCGGCCGCCATCACCCGGCATGACGTCACGGCGTTCGCCCGTTCCATCGCAGAAGGATCCGACGGCGCCTCGGCGCTGAGCATGCGTTCGGCGGCGCGGACGATTGTGGCGGTACGCGGCCTGCATAAGTTCTGGGCACTTGAAGGGATCACCACCACCGATCCGGCAGCCGATGTCCACCCGCCGATGGCAGGTAAGCGCCTGCCCAAGGCCATCAGCGTGGACGAAGTAACCCGGATCCTCGAAGCCGTGCCGCTGGACACGCCCACTGGACTGCGCGACCGGGCACTGCTGGAGTTCCTCTATTCCACCGGGGCGCGCATCAGCGAAGCGGTGGGCCTGGACATCGATGACCTGTCGCTGGAACGTATCCCGGCCAACGGGCCGGACGTCGTCCGCCTCTTCGGCAAGGGGTCGAAGGAGCGCCTCGTCCCGCTGGGCTCCTATGCTGCCCGGGCGCTGGATGACTACCTTGTGCGCGGCCGTCCCGGAGCTGCCGCCAAGGGGAAGGGAACACCTGCCTTGTTCCTGAACGCCCGCGGCGGCAGGCTGAGCCGGCAGAGTGCCTGGACCATCCTCAAGAGCGCGGCAGAACGCGCCAAGATTGACCGGGATGTTTCTCCGCACACCCTGCGCCACTCTTTCGCCACGCACCTGATCGAAGGCGGCGCAGATGTCAGGGTGGTCCAGGAACTGCTTGGCCATGCATCCGTAACGACCACCCAGGTGTACACCCTGGTCACCGCCGACACACTGCGCGAGGTCTACGCCGCAGCCCACCCGCGGGCGCTGTAGACGCAGCCGGTCCGCAGTATCCGGTTCGCGCAGCAGCTGACCTGCGCCAAACTTCTCCGCCGCTGCTCAAGCCACCGAGGCTCGTAATCAGTCCGTGCCCGCGGCGCTTTCGCGGCCGGTCCACTCGTGCAGCCGTGTGGTGTGCCGCTGCTGCAGCGCGGTCGCCCTGGTGATGAACCGCTCGACGATATCGAGCTCGTCCGGGCTGAAGCCGGCGATGATTTCAGCCTCGCCCTCCTCCACCAGCGGCCCGATCAACGCCCGCACGCGTTCCTGGACTTTGGAGGTGGCACGGACGAGCACCTTGCGCTTGTCGATCGCGTGCCGGGTCCGAATGATGTAACCGGCCTGCTCAAGCCGATCCAGCATGGTGGTGACGCTGCCGGTGGTGAGCCGGAGCCGTGCTGCGATGGTGCGCGGGGTTATCTCCTCGTCCGGTTCAGTGGTGAGGATTTCAAGACACCGCAGGTCAGTGCTGTTCACTCCCAGGATCCGGGCCGTTTCACGGTCAAAGTCCTCAACCGCGGCCTGATACAGCTGGACGGCCCGTCCCACCGAATTTACCTTGACAGTCAAATCACTTGACATTCAAGTTATACCTTCCTACGATTCCTTGATAGTCAAGATATATCAGAGGTGAACGTCATGCGAAAAGCTGTAGTCATCGGAGCAGGCATCGCAGGTCCCACGGTCGCGGTCGCGCTGCGCAGGATCGGCATGGACGTGGAGGTTTTCGAACAACTTCCGCCTGACGCCGACCAGCGCGGGTCGTGGCTGAATTTCCAGGCCAACGGTCTGGATGCCCTGCGGTCTATCGGCGTCGGCGAGTGGGTCGAGGGGATCGGCTACCCGGTTGACGCAATGAGCTTTGTCAACGGAAAGGGGCGGATTCTCGGCACCATTCCCATGGCATTCCGCAGGGAGGACGGTCTCAGTTCACGCATGGTGCCCCGGGCCGGGTTGTTCGTGGCACTCGCTGACATGGCCCGCCACCACGGCGTGCGGGTGCACCACAACAAGCGGATGGTCGAGGCGTTTCACACCGATGCCGGCGTCCTGGCACGCTTCGATGACGGAACGGAGGCGGCCGGTGACCTGCTCATTGGCGCCGACGGCATCCACTCGAAGGTCCGGCAGATCATCGACCCCGCTGCGCCAGCCCCGCGCTATGTGCCCGTCCTGAACAGCGGGGAGTACATCCCGGACTTCCACGTGGACGTACCCCCGGGCGAATTCCGGATGCAGTTCGGCACCCGTGCCTTCTTCGCCTGGATGAATACCCCCGACGGAGGCACGATCTGGTTCGCCAACCCTCCCCAGAAGAAAGAGCCGCCGCGCGGCACCCTCTCCGGTATTACCGACGCGCAGTGGCGGCAGCGGCTGCACGGCCTGATGGATGGAGATGCCGGACCTGCGCCGGCAATTATCGATGCGACTCCCGGGCCGGTGACGGGATGGGCAACCTACGACATGCCCGTCGTTCGGAACTGGCACGACGGCTCGCGCATGATCATCATCGGCGACGCCGCTCACGCAGCGTCCCCGGCCAGTGGCCAGGGAGCATCGTTGTCACTGGAGGACGCGGTCATCCTCGCGAAGTGCCTGCGTGACGTCCCGGATACAGGTGCCGCGTTCGACACCTTCGTGGCGCTGCGCAGGGAGAGGGTCGAGCGGATCGTCGCCGACAGCCACAGGGCATCGGCTGAGAAGGCCGCGGGTCCGATTCTCCGCGTGATCCGCGACGCTGTACTGCCGCGCAAATTCCGGGCCGCCCAGAAGGACGGCGGCCGGTCCCTCCGATGGCTGCAGGGTCACCACATCGACTTCGAAGTGCCGGTCGCGGCACGATCCTCCGGTCACCGATGATCCCCGCCAGGCGCGGCGAGATCTCCGTGTTGCCCGCCGGAACGTGCGTCGCGGTGGCTTCGCAGTAGATTGGGAGCATGCCCCGTCCACCGCGTGCTTCCCCCGTTGTCCTCTGTTTCCTCTTCCGTGAGACAGGTCAGGGCGGACCCGAGGTCTTGCTGGGGCTTAAGAAAACCGGATTCGGTATTGGCAGGATCGTGACGCTTGGCGGCCATGTGGAGCCAGGGGAGAGCCCAGAACAGGCGGCCGTGCGGGAAGTCTTCGAAGAGTCCGGCGTCACCGTTGCCGAAGGGGACCTGGAACCCGCCGGTTCCATCGAGTTCATGTTTCCCTCACGACCGGAATGGGACATGTCCACTGTGGTCTACCGGTCCTGGACCTGGTCCGGGGCACCGGCGCCGTCAGCGGAGATCGAACCTGCCTGGTACCCGGTGGATGCCGTTCCGTATGCGGCTATGTGGGAAGACTCCGCGTACTGGATGCCGAAGGTTCTTTCCGGGGAGTACTTCGCCGCGGCCGTGACGCTCGCGGAAGACAACGAGTGTGTGGGCAGCGTGGTCTTCTCCTCGCCCTGACGGCCGCGTGCCCTCACAGCCGCGTGCCCTCACGGATACGTGATCCGAGCGGCGGAAGGCTCGCGGCGGCTAGTGTCCCGCCGCGGCCAGCCGGTCCGCTGCCCGGCTGCCGTCTGGTGCGGGCAGGCTTGCGGTCGCCTTGGCCAAGCCGGATACAGGCATGCCGACGTACATTGATTCGGCACGGTCCACCGGAAAGGTCTCATGCCAGATACCGACGGCTCCCGGCGCCTTCCGGGCCCGGCGGTTAAAGGCTGCCCAGGCCGGCCGGTGTTCTGCATTCGTCTGGCTGGCGTAGGCATAGAGCTCTTCGGCGGTCTTCCAGTACTGCACCACCAGCGGACCACCGGATCCGACGGTCATCCGGTAACCCAGCAGGCCGGAGCCGGGGTTGGAAGACAGCTCCTTGAGCATCCGCGGCATGGCGGCAAAGACCGGGAACCAGAGGTCCGGGCGCCACGGGCGGTTGATGCGCATGCCAATCAGGAATACCACAAGGGGGCCAGTGTGCTGGTGGGTTGAGCGGTGGCTGAGAACGCGAGCCATAACGGCACCTGATTTCGATAACTGGATAGTGATGCTATCCACACTAGAGAGCTACACTATCCAGCACAAGGGGGTTCTCCATGCGAATTTCAGAGCTGGCGGCAGAGTCCGGGGTACCGGTGGCCACCATCAAGTTCTACCTGCGGAGCGGCCTGCTTCCGGAAGGCCGGCAAACAGCTCCCCGGCAGGCAGAGTACGGCGCGGACCATCTGTCCCGCCTGCGGCTTATCCGCGCCCTCCTGGGGCCCGGAGGGCTGTCCATTGCGGCTGCCGGCGAGGTGTTGAAACAGCTGGACCAGCCACCGGGGTCCACGCACGGGCTTCTCGGCGCGGCACACCACGCGCTGGACACCGGCGTGCGTGCGAGGGCCGGACAGTCAATGACGGAGCACCCGAGGGCAGACGCGATGCTTGCCTCGCTGGGCTGGAACATTGATCCGGCCGACCATCTCTCCCGGTACCGGCTCGAAGAGGCACTGGCCGGTCTGGAGGCCGCGGGGTTTGTGCCGCCGCCCGGGTTCCCGGAAATGTATGCCTCAGCCATGCGGGAGCTTGCCGTCCGGGAACTGGAGCAGGTGCCGCTGGGGAGCTCCTCGGAAGCCATGCGGTATGTGGTGCTGGGAACCATCCTCACCGAGCCGCTGCTCCTGGCGCTGCGCCGCCTGGCGCAGCAGGATGTCTCCGCCAAAAACTTCGCAGACACTGCTCCGCCTCCGTCGCCCGCCGGCGAAACTGTGCCGAAACACTCCTGATCCGAACAGCAGAAGGCCCGCCGCAGATTCCCCTGCGGCGGGCCTTCGTATGCTCGGGTGCCCCCGGCTAGGCCAGGTGCCGCTCCTCGGGGCCGTCGTAGGCGCTGAGGGGACGGATCAGAGAGTTGGCCTCCAGCTGCTCCATGATGTGCGCGGTCCAGCCGGTGATCCGGGCAGCCACGAACAGCGGAGTGAACGTGGGGGTGTCAAAGCCCATCAGGTGGTACACGGGCCCAGCCGGGTAGTCCAAGTTCGGCAGGATGTTCTTACGCTCACCCATGGCCGATTCCAGCGCCGTGTACAGCTCGCCCAGATCGGCACGGTCATAGTGCTTGACCATCTTGTCCAGGGAGGCCTTCATGGTGGGCACCCGCGAGTCGCCGTTCTTGTACACGCGGTGGCCGAAGCCCATGATCTTCTTCTTATCCGCCAGCGCGGCATCCAGCCAGCCTGCCGCGTGCTCGGCGACGTCGCCCTCGCCGGCGCTGGTGGTGATCTCCTCGAACGTGTGCATCACCGCCTCGTTGGCGCCGCCGTGCAGCGGCCCCTTCAGCGCGCCGACTGCTCCGGTCACGGCCGAATGCAGGTCCGAGAGCGTGGACGTGATGACACGGCCGGTGAACGTGGAGGCATTGAAGGAGTGCTCCGCGTACAGGATCATCGACACGTTGAACGCCTCCACCACCTCGGGGGCGGCTTCCTCACCGAACGTCATCCAGAGGAAGTTCGAGGAGTAGTCCAGATCATCCCGGGGTTCCACCAGGTCCTCGCCGCGCCGCCGGCGCTGGTCATAGGCGACGACGGCAGGCATGGCGGCAAACAGGCTGACCGATTTCTGCATGTTGGCTAGGACGGAGGACTCGTCTGCCTGCGGATGCTGGGCGCCCAGGACCGACACAGCCGTGCGGCAGACATCCATCGGATGGCAGGTCACCGGCAGGGCGTCGATGACTGCCTTCAGCTCCGGGGTCAGCGCCCGCTGGGACCGCTCACCCTCCACGAACTCGGCCAGCTGCTCATCCGTGGGCAGCTCACCGTTCCAGAGCAGGTAGGCCACTTCCTCGAACGAACACTTGGCGGCCAGCTCCTGCACCGGATAGCCGCGGTACAGCAGCGAGTTGGTGTCGGGATTTACCTTGGAGATGCGGGTGGTGTCCACCATCACTCCGGCCAGGCCCTTGTGGATGTTTGTGTCGGTCATGTCTGGGACTCCTTCGTCATGGTGCGCTGTTCAGTGGTGGTGCGTGTGCCTTCTTCTTGCGTGGTGGAACTGGAACGGAAGCCGGGTCAGGCCGGCGCCGCGGTGCCGGTTGTACCGGGGACCTGGAAGTTGAATACCGAAGTGTCGAAGCGGTTGTACGCCTCATAATCCACCAGATCGTACAGGCGTGCACGTGTGAGCATGCTGGGAACCGCTGCCTGCTGCGTGCCGTCGGCCTTGATGGCCTCCAACGTGCGCTCTGCTGCGCCCATCGCGCTGCGCAGCAGGGTTACCGGGTAAATGACCATGTTGACGCCGGCGGCGGCGAGCTGGTCATAGGTAAACAGCTCGCTCTTGCCGAATTCGGTCATGTTCGCCAGGATCGGGACGTCGACGGCGGCGCGGATGGCGGCGAATTCCTCCACCGTCTTCATGGCCTCGGGGAAAATTGCGTCGGCGCCGGCTTCCACGAGCGCCCGGGCCCGGTCCTGGGCTGCTTGCAGTCCGTCGACGGCGCGGATATCGGTCCGCGCCATGATCAGGAAGTTGGGATCCCGGCGGGCGTCAGCGGCAGCGCGGATCCGCTTGGTGGCTGTGTCCAGGTCGACGACGTTCTTCCCATCCAGGTGCCCGCAGCGCTTGGGGTTGAACTGGTCCTCGACGTGGCAGCCGGCCAGGCCGGCGTTCTCGAGTTCCTGGATGGTGCGGGCCACGTTCATCGGCTCGCCGAAGCCGGTGTCGGCGTCGACAATTGCCGGGAGGTCGGTCATCCGTGCGATCTGGCCGGCACGGGTCGCCACCTCGGTGAGCGTGGTCAGCCCAATGTCCGGCAGGCCAAGGTCGTTGGCGAGGACCGCGCCGGAGATATAGACGCCGTCGAATCCCTTTTCCTCAATCAGCCGGGCCGAGAGCGGGTTGAAGGCACCCGGATACTGCTGCAGGGTGCCGGAGGCCAGGCCTTCGCGCATCGCGATGCGCTTCTGTTCGGGAGTGGTGGAGGAGTACAGCATTTAGAACAGTCCCTTCGGCGCGGCGGCGGGATCGATGATCCCGGCGGCGGCAGTGATGTTGAGCTGGCCGAGCTCACCGGCGGCGAGTTCGGGCAGGCGTTCGGCGGCCGTGATGAAGCGGTCCATTTCCTCCTCGGAGACCAGTCCGGCGGCGAGCGTGCGGAACTTGTTGATGTAGTCGGCGCGAACGAACGGACGGGCACCGAGGGGATGGGCATCGGCCACGGCGATCTCGTCGGTGATCACGGTTCCGTCGGTGAGGGTGATGTCCACCCGTCCGCCGAACGCCTTCTCGGCGATGTCAACCGAGTGGTAGCGGCGGGTCCATTCCGGGTCTTCCACAGTGGTCACCTTGTGCCAGAGCGCTACGGTGTCCGGGCGGCCGGCACGTTCGGGAGAGTAGGAATCCACGTGGTGCCAGGCGCCGTCCTGCAGGGCGACCGTGAAGATGTACGGAATGGAGTGGTCCAGGGTTTCGCGGGAGGCCGCGGGATCGTACTTCTGCGGATCGTTGGCGCCGGAACCGATCACGTAGTGCGTGTGGTGCGAGGTGGAGATCAGCACGGCCGCAACGTTGGCCGGATCTGCGGTTTCCGGGTGCTCACGGTGGATCTTGCGCGCCAGGTCGATCCACGCCTGTGCCTGGTACTCGGCGGAGTGTTCCTTCGTGTACGTGTCCAGGATGGCGCGCTTTGCCTCTCCCGGTGCGGGCAGCGGCACTGTATAGGCGGCGTCGGGCCCGTCCAGCAGCCAGGCAATGACACCGTCTTCGCCTTCGTAGATCGGAGTGGGGGAGGTCTGTCCCCGCATTGCCCGGTCGACGGCTTCGACAGCCATCTTGCCGGCGAACGCCGGGGCGTGTGCCTTCCACGTGGAGATTTCGCCCTTGCGCGACTGCCGGGTGGCAGTGGTGGTGTGCAGCGCCTGGCCCACGGCCTGGAAGATCGTCTCGGTGTCCAGGCCCAGTAGGGTGCCGATGCCGGCGGCGGCGGACGGGCCGAGGTGCGCCACATGGTCGATCTTGTGCTTGTGCAGGCAGATGGCCTTGGCCAGGTCGACCTGGATCTCGTAACCGGTGGCGATCCCGCGCAGCAGGTCCGCGCCTGAGGCGCCGGTGTGCTGCGCCGCGGCGAGGATCGGGGGAATGTTGTCGCCCGGGTGGGAGTATTCCGCGGCGAGGAAGGTGTCGTGGAAGTCCAGTTCACGAACGGCCACGCCGTTGGCCCAGGCAGCCCATTCGGGGGAGGTCTTCTCCTCCACACCGAAGACGGCTGCCCCGGATCCGCCGGAGGACGGTGCAAAGGAGAGCGCCTGGGCGCGGGCTGCGACGATCGGACCGCGGGTCAGCGAAGCGACGGCCACGGAGGCATTGTCGATAATGCGGTTGATGACCATGTCCGTGACGTCATCGGTGACGGCTACGGGGTCAGCTGCGACGGCGGCGATCTTCCAGGCCAGCTGGTCTTCGCGGGGGAGGTTTTCCTCGCTGCGGTACACGCGGACGTTATGGGATTTCACTGATGGGTCCTTTCAGGGGTGGTGGACGGCGGTGAAGTGTTCAAGGCTCTTGTGAAGGTGGATTCGGGTAGCCGCTGCGGCAAGGGCAGGGTCCGCTGCGGCAATTGCCCCGGCGATGGTGGCGTGCTCGGCTGCCGTGTCCCTGAGCCTGCCGGGGTTGTCCTTGGCGAGGCGGCGGACACGCGCCAGGTGCAGGCGGACGTTGCCCAGGGCCTGGGTGAGGTAGGGGTTAGCCGCGGCCTCATCGATCGCTGCATCGAGCCGGGCGACCAGGGCGTAGTAGCCGCGCCGCGCCGGGTCCTCGTCCGGGTCGGCATCCAGCCGGGCCGCCGCGGCCTCGAAGTCGGCACGCAGGGCTCGGAACACGTCGGGATTGCAGCGGACCGCGGCCAGGGAAGCGGCCTGGCATTCAAGGGCCTGACGCAGTTCGAAGAGCGATTCGACAGTGTCCGCCGAAATAGGGGTGACGACGACGCCGCGCCCGTTGTGCGGTGCCGCCAGCCCGTCTGCGGCGAGCCGGGCAAGGGCTTCACGCAGCGGCGTGCGGGAGATGCCGAGGCGCTGGGACTGTTCCACCTCGCCCAGCACCGTTCCCGGCGGAAGCCGCCATTCGACGATGTCTTCCCGCAGCATGGCGTAGGCCCTGTCGCTGGCCCGCATGAGTGCCCTTCCCGCAGAGTGGTCTGTTGCGGTTCAGTGTATACACAGAAGGCCTGATAGTGAATTAGGCCACGAGATTGGCTCACGGCCAGAGGTGGTGTGTATACACGGAGACTCTTTTCAGTCCGTCGTGCGTCCCCTAGGATGGCGGGAACGGCGCCGGCCCCGGTGCGCGCCAACCTGCGGATCAAGGAGGATTCATGGGAACTAACGGTTATGCGAAGACCTATGCCGACAGCGTTGAGGACCCGGAGAAATTCTGGCTGGACGCCGCAGGCCTCATCGACTGGGACGTTGCGCCCCGGCAGGCCCTGGATGATCACGGTGCACCGCTTTACCGGTGGTTCCCTGACGGGCAGCTGAACACCAGCTTCAATGCCCTGGACCGGCATGTCCTTGCCGGCCGCGGCGACGATACAGCCCTCATCTACGACTCGGCCATGCTGGACACCCAGCGGACCTACAGCTTCAGCGAACTGCTGGCCGAGGTGGAGACCTTCGCGGGTGTACTGCACGGCCAGGGGATCCGTGCCGGGGACCGGGTAGTGATTTACCTGCCCATGGTTCCCGAAGCGGTCATCGCGATGCTGGCAACCGCCCGGCTGGGCGCCGTGCATTCCGTGGTGTTCGGCGGGTTTGCCGCCGCAGAACTGGCCGCGCGCATCGATGACGCCCGGCCCGACGTCGTCGTCACTGCCAGCGGGGGACTGGAGCCCAAGCGCCGGGTTGAATACCTGCCTGCAGTGGCCGAGGCCCTGGAAACCGCGGCGCACCGGGTGCGTTCCGTCGTCGTTGCCTCACGGGACGGTTTTGGCCACACGGCAGAGGAATACGACGGCGCCGGCGGAACAGAGTGGGCAGACTGGGCAAAGCTGGCGGAGACGGCCGAACCCCAGGGGCCGGTCAGCGTAGCCGCGACCGACCCGCTGTACATCCTCTACACGTCAGGAACCACGGGGTCGCCCAAAGGTGTGGTCCGGGACAACGGGTCCCACGCTGTCGCGCTCGCCTGGTCCATGCGCAACATCTACGACATTGCCCCCGGCCAGGTGATGTGGACGGCGTCCGACGTCGGCTGGGTGGTCGGGCACTCCTACATCGTCTACGGACCCCTGATCGCAGGGGCAGCAACAGTGCTGTACGAGGGCAAACCGGTGGGGACCCCCGACGCCGGGGCGTTCTGGCGGGTAGCTGCTGAACACCGCGTGGAGGTTCTCTTTACGGCTCCAACGGCGCTGCGTGCGATCCGGCGCGCGGATCCGGAGGCAGCGCTGCTGGCGGGGTATGACGTGTCCAAGCTGCGGACCCTCTTCGCGGCGGGCGAGCGGCTGGATCCGGAGACCTTTCGCTGGGCGTCGGAGTCCCTGGGGATTCCGGTGGTGGACCACTGGTGGCAGACAGAAACCGGCTGGGCAATCTGTGCCAATCCGATGGGCCTTGACCCGCAGCCGATCAAGGCCGGCTCGCCAACCTTCCCGGTGCCTGGCTTCCGGGTGCGCATCGTGGATGGGTCCGGCACCGAAGTGGCGGCGGGCTCCGAAGGCAACATTGTGCTGGACCTTCCTCTCCCGCCGGGAACCCTCGCGACGCTGTGGGGGAGCGACGACCGCTACCGTGCCTCCTACCTTGAAGCCTTCGAGGGCAGCTATGCGACGGGGGATTCGGGATATGTGGATGAGGACGGCTACGTCTTTGTCATGGGGAGGACAGATGACGTCATCAACGTGGCAGGGCACCGCCTCTCCACTGGAGCAATCGAGCAGGCCGTGGCGAAGCATCCGGACGTGGCCGAGTGCGCCGTCATCGGTGTGCGGGACAGCCTGAAGGGCCAGCGCCCCTGCGGGTACGTGGTGCTCAAAGCCGGATCAACGGCGACGGAACAAGAAGTCCAGTCAGCGCTCGCGGACCTGGTCCGGAAGCAGATCGGTCCCGTGGCGGACTTCCGCGACGTCCGGGTCGTGGAAGCACTGCCCAAGACCCGTTCCGGGAAGATCCTGCGCAAGACCATGCGCCAGATTGCCGACGGCGATGATTTCGTGGTTCCCTCCACCATCGAGGACCGCTCGGTGCTGGATGACCTGATGCCGCTGCTCCGTCCCGGCACCTGATCCCGGAGGAGCTCAGCGGCGCCAGGCGTATTCGAGTTCCGGCCGGCCGGGGGAACCGTAGCGCGGGGAACGGACGACGGCCCGCTGGGCAGTCAGGTGCTCAAGGTAGCGCCGGACCGTGATCCGCGACATTTTCAGTGCTGCAGAAACTTCAGAGGCGGACATCGGGTTCGACGCGTCCTTCAGCAGCTCGGATACCGTCCGCAGCGTCTCCGGCGACAGCCCCTTCGGCAGCGCCGCCGGAACGGCCGGACGCAGTGCGGCGAGGGCGCGGTCAACTTCCGACTGCGTGGCAGAGGAACCCTGGCCAGAAAGGTTCGCGTGGTATTCGCGGTAGGAGGCGAGCTTGGCGGCAAAAGCGGAATACGTGAACGGCTTGATCAGGTACTGGACAATCCCTGCGGACATCGCCCCGCGCACCACGGCCAGGTCGCGGACGGCAGTAATGGCAATAACGTCGGCAGGAATCCCGGCTCCCCGGATTCGGCGCAGCAGGTCCAGCCCGTGCAGGTCCGGAAGGTTCATATCGAGCAGGACCAAGTCCACACCCGCGCGCGGACTGGTGAGGAACCCCATGGCTTGCGCGGCCGTGTGGGCGGTGCCGGCCAGGGCGAATCCCTCGGTGCGCCGCACATACTCCGCGTGAGCCTCAGCCACCACGGACTCGTCCTCCACCACGAGGACAGCGATATCGGAACCCTGGGTCATGGCCGCGCTCCTTCCGGAAGCGGCAACCTGACCGTGAAGCGGGCCCCGCCGGCATGGTGCGAGCCGACTTCGAGCGTCCCGCCAAGGCGCAGGACCGCCTGGTTTACCAGGGCCAGGCCGAAACCGCGCCCGGCCCCCGCAGCCTGCACAGGATCCTTGGTACTGAATCCCTGCTCGAAGATGCGGGACCTCGACTCGGCGGGAATCCCCGGTCCGCTGTCCCGGACGGTGAGCTCGAACCCGCGCGAGCCGGCGCTCTCCACCACGCCCAAACGGACCGTGACCTCGGGATCCGGCAGGCCCTGGACCGCGTCAAAGGCGTTGTCCACCAGGTTGCCCACAATGGTCACCAGCTCACCGGAGTCCAGCAGGGCAGGTCCGGAACCGTCCCCGGGCACCTCCTCCACGGTCAGCACCAAGGCGATTCCGCGCTCCCGGGCCTGCGCTTTTTTGCCGGCCAGCAGGGCGGCCAGGGCGGGTTCGCCAACGGCGGCAACGACGTCGTCCGCCAACTGCTGGGACTGCACCAGGTCGCGGGTGGCGAACTCAAGTGCCTCGGCAGGGCGGTCGAGCTCGATCAGCGACACGATGGTGTGCAGTCGGTTGGCGTGCTCATGGGCCTGGGCCTGCAGCGCATCCGTCAGCGTGCGCATGGACTGCAGCTCTCCGGTCAGCGCTTCCACTTCCGTGTGGTCACGCACAGTGGTGACGGTTCCCAGCCTCCGCTCAGCCGGTCGCCTGCCCTGCCTGCCGGGACGGCCCCGCGCTGGCCCGGCCGGGGCCAGGGCAGGGGACTGGTTAACCACCAGGATGCGGTCGGGGGTGAAATGGAACTCATCGACGGCGGTGCGGCCGCCGTGCAGCAGTTCGGCGAGGGTCGCCGGCAGGCCGAGGTCCCTGGGGTCGACGGGGCTGCCGGTCCCAGGCGTTAGCCCCAGGAGCTCCGCGGCCTGGTCGTTGTAGAGCACCAGCTCGCCGTCGTTGTTGATGAGCAGCAGCCCTTCGCGGACCGAATGCAGTGCCGCATCGTGGAAGGCGAACAGATCCGCGAGCTCGTCGGGCCGGCGGTCCTGCGTGGTCCGCCGGAGATAGCGGCTGAGCAGGAACGATGCCAGGGTTCCCCAGGCCAGCGCCGCGATGGAAATGATGAACACAGCCGGCAGTTCGGCGTCCCTGGCAATCGCCACTCTGTCCACAGTCAATCCCGCAGCAACCAGGGCCCGGACCTCGCCGCCGTCGTCCGTGACCGGCACAATCGCGCGCACCGACGGCCCAAGGGTGCCGGTGAAAACTTCCGTGAAGGACGAGCCCGCCAGCGCCTGGTCCACGGAGCCGAGATAGGCCTTGCCGATCTCTGACTCCGAGCGGTGGGTGAACCGGGTACGGTCCGGCGCCATGATGGTCAGGAAATCGATGTGCGCCGTTTCCATGACTTCGGTGGCATAGGGCTGCAGCAAGGCGCTGGGATCCGGAGTCTTGACGGACTCCAGCACAAACGGGTCCGCAGCGATGGTCTCGGCCACGGACATCATGCGGTCCGCGGTTTCCTCATAGCTGTGCTGCTCCGCTTGGAGGTAGAGCGCCCAGGACAGGCCGGCAGACAGGCACAGGATGAAGGCCAGCTGCCCGGTGAGCAGCCTGCTGGCCAGGCTCCATTTGCGCAAGGGTCTCCTTCGCTGGGGTACGTCGCGGAAGCCACCGGAAGCAGCCACACGTGTCCAGCGGCAGCATGGCCGTGAACAGTATGACCACAACAGTGACTGCCATCACAGCGGGCGGCGACGATAGCTGCGGAATACTTCCGGTTCCGTCCGCGTCTATCGCCGCCGGGGCACGTCTATCAAAGAAGCTAGGAGCATGCGATGGCCTCTGCCACGATACCCGGCGGCGAACAGCCCCCGGTTAAAGCCAAGAAGAAGGACAAGACCCACGTCCTCTACATAGCCGTGATCGCTGCCGTGGTACTTGGCGCAGTCATTGGCCTTGCAGCGCCCGAACTCGGCAAGTCCATGAAGCCGCTCGGCACGGCCTTCATTGGGCTGATCAAGATGATGATCGCCCCGGTGATTTTCTGCACCATCGTGCTGGGCATCGGCTCCATCGCCAAGGCGGCCACCGTGGGCAAGGTGGGCGGTCTGGCCCTGGGCTACTTCATCATCATGTCCACCTTCGCCCTGGCGATCGGCCTGGTAGTCGGCAACTTCATCCACCCCGGCGAAGGGCTGGACCTTGAAGCCAGCGGTGCGGCCGCACCTGCCGCTGCAGAGGAGGACGGCGGCACCGTCGGCTTCCTGCTCGGGATCATTCCCACGACCCTCCTGGCCTCGCTGACCGGGGAATCGATCCTGCAGACCCTCTTCGTGGCACTGCTCGTTGGCTTTGCGCTGCAGAAGATGGGCAAGGGCGGAGCTCCGATCCTCAAGGCCATCGGGTACGTCCAGGTGCTGGTCTTCCGCATCCTGATGATGATCATGTGGCTGGCTCCGATCGGCGCCTTCGGAGCGATTGCCGCCGTCGTCGGCGAAACGGGCGTGCAGGCCATCGTGAGCATGGCGACCTTGATGATTGCCTTCTACCTGACCTGCGTGCTGTTCATCGCAGTGATCCTGGGCGGCCTGATGAAGATCGTGACCGGCTTCAATATCTTCAAGCTCATGCGTTACCTGGGACGCGAATACCTGCTGATCTTCTCCACCTCGTCCTCCGAGGTGGCCCTGCCGCGGCTCATCGCGAAGATGGAGCACCTGGGTGTGTCCAAGCCCGTGGTCGGCGTCACCGTTCCCACCGGCTATTCCTTCAACCTTGACGGCACGGCCATCTACCTGACGATGGCAGCCCTGTTTGTCGCCTCCGCCATGGGCAAGCCGCTGGAACTCGGCGAGCAGATCTCCCTGCTGGTCTTCATGATCATTGCTTCCAAGGGTGCTGCGGGTGTTACCGGTGCAGGCCTCGCGACGCTGGCCGGCGGCCTGCAGTCCCACCGCCCGGACCTGATCGAAGGCGTTGGCCTGATCGTGGGCATCGACAGGTTCATGTCTGAGGCCCGTGCACTGACCAACTTCACCGGCAACGCCGTGGCCACCGTGCTGATCGGAACCTGGACCAAGGAGATCGACAAGGAGCAGGTCCGCCGCGTCCTGGACAAGGAACTGCCCTTCGATGAAGCGAGCATGAACGTCGATGCCGGTTCCGGTGAGCCGGAACCCACAGAGGTTTCCCGCGAGGTGGAAAGCTCCGTTCCGTCCACGGCCACGGGCCGCAGCTAGTTTCACCAGGCTGCTCCGCCAGCCGGAAAGGGCGCTCCCGCATGCTGCGGGAGCGCCCTTTCGTGTGTGTGCTGCCGGACGGCAGAGTGGTTAGGCGGGAGCCGGCGACGACGGCGCCGCGGCATCTTCGGGTTCCCTGCCGGCCAGGCGGTCCTCCCATGCCGCCATCACGTTAGTATCCGTGCGCGGGGTCAGGAGCGAGACGACGACGTAGCGTGGCCACGGACCCCGCCGCCATTGAGGCCGCTGCGCCGAAGCTCTGGGACAGGGATGAGTCAATGGGGATGCCGGATTGTGTCCGGACCGTCACTTTCTCCCAGGCCGCTTCGACCGCCCGCCCAGGGTGAAGCCGGTGCCGGAAAACTGCGCTGACTTCGGTAATCCCTATCCGCGGGTGGTGATCCGCGGGGAGAATGAAGGGATCAGCTGAACAACCCGCCCTGGAGGGGCGGCCCCAGCAGGAGCTGCGCCCCGGGGCACAAGCCAAGGAGGGGTTAAGTTGCTGAAGGAACAGGACATCATGGCGGTGCTCCCGGCCAGGGACGTTGCCCGGGCAAGGGACTTCTACGGGAACGTTCTTGGCCTGGACCCGCCGCTGGTCATGGACGAGGAGAACCTGATTTACCGCAGTGGAAACGGAACCTCATTCCTCGTCTACAAAACCGACAATGCCGGGAGTGCAAAAAACACCCAGATGGGCTGGGAAAGCTCGGATATTGAAGGTGATGTGGCTGCCCTGCGGGAACGCGGAGTCGTGTTCGAGGAATACGATTTTCCGGGCGTGGAGACCTCGGATGGCATTGCCTCAACCCCCGTCGGGAAAGCTGCGTGGTTCTTGGACAGTGAGGGCAACATCCTGAACCTCTTCCAGCGCGCGTAGGGGTTCCCCGGCACTCAATCAAACCCGCTCAATCACACCCGGAGGCACGGGCGGCCCCTGCGGCCGCACCAAGAGGGCAGAACGGTCCGTTTGAAACCAAACGGGCCGTTTTCGGCGTCATGCACCCAAGGTTCGAGTTAAGGTTGAGCGTCAAGGCTCGCTGGGCTACAGGGCACCGATTCGCGGGATAGCAGTTGCACAGTTGTAACCTTGGACAAGACAGCAGGACAGCTAGATACGGAAGCGTGGATTTATACGTGAGCAGCGAACAGGGTTCCACAACTCTGCAGGACGCAACGCAGGGCGCGGCCGATGAAGCCATGGGCCCCACGGGCCGTCCGCTGACGGAATTCCCCGAACCTCCGGTCCTGACATCCCACGGGCCCGCCCGCATCATCGCGATGGTCAACCAGAAGGGCGGCGTCGGCAAAACGACCTCGACCATCAATCTGGGTGCCGCACTCGCCGAAGCCGGCCGCAAGGTCCTGCTGGTCGACTTCGACCCGCAGGGCGCATTGTCCGCAGGCCTGGGAACCAACCCGCACGAGCTGGACGTCACCGTTTACAACGTCCTGATGGACCGCAAGGTCGACATCCGCGACGCGATCCAGGAAACGCACGTCGAGAACATCGACCTGCTGCCCGCCAACATCGACCTCTCCGCTGCCGAGGTCCAACTGGTAAACGAGGTAGCCCGCGAACAGGTGCTCGAACGCGCCCTGCGCCGGGTCTCGGATGACTACGACGTCATTCTCATCGACTGCCAGCCCTCCCTGGGCCTGCTGACCGTCAACGCGCTTACCGCAGCCCACGGCGTCATCATTCCGCTGATCTGCGAGTTCTTCGCCCTTCGCGCCGTCGCACTCCTGGTGGAAACCATCGAGAAGGTCCAGGACCGCCTCAACCCGGGCCTGCAGGTCGACGGCGTCCTGGCTACGATGTACGACGCGCGGACCCTCCACAGCCGGGAGGTCATCGGCCGCCTGGTCGAGGCCTTCGGCGACAAGGTTTTCGAGACCGTCATCAAGCGCACGATTAAGTTCGCCGACGCCACCGTCGCCGCCGAGCCGATCACCTCCTACGCCGGCAACCACGCCGGTGCCGAATCCTACCGCCGTCTCGCCAAGGAACTGATTGCCCGCGGCGGCGCTCCCTAGCCTGGCGGCGGACGCAGGTCCGGGCGACGCGGGGGAGCCGGAGGCAGCGGCCGGTGGATTCCAGGTCCGGCTGGAGAACTTCCGCGGACCCTTCGACGTCCTGCTGGGCCTGATCTCCAAGCACGAACTGGACATCACCGAGATTGCCCTGGCCACGGTCACGGATGAATTCATTGCCTACATCCGCGCCCTCACGGAGTCCGGACAGGGATGGGCACTGGATGAAGCCAGCGAGTTCCTGGTCATTGCCGCCACCCTGCTGGACCTGAAGGCCGCAAAGCTGCTCCCGGCCGGAGACGTGGAGGACGACGAGGACATCGCCCTGCTCGAAGCACGGGACTTGCTCTTCGCCCGCCTGCTGCAGTACCGCGCCTTCAAGCAGATGGCTTCCCTGATGGGCACCCGCCTGGCCGAGGAAGGCCTGCGTTTTCCCCGTGACACAGCGCTTGAACCGCATCTGGCAGCCATGCTGCCGGAGCTGGCCTGGCGCAGCAGTCCGGAGGAATTCGCCGCCCTGGCGGTCAAGGCGCTGGAACCCAAGCCGGGTCCTCCGACGGAAGTGGGGCTTGCCCACCTCCACGCGCCTCGGGTGAGCGTCCGGGAACAGGCCCGGATCATCAGCGGCCGGCTGCAGGAGCGCAGTCCGCTCACGTTCAGTGAGCTCACCGCCGATGCCACTGCGCTGGAAACAGTTGCCCGGTTCCTGGCACTGCTTGAAATGTTCCGAGACGGCGTGCTGGCCTTCGACCAGCCCGAACCGCTGGGAGAGCTGCGGGTCGCCTGGACCGGCGCCGGCGACGGCGACGGCACAGCAGCCGGCTGGTCGGCAGAGGATCTGACCGAAGAATACGACGAGGAGACCCATGCAGCGGCTCACCCCTGAGGACGCAGTCCCGGCAAGCGGCACCCTGGCGTCCCGTCCCGGCGGGGTCAAGGCCGCGGCCGAGGCGGTGCTGATGGTGATCAACGAACCCATCACGGCCGCGGAGCTGGCCGAAGCGCTCGGAGTGGAGCCGGCCGAAGCCGAACAAACGCTTGCCGATCTGCGCCAGGAGTATGACGGCTATACTGGGGACGGACCCGTTGGCCCGTCTGCACCGCAACCGCGTGGATTCGAGCTCCGGGAAGTTGCAGGCGGCTGGCGCATCTACTCCCGTCCCGCCTTCGCCGACGTCGTTGGGCAGTTTGTACTCGAGGGACAAAGTGCCCGGCTTTCTCAGGCGGCGCTGGAGACTCTGGCGGTAATTGCCTACCGCCAGCCGGTGTCGCGGAGCAGGGTCTCTGCCATCCGTGGAGTCAATGTCGATTCCGTGGTCCGCACGCTGCTGCAGCGCGGGCTTGTCGCGGAATCCGGAACGGAACCCGAAACCGGTTCGCTGCTCTACAGCACGACTCCGTACTTCCTGGAAAAGCTGGGGCTCGGCAGCTTGGAGGAGCTGCCGCAGATTGCTCCCCACCTGCCCGGGCTGGAAAACCTCGCAGAATTTGAAGAAACTACTTATTAACCGCTACACCCGAAGGACTTCTCAATGACACAGGCACCCCGTTCCGGATCAGGCCGCAACACCCCGCGCGGAGGCGGCGCCGAAGGCGGCCGCGGCTTCGGCAAGGGCTCCAAGCCGGCCGGCGGACGCACGGGGGGTCCCAAGTCCTCTTCCTCCGGCGCACCCAAATCCGGCGCCCCGAAGGCGGGCGGCTACAAGTCCGGCGCCCCGAAGTCGGGCGGTTTCAAGCCCGGCGGCCCCAAGACCGGCGCCCCGAAGGGCAAGGGCGGTTCCGAGCGTGCTTTCCGCAACGAGCGTTTCGGCAACAACCTGGGCCCGGTCACCAAGCGGACGCACACCCGCCGTCCGGGCAAGCCCGTAGTCTCCGACCACCACGATCCCGAGGGAATCCGCCTGCAGAAGGTCATGGCCAGCGCCGGCGTGGCGTCCCGCCGGGTGTGCGAGGAAATGATCCAGGAAGGCCGCGTAGAGGTCGACGGCGAGGTCGTCACGGAGCTCGGTGTCCGCGTCGATCCCAAGACGGTGTCCATCCATGTGGACGGCATGAGCCTGCAGCTGGATGACACCCAGAAGTACTACGTCTTCAATAAGCCCCGCGGCGTGATCTCCACCATGGAGGACCCCGAAGGCCGTCCCTGCATCAGCGATTACCTCAAGAGCACGAACAAGCACGAGCGGCTGTTCCATGTTGGGCGCCTGGACAACAACACCGAGGGCCTGCTGCTGCTGACCAACGACGGTGAGCTGGCCAACCGCCTCACGCACCCCTCCTACGAGGTTCCCAAGACCTACCTGGTCCAGGTGCGCGGTCCCATGGCCCACGGCGTCGGCGCCCAGATGCGCGAAGGCCTCGAACTCGAGGACGGCTTCGCCAAGGTCGATTCCTTCCGCCTGGTGGACTCCACGCCCGGACACATCCTGGTCGAGGTTGTCCTGCACTCCGGCCGCAACCGCATTGTCCGCCGGATGTTCGACGCCGTCGGCCACCCGGTGGAGCGCCTGGTGCGCACCCAGATGGGACCGATCCGCCTCAACGACCAGCGCCAGGGCAGCATCCGCGTCCTCGGCCGCCACGAAGTGGGCCACCTGCTGGCTTCCGTAGGGCTGTAGCCCGTGACGGTACTGGCCAACGGGGGTACACACCTGTCCGGACCGGTCCTGGTGATCGGCACCGGGCTGCTTGGTGCCAGCATCGGGCTGGGCCTGCGGGCCCGGGGCATCGACGTCGCACTTTCGGACATCTCTCCCTCCACCGAAGCAGTGGCACGGGACATCGGTGCCGGCCGCCGGCTTGCCGAAGCCGAGGCCGGATTCGCTCCCCAGCTCGTGGTCGTTGCCGCGCCGCCGGACGTTACCGCCTCCCTGGTGGCGCAGGCCCTGGAAGACTGGCCCTCCGCCGTCGTCGTGGACATTGCCAGCGTCAAGGCCGCCGTGCTTGCCGACCTGCAGGAATCCGGCGCCGACCTGTCCCGCTACGTGGGTACGCACCCGATGGCCGGGCGGGAGAAGTCCGGTCCGGTGGCAGCGCTGGGTGATCTTTTTATGTCGATGCCGTGGGTCATCTGCGCGGGGGAGCACAGCTCCCCGGACGCAGTGAAGGTGGCCGAAGCCCTCGCTATCGACCTCGGTGCCGTGGTGTCCCGGATGAGCGCGGAGGACCACGACCAGTCCGTAGCGTTGATTTCCCATCTGCCGCAGGTGATGTCCTCACTGGTGGCCAGCCGTCTGCAGGAGACTCCGCCGGCAGCCCTCGCGCTGGCGGGCAACGGGCTGCGTGACGTAACCCGGATCGCCGCGAGCGACCCCAAGCTCTGGGTGCAGATCCTCAGCGGCAACGCGCCGCGTCTGGTGAACATCCTGCACGGCGTCCGCGAGGACCTGAACCGGCTCATCAACACGCTGGAAAACCCGACGGCCGACGGCGCGCGCCTGGACATGGCGCAGCTGATCTCCGAAGGCAATACCGGTCAGGCGCGGATTCCGGGCAAGCACGGCACCCCGCCGCAGTCCTTCGTCAGCTTCACCGTGCTGGTGGATGACACACCCGGCCAGATCGCGCGCCTGCTCACCGAAATCGGGGAGATCGGCGTCAACCTGGAAGACCTGCGCCTGGAGCATGCCTCCGGCCGCGAGGTGGGACGGGCCGAAATCTCGGTTCTTCCGAGCAAGATGCACGGGCTGGTCAGCGCACTGACCGCCCGCGGCTGGAAGGTAGTGGAGTGAACGCACAGCAGAACCCGGCACAGTTCCGGCTGGGCAAGCCGCTGGTGGTGGCGATCGACGGACCTTCGGGCTCGGGCAAGTCCAGCATCAGCCGGGAAGTTGCGCGCCGGCTGCGTGCCAACTACCTGGACACCGGCGCCATGTACCGGGCAGTCACCATCGCCTGCATGCGGGCCGGCATCGACCTGACCGACGCCGTGGCCGTGGAAGCCGCCACCCGCAATGCGGACATTGAGCTGAGCACGTCACCGGACGCAGAATGGGTGCTCGTTGGGGGAGAGGACGTCACCCAGGCGATCCGTGAACCGGAGGTTTCCTCCAACGTCTCCGCCGTGGCCACCACCCTTGGTGCCCGGGCCGAGCTGGTGCGCCGCCAGCAGCAGCTGATTAAGGACTCCGGACTGCGGATCGTAGCCGAAGGACGGGACATCACCACGGTGGTGGCTCCCACTGCCGAAGTCCGGATCCTGCTTACCGCGTCCGAGGAGGCACGCCTGCGCCGGCGCGGTGTGCAGCTGGGCGGCTCGCAGAGCGCCGCGGCGCTGCGCGAACAGGTCCTGACGCGCGACGTGAAGGATTCCACCGTGGTCAATTTCCAGCAGGCGGCCGACGGCGTGGTGACGGTCGATTCCTCCGACCTGGACTTCGAAGAAACGGTCCAGGCGGTCCTGGACGTGGTTTTCGCCAGTACGCACTAACCACGGGCTGCACGTGCTGCGCCGGGGTCCCAATGGGGTCCCGGCGCCTTGCCGTGTTTCAATGGACTGGTGGCGGCACGGAATAATTCCGTGTCCGGCCCCCAAAAAACTTACCCGGGCTGAACGTCCGGAGACGGCCGGGCGCACCTGCGCTGACGGGCTCAACGGAAAGAAAGCAATAGTTTATGAACGCCAACCCGACCTTTGACGGCGAAGAGTACATCCCGGCAGGCGAGGACCAGATCGACGAGCGCCTTGCCGCCCTTGACGACGACGAAGCCAACCTGCGCGCCGAAACCCTGCGCGCCGGGCTGTCCGACTATGAGCTCGACGAGGAAGACGCCGCACTGCTCTCAGGCGGCTTCGATGAGTTCGACGAAGATGCTCCGGTCCTGCTTGACCCGGTCGTTGCGATCGTCGGCCGTCCCAACGTCGGCAAGTCCACCCTGGTGAACCGTATCCTTGGCCGCCGCGAAGCCGTGGTGGAAGACACCCCCGGCGTCACCCGTGACCGCGTGTCCTACCCGGCGACCTGGAACGGCGTGAACTTCACACTCGTGGACACCGGCGGCTGGGAGCACGATGCCCGCGGTATCCACGCCCGCGTCGCTGATCAGGCAGAAATCGCCGTCGACGTCGCTGACGCCGTGATGCTGGTGGTCGACGCGACCGTGGGCATCACCGCCACGGACGAAGCCGTGGTGCGCATGCTGCGCAGCAAGGGCAAGCCGGTCATCGTCGTTGCCAACAAGGTCGATGACATCCAGAACGAAGCCGACGCTTCGGTGCTGTGGGGCCTGGGCTTCGGTGAGCCGTACCCCGTCTCGGCGCTGCACGGCCGCGGCACCGGTGACATGCTCGACGCCGTCCTTGAGGTGCTGCCCGAGTACTCCGCCTACGGTGGACTGGAGTCCAGCGGCGGACCGCGCCGCATCGCGCTGATCGGCCGTCCGAACGTGGGCAAGTCCTCGCTGCTGAACAAGCTGGTTGGCAGCGAGCGTGTGGTCGTTGACGACACCGCCGGCACCACCCGTGACCCCGTTGACGAACTGATCGAACTCGGCGGGCGCACTTGGCGATTCGTTGACACCGCAGGCATCCGCCGCCGCCAGCACATGGCCCAGGGCGCCGACTTTTACGCGTCCCTGCGCACGCAGGCCGCGCTCGAGAAGGCCGAGGTCGCCGTCGTGCTTCTGGCCGTCGACGAGGTCCTCTCCGAGCAGGATGTGCGCATCCTGCAGCTGGCGATCGACTCGGGCCGTGCACTGGTCCTGGCGTTCAACAAGTGGGACCTGCTCGACGACGAACGCCGCCGCTACCTGCAGATCGAAATCGAGCGGGACCTGGCCCACGTTGAGTGGGCGCCGAGCGTCAACATCTCCGCCAAGACCGGCTGGCACAAGGACAAGCTGGTTCCGGCCCTTGACCTGGCCCTGGAGAACTGGGACAAGCGCATTCCCACCGGCAAGCTCAATGCGTTCCTGGGCGAGCTCGTGGCCGCGCACCCGCACCCGGTGCGCGGCGGCAAGCAGCCCCGCATCCTCTTCGGCACGCAGGCCTCCTCGCGTCCGCCGAAGTTCGTCCTCTTCACCACCGGGTTCCTGGATCCGGGCTACCGCCGCTTCATCACCCGGCGCCTGCGTGAGACCTTCGGTTTCGAAGGCACGCCGATCGAGGTCTCCATGCGCGTCCGCGAGAAGCGCGGCAAGACCAGCAAACGCTAGCTCTTCCAGCACGGCGGGCGGCCCCGGGGCCACTGTGAACCCCGGGGCCGCCGCCGATGCGGGAAAAACGCTGGAGATGCTGTAGAGTATTTGAGTTGGTTCGGCCGGAAACAAACCGGCTCAACGGATCAGCGGAACGGGTTGTGGCGCAGCTTGGTAGCGCACTTGACTGGGGGTCAAGGGGTCGCAGGTTCAAATCCTGTCAACCCGACAGACAAAGCTCCGGCGGACAGTATGTCCGCCGGAGCTTTTTTGCGTCTGATGGATGCGCAGGGGCTGTTGGCGGGGAGATTAGTGGATACACCGTCCATTTAGTGAATGATGTACCTATCGTTCACGGGCCCCGACAGGAGTACGGCATGGCTGAAGGCAGCACCACTTCGGATTCCCAACCACGGACAGCACTTGTAACCGGCGGATCGGGGGGTATAGGCCGAGCCATCGCCCGGCGTCTGTCCGCGGACGGATTCTCCGTGGCCGTTCACTATATGGGAAACGCCGACAAAGCCGCTGAAGTCGTCCGCGAAATCACCGGCACCGGTGGGCAGGCGATTGCCGTCAGCGGCGACGTCGCCGACGAAGCGGCCATGGTCCGGCTCTTTGACGAGGTGGAGGCTGCCTTCGGGGGCATCGACGTCGTTATTAACACCGCCGGCGTTATGGTCCTTTCGACGGTCGTGGACCTGGATTTGGATGAGCTGGACCGGATGCACCGCACCAACATCCGCGGAAGCTTCGTGGTGTCCCAGCTCGCTGCGCAGCGGCTGCGCAGCGGCGGGGCGCTGGTGAACGTCTCAACCAGCCAGACCCGGATGCAACACCCAACCTACGCGCCCTACGCCGCCAGCAAAGCCGCCGTTGAGGCGCTCACCCCCGTCCTGGCACGGGAACTCCGCGGCCGTGACATCACCGTGAATGCGATAGCGCCCGGCCCAACAGCTACTCCGCTGTTTCTGAACGGAAAGGACCAGGAGGCCATCGACCGCCTGGCCCAGCTCGCTCCGCTTGAACGGCTCGGCACTCCGGAGGACATCGCGGAAGTTGCGGCCTTCCTTGCCGGGCCCTCCCGCTGGATCAACGGGCAGGTCATCTATCCCAACGGCGGACTCGCCTGAGCTGTGCCGGGTTGACCCTGTTCGGGGAACAGGGTGTTGGCTTAGCCCGCCGGGCAGAAACTCCTCTCGCTGCCGGTTGTCCGCACAAACGGCAGCCGGGCCAGCTTCGATGTGGACGTCCGGCATCCGCCACCACACCGCTGCGCTGCCGATAGGACACCCACTCATAAACCCCAGCCAGCCACTGCCCGTGAAGCAGTGCACTAACACTAGCTTCCTCTAAGCGCCGGGGTCAGGCGGGCAGCAGGCTTGAGGTCAGGGTCCGGACAGCCTCCCTCCCGGCACGGTTCGCGCCAACTGTCGACTGCGAGGGCCCGAATCCGATCAGGTGAACCCGCGGATCAGCAGCGGCCACCGTGCCATGGACCTCGATCCCGTCGCGTTCGTTGCGCAGCCGGAGCGGGTCAAGATGGCTCAGCGAAGCCTTGAACCCGGTGGCCCACAGGATCGCATCGACGCGGGTCAGCGATCCGTCGGCCTCCCGGATACCGTCCGGCTCGATGGCCGTGAACATCGGCCTCCGCTGCAGCGCTCCGCGCTCCTTCGCCGCCAGGGCATAGGGTGTCCACAGCAGTCCCGTGTAGGAGACCACGCTGCCGGTGGGGTTGCCGGCCTCCACATCGGCAGCCACCCGGGCTACCACGTCCTTCCCGACGTCCGGAGTGAACGGCTCGTCGCGGAAAACCGGTTCCCGCCGGGTGTACCAGAAGACCTCGGCCACCCGGGAAATCTCCTCCAGCTGCTGAATGGCGGAAATCCCGCCTCCGACGACGGCGACGCGTTTTCCGGCAAACTCCTTCAACGAGGCGTAGTCCCGGGTGTGGAGCTGGCGTCCGGCAAAGCTCTCCCGTCCCGGGTAGTCGGGCAGGGTGGGGTTGTCCCAGGTTCCGGTGGCGTTGATGACCGCCCGCGCGGTCCACGTCCCGGCGTCGGACTCTATGAGCAGTTCACCGTCGGGATCATCATCCGCGGGGGATACGGAAAGCACTTGCACGGGGCGCAGGATCGGAAGCTGCATGTGTTCCTCGAACGCTGTGAAGTAGGCAGGCACGGCGATGCGGGCCGGTGTGCCGGGGTCAGGAGGGCTCTGCCGGAACCCCGGGAGGTCGAAGATGCCGTTGACGGTGGCCATGGTGAGGGATTCCCAGCGGTGCAGCCAGGCTCCGCCGGGAGCCGTTCCGGCGTCGAGCATCACGAAGCTTCTCTCGGCATCGCCGGCGGCCAGGGCGCTTGTGAAACCGCGCCGGCTCAGGTGGTAGCCGGCTGAAAGTCCTGCCTGGCCGGCACCGATGACAACGACGCCGGCCCGGCGGACCGGGTGGTCCCGCGTATCGGTGCCGTGCTGCTGCGGAGCGGTATGCATCCCGGGGCCTCCTGGGCTATGAGTATCACTGCGTAAATGCCTGGATGCATGGGTTCATTCCCTTCGTAGGGCTGCCGGGCTTCGGCAGCCGTCAGCGTGCCGGCATTCCTAAATGGGTGCGCAGTGCCGCAGCAGCGTCCTCCAAATTGGCGAGCTGCTCCGGCGTAAACGCGTCGATAAAGATCTCTTTGATGGCACCGAGGTGGGGGAGGGTGCTGCCCCGAAAGGCGCGGGCACCCTCGTCGGTAAGAACGACGAGTGAGCCGCGCGCATCCTCCGGGCTCGGTTCACGGCGCAGCAGGCCTCGTTTCTCCATTCGGCCCAGCTGGCCGGAGAGCCGGCTGCGCTCCCACTCCAGATGGGCGGCGAGCCGCGACGAACGCATAGCCTTCCCCTCTGCCTCGCTGAGGGCGAGCAAGACCCGGTAATCGCCGTCGGAAAGCTGGGAGTCCCGGCGCAGTCTGGACTCGATACGGGAGCGGGCGGTCTCGAAGGATTCGATATGCGCCCTCCAGACAGCGAATTCCACGCTTGTGGGCAGGTGCCGAGGCTTGGCCGCCTTCATCAGAACCTCCTAAGTAGTTGACATGTGAATCATATCCGCGATGATTCATATGTCAACTACATTCCGAAGAGCTACCGCGTGCTGTGTTCTGGAACCGGTTTTCCCGGCCCGCAAACAGCAGCAGCCCGCAGCAAAGGACAGTCCCATGACGCAGGAACTCACTGACAGCACCGGAGTATCAGTAACCGTCACCGTCGCACCAGCGGGGCTTTTGGGGGCCTACATTGTGTCCGTGGACGGAGTACATGCGGGAAG
The DNA here is from genome assembly GCF_023921125.1 of Arthrobacter caoxuetaonis. Lineage (NCBI taxonomy): Bacteria > Bacillati > Actinomycetota > Actinomycetes > Micrococcales > Micrococcaceae > Arthrobacter > Arthrobacter caoxuetaonis. Next base: position 1,438,488 of record NZ_CP099466.1, read on the forward strand.
AGCCGACTTCATTGATCCTCCCGGGCCGGAGGATGAACGCATCGTTTTCCATACCGAGGTGGATGAACAGTTCGCAGGACGCGGCCTGGCCGGGCTGCTCCTTGGCGAGGTGCTCATGGATATCACCCGCCGGAATCTCACCCTTGTGCCCGTGTGCCCGTTGTTCGGGCGCCATTTGAAGAAACACGGCGACGAGTTCCGGGCCGGCGGCGGGATGTTCCGCCTGCCGAGACCCGCAGACTTCGCCGCAGTCACCAGGGCCGGTTCGTGACCTGCGGTTCACGAACGTTCTTGAAGGAGGGCGAGCGGTAAAGCGTTCAGTCGTGCACGACTACCTGACGGAAGTGTGGGGTGCCCTGGCCGGGGACGACTCATATCCGCGAGTTCGTGGAAGGTGACATCGGCGAGAGCAGGGTGGTACTGGACTTTGCCCTGGTTTCCTCGCTCGACGACGTGGCACGGCGTATGCTCTTGGAACTCGCCAGAAGGCTCACGCTGGAGGGCCGCGGCGTCTATTTTGTGGATCCGGAATTGACCATTCCGGATCCTGACCGCGGCGACGGCATCCTGGTCCCCGTCATCGCGGATGCTGAACACGTCCTCCGAGGCGGTCCGGGAGGACAACCGGGTACCGCAGCGGCTCCGTAGACTCTCCTTTGGGGGAATCCCTGGGGCGGAAAGGAGCTTGAGATGCCGTGGAGCACGCGTGAACTGGCTGACCTGGCGGGTACGACGGTGAACACCGTCCGCCACTACCACCGGCTGGGCCTCCTCGCGGAACCTGACCGCCGCTACAACGGCTACAAGCAGTACGAGGTGCGGCATCTGGTGAGCCTGCTGCGTATCCGGCGGCTCGCCGTCCTGGGCATTCCGCTCTCACAAATGCGCGAAGTCAGCTCGGGAGGGGGAGGCACCCCCGATGTGCTGCGGGACGTAGACGCCGAGCTCCAGCTGCGCATCGAGTCCCTGCAGGAAGCGCGCGCGCACATTGCCGCGATCCTCCAGCACCAGGCGCCGGCGGACGTGCCTGCAGGCTTCGAAGCCGTCGCCTCCCGCCTGTCGGAGAATGACCGCTCAATCGTCCACATCATGAGCCAGCTCTACGATGAAGACGCGCTGGCGGACATTCGGGAAATGACTGCAGACGAGACCGATGACACCGGTCCGGACATCGACAACCTGCCCCCGGACGCCGATGAGCAGACCCGCGAGGAACTGGCCCGGAGGGTGGCGGCGATCATTGTGAAGCACCTCGCCGCGTATCCATGGCTGAGTGATCCTGCCGCCCACCTGCCCAGGGGAACCCAAATCAGCACCCAGGCGTTCGGGGATGCCCTGACCGAGCTCTACAACGAAGCACAGCTGGACGTACTCTTCCGCGCGAACGTGATGGCCGGCGAACTGCTCGCCAGCGTGCAGGATCACAGCGCTGCGCAGGAGCACATCGAGGTGCAGGATCAGCGCGCCGAAGGGCCTGGTGCCCGTACCAGCTAACCGCCGTCGCTAAGGAGGCCTCCGTCCAGCAGCCAGTTATAGCGCAGCCTCAGTGCCCGCTCGGTGCTGGCGGCCACGCCCGCCAGGAAGAGCGATGTGTTAGCCCACGCTGGCAGTAAGAACGGGCTGGCAAACGTGCCGATGCTTTCCGCGACCGGCGGGATCGATGTGACCGACTCCAGAAGCTGCGGCACCCCGAGGACAAGGCTTACGAGGAGCACTGTCGCGGACGCCAGCCCAAGGAGCCGGCTCAGAGCAGGCCGCGTTTGGTCCAGATGCGCACGCCGCCCCTCCGCCGAGGACATATCAGGGGTGAGCTGCTGCACGGTGCCGTCATGGGCTAGGTAGTCGGCCTGCCTCACGCCGTACATGCTCACAGCCACGCGGATGGTCCCTCCCGGGAGGGGAAAGCTGGCCGGAGGCTTGACGCGGGCCATCTGCAGGCCGTCGCGGTAGAGGTTCACGTACACCTCGTCATCTTCATCGCCTCCGTGCCGCACATCGACGGACCACGTCTCCGCCTGGTCCATGAGCCGAAGGTGGAACAGCGAACGGGAGAACGCCTGCCACCACCGGAAAGGCTGCAGCGCGGGGGCGCTGCCTGGTTTCACTTGCATGTCCGGCCTTTCGAACCGTGTCCGCCCCGGATAGGCGGCCCTGGTTCGAACCATCGGACACTATGTTCCCGGAACAGGGTCAACCCCCGGAATATGGGGGTTGACCCTGTTCCGGGAACAGGGTTTCTACTGTCTCCAACCCGAGGGACAGGCCCTCGGCGGGAAGACTAGGAACAGGACAGATGAACCCCATCCAGGAACTCGTCCACAACTTTCAGGAGCTTCTAGGCCAGGTGCCTGAGTTCCTTCAACCCATTATTCTGATGCTCGCAGCGACCATCCCCTTCCTCGAAAATGAAGCCGGCGTGGTGATCGGCATCGTCGGCGGACTGAATCCCGTCCTTGCGGCCGTCGCGGCTGCTATCGGCAACTTTGCCAGCGTCCTGCTCGTGGTGATGCTTACCTCCGGGGCGCGGACCGCCGTTACCAACCGCGTCGACGCCCGGGAGGCGGAAGCGGTCGCGGCAGGCGGCAGTGCAGCGACACTCGTCGCGGCCCGTCCTGCCCGACCGGAGTCAAAGGGACGCATCCGCTTCAAGCGGTGGCTTGTCCGCTTCGGTGTTCCCGGAGCAAGCATCCTGGGTCCGCTGGCCATCCCCACCCAGTTCACCGCGTCGATCCTTGTGGCCGGCGGTACCTCCCGCCGGTGGGTTCTGCTGTGGCAAGGCGTGGCGATTCTTCTCTGGACCACCATCTCAACCATTCTCGTCTGGAGTGCGCTTAGGTTCGTCGTCGGGGTCTAGGAGCCCAGGGCCGCCATATCCCCGGCTACCGCGTCCATCCGTTCCTCGAACTGGTGTCCGCCGGTCTCGTGGCGGCGGATCACTGCATCGGGCAGCAGCCTTTCGTAACTGTCCAGGTGCTCGAAGGGAACCGTGCCGTCGTCGCGGCAGTGGTGCAGGAATACCGGCAGGCCAGGGGGCAGCGTGAAGTCCGCGGGCAGCGCATACTTGGCCTGCCAGTCCTCCTGCCCCCAGAACGGCGTGGCCAGCAGCACCATCCCCCGGGGCAGCGGTTCCGGGGCAGAAGCGGCAAGTCGCAGCAGCGCCATGGAAGAACGAAAGGAGTGGCCCACTATGACTGTTTCCTCTCCCATCGGCTCCAGGGAGTTCCCCGGCGATCGGCTGATCATCTCTCCACCCGCCTGCTCCGTGCAGGAAGAGAACCTCCACGGGTACCACCTGCTTCCTGTGAGTCCGGGATGTTCTTCCACTGTGCCGCAGCTGCCGGACCGGAAACAGATGGGACAAAATGGCCTGGTTCGGTTCCAGGCAGGGCTGCACGCGCCGATCCAGCTGACGGCGGGGATGCCGCACTGCTAGCGTTTCCCCACCGGCAGGAGTTCTCCGGCCGGTTTCCTCCCTGCACCAACAGGAGCCCAGGATGCCCGCAGAAACGCTGAACGTGATCATCCACGGTGCCGGGGGAGCGATTGGCGGGGCCGTGGCACAGGAATTCGCCCGGCAGGGTGCGAAACTCTACCTCGCCGGCCACCGTGAACCATCAGTGCATGCCACGGCCGAAAAGGTTCGGGCACTGGGAGCCGAAGTGCACGTCAGCGGCGGTGTGGATGCCTACAGTCCCGTGGAGGTGGATGCCCACACCAACGCGGTGGCGGACCTCGCCGGGCGGATCGATGTTCTGCTGAATGCCGTTGAGATTCCGCGGGTCCAGGGTATCCCGCTGCTGGAGATGGACGCTGACGACGTCGTGGCTCCCGCCGCCGGATGGCTGCGCACCCAGTTCCTCACCGCACGGTCCGCGGCCCGGTACATGGTGCCCCAGGGCAGCGGAACCATCCTGATGCTTTCGGCGTCACCGGCGCGGCTTGCCCTTGCCGGAGTTGGCGGGTTCTCCGCCGCCTGCGCCGCGGTAGAGGGGCTGACGCGAACGCTCGCGGCGGAAACCGGTGCAGCCGGTGTCCGGACCGTGTGCCTGCGTCCGCACCGGATTCGCGAGACCATCGGGGCCACTCCAGACCTGCCCATGGAGCTGGAGGAGTTCACCCGCTTCCTTGAATCCCTCACCACCAGCGGCACCCTTCCCACACTCTGCGACGTGGCACGGGCCGCCGTCTTCCTTGCCGCCGGAGGAGCGGCCAGTATGAACGGCACGGTGCTGAACCTGACCGGCGGCATGAGCCCGGATTAGGGTGAGTCCCCGGCACGGCCGCACATGGCGGGTGTCCTTGGTGCCTAAGGCGGCTTCCGGGCAGAACTGGTACCTTCGCAGGCAGATACCAACCTAGGAGCTGTCATGGGTTCCCCGCTGTCCCGGACACGGAAGACCGCGCTGGCTGCCGCCGTCGTACTGGTGCTTTCCGGCTGCAGCGGCATTGGCGCTGACCAGCCCAGCCAGGCCGCGCCCACGGTCCCCATGGCCGGTCTTTCCGAACCGGAGACGCTGACCACCGGTCTCCAGGCGCCGTGGTCCGTGGCGTTCCACGGAGACACCGCACTGGTCAACGAGCGGGACACCGGCCGGATCCTGGAACTGGATGCCGCAGGAAACCAGCGCGAAGCCGGCCTGATCGAGGCCGGCGGCGGTGGAGAGGGCGGCCTGCTGGGCCTGGCCGTGCAGGACGGCAACCTTTACAGCTACCTCACCACGGAAGACGGGAACCGGATTGAACGCCGCGAAATCACCGGCTCACCGGGTTCCCTGTCCCTCGCGGAACCCGAGACCATCCTGGAAGGCATTCCCTCCGGGCCCGTCCACAACGGAGGCAGGATCGCCTTCGGCCCGGACGGCATGCTCTACGCCACAGCGGGCGACGCCGGCAGCCGGGACAGCGCCCAGGACACCGGTTCGCTGGGCGGAAAGATCCTGCGGCTGATGCCCGACGGCAGCGCTCCCGCAGACAATCCGTTCCCGGGATCTCCGGTGTACAGCTACGGGCACCGAAACCCGCAGGGCATTGCCTGGGACGGTGATGGAACGCTCTATGCCAGCGAATTCGGACAGAACACCTGGGACGAACTGAATGTCATTGAACGAGGAGGAAACTATGGCTGGCCGGTCACCGAGGGGGTCGCGGACCGGGAGGGGTTCATCGACCCTGTGCAGCAGTGGGAGCCCGGTGCCGCCAGTCCCAGCGGCGTTGCGGTACTGGAGAACTCCCTGTTCATCGCCAACCTCCGGGGCGAACGCCTCCGGGAGGTGCCGCTGGACGATCTGGGCAGCGCCGTCGAACACGTCTCCGGCGAGGGCAGGCTTCGCGATGCAGTATCTGCGCCGGACGGCAGTCTCTGGGTCCTGACGGGCAACACGGACGGGCGGGGAAATCCGGGAGCGGAGGATGACCGGATTTTGCGCCTGGAACTTCAACGCTGAACCGCTGCCCTCAACATTTCGCCGACGCGGACGTACGCTTCATCGAGAACACAGCTGCCAGCAATTTGCGAGGGGAGATCCGTGCCCGAAGTCATCGTTGCCGGAGCCGGGCCAACCGGGATTTTCCTGGCCAGCGAACTGCGCCTGCACGGCGTGGATGTGCTGGTCCTGGACAGGGCCCCGGAGCCGACCAGCATTGTCCGCGCCCTGGGCCTGCACTCACGCAGCATCGAGATCATGGACCAGCGCGGACTGGGCGAGCACTTCGCTGCTGCCGGCACGCGGCATCCGCTCGACGGGTTCTTTGCAGGCATTCTCCGCACGGCGCCGGACCTGGACACGACACATCCGTACGTGCTGGGGATCCCGCAGACCGAGACCGAGGCCGTGCTGACCCGCCGAGCCCTCGAACTTGGCGTTGACATCCGCCGGGGACATGAACTTACCGGCCTCATGCAGGACGACGCCGGCATCCTGGTCACTCTGGCAGACGGGAGTGAGGTCCGCGGGCGCTATCTGGTGGGATGTGACGGGGGCCGCAGCACCGTTCGGTCCCTGGCGGGGATCGGGTTCCCGGGGGAACCAAGCAGGAGGGAATTCCTGCTGGCCGAGGTGGACCTCACGGCGGCACCGGAAGAGGTGGCCGCCGTGTCAGCGCGGGTTCGTGAGACCCACCGTGACTTCGGTGCAGGACCCGTGGAAGGCGGTGTCTTCCGAGTGGTGGTTCCCGCGGACGGCGTGGCTGAAGACCGCACCGTTCCGCCTGACCTTCGGGAACTGAAACGGCAGCTGAATACCTACGCCGGCACGGATTTTGGTGCACATTCACCCCGCTGGATCTCCCGGTTCGGTGATGCAACGCGGCTGGCTGACGCCTACCGGGCCGGCAGGGTGTTCCTGGCCGGCGACGCCGCGCACGTCCACCCGCCCTTCGGCGGCCAGGGACTGAACCTTGGCCTTCAGGACGCCCTGAACCTGGGCTGGAAACTTGCCGCAGCCGTGAACGGATGGGCGCCGGAAAAACTCCTGGACACGTACTTCACCGAAAGGCATCCGGTGGCAGCCGACGTCCTGAACACCGCCCGTGCCCAGTCCGAACTGGCTTCGACGGAACCGGGACCGCAGGCCGTGCGGAAGCTGCTCACGGAGCTGATGGAGTTAGATGCCGTGAACCGGCGCCTGATCGGCAAGATCACGTCCTTGGACATCCGGTACGACTTCGGACCCGGCCCCGACCTGCTTGGGCGCCGGCAGCGGGATGTCCGGCTGGGGCAGGGGACACTCTATGCGCGGATGCATACCGGGCGCGGAGTCCTCCTGGACCGGACCGGAGAGCTGCTGCTTGAAGGCTGGGAAGACCGGGTGGACCAGTTCATTGAACCCGGCTCCGATCCGCAGACACCCTCGCTGCTGCTGCGTCCGGACGGGCACATCGCCTGGCTGGAGGGCGAACCCGACGACGGCGGGACCTCCGCCGGGAGTCAGGCAGACCTGGTCGAAGCTCTGGAAACCTGGTTCGGTCCGCCGAGCCTGCCGAGCCTGGTGAAGCTGGCCGACGTGAACTGAATGGCCGGACAGCTGCCAGCGGCTGCCGGGAGGCGAAAGGAGAGCTAACAGTGGATGACGGCATACTCGCGTTTGGGATCTCCCTCAACGTTCCCGACCCGGGAGCCTCAGCTGGCTTCCTTACGGAGCACTTCGGTTTCCGTCCCGAAATGCAGGACGAGGGGTTCATTTCCCTGAAACATCCCGACGGCGGGCCGAACATCGTCTTCCTGCGCACCGGTCTCCCGACCTTCAAACCTGCAGAGATCGCAGGACGTGCCGGGGACGGCCTCCTGCTGGTGCTGGTAGTCGGGGACCTGGATGAGCGCCACGCGCATCTGGCTGCTGCCGGCGCCGACGTCGTTACCCCGCCGGAGACCGAGCCGTGGGGCGAACGCTATGCCCAGTACCGGGATCCGAACGGCCTGATCATCCAGCTCGTGCAGTGGGTCTGACCGGACCGGGAGACTAAGCCCCTGCCTTGATCTCGGCGCGCACACCACGCAGCCAGGACCGGCGGATGATCCCGCTGCCGGCCCGGATCACCAGCCAGTACAGCTGGAACTGCAGGCGTGCCCGGCGGCCCAGGGGCAGCACCCGGGTCTCGGTGCTAAGGGTCTGCCCGTCCACCGAGAAGTTGATGGCAGCCTTGACCAGACCGGGTCCGCGAAGCGAGCGGAAACCTGAAACGGCGTCGTCCCCCAGTGCCGGAATCTCCCGCTGGCGCAGGCTCACAACGCCGCCAATAACCAGCTCGGCCGGGGAACGGTACAGGACCGTGTACGGTCCGGAGAGCAGCGCGGTGAGCACGCGCCCGTCTGCGGGGTAGCGCCGGGTGCCCAGCCCGACCATTCGCAGGATGCCGCGGAACACAGGCACCCTGTTCCAGGTCAGCTGTTCCACCACGTCCATCACATTGGCATCCGTGGCGGGAATCCGGAGCTGGTGCACCTCGCGGTGTTTCCAGTCCGGCATCGCCTGCTCCAGCACCGTCGGGGTGTTTTCAGCCACCGCAGGCCCCTTTGTTCACCGGGATCAGGGTCAAAGCCCCTCTGTCCTTAACTTTTCCCCGTTCGCGGCCGTGCCACCAGTGCCGCCCGGGGAATCAGTTCCGGTGCCAGGTATCCGGGGCTCCCGACACTTGCCGGCTTACTTCAGCCGGAACACCTCGACGATGTGCGGCGTATCGATCAGGGTGTGAGGGGCAAAGGCGTGGTACGCCCAGACATGGACCCAGGCATTGCCCGTCCTCAGTGTCAGGAAACTCTTGAGCATTCCCGGACCCAGGTATGTGAAGATGAGGAAAATGACCGACAGGACGGTGGATTCAGGGGACGTGAAGACTGCCCATGCGTCCCAGAAGTGTAGTCCGGCGTAGGTCAGCCCACCCAGCAGTACTGTGGCAACGGCCGAACCGGTGAGGCGCAGGATCCGGGGCAGCAGGATCGCGTAGATGAAAACCATCGCAGGGAGCACGGCGCCGGCCATATAGAGGAAGAAGGTCAGGGCAGCGCCGGGCAGGAGCTGATTCAGCGGCAAACCGAGGCTGGCTGGTTGCAGGTAAACGATCTGGAAACAGGTCTCCAGCCCCAGCACCACGAGGATCACCAGCAGATCGTTCCGCGGCGCTGTCGACTTCAATCCCAAGGCGGTGGCAGAGTAGCGGCGCCTGAAATACAGCAGGGGAATGACGGCGTAAACCACCAGGTTGTAGCCAGCCCAGGTCAGCACCTCGCCGGGAGCCAGCTGGTCATGTGTTCCGAATATGGTTCCGGCGAGGTGGAGGCCGAAAGGATGCCAGCCGAAGGCCTGGGCCAGGACGTAGCCGCCCACCATGCCAAGGAGCCCATAGCTGAACAGGCCAAGGGTCTCCCGCAGGGCCTGCCTGCGTTCAGGTGCCCGGGCCGCCAGGTTGGGGTCGGGCCGGTGGCGCGTCAGCAGGTACACCACTCCCATAAGCAGCAGGATCTGTGCCAGTGCAATGTTGACCTCGGCCAGGATCTCGAGGCTTGACTGGCCGGCACGCGCTGGCCAGTCGAACGGCAGCCGGGAGGGGGAGGCAAGGACAACCCACAGGTTGGATGCGGCCCAGCCTGCGGCCGCTGCCCACAACCACCGGGACCGCAGCAGGCGGTGGGGTTGCCTTCTCCTGGGAGGTGCCGTTCCGGGCGTCTCGACGCGCAGGGGCTCAGCAGCTTCGGCGTTCGTGCGCGGGGAATTCTCTTCAGTGCCGTGATTCATCGCTCCTCCAACAGGTGAGGATTTAGCACGCTCGTGATATATACCATAGGCTAACACGGCTGTGCTATAAAAGATCCATGCCCAAGGTGGTCGATCGGGATCAACGTCGTCTGGAGCTGGCCCGAGCGGCTTGGCGGGTCATCCGGCGCGACGGCATCGAGCGCGCCTCAGTCCGGGAAGTGGCGCGGGAGGCAGGCCTCTCCACCGGATCTCTTCGGCACTACTTCGGCACTCAGTCGGAGCTGCTGATCTTTGCCATGCGCAATGTGATGGAGCAGGTTGAACGCAGGGCTGCAGCTGTCCAGCGCCCGAACGATCCGCTGGCGGCGGCAAAGCTGGTGCTCGCGGAGCTCTTGCCCCTCGATGACGAACGACGGGCAGAAAATGAGGTCTGGGTGGCCTTTATGGCCCGCGCGATGGTGGACCCTCCGCTTGGGTCACTGCGCGACGAGGCCTACGACCGTCTCCGAGAAGCGTGTGCCCGGTGGGTCTCAGCACTTCTTCCCGGCGGCAGCGAGGCTCAGCTGCAGCTCGAATCAGAACGTTTGTTTGCCCTCATCGATGGGCTGGCACTCCATGCGGCCATGCGTCCGGCCAGTGCCACTGCCGCCCGCCTGTCCGCAGTGATGTTCCATCACCTGGAGCAGATCGCAGGCCGCCGGCACTGAACCGCTTGGTGGTTCCCGGGCTGCCCGGGAGTCAGTGCTGGTGCCCTGTGTCCGGGACCTCGGATTCCGGGTGCCCGCCGCCGTCGTCGTCCGGAGCCGCTCCCTGCCCGTGCCCGTCTCCGCCCTGTCCGCTACCGCCCTGTCCCGGGCCGGTGACCACAAACTGTCCCATCAGGCCCTGGTCCTCGTGGAGCAGCAGATGGCAGTGGAACATGTAGGGGGAGTCCGGATCGGCATAGTCCTCGAACCGCATGATCAGCCGGTAGGTGCGGTTCGGTTCCAGATACACGGTGTCCTTGCGTCCACGGAGCTCCGGTGGAGGGGCAGCGCCGTCAATGTCCAGTACCTGGAACTGGACGTCGTGCACGTGCCAGTTGTGCGGTACGCCATGGGTGTTGGTCACCTCCCAGATCTCCGTGCTGCCGAGTTCGGGGGCGGCGTCGATCCGGTTCATGTCCATGCTGCGTCCGTTGATCTGCCGGTCCTGGACCTCAAAGCTGCGGGTGACGGAGGCCTCGGATGCAACCGGCCCCGCGGCGCCGTCGCTCAGGCGCACGGGCAGCGGAGGGGAGGTCTGCAGCTGGTCGGCAGCGCGCAGAAGCAGGACATCGAACCGGTCACGGGCACCGAAAGCGGAGGGCACCAGGACATCGCCGAGGTCGGGCGGGAAGGACGTCAGCATGGTCTGCTCACCCGGGACCATCGGAACGACGATCTCGGCGCGCTCGCCGGGGGAGAGACGCACACGGGTGGTTTGGAGCGGCTCAGCCAGCAATCCGCCGTCGGTGGCGATCTGGTCGAAGCGCCGGTCATCGTCGAAACCGAAGTCATAGGTGCGGGCGGTCGAACCGTTCAGCAGCCGCAGGCGCACGAGTTCAGTGCCCACCTCCTGTACCGCTCCGGCGACGCCGTTGGCCAGGACCGTATCTCCAAGCAGTCCCAGCTCGTTGCCCTGGGAATCCTGAACCAGTCCGCCCCCGCTGTCGAACCGCTTGTCCTGGACAATGACGGGAATATCGTCCTCTCCGTAGTCCTTAGGCAGGTCCAGCTGACGGGACCGTGCATCGTCGAGGATGAACATTCCGGCCAGCCCCCGGTAGACATGCTTCTCCGTCTGGCCGTGCGGATGCGGGTGGTACCAGAGTGTTGCAGCCTGCTGGTCGATTTGCCATTCCGGACGCCACGAGCCGCCGGGAGCAACGGGTTGATGCGGACCGCCGTCCATGGCTGCGGGAAGATGCATGCCATGCCAGTGCACGGTGGTTGGTTCGGAGAGGGAGTTCCGGACCTCGACGGCGACCTGCTCGCCTTCCTCGGCGCGCAGCGTCGGTCCCAGCACATCACCGTTGAACCCCCACGTGGGGGTCTGGAGGCCGGGGACGAGTTCACTGGACCCTTCCTGAGCATCTAGCTGGAACACCCGCGTGCCGTCGACCACCTGGGAATCCGCGAGGGGCGGAATGGGCAGCCGGCGGTCGAAGGGGAACGTGGTCTGTTCCATGGGCTCAGTGGCAGGGACACACCCGGAGACGGCAAAGAGGGCCAGTATCGCGGCGATCAGGACCCGCCGCAGCGCGGTCCGGCGGGTCCGGCGGGATTCGGGCTGGGAGCTGGGTGAAGGGTCCATGCCCGAAACCGTAGGCTGCTGCCTCCCGGCGGGGAGTGGTGCGTGTGTCGACATCCGTGTCGCCTCAGAGCGACTGAGGGGGTCACGCCTTGCGTTCGCGCATAAGGCGGCGGACCAGGCGCGCCCGCCACCTGGCGGGGAGGTCGGCGACTGCGGCGAGCAGCAGGGCGTCCCTGCCAACGAGCCGGCGCGGCGGCGGATGCGGAGAATCGAGGGTTCGAGTGATGAGGCGGGCAACATCTTCCACCGGAAGTGCTTGCCGGAATGCCTGACCGGAGCGCCGGAGAACGGCAAGCAGTGCGCTCCGGTACAGGTCCGCCATTGCTTCCGGCATGCCCTCGAGCTGGGCCAGGGCACGCGCGCTGCTGTCCGTGAGGATGCCGGTGCGGACGGCGCCGGGCTCAAACAGGGTCACCGTTATGCCGCTGCCCGCCGTCTCAGCGCGCAGGGCATCGGTCAACGCAGCGAGCGCGGCCTTGCTGGCCGCGTAAGGGCCGCCAAAAGGCAGCGCGACCCGTCCCTGGCCGGCGCCGACGAAGACCAGGCTGCCCCTGGACTTACGCAGCAGGGGCAGTATCGCCCTGGCCAGCAGCACCGGCGCGAATGTGTTCACCTCGAACTGTTCCCGCAGCGCTTCTGCAGGGATTGCCTCCAGCGGGCCGGGAATGGCGATTCCGGCGCTGCTGATGAACGCATCAAGGACAGGTTCCCTCCGAACCCGGTCCACGAGCGCCTGCAGGGACGAATTCCACCTGAGGTCTGCCTCGACGACTTCAACGCCCTGCAGGTCGTGGAGGGCTGAGCTGTCCTGTCCTGGCAGGGCGGTTGCCAGCACATGCCACTCCTGCCGGGAGAGCGCCTGGCAGACGGCCAGTCCAATGCCCGTGGCAGCACCGGTAACGAGGGCACGGCGGTGCGGGCGGGCGGGAGTGCTGCTGCGCATGATGTTCCTTAGCCAGGCGGTGTACGCCGGGATGCTACGGCACAGGAGGGGAACACAGCTACAGAAACGGCACTGCCCCGGGCGCTCGCCGTCTGTTCCATCCCGGGCGGACCCGCAGCCTAATCGAGGATGCCGCCGTGCAGGGCCCGCAGCACAGCGTTTGTCCGGTCACGGGCGCCGAGCTTCAGCAGCAGTGCGGAGATGTGGTTCTTCACCGTTCCCTCTGCCAGGAAGAGAGCGGCAGCGATTTCCCGGTTGCTGAATCCTCCGGCGACAAGACGCAGCACATCCAGCTCCCGCGGGCTCAGTTCTTCAACCGGACCGGTTCCCGGTTCCACCGGCAGCCGGCCGGAACGTACCGCGCGCAGCAGCCGGTCAGTGATCGACGGCGCGATCAGCGTTCCGCCGCAGGCCAGGGTGGACACGGCCCGGGTCAGCTGCTCCAGTGTGACGTCCTTGAGCAGGTATCCGCGGGCGCCGGCTGCCAGCGCTTCAAGCAGCAGGTTGTCATCGTCGAACGTGGTCAGGACCAGCACAGGGACGCGGATGTCCGCAGCGGCCAATTCCCGCAGCGCCCACAGTCCGTCATAGCCCGGCATCCGCAGGTCAAGCAGTGCAACGTCCGGGATGGCGGCGGCAATCACCTCGACTGCCGCGCGTCCGTCACCCGCCTCGCCAACGACGGCGACGCCCGCCAGCTCCAGCAGGCTCCGGATGCCATGGCGGACCAGCACCTGGTCATCCACCAGCACCACGCGGGTCATGAGGCCGGAACCCTGGCTGTGAGCCGGAACCCGCAGCTGCCGTCCAGCCCAACACTGCCGCCGAGGGCCTCAAAGCGTTCGCGCAGGCCACGCAGGCCGTTTCCGGGCTGCGGCATTCCTCCGCGCCCGTTGTCCACGGCTTCCAGGACTATGTCTGCGCCGTCGCGGGAAACCTTCACCCCGAGGGTGCTGGCACCGGAGTGCCGCAGGGTGTTGGTGGCGATTTCCTGCACCGCCCGGAGAAGGGCAGCAGCCTGCTCCTCATCCGGGTGGAGTCCCGGTTCTACCTCCACCTGCACTGTGAGGCCGGGAAGGTCCTGCACAACTTCAGCGAGCATGGCGTGCAGATCTGCTGTTTCCGTACGCAGCTCTCCCACAGTGGTTCGTACATCGGAAAGGAGCTCGCGGGCCACCCGGTTCGCCCGTTTCACATGCGGACGCGCCCCGGCGCCCTCGGTGTGCTGCGCGGTTTCCAGCTCCAAGGTCAGGACGGTGAGCTGATGGCCGATCAGGTCGTGCAGCTCGCGGGAAATCCGGAGCCGCTCGGCGGTCCTGACTGACTGCGCCAGCAGAAGCTGCGAGGCACGCAGGGCGACGTTGGTCTCGGCCAGTTCCCGGCGCATCCGTTCCCCGGCGATGATCGATGCGGAACTGAGGTGTGAGGCCAGCTGTATCAGCAGATAAAACGCAAGAATGGCCGGCAGTCCCGGGGGCTGGCTGCCGGAAGCGCCCAGACTGACGGCCAGCACGGCGGTGTTGAGCCCGGTAAGCACCAGCCCGGCCCATATCGGAGCGGCGTAAGCGCTGACCGCGACCGTAACAACCAGGATCACGGGCAGCAGTCCCACTCCGGGAGCCGTCAGCACCGCCACCCAGCTCGCAGCGACCGCACCCGCGAGGGCGGCGTGCCCCGGCCTTGAACCGACGTACACAACGCCGGCTGCAAGCAGGCAGCACAGGAAAAGGATAAACACGGCGATCCACCAGATACGGGGGATCAGGGTCTCGGCGGCACCTACCGCCACGGGAAGGCCAACAGCAGCCGCCACCGCAAAGGTGACGATTCCCGAGTAATCCTGGGGCCCAAGCCGACGCATGTTCCTCACCCTAGGGTTGGCGGACCTAAGCGGCAAGGTGCCAAAAGTCATGCCCGCTGGACCCGACGTTTAGCACCTGCGCGGCCGGGGCAGCGCTGCCTAGCCTCTAGGCATGGATACTTCGCAACCGGCGGTCAGCGCCGTGAACCTCGCCAAGAGCTACCGCGGCAGGACGGTCGTGGACGGAGTGAGCCTGCAGATCGGCCAGGGCGAGGTACTGGGCCTGCTGGGGGCCAACGGTGCCGGAAAAACCACCACGGTTGAAATGATCTCCGGCGTGCGCAGGCCCGACCGCGGCAGCGTCCGTGTCCTTGGGCTGGAACCGCGCGCCGACCGGGCGATGGTTCGCAGGATACTCGGTGTCCAGCTGCAGGAAAGCTGTCTGCACCACGCCCTGACCGTAGGTGAGCTCATCAACCTTTACCGCAGCTTCTATCCCCAGCCGCGGCCGGTCCCGGAACTGCTGGCCCTGGTGGGGCTGGACGGGCACGAAAAAGCCAGGTTCGAGTCCCTCTCGGGCGGGCAGCAGCAACGGCTCTCCATTGCCCTGGCACTGGTTGGCCGGCCCAGGGCAGTGATCCTCGACGAACTCACCACCGGCCTTGATCCCATGGCGCGGCGGCGCATGTGGTCCACGGTGGAGCAACTGCGCGGCGAAGGCGCCGCCGTCCTGCTGGTGACCCACGCAATGCAGGAGGCAGAGGCACTGTGCGACCGCGTGGCAATGCTCGACGCCGGACGGATCGTCGCGGAGGGCACACCAGCCGGAGTCGCTGCAGCGGCGGGAGCAGGGAATCTCGAAGAGGCTTTCCTGGCCCTGACAGGCAAAACCGTTGGGGAAGAAGAGGAGTGATGATGAGTGCGCTGAGTTCACTGACTGGCGTCCGCGGCCCGGGGATGCGGTCCTGGCTGACCCTGATCGGCTGTGAAGCAAAGATGGTGGGACGAGACACCAGCGGATTGATCGTTCCAATCCTGCTGCCGCTGCTGATCCTGGTGGCGAGTGCGGGAGCCGCCGCCGGCGTGGTTGTGGAGAACGGGCGGACCGCCCTGGAGGTCTTCGTGCTGCCCCTGGTGATCACGATCGTCACCGCGACAATCGGGATGATCAACATGCCCGGTTTCCTCGCTTATTACCGCCGCTCCGGCATCCTTCGCCGGCTCTCAGTTACGCCGGCATCCCCGGCCATGGTGCTGGCGGCCCAGGGAATCGTCGGTGTGCTCCAGGCGCTGCTTGGGATCGTCCTGGCCCTAATCGTGGCCATGACTTTTTTCGGTGCAGCGCTGCCGGCGAATCCGGGAACGGCCCTCGCCGTCTTCGCCTTATCTGTTGCCGCCTTGTACTCAGTGGGCCTGATGATCGCGTCCGTGGCGCCCACACCGAACTCCGCCACGGCGATCGGTTTAGTGGTGTTCTTCATTCTCGGTGCCCTCGGCGGAATGTTCGGCGGGTTCAGCGCCCTGACCGGACCGCTGGAAGCCATTGGCAGCGTGCTGCCGTTCGGTGCGTCAGTTCAAGCGCTGTCTGCGGCCTGGGCAGGCACCGCCGTGGCTCCGGCCGCAGTCGGAAGCCTGGCGCTGACCGCACTCCTTGGCAGCAGCGTCTCAGCCCTGCTCTTCCGGTGGCAATGACAAGGTGCGGTAATAAAGGCGCACGTCAGCACGCGAACGCACGTCCCAGACCAGGTGGGAAACCATGCACGGAAGAGAGTCCTGAATTCCCTGTGCCGCAGACGCCCCGCAGCAGGTAGGCTAAGACAGCCGGTAAGGCACGAACGGTAAGCGAGTGTACACATGGCCAGCCGCCGCAATGGCAGCATGGCCGGTTCTTTTTGGGGAGGAAACAGTATGGCGGGCGAGGACTACAACGCCGAAAAATCGGATCAGCGTGGCTTCACTGCGGAGGACACGACTTCGATCAGTCTTCCGCCGGCCTCGGACGCCACCTCGGTAGAGCCGAAGCTCAGCGCCGATGAGAGGGCAGCCGTGGCAGCCCTTCCTTCCGGATCCGCCCTGTTGATCGCCCACTCCGGCCCCAACGCCGGCGCGCGCTTCCTGCTGGACCAGGACGTCACCACGGCCGGGAGGCACCCCAATGCGGACGTTTTCCTGGACGACGTGACTGTCTCCCGGAAGCACGTTGAGTTCCGCCGGACTGCCGACGGCTTCCGGGTCGTTGACTCGATGAGCCTCAACGGCACGTACGTCAACAACGACCGGGTGGACCAGCTGCTGCTGCGCACGGGGAACGAAGTCCAGATCGGCAAGTTCCGCCTCACCTTCTACGCTGCACGCCCGGCTGCCGGCACGGCCTAAAGGCAGAATCGGATGCCAGGACCAGAGTCCGCCCGGCGCGCCCTCGGCTCAGCCGCGGAGCGCGTGCGTCCGCGCGTTCTCAACATCGGCCAGGTCCTCGCTGACCTCAGCAGCGAGTTCCCCGGGATCAGCGCTTCCAAGATCCGTTTCCTCGAGGAAAAGGGGCTGGTGGCACCCCAGCGCACGTCCGCCGGGTACCGCAAGTACTCCGCCCAGGATGTTGAGCGCCTGCGGTTCGTGCTGGCCCTGCAGCGCGACCAGTACCTTCCCCTCAAAGTCATCAAGGACTACCTTGACGCGATCGACAGGGGAGAGCGTCCTGAGTCGCTCCCCGGCGGACTCAGTGTGGCACCCCGTGCAGTGTCCGAGCAGCTGGCGGAAGAACTGGCAGCCAGGACCCGGCCCCGGGTGCTGTCCTTCGATGAACTGGTGGCCGAGTCCGGCGCCTCTGCGGAGCTGGTCCGCAGCCTCATGAGTTTTGGTCTTATCAGTGCTTCGGACCAGCAGTATGATGAACACGCCCTGAAGGTCGCCAAGGCCTGCAGCCAGCTGGAAGCCCACGGGATCGAACCCAGGCACCTGAGGCCGTTCCGTGCTGCTGCAGACCGTGAACTGGGACTGGTGGAGCGGGTCATCGCGCCGGTAGCCTCACGCCGGGACGTCGCCTCGAAGGCGCGGGCCGCCGAGACGGCACGGGAGATCAGCGACCTCTGCCTGAATCTGCACAGTGCCCTGGTCAACGGGCAGATAGCCCGGATGGAGAGCTAAAGCCCATGCAGGAAGTCGAAGTAGTCGGCGTACGGATCGAACTGCCGTCCAACCAGCCCCTGGTACTCCTCAAGGAGCTCGAGGGGGACCGGCACCTGCCTATCTGGATTGGAGCTCCCGAAGCCAGCGCCATCGCCTTCGTGCAGCAGGGAATTGTTCCGCCCCGGCCCATGACGCATGACCTGATGGTCAGCGTGATCAAGGCCTTGAACCACCGGGTCACGGAAGTCCGGCTCGTGACCGTGGAGGACACCGTTTTCCATGCGGAACTGGTATTTGAAGACGGAACCCGGGTCAGTTCCCGTGCCTCGGATGCGATTGCCGTGGCGCTGCGGGTTCCCTGCCCGATCTTCTGCGCAGACACCGTGCTCGACGAAGCCGGCGTGCGGATCACGGAGTCCGACGCCGACGCCGACGAAGAAGACCAGGAGACCGCAGAGCAGGAGCTGCGGCAGTTCCGGGAGTTCCTTGCCGACGTCGAACCCGAGGATTTCGAGCGCTGAGGCGCCGACACGCACTCAAAAAAACAGGCGGCATCTTTGACCTTGGACGTGCTCGGATCTAACGTCAAAGGCATAGAGTTCCCATTGCGCCAGTGGGGTACCACAGACACACTAGTGAGAACAGGCTAGTGCGGCCAGGTCCGGTAACAGGGCCGGTCTTCGTCCGGTGGCCTGCGGCGGCTGCCGATATTGCGGGAACCATTACGAGGAGGAACAGTGAGTCTGAAAGGCGATGCCGGCGAACACCGCGCCGTTGCACCCGGAAAGACGCTGCCGGCCAGTGCCCAGGGACTGCTGTTTACCGAGGACCTCCCGGTGCTGGACGAAGACGCAGGCTACCGTGGTCCCACGGCCTGCAAGGCCGCCGGAATCACCTACCGCCAGCTGGACTACTGGGCTCGGACGGGCCTGGTTGAACCCGCCGTCCGCGGTGCTTCAGGTTCCGGCACGCAGAGGCTCTACAGCTTCCGCGACATCCTGGTCCTGAAGGTGGTCAAGCGCCTGCTGGACACGGGAGTATCACTGCAGCAGATCCGCACCGCTGTTGAACACCTGCGGGAGCGGGGCGTTGAAGACCTCGCCCAGATCACCCTGATGAGCGACGGCGCCAGCGTCTACGAGTGCACGTCGGCTGATGAAGTAATCGACCTGGTCCAGGGCGGGCAGGGCGTGTTTGGCATCGCCGTCGGCCGCGTGTGGCGTGAAGTCGAAGGAAGCCTGGCCCAGCTGCCCAGCGAGCATGCCGATGAGCATTCCTTCCCGGAAGACGAACTCAGCCGCAGGCGCGCAACGCGCAAAATCAGCTAGTCCCCAAGAACACCAAAGAGGCCGCCTCCGTCAGGAAGCGGCCTCTTTTGCGTGTTGGTGCCCGGCTGGGGAAGTGTCAGCTGGCCGGCCGGCGCATCACGCGGTTGCGGACGCTGCCGGTTTGGACAAGGTTCTTGAGCAAGGCGTCAAAAGTCGAGGCTGCCTGCTTGGCCGATTCGCCGGGCCAGTGGTGGACAGAGTGTGCCGCGCCCTGGATCTGCTGCCAGTTGGCGTGTTCGGCAATGTTCGGTTCCAGCAGCAGGCCGCCGAACATTTGCTTCATTTCCGCCAGCCGGAAAGTGTGCTCGTTCGAGGTGGGGCGCACCCGGTTCGCCACGATTCCGGCAGGAGCCAGGTTGGGGGCGAACTCGCGGCGGAAAAGGTCCAGGGCCCGCATGGTGCGTTCGGTGCCGGCCACGGAGAAGAGTCCGGGTTCGGCAACGAGCAGGACGCGGTTTGACGCCGTCCACGCGATGCGGGTCAGCCCGTTGAGTGACGGAGGGCAGTCGATGAGGACCAGCCCGTAGCCGTTGACCTTGCCGAGAAGGGTGGAGAGCCTCTTGAGGTCCCGCTTGCCGAGATCGGGCCGGTCGTAGATACCGGAATAGGCCGAACCCATTGCCACATCCAGGACGGGGGCCCGTTTCGAACCCTGATTGCGCTTCTTGGCTGTTTCCACCCATCCGCTGGGAACCACGTTCGCTGCGAGGTCCGCCCGGCGCGCATTGCGCAGCATGTCGCCGATGCCAAGGTTGTCTCCGGCCGATACCGCGAGGCCGGTCGTGGCATCCGCGTGCGGATCAAGGTCAACCACCAGGGTAGGGATGCCGGCGGCCAGTGCGGCTGAAGCCAGTCCCAAGGTCACGGAGGTCTTGCCGACGCCGCCTTTCAGGCTGCTGATGCTCACTACTTGCACTTGTTGAACCAATACCTAACGTGTCGAGGGATCACGGGCGCCGGGTCCGTGCCAGGGAACCGTACTCATTCTATGTGACGTGTGCGGGCAAGCCGGGCAGGCACGGTTTGCACATCTGCGTCCGGCACTGAATTATGCTCGATGTGACGTCCATTACGTCAGCTTGCTGTTTTTGGTGCCCGCTCAGACACTGAAGGTTGATGCGGTCACTGGTTCCGTCCACTCGCAACGATGCAGGAGTGCAATGTTCTCGAAGATTCTGGTTGCCAACCGCGGCGAAATCGCCATTCGCGCCTTCCGGGCGGCCTATGAGCTCGGCGCGAAGACGGTGGCGGTATTTCCGCATGAGGACCGTAACTCAATCCACCGCCAAAAGGCGGACGAGGCGTACCTGATCGGCAGCGAAGGACATCCCGTCCGTGCCTACCTCGACGTAGACGAAATCATCCGGGTTGCCCGGGAAGCCGGCTGCGACGCCATCTATCCCGGATACGGCTTCCTGTCGGAGAACCCCCAGCTGGCACGTGCAGCCAAGGCTGCGGGCATCACCTTCATCGGTCCGGATGCGGACATCCTGGAGCTCGCCGGCCACAAGGTGCACGCCCTGAACGCCGCGCGGGAGGCGGGGATTCCGGTCCTGCGCTCCACTGCCCCCAGCTCAGACCCGGAGGAACTCCTCGCCGAGGCCGAGGAGATCGGCTTCCCCATCTTCGTCAAAGCCGTGGCCGGCGGCGGCGGACGCGGCATGCGCCGGGTGGACACCGCCAGCGACCTGCCTGAAGCGCTGAACGCCGCCATGCGGGAGGCTGACACGGCCTTCGGCGACCCCACGGTCTTCCTGGAGCAGGCGGTGCTGCGCCCGCGTCACATCGAGGTGCAGATCCTTGCCGACGGCGAAGGCAACATTATCCATCTCTTCGAACGGGACTGCTCCCTCCAGCGCCGTCACCAGAAAGTCATTGAGATCGCTCCTGCTCCGAACCTCGACGAAGAGATCCGGCAGGCACTCTACCGGGACGCCGTGAAGTTCGCGAAGGCGCTGAAGTACGTCAACGCCGGCACCGTCGAGTTCCTGGTGGACACTGTCGGGGAACGCGCCGGACAGCACGTGTTCATCGAAATGAACCCCCGCATCCAGGTGGAGCACACCGTCACCGAGGAAATCACCGACGTCGACCTGGTGCAGTCCCAGATGCGCATTGCGGCGGGGGAGACCCTGGCGGATCTTGGCCTGGCCCAGGACGAACTGCGGATCCGCGGCGCGGCCCTGCAGTGCCGTATTACCACCGAGGATCCGGCTAACGGCTTCCGGCCCGACGTCGGCAAGATCAGCGCCTACCGTTCCGCCGGCGGCGCCGGTGTCCGGCTGGACGGCGGCACCGTGTACGCGGGCGCGGACATCAGCCCGCACTTTGATTCGATGCTGGTTAAGCTCACCTGCCGGGGGAGGACCTACCCCGCAGCGGTGAACCGTGCCCGCCGGGCGCTGGCTGAGTTCCGGATCCGAGGGGTTTCGAGCAACATTTCCTTCCTGCAGGCTGTCCTGGAAGATCCGGACTTTGTGGCCGGGGATGTCGCGACATCCTTCATCGAGGAACGGCCCGAACTGCTGAACGCCCGCGGACCCGCTGACCGCGGCACCAAGCTGCTGAACTGGCTCGCCGACGTCACCGTGCACAAGCCGCATGGAGAGCCCGACGCGCAGATCGATCCCCGGGAGAAGCTGCCGCAGGACCTGCCCGAGCTTAAGCCGGGCTCACGGCAGCGGCTGCAGGAGCTGGGCCCCGAGCGGTTCGCCGCGGAACTGCGTGCCCAGCAGGCCCTCGCGGTGACGGACACAACTTTCCGCGACGCGCACCAGTCCCTCCTCGCCACGCGGGTACGCACCCGTGACCTGGTGGGTGCGGCACCCGCCGTGGCTGCCCTGACGCCGGAACTGCTGTCCGTGGAAGCCTGGGGCGGAGCTACCTACGACGTTGCGCTCCGCTTCCTGGGCGAAGACCCCTGGGAGCGGCTGGACGCGCTGCGCCAGGCCCTCCCGAACATCTGCATCCAGATGCTGCTCCGCGGCCGGAACACGGTGGGCTATACGCCTTATCCCACGGAAGTCACCGATGCCTTCGTCGAGGAAGCCGCTGCCGCCGGGGTCGACATTTTCCGTATCTTCGACGCACTGAATGACGTGGAGCAGATGGCGCCCGCCATTGCGGCCGTGCGCCGGACCGGAACCGCCGTCGCCGAGGTCGCCCTCTGCTACACCGCGGACATGATGGATCCGGAGGAAAAGCTCTACACCCTGGACTATTACCTGGGTCTGGCCCAGAAGATGGTCGACGCCGGTGCCCACATCCTGGCAATCAAGGACATGGCCGGCCTGCTGCGTCCGGCGGCCGCCGCCAAGCTGGTTGCCGCACTGCGCGAACGCTTCGACCTGCCCGTCCACCTGCACACCCATGACACCGCAGGCGGCCAGCTGGCCACGCTCCTGGCCGCCGCCGAAGCCGGAGTCGATGCCGTGGACGTCGCCAGTGCCACGCTTGCCGGCACCACCAGCCAGCCCTCGGCGTCGTCGCTTGTCGCAGCCCTGGCCCACACCGAGCGGGACACCGGCCTCAGCCTGAAGGCGGTCAGCTCCCTGGAGCCGTACTGGGAAGCGGTCCGGCGGGTTTACGCACCGTTCGAATCCGGACTTGCCGGTCCTACGGGGCGTGTCTACAGCCACGAAATCCCCGGCGGCCAGCTGTCGAACCTCCGCCAGCAGGCAATTGCGCTCGGCCTGGGCCAGCGGTTTGAAGCGATCGAGGACATGTACACGGCCGCGGACCGGATCCTGGGACGCCTGGTCAAGGTGACTCCCTCGTCCAAGGTGGTCGGGGACCTGGCCCTGCAGCTGGTGGGCGGGAACGTCTCTCCCGAAGACTTCGAGGAGAATCCGCAGAACTACGACATCCCGGATTCGGTGATCGGCTTCCTGAGCGGGGAACTGGGCGATCCGCCCGGAGGCTGGCCGGAACCCTTCCGCACCAAGGCGCTGCAGGGCCGCAAGCCCAAGCCCCGCCACGTGGAGCTCACCGAGGTAGATGAGCAGGGACTGGCCGGTGACTCCGCGACGCGCCGGGCCACCCTCAACCGTCTGCTCTTTGCGGGTCCCGCCCGCGAATTCGCCACTACGCGGGAGACCTTCGGGGACCTCTCGGTGCTGGATACCCGGGACTACCTGTACGGCCTTCGCCCCGGAGTGGAACACGTCGTCGAGCTGGAGAAGGGCGTACGGCTGATCGCAACGCTCGAAGCCGTGTCGGAACCGGATGACAAGGGCATGCGCACGGTCATGGCGACCTTGAACGGTCAGATGCGTCCGGTCATGGTGCGTGACCGGAACGTCACCACGGACACGAAGGTGGCAGAGCGGGCCGATCCCTCGAAGCCGGGAGAGGTGGCGGCACCCTTCGCCGGCGCAGTGACGGTGACCGTTGAAGAAGGCGCTGACGTAGCGGCCGGGGAAACCGTTGCCACGATTGAAGCGATGAAGATGGAAGCCTCCATCACCGCCCCGGTCACCGGGAAGGTGAAGCGGCTGGCGGTCAGCGCCGTCCAGCAGGTTGACGGCGGGGACCTGCTGGTGGTGATCGAACCCAGCTAGCGTCCGGCCGCGGAGGAGGCCGGGGTCGGCGCCGATAGACTGGAGAGGTGACTCATTACGACCTCGCCATCATCGGCTCCGGCTCCGGCAACTCTGTCATCACTCCCGAATGGGACGACCGGAAGGTAGCCGTCATTGACGGCGGGACCTTTGGAGGCACGTGCCTCAATGTGGGTTGCATTCCCACGAAAATGTTCGTGTATCCGGCGCAGCTGGCAGCCCAGGCCTCAGAAGCGGCCCGGCTCGGCGTCGATTCGCGGCTCGAAGGCGTCCGCTGGCGCGAGATCCGGGACCGGATTTTCGGCCGGATCGACTCGATCTCCGAGGGCGGGAAACGCTACCGGGACGAGGAGCTGGAGAACGTCACCCTGTACAGCGAGTTCGTCCGGTTTACGGGACCGCACCGCCTGGAGACAGCGTCCGGAGCCGAAATCACAGCCGACCAGATCGTCATCGCCGCCGGATCGCGCCCCGTCCTTCCGGATATCCCCGGGATTGACCTGCCACAGGTACATACCTCCGACACCGTGATGCGCGTCGAAGAACTGCCCGAACGGGTCCTCATCCTGGGCGGCGGCTACATCGCGGCCGAGTTTGGCTTCGTCTTTTCTGCGTTCGGCTCCCGCGTGACCATGGCCGTCCGCTCCGGGGCCCTGCTGCGGGCCCAGGACGAAACCGTTTCGGAGCGTTTCACCGAGGCTGCCGCCGGCCAGTGGGATCTCCGGCTGAACACCACAGTCCAGTCCCTGGTGGAAAACCCCGACGGTTCCGTGCGGGCCATGCTGTCCGGACCCGCGGGCGCTTCAGCGCTCGACGTCGACCTGATCCTGGTGGCCACCGGACGCGTCCCCAATACCGACCGCCTGGACACGGCAGCTGCAGGCTTTGACTTGGAGCCGGACCGCCGCCTCGCCGTGGATGAGTACCAGCGGGTCCTGAGCCAGGGCGAGCCGGTGCCCGGCATCTGGGCGCTCGGTGATGTCAGCAGTGAGCACCAGCTCAAACACGTCGCCAACCTTGAGGCCCGCACGGTGACGCACAACCTGCTGCACCCGGATGACCTGCAGGCAGCCTCGCACCGCTTTGTTCCCGCAGCAGTCTTCAGCCATCCCCAGATCGCCTCGGTGGGCCTCACTGAAGTGCAGGCCAGGGCGTACGCCCTGGAGCACGGGATGGACCTGGTGATGGCAGTCCAGGAATACGGTTCGACGGCGTACGGCTGGGCCATGGAAGACGTCACGGGATTCGTGAAGCTGCTGGCGGACCGCACGTCCGGCCGGTTGCTGGGGGCCCACATCATGGGACATGAAGCCTCCATGCTGCTCCAGCCCCTGGTCCAGGCCATGGCCTTCGACCTGGACGCGTACACCATGGCCCGCGGACAGTACTGGATCCATCCGGCCCTGACTGAGGTAGTCGAGAATGCCCTGCTGTCACTGGGCACCGACCCGCAGGACACGGCTCTCCGGGCGTAGCGCGCAGAGTCCAGGAGCATACAAACGGGAGCCCGGCACCTGGCCGGGCTCCCGTTTGTGGTTTAACCGTGTGCTGCTAGACGCGCTGGCCTGAATAGATGTCCTCGACGACGTCCGAGTAGTCCTTGAGGACCTGGGCCCGCTTGATCTTCAAGGAGGGAGTGAGGTGTCCGCTGGCTTCGGTGAAGTCGGTGGTCACCACGCGGAACACCTTGATTGCCTCGGCCTGTGAAACGGCCTTGTTGGCCCGGTCCACCAGGGCCTGCAGCTCGTCCTGCAGTTTCTGGGACTGGGCTGCTTCAGCCACGCTCGTGCCGGTCGGCATGCCGTGCCGTTCCAGCCAGCCCGGAAGGGCTTCCTCATCGATGGTGATCAGGGCGGAGATGAACGGACGCTGGTCACCGACAACAACGCACTGGGAAACGATGGCGTCCGCGCGGATCGAGTCTTCGAGCATGGCGGGTACAACGTTCTTGCCGCCGGCGGTCACGATGATTTCCTTCTTGCGGCCCGTGATCCTCAGGTACCCGTTGGAATCGAGCTGGCCGATGTCACCGGTGCGGAACCAGCCGTCTATGAAGTTGTCCTCCGTGAGGTCCGGCCGCTTGAAGTAGCCCTTCATGACGGAGACGCCCTTGGTGAGGATTTCGCCGTCGTCCGCAATCTTGACCGAGTTGCCCGGAAGCGGTGCGCCAACGGTGCCGATCTTGATCAGTTTCGGGGTGTTGACGCTGATGGGGGCCGTGGTCTCGGTCAGGCCGTAGCCTTCCAGCACCACTACGCCGATGCCGTGGAAGAAGTGGCCAAGCCGGTCTCCCAGGGGTGCTCCGCCGGAAATGGCGTACTTCACCCGTCCGCCCATGGCGGTGCGGATCTTGGTGTAGAGCAGCTTGTCGAAGAGGGCATGCCGCAGCTTCAGTCCGAGCGGGATCTTGCCCGTTTCCGCAGCCTTCGACCACTCAATGGCGGTCTTGGCTCCGGCATGGAAGATCTTGCCCTTGCCGCCGTCTTCGGCCTTCAGCATGGAGGAGTTGTAGACCTTTTCGAAGACGCGCGGAACTACCAGCAGGAAGGTCGGCTTGTAGCTCTGCAGATCCGGGAGCAGGTTCTTGACGTCCGCCGTGTGTGCGACGGTGGAGCCGGCGGCCACTGCCAGCACCGAGATGAACCGGGCGAAGACGTGGGCCAGCGGCAGGAACATGATGGTCTGGGCGCCTTCTTTGGCGACCTCGGGAAGGGCCATGGTGGAGTTCCGGGAGAGCTCAACGAAGTTGCTGTGCGTGAGTTCGCAGCCCTTGGGCTTGCCCGTGGTTCCGGAGGTGTAGATGATCGTGGCGGTGTCTTCGAGGTTGGCCGCGGAACGCCGGGCTTCAAGTTCCTCGTCGGAGACGTCCTTACCGGCTTCCCGGAGCGTGTCGAGGCCGCCGCCGTCCATCTGCCACACATGCTTGACGCCGGAGAGATCTTCGTCGGCAGCAGCCTGGCGCACGATGTTCTCATGGCGGGCAGCTTCCACGACCACGCCGGCTGCCTCCGAGTCGCCGAGGATCCAGGCGACCTGCGCGGGGGACGACGTTTCGTAGACCGGGACGGAAACGGCTCCGGCAAACCAGATGGCGAAGTCGACCAGGGTCCACTCGTAGCGGGTGCGGGCCATGATGCCCACGCGGTCGCCGGCGCCGATGCCGGAAGCAATCAGCCCTTTGGCAATCTTGGAGACATCGGCAAGGAACTCCGTCGCGGTGATGTTCTGCCAGGTGTCACCGGTTGAGCGCACGGCGAAAAGAGCGGGATTGGACGGCTTGGCTGCCTGTTCCAGCAGCAGATCCGTAGTGTTCGTCTCCGGCGGTGATTCCACCAGGACGGGAACGCTGTATTCGCGCACGATAGCTCCTTCGATATCTGTTCGGACGGCGGGATGTGATCCCTACCCTATAACCTGGATCACATTTTCGTACTGGAGGGTAACTTGCGAAAGGATAACGGTTGGCCCGCAGAGGGTTGCGCTTTGCCTAGAATAGGTTTTTGATGTCTCCCCTTAATCCAGCCCCCGTCCCCCCTTCCCCCGCAGCACGGTGGCCCCGGCGCCCTGCGGACCCGTTCCGGCCACGGCGGACGGTCCGGCTTTCCAGTCCCATGCGGCGGCGCGGACTGGCGATCGGGATCGACATCGGGGGAACAAAAGTCGCTGCCGGACTGGTTGACTCAAGCGGCCGGGTGCTGGCTGAGGTCCGCCGTTCCACTCCGGGGCAGGACCCGCGTGAGGTCGAACAGGTCATTGTCGAACTCGTCCATGAACTCTCCCGCGACAAGCACGTGTGGTCGGTGGGCATCGGCGCGGCCGGCTGGATGGACCTGGCCGGCAGCACTGTCCTCTTCAGTCCGCATCTGGCCTGGCGCAACGAACCGCTGCAGCAGAACCTGGAGCGGCTGCTGAAGCGGCGGGTGTATCTGGCCAATGACGCCGACGGCGCGGCCTGGGCCGAGTGGCGCTTTGGTGCCGGGGTGGGCGAGAGCCGGCTGGTCTGCATCACGCTCGGTACCGGAATCGGCGGCGCCATGATCATGGACGGGCGGCTGGAACGCGGCCGCTTTGGGGTGGCGGGGGAGTTCGGCCACCAGATCATCATGCCGCAGGGCCAGCGGTGCGAATGCGGCAACCGGGGCTGCTGGGAGCAGTACGCTTCCGGGAACGCGCTGGGCCGGGAGGCCCGGGAACTCGCTGCCGCAAATTCTCCGGTAGCCCAGGAACTGCTGCGGAGCGTCGAAGGCCGGATTCCCGATATCACCGGTGCAGTCGTGACACACCTGGCGCTGGAGGGTGACCGGACCGCCATCGAGCTTGTCGGTGAGGTGGGCGAGTGGCTCGGACTCGGCCTGGCCAACCTGGCGGCAGCCCTGGACCCCGGAATGTTTGTTATCGGCGGCGGTCTCAGTTCCGCCGGTGAACTGCTGCTGGAACCCGCCCGCCGAGCGTATTCACGCAACCTGACGGGCAGGGGGTTCCGTCCCGAAGCGAGAATCGAGCAGGCGGCCCTGGGCCCTGCCGCCGGCATGATCGGCGCCGCTGACCTGTCCCGGGTTGCTGCCCGGCACTGAGGTTCCCTGCCGCGGTTATACGGCAGCGCCGTCGTCGTCCTCATCCCGGTTCTGCGGCAGGCGGAACAGGAGATAGCCGGAGGAGGCGATGAAGATGGTGACGATTCCCAGGACTACCGGCAGCGGGGCGCTCCGCCAGAACATGGCGAAGAGCAGAAGCATCAGCGGCCCGCCTGCGGCGCCAAGCCAGGCCAGGATGACCAGCGGTTCACCGCTGCCCAGGGGAGGCGGCTCCTCGGGGATGAAGCGGCCGTCGGACTCGTCGTCGGCCGGCGAGTAGTCGCGCGGGCCTGGTTCCGGGGGCTGGGTCCTGTGCAGAGGCTGGTTCTCGAATATTGCCCGGGTGCGTTCGGCAGGCGTCCGGGGGTCCGCAGCGCCGCTGTCCTCCGGAGACGCCGGAGCCGGTCCCGCAGCAGGCTTTCCAGTTTCCCGGCCGGGTGCCCCGTCGCCGTCACCCCGCGGGTCGGCGTCGGGAGTCTCCTGGAGACGTGCCACCAGATCCAGCCACGTGGCCTCGTCGGTGGAATCATTGCGGTCCGGTTCGCGGTCGCTCATGCCGGCGTACCTGCACTCAACCGTTGGATGAATTCGTGGGAACGGGCAAAGATCAGCGGCGCGTCGTGGTCCATGGTCGCCACATGGTAGCTGTTGGGGAGGGGGACAACTTCCAGCTCGCGACACAACCGCCGGAGCACATCCATGCTCGACTCGGGGACCACCGGGTCAACGGCAGAGCGGAAAGCGATGACCGGGGCGCTGAGAAGGGGCAGGAGGTCCGTGGTGTCCTTGAAGAGCTTCAGCACTTCGGCGACGGCGCCTACAGGCGTGCGTGAGTACGCGCCTTCGTCCTGTCCCTGGAGCTTGATGTTGTTCCCAATCGCGGGAACTGAGGGCAAAACGTACTTGAGCAGGTGCGCATAGCGGGCCCGCGGGTCCGCCACGGTGAGTCCGGGGTTTACGACGGCGACACCGGCAACCGGCTGCTTCGCTGCCAACCGCAGAGCCAGGGTTCCGCCCATTGAGAGGCCGGCCGCAAAAACCCTCTCGGTACGGCCGGCGAGTTCGGTGTACGCATCTTCATAACCCCGGTACCAGTGCTCCCAGGGCGTGCGTGCCAGATCCTGCCAGGTCGTCCCGTGGCCGGGAAGCAAAGGGAGGCTGACCGCATAGCCGGCGTCCGCGAGGTACCGGGCCCAGCCCAGAAGGCTCATGGTCGACCCGGTGAAGCCATGGCTGAGCAGTACGCCGGTGGAGGCGTTCGGGCCACTGCCGGGGCTCGAAAAGGGAGCCGGAGGCGCGGAGAAAGTCATGAGTCAATAGTTGCATTTAGCCGCCGATTTTCCACCCCGAGGGAAACAAAGTCTCCGTCCGTGCCGCGGCAGAAACTTTGCCCTGCCGCCGGGGCGCATAGAGTAGTACCTAGGGGAGCCAAACAGGTTCCCCGCATTGTTTGTCCGACGGGAGAGCTGGCCGCGTGTTCTATTGGGTGATGAAGACGATTTTCATCGGACCGGTGGTGAATCTTCTGTTCCGGCCGTGGGTCAAAGGCATGGATAACGTGCCGACCACAGGGCCGGCGATCCTCGTGAGCAACCACCTCTCGTTTTCCGATTCGATCTTCCTCCCGCTGGCGGTTCCCCGGCCCGTCAGCTTCCTGGCCAAGTCGGAGTACTTCACCGGACGCGGCCTCAAAGGCAAGCTCACGGCCGCTTTCTTCCGTTTGACCAACCAGCTGCCGATCGACCGTTCCGGCGGGGCGGCTTCTGAAGCAGCGCTGCGGGCGGGCGTCAAGGTCCTGGAATCAGGGAACCTGCTGGGCATCTATCCCGAGGGGACACGCAGCCCTGACGGACGGCTGTACCGCGGCAAGACCGGCGTGGCCAAGATGGCGCTCCAGACCGGTGTTCCGGTGATTCCGGTAGCCATGATCGGGACGGACAAGGTCCAGCCCATCGGACGGCGCATCCCCAACATCCGGCGTATCGGAATCATCGTCGGTGAGCCGCTGGACTTTTCGCGTTACGCCGGACTGGAAAACGACCGCTTCGTACAGCGCTCGGTTACTGACGAGATCATGTACGAACTGATGCGTCTTTCGGGACAGGAATACGTAGACGTATATGCCAGCACCGTAAAGGACAAGATGTCCGCGGCGCGCAAGATGTCCAAGGCAGCGGAGAACCGCAGTGCTGCGGTCCGGCTCCCTCAATCCGAGTCGCCCGAGCCCGGCGTCGGACCTTCCGCCGGCCGACGCGGCGGCCATAAGGAACCGGGCGAAATCACGGTGATCGGCGCCCCGGGAACGGCCGCGCCCAAGGAACCGGCCGCAGGCCAGGACCGGGCCGGTTCAGCGACTGACGCTGAAGGACAGCAGGAGACTCCGCACAGCGCCTAGTGCCGGGCGGGCCGGCGGCCGGTGTGAAGTACGTAACAGGACGCATTGGATCGCCGGGTTGGTCCGGCTGGACGTAGGCTTTAATCGTGAGCCAAAAACGTGCTGAACTCGATCCCAGTTTCCCGCCATCTTCCGGTGCAGCCGTCTACCCTGGACTCGATGACTGGCGGGACCTTCCTGTCTCCCAGCAACCGGTCTGGCATGACGATCCCGGTTATGAGGCCGCCGTCGCGGAACTGTCGATGGTTCCGCCGCTCGTTTTTGCCGGCGAAGTGGACATTCTCCGTGACCGGCTGGCACAGGCCGCCCAGGGCAAAGCCTTCCTGCTCCAGGGCGGGGACTGCGCCGAGACGTTCGAAGCCGCCACTGCCGACAAGATCAGCGCCCGCGTGCGCACCATCCTGCAGATGTCCGTGGTGCTCACCTACGGTGCCTCGCTGCCCGTGATCAAAATGGGCCGCATGGCCGGACAGTTTGCGAAGCCCCGCTCCTCGAACGAGGAAACCCGCAACGGCGTGACTCTTCCGGCCTACCGCGGGGACATGGTCAACGGCTTCGAATTCACTCCCGAGTCGCGGCGGCACGACCCGGCACGCATGGTCCGGGCCTACCACACCTCCGCTTCCACGCTAAACCTGATCCGCGCCTTCACGCAGGGTGGTTTTGCAGACCTGCGCCTGGTGCATCACTGGAACCGCGGCTTCACTGCCAACCCCGCCCATTCACGCTACGAATCCCTGGCCCGGGACATTGACCGGGCAGTGCGTTTCATGGACGTCTGCGGCGCGGACTTCGAGGCGCTGAAACGGGTGGAATTCTTCGCGAGCCACGAAGCCCTTCTCCTGGACTACGAGCGCGCGCTGACCCGGATCGACTCCCGCACCGGGTATCCCTACGACACCTCCGCGCATTTCCTCTGGATCGGTGAGCGGACGCGGAACCTCGATTCCGCCCACGTTGATTTCCTGTCCCGCGTCCGCAACCCCATCGGCGTAAAGCTCGGCCCGAACACCACCCCGGAAGATGCCCTGGCGCTGATCGAGAAGCTGGACCCCAACCGGGAACCCGGACGCCTGACTTTCATCACCCGGATGGGTGCGCAGAACATCCGCACGAAGCTGCCGAACCTGGTGGAAAAAGTCACGGCCTCCGGTGCCCAGGTCCTGTGGGTCACGGATCCTATGCACGGAAACACGGTGACGTCTCCCAACGGGTACAAGACGCGCAATTTCGACGATGTCATGGACGAGGTTCGCGGATTCTTTGAGGTGCACAACTCCCTGGGCACCTTCCCCGGCGGCCTGCACGTGGAAATGACCGGCGACGACGTCGCCGAGTGCCTGGGCGGTGCCGACCCCGTGGACCAGGAGGCCTTCGTGGAAGGCTACGAGTCGGTCTGCGACCCGCGGCTGAACCACATGCAGTCCCTGGAGATGGCTTTCCTGGTCGCGGGTGCGCTGGCTGAAAAGAGCTAGACGACCGTCAAGGTGATGACCGCGCCTTCGGGCGCGGTCCCGCCGGACGGATCCTGCGCGCGGACGGTTCCAAAGAAGCCGCCCAGGATTTCGTTGACCTGCACTTCGAAGCCGAGGTCTTCCAGCTCCTTGCGTGCGGTGTCTGCCTGTTTCCCCACGTAGCTGGGGACCTGGACCATCCGCGGACCGTCCGAGATGGTCAGCGTGACCGTCCCGCCGCGCTCCAGCAGTCCGCCCTCAGGGGACTGGACGGCCACGGAGCCTTTGGCGATGTCACGGCTGTTGACCCGCTCCGGCTCGACGGCGGCTTCCAGGCCGGCGGCTTCGATGCGCTTGACTGCCTCGTCCTGGGAAAGTCCTGCCACCGCTGGAACCTCGACGGGCGCCGGACCCTTCGAGACCGTGAGGTCCACAGGGGTTCCGCGGCGAAGCTCCGCATCGGCGGCCGGAACCTGGGCAAGAACTTGCCCAGCCGGGATGTCCTCGCTGAATTCCTCGGTGACTGTTCCGACGCCGAGCCCGGCATCCGTGAGCTGCTCCCCGGCGTCTTCCTGGGTCCGCTGGATGACGTTCGGTACGGCAAAGAGCTCCGGGCCGCGGGAAACGAGCAGTGTCACCGGCTGAAACCGGCGGATCTCCTCAGCGGCACCGGGTTCGGTGCCGATTGCCAGTCCGGCGGCCACCACCTCGTCATACACCTCGTCCGTGGTGTACCTCAGTCCTTCTTCCCCGAGGCGTGCGCCGGCGGCCTCCACCGACGTGTTGGAAACATCGGGGACGGCTACCAGGGCTCCGGGCCCCGCCCCGAAGAACCAGCCGGCGAAGGCAGCGGCGGCAACCAGCAGCGTCAGCAGCAGTGCCAGCAGTACTCCGCGCCTGCGCGGACGTCCTGAGCGAAGCGAAACCTCGGGGCGCTGGGCATCCCTGCTGGACTGTTTCTGGCGCGCCTTGAAGTCCCTGCGCGCCTGCCGCCGCCCCGCCCGGGGCGAAACATAGTCCTCGTCTCCCTCGTCGTCATAGCCGGCGTCCTGGTCCTGTTCCTGGTGCCCCGCTGTGGAAAGGACCGTCGTGGCGTTGTCGGCGCGCTGGAGTATTTCAGTGGCGTTGGGTTCGGTCCGTCCCACGGCTTCGGTGCGGCGGAGAACCTCCGTGGCGCCGGACGGCGGACGGACCACGGTGGTGGCATCGGTCTGTCCGGGCAGCTGCGGCGCCGTGGTCCCGGGTGCGTGGAAGTCGAGTTGTTCGTCGGTGAGGGAGGTGCGGATATGCCGCAGTTCCCCCAGCAGGGCACTGCCGTCCACCGGACGTTCTTCCGGATCCTGGGCCGTGCACCACTGGACCAGTTCGTCGAGGTCCTGGGCAAGGCCGGGGCAGAGGGCAGACGGAGCCGGCACGGTCGAGTGGACATGGGCAAAGGCCACTTGGATGGGGACCTCACCGGTGAAGGGCTGCACGCCGGTAAGCATTTCGTACAGCATGATGCCGGCCGAGTAGATGTCGCTGCGGGCGTCCGCCCCGGCCCCGGTGACGAGCTCCGGCGCCAGGTAGGCCACAGTGCCGACCAGGGTTCCGGTATTCGTGCTGGTGGTGACGGCCCGGGCCAGGCCGAAGTCGGCGATCTTGATCGCTCCGCTGCCCGCCAGCAGCACGTTTTCGGGCTTGACGTCGCGGTGCACCAAACCAGCTTCGTGCGCTGCAGCCAATCCGTCGACCACCGCGTCCATCATGGCCAGCGCCAGCCGCGGCGTGAGGACAGTGCGCTCGTTCAGCACATCACGCAGTGTCCGGCCCGGGACATATTCCATGACCAGATAGGCAAGCGAACCCTCAATGCCCTGGTCCAGTACGCCAACGACATGGGGGTGGGAGAGCCTGGCCGCAGACTTCGCTTCCCGCTCGAACCTGTCCAGGAATCCGCGGTCGGCCGCGAGGTGGGGATAGAGGACCTTCAGCGCCACGTCCCGGTCCAGGCGTGTGTCAGTGGCGAGGTAGACCGTGGACATGCCGCCGCGGGCAATGCGGGAGCGCACCTGGTAGCGGCCATCTACCAAGGTCTCCAGAAGTGGGTCATTCACGGGCTCATGCACCCTTTGATCCTATAAGCGGAAGCGGGCAGGAGACGGATCGACACCCGATCCGCCTCCTGCCCGCTGGTGTGGTGGAGCCTAGAAAGTGGCCCGG
This sequence comes from Arthrobacter caoxuetaonis, assembly GCF_023921125.1. Lineage (NCBI taxonomy): Bacteria > Bacillati > Actinomycetota > Actinomycetes > Micrococcales > Micrococcaceae > Arthrobacter > Arthrobacter caoxuetaonis. Next base: position 1,472,395 of record NZ_CP099466.1, read on the forward strand.
TGCGCCAGCACGGAGGCTACGTAACGCTCCGTATCGGGGTACATGCCCTGGGTCGTTACCGAGTACTGGCCCTGGTAGTAGGAGGCAATCGCTACCTCAAGGCTCGGGCTGGTGCGGACCAGTGCACGGATGATGGCGACGCCGGCCGTGACGTTGTCCTGCGGGTCCAGCAGGTTCAGCTGGCGGCCCACAAGGTCCGAAGCCCACTCGCCGGAGGAGGGAATGACCTGCATGGTTCCGATGGCGTTGGCGGGGGAGACGGCACGCTGGTCGAACCCGGACTCCTGCAGGGCGAATGCCTGGGCCAGTGCCGGATCCACGCCCATGGAAGCGGCGGTCTCGGCAACCAGCTGCTGCATCTGGGCACGGGAAGGAACATTCATCCCGTTCAGTGCCTGCTTGTTGAGGTTGGCGTTGGCCACAACGTGCTGCGGGTAGGTGTAGTGCAGGAACGTGCTTGGCACCAGGTCGGTCGGAGCCTCGGCCGGCGCGGCGGGTGCTGCGGGTGCGGCGGGGGTGGCCAGGGTGGTGACGCCGGATCCGGAACCCAGGGCAATGCTCTGGCCGGGCCGGATAACGGAGGTCATGCTCAGGTTGTTTGCCTCAAGTACTGACTTCAGCGACACGCCATGCTTGGCTGCAATGGCCCCGAGGGTGTCGCCGGGGACGACGGTGTAGCTTCCGGCCGCCTCAGGGGCAGCGGCCGGCGCTGCGGGTGCCGGTGCAGCGGGCGCGGGAGCGCTCGACGCCGTGGTGACCGGGGCATCCGATCCCGAACCGACGGAGATCTTCTGTCCCGGGTGAATGATCGAGGACATGCCCAGGTTGTTCTGCTCCAGCACCGATGCCAGGGAGACGCCGTGCTTTGCGGCAATGGCGCTGAGTGTGTCGCCCGGAACCACGGTATAGGTGCCGGTGGCCGGAGCAGGTGCTGCGGAAGATGCCGCAGGGGCTTCCGGAGCCTTCGCGGATCCGGTGAGGACCAGTTCCTTGCCGGCGTAGATGATCGAGCTCAGCTGAAGGTTGTTGATGCGCAGGAGTTCATTCATATCCAGCCCGTAGCGGGCGGCAATCGAGCTGACCGTGTCGCCGGGCGCGATCCGGTGCTTCTCCGGAACCGCAGACTCGGCTGCAACGGTGGCGGGGACCTGAGCGGCCAGCTGGGCTGCGGGAATGGACCCTCCCGCAGGGAAGTTCTTCTTGGCCTGCAGCGGCATCTGGGGGAACAGCGCCTTAGCCGGAGCCTGGGGCGCTGCTTCTGCCGGCTCGGCAAGGGCGAGGGAAGACATCATGACGGCAGGAATCGCTGCCGTAGTGACAGCGACGCTCAGTTTGCGGGGCATGCCCGCGGAGGCGGAACGCACCCGCGGTTTGGGCTGCACGGTCATAACGTGTTGTTTCCTCATCTGTAAGCGTTGCGGCCTCTACCGCAATCCGTGTGACAAAAAACAAGTAGAGATACGAGTGTTACACATGTGAATAGTGTGACTAATGAGAATTTACACGAGAATGTGCATTCTGCAATACCAAGTAGCGACTTAGGGGCTGCCGGTGCCCCTGCTGGCAGTGCCGACTGGCTTGGTCCGTGTAATACGTGGCAACCTTGGGAACGTGAATGAACTCGAGGAACTGGTTTCCGACTGGCTGACCCTGCCCGATGTGGCTGAACAATTGGATCTATCAATCAGCAAGGTGCACAGCCTGCTGGAAGAACGTGCGCTCCTGGCCGTGAGGCTCGGGGAGCGGAAGATACGCAGCGTGCCTGCCGCGTTTATTAACGACGGCGCGATCCTCGACAGCCTCAAGGGGACAATCTCGGTGCTGACTGACGCCGGGTTTACCGATGAGGAAATGATCCGCTGGCTCTTTACAGCGGATGAGACCCTGCCGGGCCGGCCCGTGGATGCGTTGAAGGAAGGGCGCAAGACCGAGATTCGGCGCCGCGCCCAGGCACTGGCCTGGTAGGAAGCTTTTCCTAGGCCGTCCTGGTGACGGCTGCATGCGCCAGGGAGCCCAGCGCCGAGCGGGTCGTTTCATCCACTGCCAGTTTGGCCAGTGTATTGAAGGCCTGCTCGGTATGCTCGGCGATCAGCGCCTCCGTCGTGGCCAGCGCACCGCTGTCCGCAATAACCCCGCGGAGTGAGGCCACTGCGTCGTCGTCCAGGTCGGGCCGTCCCAGCGCGGCCGTGATCTCCTGCCGGGCAGCCGCAGAACCCGAGCTGAGCGCATAGGCGATCAGCACGGTGCGCTTGCCTTCGCGCAGGTCATCGCCTGCAGGCTTCCCGGTAAGTGCCGGGTCCCCGAACACCCCCAGCACGTCGTCGCGCAGCTGGAAGGCTTCCCCCAGGGGAAGCGAGAACTCCGAATAGGAGGCCAGGAGCTCCTCGGATGCTCCTGCCAGTGCTCCTCCGATGGCCAGCGGGTGTTCGATGCTGTATTTTGCCGACTTGTAGCGCAGGATATTCCGGGCCCGCACCACGGCACGCTCGGGCTCATGCCCGGGACCCACCACTTCTTCCAGGATGTCCAGGTACTGTCCCGCCATGACCTCGGTACGCATGCGGTTGAATACCGCCCGGGCCCGCGTATCGTAACCGGCACGCGCGCCCACCGAGGTGAAAGCCTCCTCGCTCAGGGACAGGCAAAGGTCCCCGGCGAGGATTGCTGCCGAGGAACCGAAGTGCGTCCCGTCCAGGAACCAGGCGGCCTCCGCATGCCGGTTGCTGAAGTGGCGGTGGACGCTCGGTGCCCCGCGGCGGGTATCCGAGCGGTCAATGATGTCGTCATGGATCAGCGCGGCGCTCTGGAAAAGCTCCAGGGCGACCCCGGCGCGAACCGGGGCAAGCCCGTGCGCTTCGCCTCCGGCGCCCCGCCAGCCCCAGTAGTTCAGGAGTGCCCGGAGCCGCTTGCCGCCCTGGGCCAGGGCATGGACCGCACTGAGCAGGGGAACGGATTCTTCCGAGACCTCCAGCAGGACCTCCCGCTGCCGGCCCAGGAAATCCTCCAGGTCGGAAGAGAGGCGTGCCCGGTAGCTTGCCTGTTCCCGGGCCGCCGGGTCCGCATCCGATGCTGCGTTCACGGGTGCCTGGCTCATGATGCTGTCCTACTCTGCGGTCGCGGGAAGCACATTGGCCCCGACGGTGTAGACGGATTCACCGTCGCGCGTCACGACCGACACGTTGACGGTTTCGGTTTCTTCTCCAGTGGTGCGGGCCAGGTCCTTGGTGGGGGTTGAGTCCACGGACTCGCCTTCGAGTGCGGTGAATCCCTTCGCCTCGAAGTGGGCAACATAGAAGGAGATAATTTCCTCCGGGGCAGCCGTCGACGTCGCTGTGAGCGAGGCAGTCAGCAGCTCGCTGTCTTCGGCAAAGCTCGACGCCGTGGCTTCGGAGCCTGCATAGAGCGGAAGAAGGGCTTCGGGGAAGCCTTCCGCGATGGCCGGAGTCTCGGATGGTGCGGCGGCGGGTGACGCCGTGGTGGCCGGCGCAGCGGAGGAGGAGGCAGAGCTGGAGCTCTGTGTAGCCGACGGAGTGGATCCCGGCGATGTTCCGTCTCCGGAACCGCATCCGGCGACAGCCGCCAAAACGGCAGCACTGCAGGCGAGGGCAAGGAGTTTCTTCATGAGAATCCGCATCGACGAAGGGTCAGGGCCTGTTTCCAGTCTAGGTGACCGGCAAGGAGGCCCCGGTGGTGTCTACGATGAAGACGTGGGAACAGAGCCGGAAGCAGTTCAGGCACACCGCGACTGCACCATCATGCACGTGGATATGGATGCCTTCTACGTCTCCGTCGAGCTGCTCCGGCGCCCGGACCTTGTTGGTGTTCCGGTCATCGTCGGCGGTCTCGGCGGACGGTCGGTCGTGCTCTCAGCTTCCTATGAGGCCCGGCGGTACGGGGTGCGCTCTGCCATGCCCATGGCCACGGCCCGCCGCCTGTGTCCCCAGGCGCAGGTCCTCGAGCCGCACCAGGACGTCTACCGCCGCGTCTCCGCGCGGCTGATGGAGATCTTCGAATCCATCACACCGCTGGTCGAACCCCTCAGTGTGGACGAGGCGTTCCTGGACATAGCCGGTTCCATGCGGCGTCTCGGACCGCCGCGTACGATCGGCGAACTCATCAGGACGCGGGTCCGCACGGAACTTGGCATCACGGCAAGCGTAGGGATCGCCTCGACAAAGTTCGTTGCCAAGATAGCCTCCACGCGTTCCAAGCCGGACGGGCTGCTGCTGGTTCCCAAGGACGGGACCATTTCCTTCCTGCATGCCCTCGACGTGTCAGCGCTGTGGGGCGTCGGCGCCAAGACCCGGGAAGCACTGGCCCGGGTGGGCATTTCGACCGTGGCCGACGTCGCGAACACGCCCCCGGCAGTCCTCCAGCGTCTCCTGGGTGCAACGGGCCTGCACGTCCATGAGCTGTCCTGGGGGCGCGACCCGCGCGCCGTGACACCCGTCCGCGTAGAGAAGAGCATTGGCGCTGAGGAGACATTCGCGACCGACGTCGATGACGACGAGGCCCTGGAAACCGAACTCCTCAGGCTGGCGCACCGCACCGCCGCCCGGATGCGCAGCGCAGGCCTGCAGTGCCGTTCCGTGTCGCTGAAGCTGCGCTACGCGGATTTCTCCACGCTCACCCGCACCCGCACGCTTGCCGAACCTGTCGACAGTGCACAGCTGCTCTACGAGGCGGTCCGGGGCCTGCTTGCCGGACTGGGCCGGCGTCCCATGAGCGTCCGCCTGGTGGGGCTGAGGGCTGAGCACCTGGAGTCTGCAGAAGGCGCGGCGCAGCAACTGACCCTGGATGGCAGGGACGACAACTGGCGCTCCGCGGAAGACGCACTGGACCGGATCAACCGTCGCTTTGGAAACGGCGGGATCATGCCTGCGCGGCTGCTGCGCCCGGAGAACCAGGAGACCAGGCGTACCGGGGACAAGCATGCGTAGGCGCGGCTTTCCCCCGGCCCGAATGCAATCTATCCTTGTCCTAAGTGCAGATCAGCGTCGAAACCTCCGCGGGAACCACCACCACGCCGGGTTCGTTGCTAGGTTTACAGGGCACATTTGGATCCCAAGGAGACAGTAATGGCACTCTCAGAACACGAGCAGCGCTTGCTTGACCAGCTGGAGCAGCAATTACACGCCGAAGACCCGAAATTCGCCAACTCCATGGCGTCATCGGGCGGCCGTGGAGTGTCGACCCGGCGCATCGTGCTGGGCGCGCTCGTGGCAGTCGCGGGAATAGCAGTACTGATCCTGGGGATATCACTGCAGAGTCCGTTCAACATCCTGGTCGGCATCCTCGGATTCGTCGTCATGGGTGCCGGCATGTACTACGCGACCACCAAGGGCAAAAAGGCCGAGTCGACGCCGGTTCCTACAGGAAGAAAAGAACGTGAAGCTGCTCCGCGCGGGTTCATGAGCAATCTCGAGAACAAATGGGACGAGCGCAAGCGGGACCAGCCCTAGGGGCCCCACTTTCCTCCCCAAGGTTCCACAAGGACCGGAAAAGACCCGCTGAGGCGGGTCTTTTTTTGTGTCCAGGGTCCGGCGGCCGCCGTTTCCCTCCACCGGGTCTCCCCGCCCGGCATCCCTCGGCAGTGCTGGGAACCCGGGGTGCGACGCGCCCAAAAACGTTATCGAATTGCGTTGACTGTGGAGGGAAGTGGAGTAAAGTGGGGGGCGTAAGAGGGTAGGGGCAGTGCAGGAGGGGACAATCTCCCGAATCGGACAGGTGGTGGCTGGTGTTCCTCGGAACTCATTCACCGCGCCTGGACGAGAAGGGCAGGCTCATCCTTCCCGCCAAGTTCCGTGACGAGCTGGCCGACGGGCTGGTTCTGACGCGGGGCCAGGAACGCTGTATCTACGTCTTCAGCCAGAAAGAGTTCGAAAAGGTCCACGAGCAGATGAGGCAGGCACCCCTGTCTTCACGCCAGGCCCGTGACTACATTCGCGTTTTCCTGTCTGGAGCCTCAGACGAAGTTCCGGACAAGCAGGGACGGGTCACCATTCCGCCGGCCCTGCGCTCGTATGCCGGGCTCGGTCGTGAACTCGCCGTCATTGGCGCTGGCACCCGGGCCGAGATCTGGGACGCCGCAGCATGGCAGGAGTACCTGGAGGAGAAGGAAAACGCATTCTCGGAGACGGATGAAGACGCGTTTCCCGGATTCCTCTGACCGTTGCACAGCAGGAAAATAAGTACAGCACCACCAAGGAAGACCCAGACCGGGAAGCCGGCGGGATCTTGAACGAGATCTCCAGCCGCCCCGCGGAGTCCTCCTGGCTCACCTTCCCCGGAGCCAGGCTGACAACGTGAGGCGCGGATGGGGATCTGGTCCAAGAACCCGCCGCATCCTGCCAGCAGCGGAAGGAGAGACCACATGACTGAAGAACGACCCACGGAAGACCGGCATATCCCGGTCCTGCGTGACCGCTGCATCAACCTCCTGGCTCCCGCTATCGAAGCGGCGGAAGCCGCGGGCCGCACCGCCGTCGTCGTTGATGCCACCTTGGGCATGGGTGGACACACCGAGTCCATGCTGGAGCGCTTCCCCAAGCTCCATGTCATCGGCATTGACCGCGACCAGCAGGCCCTTGCGCTGGCAGGGGAGCGCCTTGCCGCCTACCAGGACCGCACTGACCTGGTCCACGCGGTCTATGACGAAATCGCCGACGTTGTCGAGGACCTTGGCTTCGCTTCAATCGACGGGGCACTGTTCGACCTCGGCGTGTCTTCCATGCAGCTTGACGAGCGTGACCGCGGATTTGCCTATTCATATGACGCGCCTCTGGACATGCGGATGGACACCAGCCGCGGCCGCACCGCTGCGGAAATCGTCAATACCTATGGCGAAGCGGAACTGGTCTCGATCATCCGCCGCTGGGGCGAGGAAAAGTTCGCGGGCCGCATCGCGTCCGCCATCGTTGCAGCACGGGCAAAGCAGCCTTTCACCACGACCGGCGAACTGGTCGAGGCGATCCGCTCCGTCGTCCCCGCTGCGGCAGCGCGCACCGGCGGGCATCCTGCCAAGCGCACCTTCCAGGCGCTGCGCATCGAGGTCAACGAGGAACTGGACGTCCTTGAACGCGCCATTCCTTCTGCGTTGTCCGTCCTGGGTGTTGGCGGGCGCATCGTCGTGATGTCCTACCACTCGCTGGAGGACCGCATTGTCAAAGACATTTTCGCAGCCGGCTCACGGTCCTCAGCTCCCAAGGGATTCCCCGTGGAGCTTGAGGAGCACAAAGCCCAGCTGAAGCGGCTGACCAAGGGGACAGAGGTTCCCACGGAGCAGGAAATTGCAGAGAACCCGCGGGCGGCTTCGGCCAAGCTGCGGGCTGTTGAACGGATTCGCGCAACCATGGATGGGGCACGGTCATGACCGAACGCACAGGCCGGCGGCGTCCGGCCATGCCGCTGCAGGCGGTCCAGGGCAACCTGGCACGGAAGGTCCAGTGGGAAGCTCCGCAGCCGGAAGCCCCCGCTCCGCGCCGCCGTACTCCGCTGGCACTGGTGCCGGCCGCAGCCCGCCGACGCCGGGTTCCGGTAGCAGCCCTGTGCTTTGCCGCGCTGGCCGTGGGTCTGGCAGCCGTGCTGGTGCTGAACATCTCCGTCTCCAGCGGCCAGTACCAGCTGGTGCAGCTGCAGAACCAGCGCACCGAGCTGGCGCAGAAGAACGAGGCACTGACCCAGCAGGTCGAGAACCACATGGCACCCCAGGTGCTGGCGGCTGCCGCGTCCGACCTCGGCATGGTTGTTTCACCCTCGTTCGGTACTATCGACCTGCAGACGCTGGCAGTGGACGGAAGCCCTGAACCGGCCAAGGACGGCGCCAGGCCCGAGTCGCTTCTGGGTCTGCCGCAGGTGCTGACCCAGCCGGTGACACCGGCCCAGCCTGCTGCGGCTGAACCGGAGAAGAATGTCCGGGCGGCCGAGGAGAAGGCAGATAACATCCCTGCTGCAGCTGAGTCCGCCGAGGAAGCGGTCCCGGCTCCGGCGCCTGCGGAAGAAGACCTAAACGGCGGCACCATACCGGCGCCAAGCCAGAGAAGCGGCCAGTAGCCCACTTACCACCTACGAGGAAACGTTGTGGCAAAAGCACAGACTCCGGCCCCGGAGGACCACAGGGTGTCCCTCGTCAGCCGGCGGCTCCGCGCCGGCATGATCATTGCGCTGGCTCTGCTCATGGTCCTCGGCGTCCGCCTCTTCCAGGTCCAGGGCCTGGATCCCGGGGGTATGGCCGACGCCGCTGTCGCCAACCGGCTGGTAACAGTCGGGGTTCCGGCCCTTCGCGGCGGAATCCTTGACGCGAACGGCAATTACCTGGCACGCAGCGTCGAACGTTTCGACATAGTGGTGGACCAGCGGCTTTCCCTTGCCTACGACGAGGAGGAGTACCAGCGCCGGACTCCTGAAGGGGATTGGGAGGACGTCACCTTCGACGAAGCTTTCCGTGAACTCTCCGCCATCCTGGGCCAGGACGCCGCCACCCTGCGGGGTTCGATCCTGGGTGAGAAGGGATTCAACTTCGTTGCCAAGACCGTAACCCCCGAAGTGCGGGACAAAGTCCTTGCCGTCAAGTTCCCCGGTGTCTACGCGGACCGGACCACCCTGAGGACCTACCCCTCCGGTGCCGTCGCAGGTTCAATCGTCGGCTTCCTCGGCACGGAAGGTCCCCAGGAGGGCCTGGAACTCACCCAGGACGGGATCCTGGCAGGCAAAGCCGGAAGCAAGACCTACGAAATCGGCGGCGACGGCATCCGGATTCCGTATGCGACCCATGAGGACGAACCCGTTCAGGACGGTGAGTCGATCAAGCTCACCATTGACCAGGACCTGCAGTGGTTCTCCCAGCAGGCCATTGCTGCCCAGGTCCGGGACTACAACGCGGACTGGGGCAACGTCGTCGTGGTGGAAGTAGAGACCGGCAACGTGATCGCCATGGCCGAATCCACCACCGTCGATCCGAACAACCCGGGCGCCACGGAGGCCGAGTCCCGCAAGGCCCGTTCCGTCACGGACTTCTTCGAACCGGGTTCCACGACCAAGGTCATCACCATGGCAGCAGCCATCGAAGAGGGCCTCATCACCCCCACCTCGCAGTTCAAGATTGACTCCACGTACACGATCGACGGACAGACCTTCAAAGATGCCTTCGACCACGGAACGGTGCAGATGACTGCGTCCGGCATTCTGGCGAAGTCCATGAACACCGGAACCGTCATGGTCGGGCAGCAGCTCACACCGCAGCAGCGCTACGACTGGCTCCGCAAGTTCGGGATCGGCACCGCACTGAATACCGGGCTCAACGGTGAGACACCGGGCCTGCTGCCCAAGCCGGAGAACTGGGACACCCGCCAGCAGTACACCGTCCTGTTTGGGCAGGGCCTGACCCAGACAGCACTGCACACGGCAATGGTGTACCAGACCATCGCCAACGACGGCGTCCGGCTGCCGCCGCGGCTGGTGGATTCGCGGATAGACGCCGAAGGCGTGGAGCATCCCGTGGAACGCGGCTCCGGAACCCGGGTGGTCTCCGAGAAGACTGCCGCCGAGGTCCAGCGCATGCTGGAAACCGTCACGGTGGAAGGCTCCGGTGCCTCCGGTGCGCTGGAGAAGTACCGGGTGGGTGCCAAGACCGGAACGGCAGAGGCCCCCGGGCCCAACGGAGGTTACGACGGCTACACGGTCTCCTATGCTGGAATTGCACCAATGGATGACCCGAAGTACGTCGCGGTGGTAACCCTGCAGCGGCCCAAGGGCGACCTTTTCTACATTGAACCCGGCAAGACTTTCCAGAAGGTCATGGAACAGGTCCTGACAACCAACAACGTCGCTCCCTCCACCGGGGAGCCGGATATCTACCCCATCGAGTACTAAAAGCTGGAGCAGTGCAGTGCCACAAAGCAAAATTCAGCGCGCCGGAAACGGCATGCGCCCTGAGCGGGTCAGTCCGGTCACCCTGGGCGATGCCGCGGCAGCGCTTCCCCCGGGTGCGCCGGCCATCACGGCTGCGCCCGGAACGGGCACTGAGGCCTGGGGCACCAGGGTCACCGGGATCAGCATCAATTCCCGCGAGATTGCCCCGGGGGACCTCTACCTCGCCTTGCCCGGTGCCCGCCACCACGGTGCGGCTTTCGCCTCGAAGGCGGCCGTTGCCGGCGCCGCTGCCGTCCTGACGGACCCCGCCGGGCTCTCCCAGCTGGGCAAGTCCGGGTTGCCGGTCTTTGTGGCTGAGGATATCCGGCGGCTGGTCGGCCCGTTGTCCGCGGCGGTGTTCAACAGCCAGCCCCGGGACGGATCCGCGCCGGTGCTCTTCGGCGTCACGGGAACCAACGGCAAGACCACCACTACGTACTTCATCAACTCACTGCTCCAGGCACTCGGCCAGAGAACCGGCCTGATCGGAACCATCGAGATCCTGGCCGGAGGCGAAGCCATCCCCAGCGTCCTGACCACGCCGGAGTCCCCGCAGGTCCATGGCCTGCTGGCCCTGATGCGTGAGCGGAAGCTGGATGCCGCCGCCATGGAGGTCTCCTCCCATGCCATTTCCTACCGCAGGGTGGACGGCGTGGTCTTCGACGTCGCCGGCTTTACCAACCTCACCCAGGACCACCTGGACCTTCACGGGTCCATGGAGGACTACTTCGACGCCAAAGCCGCCCTCTTCCATGCTGACCGGTGCAGGCGCGCCGTGGTCACTGTCGACGACGGCTGGGGCCGCCAAATGGCGGCCGCTGCGGGGGAGCGCGGGGTGACCCTGCTGACCACCGGAGAGGCAGGCAGCGCCGACTGGCAGGTCCGCGGGATAACGCGCGAGGGGCTGGGACATGCCTTCGAGCTCGTGCCGGCGGAGGGCAAGCCGCTGCGGGTCCGCACCGGATTGCCCGGTGCCTTCAACGTCTCCAACGCCGCGCTGGCGCTGACCATGGTCCTCCAAACGGGAATCCCGGCCGAAACGATGCAGCGCGTGCTGGACGAGCATGATCCGTTCACCGTTGAGGTTCCCGGGCGCATGCAGCTCATCAGCGAGGCACCGGCGTCCATTGTGGACTTTGCCCACAACCCTGACGCGCTCACCCGCACGCTGGAATCCGTGCGGCGCCCCCAGGGCCGCGTGATCGTGGTCTTTGGTGCCACCGGTGAACGCGACCAGACCAAGCGCCCCCTGATGGGAGCCATAGCCGCCCGCCTGGCCGACGTGGTGATTGTCACGGACGACGACCCCCACGACGAGGATGAAGCCGCGATTCGGGCCGATGTCCTGCGGGGTGCGCGCGGTGCAGCGGAGACTGGCCAGGGACGGTGCGAAGTCCTTGAGGTTGCGCCGCGTGCCGCCGCCATTGCCCGCGCCGTAGAGCTTGCCCGCCCGGAAGACACCGTGCTGGTGGCCGGCCGCGGCCACGAGGTCTGGCAGGAAGTCAAGGGAGTGAACCTGGCCCTGGATGACAGGGTGGAACTGCGCACTGCACTGGAAACTGCCGGATTCACGGTGCTTTCCGGGGACGGGGTAGAGTCCTAATTCGTCATGATTGAACTTAATGCAGCCGAAATAGCGGCAATCACGGGCGGTGAGCTGGTGGGGGCCGCAGCGGCCGACCCTTCCATTCCAGTGACATCAGCCACGACCGACTCCCGCGAGGTGACAGCCGGATCGCTGTTCATTGCCAAACCCGGAGAATTCTCCGACGGACACCGTTTTGTGGGCCGGGCGTTCGAATCCGGTGCCACGCTGGCGCTGACGGAACGTCCGGTAACTGACGGCGACGGCACAGTCCATCCCGCCGTCGTGGTACCCGACGCAGTGCTCGCCATGGGCGCCCTTGCCGCGGAAATCGTCCGCCGGCTGCGTGCCGACGGACCGCTCACGGTCATTGGCATTACCGGCTCGGCCGGCAAGACCACCACGAAGGACCTGCTCGCCGGCCTGCTGCGCGCACACGGCGAGACCGTGGCTCCGGTGGGCTCCTACAACGGTGAAGTCGGCGTGCCGCTGACGATTTTTTCGGCCGGGTACGGCACCCGCTACCTCGTAGTGGAGATGGGTGCCACCGGCGTCGGGCACATCACCTACCTGGCGGATATGGTCCGCCCGGACATTGGCGTCGTGCTCTGCGTGGGCAGCGCCCACGCCGGCGAGTTCGGCGGGGTGGAGAACATCGCCCGTGCCAAGGGCGAACTGGCTGAGGCCGTTCCTCCCGGCGGGACAGTCGTGCTCAACGGCGACGACATCCGCGTTGCCGCCATGGACAAGCGCACCACAGCCGACGTCCTGCTCTTCACCTCTTCCACCGACCAGCTCCCCGGGAACCACAGGGAGCTGCGTGCGGTTGACGCAGAAACCGATTCCCAGGGCCGCCCGGTCTTCACCCTGCGGTTCCCGAACGGGGAGGAACACAGGGTGGAATCAGGCCTGATCGGTGCCCACCACACGGCCAACCTGCTTGCCGCTGCCGGCGCTGCTTTTGCCGCCGGGATCGCGCCGGCGGACATCGCCGCCGGCCTCTCCGGGCAAAAGGCTGCCAGCCGCTGGCGGATGGAACGCACCGACCGGCCCGACGGCGTCACAGTGATCAACGACGCCTACAACGCCAACCCTGAGTCCATGCGTGCCGCACTGCGCACGCTGGCCGAACTGGGCCAGGGGCACCGCACCTGGGCTGTCCTCGGCGAAATGCTCGAACTCGGGGCCGACTCGGTGACCGAACACGACGCGATCGGCCGCTACGCCGTCCGCCTGAACATCTCCAAACTGATCGTCGTCGGAACCGGCGCCCGTGCCCTGCACACCGGCGCCGTCATGGAGGGGTCGTGGGGCGACGAATCACAGTTCGTCCAGACTCCCGAAGAAGCGCAGGCCATTCTTGAAGCGTCGCTCCAACCCGGCGACGTCGTCCTCTTTAAGTCTTCCAACGGAGCCGGACTGCGGTTCCTCGGAGATCGGATTGCCTTGAAAACCCCACTCGAAACTGCTGCCGCCACGGAGCTGTCCGCCGAGAACGCCACGCGGGGTGAGAACAAGTGATTTCCCTCCTGATCGGGTCTTCCCTGGGGCTGGTCCTGGCTTTTGCCGGAACCCCGCTGTTCATCCGTTTCCTGGTCCGCAAGGGCTACGGACAGTTCGTCCGTGATGATGGCCCGACGTCGCACCACACCAAGCGCGGTACGCCCACCATGGGCGGGGCGGTAATCGTCGCTTCCGTTGTGGCCTCCTACTTCATCACCCATCTCATCAGCAATGCCATCAACCCCACCGGCTTCGGCCCGTCGGCGTCCGGCCTGCTGGTGCTGTTCCTGATGGTGGGAATGGGCCTGGTCGGCTTCATTGACGACTACACCAAGATTTCCCGGCAGCGCTCCCTGGGCCTGAACGCAAAAGCCAAGATCACGCTGCAGGGACTGGTGGGCGTGGTTTTCGCAGTCCTGGCACTGCAGTTCCCCGATGAGCGCGGCCTCACCCCGGCGTCGACGAACATTTCCTTTGTCCGCGACACTGCGATCGACCTGGCATTCGCCGGAACCATCATTGGCGCGATTCTCTTCATCCTCTGGTCCAGCGTGATCATCACCGGTGCCACGAACGGCGTGAACCTGGCCGATGGCCTGGACGGGCTCGCCGCCGGTGCCTCGGTGCTGGTATTCGGTGCCTATTTCCTGATCGGCATCTGGCAGTCCAACCAGAGCTGCTTTGGCGCCGCGGCCGACAGCGGTGTCTGTTATGAGGTCCGTGACCCGCTGGACCTGGCGCTCCTGGCCGGCGCCCTGGCGGGAGCCCTCATCGGGTTCCTCTGGTGGAACACCTCTCCGGCGAAGATCTTCATGGGCGACACCGGATCCCTGGCCCTGGGCGGCGCCATCGCAGCGTTCGCCATCCTCTCCCGGACCGAACTGCTTCTGGTGATCCTCGCCGGCCTGTTCGTGATCATCTCCGCCTCAGTCATCATCCAGGTGGGATACTTCAAGCTGAGCGGCGGCAAACGGGTGTTCAAGATGGCACCGCTCCAGCACCACTTCGAACTCAAGGGCTGGGCAGAGGTGACCGTGGTGGTCCGCTTCTGGATCATCGGCGGGCTGTGCGTCGCCCTTGCCCTCGGACTCTTCTACGCCGATTGGGTGGCCGGACAATGAGCGATGCCTACACCGACACCCCGCGGCTGGCGTCCCTGACCACGTGGGACTCGGACTGGCGCGGCCTGCGGGTCGTCGTCACCGGAATCGGACTGTCCGGGTTTTCCGCTGCCGATACCCTCATCGAACTCGGTGCCCGGGTAGTAGTGGTGGACGGCCAGGATTCGGAAGAGACCCGCGCCAAGGCCGACACCCTGAGAATCGTCGGGGCCGCCTCCGTCCTCCTGGGAGCCGATGCTGCTGCCGCGCTGCCCCTGGTTGACGGCGAGCAGCCCGAACTCGTGGTGACTTCACCGGGCTTCAGCCCGGAGCATCCGGTCCTGGCGCAGGCCGCGGCTGCGGGCATCCCCGTCTGGGGTGACGTCGAACTGGCCTGGCGGGTCCGGATCCGCGAAGGCAGGCCCACCGCACCCTGGCTGGCGATCACCGGGACCAACGGGAAAACGACCACGGTGTCGATGACCGAAAGCATGCTCCTGGCTGCCGGTCTCCGCGCAGTTGCCGCCGGCAACGTCGGGACCCCGATCCTGGATGCGATCCGTGATCCGCAGGGCTGGGACGTCATCGCCGTCGAACTCTCCAGCTTCCAGCTGCACTGGACCCACACAATGTCACCCCTTGCCAGCGTGTGCCTGAACATCGCCGAGGACCATGTGGACTGGCACGGCGGCTACGACGGGTATCGGGCTGCCAAGGCCAAAGTCTACGAAAACACGCAGGTAGCCTGCATCTACAACGCCGAACAGGCCGAGACCGAACACATGGTCGAGGAAGCGGACGTGGTGGAAGGCTGCCGGGCCATTGGCTTCACCACCGGCATGCCGGCCATCAGCATGCTCGGCATCGTGGAAGGCCTGCTCGTGGACCGCGCCTTCATTGAACAGCGCCGCGACTCCGCTGCAGAGCTGGCCTCCCTTGATGACCTGGGTGACCGCGCACCGCGGCATCTGGCCGCCAACGCCCTCGCGGCAGCGGCACTGGTGCGCGCATTCGGCGTGGAGCCCGTCGCAGTGCGGGACGGTCTGCGCAACTATGCTCCGGGCGGCCACCGGATCGAACCCGTAGCCAAGCTGAACGACATCCTCTGGGTCAACGATTCCAAGGCGACCAATCCGCACGCGGCAGCGGCTTCGCTGGCTGCCTTTCCGTCCGTGGTCTGGATCGCAGGCGGGCTGTCCAAGGGCGTCACTTATGACGATCTGGTGCAGGCCCACGCCCCGCGCCTGCGCGCCGTCGTGCTGATCGGAACCGATTCCAGCGAGCTGCGCGGCGCATTGACCCGACACGCCCCGGATGTCCCGGTAATCGAGGCAGCGGCGGCGGACACTGGAGGGGAAATCCCGTCCACGGGCGAAGCGGTCATGGTGCAAGCCGTCACGGCTGCTGCTGCTGCGGCGGAGCCCGGGGACACGGTCCTGATGGCGCCGGCGTCGGCGTCAATGGACCAGTTCCGCTCCTACGCCCACCGGGGCGAGGCATTTATTGAAGCTGTCCGCGGATACGTGGAAGGGCAGGCGCAGACCACCGAGGAGCCGTAGATGGTGACCACGCCCACGGGCAAGGCGCGAAAGCCGGCAGCGCGGAAGCGTCCGGCAGGAGCAGGCGCCCAGAGAACCCCGGCCAGGACACCTGGAGCGCGCACCGGGGGGCAGGCGGCACCGAACGCGGTGCCTGCGCGGCAGAAGCCAGGGAAGTCCTCCCCGGGCGGCCTGAAGCTGCGGGAGCGCTGGGAAGCCTTCATGGTCCTGCTGGAGGGCAGCGGTTCCCAGGCGACCGGATCCAGCTACTACATGATCCTCGGTTCGACCCTGGGACTCACCGTCATTGGACTCATGATGGTCCTCTCCGCCTCTTCCGTCGAAGCCATAGCGAATGCGGCAGGGTCCGGAGCGAACGTCGCAAACACCTTCGACCTGTTCGTCAAGCAGCTGGGCTTCGCAGCCCTCGGTGTCTTCGCCATGGTCCTGTTCTCAAAGTTCGGACCGCGTTTTTACCGCGTCATGGCATGGCCGGCGCTCATCCTGGCAGTTTTCCTGCTGGTGCTGGTGCTGGTCATCGGCGAGGAAGTGAACGGCAACAAGAACTGGCTGACGTTCGGTCCGGTGACCGGACAGCCCTCGGAAGCCGCCAAGCTGGCCATGGCCATGTGGCTGGCGATGGTTCTTGCCCGCAAGAAGGGCCTGATTGCCAAGCCCATCCATGCGCTGGTCCCGGCAGTGCCCGGAGCCGGAATCCTGATCGGACTGGTCTTGCTGGGGCATGACCTCGGTACCGTGATCATCATGGGCCTGATCATGCTGGCGGCCCTTTTCTTTGCGGGCGTCCGCCTGAAGATCCTGTTCCTGCTCGGAGCCGCCGCCGGCGTGCTGGCAGCCGTAATGTCCGCGTTCAGCGGCAACCGCACCAGCCGCATCAGCGCCTGGCTGCAGCTGGACTGCTCCGGCGGGCTCTGCGACCAGGCCAACGCCGGAATGTATGCACTGGCTTCCGGCGGGTGGCTGGGGCTGGGGATCGGCCAGAGCCGGCAGAAATGGAACTGGATTCCCGAGGCGCACAACGACTTCATTTTCGCCATCATCGGCGAGGAGTTCGGGCTGCTCGGCACGCTGGTGGTGCTCGTTCTTTTCGGTATCCTTGCAGTGGCCACGGTGCGCGTCACCATGCGCCATACCCAGCCGTTCATCCGAATAGTCTGCGGCTGCATCCTGGTGTGGATCATTGGCCAGGCTGCCGTAAACATCGCCATGGTCACCGGCCTGCTTCCGGTGATCGGTGTGCCGCTGCCCTTCATTTCCTACGGCGGATCCTCGCTGACGTTCACCCTGGCCGCCGTCGGCGTCCTCTTGTCCTTTGCCCGCACCATCCCTGAAAGGGAACCCGCAGCTACATGACGCAGTCCCCACTTTCCGCAGTCCTCGCCGGAGGCGGCACGGCCGGGCACATCAGCCCGCTGCTGGCGATCGCCGACGCCGTTCGACGCGAGCGTCCCGATGCCCGCATCAAAGTCGTGGGAACCTCCGCCGGCATGGAAACACGCCTGGTTCCGGCTGCCGGCTATGATCTCGCGGTGATCGACCGGGTACCCATGCCGCGCAGGCCCAGCGGTGACCTTGCGAGGCTTCCGGCACGGCTGGCACGCGCCGTACGGCAGGCGGGCGACATCCTGGACGAGGCGGGGGCCGACGTCGTTGTGGGCGTTGGCGGATACGTCTCCACGCCGGTGTACCTCGCCGCCCGGAAACGCAAGGTGCCGATCGTTGTGCATGAAGCGAACGCACGGCCCGGCCTGGCGAACCGTGTCGGCGCCCGGAATGCCGCAGTAGTGGGCGTTGCCTTCGAAGAGACCAAGCTCCCCGGAGCCCGCTGGGTCGGCATGCCGATGCGCCGGGAAATCTCCCAGCTGGACCGCGCGGCATCCCGGTCCTCCGCCCGTGCGGCCCTGGGCCTGGAACAGGACCTGCCAACCCTCGTCGTTACGGGAGGCTCTTCCGGTGCCGCCAGCATCAATGCCGCTGTGACAGCGGCGCTGCCCGTCCTCGCCGCTGCCGGTATCCAGACCCTGCACGTGACCGGCAGGGGCAAAGCCGCAGCAGACGCCGAAGGCAAGGCGCTGACCGCACCGCTCTACCGCCAGGTGGAGTACGTGGACGGGATGGAACAGGCGTATGCGGCGGCGGACCTGCTGCTGGCGCGTTCCGGTGCCGGGACGGTCAGCGAGATTGCGGCCGTGGGACTTCCCGCCGTGCTGGTGCCGCTGCCGCACGGCAACGGCGAACAGGCACTCAACGCTGCGGGCCTGGTCCAGGCCGGGGGAGCGCTGCTGGTGCGGGATTCCCTCTTCACCCCCGAATGGATTACCGAAAACGTTGTTCCGCTGCTGCAGGACGCCACAGCCCTGCAGCGGATGGCTGAGGCCTCGGCGGCCCGGGGAATCCGGGACGCAGACGCACAAATGGCAGCCATGATCCTTGAGGCAGCGGAACGGAAAGAAGCATGAGCACGGAACTCACGGCCCTTGGAAGGGTCCACTTCATTGGACTCGGCGGCGCCGGCATGTCGGCGGTTGCGCGGGTGATGATTGGACGGGGTGTCCGGGTCTCCGGCTCCGATGCCCGCGACTCCGCCGGGCTCCGCGCACTCGAAGCCCTGGGTGCCAGGGTCTCCGTGGGCCACGACGCCGCCAACGTGCAGGACGTGGACACGGTGGTCATCTCCACGGCGATCCGCCCCGACAACCCCGAACTCGCGGCCGCGGAATCCGCCGGCCTGAGGATCATCCACCGTTCCGTGGCCCTGGCCGCGGCGATGGGCGGGCAGGACCTCGTGGCGGTGGCGGGAACGCACGGCAAGACCACGACGACGGCGATGATTACCGTGGCCCTGCGCGAGGCGGGCCTGGATCCGTCCTTCGCGATCGGCGGGGACGTCGCTGCGCTGGGCGTCAACGCCGAGGCCGGCTCCGGGCGCGTCTTCGTTGCGGAGGCTGACGAGTCGGACGGGTCCTTCCTGAACTACTCGCCGCGGATCAGTGTGGTGACCAACGTCGAAGCCGACCACCTGGACCACTACGGCACGGCCGAGGCTGTCTTTGCCAGCTTCGACAGCTTTGTGGACCTGCTCCCGGACGACGGGCTGCTGGTGGCCTGCGCCGACGACCAGGGCGCGAGGGACCTGCTGCAGCGCAGCTCACCGGCGCGGGCACGCACCTACGGTTACGCAGCGGATGCCGATGTCCGAATTTCAGACACGCACGCGGACGGCCGGAGCACCACCAGCGTGCTGCATTTCCGCCATGACTACCACGACCAGGAACAGGTCCTCCGGCTGCAGGTGCCCGGACGGCACAACATTCTGAACGCCGCGGCGGCCTTCGCTGTTGCGGTGGAACTGGGTGTCCCGCCGGAGAGTGCCGTGCAGGGCCTGGCAACGTTCTCCGGTGCTGCCCGCCGCTTTGAAGCCAAGGGTTCCGCGCGCGGCGTCCGGGTCTTTGACGATTACGCCCACCATCCGACCGAGGTGGCCGCCGCCCTGCAGGCAGCACGTGCCGTGGCAGGGGGCCATGCGGTCCACGTGCTCTTCCAGCCGCATCTGTTCAGCCGCACCAGGAACTTCGCGGCCGAGTTTGCCTCCGCCCTGGACCAGGCGGATTCCGTCACCGTCCTGGACATCTATCCGGCACGGGAAGACCCCATTCCCGGTGTGACCAGCGAACTGATCACCGAGAGGCTCCGCGTTCCCGGAACGGCGGCCCCGGACGCCCTGGCCGCTGTCCGGAGCATCGCCGCCCGCGCCGCGGAAGGCGACATCATCCTCACCATTGGGGCCGGTGACGTCACCCAGTACGGTCCCGTCATCGTCGAGGCCCTGGCTTCGGCAGGATCGGGCGCTGCCGCCGGCGGCCCGGAGAGCGGTCCGGATGCCAGGTAGGAAGCCGCGGCAACCGGCCCCCGCGGCCGGCCGGACACGCCGCTCCGTGGCCGGGTCAGCCGGCGGCGTCGGGGCTGCTGAGGCTTCTTCCGGGTCATCCGGTGCCGCGAATCCTGCAGCCGAAGACTCCTTCCCAACGAAGGCGGCCAAGCCGGCAGGGACATCCGCGGCGAATTCCGCCAAGGTGCAGGTGCTTCCCGCCGAAGGGGCGCAGGTCCACGAACTGCGTCCGGAGACGTGGCCCGCCGGGGTCCGTACCGGCGATCCCGTGATCACCGCGACCCGGGAGGCCCCTGGAACGCCGGACAGAACGCAGGACCGCGCGGCGGGCAGCGCGACCCCTGCCGGTTCTTCTGCCGCCGGCAGCATCTCCGCCGAAAAGACCCCGGACTCGGATGCAAGCATTCTCGCGTTTCCTGAGCCCCCTGCCCGGCGCAGGCGGCGCTATGTGCTCGCTGGAGCCGGAACCGCCGTCGTCCTGCTGGCAGCACTGTTTGCCGTGCTGTTCTTCTCACCGGCCCTGGCGCTGAAGAACCTCCAGGTGCAGGGAAACTCGCTGCTCAGTTCCGAAGAAGCCCAAAGTGCGCTTTCACCCCTCATGGGCCAGCCGCTGACCCTGATTTCCGACGCCGATGCGGCAGAGCTCCTTGCAGACCGTCCCGAGGTGGAAAGCGTGGAGGTCGCGGCGGTGCCGCCGTCGGACCTGGTGGTGACCATCAGGGAGCGGACACCTGTTGCCGTCCTGCAGAATGGGCGCGAGTTCCTGCTCATTGACGAATCCGGCCGGCAGCTGGCTGCCGTAGGGGAGCGCGGAGCCGTGGCCCTGCCCCTGATCGACGGCGGCACCGAGGCCGTGAACAGCGAAGTCTTTCCCACTGTGGCCGCAGTGCTTGCGGCCCTTCCCGCCAACGTACTGGCACTGCTTGACCACGCGTCGGCGGAAACCGTGGATTCGGTTGAGCTGAAGCTGGCCAACGGCCAGACCGTGTTCTGGGGGAGCGCCGAGGCCAGTGTGGCCAAGGCCAGGGCGCTGGAAGCCCTGCTGCTGATGCCTCCCGCGGATCCGCCGGTAACGGTGTTCGACGTCAGTACGCCCAACCGTCCGGTCACACGATGAAGCTCACGGACAATTCACAGCAAGATTCTCACCGACACGCGCGGGGCGGTAATTGCGGAAGCTACCGCCGCCCCATAGCGTCGGGAGTAGAGCATTACTTGACATAACTATAACCCTCAACTCGAGGGTTAAGGTTGTTCGGTTGAAGGTTTGGCCGGGGGAAGTCCCGGCCGCATAAATCAGTTGCACAGATTTCGAACAAGGGACACAGGACGTGGCAGCACCGCAGAATTACTTGGCCGTCATCAAGGTCGTCGGCATCGGCGGCGGCGGCGTGAATGCCGTCAACCGAATGATCGACGTTGGACTCCGCGGAGTCGAGTTCATCGCCATCAATACGGACGCCCAGGCGCTCCTGATGAGCGACGCCGACGTGAAGCTTGACGTCGGACGGGAACTGACCCGCGGCCTCGGTGCCGGTGCTGATCCCGAGGTTGGCCGCAAGGCTGCAGAGGACCACGCCGAGGAAATCGAAGAGGTGCTCCGCGGGGCGGACATGGTCTTCGTAACCGCAGGCGAGGGCGGCGGTACAGGCACCGGCGGCGCGCCCGTGGTAGCCCGCATTGCACGCTCCCTCGGCGCCTTGACCATCGGCGTCGTCACCCGTCCGTTCACCTTCGAAGGCCGCCGGCGGTCGAACCAGGCCGAATCGGGCATCGACACCCTCCGGGACGAAGTCGACACCCTGATCGTCATCCCGAACGACCGGCTGCTCTCCATCAGCGACCGCAACGTCTCCATGCTGGACGCCTTCCGTTCCGCTGACCAGGTGCTGCTCTCAGGCGTACAGGGCATCACCGACCTGATCACCACCCCGGGCCTGATCAACCTCGACTTCGCTGACGTGAAGTCCGTCATGCAGGGTGCCGGCTCGGCCCTCATGGGCATCGGCTCCGCCCGCGGCGAGGACCGTGCCGTCAAGGCAGCGGAACTGGCTATCGCCTCTCCGCTGCTTGAGGCCTCGATCGACGGCGCCCACGGCGTCCTGCTGTCCATTCAGGGCGGTTCGGACCTGGGACTGTTCGAGATCAACGAGGCTGCCCGCCTTGTACAGGAAGTGGCACACCCCGAAGCCAACATCATCTTCGGTGCCGTCATTGATGACGCCCTGGGTGACGAGGCACGCGTCACGGTGATTGCAGCAGGGTTCGACCAGGTGGACGTCACGTCACAGCCGGTCTCGGCAAAGCCGGCCGAACAGCCTTCCGCCCCCGCCGCTGCAGTTGCTGCCGGTGTCGGAAACTCGGCCTGGGCCCAGCGCCCGCAGGCCTCCGACGTTCCTGCGGACGCAGGGTTCGACATCGACCTTCCTGCCGTCGTGGAGCCCGACCTCAGTGCCGGACGCCAGGATGACCTGGATGTTCCGGATTTCCTGAAGTAAGACCCAAGCAGTACCGGCGCGGGGTTGGCTGAACGGTGTTTTGGTGGGAAGGGCGCGGCCCAGGCGGGCTGCGGGTAGCTTTCACTGACACAGCGGCAGGCAACCTCGCGCTTCACGTTGGCGACGATCCGGGGGTGGTCCTGGGCCGGCGGCGGGCCCTGGAGGAACACATGGGTGTCCGGCCGGGCGGGCTGCGGTTCATGGAGCAGGTGCATTCCGCGATCGTGGCCAGCGTTCCGGATCCTGCGGCGCCGGCTGGCGTCCCCACCGCCGATGCGCTGCTGAGCACGGACGGGTCCACGCCCCTGGCCGTAATGGTTGCCGACTGCCTGCCCGTGCTTTTTGCCGGCACTGCCCCCGGCGGGAAGCTGGTCACGGCCGCTGCACACGCAGGGCGCCGCGGCCTGCTGGACGGGATCCTCCTCAACACGGTCCACGCCCTGCGGGATGCCGGAGCTGCTGATATCTCGGCCTGGATTGGCCCCGGCGTGTGCGGCAGGTGCTACGAAGTTCCCGCCTCCATGCTGGACGAGGCAGTCCACCTCCCCGGCGCGATCTCCCGTACCAGCTGGGGAACCCCGGCCCTGGACCTTCCGGCGGCCGCCGCAGCGCAGCTGGCAACCCTGTCGGTGGACACCGAACGGGTGCCCGGATGCACCATGGAGGAGAAGGATCTCTTCTCCCACCGCAGGGATGCTCCCACCGGCCGCTTTGCCGGCGTCATCTGGTAAATCCCTTTTACGCAACACAAGGAAGTCATGAGCAGTACATCTCCCGACCGGGCGCTCGAGCTGGCGCAGCGGCTCGCCGCCGTGAAAACCCGGATTTCCGACGCCGCCGCATCGGCCGGCCGGCCGGCTCCGCAGTTGATTGTGGTCACCAAGTACTTCCCCGCCTCTGACGTTGAGGCCCTCTGGAACCTTGGGGTCCGGGACGTCGGGGAGAACAAGGCGCAGGAAGCGGAGGCCAAGGCAGCCGATTGTGCGTGTGCCGGGCTGAACTGGCATTTCATCGGGCAGCTGCAGACAAACAAGGCCAAGTCCGTGGCCAAGTATGCCCACGCGGTGCATTCCGTGGACCGTCCCGGACTTGTTTCGGCGCTGGCCAAGGCAATGGCCGGGGAAAACCTGCGCCGGGCGGAAGCCGGGGTGCCGGGGCGCGGCCCGCTGGAGTGTTTCGTGCAGCTCGATCTCCGCCCTGCAGCAGACGCGGCACCGGGCAGGGGAGGGGCAAAGCCGGCGGACCTGACTGCCCTGGCAGATGCAGTCTCGCAGCACCCTGAACTGCGCCTGGCCGGGGTCATGGCAGTCGCACCGCTGGGAGAAGACCCCGGGGCTGCCTTTGGCCGCCTGCAGGAGCTGTCCCGTGTGCTGGTCTCACGCTATCCCGGCGCCAACGCAATCTCTGCGGGCATGAGCCAGGACCTTGAAGCCGCTGTGCAGCACGGCGCGACACACCTGCGGATTGGTTCAGATGTTCTCGGTCCCCGCCCCGCCGTGGGGTAGCGTCAAACATGGCAGGTTCCAGCATGCGGAACCGGCGACACTGGCAGGGGCAACTCAATGCCAACACTGGATAACGCGGGACGCTGAAGGACTGAAGGAGCAACCATGGCTGGCGCAATGCGCAGGACGATGATCTACCTTGGGCTCGCCGATGGCGATGAGCTGTACGAGGACGAGCAGAAGCCCGTGCGCGAGAGCTCTGCCAGGGACGAAGAGTACGCGCCGGAGAACGATCGGAGCGACCGTGAGCCGGCCGCCCAGTCGCAGCCGGCCCGTTCCACCGCGGTAGAGGAATACCGCGCTCCGGTAACACCCATCAAGCGCGCCCCCTCATCGGCAAAGGAAGACGTGGCAGGCTTGCGGCAGATCACTACCGTCCATCCCCGTTCCTACAATGACGCCAAGATCATCGGCGAGAGCTTCCGTGATGGAATCCCGGTGATCATGAACGTCACTGACATGGGAGAGTCCGATGCGAAGCGCCTCGTGGACTTCTCGGCGGGACTCGTCTTCGGTTTGCGCGGTACGATCGAAAGGGTGACCAACAAGGTCTTCCTGCTCTCGCCGTCCTACGTCGAGGTGCTGGGAGACGACAAGAAGGCCAGCGAGTCCCAGTCCACCTTCTTCAACCAGAGCTAACCGCCGTCCCTGTCCCGGGGACCGTGCGGGCAGTCCTGAACCTACGGCGGAAACGAAAACACGCGTGAGTATTATTTTTGCCCTGTTGTATCTGGTGCTGATGCTTTTCCAGCTGGCACTGATACTGCGCATCGTGTACGACGCGGTCCAGATGTTCGCCCGTCAGTGGCGTCCCAAGGGGCCTGCCCTTGTTCTGGCCACGGCCGTCTACGGTGCCACTGACCCACCCGTTCGGGCCCTGCGGCGGATTATCCCTCCGCTGCGTCTGGGCGGGGTTTCCCTGGACCTTGCGTTCCTGGTGCTTTTCATCGTCGTAGGCATTGCCATGCAGATCGTGGCTGCCGCCGGCACGTAGTACCTGCGGCCCGGAGTTCCGGTTCGTAACGGGAACGCAAAAGATATAATGTGAAAATTATATTGATTTGATCCCTGATTTTATGTTCGAGTTCTGTAACTAGGCTCACCTGCCAGACAGCAGGTGGAGTCTGATAACCAGTATGAGGTGACCAGATGGCTCTGACGCCAGAAGATGTTGTCAACAAGCGGTTCCAGCCGACTAAGTTCCGTGAAGGCTACGACCAGGATGAGGTGGATGACTTCCTCGACGAAATCGTCGTGGAACTCCGCCGCCTGAATGCCGAGAACGAAGACCTGCGCCGGCAGCTCGCCGAAGCAGTGGCAGGTGCCCCCGCAGGCAACCAGGTCCCTGCACCGGTGTCCGCAGCTTCGAAGACCGAACAGGTTTCCCAGCCGGTCAAGGAAGAGAAGAAGCCCGAGCCCAAGCCGGAGCCGAAGGTCGAGGCCCCGAAGGTTGAGGCTCCGCGTGCCCAGGAGGCACCCTCTTCCGCAGCCAATCCGGCTGAGTCCGCCGCAGGCATTCTGGCAATGGCCCAGAAGATGCACGACGACTATGTCAGCGCAGGCGTTGAGCAGCGCGACAAGATCATCGCCGAGGCTCAGATCGAAGCCAGCGGACTCGTCACTGAGGCACAGGAGAAGAGCCGCAAGATCCTCAGCTCCCTGGAACAGCAGAAGGCACTCCTGGAGCGCAAGGTGGAGCAGCTGCGCGGCTTCGAGCGTGACTACCGCACCCGTCTGAAGGCCTACATCGAAGGCCAGCTGCGCGACCTCGATTCCCGCGGTTCCGTAGCTTCGGAGACGGCTGACGCGTAAGCGAACGCCCCTGTCCGTCTGGACGGATATAAATCAGGATTAGACTGGTTACAGAACCACGGGCCGGTGGCCGGGACCTCCCGGCCGCCGGCCCGTGGCGTTTTGGCCCTGTACCGGGCCGCCCAGGTCCCGAAAACGAAAGCATCATGACTGACTCTCCGAACGCACCTGCCGAGCAGCCCCAGCCCCCCGTGCGGCCCAAAGCTGCCCTGACCCGCTACGCCCTGATCATGGCCTGCTGCGCCTTGGCCGCGTGGGTGCTGGACCAGCTCACGAAGATCTGGGTCGTCTCCACCATGACCGAGGGCCAGGTCACTGACGTTTTGGGCTCCGTGCTGCGCTGGCACTTCATCCGGAATCCCGGAGCGGCGTTTTCCATCGGGACGGATTACACCTGGGTCTTCACCATCATCATGGTGGTGGTCTCCGGCTTCCTCATCTACCTCATGTTCCGGCTGCGTTCCCTGGGCTGGTCCATCGCCCTCGGGCTCGTGCTGGGCGGGGCGCTGGGCAACCTGACCGACCGCCTTTTCCGCGAGCCTTCGTTCGGCCAGGGACACGTCGTCGACTTTATTGCCCTCCCCAACTTCGCCATCTTCAACATTGCAGACTCCTGTGTGGTCTCGGGCGTGATCCTGGTGTGCCTGCTGACGCTGCGCGGAATCAATATGGACGGCACCCGGGCCACCAGCAGCAAGGACGCTGCAGATGCCTGAGATCCACGCCAAGTTCACTATCGGCGAGGAGCACGACGGCGGCAGGGCCGACGCCGTGCTGGGCACCCTGCTGGACATTTCCCGTTCCACCGCTGCCAGCTGGTGTGCCGAGGGATGGCTGACCCGTGCAGGCAAACCCGTGGCCAAGTCTGACCGCCTGCGGACCGGCGACATCGTAGCCGCCGACGTGCCGGAACTGCCGGATCCGCTGGCCGTCGTCGTCGAACCCATCGATGACCTGAAAATCCTTGGTGACGATGAGCACTTCGTCGTCATCGACAAGCCGGTGGGCGTTGCGGCGCACCCCTCGCCGGGCTGGGTTGGCCCCACCGTCGTGGGCGGCCTCGCCGCCGCCGGCTACCGCATCTCCACCTCCGGTGCGGGGGAGCGGCAGGGAATTGTGCACCGCCTCGACGTCGGGACCTCCGGCGTGATGGTGGTGGCCAAGACCGAACACGCCTACAACGTGCTGAAGCAGGCGTTCCGGGACCGCACGGTGGAGAAGGAATACCATGCCCTGGTGCAGGGGCTGCCGGATCCGCTTGAAGGAACCATCGACGCGCCCATCGGCCGCCACCCCGGACACGACTGGCGCTTTGCCGTCATCGATGACGGACGGGACTCGGTCACGCACTACAAGGTCCTTGAGGCCTTCGGCCGCGCATCGCTGGTGGAAGTGCACCTCGAAACCGGCCGGACACACCAGATCCGCGTGCACTTTTCCGCCCTGCGCCACCCCTGCGCGGGTGACCTCACGTATGGTGCCGATCCCCGTCTTGCCGCGGAACTGGGCCTGACCAGGCAGTGGCTGCATGCCCGGAAGCTGGGCTTCACGCATCCCGGAACCGGGAACTGGGTCGAGTATGAATCGGCCTACCCCCAGGACCTGCAGTATGCGCTCGACGCGCTGGAACGCGGGGACGTCTAGGCGGACGCCGCGCGCCCCTAGAATGGTTAGGTGGCTTCAGCAACTAGTTCGTCCAAATCGTTTGTCCATCTTCACAACCACACCGAGTATTCGATGCTGGACGGTGCCGCCAGGCTGACCGACCTCTTCAGCCATGCCGACGAACTGGGCATGAATGCCCTGGCAACGACGGACCACGGGTTCGTCTTCGGGGCCTTCGACTTCTGGAACAAGGCACGCAACTCCGGGATCAAGCCGATCATCGGCGTCGAGGCCTACCTGACTCCGGGGACGGCGCGCCAGGACAAGACCCGTGTGAAGTGGGGCGACGGCGGCCGGAACGACGTCTCCGGCGCCGGTGCCTACACGCACATGACGATGTGGGCCGAGACTACCGAGGGCATGCACAACCTCTTCCGGATGTCCTCCCTGGCCTCCCTGGAGGGCTACCTCTACAAACCGCGGATGGACCGGGACCTGCTGCAGACCTACGGCAAGGGCCTGATCGCCACGACGGGCTGCCCGTCCGGGGAAGTACAGACGAAGCTCAGGCTGGGCCTCTACAAGGAAGCCGTCCAGGCGGCGTCCGATTTCCGGGACATCTTCGGCAAGGACAACTTCTTCTGCGAGCTGATGGACCACGGCTTGGATATTGAGCGCAATATCCAGGCTGACCTGATCAAGCTCGCCAAGGAGCTGGGCCTGCCGCTGGTAGCCACGAATGACCTGCACTACACCCACGCCGAAGACGCTTCCGCGCACGCGGCGCTGCTCTGCGTGCAGTCCGGTTCCTCCCTGGCGGATCCGAAGCGGTTCAAGTTCGACGCCGACGAGTTCTACCTCAAGTCTCCTGACGAGATGCGCTCGATCTTCCGCGACCACCCGGACGCCTGCGACAACACGCTGCTCATTGCCGAGCGCTGTGACGTCGAGTTCAACACCAAGGCCAACTACATGCCGCGGTTCCCCACCCCGGAGGGGGAAAACGAGGAATCCTGGTTCGTCAAGGAAGTCGAGAAGGGGCTGCAGAAGCGCTACCCGGGCGGCATCTCGGACGCCGTGCGCAAGCGTGCCGACTATGAGGTCGGCATCATCGCCCAGATGGGCTTCCCGGGATACTTCCTGGTGGTGGCCGACTTCATCAACTGGGCGAAGAAGAACGGCATCCGGGTTGGCCCCGGACGAGGCTCCGGCGCCGGCTCCATGGCCGCCTACGCCATGGGGATCACCGACCTGGACCCGCTGCAGCACGGCCTGATTTTCGAGCGGTTCCTCAACCCGGACCGTGTGTCCATGCCCGACTTCGACGTCGACTTCGATGATCGGCGCCGCTCCGAGGTGATCCATTACGTCACGGAGAAGTACGGTGATGAGCGTGTTGCCATGATCGTTACGTACGGCACCATCAAGGCCAAGCAGGCTTTGAAGGATTCCTCCCGCGTGATGGGCTACCCCTTCTCTGTCGGAGAACGCCTGACCAAGGCGATGCCGCCGGACGTGATGGGCAAGGGCCTGTCTCTGGCCGACGTGCACAACAAGGAAGCCAAACGCTACGGCGAGGCAGAGGAACTGCGCGAACTGCTGCGCACTGATCCCGATTCCCAGCGCGTGTTCGACACCGCCCTGGGGCTTGAAGGCCTGAAGCGCCAGTGGGGGGTCCACGCCGCCGGCGTGATCATGTCCTCCGACCCCCTGATCGACATCATCCCGATCATGCGGCGCGAGCAGGACGGGCAGGTTATTACGCAGTTCGATTACCCCACCTGCGAAGGCCTGGGGCTGATCAAGATGGACTTCCTCGGCCTGCGGAACCTGACGATCGTCTCCGACGCAGTGGAGAACATCAAGAACAACCGCGGCGAGGGCCTGGTCCTGGAAGACCTTCCGCTGGATCTGAAGGAAGCCTACGACCTCCTGGCCAGCGGTGACACACTGGGTGTGTTCCAGCTCGACGGCGGTCCCATGCGGTCACTGCTCAAGAGCATGCGGCCGGACAACTTCGAAGACATCTCCGCTGTCATCGCCCTGTACCGCCCCGGGCCCATGGGTGCGAACTCGCACACGAACTACGCCCTGCGCAAGACCGGCCAGCAGGAAATCACCCCGATCCACCCGGAGCTCGAGGAACCGCTCGCGGAAATCCTGAACACCACCTACGGCCTGATTGTCTATCAGGAGCAGGTTATGGCCATCGCCCAGAAGGTGGCAGGATTCAGCCTCGGCCAGGCAGATATCCTCCGCCGCGCCATGGGCAAAAAGAAGAAATCCGAGCTGGACAAGCAGTACGCCGGCTTCCACCAGGGCATGGTGGACCGCGGCTACTCGGAAGCAGCCATCAAGGCGCTTTGGGACATCCTGCTCCCGTTCTCCGACTACGCCTTCAACAAGGCGCACTCCGCTGCCTACGGCGTGGTGTCGTACTGGACCGCGTACCTCAAGGCCAAGTACCCGGCCGAATACATGGCTGCCCTCCTGACCTCGGTCGGAGATGACAAGGACAAGCTGGCCATGTACCTGAACGAGTGCCGGAAGATGGGCATCACGGTGCTGCCGCCGGACGTCAACGAATCCTCCGTGAACTTCACCCCTGTGGGCAAGGACATCCGCTTCGGCATGGGAGCGATCCGCAACGTGGGCACCAACGTTGTCCAGGCCATGGTGGGCGCCCGCGAAGAAAAGGGAGCGTTCACCAACTTCAAGGACTTCCTCATGAAGGTCCCTGCGGTGGTCTGCAACAAGCGGACTATCGAGTCCCTCATCAAGGCCGGCGCGTTCGACTCAATGGGCCATGCCCGCCGTCCGCTGGCCATGATCCATGAAGAGGCCATCGATTCCGTGGTGGTCCTCAAGCGCAACGAAGCCGTAGGCCAGTTCGACCTGTTCGCCGGCATCGGGGACGCGGAACCGGAAGCCTCCATTTCCATCGACATCCCGGACCTGCCCGAGTGGGAGAAGAAGGACAAGCTGTCCTTTGAACGGGACATGCTGGGCCTGTACGTCTCCGACCACCCGCTTCAGGGCCTGGAAGGCATCCTCAGCCAGCACGCCGACTCCTCGATCACCTCGATCGTCAGCGAGGAAGGTCCGGCGGACGGTTCCATCGTCACCATCGCAGGAATGATCACATCCCTGCAGCGCCGCATCGCCAAGAACAGCGGCAACGCGTACGCGCGCTGTGAGATCGAGGACCTGGCCGGGTCCATGGAAGTCATGTTCTTTGGCCAGGTCTACGGGCCGATCGCCGCTGTCCTCGCTGAGGACCTGATCGTCGTCGTCCGCGGCCGGTTGCAGCGGCGCGACGACGGTGCCGTCACCTTGAACGCGCAGGAGCTGACCGTCCCGGACCTCAGCGAGGGACATTCGGGTCCAGTCGTTATTTCGATGGCGACCTATAAGGCCACCGAAACCGTGGTGACGCAGCTCCGCGATGTGCTCCGCACCCACCCCGGAACCTCGGAGGTCCAGATCCGGCTCAACGGCAGCCGCACCGTGGAGGTCATGAAACTGGGCGTGGACATGCGGGTCAACCCGACGCCGTCGCTCTTTGGTGACTTGAAGGTGCTTCTGGGCCCCGCATGCCTCGATGCCTAGGTAGAATAGATTCGTGACTTCTTCCACTCCTGATGTTCGTCCTGACCTGCTGTTTCCTGCCCTCCGCACGCTGGACCTGCGCGGCCGGAAGCTCTCTGCCGCAGAACTGAAAGCGGTCATGCCGCGTGCCGAGACCACAACCGACGTCGCGTCGGATGCTGTCGCCGCGATCATCGGCGATGTGCGCGCCCGCGGGTTTGCCGCGCTCTCGGAACTTGCGGCAAAGTTTGACGGCGTTGAGCTCGCCCATCCGCTGGTTCCCCGCGAGGCCCTTCGCACGGCACTGAAGGAACTCGATCCGGCCGTACGGGCCGGCCTCGAAGAGTCGATCCGCCGTGCCCGCATCTTTGCCGAAGCGCACCGCCCGGCCGACGTGGAAGTCGATATTGCCGACGGCGCGAAGGTCACCCACCGCTGGGTTCCGGTCAACCGGGTGGGACTCTACGTTCCGGGCGGACTGGCCGTCTACCCGTCCTCCGTGGTCATGAATGTGGTGCCGGCACAGGCCGCCGGGGTTGCTTCCCTGGCCCTGACGTCGCCGCCGCAGAAGGAATTCGGCGGCCTGCCGCACCCCACCATCCTTGCGGCTGCCGAACTGCTGGGGATCGAAGAGGTGTACGCCGTTGGCGGTGCCCAGGCGATCGCCGCGTTTGCCTACGGTATTCCCGCCGGAGACGCCGGTCCCGCACTGGAACCGGTGGATGTCGTCACCGGCCCGGGCAACGTCTTCGTGGCCACGGCCAAGCGGCTGGTCAAGGGCGTCGTCGGGATTGACGCCGAAGCCGGCCCCACCGAGATTGCCGTGCTTGCGGACGGGTCTGCCGATCCCAGGCTGGTAGCCGCGGACCTGATCAGCCAGGCCGAGCACGATCCCAACGCTGCATCCGTCCTCGTGACGGATTCCGAAGAGCTTGCCGGGTCCGTCCGTGCCGCCCTGGAGGACCAGGTGGCCTCCACCAAGCACTCAGAGCGGGTCCGCACCGCACTCTCCGGCGCCCAGTCCGCCGTCGTCCTGGTTGATGGACTGGAGCAGGGTATTGCGGTCTGCAACGCCTACGGCGCAGAGCACCTGGAAATCCAGACCGCCGATGCACAGGCGGTGGCCGGCCGGATCACGAGCGCCGGAGCCATTTTCGTGGGCAACTACAGCCCGGTCAGCCTGGGTGACTACTGCTCCGGTTCAAACCACGTGCTGCCGACCGCGGGCACCGCTGCGTTCTCGTCCGGCCTGAACGTCACGACGTTCATGCGGGCGATCCAGGTCATCGACTACAGCCGGGATGCCCTGGCCGAGGTCAGCGCACACGTCGTGGCACTCTCACGCGCCGAGGACCTGCCCGCACACGGTGATGCCGTCAGTATCCGGTTCGCCGGGTAAGCTCCCGCGGGAGACCTCCTACAACGGGGTGCCAAGCCCTCACCGCTTGTGCGTGAAAGGACCGAGGAATGTACTGTCCGTACTGCCGGAACGCCGACTCGCGGGTCGTCGACAGCCGCCTCGCTGACGACGGTTCCGCCATCCGGCGCAGACGCCAGTGTCCCGAATGCGGGCGCCGTTTCAGCACGGTGGAAACCACCAGCCTCAGCGTGATCAAGCGTTCCGGAGTGGCCGAGCCCTTTAGCCGCAGCAAGGTCATCAACGGTGCCCGCAAGGCGTGCCAGGGACGGCCGGTAAGCGAGGACGACCTGGCGCTGCTGGCGCAGGAGGTTGAGGAGACTATCCGTGCCTCCGGCGTCGCTGAAATCCAGGCTCATGAAGTGGGGCTGGCCATCCTGCAGCCGCTGCAGAAACTGGACCAGGTGGCCTACCTCCGCTTCGCCAGCGTCTACCAGTCCTTCGAGTCGCTTGAAGACTTCGAGACGGCTATTGCCGCGCTGCGGGCCGATTCCGCCCGCGCCGGCAGCGTGCCCGCCGGAGCGCAGCGTCCTCTGACAGCCCAGTAGCCGCCTCGCAAAACGAGATGGCAGAAACTGCTGGTTTGGAAGCCCTAACCAGCAGTTTCTGCCATCAAGACGGGGTTACTTGACGTAGTTGAAGTGCAGTGCAGCCTGGAGCGCCCCACCCACGATTCCCGCATTGTTCTTCAGGTTGGCGGTGACCACGGGGGTTCGCAGGTCGAGCATCGGCAGGAAGTCCTCGCTGCGCTTGGAGATGCCGCCGCCGATCACGAACAGGTCGGGGGAGAAGAGGAACTCCACGTGGGAGAAGTACCGCTGGAGGCGGTGGGCGTACTCTTCCCAGCTGATGTTGTCCCGCTCCCGGGCGGAGGCGGAGGCGCGGGACTCGGCGTCCACGCCGTCGATCTCGAGGTGGCCAAGCTCGGCGTTGGGAACCAGCGCACCGTTGGAGATCAGCGCGGATCCGATGCCGGTGCCGAGGGTGATGACCAGGACCGTTCCGCCCACCCCCTTGCCGGCGCCGTAGCGGGCTTCAGCCAGGCCGGCTGCATCGGCGTCGTTCATCACCTGGACTTCCCGGTTGAGCGCCTTGGTGAGCAGGGCATCGACGTCGGTGTCCACCCAGCTCTTGTCCACGTTTGCTGCGGAACGGGCTACACCGTGCTGGATGATGGCCGGGAAGGTCACGCCAACAGGGACCTCGGTTCCCGGGCCCTCGGGGCGTGAAGAGAGCTCGGCAACGATCTGCCCGACGACGCCGGCCACAGCCTCAGGCGTCGCAGGCTGCGGGGTGGGGATCCGGAAGCGGTCGCCGATGAGCTTGCCCTTGTTCAGGTCGACGATGCCGCCCTTGATGCCCGTGCCGCCGATGTCGATGCCAATGACGGCATCGTGCTTGTTCTTCTGCTTCTTGGCCATGGTTCTCCAGTGCTAGGCGTTGCGCTACGGCAGGGTCAGGATTTCGGCGCCGTTGTCCGTGACAAGCAGCGTGTGTTCGAACTGGGCGGTTCGCTTGCGGTCTTTGGTCAGGACGGTCCAGTTGTCCTCCCACATGTCCCACTCGATGGTCCCGAGTGTGAGCATAGGCTCAATGGTAAACACCATTCCGGTTTCGATGAGCCGGCTGTACGCCGGTGCGGCGTCGTAGTGCGGGATGATCAGGCCCGTATGGAAGGCCTCGCCGACGCCGTGGCCCGTGAAGTCGCGGACCACGCCGTAGCCGAACCGCTTGGCGTAGGACTCGATGGCCCGGCCGATCACGTTGATTTCGCGGCCCGGCATGACGGCCTTGATGGCGCGCCGCAGCGACTCCGCCGTGCGCTCCACGAGCAGGCGGGACTCTTCGTCGACGTCGCCGGCCAGGAAGGTGTAGTTGGTGTCGCCGTGGACCCCGTTGATGTAGGCGGTGATGTCGACGTTGACGATGTCGCCGTCCTGGATGACCGTGGAATCGGGGATGCCGTGGCAGATTACTTCATTGACCGAGGTGCAGACGGACTTCGGGAAGCCCCGGTAGCCAAGCGTCGACGGGTAGGCCTTGTGGTCCAGCAGGAATTCATGCGCGACGACGTCCAGCTCATCAGTGGTGACGCCGGGCTGGATGTGGTTGCCGACCTCGACGATGGCCTGGGCCGCGATGCGGCTGGCAATGCGGATCTTCTCGATCGTCTCCGCCGACTTCACCTCTGAGCCCGTGAACTTTGCCGGCGCCTCCCTGTCTACATACTCGGGACGGGGAATCGACGCCGGCACGGGGCGGCGGGGAGAGACCCGTCCCGGCTGCAGGCGTCCAAGGGGTGCAGTGGCAATATTCTGGGGCATAGTATCGATCTTATCGCCAGCGCTCCGTGCCAACGCATGGGGCCGGCAATGTCCACTGTCCAGCCGCTTAAACGGCGCGGACGCACAACCCTGAGGAGGGCCCATGGCCGAGTTCTGGTTCAACGTGCAGACCCACGAAGTCGAAGTTGGCCCGCAGTCCGACTGGACCAAGCTGATCGGACCCTACCCCAGCCGTGAGGAAGCGGAACGCGCGCTGCAGAAGGTCCAGGCCCGCAACGAGGCCTGGGACCGGCAGGACGAGGACTGAGCTTCGTGCCGGAGCTCGAAGCTGGGCTCCGGGCTAGAAGCTGTGCTCCGGACCTGGGAACGTTCCGCTGCGGACTTCCTCGGCATACTCGCGGGCCGCGGTTGAAAGGACAGTCCGGACGTCGGCGAAAGCCTTGACGAAGCGCGGTGCCTTGCCGCCGCGCATACCCGCCATGTCCTGCCAGACCAGCACCTGTCCGGTCGTCGCGTTTCCGGCGCCAATGCCGATCGTGGGTACCGGCACGGCCGCGTCAACGGCGGCGGCGACGTCGGCGGGAACCATTTCCATCAGCACGCAGAACGCGCCGGCTTCGGCCAGGGCGACGGCGTCGTCGATAACTGCCTGCGCGGCATCTCCGCGGCCCTGCACCTTGTAACCTCCCAGCGCATGCTCGCTCTGGGGAGTGAAGCCAACATGGGCCATGACGGGGATTCCGGCAGCCGTCATCGCCCGGACGTGACCGGCGTAGTGCGCGCCGCCCTCCATCTTGACTGCCTGGACCCCTGCCTCCTTCATGAGCCGGACCGAGGACTCAATGGCCTGGGCGGGGGAGACCTCGTAGGAACCAAAGGGCAGGTCGCACACGATCAGGGCGCGCTTGGCTCCGGCAGCCACTGACTTGGCGAAGACGATCATTTCGTCCAGCGTGATGGGCAGCGTCGTGTCATGGCCCATGACGTTGTTGGCTGCGGAATCACCGATCAGCAGGGCCTCGATGCCGGCTTCGTCAAAGATCGCCGCGGTGTACTGGTCGTAGGCGGTCAGCATGGCGAACTTGCCGCCGGAATCCTTGAGCTGCTGGAGGTAGGACGTACGCACGCGCTTCGGCAGGGCAGGGGCCTGTGCCGGGTCGGTACCGTACGGTTTGGGCTGTTCAGCGCTGGTCATGATGTGAGCCTACTAAATATTGGCGCATACGGCCGGGCCCCGCGGAGCCCGGCCGGCACGTAATCTCCGGCCACACGCGGGCCGCGGACCGAAAAACCGGTTCCGGCTGGGTAGAGTATTTGCAGGCCGCGCACACCACCGGCCCCATCCCGGTCCGGGCGCTTCCTTGCCGCAGGGGACGGGCAGAAGGGTTTCAGATCAGGACCCGCCACAGCGAACCACAGCGAAAGAGGTAAGCATGAACCGCCAGCAGGAATTCGTTCTGCGCACGATCGAAGAACGCGATGTGCGGTTTGTCCGGCTCTGGTTTACCGACGTTGTGGGGTCCATGAAGTCCGTGGCCCTGGCCCCTGCCGAAGTTGAAGGGGCTTTCGAGGAAGGCCTCGGGTTCGACGGTTCCTCGATCGAGGGCCTGGCCCGCATCTTTGAATCCGACATGCTGGCCCAGCCGGACCCGTCCACCTTCCAGATCCTTCCCTGGCGCGGCGACGCGGAGCAGACCTCCCGGATGTTCTGCGACATCCTGACCCCTGACGGCCAGCCGTCTGCAGCGGACCCCCGCAACGTGCTCAAGCGCCAGCTGGCCAAGGCGGCCGACATGGGCTTCACCTGCTACACCCACCCGGAGATCGAGTTCTACCTCCTGAAGTCGGACCAGCCTGGTCCTGACGGCGAACCCGTTCCCGTTGACCGCGCCGGGTACTTCGACCACGTTCCCGGCGGCGTGGCCCAGGACTTCCGGCGTACTGCCGTGTCCATGCTTGAAGCAGTGGGCATCTCCGTGGAGTTCAGCCATCACGAAGCCGGTCCCGGCCAGAACGAAATTGACCTGCGCTACGCGGATGCCCTGCAGACCGCGGACAACATCATGACCTTCCGGACGGTCGTGAAAGAGGTCGCACTGATGACGGACTGCTACGCAACCTTCATGCCGAAGCCGTTCTCCGACCACCCCGGTTCCGGCATGCACACCCACTTCTCGCTCTTTGAAGGCGACTCCAACGCGTTCTTCGAGGCCGGCGCCGAGTTCCAGCTTTCGACGACGGCCCGCCAGTTCATGGCCGGCATCCTGCGCCATGCCCCGGAATTCACCGCCGTGACCAACCAGTTCGTGAACTCCTACAAGCGGCTGTGGGGCGGCGGCGAGGCTCCGAGCTATCTCTCCTGGGGCCACAACAACCGTTCTGCGCTGCTGCGCGTACCGCTGTACAAGCCGGGCAAGGGACAGTCCGCCCGGATCGAGTACCGCGGCATCGACTCCGCAGCCAACCCGTACCTGTCCTACGCCGTGCTGCTCGGTGCCGGCCTGAAGGGCATCGAAGAAGGCTACGATCTGCCCCCGGGTGCTGAGGACGACATCGAGTCGCTGAGCGCCGCCGAGCGCCGCGCCATGGGCCACTCTCCGCTGCCTTCGAGCCTCCACGACGCCATCCGTGTGATGGAGGAATCCGAACTGGTGGCCGGCATCCTGGGCGAGCAGGTCTTCGAGAATTTCCTGAGGAACAAGCAGGCCGACTGGAACGAGTACCGCCAGCAGGTCACGGCCTTCGAGCTGAAGAAGAACCTGAGCATCCTCTAGCGAAAGCGCCGGTGAGCTGATGAGCCTGACCAGACGCATGATTGCCACCGGGTTCACGGACCTGGAGAAGAGTGAACGCTTCCTCGCTGCCCCCGAGCTGTCGGGGATAGACGAGGAGAGGCTCTTCGCCGGATTTGCCCGGGCGGCAAACCCGGACATGGCACTGCAGTCACTGGTCAGGCTCCTGAGCCGCATCCCGTCGCTCGCTGAGCTGGTCAATGCGGAACCGGACGACGCCGAGGCGCTGTTCCGGGTGCTGGGCGCCTCGGAGGCGCTGGCGGAGTTTGTCATGCGCCACCCGGAGAACGCGGACCTGCTGGCTTCGGAGCTGCGCGCGGAACCTGGTGCGGTACCGGGCCGGATACTGCGCGCATCGCTGCTGGAATCCGTGGGAGCTGCCTCAGGCCCGAATTCGGTGGCAGCGGTGACGGGCACACAGGCCTATGTCAGCCTGCGCGCCCGGTACAGGCGCCACCTGCTGGACCTGGCCATCCGGGACCTCGGCGCGGCGTCGCCGGAAGATACGATGCCCGCGGTGGGCCGGGAACTGGCAGACCTTGCGGCGGCGGCACTGGAAGCGGCCCTGGCAGTGTCCCGGGCGGAACTTGCCGCGGCCTTTGACCCGGCAGACGTCGCAGCCGTCCGTCTGGCCATCATCGGCATGGGCAAGTGCGGTGCCAGCGAGCTCAACTACATTTCCGACGTCGACGTCATCTATGTCATCGAAGCGCCGGGTCTGGATGAACCGCTGGCGAACCGCATTGGCACTGCCATGGCCGCCGGAGTTTCCCGTGCCATCAACGCCTCAGCCATGGAGCCGGGCCTGTGGGACGTTGACGCAAACCTGCGCCCGGAGGGCAAGGACGGACCCCTGGTCCGGACGCTGGAGTCGCACCTGAACTACTACCAGCGCTGGGCACACACCTGGGAATTCCAGGCGCTGCTCAAGGCACGCGCCATCGCCGGTGACCCGGATCTGGGCCGGCGGTACGAGGACGCGGTCGCGCCGCTGATCTGGTCCAGTTCCGAGCGGGAGGGGTTTGTGGAGTCCGTCCAGGCCATGCGCCGGCGGGTCACCGACCATATCCCCGCCCATGAGGAAGCCCGGCAGATCAAACTTGGCAAGGGCGGGCTGCGGGACGTGGAGTTCACCGTCCAGCTGCTTCAGCTGGTCCACGGCCGGATCGATGAAACCCTGCGGGTCCGCACCACGACGTCGGCAATCGCGGCACTCAGCGAAGGCGGCTACATCGGCCGCGGAGATGCGGCGGACCTGGATGCGGCGTACCGGTACCTGCGTGTCCTGGAACACCGCATCCAGATGGTCCACATGCGCCGCACGCACCTGATGCCGGAGTCGGATCCGGCGCTGCGTGCCCTGTCAAAGTCCTCCGCCGGTTCCCTGGCCCTCATCCGGCCGAGCGCCGAGCGTCTGCTGGAGACCTGGCAGCGGACCAAGCGGCTGGTCCGCCGGCTGCACGAATCGATCTTCTACCGTCCGCTGCTGAACACTGCCTCCAACCTGTCCGAGGACGAGGTCCGGCTGACGCCGGAAGCCGCGCAGGCCAGGCTGGCTGCCCTGGGCTATGCGGACCCCAAGGGCGCCATGCGGCACATTGAGGCGCTGACCAACGGCATCAGCCGCCGGGCGGCCCTGCAGCGGCAGCTGCTTCCCGTGCTGCTGGCCTGGCTGGCAGACGGTGTGGACCCCGACGCCGGCCTGCTTGGCTTCCGCCGGCTCAGCGAGTCCCTCGGAGACAGCCACTGGTACCTGGGCATGCTGCGCGATTCCTCCGCGGCGGGGGAGCGCCTGTGCCACATCCTCTCCTCCTCCCGTTTCATCAGCGACCTGCTGGAAGTTTCCCCCGAATCCACCGCGTGGCTGGGCACGGACAAGGATCTGTCCCCGCTGGGCTTCGACGCCCTCTGGCAGGAAATACGGGCCAAAATGTCCCGCCACCCCCGGTCCGGAGAGGCTGCACGCCTGATCCGCCTGATCCGGCGCCGCGAAATGCTCCGGATCGCGGTGGCGGACAGTGCCGGCCTGCTCTCGCAGGAAGAAGTCGGCCGGGCGCTCTCGGACAACGACCGCGCCGCCGTGCTGGGCATGCTGCATACCGCGGAAAACGAGGTCTACAGCTCGGAAGAGCAGCTGACGGACATGCTGGTGGTTGCCATGGGACGGCAGGGCGGCCGAGAGATCGGCTACGGCTCAGACGCCGACGTCCTGTACGTGCACCGCCCGCTTCCCGGCGCAGATCCGCAGGCGGCGCAGAAGCAGGCCGAGCGGATTGTCGGGCTCATCTCATCCCTCCTGCAGCAGCCCTGCCAGCCCGCCATCCTGGCTGAACGGGTCCTGGAGCTGGACGCCGGGCTGCGCCCCGAGGGCAGACAGGGGCCGCTGGTGCGGACCCTCGATTCCTACCGGGGCTACTATGAACGCTGGTCCCTGGCCTGGGAGGCACAGGCGCTGCTCCGTGCGCGGCCCATGGCAGGCGATGACAGGCTGGGAGAGGATTTCCTGGCCCTGGTTGACCCCATCCGGTATCCGGAATCCCTCGACAAGGCAGATATCCGGGAGATCCGGCGCATCAAGGCACGCGTCGAAGCTGAACGCCTGCCACGGGGCGCCGATCCCTCCCGCCACGTCAAGCTGGGCCGCGGCGGCCTCAGCGACGTCGAGTGGCTGGTGCAGCTGCTGCAGTTGCAGCACGCCCATTCCTACCCGGCCCTGCGCACCACGGCGACGCTGGCAGCGCTGGACGCGATCAGCGACGCCGGGTTCCTGCCGGACGCCGACGTACAGATCCTCCGGGAGAGCTGGCTGCTGGCCAGCCGGATCCGTTGTGCAAACGTGATCCGCGGCGGAAGGAACGCCGACGTGCTTCCTTCCTCGCGGCGTGAACTCGAAGCAGTGGCCCGCTGGTGCGGTTACCCTGCAGGTCAGGGCGGCGTGTTGGAAGAACACTACCTCCGGATCACGCGCCGGGCGCGGGGTGTTTTCGAACGCTGGTTCTACGGCTACGGGCTCGAAGAGACCTGAGCCCGGACCCCGCGGTAAATTGGGTGCCCGCATTCCTAGTAGTCTTTTTGGTGGCGTTTGCTGCGCATCGCCGCGAACCATTAGCTAGGAGACGTTTACTTTGCACAGTGGCAAACGGGCGCTGAAAAGCCCCGCCTCACTCGCGGTTCCCCTCACCTCCCTGCTTGCAGCGCTGGCGCTGCTGCTGGGCATCCCCGCAACCGGGGCCTTCGCGGCCACCTCACCGGCACCGGACAGCGTGGCGGGCAAAACCTACACCATCGGTACTGATACCACCTTCGCTCCCTTCGAGTTCCGTGAAAACGGCGAGCTCGTCGGTATCGACATCGACCTGATGAACGCGATTGCGCAGGACCAGGGCTTTGCGGTGGAAATCCGTTCCCTCGGGTTCGACGCCGCCCTTCAGGCGCTGCAGTCCAACCAGGTCGACGGCGTCATCGCCGGCATGTCCATCACCGAGGAACGGCAAAAGGTCTTCGACTTCTCTGACCCGTACTTCGAATCCGGCATCCAGATGGCCGTGGCGGAAAACAACAACGACGTGGCCGGGTACGAAGACCTGGAAGGCAAGCGCGTTGCCGTCAAGACCGGCACGGAAGGCCAGGCCTTCGCCGAGTCCATCAAGGACGAGTATGGCTTCGACGTCATCGCTTTCGCCCAGTCGGCCCAGATGTACGACGACGTCAAGGCCGGTTCCTCGGTCGCCGTGTTCGACGACTACCCGGTCCTTGCCTACGGCATCAAGTCAGGCAACGGGCTGAAGACCGTCACGGACAAGGAAGTTGGCTCCTCCTACGGCTTTGCCGTGAATGCGGAGACCAACCCGGAACTCCTGGAAGCGTTCAACGCGGGCCTTGCGAACCTGCAGGAGTCCGGCGAATACGACGAGATCCTGGACCGCTACCTGGATGCCGGCGCCGCCGACTCCAGCTTCTGGTCCCTGGTCACCGACAACGCACCCGCCTTCGCCAAGGGCCTGGGCCTGACGCTGCTGGCGACCGCGCTGTCACTGTTCTTCGCGCTGATCCTCGGTGTGATTTTCGGTTTCTTCAAGGTCAGCTCCAAGATCGTGCTGCGCGGCATCGCCACCACCTACGTGAGCATCTTCCGCGGCACCCCTGTCCTGGTGCAGGCCTTCTTCTTCTACTTCGGCCTGCCCCAGCTCATCGGCCAGCCGGTCGACGTCCTCACTGCCGGCGTGCTGACACTGAGCCTGAACGCCGGTGCCTACATGACCGAGATCGTGCGCGGCGGCATCCAGTCCGTGGATCCGGGCCAGATGGAAGCGGCGCGCAGCCTGGGCCTTGGCTACGGCAAGACGATGCAGAAGATCATCATTCCGCAGGCCGTGAAGATCATGACGCCGTCCTTCATTAACCAGTTCGTGATCACCCTGAAGGACACGTCTCTGCTTGCCGTCATCGGCTTCGCCGAGCTGACCTACCAGGCACAGCAGGTCTACGCGGTGAACTTCCGCACCGCAGAGGTGCTGATCATCGTCGCAGCCCTGTACTTCATCGTGATCACGCTGCTGACCAAGCTGGCGGACGTCCTGGATAAGAGGTTCAACAAGTGAGCAAGATCCAAACCATCGGCCTGCGCAAGTCCTACGGTCCGGTCGAGGTCCTGAAGGGACTGGACGTCGCCGTCGCCGAGGGCGAAGTGGTCTGCGTGATCGGCCCGTCCGGCTCCGGCAAGTCGACTTTCCTGCGCTGCCTGAACAAGCTTGAAGACATCACGGCCGGCAAGGTCGTGATCGACGGCTTCGACCTCACCGACCCGAAGGTGGACCTGAACAAGGTCCGCCAGCACATCGGCATGGTCTTCCAGCACTTCAACCTGTTCCCGCACATGACCGTGCTGCAGAACATCATGCTGGCACCGGTGGAACTGAAGAAGGGTTCCAAGGCCGAGGTCCGTGCCAACGCCCTGGCGCTGCTGGACCGCGTTGGGCTGGCCGACAAGGCCGATGCCCGCCCGGCGCAGCTCTCCGGCGGCCAGAAGCAGCGTGTGGCCATTGCCCGTGCGCTGGCCATGAAGCCGGACGTGATGCTCTTCGACGAGGCCACTTCGGCCCTCGACCCCGAAATGGTCGGCGAAGTGCTCCAGGTCATCCGCGACCTGGCCAAGGAAGGCATGACCATGGTCGTGGTCACGCACGAAATGGGCTTTGCCCGTGAAGTGGCCGACCGGGTTGTCTTTATGGCTGACGGGCTCATTGTGGAGGAAAACTCCCCGGAGGAACTCTTCGGCAACCCGCAGTCGTCCCGGCTGCAGGACTTCCTGGCCAAGGTCCTCTAAGGCCAAAGCTGACGACGACGGCGGTGCGGTGCCCGGCTGGGTGCAGCACCGCCGTCGTGCGTTGAGCCTTTCAGCCCGAGGCTGCTTGGCTGCGCGCCTGGCCGAACGGCGCCCAGAACCAGTCGAAGTTCTCATCCGGACCGGCCATGAAGCGCTGGGTGAAGACCACCCCGATGTCCCCGTTCGGATAGACGGCGGCGCTGGTGCCGGAACCTCCTGCCCAGCCCCACATGCCGGGTTCGGACCAGCTCGCGCCCGGACCGGTCTGTACCGCACTCATAAAGCCCCAGGATTCCTCCGGCCCGGCCAGTTCGGCAAATCCGGGCCGCTGGGCGTCCGTGAGCTGGTCGGAGGTCATCTGGGCACCCAGCCCGGCCGGAAGCAGGACATCATCGGCCAGCGCCGCCAAGAACGACACGAAGTCCGGAACAGTGGAGACAAGGCCGCCGGCCAGGGACTCGAAGACCGGCGGTGACGCGAACGCGTCCTGGTAGGCTGCCGCCTCGAGAAGACCGCCGGCGGTGGCTTCATAGGCCGCCGGAAACTCCTCCTGCCCTGTCGGGAAATCCGTTCCGGCAAGTCCCAGGGGGCCGGTGATGCGTTCCGCCAGCAGATCCCTCAGCGGTATGCCGGCCACTTTCGGCAGGAGCGCGGAGAGCACGTCGGCACCTGCGTGGTACATCCACCGGTCACCGGGCTGCGCAGCGAGCGGAAGGCTTCCCAGCCGGGCCATGTACTCGTCGGGGGCCAGGGCCGGGGGAGTGGGGCCCCACAGCAGGTCGCGTGTAGCTGCGGCGTAGGGCGTCGGTCCGAAATCGATTCCAAAGCCTGCGGTCATGGTCAGGAGGTGGCGGAGCGTCATCGGTCCCCGCGCCGGGCCCGTCACGGCCAGCGGCGCGTCAGGCGTGGCCAGCACCCGGAGTTCGGCCAGGTCGGGAAGCCAGCGGGAGACGTCGTCGTCCAGGTCCAGCGTCCCGTCCGCAACCAGCGACAGGGCCAGTGCGCCTCCCACCAGTTTGCTGAGGGAGGAGATCCGGAACGGCGTTGCGGGGTTCATGGGACGGACGTCATCGAGTGCATAGGTACCCGCGGCGTGTACCTCCACCTCACCGCCGATCCGCACGCCCGCGACGAGCCCCGGGCACCATCCCGAAGAAACCCTGGCTTCCAGGCTGTCCCACAGAACATCGGTTAATCCAGGCATGGATCCACACTGTCCCAGCCTCCGGGACGGGTCAAGGCTGACCCGAAACCATGTTTCCCCCGCCAGCCGGGCAATACAAAAGGGTCCGCACTCTGCCTCCCGGCAGTGCGCGGACCCTTCAGCGGACCATCGCCGCTTTAGCGGCGGGACGTCCTAGACGCCGTAGTAGAGCTCGAACTCGTAGGGGTTCGGGCGCAGGGACAGCGGGAAGATTTCCTTCTCGCGCTTGTACTCGATCCAGGCATCGATCATGTCCTGGGTGAACACGCCGCCGGCCTGCAGGAACTCGTTGTCGGCTTCCAGCGCTTCCAGGGCTTCCTCAAGGGAGCCCGGAGCCTTCTGGATGTGCTTGGCCTCTTCGGCGGGGAGCTCGTAGAGGTCCTTGTCGATCGGGTCAGCCGGCTCAATCCGGTTCTTGATTCCGTCCAGGCCTGCCATCAGCTGCGCAGCAAACGCCAGGTACGGGTTGGACGAGGGATCCGGAGCGCGGAACTCGATGCGCTTGGCCTTCGGGTTGGAGCCCGTGATCGGAATACGGATACCGGCCGAGCGGTTGCCCTGCGAGTAGACCATGTTGACCGGGGCTTCGAAGCCCTTGACCAGGCGGCGGTAGGAGTTGACCGTCGGGTTGGTGAAAGCGAGGACGGCGGAAGCGTGCTTCAGCAGGCCGCCAATGTACCAGCGTGCGACGTCGGACAGGCCGGCGTAGCCCTTCTCGTCATAGAAGAGCGGCTCGCC
The DNA here is from genome assembly GCF_023921125.1 of Arthrobacter caoxuetaonis. NCBI lineage: Bacteria > Bacillati > Actinomycetota > Actinomycetes > Micrococcales > Micrococcaceae > Arthrobacter > Arthrobacter caoxuetaonis. The sequence goes on from NZ_CP099466.1 coordinate 1,516,710, forward strand.
GCCGTTCCACAGCGACTGGTGGCAGTGCATGCCCGAGCCGTTGTCGTTGAAGATCGGCTTCGGCATGAACGTCGCGGACTTGCCCCAGGCATCGGCAACGTTCTTGACGATGTACTTGAATTTCATCAAGTCATCGGCAGCGTGCGTGAGCGTGGTGAACTTGTAGTTGATTTCGGCCTGGCCGGCGCCGCCGACTTCGTGGTGGGAGCGCTCGACCTCGAGGCCGACGTTGTCCAGTTCGACGCAGATGGCGTCGCGCAGGTCAGCCTGCTTGTCCACGGGAGCGACCGGGAAGTAACCGCCCTTGTAGGGAGTCTTGTTGCCCAGGTTGCCGCCTTCTTCTTCACGGCCGCTGTTCCAGGGAGCTTCAATCGAGTCGACCTTGTAGAAGCTGCCCTGCGGAGCGGATTCGTACTGGACGTTGTCGAAGATGAAGAACTCGGCTTCGGGGGCGAAGAACGCCGTGTCGGCGATGCCGGTGGAAGCCAGGTAGGCTTCGGCGCGCTCGGCTACGCCGCGGGGATCGCGGTGGTACGGCTCACCGGTACGCGGGTTGACGATGGAGAAGTTCAGGGCGAGGGTCTTCTCGATGCGGAACGGATCCAGGAACGCGGTGGTCACGTCCGGGATCAGCTGCATGTCGGACTCGGCAATGCCCTGGAAACCGCGGATGGAGGATCCGTCGAAGAGCTGGCCGTTGACGAAGAAATCGGCATCGACGGACTTTGCCGGCACGTTGAAGTGCTGCTGCACGCCGGGCAGGTCGGTGAATCGAATGTCGACGAATTTAACTTCTTCGTCAGCGATGAACTTGAGGACCTCGTCCGCATTCTTGAACATCGTTTTTATGCTCCTTTTACAAGTTTGAGTGGAAGGGCCTCGGGCGGTGGACCTGTCCATGCACCGGCGCCGGTTCCGCGACGGCCGGTAACAGCAGTAAGTCTAGGAGCACCCCGTTACCCGCCCATGTCACCAATGTTTCGGAAACGTTTCGTGCACCGGGGCCCCTGGCTCCACCCTAGCCTGTGACCACTCCCCGGGGCATAATTGGGCGTCGTCACAGTGGGGCGGAGCGCGCAGCCCCACCCGGTAGTCTTAAACGGTGGTTGACAGACGAAGCATTGGTTCATGGCTCGAAGGGCCGCCGTCCGACGAAGAGAACTGGCCGGGACGGAGGCTTGGACGCCCGCGTTCGGGTCCCGGCTCGATTGCGCGGGTGGGCCCGCGCCTGGGTGCAATCATCATTGACTGGGCGCTGGCCTCGGTCATTGCCTACGCGTTCTTCGGAGGGACGGAAATTTCCATCCTCCTGGTGTTCGCCGCGGACAGATCGTCCTGGTGGGGCTGCTGGGGTACAGCATCGGCCACCGGGTCTTCAGCCTTCAGGTTCAGAAACTCGATGGGAGCGCCGCCGGACCACTGGCCGGCGTCGTCCGTGCCCTGCTGCTCTGCCTGGTGATTCCAGCCCTGATCTTTGATGCGGATCAGCGCGGCCTGCACGACCGGGTGATGAGCACCGTTCTGGTGAAGGTCAAACACGGCCGGTAGAACCCCCCCAAGAGCACAAAAGGGCCCCGGATCACTCCGGGGCCCTTTTCGTACGCGGTAACGGCGTGGCTGCGGCGGTTAGCGCCCGCGTGCGGCCTTGCGGTCCGGGCGCGCACGGTAAGGATCGATGCCCTTGGGGATTGGCAGGCGCTGGCCGAGTGCGGAGAGCCGCTTGTTGACTGCCTGGACTTCCTGCTTCGTCAGTGACTTCTTGAGCTTCCGGACCTTCTTGGCCACCTGCTGCAGGGGCACCTGGCCCTCGCCGCGGCCGGTCTGGATAACGTGGACCGGCACGTTGGGCACAATGCGGTTCATCTTCTTGCGCTCACCGTCCACGAGGACACGGACGCGGTTGGCAGGTCCTTCAGTCACCAGGACGATGCCCGGGCGGCCGATGGCGCGGAAGACTGCGTCCTGGGTGCGCGGGCTGACGGCTACGGGCTGCTCTTCGAGGATCCAGCCCCGGCGGAGGACGCTCAGTGCCGCGCCGGAGGCGCCGGGCTGCCCTTCAATCTGCGAGAACGCGGCCCGTTCGGCACGGCGCGAAAGGATGAAGACGGCGGCGAGCAGGCCCAGCGGGATCGCGATGATGAGCATCGTGACCCAGTTGTTGATCAGGAAACCGATGATCAGGCCGACGGCGATGATGCCCAGGAAGGCCCCCACCATCCACCAAACCACCATGGGATCGTTGCGCCGCGTCATCTTGAAGACGTCGGCGATCTGTTTCATGCGGCCTGGCTGCTTGTTCTTCTTTTCAGCCTTCGGCTTACGTGAGAAGAGGCCGCGGCGGGCGCCCTTGGATGCGTCGGAATCAGTGCTGTTGGCCATAATGCGTCAATTCTACGTGATGAAGTCCCCGCATCTTCTCCGCGTGACACGGCTGGCCGGAGCACCCGCCGGGATCATTCGCGCAGCGGGTCCCGCACCGTGGAAAACGCTTAGCTAACGGCGCGCCAGGACCGCCGATGCTTCCTGTGCGGCTGTCCCGGAATCCCCGATGTGTGCAAGGTTTGCCGGGACTTCGCGTCCCTTCTTCCGCATCGCTCCCGCCCACAGCCTGCCGGCCCGGTAGGAGGACCGCACCAGGGGTCCGCTCATGACGCCCAGGAACCCCAGTTCCTCCGCCTCGGTGCTGAGGTCGACGAACTCTTCCGGCTTGACCCAGCGGTCCACCGGGAGATGGCGATCGCTGGGACGCAGGTACTGCGTAATGGTGAGCAGGTCGCACCCGGCATCGCGCAGGTCCCGCATGGCATCCGTTACCTCCGCCCGCGTTTCGCCCATGCCCAGGATCAGGTTGGACTTGGTGACCATGCCCAGAGCCTGCCCCTGGGAAACTACGTCGAGGGAACGCTCATACCGGAAGGCGGGCCGGATCCGTTTGAACAGCCGGGGCACCGTCTCGACGTTGTGTGCGAACACTTCCGGCGCCGCGTCGCAGATCGCCTGGATGTACTCGGGTTTGCCGGAGAAATCAGGGATCAGGATTTCGACGCCGGTGCCGGGGTTAACCGCATGGATTTGGCGGATTGTCTCTGCGTACAGCCAGGTTCCTTCATCCTCCAGGTCATCCCGGGCCACACCGGTAACCGTGGCGTAGCGCAGTGCCATGGACTGCACTGAGCGTGCCACCTTCAGCGGTTCCATCCTGTCCAGCGCGGAGGGCTTGCCCGTATCGATCTGGCAGAAGTCGCAGCGCCGGGTGCATTCGGAACCGCCAATGAGGAACGTCGCTTCCTTGTCTTCCCAGCACTCGAAGATGTTGGGGCACCCGGCTTCCTCGCAGACGGTGTGCAGACCCTCCTTCTTCACCTGCCCCTTCAGCTGCACGTACTCGGGTCCGATGTTGACCTTGGCTTTGATCCAGTCCGGCTTGCGTTCCACCGGAACGGCCACATTGCGCTGCTCGATCCGCAGGAGGCGGCGGCCTTCGGGGGCAAGTGTCACTTCAGGACTCCTTCGTTGTAAGTGCCGGACTCTGCCCGGCGTTCCGGATCCGAGTGGGCAGCTGAGGCATGCAATGTGCCAAGGCTCTGCCGCAGCCGCGCTTCCACCGGCCCGACGACGTCGGCAGGTGTCACGGTCCTGCCGGTCTCAGCGCTGATCGAGGTGGTCCCGGCGTCGGTGATGCCGCACGCAATGATCTGGCTGTAGGGCGCCAGGTCGTTGCTGCAGTTCAGGGAGAATCCGTGCATGGTGACACCGTGGTCTACCCGGATTCCGATCGCGGCGATTTTCCGGTCCCGGCTCCCGCCGGTACCGCGGATCCAGACGCCGGAGCGTCCCTCGATCCGTGCTCCGGCCAGTCCATGGTCGGAGAGTACGCCGATGATCGCTTCTTCGAGGGCGGAGACATAGTCGACGATGAGGACCGGATCGGGAAGGCGGAGTACCGGGTAGCCGACCAGCTGCCCGGGGCCGTGCCAGGTGAGTTTGCCGCCCCGGTCCACGTTGATCACCGGAGTACCGTCAAAAGGCCGCTCATGCGGTTCGGTGCGGCGGCCGGCTGTATAGACGGGAAGATGCTCCAGCAGGAAGACGGTGTTTGCCCTGCTGCCTGCCCGAACCTCGCTGTGGGCAGTGCGCTGGAGTGCCCATCCGTCGTCGTAGTCAAGGAAGTCCGGAGCGAGCCCTGCGCGCACAAAGTGCAGATCCATAGGGGACAGCCTAGTGGCTGTTCTCCAGACCCGCCGGTGTGAATCACATCACGTTGCCCCCTGTCTGTGGATAACTCCTGCAGCAGCGTCGCGGACCCGCTAGAACTGTCCCCATGAACGCTACGGAGGACCCGCACAGCCCGGGGCTGGCCGGGTCGGCGCCGGACGGCGGCGGACAGGGGGAGCAGACCGTGCGCCGTCCGGTCGTGCCCGGTTCCGGATGGCGCATCGGGCGGCTGCTCGGGGAAGGCTGCCACAGCACCGTCTGGCTTGCGCAGCGGTTGGCCGACGGCGCCTGCTTCGCCCTCAAGGTTCCGCACCGGCGGCAGGACCCTGCGGAAGAGTTTGAACGCAGGCGCGAGGTCACCATCCTCACCCGGCTGCAGCACGAGAACCTCCTTGGCATCCATGGGCTGCTGAACACGGAGGAAGGGCCGGGCCTCTTGCTGGAATACGCTGCCGGGGGCAGCCTGGCCGGGCTGCTGGCGCTCCGGGGAACACTTTCAGAGGGTGAAGTGGTCACCGTGCTGACGGCAGCGGCACGTGCCCTGGCCTGCCTGCACGCCGATGGTGCCGTTCATGGTGCTGTCACGCCGGGGAACATACTGTTCACGGCCAACGGCAAGCCGCTGGTGGCGGACTTTGGCACCGGCCGGATGTTTCCCGGGCAGCAGGATGTCCCGGTGGGAAGCACGGGTTCTGCGCCGGAGTTGCGCACAGGTGCCGGCTCCTCCGCACCAGGGCCGGAGGTCGACGTTTACTCGCTAGGAGCGCTGGGCTGGTTGATGCTGACCGGGCGGCCGCTCAAGCCGGGTCTGCGTCCGCCGCTGATTGTCGCGCTGGGCGGAGGAAACCCGCGTCTCTGCAGCCTCTTGGAAGCAGCCCTGGACGAGGATGCCGGAAGGCGGCCCACTGCGGAGGAATTCTCGGTCGGAGTCTTCCGGGCTGTTGACGCTGAACCGCTGCAGTTGCCGGCAACTGTCCCTCCCGGCATCCAGCCGGACACGCAGACCCGGCGTGCTGCCCGGGACGCCGCCCACCCCGGGCGCCGGCGAAGGCGCCGCCCGCGGTTCGGCTTGCAGAAAGCCTGGCCACAGGAAACCGGGCACCCCGGGTCCGTAAGGGTGCGCCGGGCAGCCGGGCAGCGATTCAGGAAGCTGTGGCTCGGCGCAGCAACAGGAATCGTGGCGGTGACGGCTGTCTGCGGAGCCGTGGCGGTGCTGGCGCCGGAATTGCTCGGTCCCTCGAAGGAACTCCTGCTGCCGGCGGCAACGGATGTTCCGGCTGCCGGGGCGGCCGGAGAGGCACCCTCCGGCACCAACGTGCCCGAAGAGGCGGCGGTGCCCGAAGAGGAGGCTGATCACATCCCCTCTGCGGGTGCCTCCGGCGACCCGGGACAGGCAGATCAGGACGTTCCTTCTGACTATGAGCTTTCCGTGCTGCAGGGCCAGGACCCCCTGGCGGCAGTGCATGTCCTGTCCACGCTGCGTGCCCGGTCCTTTGAACGCGGCGATCCGGCGCTGCTCGGCTGGGTAAACCTGGCTGGTTCCCCGGCGGAGGAGGCGGATTCGGTCGAGGTAGGGCGGCTGAAGGAGAAGGGTGAACGTCTTTCCGGGCTCCGCCTGGACGTCCTGCGGGCCGTCTCCGCGGGGGAAGGGGGCTCCGGGACCGACCGGGAGCTGGTCGCTGTTTCCATGGAGAGCTCGGGTTTCCAGCGCGTCCGGGCCGACGGGTCCCCGGCTGGCCCGCCTGGTGCCGCCTCCGGCCGGGATGTGGTGCTGGACCTGGTACGGACGGACAGCGGATGGCGGATCGCTGCCGTTCTGCCTGGCGGGGAAACCGGGGGCGGGGGAGCGCAAAGATAGGATCGTTCTATGAGCTCAACTCCCTACCTCCGCTATCCCGACCTTCACGGCGACCGGGTCACGTTCGTGGCCGAGGATGATGTCTGGGTTGCCCCACTGGACGGTGGCCGGGCCTGGCGTGTTTCCTCGCTGCAGATGCCCGCCCGCAACCCCAGGTTCTCACCTGACGGGTCCCGGATCGCCTGGACCGTTGTCCAGGGAGGGGCCCCGGAAGTAGTCACTGCCGACACGGAGGGTGGCGACTTCCGCCAGCTCACTTTTTGGGGCAATCCCCACACGCGGGTCCGCGGCTTCAGCTCGGCCGGGAGAATCATTGCGACGACCCCCCACGAGTTTGAAGATTTCCGTCTCCGCTGGGCCTATGAGGTGCCGCTGGACGGTTCAGCTCCGGTGCGCCTGCCCTACGGGCCGCTGGACACTCTCGCTGAGGGCCCGGCACTGGGGGACGAGCGTCCCATGGTCCTCGGCTCCGTCCTCAGCCGTGAACCGGCCCGCTGGAAGCGCTACCGGGGCGGCACGGCGGGCAAACTCTGGATCGATGCGGACGGCAACGGGGAGTTTACCCGCCTGGTGCCCGAGCTTGACGGAAACCTTGCCTACCCGATGTGGATACAGGGCAGGATCGCGTTCTTCTCGGACCACGAGGGCCACGGAAATATCTATTCCGTCACGCCCTCGGGCACGGACCTGCGCCGGCACACCGATTTCGAGGACTTCTACGTCAGGCATCCTTCCAGTGACGGCGCCCGGATCGTCTTCGAATCGGCAGGGGCACTGTGGCTCCTGGCAGACCTCGAGGCTGAGCCTGTCCGCCTCGACATCACCCTGGGATCCGCGGGCACCGGACGGCGTCCCCGTCCGCTGAACGTGGCACGCCACCTCAGCGCTGCCGCCCCGGACGCCACCGGGAAGTCCAGTGTGGTGGAAAGCCACGGCACGCTGCACTGGCTCACGCACAAGGACGGCCCGTCACGGGTGATCGAAGCTACCGCCGGCGTCCGTGCACGCCTGGGCCGGCCGCTGAGCGGCGGGCGGGCCGTCTTCGTTGCGGACCCGGGAAACGAGGAAGCACTGTTCATCAAGGACGTCTTCGGCTCCCTCCCTGCGGGAACCGAAAAGCGGGAGGTTTCTTCGTCAGCTCCGGCAGCACCGGCCGCGGTGCAGGAGCAGCCTGAGCTGCCCAAACCGGTTTCGGCGTCGGGCGCGGCTCTGCCGGCTCATGCTCCAGCGGGCAGCGACGCGGGGACGCAGCCGCAGGATCCTTCAGCGGCTTCGGGTACCGGCGCCTCGGAAGCAGTGCTGGCCTCCCAGGACACCGCTGCGGAATCCGGGCTCACCAGAATTGCCTTTCCCGCTCCCACGCGGACCTCTGAGCTGCTTCCCAGTCCGGACGGGCGGCTTGTGGCAGTGGCAACGGAATTCGGGCAGGTTTACCTCCTTGATGTTGAGGCGGCCGAGCTTTCCCTGGTGGCGGACAACGGCCACGGGGCGGTGGACGACCTCGCTTTCAGCCCTGATTCCCGCTGGCTGGCATGGGCGGAGCCCGTAGCCGGCGAAGGTGCACGCACCAGGATCCGGCTCCGCAAGACAGCTGGAACCACAGAGCAGATCCAGGACGTGACGGACGGCAGGTTCCACGACCACAGCCCCTCCTTCACCAGGGACGGCCGGTTCCTCGCCTTCCTCTCGGAGCGCAGCTTCGACCCGGTCTACGACACCCACGGTTTCGACCTGGGATTCCCGACGTCCACCAAGCCCTTCATGGTGGCGCTTGCCGCGGCCACGCCGTCTCCGTTCGGTCCGGCCGCCCACGTGGTGGAGCCGGCCGAACCCGCGGCACCGGTGGAATCGGATGATCCCCACCACGGCCCGGGCCAGGCAGCTGATACGGCGGTTGACCTCGACCGGCTCGCCGAGCGCATCATCGCGGTACCCGTCCCGCAGGGGCGCTACTCCAAACTCCGTGCTGCCGACGGTGCCCTGCTCTGGCTCGCCGAGGACGTCTACGGCGTCACCGGCGACGGGCGGGCTACCTCCGCGGACCGTAACCCGGGCAAGCGGCTTGAACGCTTCGACCTGGGCAAAAAGGACGTGTCAGTCCTGGTCCCTGCGCTCGAGGATTATGAGCTCAGCGGCGACGGCAGCACTGTGGTGCTGCGTCATGAGCACCGGCTGCGGGCCGTGCCCGCTGCGTCCCGGACGGAAGAGGACTCTGCCGAGAACACCACTGTGGACCTTTCCCGGATCCGCGTGCTGCTGGAACCGGTCAAAGTGTGGGGCCAGGCCTTTGACGAAGCATGGCGGCTGCAGCGGGACTTCTTCTGGGCTCCGGACATGGGCGGGCTGGACTGGGAAGCCGTGCACGGGCGCTACCGTCCGCTGGTGGCAAACCTGGGCTCGCATGACGACCTCGTGGACCTGCTGTGGGAACTGCACGGTGAACTGGGCACGTCGCATGCCTACGTGACGCCTCCGGCCGTGGCCGAAGCCGGTGCCGGAGCGCAGGGCTTCCTGGGCGCGGACCTGCGGCCGGGAGCTGGAGGATGGGAAGTCACCCGGATCCTGGACGCGGAGTCCTCTGACCCGCAGGCCATCTCCCCGCTGAGCGCTCCGGGAGCTGACGTTCGGCCCGGAGACGTGATCGCTGCCGTGGACGGACTTCCGGTACCGGCGGACAAGGGCCCCGCGGCGCTGCTTGTGGGCGCGGGCGGCCGTGCCGTTGAACTGACCATCGTCCGCGGCGGCGAGGACCCGGCACCGCAGCACCGCCGAATCGCCGTCGTCCCGCTGCGCAGCGAAGAGAGGCTGCGCTACCAGAACTGGGTGAACGGCAACCGGCGGGCTGTCCGCAGCGCCTCCGAAGGAAGCTTCGGCTACCTGCACATACCGGACATGGTCGCGAGCGGCTGGGCCCAGCTGCACCGGGACCTGGACAGCGAAGCGGCTAAAGATGCCCTGATCATCGACGTCCGGCATAACCGCGGCGGGCACACTTCGCAGCTGGTAGCGGAACTGATCGGCCGTAAGGTCACCGCCTGGAGCCTGCCGCGCGGGGAACAGGCCGGGACCTACCCGGCGCAGTCCCCGCGGGGCCCGGTGGTCATCCTCTCGGATGAGTTCGCCGGATCCGACGGCGACATCGTCACCCAGGTAGCCAAGCTGCGTGGGATTGGGCCCGTTATCGGTACCCGGACGTGGGGCGGCGTTGTGGGCATCGACGGCCGGTTCCAGCTGGCGGACGGTACATCGGTCACCCAGCCGCGCTATGCCTTCTGGTTCACCGGGGGAGTCGGCTTCGGGGTAGAGAACCGCGGCGTCGAACCCGACATTGGGGTCCCGTACCCGCCGCATGCGTATGCGGCAGGCGAGGACCCGCAGCTGGAGCACGGGGTGGCGATCCTGAAGGAGATGCTCTCCGAACTGCCCACAGACCAGCCGCCGGCCCGGGAAGGCTATCCCACGCTCCGGCCTGCACCGCTGCCGCCGAGGCCCCAGGCCGGTGCGCACGCTCCCGGGTCAGCGGACCAGTCGGCAAAGTAGGAAACCGGACGCAGTGAAGGAATTCTCCTGCCGGGAGGGTTCCTTCACTGCGGCCCGTGGGCGGCAGGAATCCTGCTCACCGAACTCTAGGCCGGTGGGGCAGCGTAGATAGAGGAGTGACGCAGGAGTAATCTCAGACGATGGGCACTTCCCCGGATTCCCCCCAGAAGCACCCGGTCGTCGTCGGCGTTTCTCCAGGCCAGCCGCCGCATGTGGTTTTGCAGGCTGCCCGCTTCGCCGAACGGTTTGGAACCGAGCTGATTTGCGCGCACGTGAACCCTGGCCGCTTCGGCACCGGCGAATCTCCAGACGGCTCCATGGACAGCTCCCCGATAGATCCCGATTTCGCCGACGAGCGCGAGGTCGGCTTCGACTCCCGGCTGGCCTCCGACCTTGCCGGGATTCTCGCTGATTCGGACGTTTCCTGGCGCACGCTGGCCATCCCCGGAGACATCGCTGCGGCCCTCGGCCACCTCGCCGACACCGTCGACGCCGCCATGATCGTTGTGGGCACCCACGAACGCTCCCTGGGCGGCAGCATCCAGGAGTTGTTCAACCGGTCCGTTGCCGTGAACCTTGCCCGCCGCCAGCTGCGCCCGGTCCTCGTGATCCCCGCCCGTGCCCTCGGTGCCGACACCGCGCAGGATCGGACGGGGGAATGAGCCCCGGCCTCCGCCCGCCGCACCTGCGCTGGGCGCCCATCGCGCTTGTTGCCCTCGGCGGTGCGGCCGGTGCGGCCAGCCGCGAGGGCCTCTCCCTGGTCATCCCGAATCTCGGCGAGGTGCCGGTCGCAATCCCGATTATCAACGTGATCGGCGCCTTCCTGCTCGGCTATCTCTACGAGGCAGTCACCCGTCTGGACAGCTCACGGCCTACCGGCAAAAACCTCAAGCTGCTGCTTGGCACCGGATTCTGCGGCGGTTTCACCACGTACAGTTCGCTGGCTACCGACACGGCCGTGCTGTTCCGCGACGCCCTGCCCTGGGCAGCAGTGATCTACGCGCTCGGCACGGTGATCGTGGGCGCCGTCGCCACCTGGGCCGGTATCGCCGCTGCCAGCGCGGTTAACGCCCGGTCGTCCGGACGGCAACGCCAGACCGGACGGAGGGCCGGCTCATGACTTTCTGGGTATTCCTTCTGCTCGCATTGGCCGGCGGGGTGGGCGCGGCGGTCCGGTTCCTGGTGGACGGACTCATCCGCTCCCGCCTTAAGACGACGTTCCAGTGGGCGACGACGATCATCAACGTCTCCGGCTCCCTTGTCCTGGGCCTGCTCACCGGACTCACCATGGAGCGTGTTGTACCGACGGACCTCAGCATTGTGATCGGCACCGGATTCCTGGGCGGCTACACCACCTTCAGCACGGCCAGCTATGAGACCGTGCAGCTGATCAAACAGGGGCGCTACGGTGCATCGTTCATCAGCGGTGTCGTGATGCTGGTGTTCTCCGTAGCCGCTGCGGTGCTCGGCCTCTGGATCGGCGCTTCCCTGTAGCCTAGGGCCGTTTGGCAGCGGGAATGTAGTGGGCTATCACCAGGAACACCCACGTGGTGAGGATATACGGCCAGGTGTAGGTGGGTCCGGAGAGCTCGTGCATCAGCAGGGTCACCACGGCTGTGACGGCCGTTCCCACGACGGCGAGTATCCAGGACAGTGTGCTGCTGCGCAGGAAGACCACGGCCAGTGCAATGGCGGTGAGCACGCCCGAGTAGCCTGCCAGGCCGTTCGCGGTTTCCGTGAGGGACTCACCGAGCGCCAGTGCGCACAGGCTGCCCACCACGCTGCCGAGCAGCCCGGCCAGGCCCACTTTCCAGCTGGCAACGAACAGTCCGAGCAGGATCAGGGCCCCGGACCAGACGTTGTTGACCAGCACAACCTCGGACACATTCGTCAGCAGTGAGCGCGCAAAGGCCAGGGGCTCCGAATCAATGGTGGACGACGGTGCCGCGCTCACGTGCAGGGCCTGGGTGCTGAGCAGTATCCCGGTTGCCACGATGCAGAACGGTGCCGTCGTGGAAGGCAGCGCATAGATTTTCAGCGGTGTCTTCGTGAACAGGGCGACCACCAGCCACGTCACGGGAGCGCAGAGCAAACCGCCGACAAGCGCGATCGGATATGCCTGCCACTGACCTCCGACAGCAGAGAAGGTTGCAGCACCGGCGAGTGCGCCGCAGAAGCCCTGCAGGCCCGACGTCACCGAGGAGGCCTCTGCCCCGAGCAGACGCCCTCCCACCGTGTTTCCCGCACAGCCGGTCAGTACCAGCAGGGCCATGCGCCAGTCGGCTACGGCGAAGGCGGCCAGGATCAGGAGCGCCGTGTAGATGTTGCTCTGGAAGAAGATCTGCGACAGTCCCTGGCCCCAGCCGGTCACCCAGCCGGAGCCTGAGATGGCGGGACGTGACGCTGCTGCACCGGCGCTGCTCATGGTCTCTCCTCCCCGTGCTCGTTCTCCCGGGGCCTGTCCGCCGCTGCTGCACCGGCGCTGCCCCGTCCGTTGGGCACGGCCCAGCGCTCCTCCACCCTGCCGAACTTCCAGTAGGCGGTGGAGATGATCCAGACCAGAATGAGCGTGCCCACGATGATGTAGCCCAGGTTCTCCAGGTCAAGGCCGGCTACCCATCCGGTGAGCGGGTCGCGCAGCCCGAGTTTCTCATTCAGCAGCCCGACCAGCTCGATCCCGCCGATCATGACAGCAATCATCACCGAGAGTCCGGTGATGGTGAGGTTGTAATAGACCTTGCGTACCGCGTTGACGCTCGCCCAGCCGTAGGCACGCACCATGACCGCGGAGTCCAGCGTGTCGAACAGGCTCATGCCGGCGGCGAAAATGAGCGGCAGGCAGAGAATGGCATACCACGGCAGCCCCGTTGCCGCTCCCGTTCCGGCCAGCACCAGCAGCGCAATCTCGCTGGCGGTGTCGAAGCCCAGCCCGAACAGGAACCCGACAAAGTACATCTTTCCCGGCCGGTCGATGGTGCGCATGAGCGGCCGCAGGACACGGCTGATGATGCCGCGTCCCTGCAGATGGCGCTCCAGTTCGAGCTCGTCGAGGTCCCCGTTGCGCGATGCCCGCCAGACCTTGAGGATCCCCATGAACGCGACGGCGTTGATGAGCCCGATCACCAGCAGGAAGACGCCGGAGACAACAGTGCCAAACACCCCGAGGCCGCTGCGTACGCCGTTGCCGTCATCGCTCAGTCCCACTGCCCAGCTCACGCCGAGCGCCAGCAGCGCAGCCATCAGGAAGACGATGGTGGAGTGCCCCAGGGAGAAGAACAGGCCGACGCCGGCGGCCGGGCGGCGCAGGTCCACCAGCTTGCGGGTGGTGTTGTCGATGGCCGCGATGTGGTCGGCGTCGAACGCATGCCGTACGCCCAGCACGTAGGCCACCACGGCGATGCCCACCCCGAAGACGGAGGAACCCAGCTGCAGGTGCAGCGGCTCCACCAGGAAGAAGAAGAGTCCGAAGCCCGCGATGTGCAGTGCGATGACCGGAATGAACGCGAGCGTCACCTGCGCCCGGTAGGAGCGCTGCGGCGGCGCTGCTTCCGCCAGCGCGTTCGAGTGTTTGCGCAAGGTCAGAACCTTCCTAGGTTTTCCGGATCACGGGTGCCCGTTTCCCGGTCAGCAGCTCATGTACGGCAGCGGCCGCGGCCGTGTTCGCTGCCGCCACAGCCACGGTGTCGTTGCCCACCAGCCGCATCCAGACGCCGGCGTCACCGGGCAGCGTACTGACCCCGAAAATCAGGTCGCCGCCGCTTTCGCTGACCGCCAGGTTCACGGTCTCGGCCAGCTGGGCAGCCGGAACCAGGGGAGTGAAGACGTAGAGCATCGCCAGCACATCGTGGCCGGCGAGTACGCCAAGCCCGTTTACGCCTCCCGCTTCCCCAACCCCGGTATCGTCCTTGGGGCAGAGCCGTACCCGGTCCAGGGCCACCAGCCTGCCGTCCGGCCGCCGCACCTCGAGATCGGAGGCGTACACGTCGTAGGCATGACGCTCACCGCGGGCGAGCCGGCCGGCGTACACGGTCTCACCCAGCACCAGCGTCGCGGACTCGTCGAGCACTACCGACGTCTGCTGGTAGAAGCGCGAATCGGCAAAGGGCACAACGGGGTCGGGCAGATACTCCACGTAGGAACCCTCGCCGGCCTCGATGTTCATGACGGCAGTGGCATAGCCGTGGTCCATGCGGTACACGCGGGTATGCGCCTGGGTGGTCACGTGCGCGGATGTTCCCGGACCGAAGCGCATGTCGGTGCGCTGCCGGTCGCCCTGAAGGATGCCTCCGCCGGATGACATGAGGTAGGTGTAGGGCAGGTCGGGGCGCAGCAGGTTGAAGTACAGCGGCCTCATGATCTGCAGCGGTGACTTCTGGTAATGCTGCACCAGCTCGGTGCGCCCGCGGTTGCGGTCGAAGCCAAGCTGCAGGATGCCCACTTTTCCGGGACTGCCGACGGGCAGGCCGGTTGGAGCGCCGGTATGCTGCAGTACTTCCTCCGGAACCCGGAGCGGTTCGTAGTACGCCGGTTCAAGCCGGTAACCGCCGGTGCTCGGCGACCGCCCTCCGGTCCGGGGTTCTGGTAGCGGGGGAACGGAAGTCAGCGGTGACGGTGAAGCGCTTCGCGGATCCGCAGCGTTGACCGTCATCCGATGAGCTCAGTTTTGGCGCCGTTCCACTGCGTCATGATTTGCTGGTGGAGTTCGTCCACCCCATGCCCTGTGAGGGAGTTCGTCAGCACTACCGGCCTGCCATCACGCACCCGGTGGGCATCGCTCTCCATCACGTCGAGGTTGGTGCGCACGTACTGTGCAATATCGATTTTATTGATCACCAGGATGTCACTGTCGGTGATTCCCGGCCCCCGCTTGCGGGGCATCTTCTCACCCTCCGCAGTGTCCAGCACAAACACGAACACGTCCGCCAGGGCCGGTGAAAACGTGAGGGTCAGGTTGTCTCCGCCCGACTCGTAGATGAGGGTATCGATTTCGGGAAACCGGTCCAGCATCTCCGCACCGGCAGCAAGGTTCATGGTCGGGTCATCACGTACTGCTGTGTGCGGGCAGGAACCGGTCTCCACCCCGATCACCCGCTCGGGATCGAGGATGCCGTCCAGTTCCCGGCGGACGTGGTGGGCGTCCTCCTGCGTATAGATGTCGTTTGTGATGACGCCGGGGGTCCGTCCGGCCGCGATGAGCCGGGGAACGAGGGCCTCCGTCAGCGCAGTCTTGCCGCTGCCCACGGGTCCGCCGATTCCGATCCTCAACACGTTCTCGCTCATATCTTCCTCATTTCCAAAGTACGTTCCATCGCTGGGTGTCCGCGCATCCGCCCGGTGCGCGCTGGTTGTTGCTTCCCTAGCTGGCGAAGAGCCGTGCGTCGGCTTTCTCATGC
The DNA here is from genome assembly GCF_023921125.1 of Arthrobacter caoxuetaonis. Lineage (NCBI taxonomy): Bacteria > Bacillati > Actinomycetota > Actinomycetes > Micrococcales > Micrococcaceae > Arthrobacter > Arthrobacter caoxuetaonis. The sequence goes on from NZ_CP099466.1 coordinate 1,531,716, forward strand.
CGGGCGGACATGACATCCGCCATTGGCGCACAGCCGCCGAGGTCAGCCAGGTCCCGTTCCAGGGCGGCGTCGGTCGCCTGCTCTATCACGGCGGCCGTTTCCAGCAGGACCGCCTGGGCATGCCGGTGGTCCGTCAGCCGCAGCCGGAGCGCGGCACCGACGAAGCTGGCCGAGAAGGCGAACAGATCCGATGCCACGGCCTGCCGGGTCTGGACCCCGCCGGCTGCATACACCGCTGCCGTCACGACCGGCTGGCAGCCGGGCGTGGCCCGGCTGCGCACCCGTTCGGCGTATCGGGCGAGGATCGGCTGCTCCATCAGCTCGGCACCCAGATCGATCAGCTGGTGCCCGCTGCGCACGGACGCCTTGCGCATTTCCGCGTTCAGTTTGGAAGCGAAGAGGAGCTGGTCGATTTCCTGCACCAGGTCGACGTCGCCGTCGGACGCCGCGCGGTGCGCTGCGGCGAGGGCTGTTGCGTCCCCCGGACCGACCGAGTGCAGCAGCAGCCCGGCCAGCAGCGGCTGCACGTCGCCGCGCTTGACAAGCCGCGCCTGGCTGTAGCCCTCAAGCCCGTGCGACATCGTGTAGAAACCGCTGGGGAAGGCAGAGTCTGCGAACTGCAGGCTCGTGAGCAGCTGCGATATATCCGACATGCGCCGCCCCTAAGCCAGGAAGAACAGCTGGGTCAGCGGGAGGGACTGTGCCGGGGGTATGGAGGCCAGCGTGCCGTTGTACCTGACGTCGTAGGTCTCCGGGTCCACGGTGATGTCAGGCGTGGCATTGTTGCGGACCATGTGTTCCTTGCCGATGCCGCGGCAGCGGTGCACCGGGAAGACCTGGCTTTCCAGCCCGAGTTGTTCCGGCACGCCCGTGTCGATGGCGGCCTGGGACATGAAGGTTGCCCGGGTGCTCTGAAGTGCCTTGCCCTGCGCGCCGAACATGGGCCGGTAGAACACCGGCTGCGGGGTGGGCAGGGAAGCGTTCGGGTCTCCCATCAGCGCCCAGTTGATCAGCCCGCCCTTGACGATCAGCCTGGGCTTGGCTGCAAAGGACTGGATCGGCCAGAGGACGATGTCCGCCATCTTCCCCGCTTCCAGCGAACCGATGTAGTCAGACACGCCCTGGGTGATGGCCGGGTTGATGGTGATCTTGGCCAGGTAGCGCAGCACCCGGAAGTTGTCGTTGTCCGCGCTGTCTTCCGGCAGCTTGCCGCGCTGGTCCTTGCAGTGGTGGGCGATCTGGAAGGTGCGCATGAAGGACTCGCCGATCCGCCCCATAGCCTGGGAATCGGAGGACACCATCGAGATGATGCCTTCGTCGTGGAAGACGGTTTCGGCCGAGATCGTCTCGGCCCGTACCCGGGAGTCGGCGAAGGCAACGTCTTCGGGGATGTCGTGGGAGAGGTGGTGGCAGACCATCACCATGTCGAGGAGCTCGTCCACCGAGTTGGCGGTGTAGGGCAGCGTCGGGTTCGTGGACGAGGGCAGCACGTTGGGGTGGCCGGCCACCTTGATGATGTCCGGTGCGTGCCCGCCGCCGGCGCCCTCGGTGTGGAAGGTGTGGATGGTGCGGCCGTCGATCGCGTCGAGCGTGTTTTCCACGTAACCGGCCTCGTTGAGGCTGTCGGTGTGCACCGAGATCTGGATGTCGTAGTCGTCAGCCACGGAAAGCGCCATACTCAGCGCAGCGGGTGTCGCACCGAAGTCTTCGTGGACCTTCAGTCCCGCCGCACCGCCCTCGATCTGCTCGATCAGGGCATCCGGCAGCGATCCGTTCCCCTTGCCGAGCACGCCCATGTTGACGGGCATCCCCTCGATCGACTGGAGCATCCTGCCGAGGTTCCATACACCGGGAGTGGTCGTGACGCCGTTGGTGCCGTCGGTGGGCCCCGTGCCGCCTCCAAAGAGCGTGGTGATGCCGTTGGACAAGGCCGCAAGGGCCTGCTCGGGGGAGATGTAGTGCACATGGGAGTCGATGCCGCCGGCGGTGGCAATGAAGTGTTCGCCGGCCAGCAGTTCGGTGCCTGGTCCAACTACAAGACGGGGATCGACTCCGCTCTGGGTATGCGGGTTCCCGGATTTGCCGACCCCGGCGATCTTGCCGTCACGAATGCCGATGTCGCCCTTAACGACTCCGAGAATCGGGTCCAGGATGATGGCGTTTGTGATGACCAGGTCCAGGACTCCTTCAGCGGAAGTTGCCTGGGGGTCGGCGGCCATGCCGTCGCGGGCGGTCTTGCCGCCGCCGTAGACAACTTCGTCGCCGTAATGGCCCTCGTTGAAGTCCTTCTCGATCTCGATCACCAGATTGGTGTCGGCCAGACGGACCCGGTCGCCGGTGGTCGGACCGAAGAGGTCCGTGTACTGTTTACGCGAAATTTTCGCCATCAGTTCTTCCCCTCGTTTGCGGAGCCGACCTTCGCCGCACCGCCCTGGTTGTTCGCGCTGGGTTTGGCGGTCGGCTTGCCGTCCTGGAACCCGAGTTCCCTCATCCGTGCCATGGCGCGGATCTTGGTGTCAGCGGCGTCGAGGCCTCCGTCGACGAGGTTGTTGAAGCCGATCACCCGCCGACCGCCGGCATAGGCGGTGAGGGTCACCTCCCGGGTGTCGCCGGCCTCAATACGCACTCCGGTACCTGCCGGCAGGTCCAGGTGCATGCCGTACGCGAGTTCGCGCTCGAACAGGAGAGCCTTGTTGGTTTCGAAGAAGTGGAAGTGGGATCCAACCTGCACGGCCCGGTCGCCGGTGTTGCTTACCAGCAGGGTGACGCTTGGCCGTCCGGCGTTGATCTCAATGTCCTCTTGCTTGTGGTCATAGGTGGGGCTGCCCATCATGATGTGTCCTTCCCTAGCGCGCAGGGCGCTGCATGTGGTTGTGCGGTGGGGACCCGGTCAATTCCTGCCGATCGGGGCGGGGATGGCTGTGCGGATGGCCGGCGGCCATCCCGGAGCTGTGCGGGTGGGAGTGCCCGCCGGACTCCTCAAAGGCGTGCGAGTGGGCGTATCCGTGGCCGTGGTCGGCCTGCAGGCCGGCTTCCACGCCGGTCCGGCCGTGGCTGAGGGCGTGCAGCGTGTCGCGGACACGCTCACTGATTACCCGGAGCACTGCTTTTTCGCTCATCAGCGCGCCGTAGAACTCGACACCGGAGAACCCTCCTTCGCCGTACGGCACCACGTCCGAGTACACGGTTGCTGCCCGGCGGAAACCGGCCGGAACCACGAAGGCGTGCGTGCTGCCGAGCAGCCGGAGCCGCTGAACAGCCTCCAGAAGTGCTTCCACGCTGCTGACCGCCGCCGTCTCAACGGGGATGCCCGCTCCATGGGTGCGGACCAGGTGGGAGATGCGGTAGAGATCGGCGTCATCGAAGGGGTTGGCGGCATCCGCGGTGATCAGCACTGCGGATGCCGCCTCCCGCCGCCGCACTTCGGTGGCTGCGGTTCTCAGCCAGGCCGTGAGATGGTCCGGGGTTCCGAAGGGCTCGGACAGGGCCAGCTGTGGCCCGGCGTTTGTGGTGCCGCCTGCCGCTGAGAGCCAGTGAAGTGTCTTCGCCGTGTCGGCAATGAGGGTGGGGTTGCGGCCAAAGGTCATCGGAAGCACCACTACCGGCTGGGGGCCGGAACCGGAAACGTCACCGCCCCGGTCGAGCAGTTGTGTGAGCAGATTGTGGAGGGACCGGCCGGCCGGACTGACGAAGACACCGGGCATCAGGTCCGGCACGAAGGAAAGATCCGCGCCGTTCCCGCTCTCGTGTCCTCCAACCAGCACCACCGCCGCGCCCGGCTCCGGGCGCCGCGTCAACTCACACTCCGATGGGATCGTGGCAGGAGACAAGCTTGCTGCCGTCGACGAAGGTCGCCTCGATCTGCAGCAGGGGCAGCCGCTCACGGACGCCGTCCATGCACTGGCTCTCAGAGACGATGGTTTTGCCGAGCTCCATCACCTCCGCCACGGTCCGGCCGTCCCTGGCCCCTTCCAGGATTGCCTCGCAGATCAGGGCAGTGGCCTCGCTGACGTTGAGTTTGGTTCCCCGATCGCGTCGTTTGCGGGCCAGATCGGCCACTTGATACACGTACAGTTTGTCGATTTCCTTGGGCGTGAGGTTCATGTCTTCACCTTCAGAACGCAGTTGCGGCTGTCTCGAAACCGCTCCCTTGGCTCGCTGCCAAGCTCGCTTATAAGCGAGCGTACGCGCAGCGACTGACCGGCAATACCCTAAAGGACCTCTCCCGGGCGGGAGAGGTCCTTTTCGCCTGGGTGGCACCGGGCGGCGCTGGCGGGACGTGCGGGACTAGGCTTCCAGCGAGGCCTCCATGGTGATGGTGATGCCCGCCAGGGCCTGCGAGACGGGGCAGCCGGTTTTGGCTGATTCTGCGATGTCCGTGAATTCCTCCGCTGTCAGGCCGGGGACGACGGCGGAAACCGTAAGGTGGCTGCCCGTGATCCCGGTTCCGGGAACAAAGGTGACCTCGGCGGAAGTGTGGATGCGTTCAGCGGTTTTGCCGGCCTCGGCCAGCGCGTTGCTGAAGGCCATGGAGAAGCAGGCGGAGTGGGCCGCGGCAATCAGTTCTTCCGGGCTGGTACGCCCGTCGGCTTCCTCAGCGCGTGCCTTCCAGGTGACATCGAACGTACCGAGATGAGAGGAGTCGAGCGTGACTTCACCTCTTCCATGGAAGAGGTCCCCGTTCCAGACGGTATGGGCTGAGCGGACAGTAGCCATGAGTGCTCCTTCGAGGGGGTGGGCCGGGGCCGGTGTCCCCGGCTGCGGCCCATCCTTGCAGGTCATGCCTATTCCAGCCAGACCCCCGCACCACCAGCTCCGTGGGACTTCGGCATACAAAAAGAATGCCTCCCGTCCAGGAAAGGAGGGGAGGCATTCGGTGACCCCCGGGCGGGGCCTAGTCAGTTGTTACCACATGGTGGCGAGTGCGACGTTCACAACGGTCAGGATGCCGACGCCGTTAGCCAGTGCGCCGGGGACGGGCTGGTCCTTCTTGTACTTGCGCTGGCCGATGAACGCCATGACGGCAATGGCCAGGGCAATTGCAAGCTTGATTCCGACCTTCAGGTGGTTGACGTCGCCGTCGCCCATCTCATTCATGCCGACCAGCAGGATGCCGGTGACCAGCTGCAGCAGCGCCGCGTGGAACTGGCCGGGCATGACGGTCGGGTTCTTGATCCTGGCGACCCAGATGCCGACGATCAGTCCTGCGCCAAGGATGTGGAGGAAAACGAGGAAGCTATGAAGGAAGTCCATGCCTTCGATGTTACCGACACTATGTCAGCGGATAACAATTAAACGGTAACTATTCTACAACGAGTAGAAAATTGCAGGCCAGATGCCTTAAACGACGGTGGGCACCCCCAAGGGGGGGCGCCCACCGCGAATCTGGTGCTAGAGACCCAGATCGGCCTCGAAGTTGCCTTCTTCCAGCCGTGCCCGCAGCGTCTGCAGGAATCGGCCGGCGTCGGCGCCGTCCACCAGTCGGTGATCGTAGGTGAGGGAGAGGTACATCATCGAACGGATGGCAATGGTGTCATTGCCGTCCTCATCGGTGCGCACCACCGCGCGCTTGACGATTGCGCCCGTGCCCAGGATTCCGACCTGGGGCTGGTTGATGATCGGCGTGTCGAAGAGGGCTCCGACGCTGCCGATGTTGGTGATCGTGAAGGTACCGCCGGACAGCTCGTCCGGGCCGATCTTCCCGCTGCGGGTCCGCGCACCGACGTCGGCAATGCGCTTGGCCAGGCCGGCGATGTTCAGGTCGCCGGCGTCATTGATGACGGGAACCAGCAGACCCTTTTCGGTGTCCACCGCGATGGCCAGGTGCTCGGCGTCGTGGTAGGTGATTTCCTGGCTCTCGGAGTCGTAGGACGCGTTGAGCTTCGGGTGCTGCTTCAGCGCCTCGACGACAGCCTTGGCGATGAACGGCAGGAACGTGAGGTTCGCACCGTTCTGCTCCTTGAAGCCTGCCTTGGCCTGCTGGCGGAGGGCAGCGATGCGCGTCATGTCGACTTCGTGGACCTGGGTCAGCTGGGCCGACGAGTCCAGGGACTCCACCATGCGGCGCGCGATCGTCTGGCGGATCCGCGGTGCCTTGACCGTGGTGCCGCGCAGCTTGGCGCTTTCCTCGCTGATCTTGGCCGGTGCGGCCTTCTCGGACGAAGCAGCTGCAGCCGGGGCTGCAGGAGTCTCGGCCTTCTTGGACTCGGCAGCGGCGAGCACATCCTGCTTGCGGATGCGGCCTGCCACACCGGTGCCCTTCACCGTGGAGAGGTCAACGCCGTGTTCGTTGGCCAGCTTACGGACCAGCGGGGTGACGTAGGTTCCCTCGGAAGAGGGCTCCTCTGCCTTGGGAGCCTCCTGCTTGGGAGCTTCCTGCTTGGGGGCTTCCTGCTTGGGGGCTTCTTCCTTCTTCGGCTCGGCGACAGGCTCGTCGCGCTCAGTCGACGGAGCAGCTGCAACCGGTTCCGCTTCCTTGGGCTCGGCCTTGGCCGGAGCAGCGGAACCCGAACCGATGACGGCCAGGACGGAGCCGACCTCGGCCGTCTCGTCCTCGTTGACCTTGATTTCGAGCAGCTTGCCTGCAACCGGGGACGGAATCTCGGTGTCGACCTTGTCGGTGGAGACCTCCAGCAGGGGTTCGTCCACGGCAACCTCGTCGCCTACGGACTTCAGCCAGCGGGTGACGGTGCCTTCGGTGACGCTTTCGCCCAGTGCGGGAAGGGTCACGTCGGTGCTGTCACCCGAGCCGGAATCATCAGAGCCGGAGTCCTGTGCAGGTGCAGCTTCTTCAGCCGGGGCTTCCTGTGCAGGTTCCTCTTCCTGTGCCGGGGCTTCTTCCTCGGCAGCCGGTGCGTCGGAAGAGCCGGAGGATGCGCCGGAGCCGTCACCGATGCGGACGAGGGCTTCCCCGACCTCCGCGGTCTCGTCTTCGGCGACGAGGATTTCCTCGATCACGCCGGCCACGGGAGACGGGATTTCAGTGTCGACCTTGTCGGTGGAAACCTCGAGCAGGGGTTCGTCGACGGCGACGGTATCGCCCACCTGCTTCAGCCAGCGGGTAACGGTGCCTTCGGTGACGCTCTCACCAAGGGCCGGTAAGTTCACGGTTTCAGACATATTGTCCCCGTTTCTCCTTGTTAGTTCTTTGACCAGCCGTACCGCTGGTGCTGGTTGGTTTGAAGCCTAGTGCACCCGGCGGCCAGGCTGCCGGGTGCACCAGGAAAATTCGTTGTGGTGGGCCTTAGCCGTGCAGCGGCTTGCCGGCTAGGGCCATGGCGGCCTCACCGATGGCTTCGTTCTGGGTGGGGTGTGCGTGGAGCAGGCCGGCGAGGTCCTCCGGGTAGGCTTCCCAGTTCACGATCAGCTGTGCTTCGCCGATCTGCTCGCCGATGCGGCCGCCGATCATGTGGACGCCGATGATGGGGCCGTCCTTCTCGCGCACCATCTTGATCAGGCCGGAGCTGCCCAGGATGGACGTCTTGCCGTTGCCGGCCAGGTTGTATTCCTGGACCTGGACGTTCTCGGCGCCGAGCTTTTCCTTGGCCTTGGCCTCGGTCAGGCCCACGGAGGCAATTTCGGGTTCGCAGTAGGTGACCTTGGGGATGTTGACGTCTTCGACGACGACAGGCTTCAGGCCGGCAATTTCCTCGGCCACGAAGATGCCCTGCTGGAAGCCGCGGTGGGCCAGCTGCAGGCCGGGAACGATGTCTCCGACGGCGTAGACGTTGCCGACGCCGGTGTGCAGCCGCTCATTGGTGATGACGAAGCCGCGGTCCATGGTCAGGCCGGCTTCTTCGTAGCCCAGGTTGGCGGTGACGGGCCCGCGGCCAACGGCGACGAGGAGCAGCTCGGCTTCGAAGGTCTTGCCGTCAGCGAGCGTGACGACGACGCCGTCGTCGTTCTGCTCCACCTTCTCGAAGAAGATGCCGGTGCTGAACTTGATCCCGCGCTTCTTGTAGGCACGCTCCAGGTTCTTGATGATGGCCGCATCTTCGTTGGGGACCAGCGAGGGCAGGCCCTCAACGATCGTGACGTCCACGCCGAAGGAGTTCCAGACCGAAGCGAACTCGACGCCGATCACGCCGCCGCCGAGGATGACGGCGCTCTTGGGAACGTAGTCCAGGGTCAGTGCCTGGTCCGAGGTGATGACGCGTCCGCCGATTTCCAGTCCCGGAAGCGAGCGGGAGTAGGAACCGGTAGCAAGGATGATGTTGGAACCGGTGTAGGTCTCGCCGTTGACCTCGATGGTCTTCTCGCTGGTGAGGCGGCCTTCACCCTCGATCACGGTGATGCCCTTGGACTTGATCAGGCCCTGCAGGCCGCGGAACTTGCCCGCAATGATGTTGTCCTTGTAGGAGTTGACGGCGTCCATGTCGACAGAGTCGAACGTGGCGTTGATGCCGTACTTCGCAGCCGTCTTGGCGTTTTCGGCGATTTCAGCCGAATGCAGGAGTGCTTTGGTGGGGATGCAGCCGTTGTGCAGGCAGGTCCCGCCCAGCTTCGCCTTCTCAATCAGGCCAACGGAAAAACCCAGTTCCACGGAACGAAGGGCGGCGGCGTACCCGCCGCTGCCTCCGCCGAGGATCAGGATGTCGAACTCTTGCGCAGTTGCCGTATCGGCCACGTGGACGCTCCCTCGCGTAATCGGTGTGTGACGCGCAGGACGCGTCGGTTGAGTGATTTGGGCGGTAGTGATTAGGTCTCACACTATCGTCAGCGTTTGCCTGCATCCACTCGGTGCGGGACGGCGCCAGACGAATGTAACGAGAAACACGTGCAAAAACTGCCCTTGAAGTTGCACGCAGAATGCGGGGCAGTGTTATGCCGTGCGGGCCAGCACGTCCTCGGCGTAGGAAACAAGGGTGCGTACTGCCACGCCCGTTCCTTCCTTCGGCGTGTAACCGTACGGCTTGCCTTCGTTGAACGCGGGCCCGGCAATGTCCAGGTGCGCCCACGGAATCTTGACGCCGTCAACTTCCCCGACGAATTCGCGAAGGAAGACTGCCGCCGTCATCATGCCGCCGAAGCGTTCGCCGATGTTCGCGATGTCGGCGGTCGCCGAATCCAAGCTGGCCCGCAGTTCTTCGGGCAGCGGCATCGGCCAGAAAAGTTCGCCGGCGCGGTCTGCGGCAGCCTTGACGGCATCGCGGACGCCGTCCTCTCCCATCACCGCGGAAACCCGGTTGCCCAGGGCGATCATCTGCGCGCCGGTCAGCGTGGCGACGTCGATGAGAACGTCCGGGGACTCCTCGCTGGCCACGGCCAGGCCGTCAGCCATGACGAGACGGCCTTCGGCGTCGGTGTTCAGGACTTCGACCGTGCGGCCGCCGTAGGTAGTCATCACGTCGGACGGGCGCTGGGCAGTACCCGAAGGCATGTTTTCGGCGAGGCACAGCCAAGAAGTCACCTTCACGGGAAGGCCCAGTTCGGCAATGGCAAGAAGGGCGTTCAGTACGACGGCGGCACCGCCCATGTCCGATTTCATGGCCTGCATGCCTGCAGCAGGCTTCAGCGACAGTCCGCCGGAATCAAAGGTGATGCCCTTGCCGACCAGAGCCAGCTTGGCCTTGGCCCGGGCGGGGGAGTATTCGAGCTTGACCAGGCGCGGCGGACGGGAGGAACCCTTACCGACGCCGAGGATGCCGCCAAAGCCTTCACGTTCAAGCTTCTTTTCGTCCCACACCGTGACCTTGACCGGAAGGCCGCGCGCGGCCTCGCGGGCTGCGGCGGCAAAGGTTTCCGGGTACAGGTGGCTGGGCGGCTGGTTGACCAGCGAACGGGTGCTGTTGACGGCGCGGCCGAGGACACGGGCGCGTTCCAGAGCCGGCTTCAGTGCGGGCTCACCCGCGGCGGCGGTCACGACGGTAATCGAGGATACCGGCGCGGGCATCTTTGAGGCGTGGGAGCTGCGGTGTTCAGTGAAGCTGTATGCGCCCAGCAGGGCGCCTTCGGCAACGGCTGCTGCATCGGCCACGCTGGCCGCGGGCAGCGCCAGGGCAACAGTCTCCGTGCCGGCGAGCTGGCGCACGGCCGAACCGGCCGTCCGCCGCAGCGCCTCGGTGCTCAGCGGTTCGCCGGCGGAAACTGGTCCCAGCCCGGCCAGGACCAGCATCTCGGCGTCGAGTTCAGGCAGGCCGGGCAGCCGCACCACCTGGTCCACGGCGCCGGTCACGCCCAGCAGTCCGAAGGAGCCAGCAACGGCCGAGGAAGTCTTTGGCGAGAGCGGGCTGTCAACGAGCACCGGGCCGTCCGGAGTCTGCCCGACTCCCACGACCAGGGCTTGTGCCGCAACCTTGCGCACATCCCGGGAAAGTACCTGCAGGTCCGGCTCACTGGCTTTGCTCACGAAGCTTCATCCTCTTCTGTGGTGTGTTTGCTGCTGCGTTGCTTTACCGATCGTAGTCTCTTAGCTGCTCTGCGCGCCGCCCGCCTTCCGTGTCTGCGGAATGAAATGGGTTCGTGCCGGCGTTTACGCTTGAGTAAGGATTGACAACACAGCGCTGTCCCAACAGTGCAGCCCGCAGACCAACGGGACGAGTTGCAGGAAGGTAAGAACATGCTTGATCCGCTGACCCTGTTTAACCTGAACCCGGAATTGGCCGCCTCCGCTGAGGTGCGCGGGCTGAAGATGATTGCCGGGTTCACCGGCTTCGGGGAGGCCGGGCACGTCGTCTCCCAGGTGCGCGACGAACTGTTTGAAAGCCTGGACCATGACCTCGTGGCGACGTTCGACGCTGACCAGCTCATTGATTACCGGTCGCGCCGCCCGGCGCTGACGTTCGTGGAAGACCACTTCAGCGGCTACGAGGCACCCCGGATTGAACTGCACCGTTTCCATGACGGACTGGGCGAGCCGTTCCTCTTCCTGACCGGCTTTGAGCCGGATTTCCAGTGGGAGCGCTTCACAGCGGCCGTGCTCTCCCTCGTGAAGTCCCTCGACGTGACCCTTGTGGCCTGGATGCACTCCATTCCCATGCCCGTTCCGCACACCCGTCCGGTTGGCGTCACGGCCCATGGAAACCGGCCGGACCTCATTGAGGGAATCAGCTCCTGGAAGCCTACCGCGCAGATCCAGGCTGCCGTGGGGCACCTTCTGGAACTGCGGCTGACGGAGGCCGGAGTCGACGTCGTAGGCCACGTAGTGCACGTTCCCCACTATCTTTCCGACGCGGAGTTCCCGCCCGCCGCCGTGGCGGCACTGGAATACCTCGGTGCGGCGGCTAATCTTGTGCTGCCCACCGACCGGCTGCGCGAGGCCGGCCGCGAAGTGGAGAAGCAGATCGCCGAACAGATCGAGGCCTCGGCCGAGGTCCGGGGTGTTGTGGCCACACTGGAGAGCCGCTACGACGAGTACACCGGCAGCACATCACGCCGGTCGCTGCTGGTGAAGGACAACGATGAGCTGCCCGACGCCGAGGAGCTGGGGGCAGCAGTGGAGGCCTACCTCGCCAGCCCGCGGGCCGAAGATGAGACGGAGGCCCTGCTTGAAGGACTCGGCAGCCAGGATGCCGCCGGGACGGAAAAACCGCAGCCAGAGGACGAGGACACTGTTGAACCGAATGGCCCCACACCGCTTCCCGGCACCGGTGACGAGTCCGGGCCGGATGCCGGAAGGCGCGGCCCCGCCGCGCAGTAGCGGGACCGGCACCCGGGATCGGTGCCGGTCATGAAGCACCGCGGGGCATGGCTTGTCTGGGGTGCCGGTGTCTTCGCCTACATGGTGGCAGTCACCCAGCGGACTGCGTTCGGCGTCGCCGGCGTAGAAGCGACTGACCGTTTCGACGCAACGGCTTCGGTTCTCTCCGTCTTTACCGTCGTCCAGCTGCTGGTTTACGCCGGGCTGCAGATCCCGGTGGGAATGCTGGTGGACCGCTTCGGGCCGCGGCTGCTGATTGCCGGCGGTGCAGCCCTGATGTGCGCCGGCCAGTTCCAGCTGGCGGTAGCCGACTCAGTAGGGGCGGGAATTGCCGGACGCTCCCTGGTGGGGGCGGGGGACGCCCTGACGTTTATCTCTGTACTCCGGCTGCTTCCCGCCTGGTTCCCCCCGGCACGGGTCCCCGTGCTGACCCAGTGGACGGGCATTATTGGACAGCTGGGCCAGATTGCCAGCGCCATCCCGTTCGCTTTCCTGCTCCGAAGCCTCGGCTGGAGTACCGCTTTTACCGGCGCAGCGGCACTTTCCGTCCTGGCGCTGATTCTGTCTTTGGTCCTGATCCGCAACAAGCCCAGCGGCCCCCGGCCGGCCGCCGCAGCAGCGGGTGGCCCGGAGTCCAGCCTGGCTGCGGCGTGGCGGCAGCCGGGCACGCGCCTGGGACTGTGGACCCACTTCACCATCCAGTTCCCCGGCACCGTTTTTGTGCTGATGTGGGGCTACCCCTACCTCGTCAGCGGTGAACAGGTCTCTGCGCCCATGGCGTCCTTCCTCATGACGTTCTTTGTCACGGTGGCGATCCTGTGCGGGCCATGGCTGGGCGCGTGGGTCGGCAGGCATCCGCTGCGCCGGTCCACTATGGTGCTGCTGATCGCCGGAGCCATGGCAGCGGCCTGGCTGGCAGTGATGCTCTGGCCCGGTCCCGCGCCGGTATGGCTGCTGCTGCTCCTGGTTTCGGTGCTGGCAATCGGCGGGCCGGGATCCATGATCGGGTTCGACTTCGCCCGGACCTTCAATCCGGCCAGCAGGCTGGGAACGGCCACGGGGATCGTTAACATCGGCGGGTTCGCTGCCTCCCTGATCTCGATGTACCTGATTGGGCTGGTCCTGGACATGCTCTACGCCGGGGGATTCTCCAACGGCAACCTTTACGACCTGACGTCCTTCCGCATCGCGCTGGCCGTCCAGTTCGCCGTCATGCTGGTCGGGATTGCCGGAATCTTCCGGACCCGCCGGATCATCCGGGCCCGCATGGCCAGTGAGGGACTGGATCTTCCGCCGTTGCGGGAAGCACTGGCGCGTGAACGGCAGCGCCGCCGCAGCCAGCGCCGGAGCAGCGGACAGGAAGGCACGACGGGAGAGTTGGAAGACTAGAGGATCTGCCCTCCACAGGGGCCGCCGGAGCTGTGGCAGGCACAGGCCCGTCCCCACTCCCGGGGCTGCGCGGGAGCTCCCCTCCGCGTGCAGCAAGAGTACTTCCATGAACGAATTCGCCGAACACCGGCCGTCCCCGAACGGAACCTCGGCCGAGGCCGAAAACGCCGCGCTGAGAGTTGGGTCCCCGGCAGACGTACTTGCGTTTGTGCCGCACTGCCTGGGCTTTGTTCCGCAGGAATCGCTGGTCCTCCTTGCGCTCAGGGGCCGGAGGCTGGGAGCCACGCTGAGGCTCGACCTGCCCAGCACCGGATCAACGGCCGGCATGGAGGTGTCCGCCGGGGCTGCAGGGCATGCATTTGCTGCCGGCTACAGCGCGCGCATCTGCTCGCTTCTTTCCGGGGACGCAGAGGCAGACGGCGTCCTTGTTCTCGTCTACACCGATGCTCCGTGGGAACCGGAGGAAGAAGCGCCGTACGCTGCGCTGATTGCCCGGGTGGGTAAGGATCTCGCCGCCGCCGGGTTGGCTGTGCGTGACGGCTGGCTGGCCGGCAACGGGCACTGGCGCGACTATTTCTGCACCTCGGCCCAGTGCTGTCCGTGGCCGGGCTATCCCCTGGACCAGATCCACGGCAGCACACTGAACGCGGAACTCGTATACCGGGGGAGCGCCTACTCGCCGTCCCTGGAAGCTGCGGTAGGGCTTGCCGGCGCACGTGTGAGGAACCCCGAAACCGTCCGCAGCGAAGAGGCCAGCCGGCTGCGGTTCGCCGGGATATGGACCCGGGCCGCCACCTTCCGCGCAACACTTGCCCAGTGGGAAGACCGGCTCAACGGAACGGGCAGTCCCGCCCGGGACGGACTGCTGCTCGCAAGCCTCGAATCAAAGCCGGTCCGGGACGCCGTCCTGGTCCTGGCTGCCCTGGGACTCCATACGGCGGTTGACGGAGCCCGCCACTGGCTGGCACCGGCCGGACCAGGCCCGGACGGTCCGGCAGATCCGGACGGGCTGAGCTGTCCCCCTGACTGCCCTCCCGCCGGATTCCGGGGCAGTCCGGAAGCGGGGCACGTCTTCCGGTCCGTGCTCATCGGGCGCAGCCGGGCAACTCCTGACTGGGAGCGGCTTGACCGCGCCTACCTGCTGTTCCATTCCCTGCTGGCTGATGCGGCCGGGGAACCTGCTGCGGCCCTGCTGACCCTCTTGGGGTGGCTCGAATGGGCGCGGGGAAGGAGCTCACGCGCAGACGTCTGCCTTTCCGCTGCCCTCAGGACTCACCCGGGGTACCGCCTGGCGCAGTTGCTTCAGGCCCTGCTGGTCCGCGGCGACCTGCCGGTATGGACGCAGTCCCCGAAGACAGCCTGGCGCGGGCCGTCCTCCGGATAGCCGGAAGCGGCACCGGGATCAGCGCGGCCCGCCGGGCCAAAGCCAGCCGGCCCGAGCACGCCGGGCCAAAGCCGGCAGGCCGCTGGTCCTGCGCGTCCGGTGCTGGCCGCGGCGTGAAAACATGCGACAATGGGAACCGAGACCCGGTTGGGTTCGTGTATCAAGTGTCGTTCCGCACTTTCCGTTGACAGCGGAGGGAATAGGAACCGTATGCGGCTTGTTTCGATAAGAAGCACGCCGCGTGCCGACCATTTGGTTTAGCACGGACTTGACAGGGTCATAGTGGTGTTGCCCCGATGGTGGCGCCGCAGCCCGCCGTATTGAAAGGTTTTCTGTGTCCGCGAGAAAGACAACTGCTGTCAAAGAGACTGACACCGTGACTGCCGCCCCCGAAGTTACTGAAGCGGCCGCGGCCGCAGCGACCAAGACGGCCGCTAAACCCGCCCGCAAGCCGGCCACGCGCAAGGCCCCGGCTAAGGCGAAGGCCAAGAAGGCAGCTCCGGCAGAAGAAGCTGAAGTAACCAGCGAAGACTCGGACGCAGAGCCCACTGACGTTGACGTCGAAGTTGTCGAAGCCGATGCTCCGGATGCCGCGCCCACCGGATCCGGATTCGTCTACTCGGACGCCGATGATGATGACGCCCCCGCCCAGCAGGTCGTATCGGCAGGTGCCACCGCCGACCCCGTCAAGGATTACCTGAAGCAGATTGGCAAGGTTGCCCTGCTGAACGCCGAGCAGGAAGTGGATCTGGCCCTGCGCATCGAAGCAGGGCTCTACGCCGAAGAGAAGATCGCGGCCGATCCTGACATGGATCCCAGGCTCAAGCGCGACCTGCAGCAGATCATCCACGACGGCAAGCGGGCCAAAAACCACCTGCTGGAGGCCAACCTCCGCCTGGTGGTGTCCCTGGCCAAGCGCTACACGGGTCGCGGCATGCTCTTCCTGGACCTGATCCAGGAAGGCAACCTGGGCCTGATCCGCGCTGTGGAGAAGTTCGACTACACCAAGGGCTTCAAGTTCTCCACCTACGCGACCTGGTGGATCCGCCAGGCCATCACCCGTGCCATGGCGGACCAGGCACGCACCATCCGTATTCCGGTGCACATGGTCGAAGTCATCAATAAGCTGGCCCGCGTCCAGCGCCAGATGCTTCAGGACCTGGGCCGCGAACCGGCTCCGGAGGAACTGGCACTGGAACTGGATATGACGCCGGAGAAGGTCGTCGAGGTCCAGAAGTACGGCCGCGAACCCATTTCGCTGCACACCCCGCTGGGTGAGGACGGCGACTCGGAGTTCGGCGACCTGATCGAAGACTCCGAAGCCGTGGTCCCCGCCGACGCAGTGAGCTTCACGCTGTTGCAGGAGCAGCTGCACTCGGTTCTGGACACCCTCTCCGAGCGCGAAGCCGGCGTCGTCGCTATGCGGTTCGGCCTCACCGACGGACAGCCCAAGACCCTGGACGAAATCGGCAAGGTCTACGGCGTGACCCGCGAGCGGATCCGCCAGATCGAGTCAAAGACCATGTCCAAGCTGCGCCACCCGTCGCGGTCGCAGGTCCTGCGGGATTACCTGGACTAAGACCCGAGAATCACAGTCTGCAAAAGAAGGAGTGCCCCGCAATGCGGGGCACTCCTTCTTTATGTCCGTCAACCATCCCCATATTTAGCCGCGCGGCGCTGGAATCACCCGTACGCCGGAACAGGGCGGCCGAACGGGCGAAGCCGGCCGGACACAGAACGAGGGCCCTTCCCGGCGGAAAGGCCCTTCCCGGCGGAAAGGGCCCTCGCATAGCGTCTTATGGACAGCTGGTCCGAAAGATTAGTCCTCGGGAGAACCGGCCTTCTGGTGCAGACGTGCACTCTCGTCATGCCACTCAGAGGTCAGGGGGCGGAGATTGGCCTCCACTGCCCGGGCGTGATGAGCGCAGAAAAGCAATTCCCCACCGGAGGTTTCGAGTACGGCGCGGACGTACGCCTGGGCACCGCAGCGGTCACAGCGGTCCAGTGTGTTGAGATGACGGGTAGCAACTGCTGCTGTCATGAGTGCCTCCTAAGGGGTGTTGATATCCCATATAACCACCTTTGTGCTGCGGACCTTTCCAACTGGGCGTGTCTTTCGCTCTGCGCGTACCAATGAGGTGGGACTCCCCGGAACACCGTGGAGCTGATGGAGGAGGAACGGTACGGCTGAGTCGCTGCCCGGTCCGCGGGTGTGCGGGCATTAACCTATTAAGAGGCCGGTTTCTCGCCGGCTGCCCGGCCGTAAGGCCGGCCAACGCAAAACAGGCCTTTCCCCGGCCCTAGGAGTTCAGCAAACGTGGTCCCCCTGGATACTGAGTACAACGCCCGCCATCTCTCCGTGCTGGAGGGACTCGAGGCGGTCCGCAAGCGTCCCGGCATGTACATCGGCTCCACCGACTCCCGTGGCTTGATGCACTGCCTGTGGGAGATCATCGACAACTCAGTCGACGAAGCTCTCGCCGGATACGGCCAGAGCATCCGGATCATCCTGCACGCAGACAACTCCGTGGAGATCCATGACGACGGGCGCGGCATTCCGGTCGACATCGAACCCAAGACCGGGCTCTCCGGCGTGGAAGTTGTCTTCACCAAGCTGCATGCAGGCGGAAAGTTCGGCGGCGGTTCCTATGCAGCCTCGGGCGGGCTGCACGGCGTTGGCGCCTCTGTCGTCAACGCCCTTTCTTCACGCCTGGACGTCCAGGTGGACCGCGCTGGCAAGACCTACCAAATGACCTTCCGGCGCGGTGAACCTGGAACCTTCGCCGACACGGGTTCCAAGCCCTCGCCCGACGCGAAGTTCACTCCGTTCCTGGAAAGCTCAAAGCTTGAGGTGGTGGGCAAGGCCAAGCGCGGTGTGACAGGAACCAGGATCCGCTACTGGGCCGACCGGCAGATCTTCACGCCGGACGCCAAGTTCTCTTACACCGAGCTGGAGGCCCGCGCCCGGCAGACGTCTTTCCTGGTGCCCGGGCTGAGGATCACCCTGCGGGATGAACGCCGCCTTCCCGGAACGCCCGGCGAGGACGGCCCGGTTGAAGAGGTTTTCCACCACGACGGCGGCATCTCCGAGTTCGTGGAGTTCCTCGCTGCTGATGCTCCGGTCACTGACATCTGGCGGCTGCACGGTTCCGGGAAGTTCAAGGAGTCGGTCCCGGTCCTGGACGAACGCGGACACAGCCAGATTGCCGAGGTGGAGCGCGAGTGCGAAGTGGACATCGCCCTGCGCTGGGGAATCGGCTACGAGACCACCACCCGCAGCTTCGTGAACATCATCGCTACGCCCAAGGGCGGAACACACCAGGCCGGCTTCGAGCAGGCGCTGCTGAAGACTTTCCGCAAGGTCATCGAGGCCAACGCCCGCAAGCTCAAGGCCGGCAACGACAAAATCGAGAAGGACGACGTCTTCGCCGGCCTGACCGCCGTGCTCACGGTGCGCCTGGCCGAGCCCCAGTTCGAGGGCCAGACCAAGGAAATCCTCGGCACGTCCGCTGTGCGCGCCATCGTTGCCAAGGTCGTCGAGAAGGAAATCTCTGCCCGGCTGAATTCCACCGCCCGCGGTGACAAGGCGCAGACCGCGCTGCTGCTGGAAAAGGTCGTCTCCGAGATGAAGTCGCGTATCTCCGCGCGGGTGCACAAGGAGACCCAGCGCCGGAAGAACGCACTCGAGACATCTTCGATGCCCGTGAAGCTGGCCGACTGCCGCATCGACGATGCCGAGCGTTCCGAACTGTTTATTGTGGAGGGCGATTCCGCCCTTGGCACGGCCAAGATGGCCAGGTCCTCGGATTACCAGGCGCTGTTGCCCATCCGCGGCAAGATCCTGAACGTGCAGAAGGCCTCAGTGTCGGACATGCTCTCCAACGCCGAGTGCGCTGCGCTGATCCAGGTGGTCGGAGCAGGGTCCGGACGCAGCTTCCAGCTGGAGGCCGCCCGCTACGGCAAGGTCATTTTCATGACTGATGCCGACGTCGACGGCGCCCACATCCGAACCCTGCTGCTCACCTTGTTTTTCCGCTACATGCGTCCCCTGGTGGAAGCCGGGCGCGTTTATGCGGCTGTTCCCCCGCTGCATCGTGTTGAGGTCATTAACCATGGCTCCAAAGCCAACGAGATGGTCTACACATACAGCGAGAAGGAGCTGCACCAGCTGCTGGCCCGGCTGGAGAAGGAAGGCAAGCGCTACAAGGAGCCCATCCAGCGCTACAAGGGCTTGGGCGAGATGGATGCCGACCAGCTGGCGGAGACCACCATGGATCCCCGGCACCGCACGCTGCGCCGGATCCGGCTCAGTGAGGCTGCGGAAGCAGACCGCACCATGGACCACGTCGACGAAGCCACGTTCGAGCTGCTGATGGGCAGTGACGTAGCGCCCCGGAAGGACTTCATCATTGCCGGTGCCGCGATGCTGGACCGGGACCGGATCGACGCCTAGCCCCGGGGCCTGCCCCGCAGCTGCTGCCTAGCGGATCAGGCCGGGCGCGAAGAGGAGCACTGTGGGCACTGCCAGCAGCAGCACTGCGCTGGCCTGGATCACTGCCCGGATCCAGCGGGGGAGCGGCGGCTGCGGAGTCAGCAGCCGGGAAAGCCGTCCGGCAATGACGTCCTCCTGGCCGTCCACCCCGCCGGTCACTGCCGCGGTACCGGTGGGGCCGGGCAGGCTGGCAGCAGTTTCCGCCCCTGCCCCCGAGCCGACGATCGCGACGGCGCGGACCAGGGTCTGGCGGTCCACCTTCTTCAGCGCCTCGTCGTCGGCCAGCATTTCGATTAGTTCGTTCACCGACTGCTGGGCGAGCTGTGACGTGGGAAGCCAGGGGAGAGCCGCACGCCAGGCAGCGAAGGCCCACAGGAGCAGATGGTGGTGCTGGCTGAGGTGGGCCTTCTCATGCGTCATCACTGCGGTGAGTTCAGCTTCGGACAGGATGTCCATCAGGCCGTCAGAAAGCACGGTAACGGACTGGCCTCCGCCCGGGAGGCAGTAGGCGACCGGTGAAGGATAGGGGATGACGAGGGTGGCCGGAGCGTCGAGCGACGGCGAACTGAGCAGGTTCAGCATGTCCCGGTGCCGGCGGCGGCCGCTGAGGATCCGGTAATAGGTCAGCAGCAGGGTGAAGACCAGGTGGACGGTGAGCAGGATGGCCGCGCTGATCGCGAAGACGTGGACCAGGCCGAGGGTTTCTGCAGGGCGTCTCTGGATGAGGATGTCCCAGAGCGACCGAAGCCCCTGGGCCAGGTTTTCCCCGATGGGCTCAAGGCCCCAGGCCAGCATCGCGCCGATCATGGAAAGCCCGCCGGCGAGTGCGATGGCCTGCCACAGCACCATCGCTGAAAACGGCGACCGTGAAGGCCATTTGGCACGGGAAAGGATCACGGGCACGGGCCAGGCCAGGATGATGGCCAGCGCAGCCAGGAAATAGGACGCCCAGAACATGTGGAGCGCCGGTCCGCGGACTAGGCGCCTTCCAGCAGCCTGCGCAGGGTCTGTGCCTCCGTCGCGGAGACGGAGCCGACGAATCGTGCCAGGACGGCTTCGCGGTCATTGGCTGAACCGAGGACCTCGTGCATCAGTTCGGCCGTGTGTTCGGCGCGGGTAGTTACCGCCCGGTAGCGATGCGGGCGGATGTCACGCTCCCGGGCGACCAGCGCCTTCTTCTCCAGGCGCGAGAGGACGGTCAGCACGGTGGTTACCGCGAGCCCCTTCGCCTGGGCGCGTCCTGCGTCGTTCTGGGCCAACCGCTCGCGCAGTTCATTGGCGGTCAGGGCTTCGCTGGATTCCCAGAGGAGATCCATCATCGCCCGCTCAAGTTCTCCGAGAGTCGCCATGTCAGTCTTCTTTCGTTCTTCGG
Organism: Arthrobacter caoxuetaonis; assembly: GCF_023921125.1. Lineage (NCBI taxonomy): Bacteria > Bacillati > Actinomycetota > Actinomycetes > Micrococcales > Micrococcaceae > Arthrobacter > Arthrobacter caoxuetaonis. Next base: position 1,551,991 of record NZ_CP099466.1, read on the forward strand.
TCCAGGGCCGGGGGATCACTCCGGGCAGGTCGTCCTGCGGGGCCAAACCAAGGATGGCCACGCGACGGAGCTTAACAGTACCGGTTTTTCGGCTCTGTCTCTACGACTTGTAGAAAAAAGATTCTACGAGCTGTAGAAAAGTCCTCCCGCGTTGTTCTACGATCAGTAGAAGAAGGGGGTTCTACGTTCTGTAGAACATGTCGCAACTGAAGGATTGTTTTCGTGGAAGCATTGGACATTGCCCGCTGGCAATTCGGGATTACAACGGTTTACCACTTCCTGATGGTTCCACTCACGATCGGCCTGGGGCTCGTAGTTGCTGCCCTGCAGACCGCCTGGGTGCGTACCGGAAAGGAAGAGTATCTTCGGCTCACCAAGTTCTGGGGCAAGCTGTTCCTGATCAACTTCATCATGGGTGTAGCCACAGGCTTGGTCCAGGAGTTCCAGTTCGGTATGGCGTGGAGCGAATACAGCCGCTTCGTCGGGGACGTGTTCGGTGCTCCGCTGGCGCTGGAGTCCCTGCTGGCCTTCTTCACCGAGTCCGTTTTCCTGGGACTCTGGATCTTCGGCTGGAAACGGCTTCCGCAGAAGCTGCACCTTGCCACCATCTGGCTGGCCACCGGTGCTTCTGCCCTGTCTGCCTACTTCATCCTGGCCGCTAATTCCTGGATGCAGCACCCCGTCGGCGTTGAGATGGTCGACGGACGTGCCGTCATGACGGATATCTGGGCCATCCTGACCAACAACACCCTGCTGGTTGCCTTCCCGCACACCATTACCGGTGCGTTCGCAGTCGCCGGCGGCTTCCTGCTGGGTATCTCCTGGTACCAGCTGTGGAAGCGGCGCCGCGACGGAATCGACACCGTGGATGCGGACGGCCGTGTGGTGGTGGGGGAGAATGCGGCCATTGGCCGTGACAGGACCGACCATGCGGTCTGGATCAAGGCACTGCGCATCGGCGCCGCCGTCGCCGTCGTCGCTTTTGCCGGCACAGCCATCACCGGCGACCTGCAGGGCAAGCTGATGTTCGAACAGCAGCCGATGAAGATGGCGGCTGCCGAGGCTGCCTGCCACAACGGCACCGCGTTCTCCGTGCTCTCCGTAGGTGACGTGGGTGCCAAGGACTGCGAAGACGTCCAGACCCTGATCGAGGTCCCCGGCGTGCTGTCCTTCCTGGCCAACGGCGACTTCAACACTCCTGTCGAAGGCGTGAACACGCTGATCCCGGAATACCAGGAGAAGTACGGCACGCACCTGCCCGACGACCCGATGTACGGCGAACAGGCCGGACAGGAAATCGACTACCTCCCCGTGATGTCAGTGACCTACTGGGGCTTCCGGATCATGATCGGTTTCGGCGGCGTCGCTGCCATTGCGGCCGCAGTTGCACTGTGGGTCACCCGCAAGGGCACCGTCCCGGAGTCCAAGTGGCTCATGCGGCTTGCGGTCTTCGGGATCCTCGCTCCGTTCGGCGCCAACAGCGCCGGCTGGATCTTCACGGAAATGGGCCGCCAGCCCTTCGTCGTCGTGCCTAACCCGAGCTTCACCGGCATAGACAACGTGTTCATGTTTACCGCGGCGGCCGTGTCGCCGGGGGTCAGCATGGCGGAACTGCTGTTCTCCGTCATCTCGTTCACGGTGATCTACCTGGCCCTGCTCGTGGTTGAAGTGCGGCTGCTGTTCAAGTACGTACGCGGCGGCGTTCCGTCTGCGATGCCCGAACTGCTCCACGCGTCGGATTCAGACGACGGTGACGGCGACGGCACTCCGGGCACACCCGGCACGCCCGGTGGACGGAAGTCCGACGACGTCCTCGATTTCGCCTACTAGCGCCGGAGACCCAAAATGACGCTTGCAACTTTCTGGTTCATCGTTATCGCCTTCCTGTGGGTCGGATACCTCTTCCTGGAGGGATTCGACCTCGGCGTGGGCATGCTCATGAAGCTCTTTGCCCGCAGTGAACGCGACCGCCGCGTGCTGCTCAATACCATCGGACCGGTGTGGGACGGCAATGAGGTCTGGCTGATCACTGCCGGCGCCATGACCTTCGCAGCATTCCCCATGTGGTACGCCTCGCTGTTCTCGGCGCTCTATATCCCGCTGACGCTGGTCCTCCTGGGTCTGATCTTCCGGGCAGTGTCCATCGAGTACAGGGGCAAGCACGACTCCGATTCCTGGCGGAACCGCTGGGACTGGGCCATGGCCCTGGGCTCCTTCGTGAGCGCCTTCGGTGTGGGGGCCGCCCTGGCCCTGACTTCCACCGGCCTGCCGCTGAATGAGAACGGCGACCGTGTGGGCGGTGCCTTTGCCTGGTTGACGCCATGGGCAGTGCTGGGCGGCCTCGCTGTGGTCGGCTTCGCCCTGGTGCATGCATGCGCCTTCCTGACGCTGAAGACCGACGGCGAGATCCGGGCCCGTGCCCGTCGTGCCCTGGTCCGCTGGCTGCCCGTGGGGATCCTGCCGCTGGCAGCCTGGGCTGTCGGCGTACAGTTCCTCAGCGGGGACCTGATGTCCCTGATCCCGCTCGCCGTGGCGGTAGTCGCCGTTGCCGTTGCCTGGCTGATGGCGTCCCGCGGCAAGGAAGCCCTGGCCTTCGGCTCCCTGGCAGTGTTCCTGCTTTTCGGCGCGGTATCCATATTCGCAGCCATGTACCCCGTGGTGCTCCCGTCCACGCTGGACGCAGCTTGGAACCTGACGGTGGAGAACGCCTCCTCCGGGCCGTACACCCTGAAGGTGATCACCTGGGTTTCCGTCTTTGGCCTTCCCATCGTCCTCCTCTACCAGGGCTGGACCTACTGGGTGTTCCGCAAGCGCATTAGCGCAGACTCCATCCCTCCGGTTCATAGGATCACGGCCCAGTGAAACCGGTTCTTCCTGTCAGCGCCACCAGCCGCCGGGCCCTGTACCTGCTCGGCCTGCTGGCGGCGCTGAAGGCCGTCGGTCTGGTGCTGCTGGCCACCGGCATCGCCGCGGGCATTGCCGGACTGGCCGCGGGCGGCCCGGACTGGGGTTACGTCGCGGCCACCGGTCTTGCCGGTGCGCTGCTGCGGTCCCTGGCGATGTGGGCGCAGGAAACCGTCGCCCAGCGGGCCGCCGCCGGGGTCAAGGATGAGCTGCGCGCCCAGCTGGCCGACCGGGTGCTCGAGGAGGGCGGGAGTGTTCCCGGCATGGGATCGGGCGCGCTCAGCGTGCTTTTGACCCGCGGGCTGGACGGACTGGACAACTACTATGCCAAGTACCTGCCGGCCCTGGTGACCTGTGCCGTGCTGCCCCTGCTCGTTGGCATCCGGATCCTCGCTGCTGACTGGGTCAGTGCAGTCGTCATCGTCCTGACGGTGCCGCTGGTTCCGGTGTTCATGATCCTGATCGGCCTGCATACCGGGGACAAGACAGCCAAGGCCATCGACGCGCTCAACCGGCTCTCGGACAACATGCTGGAGCTGGCCAAGGGCCTGCCCGTGCTCGTGGGTCTGGGCCGGGCCAGGGCCCAGACCCGCGCCCTGCGCGACGTTGCCGACCGCTACCGGACCACCACGCTGGAAACCCTGCGCGTGGCCTTCCTTTCCTCCCTGGCGCTGGAACTGATCGCGACGATCTCCGTGGCCGTAGTGGCCGTGTTCATCGGTGTCCGCCTGGTCCACGGCGACATGAGCCTGGAAATGGGACTGCTGGCCCTGCTCCTGGCGCCCGAGTGCTACCAGCCCCTGCGCGACCTTGGTACGGCCCACCACTCCAGCGAGGACGGACTCGAGGCGCTGAAGCGGACGAACGCGGTCCTTGACGCACCCGTTTCCACGCCGCTTGTCCCGGCCGACGGCGCCGCCGGCGCCGTGGCAGTCCACGGGCTCACCGTCCGCTACCCGGGACGTCCCGGTGCCGTCATCGATGGGCTCAGTTTCATTGTCCCCGTGGGCAGCATCGCCGCGCTCACCGGCCCCAGCGGATCCGGCAAGACCAGTGTCCTGGAAATCCTTGCCGGGCTGCGCCGCGACGGGGCCGGAGCAACCATCGCAGGGACGGTCCAGGGGGTGGACCGTGCTTCGGTGGCCTGGATTCCGCAGCACCCGGTTCTCATGGAAGAGACCGTGCGGGAGGAAATCGGGCTGTACTCCGGACTCAGCGACGGGAGCGGGCAGCGGCGTGCCGCAGCGCGGGCACTGGCAGAGGTCGATGCCGCCCATCTGCTGGAGAAAACGACGGCGGAACTGAGCCCGGGCGAACAGCGCCGCGTCGCGGTCGCCCGGGCGGTCGCCCGGGTCCAGAACGTACCCGGCGTCCGTGTCCTGCTGGCGGATGAGCCGACCGCGCACCTCGATAACCACAGTGCCGCAGCCGTCCGTGCCGCCCTCTCCAGGCTCCGGCTTCAGTGCACCGTCCTGCTGGTGGCCCATGACCCCGAAACGGCAGCCATTGCCGACGTCGTCATCCCGGTCTCCGGCGCGGCCCCGTCGGAAGGACTGCAGCCCCTTGGCTCCTGGGCAGACGCTGTGGACACCCCCTTGGACGAACCCCTGGAAAGTACAGCGAACGCCGAAGAACGGCACGGTCCGGCCGTCCGGCAGCCGCTGTGGAGAAACCTGCTGGTGCTGAGGCCGTGGAGCCCGCAGTTCCTGAAGGCCCTGGCCTACGGCACCGGAGCCACCATCTTCGCCGTGGCGCTCAGCGCGCTCTCGGGCTGGCTGATCGTCCGTGCCTCCGAGCAGCCGCCGATCCTTTACCTGCTGATGGCAATCGTCGGTGTGCGGTTCTTCGGCATCGGACGTGCCGTCCTGCGCTACCGCGACCGGCTCCACCTTCATGACGCGGTTTTCCGCGCCACGAATTCCATCCGGATCCGTCTCTGGAACGGGCTGCTGAACCGGCCCGAAGGCTGGCGGAGGCTGGCACGCGGCGGCGGAGCGCTCGAACGGCTGGTGGGCGACGTCGACGAATTGCGGGACATCGCTCCCCGGGTCGTCTTCGCCCCGGTGACGGCTTTCATGACCGCCGTGGCAGCATGCGTTGCCACCTGGCTCCTGATTCCGGAAGCGATCCTGGTGCAGATCGGACTCTGCGTCGTCGGGCTCGTCGGCGCCCCGCTGCTCGCGCTGTGGGCTGATTCCACCGCCCGGGGACGGACTGTTGCCCTGCAGTCGCGGGCTATGGCCGCGATGGCCAAACTGCTGACGGCAGCCAGGGACCTGGAAGCGAACAGCAGCTCCGGCCCGGTCCTCTCCCGGCAGCGTGCACTGGATTCCGCCGCGGCCCAAGCTGCCCGGCGCAGCGCCTGGGCACAGGGACTGGCCAACGCCGTGACGGCACTGGCCTGCGCCGGGTCCGCGCTGTGGATCCTGAGCCTGGCACAGGGCGTCCCGGTAACGGCGGCGTCGTTGATCGTGCTCATGCAGCTCGCCCTGCTGGAGTGCTTCGCAGCCGTGAACGGCTCGATCCAGCAGTTCCAGGCCTGGCGCATCCTGGGCGACAAGGTGCTCCCCGACCTTGGTTCCAGCTCCGTTGCTCCGGCGGATGATCACGGGTCCAGCGCCCTGCAGAGGCCGGCCGCCGCAGGAACTGTTCCTGTCCCCGGCCATGCGGGTCCAGGCGCGATCGACCTCATCGGGATCCGTTACCGCTATCCGGGAGCCTCTGCCGATGTGCTGGACGGTGTTGACCTGCACCTTGAGACGGGCCGCTGGCTGGCCGTCACCGGACCGTCCGGAAGCGGAAAGTCCACGCTGCTGGGTGTGCTCCTGGGCTTCCTCAGGCCTCAGGACGGCATCTTCCTGAAGGACGGGCAGCCCGCCGAAAACATGGACAGGGAAGAGCGGGGCATGGCCTGGTGCCCGCAGGAAGCGCATCTCTTCAACTCCACCGTCCGGGGCAACCTGCTCCTGGCACGCGACCGCGAACATGCTCCGTCCACGGACGAAATGCTCGACGTCCTCACGGCTGTCGGCCTTGAAGACCTGATTGCAGAACTTCAGGACGGCATTGACACCAGGATCGGCAATGGCGGCCATTTCCTCTCGGGCGGCCAGCGGCAGCGGCTCGCCGTGGCCCGCGCCCTGCTCACCGAGGCGGACATTGTGCTCCTGGACGAACCTACTGCCCACTTGGATCCGCCAGCAGGACGCCGCCTCATGGCGGACCTCAGGAAGGGCCTGGCCGGTAAGTCGGTGGTGGTGGTGACCCATAATCCGGCGGACGCGGCCTGGTGCGACGATGAACTGGTGCTGGGTGCGGAGGATCGGAGTCTTGCCCTACGCTAGGGGCCATGACTTTTCCCGACGGCCTGCAGCTGCCCGGAAACGAGACGGGGTTGTCCTGGCGGTCCATCACGCCGGCCGACCTTGATGACTGGTATGCACTGACCCGGCGGATCGTGGCAGAAGACAAACCGGGCTGGGCCGAAGAGCGTGCCGACCTGGAACATGTCCTGTCCCGGTCCAGTGACGATCCGGCGCGGGACACCATCGTGGGCCTGGACCCGGACGGCGTGCCCAGGGCCTTCGGCGGCGTAAGCGTCAACCCGGATTCCGTGCGGGTGTCGGGGTTCGGCGGCGTGGACCCGCAGTGGCGGCGGCGCGGAATCGGCACCGCCGTCTTCCGGTGGCAGGAGGCACGGGCGAAGCAGCGCGTCCAGGACCGCCGGGGCGGCCAGCCCGTGCTTCGAAGCTACGCAGAAGCAAACAACCCCTCCGCCGTCGCCCTTCTGGAATCAGCGGGAGCTCGGATCGTGCGGTATTTCACGGAGATGACCCGCCCGCTGGCCGGTGAGCTTCCCGAGGTGCCGCTGCCGGAAGGACTCTCCTTCGTGACCTTCTCCGAGGAGCTGTCAGAACGCTTCCGGCTGGCCCACAATGAAGCTTTCCAGGACCACTGGGGCAGCGAGCCGAGGGACCAGGAGAGCTGGACGTTCACGGTCAGCCATCCGCAGTTCCGGGCCGACTGGAGCTTCGCCGTGGTGGAGGAGTCTTCCGGCGGCATAGCCGCCTACCAGCTCGCGAGCTTCGATCCCGAATCCAAGGAGATCCTCGGCTACACCGAGGGGTACACGGAGCTGCTGGGCGTGCTGCGCGGCTGGCGCGGCATGCGGATCGCCCCGGCGATGCTGTCTGAGGCCATGCGCCGGTTCCGGGACTCAGGCATGGAGAACGCCGGACTTGGGGTGGATACGGAAAACCCCTCCGGAGCCCTGAAGATCTATGAACAGCTCGGCTACAGGCCGGTGAGCCGCCAGGTTGTGTTCGACAAGCCGCTGGCTGCCGGTTCCGCTGCCTAGGCCGGAACCACCCAGATGGCTTCAGCAGCGGGCAGTCCGAGCTCCACCCGGCCGCCGCTGCGCTCAAGCGTCAGGGTGCCCGCATAGGTTTGCCGTTCGACGATGCTCAGTTCGGCGTCGAGGCCCAGCCCCATGCCGCTCAGGTAGCGCAGCAGGTCCGGGCTGGTGTCCGACACCCTGGCAATACGCAGGGGCCTGCCGGGCTCGCTCTGGCTGAGCCGCGCAGCGTCCAGCGGCGGCAGGCTGCCGTCACGGTCGGGAATCGGATCACCGTGGGGGTCGCGGACCGGGTGGCCGAGGCGGACCGCCAGCGCCTCCACCATCTTGTCCGAGACAGCGTGCTCCAGGTTCTCTGCTTCGTCGTGGACCTCATCCCAGCCGTAGCCGAGGTATTCGACAAGGAAGGTCTCGATCAGCCGGTGACGGCGGACCATGGTTACCGCAGCCTGCTCACCCTCCGGCGTCAAGGCCACTGAGCCGTAACGTGCGTGCGTCAGGAAACCCTGGGCAGCCAGCTTCTTCACTGCCTCTGACACTGAGGAAGGAGAGAACCCAAGATGGGCGGAGAGGGCAGAGACCGTTACCGGTTTGTCCGTCCATTCCTGGGCTGTCCAGATGACTTTCAGATAGTCCTCTGCAGCGCTGGTCAGTGCTTTGTTTTCCACGCGTACCACCTTACGCCAGGGGTGGCTTGAGCCATTCAGGCCGGAGCCCCGTCCTTGCCGCCTGGTCCAAGGAGTTTTCACGTGCACCGGGAATATACCGGAGGGGGGTATATGTTGTGGACGTAGAAGGGGTCGAAAGGAAGGCGGAGGCCATGGAGGCAGCAGTGGAGCACGCGGCTGAACCCCGCGGGTACGCGGGGGACAAGGAAGCCTATCTGCGGCGGCTGAAGCGGATCGAAGGCCAGGTGCGGGGGATTGCCCGCATGGTGGACGAGGACCAGTACTGCATCGATGTCCTGACCCAGGTATCGGCGGTCACCAAGGCACTGCACGCCGTCAGCCTCGGCCTCGTTCAGGACCACATATCGCACTGCGTTGTCTCGGCTGCACGGGAAGCCGATGCAGCGGGGGATCCGCGCATTGTGGACGCAAAAGTGCAGGAAGCAACCGACGCCATTGGGCGCCTCATCCGCTAAAGGCTGCGGCGGACCTAACAGGCAACAGATATGGGCAACGTCCCGGAAGGACCACCATGAACACGGAACTGAACATCTCGGGGATGACCTGCGGGCACTGCGTAGCATCCGTTACTGAAGAACTCACCGCGATCGGCGGGGTGGAGGACGTCAAAGTCGACCTGCAGCCGGAAGGGATTTCCACCGCAGTCATCACCTCCACCGAACCCATCGCCCCCGAGATCCTGAGCGAAGCAGTGGCTGAAGCCGGCTACACAGTCGTCGGCTAGGCAGAGAGGACACCCATGGCAACCCGAGAACGGCAGCACGTCGGCGCAGAACGCGAGGTGTCGCTGGATATCCAGGGGATGACGTGCGCTTCCTGCGTCAACCGCGTGGAGCGCAAGCTGGGGAAGATCGACGGCGTCACCGCCAGCGTTAACCTCCCGCTGCACTCGGCCCACGTGCGGGTGCCTGCCGGGGTGAGCGATAAGGACCTCCTGGACACCGTCGCGGCCGCCGGCTATTCCGCAACCGTGGCCGTGCCCGAAGGCGCGGACCATGAAGACCATATGGCGCACGGCGGAACTGCTGCGCAGCTGCGTCCGCGGCTCATAACTGCCGCTGCACTCACCGTTCCGGTGCTCCTGGTCTCCATGGTCCCGGCGTTCCAGTTCCCCAACTGGGGCTGGGTCGTTGCCGCCCTGGCCTTGCCGGTCGTTCTGTGGTCGGCGTGGCCGTTCCACCGTGCGGCCGCCGTCAACGCGCGCCATCTGGCCTCCACGATGGATACGCTGGTTTCCCTTGGCGTCAGCGCTGCGTACCTGTTCTCGCTCGGCGAGCTCATCGCAGACCCTGCGCTGACGGCCGATCCGGGGATGGCGGAGGGCGGGAACCTCTACTTCGAAGTCGCCGCCGTCGTCACCACGTTCCTGCTGCTGGGCCGGTTCCTGGAAGCGCGCGCCAAGAGCAGTGCCGCTGACGCCCTGACCTCCCTGCTGAGCCTCGGAGCCAAGGATGCCGTGGTGCTGCGCGGCGGACGCGAGGAACGTATTGCCGCCGGCGAGCTCGTTCCGGGAGACGTTTTCGTGGTCCGGCCGGGTGAAAAAGTAGCCACGGACGGAATCATCGTGGACGGTGAATCCGCGATCGATGCGGCCCTGATCACCGGCGAATCCCTCCCGGTGGAAGTGCATCCGGGAGACCCCGTCACCGGAGCGACCGTCAACACGTCGGGACGGCTCCTGGTTCGGGCCACCCGGGTCGGCAGCGAAACCACCCTGGCCCAGATGGGCCGGCTGGTCAGTGCCGCTCAATCCGGCAAGGCACCCATTGCGCGGCTGGCCGACAGGATCAGCTCGGTCTTCGTGCCGGTGGTGCTTGGCATCGCCGTCGTAACGTTCCTGCTGTGGCTGGTGCTAACCGGGGACCTCCAAAGCGCATTCGTCTCGGCCGTGGCCGTCCTGGTCATCGCCTGCCCGTGTGCCCTGGGACTGGCGACCCCTGTCGGGCTCCTGACGGGTACCGGCAGGGGAGCGCAGCTGGGCATCCTGATCAAGGGCCCGCAGGTCCTTGAAGACACTCGAACCGTGGATACGATCCTGCTGGACAAGACCGGAACGGTGACCACCGGGAAACTCTCGGTGGCACGGACTGTGCCGCTGTCCGGCGCCGGTGCCCCCGGCAACTCCGACGCGCTGCTCCGCCTGGCCGGCTCGGTGGAAAACGCCGGAGAACATCCGATTGCCCGCGCTATTGCCGCGGCCGCGGAAGCGGGCCCCAGGCTTGCCCCGGTGACCGGCTTCGTCTCCTCGCCCGGAGGCGGCGTCCGCGGAACGGTCGACGGACACCTCGTGATCGCCGGACGCCCCGGCTGGCTGGAGGAGAACGGCGTGCCGGTTGAGGCCGCGGCGCTGGAACTGCTGGAGACCGAACAGATTTCCGGGGCCACTGCGGTGCTGGTGGCGGTTGACGGCACTGCCGCCGGAGTGATCAGCCTGCAGGACACTATCAAGGAAGGTTCCGCTGCCGCCGTCGCGCGCCTGGCTGCACTGGGGCTGCGCCCCGTGCTGCTGACCGGGGATAACGCCGTCGTCGCGGCGACCGTGGCACGGGAGGTGGGAATCCGCCCCGAAGACGTGCTCGCGGACGTCCGTCCGGAGGGCAAGGTGGAAGCGGTCCGCCGCTTCCAGTCACAGGGCGCCACCGTAGCCATGGCCGGTGACGGCGTGAACGACGCCGCGGCGCTGGCCCAGGCCGACCTCGGCATCGCCATGGGATCGGGCACCGATGCAGCGATGGCTGCCGCCGACCTGACAGTGATGGGCAGTTCCCTCGGCCAGGTAGCCACCGCGATCGAACTCTCGCGCCGGACCCTGCGCACCATCAAGGTCAATCTGTTCTGGGCGTTCTTCTACAACGCCGTCGGGATCCCGGTGGCGGCCTTCGGGCTGCTGAACCCCATGATTGCCGGTGCGGCCATGGCCGCCAGCTCGGTCCTGGTAGTCGCGAACTCCCTGCGGCTGCGCAGCTTCGCCGGATAGCAGCAGCCACAGACGAACGGCCGGGCCTGGAGATTCCAGGTCCGGCCGTTCGCGTTGCGGCTGCTTAGCTGAAGCTGGGTCCGATATGCTCCACCGGGCTGGCCAGCGGTACGCCGGAACCGTCGCGCCGTCCGTGTTCGGTGGGCAGGGCCCGGGCGGTGCCGTTGGCTGCTGCCGCCTTGGCAGGACCATGCCCGGCCCAGGCCACCACCAGGGCGTCTTCGCCCTTGAGGAAACGGTGCGCGCGGACGCCTGCAGTTGCACGGCCCTTCGCGGGATACTCGGCGAAATCGGTCACCTTCACGGAGCCGCCGGGGGTGCCCGGCAGGGTCTCGGTGCCGGAGGCCACGGTCACCACGACGGCGGCGGGATCCCCGGCGGAGACGACGCCGAAGAAGATGGCTTCATCCCCGTCGCTGATCTTCATGCCGGCAACACCGCCGGCGGTCCGTCCCTGCGGACGCACGGCCGAAGCGCTGAAGCGCAGCAGCTGGGCGCCCTTGGTGGCAAAGACCAGTTCGTCGTCGTCGTTCGCTGCGACGGCGGCGCCGATAACCTCGTCTCCGGGCTTGAGCGTGATGGCTTCCCAGTCATCGCGGTTCAGCGGGTAGTCGGGGTTGAGGCGTTTGGCGGTTCCCTTCCGGGTACCGAGTGCCAGCACCGCGTTGAGGGGCACCAGCCCAATAAGCTTCTCGCCCTTGGCCAGAGTCATGAACTCCTTGGCCGGAACACCGCCGGCCATATTCGGCAGGCCGGCGGTAGGCGGCAGGGCCGGCATATCCATCACCTGGACGCGGATCATCCGGCCGGAGGATGTCACCGCTCCGATTTCGCCGCGGGCCGTGGTGGCCACGACGGAACGGAAGACGTCGTGGCGGGATCGCTGCCCGCCTTCGGCCAGGGGTTCCTGGTTGGACGTGCGGGCCAGCTGGCCGGAGGCCGAAAGGATGACCCAGCAGGGTTCGTCCGCGATCTGCAGCGGCAGGACGGCCTTGGCGCCCTTGCCGGACTTCGCCGCCAGGGCATCAGATGCCACGGGGCCAACGGCCTCGGACTCCAGCAGGACCGTCCGCCGGGGCGTAGCGTACTTGGCGGCCACTTCGCCGAGCTCGTCCGAGACCAGTTCACGCAGGCGTTCCTCGGAATCCAGGATGGCCTGGAGTTCCTCGATCGCCGCGCGCAGCTCCTCCTGCTCCTTCTCCAGCTCCAGCCGGGAGTACTTGGTCAGCTGGCGCAGGCGCAGCTCGAGGATGTGGTTGGCCTGGATCTCGGTCAAATCGTAGATGGACATGAGGCGGGTGCGCGCCTCCGCCGTCTCCTCGGAGGACCGGATGACCTGGATGACCTCGTCAATGTCGACGATGGCGATCAGCAGGCCTTCGACCAGGTGCAGGCGGTCCTTCTTGCGGCCCAGCCGGTAAGCCGTGCGGCGGCGGACGACGCCGAGCCGGTGGGACACGTAGACCTGGAGCAGTTCCACCAGGCCAAGGGTGCGGGGCTGCCCGTCCACGAGCGAAACGTTGTTGATGCCGAAGGAATCCTCCATCGGCGTGTAGCGGTAGAGCTGGGCCAGCACGGCCTTGGGGTTGAAGCCGTTCTTCAGCTCGATGACCAGGCGCAGGCCGTGCATGCGGTCCGTGAGGTCCACAACGTCGGAGATGCCCTGGAGCTTCTTGGAGGTGACCGCGTCCTTGATTTTCTCGATGACCTTTTCGGCACCAACCATGTACGGCAGTTCCGTGACCACCAGCCCGGTACGGCGGGCAGTGAGCTGTTCGATTTCCACCTTGGCGCGGGTCTTGAAGGAGCCGCGTCCGGTCGCGTATGCGTCGCGGATGCCGTCCAGGCCCACGATCCGTCCGCCGGACGGCAAATCCGGTCCCGGCACGAAGCGCATGATGTCCTCGAGGGTTGCCTCGGGGTGCCGGATCAGGTGCTGGGCGGCTGCGATGACCTCGCCCAGGTTGTGCGGAGCCATGTTGGTGGCCATGCCCACGGCGATGCCGCTGGCGCCGTTGACCAGCAGGTTCGGGAACGCGGCGGGAAGGACCTCCGGCTGGGTGAGCTGGTTGTCATAGTTCGGGACGAAGTCCACGACGTCTTCGTCGAGGTGGTCCGTCAGGGTCAGGGCAGCTGCCGCGAGGCGGGCCTCGGTGTAGCGCGAGGCGGCAGGACCGTCATCGAGGGAGCCGAAGTTTCCGTGTCCGTCGATCAGCGGCAGGCGCAGGGCCCAGTCCTGCGCCATGCGCACCATGGCGTCGTAGATCGCAGAGTCACCGTGCGGGTGCAGCTTGCCCATGACCTCGCCGACCACGCGGGCGCTCTTCACATGCCCCCGGTCCGGGCGCAGCCCCATCTCAGCCATCATGTAGAGAATCCGCCGCTGGACCGGCTTCAGCCCGTCGCGGGCGTCGGGCAGGGCACGGGAATAGATCACCGAGTACGCGTACTCGAGGAACGATCCCTCCATCTCGGTGGTGACATCAATGTCGATGATGTTCTCGGCGATGGGTTCACCGGGACTGGGTACGGAGGCGGTGCGCCGGGCCATGGGGTTCTTGCGTCCTTGTGGTTGTCGGAGTCTGTCGGGCGTTTGTCAGGAGTAATCAGGAACCAGCCGGAAGCCAGGTTGTGATTCGAACCAGTGTCGGTGGCGGGTTTCCGGAGATTCCCACTAGGGTGAGTCTATGGCGGAGCAGGGACAATACCCCGAATATTGGGAAGCAGATGTCGTGTTGCGGGACGGCGGTACAGGACACCTCCGTCCGGTTTCGCCGGCCGATACCGAGGCGTTGCAGGCCTTCCACATGCGTCAGTCCCAAAGCTCCATCTATCTTCGCTTCTTCACCTACAAGGCTAAACTGAGCAGCCGCGAGCTTAAGCGCTTTACCAACGTCGATTACCGGGACCGGGTTGCGTTTGTGATCACACTCGGCTCCGAAATCGTGGGAATCGGCCGCTACGACAGGCTCGATGACCCCACCGAGGCCGAAGTAGCGTTCAACATTTCGGATGACCACCAGGGCCGCGGGATCGGATCGATCCTGCTCGAACACCTCGCCGCCGCAGCCCGCGAGAACGGCATCCGCCGCTTCAGCGCCGAGGTGCTGCCCGAAAACCGCAAGATGCTCAGTGTCTTCGCTGATGCCGGCTACGAGGTCCGCCGTGCCTTTGACGACGGCGTCATCGCCCTGGATTTCGATATCGATCCCACGGACAAGTCACGCGCCGTGATGGAATCACGGGAGCACCGCGCCGAGGCGCGCAGCGTTGCCGACCTGCTGGCGCCGTCGTCGATTGCCGTCATTGGCGCGAGCCGCGAATGGGGTTCGATCGGCTACCAGCTGATGGAGCACATTGTGGAGGGCGGGTTCACGGGGTCCGTGTACGCGGTGAATCCCGAAGCATTCGAACTTGCCGGGATGGTCTCCTACGGCAGGATTTCCGAGGTTCCGAAGCCCGTTTCCCTGGCCGTGATCGCCGTGCCCTATGAACAGGTGCTCGAGGTAGCGGATGAATGTGCCGCTGCGGGAGTGAAGCACCTGCTGGTGGTCAGCGCAGGGTTTGCCGACGGCGAGGCGGGCCTGGCCCGCCAGCGCACCCTGGTGCGCCAAGCCCGCGCCAACGGCATGCGCGTGGTGGGCCCCGCGTCCCTGGGCCTGATCAACACGCGCCCGGATATTTCCCTGAATGCCTCCATGGCTCCGGTGATGCCGCGGCGCGGCGGCCTGGGCCTGTTCAGCCAGTCAGCCGCCATCGGGGTGCTGCTCTATGCGGCAGCCCAGCGCCGGCAGCTGGGGCTGTCCTCCACGATTTCGGCTGGAAACAGGGCGGATGTGTCCGGCAACGACGCCATGCAGTACTGGGAGGACGACGCCGACACCCGGGTTGTGGGCCTGTACCTGGAGTCCGTGGGCAATCCCCGTAAGTTCTCCCGGATTGCCCGGCGCCTCGCGAGCATCAAACCGGTGATCGTCGCCAAGTCCGATGTCACGGGACTCCAGTTGCCGCCGGGCCACTCCGTGCGGATCACCCAGGCTCCGCAGGGCGCCCTCGATGCCATGCTGCGCCAGTCCGGGGTTATCCGGGTGGACACCAACGAACAGCTCATGGACGTTGCGCAGATAGCCTGCAGCCAGCCCCTTCCCCGGGGCAAGGGCCTGGCCATCCTCAGCAATTCCGCGGCCCTGGGACGGGTCCTGGCTGATGCTGCGGGAACCCTGGACCTTGAAATCGTCCACCTGCGGACCGACCTCACCCTGGACAGCGGCATGAGCGTGGCCCTGCCGGTGCTGAGGGAAGCGGTCGCCAAGGCACTGGCTGATGAAGCAGTGCACTCCGCCGTCGTCACGCTGCTGCCCTCGCCGGGCCTGACCAATGACCACATTGCCCAGACCCTGCTTGACTCTGCCGATGAGGCCGGCAAACCGGTCGTCGCGGTCTTCACCGGGATCATGGACCCGGCGCAGCAGGCCGAGGGGGTCCTGGCGGTCCGCACGCCGAATGCCTCGGAAGCGCAGCAGGCACAGGTGCCGGAGGCCGAGGGGGAGCCCGCAGCGGAGCGGCCGTCCGGACTGCCGTGCTTTTCGAGTCCGGGAGCTGCCGTGAGCGCGCTGGCCTCGGTGGTGCGCTACACCGAGTGGGCGGGCCGGGAGCACGGCCATTTCACGATGCCCGCCGGGGTGGACACGGACGCCGCGCATGCCTTCGTCAGCGCCCAGATGGCCCGGGTGGCCAACACGGAACTGCTGCGCCTTGGGCCCGGCGAAACTGCTGAGCTGCTGGGCTATTACGGCATCAAGCTGCTCCCGTCCCTTCCCTTCCGGACCGAAGACGAGGCCGTTGAAGCCGCTGACCAGCTGGGCTGGCCGGTGGTGGTAAAGACCATGGATGAGACCCTGCGCCACCGGCTTGACCTGGGCGGGGTGCGGTTGAACATCGCCTCGGAGCAGTCGCTGCGCAGCAATATTTCCGAGATGCGTTCGGCCCTTGAGCCCTACGGCCGGTTCGAGCTCGAGGTGCAGTCCATGGCTCCATCCGGTCAGGGTTGCGTCCTGCGGGCCATCGAAGACCCGCTGCTGGGCCCCGTCCTGTCCTTCGGCATCGCCGGAGACGCCGTGAACCTGCTCGATGACTGGGCGCACGGCATTCCGCCGCTCACCGACGTCGACATTGCCGACCTGGTCCGGGCGCCCCGCGCCTCCCGCCGGCTGTTTGGCTACCAGGGCCTGCCCCGGGTCGACGTCGCAGCCCTGGAGGACGTCGTCGCCAGGCTGGCCCTGCTCAAGGACGAACACCCCGAGATTGCGCTGGTGGACATTAACCCGGTGCTGGTCTCCGTGCAGGGCGTTACGGTCCTCAGCGCGGACATCCGGCTGGGCAACCCGCAGCAGCGCACGGACAGTGCCCGCCGGGCGCTCCGGGACTAACCGCCGCACCACTTGCCCGGGTTGGTTCCGCGCGCCTTTTTAGGTGCTCGGGGCCGGTCTGGGGGAAACTGGAACCATGTCGCCGCTACTTTCAGCAGAACGCCGCAGCCTTGACGCCTCAATCGAACGTGCCGGCTTCTACCCCACACTCCTCGCCGATGTGGTGCACGATGCCCTCGACGGCCGCGAACCCCTGTCACACCTGATCCATCTTGAAACCCACTTCGACCGCACCGAGGTCCACCGGCACATCACCGTGCTGGTGCTCACCGACGACATGCTGGTGATCACCCATGTGGACGACCAGCAGCTGGACGAAGAGGGCGAGCAGATGATGGCCCAGGTCTCCACGGAGTCCGTACCCGTGACGCAGATCCGCTCTGTCGTGCTGGGGTACATGTACTCCCAGCCGCAGAACTACAAGCCGTCCGACCAGGCCCGGGAACTGACCCTGGCCATCGCGTGGTCCGGCGGCCAGCGGCTGGACATGGGTCCGGCCGGCTGTGCGGATCCCCAGTGCGAGGCTGACCACGGTTACACCGGCACCATCGCCCAGGAAGACATCGTCCTGCGGGTCAGCGCCGAAGCCGACGGAATCCAGGCAGTACAGAATGCCAAGGCCTTTGCCCGCGCGCTGCGCAAGGTCAACACCGACACCATCAACATGCGCACGCTGGACACGGCCGTCGACCGGCAGCGCATGCCCGGCATCGGCAGCCGGTTCAACCGCGGACATCACCAGCGGTAAGGGGCATGGAGTCCGCATCCGCTCCCGCTGAACCGCTGCCCAAAGCCCCCGGCTACGGGCAAAGTTCCGTTGCTGAGGTCCTCACCAGCGCCGCGGCCGCCCTGCAGGTTCCCGGGTTCGCCAATACGTTGGAGCTTCCCCCGGCCCGCCGCGTCTGCGTGGTCATGGTGGACGGTCTCGGCCGCAGCCTGCTCAAACAGCGGGCCGGCCATGCGCCGTATCTGCGCTCCCTGTTGGACTCCGGCCGGACCCTGACGGCGGCCTTTCCGACCACGACGGCGGCCTCCCTGGCATCCTTCGGTACCGGACTGGCCCCGGGCCAGCACGGCATGGTGGGCTACGACGTCTTCGATCCGGGCCAGGACAAAGTAGTGAACATGCTCGGCAACTGGGATGCCGGCGTAGACCCAGTACAGTGGCAGCCCTTTCCCACAGTGCTGGAGCGAGCGGCCGAACACCTCCCGGTGACCACTGTCAGCCTGCCGCGCTTCGCTGATTCGGCCATGACGAAAGCGGCCCTGCGCGGCGGGTCCTACGTCTCCGGAACGGGGATCCACGCACGGGTCCAGGCAGCGGCAGAAAAGCTCGGCTCCGAGAAGCGCATGCTGATGTACTTCTACTTCAATGAGCTGGACAAGACCGGCCACCGCTACGGGGCCCAGTCCTCCGAGTGGGGCGGCACGCTGGAAGAAATCGATTCTGCCCTCAAACGCTTCACGTCCAAGCTGCCTGCGGACACGCTGGTGCTGCTGACCGCCGACCACGGCATGGTGGACGCCGCGCCGCAGGACCGGATCGACTTCGCAGCCGACCCCGCACTCGTGGACGGCGTGCGCCATACGGCGGGCGATCCCCGGATGGTGCAGCTGCACGTGGAGCCGGATGCCCCGGCCGGGACGGTGGACCGGCTCGCTGCCGCCTGGCAGAAGTCCTTTGGGAGCCGCGCCTGGATCCTGACCCGGGCCCAGGCCGTGGAAGCCGGACTGTTCGGTCCCGTGCGCCCAGAGGTCCTGCCGCGGATCGGCGACCTGCTGATAGCCGCACGCGAACCGATTGCCCTGTACGACACCCGGCGGGCCAGCCCGTCAGCCCTGCAAATGGTGGGCCAGCACGGCTCCCTGACACGTGCCGAGCGCGAAGTCCCGCTCCTGACGCTGGCCCGGCCGGCTAAGGGCGGGCGGAAATAGGTTATGGCTGAGCTCGTCTTCTTTTCCGGAACCATGGACTGCGGCAAGTCCACGCTGGCCCTCCAGATGGACTACAACCACAGTGCCCGCGGCCGCGGAGGAATCCTTTTCAGCCGCAACGACCGTGCCGGCAACTCCATGATCTCCAGCCGGCTGGGCCTGAAGACCCGCGCCGTCGAGGTGCGGGACAGCACCGACTTCTGGGACGAAGTCAGCGGCCGCCTCGGCACGGGGGAGCGGGTTGACTACCTGATCTGCGATGAAGCCCAGTTCTACAGCGAAGAGCAGGTAGAGCAGCTGGCCCGGATCGTCGACGAAATGGGGATTGACGTCTTCGCGTTCGGCATCGCCACCGATTTCCGTACGCGGCTCTTCCCCGGGTCGCGGCGGCTGATCGAACTTGCCGACCGGATTGAGGTGCTGCAGGTACGTGCGCTCTGCTGGTGCGGCAGGCGCGCCACGCACAATGCCCGGACGGTAGACGGTGTGATGGTCGTGACCGGGGACCAGGTCGTTGTGGGCGATGTGGACAAGCGCTCAGCGGAGCCGGGCCCCGAGGCCTTGTTCGCTCCGGAGGAAGCAGGAGCGCTGCCCGTTGTAGGGTACGAGACACTCTGCCGCCGCCACTACATGCGCAGGATGGGTGCCCAGCAGGCCGCACGCACCGCCGGTATGGGCGAGGATCCCGACATTTGCGCCGTGGACGTTCCCCGCAGGTAGCGTGCCCGGGTGCTAGTCGCCCTTGGTGCCGAAGACGATTTCGTCCCAGCTGGGCACCGAGGACCGCTTGGGCTTGATTCGGCGTTCGGTAATGGGTTCCTTGGCCTCGGGTGCTGCTTCCGGGTCTTTCTCCGAAGGGGCCTCGCGGGGCGGATCCGTCTTTTCCGGCGTGTCACGGCGTGAGCCGCGCAGCGGCCGGGCCAGGATGCTGATCTCACGGGTGGAAGAACTGATGCCCTCATCCAGGTGCAGGGGATCCGCGGCTCCCGCGGGCGTTTCGTCAGCGGAATCGTCGTCTTCCCCGGCATCTTCGACTGCTGCCGGAGCCAGGGTCAGGCGCCCGGTGCGCGGACGCGAGGGTGCCTCGTCTTCGAGTTCTGCCTGTCCGTCCCGCGGATGAGCAGCGGGAATGCTGCCCTTGGCCAGCAGTGCTGCCAGGGCGTCGTCTCCGTCTTCGTCCGTGCCGAGCCGCTGCCCGCGGCGTGAGCGCAGCACGTTCAACAGCTCATCGGTTTCTTCCTCGGAGACGTTTTCCGGTTCCTCGGGCGCCGTGTCGATCTCGAAGTCGAAGACACGGTCCGCGACGGCGGAGAGCCGGCGTGCGGGGACAGGGGAGTCGACCGGAGCAAGTTCGCTGAGCAGCTGGGCCCACCGGTTGGCGTTCGTGACCTGGCGGCGCAGGGGGTTATAGGACCAGCGCGCGGGCGGTTCCTCCCCGACCGAGACGCGGGACTGCTCACCAAGGCTGAACCGGGCCACTACATCCCAGGAACCTTCGGGGCGGCGCCAGGAGTCCCACTCGACGGTGTCAGGATCCACGCCGAAGGCACGGAGGCGGTGGATGACCATGTCTCCGAGGTTTACGGGGGAGTCGCCAAAAGCGGAGCGGTGGCTGTCCTGGGCTGCCGACATGGGGGCGGCAACTTCCACGGCCTGGGCCTGGCGGGCAATGTACTCGCGTTCGGCCAGCACCGGGCCTTCATAGCGGCGGATGTGCGCAAGGTCGTGTCCGGAGAGCTCTGCGACTTCTTCTGCGCTTGCTCCGGCACGGATGCGGGCCTGGATGTCGCGCGGAGTCATGGTCGGACCCGCTTCGGGTTCGCCGGGCTGTCCTGCCCGCCGTGCGGGCTTGGAAGCGGCAACACGCAGGGCTTCGTCAATGCGAAGACGGAAGGTTTCTCCGCCCCGTCCGCTCAGCAGCAGATGTTCGCCGCCCTCATGGATACCCACGAGCCGTAGATCCTGCATGAAAAAATCCTCGCTATCGATAGCAACTCCTTGTTGAAACAATGCCATCCTGGCCCGTGAAATCCTACCGTTTGGCCCGGTGTGGCGCGGATCCGGGACCCGTGACGGCATGATTCTCGAACCTGCCGGGAGCGCTGCGGAACCGCGGCTGTGGCTAATTCACCGAAAGTGGATAAAATCTTTCTTCGGCGGGCACAAACCGGGCGTCCGCGGCGTTGATTACTCCGAGCCGCACTCCTGCTGCCCGGACCATGAATCCGCACAGCCCGGCGGCGGCCGGCATTGCCCGTGCAGTACCAACACCGATGGTGAGAGATAAAGATTATGGCGACAGATTACGACGCGCCGCGCAAGGCCGACGAGGAAGCCAGCGAAGAATCGATCGATGAGCTGAAGACCCGCCGGACCAACACCCAGTCCGCCGTCGTGGATGAGGATGAGGCGGAAGCGGCGGACAGCTTCGAACTGCCCGGAGCGGACCTCTCCGGCGAAGAACTGATGGTGCGGGTGCTCCCCGCGCAGTCAGATGAATTCACCTGTGCGTCCTGCTTCCTGGTCCGCCACAGGTCGCAGATCGCCAAGGAAAAGGACGGCCTCTACTACTGCGTGGACTGCGAGGGCTGACCCCCGGGTCAGCGGGAGGTCTGCTGCAGTGCCTCGACCAGCTTCTCGGGGTGGCGTGTGGAGGTGAGCCAGTACGGCGTGCGGTCTGCCGGATCGGTGATCTCGATCTTCACGACCGGGCTGATCCAGCCGCGGATGCACAGGTACGCCGTCGCGTTCATCGCCGGTCCGCGCTGCTGTGTGGCGTCCTCCCCGCGGAAGCCGGCCACCTCGCCGATCCAGCGGCGTTCAATCTCCGCGCGCCCCACCTGCAGGGTCTCGGGCGTGACGCGGATGCGCGGCGTGGACATCAGCAGCAGGGCAGCCAGCACCAGTGCCGCCACAATGGCCACCACAATCCCGACGGTCAGGCTGATGGGGATGAAGGCCAGGACAAACGTTCCGGAGATGCCTGCAACCACCAGCCAGATCCACAGTGCCGGAAGCAGCCGCTCCGAATACAGGACAGTTTGGGACGGGGTCTGGGAAACGGGGCTCGACATACCTTCAGCTTCCCATCTTTGGGGTGCGTTTTCATCTTGGCATCCCGGCTGCCGGAGCCCGTGCGTGCCGGGACAACACACAACCGGCCACGCGCTAAAGTGGGGTTGGCACCGTATCAGGTGCTGTCTTTTTGCCATACCCACACCAAACGAAACCGCGGAGACCGTTGTGCAGGATGCAGTACCCAGCGTGAAAGTCCAGCTGAAAATGCTCGACGACGGGCTCGAAGCGCCGTCGTATGCACACCCCGGCGACGCCGGAGCGGACCTGCGTGCCCGGGAGGATGTCGAACTGGCGCCGGGAGAGAGGCGCCTGGTGCCCACGGGCGTTGCCATCGCCCTTCCGTTCGGCTTTGTTGCCCTGATCCATCCCCGGTCCGGACTGGCCACGAAGCACGGACTGACAATCGTCAACGCGCCGGGAACCGTGGACGCAGGCTACCGCGGTGAAATTTCCGTCACACTGTTAAATACCGATGTGTCGGAGCCGATCAAGCTCAAGCGCGGCGACCGGATTGCGCAGATGGTCATCCAGCGGGTGGAGACGGCTGAATTCAAGGCCGTGTCGGAGCTCTCCGATTCCGTCCGCGGAGCTGGCGGTTTCGGTTCCACCGGCGGATTCGGCACGGCACCGGCCTAGGCCGCACTATCCCGGGCTCACCGTCCGGCACCAGATCAGGAAAGAGGACCAGGCGATGGCATTTGGACGCCGCAGGAAAGACAGGGCGGAATCCGAATTCGTGCCCGAAGCAGAGAGCACGGACAACGGCGCCGAAGAGACAGCCGGCGGCCCGGAACACGGGCCCTTCGACGTGGCCGACCGTCCCTCGGAAGAGGGCTACGTTGACCTGGGTGCGCTCCGGATCGCTGCCACCCAGGGCCTTGCCCTCCGCCTGGAAGTCGAAGAGAAAACCAAGCGCGTGGTCGCCGTGACCCTTGACCTCGACGGTTCCAGCCTTCAGCTCCAGGCCTTTGCCGCTCCGAAGTCTGAAGGTCTCTGGGATGAAATCCGCAGCCAGATTGTGCAGTCTGTGTCCTCCCAGGGCGGCACCGCGGATGAGCTGACCGGACGGCTGGGAAGCGAACTGCTCGCCCGGGTCCCCGCACAGGCCAAGGACGGTTCCAAGGGCTACCGGGTTGCACGCTTTGTGGGTGTGGACGGGCCGCGGTGGTTCCTGCGCGGAGTCTTCGGCGGTCCGGCTGCCATGAACCCCGACGCCGCCGCGCCGCTGGAAGAGGTCTTCCGCAACGTCGTCGTGGTCCGCGGAGATGCTCCGCTGCCGCCGCGCGACCTGCTGCAGCTGACCCTGCCGCGCGACGCTTCTCCGCTGCCCCCACGCGGTGAGGACGCATCCAAGCCCGAGCCGCCGGAGCGCGGCCCGGAAATCACGACCATTGGCTAAGCGCATGCCTGCTGTTGCCGGTGCCTCTCCGAGACGGACGATCAGTGATCTTCCGGACCGCGGGCGGGTGCACAGCAGCGGCTACGTTGAGTCGGTGACCTTGGCTCCGGCCGACGATGCACCCCGGTTCACGGCTGTGCTGGATGAACTCAAGGGTGCCTACCGGGACCCCTCGGCGTCCCTGGCGCGGCGGCGTGTCCGGCTCATTTGGGTGGGCCAGCGGCGGATCCCCGGCATTGTTGCCGGAACGCAGGTTGCCTTCGAAGGCATGGTGAGCCCGGTCAACGGCATCCCCACGGTCTTCAACCCCCGCTACGAAATCATCGGACGTCCGGAAGGTGCGTAATGAACACGAGCCACGATTCATCAGGCGAAGGCCGCGGGGCGCCCGAGCCTTCGATGAGTGAGCTGGCCGGCGCGTATGCTGCCCGCTCCGGCGTCGAACGCGGCGAAGACGGCCAGATCGATGTCTTGAAATCCGTCGGCGGTATCCGCGGACTGGCTGAGGCCATCCTTCCCGGGCTCCTCTTCACGCTGCTCTACACCGTCACGCAGGGGCTTTATCTGTCCCTCGGCGCTGCGGTCGTGGCCGCCGGCGCGTTCGCCGTTGCCAACCTGATCCAGAAGCGTCCGCTGGTGCAGTCGCTGACGGGTGTCATCGGCGTCGCCATCTGTGCCGTCTTCGCTCTCCGGAGCGGCAGCGGCACCACCTACTTCCTTCCCGGCTTTTACCTGAACGGCGCCTACATCCTGGCGTTCGTGGTCTCGGTGGCCGTGAAGTGGCCCGTAGCCGGGCTGCTGTTCGGGTTCATCCGGGGCGAGAACCTGTCCTGGCGCAGCGAGAAGAAGCGGCTGCGTGCCTATTCCCTGGCCACCTGGATCATCATCTCGGTATTTGCCCTGCGCCTGGCCGTGCAGCTGCCCCTTTACCTGGCTGACAACGTCGCGGCACTGGGCACGATGCGCCTGGCGATGGGCGTTCCGCTGTACGCGCTGGGCCTGTGGCTGGCATGGATGGTCTCCCGTCCGCTGCCTGCCAGGAGCGCGGAGCCCGCAGCCTAGGACGACGGCGCCAGCAGCTCCCGCAGCTCGTCTTCCGCTGCGATGGTGGTGACGAAGAAGAGCTCGTCTCCACCCTCGATCACGTCGTCGCTGCTGGGGGTGATCGGTGCGTCGTCGCGCAGGATCGCGACCAGGGTCGAGTCCTGGGGCCAAGGGACCGATCCGACCCGGGCTCCCGCCATGGGAGACGCTGCAGGAACCGTGAACTCGACCATCGAGGAAACTCCGGTCTGCAGGGTCAGCAGCCGGACCAGGTCGCCGACCTCCACGGCTTCCTCCACCAGGGCAGTCATCAGGCGCGGCGTATTCACGGCGACATCCACGCCCCAGGAGTCGTCGAACATCCAGTCGTTCTTCGGGTTGTTGACCCGCCCCACCGTCCGCGCGACACCGAATTCGGTCTTGGCGAGCAGGGAGACCACCAGGTTCACCTTGTCATCGCCGGTAGCGGAGACCATCACATCGGCTTCGTCGAGCTTGGCGTCCTTCAGGGTGGTGAGTTCACAGGCGTCACCGATCAGCCACCGGGCACCGCCGAGCCCGCTGCGGCCCACAGTCTCGGGTTTCTCGTCGATGAGGAGCACGTCATGCCCGTGCGAAAGCAGCTCCTTGGCGATCGAGGAGCCCACGGACCCTGCGCCGGCAATGACGACTTTCACTGGTTCTCCTTTACGGGCGGCTGGGACAGCACCCGGCTGATCTCAGCGGTGCGCTCGACGTTCATCATGGCGTGCAGGACGTCGCCCTGCTGGTAACTGGTGTCCGGCCGGGGAAGGATGCCTTCGCCGAAACGGGTCAAATACGCGATCCGGACACCGGCTGCAGTCTCCACGGCATGCAGGGGACGCCCCAGCCAGGAAGGGTCCAGCGCCAGTTCACCGAGAATGAGCCGGCCCGAGGATTCCCGGAAATCCCCGTTGATGCTCTGCTCGGGCAGGATCCGGCGCAGCACCTGGTCCGCGCTCCAGCGGACCGCCGCAACCGTGGGGATGCCCAGGCGCTGGTAGATTTCGGCACGCCCCGGGTCATAGATGCGTGCGACGACGTGGGGAACGTGGAAGGTCTCCCGCGCCACGCGGGTGGAGAGGATGTTGGAGTTGTCTCCGCTGGAAACCGCCGCAAAGGCGTAGGCCTCTTCGATGCCGGCCTGGGCCAGCGTGGTGCGGTCGAATCCGACTCCCGTGACCTGCCGCCCCGAGAACGTGGGCCGCAGCCGCCGGAACGCGCGCGGGTCCTGGTCAATGACGGCCACTGAGTGGCCTGCGTTATCCAGGGTGTGCGCCAGCATGGCACCGACCCTGCCGCATCCCATGATCACGTAATGGGCCACCTTGTTCCTACCTCTGTTCCCGGCGGGATCCGCCCGTCGCTGCCGTCCCGTTTTGGGCCAAGGGACAGCTTAGTCCTGCCCCGTCGTTAAAACGTGGTGTGATGGTGTTTTAGCATCAACACGGAAGTCCGAACGCATCATGCCCCAAAACACCCTCCCCCCTGAAGACTCCCAGTCCCTGGACCTTGAACTGCGCATCGGTCCCGCCGCCCACGGCGGGCACTTTGTTGCCCGGCATGAGGGACGTGTTGTTTTCGTCCGGCATGCGCTGCCCGGGGAGCTGGTGCGGGCCCGCCTGACCGAGGCGGGGGACAAGGCGAAGTTCTGGCGGGCGGATACCGTCGAGGTCCTTGAGGCGTCCCCGCACCGGGTGGAGCACTTCTGGGCTCCTGCCGATGCGCTGCGGGCAGGGGCGCGCGGCCGGCTCCCCGTCGGCGGCGCGGAGTTCGGCCACATAGCCCTTGAAGAGCAGCGCCGTATCAAGGCAGGGATCTTTGCCGAGCAGCTGCAGCGCCTGGGCGGGCTGCAGCGCGAGGTCACCGTCGAAGCCGCACCGGGGGAGGACGACGGCGGACTGGGCTGGCGCACGCGTGCCAGCTTCTCGGTCGCTCCGGGCGGCAAGCTGGCGATGCACCCGCACCGCTCCGATGAACTGATCCCCGTCCAGGAAATGCCGCTGGCCACCGGCGCCATCAATTCCCTGAAGCTGTGGGACGTCGACTTTACCGGCACCGATCGGGTCGAGGTCGCCGCGCCGGCCGTTGGCGGGGCACCGCTGGTACTCCTCGTTCCTTCACCGGGTACGCATCCAAGGACGCTGGCCCGCATTGCATCCGACATTGGAACGGCTGCCGATCCGGGCGCCGGGGAAACAGTTTCCGTGGCAGCCTGGGATCCCGAATCCCACGACCTCACGCGGCTGCGCGGCCGGACCTGGGTCCGGGAGAACGCCGCCGGGCACGACTTCCGCGTCACCGGCGCCGGCTTCTGGCAGATCCACCGCAGCGCGCCCCTTGCCCTGACGTCCGCAGTCCGGGACGGACTCCAGATCCAGCCCGGGGAACGGGTGGCGGACCTGTTTGCAGGTGCCGGACTCTTTACCGCACCCCTGGCCGACGCTGCCGGGGAAACCGGCCATGTGCTCTCCGTGGAAGGTTCTCCGGGCGCCAGCAGGGATGCCCGCAAGAACCTGTTCTCCTCTCCCCAGGTGGAGGTGGCCCAAGGCCGCGTGGACAAGGTGCTGCGTACCCGTGAAGGCGGCTTCGACGTCGTGCTCCTGGACCCGCCGCGCGCCGGAGCCGGCCGCACCGTCGTCGAGCAGATTGATGCGGCATCGCCGCGGGCCATCGGCTACATCTCCTGCGACCCCGCGTCGTTCGCACGCGACCTGGCGTGGTTCCGCGAGGCCGGGTGGGAACTGGACGCACTGCGCGTTTTCGACCTCTATCCGCACACCCACCACATGGAGTCCTTCGCAGTGCTGCGCAAGCCGTAGCCGCGTCCGGGCCGGGATGTGGCGAGCGTAATGTCATGTCCCGGCGCGGTGCAAAGGCCCACGGAACCGGCATCCGGCTAGGATGGGGAGTAGTTGTCCGGCTCCGGGCCGCAGGGATCCCGATGAGGAGTATTTCCGCGGCAAGGGACCGTCCGCCCGGGGAATCACCCACCATTCTCCGGCCGGCCCTCTTCAGCCCTGTCAGTTAGGAAAACCTAACTAGCGTGCGGCGGATCACTGGACAAAGATAAAACGGTGGCGAGAGGAGTCCTGTTATGAGTAATGTGGACAGCTTCGGATCCAAAGGCGTCCTTGACGTCAACGGAAACGAATATGAAATTTTCCGGCTGAATTCCGTCGAAGGCGCCCAGAGCCTTCCGTTCAGCCTCAAGGTCCTGCTGGAGAACCTGCTGCGCACCGAAGACGGTGCCAACATCACTGCGGACCACGTCCGTGCCCTGGCCAAGTGGGATGCCAACGCAGAGCCCAGCACCGAAATCCAGTTCACGCCTGCCCGTGTGATCATGCAGGACTTCACCGGTGTTCCCTGCATCGTTGACCTTGCTACCATGCGTGAGGCCGTTGCCGATCTCGGCGGCGATCCCAAGCGCGTCAACCCGCTGGCTCCGGCGGAAATGGTCATCGACCACTCCGTGCAGATCGATGCCTTCGGCAACGCCGGCGCCCTTGAGCGCAACATGGAGATCGAATACCAGCGCAACGGCGAGCGTTACCAGTTCCTGCGCTGGGGCCAGACCGCGTTCGACGACTTCAAGGTTGTCCCCCCGGGCATGGGCATCGTCCACCAGGTCAACATCGAATACCTGGCCCGCACCGTCATGACCCGCGAGGTTGACGGCGTGCTGCGTGCCTACCCGGACACCTGCGTCGGCACAGACTCCCACACCACCATGGTCAACGGCCTGGGCGTGCTCGGCTGGGGCGTTGGCGGCATCGAAGCCGAAGCAGCCATGCTCGGCCAGCCTGTCTCCATGCTCATCCCGCGCGTCGTCGGCTTCAAGCTCACGGGTGAAATCCCCGCCGGCGCCACCGCCACTGACGTGGTCCTCACGATCACCGAAATGCTGCGCAAGCACGGCGTCGTCGGCAAGTTCGTGGAGTTCTACGGCGAAGGCGTTGCCTCCGTGCCGCTGGCCAACCGCGCCACGATCGGCAACATGAGCCCCGAGTTCGGTTCCACTGCCGCGATCTTCCCGATTGACGACGTGACCCTGGACTACCTGCGCCTGACCGGCCGCTCCGATGAGAACGTAGCCCTCGTCGAGGCCTACGCCAAGGAGCAGGGCCTCTGGCACGACCCGTCCAAGGAGATCAAGTACTCCGAGTACCTGGAACTGGACCTCTCCACCGTCGTTCCGTCGATCGCCGGCCCGAAGCGCCCGCAGGACCGCGTGGAGCTCACCAGCGCCAAGCAGCAGTTCCGTGCCGACCTGAAGAACTACGTGCACGAGACCGTCGATGCCGAGGACGGCACCGTGGACGAGGCGCTGGAGGAGACCTTCCCGGCTTCTGACGCACCGTCCTTCGCCGCAGGCAGCACCAAGATCCAGGACAAGGAGCACGACCTCGTCAAGAAGTCCGATGCTCCGGCGGAACGCTCCGTCAACAAGGTCCCCGTGACCATGGCTGACGGCCGCAGCTTCGAACTGGACCACGGTGCCGTGACGATCGCCTCGATCACGTCCTGCACCAACACGTCCAACCCCTCGGTGATGATGGCGGCTGCCGTGCTGGCACGCAACGCCGTCGAAAAGGGCCTCGTTGCCCAGCCGTGGGTCAAGACCTCCGTTGCCCCGGGCTCGAAGGTTGTCACGGACTACTACGAGAAGTCCGGCCTGATCCCGTACCTGGAGAAGCTTGGCTTCTTCGTGGTCGGCTACGGCTGCGCCACCTGCATCGGCAACTCCGGTCCGCTTGAAGAGGAAATCTCCGAAGCGATCAACGAAGCCGACCTCGCCGTCACCGCAGTGCTTTCGGGCAACCGCAACTTCGAAGGCCGCATCAACCCGGACGTGAAGATGAACTACCTGGCCTCCCCGCCGCTGGTAGTTGCCTACGCACTGGCCGGCACCATGGACTTCGACTTCGAGAACGATGCCCTGGGCCAGGACGCCGACGGCAACGACATCTTCCTGAAGGACATCTGGCCGAACCCGGTCGAGGTGCAGGAAATCATCGATGCCTCCATCGACAAGGAAATGTTCACCGACAGCTACGGCACCATCTTCGAAGGTGACGATCGGTGGAAGTCCCTCCCGACCCCCGAAGGTGCAACCTTCGAATGGGATACGGAGTCCACGTACGTCCGGAAGCCCCCGTACTTCGAAGGCATGAAGGCACAGCCCGAGCCCGTCGAGAACATCGAAGGCGCCCGCGTACTCCTGAAGCTGGGCGACTCGGTCACCACCGACCACATCTCCCCGGCAGGTTCCTTCAAGTCCGACACCCCGGCCGGCAAGTACCTGCTGGAGCACGGTGTTGCCCGCAAGGACTTCAACTCCTACGGTTCGCGCCGTGGAAACCACGAAGTCATGATCCGCGGCACCTTCGCCAACATCCGCATCAAGAACCAGCTGCTCGACGGCGTTGAAGGCGGCTTCACCCGCGACTTCAGCCAGGCCGACGCTCCGCAGGCTGCCGTTTACGATGCCGCGATGAATTACCAGGCTGCCGGCACCCCGCTGGTCGTCCTGGCCGGCAAGGAATACGGCTCCGGCTCCTCGCGTGACTGGGCCGCCAAGGGCACCGCACTGCTGGGCGTCAAGGCCGTCATCGCCGAGAGCTACGAGCGCATCCACCGCTCCAACCTCATTGGCATGGGCGTCCTTCCGCTGCAGTACCCGGCCGGCGTCAACGCCGAGTCTCTGGGCCTGACCGGCACCGAGACCTTCTCCGTCGAGGGCGTCACCGAGCTGAACAACGGCACCACCCCGAAGACCGTCAAGGTCACCGCGGTGCCGGAGTCCGGCGAAGCCATCACCTTCGATGCGGTCCTGCGCATCGATACCCCGGGTGAGGCTGACTACTACCGCAACGGCGGCATCCTGCAGTACGTACTCCGCCAGATCTCGGCGAAGTAGGCACAGCAGCCCGCTTGGGCTCAACGCCCCGTTTGTCCGTGTTCCGAGAAATCGGACCGGGGAAACGGGGCGTTTTGCGTTCCTGAGGAATCCTCCGGCCCTGCGCAGGCGTTAGAGTTAAACGTTGTGACGGTGCGTTTGCCCGTTGCCTATGACGCAAGGGAGGCGCCCTTTTGGGACTTCTGGAAACCATCCGTGATCCGCAGGACCTCAGCAAGCTGAGTGACGCGCAGCTCTCGGCACTGGCAGGGGAGATTCGTTCCTTCCTCATCACCAATGTTGCCCAGACCGGAGGGCATCTTGGCCCTAACCTCGGCGTCGTGGAACTGACCATGGGCATCCACCGGGTCTTCGACTCGCCCCGGGACAGCATCGTCTTTGACACGGGCCACCAGTCCTATGTCCACAAGATCCTCACCGGCCGGCAGGATTTCTCCACCCTGCGCCAGCAGGGCGGCCTGTCCGGTTATCCCTCACGGGCTGAATCCGTGCACGACATCGTGGAAAGCTCCCACGCTTCCTCCTCGCTGTCCTGGGCGGACGGCATCTCGCGTGCCCGGCAGCTCACCGGCGAAGGTGACCGGTACACCGTTGTCATGGTGGGCGACGGTGCCCTGACCGGGGGCATGGCGTGGGAAGCACTGAACAACATTGCCGCCGACCAGCGCAGGCGCGTAGTGATCGTCGTCAATGACAACGGCCGGTCCTACGCACCGACGATCGGCGGAGTTGCCGATTACCTCGCATCGCTGCGCCCGACCATCGACGCCGTACGCACGCACCAGATGTATGAGAACACCATGGACTGGTGGAAGGGGCGTCTGCAGAACGGGGGACCGGTCGGCCGCTTTGCCTACCACAGCCTCCATGCAGCCAAGAAGGGCGTCAAGGACTGGTGGGCACCCCAGGGCCTCTTCGAAGACCTGGGCATGAAGTACGTCGGACCGATCGACGGCCATGACCTGGCAGCGGTGGAGCAGGCGCTGGTCAAGGCCAAGAACTTCGGCGGACCGGTGATCGTGCACGCCATCACCGAAAAGGGCCACGGCTATGCCCCGGCCCGCGCCCATGTGGAGGACCAGTTCCACGCCGTCGGCGTCATTGACCCGGAGACGGGTGCGCCGGTTTCCGCCGGTGGAAAACAGTCCTGGACCTCTGTCTTCGCGACGGAAATCGCCGAGATTGCTGACGAGCGCAAGGACATTGTCGGCATTACCGGTGCCATGCTGATCCCGGTGGGACTGCACCGCATGGCCGAGAAGCATCCGGAACGGGTGTTCGACGTCGGCATCGCCGAGCAGCACGCCCTCACCTCTGCTGCCGGCATGGCCTATGGCGGCCTGCATCCCGTCGTCGCGCTTTACGCGACGTTCCTGAACCGTGCCTTTGACCAGTTGCTGATGGACATCGCGCTGCACAAAGCCGGCGTGACCATCGTGCTGGACCGTGCCGGTGTGACTGGACCCGACGGTGCCAGCCACCACGGCATGTGGGACATGTCCATGCTGCAGATCGTCCCCGGCCTGCACCTAGCCGCTCCGCGCGACGCCACGAGGCTGAAGGAGGAGCTGCGCGAGGCAGTCGCCATTTCCGATGCTCCCAGCGTGGTGCGTTTCTCCAAGGGAACCGTTGGACCCGATGTCGACGCCGAGGACAGCACCGAAGACGGCGTGGACATCCTGGCGCGGCGGCCTTCCGGCGACAGCCGCAACGACGTCCTGATCGTCAGCGTTGGCGCCATGGCCGAGATGGCACTTGACGTGGCTGACCGGCTGGGCGCGCAGGGCATCAGCTCCACCGTGGTTGACCCGCGCTGGGTACTGCCCGTCCCGCGTTCGATCATTCGGCTGGCCGCAGAGCACCGGATCGTCATTGTGATCGAGGACGGTGTGCGTGCCGGCGGGGTGGGTTCGCGGATCCGCCAGGAAATGCGCGCTGCCGGAGTGGACACTGCCCTGAACGAGGTGGGTCTGCCGGCCGAATTCCTGGACCACGGCACGCGTGCAGAGGTCCTGGAGCGGGTGGGACTGACCGCCCGCCAGGTGGCAAGCGACGTCGTCGGACAGGTGCTGGGCACCAAGGTTCCGTTTGCCCGGCCGCTTCCAGGGCAGCCGGCACCAACAGGACAGATTCCAAAGATCAAGTAGGCTCCGCGGCCCGGCGGGGCAAGGAAAGAAGGTGGCGTTCATGCCAAACGACCTCCCCGAACTCGCCGTCACCGGAGCCACCGGTGCGCTGGGCGGCATGGTGGCGCGCCTGCTGGCTGAAGCGGACGTTCCGCAGCGGCTCCTGGCGCGGCACACGGCCAGGATGCCGCATCTGCCCAACACTCCGGTTTTCGCCACGTCCTATGCGGACAGGGAGCATGCCGAGCGCGCGCTCCAGGGCGTGAAGACACTTTTCATGGTCTCCGCCGCGGAAAACCCGTACCGCGCCCAGGACCAGCGGACCTTTATCGACGCGGCGAAGGAGGCGGGCGTCCAGCACGTGGTCTACACGTCCTTCATGGGCGCGGCGCCCCATGACGTGTTCACCCTGGGGCGTGACCATTGGGACACCGAGGAGTACATCAAGGCGAACGGCCTGAAGTACACCTTCCTGAGGAACTGCTTCTACCAGGACATCCTGCCCTCCTTTGCAGGGCGCGACGGCGTCATCCGCGGCCCGGCTGCCGACGGAAAGTTCGCGCCGGTGGCACGCAGCGACGTCGCCCGTTCCGCCGCCCGGATCCTCACCTTCCCCCGGGAGCATGAGGACCGGATCTACACCCTCACCGGACCGCAGGCGATCACCATGGAACAGGTAGCCAAAATCCTGTCCCGCGTCACCGGGGAGGACATCACGTATCACGCCGAATCGCTGGATGAAGCAGTTGAGTCCCGGCGCCGTGCCGGAGCCAGTGACTGGCAGGCGGTGGCTTGGGCAACCAGTTATGCGGCCATTGCCACGGGTGAACTTTCCCAGGTGAGTGATGACGTCGCGTTGCTCACCGGGGTGGCTCCGCTGAGCTTCGAGGACCATTTGCTGCGCGAAGAATAAAGTTCAGCGGCGGCCTCTTCCCAATCGGCAGGTGCGTGCCTAGGGTCGAAAACATGGCACATACACCCGGGGATCGCGTTGAGGATTTCCTGCGCGAATGCACCATTACCGGTTTGGACGAGTCCGACGCGACGCCTGCCGCGGACCTGTACGGGATGTACATCATCTGGTGCGAACAGGCCGAGCTCGAACCGGTTTCGACGGCCCTGTTCTCCCGCCGGGTCAAGGCCAGCGGCATCCGGCCCACGCGCCGCCGCCGGGAGAACGTGTATGCAGGACTGCTGCCCACCGGGCCCGTCCCTGTCCAGTACATCCTGGAAACGGACAAACCGCCGAGCCCCAACGGGCTGAGTCTTTTCGGCGCCTAGCTTGTTGTTCCAGCGTCGGGACGCATGCTGTTGATAGCGTGGCAGGATGACCACCTACAACAGACTTGGCACTTCCGGCCTCACCGTTTCGACTGTCGGGCTCGGCTGCAACAACCTCGGCCGGGCAGGCACCGCCACCGAATCCCAGGAGGGGACCGACGCCGTCGTGCATACCGCGGTGGACGCGGGCATTACCCTGTTCGATACTGCGGACACCTACGGCGCTGAGCCGGGCCTCAGCGAAATCCGGTTGGGGAAAGCCCTCGGATCACGCCGGGGCGACGTCGTCGTTGCGACGAAGTTCGGCATGGACATGCAGGGGGCCAACGGACCGGACTTCGGTGCACGCGGCTCCCGCCGCTACATCGTGACGGCGGCGGAGGCATCTCTTCGCCGGCTGGGCACGGATTGGATCGACCTCTACCAGTTCCACACGCCGGACCCGCTGACTCCGATTGATGAAACCCTCGCCGCACTGGATGACCTCGTGACCAGCGGCAAGGTCCGGTACATCGGGCACTCGAACCGCAGCGGCTGGCAGATTGCCGAGGCCGAATTCACGGCACGGATCAAGGGAACGACGCGTTTTATCTCGGCACAGAACCATTACAACCTGCTGGACCGCCGGGCTGAGCTCGAAGTCACTCCTGCCGCAGAGGCCTATGGCCTGGGCGTGCTGCCGTACTTCCCGCTGGCCAACGGCCTGCTGACCGGCAAGTACAGCTCTGGCCAGGCTCCCGAGGGCAGCCGCCTGACCCACTCCCGCACCAACCTGCTGCAGAACGCGGACTACGACCAGCTGCGCGAGTTCGGCGACTTTGCCAGGGACCGCGGGCTGACCGAGGTACAGGTCGCGTTCTCCTGGCTCGCATCCCGTCCTTCAGTTTCCTCGGTCATTGCCGGGGCGACCAGGCCCGAGCAGGTGCAGCAGAACGCTGAAGCGGCGTCATGGGTGCCTTCGGAGAAGGACCTGGAGGAACTGGACCGGATTTTCCCGCAGACGCCGAAGGTTGCTCTGTTCTAGTTCTTTGTCCCTGTTACCTTGGGACGGCCGGTGGGTCCGGAACGGCGGCAACGAAACTCCTGTGCTCGCAGAGCTCGCAAGGAGTATTAAAGCCGCCTAACCCGGACCCTCGCGGCCTTCTTCGGTTAGAGTGTTTCGGGGATTCTGCGCCCGGGAAAAAGCGTCGAGTATTGCCGCCGGTACATTCTGCGTCCGACCAGGCGGTAGGCGAGACGGATCGGCGGCGGGATCTCCTTGAACAGTTCTTTTCGGTCCTGGGGAGGATTGGTGGCCAGCACCATGCCGAGGTAGCTCACCAGAAACTTCTTGTCGAGCTGTCCGATCCCGTGCTCGCCGACCGCCTTCATTTCCTTTTCGTTCAGGACCCTGTCCACAACAGGTATCACCTCGGTGACTTCGCGGCGCAGGTGGACTTTGAGGAGATTGGACAGGTCCTCATAGCGTTCAGTGAGTGCCTCACTGGCCGCCTTGTCTGCTGTCTCCGTCCAGGGCCGCCGGACCGGTTCGATGTCATCAAGCCGGACCCTGACTTGCCGGTGCTGCTCCAGCATCTGGGCCACATGCAGTGCGCACCCCGGCGCCCGGCCGGCCAGCTGGGGATACATGAGCAGGTCCTCGCCCTCGTGGTGGCGTGCGCCGCCATCCTGCCCACCGCCGTGGTTGTGGGCGCCAGTCCGCTCGCACCATTGCCGCTGGCCATACTCTTTGGCCTCTGCGGCGCCGTTGCGCTGACGACGCTACCCATTACAGAGATCGCGGCGCGACGGGCGATGGGTGGACGGTTAAGCGGCACGGTCAGCACCACGTGCGCAGGCGTGAGGTCCGGGGCCCGCCGGCGAACACGTCACCCTCACCGCGAATAAGCGGGGGGAAAACATGCTTCTGGAGCAAGAGAGTGCATCGGAGTTTTCCTTACCCTGGACGAGAATCGTTGCGTTGATCACGAGTGTTCGCGCACGGTTCACCGGGACGCCGGTGCGTGTTCACCGCCGATTAACCTTGGCCGGATGAACTCGGAGAGTCCCAATTCGAGCACGACTCAGAGGTCTCATTGAATACCGAACTGCCCTCCAGTCCGCAGGTTCCTGCAGACGTTCCGCCCTCAGTCGGCGGATTGTTCAATTTCCGTGACGCGGCATCAGGAACCGGAACTCCGGGACTGCGCAGGGGACTGCTCTTCCGATCTGGAGCCCTGAATGACCTTGACGCTGCCGGTCTTGCTGAACTGGGTGCAGCACGGATCGCCACGGTGGTAGACCTGCGCGAGCCGGTGGAGGTTGCCTCGGCTCCGGATACTGTTCCGGCCGGAACGCGGGTGGTGAACATTCCGCTCTACTGCGGAAGCGTCCCTGTCTCCGAGCCGATCGAAGCCGTCTACCGGCATCTGCTGCAGAACTGCGCCCGGGCACTGACCAGCGCCGTCGGCGAGGTGATCCGGAACCTTGACGGCGGTGTCCTGGTGCACTGTGCTGCAGGGAAAGACCGCACCGGGCTGGTGGTCGCGCTGGTGCTCGACGCCGCCGGGGCCTCCCGCAGTGCCATTGTGGAGGACTACTCCCGCACCGAAGCGGCCCTTCCCTGTTCCTTCCGCCGGGCTGTACTGGCCCGGCTGGGTGGCCGGATCACCGATCCCGCGGAAATGGCCACCGCTGTCCGCCTGCATCTGGCCAGTCCGCAGGAGGTTCTGGACAGCGCACTGCAGGTCCTGGCTGAGGAGTCCTTCGAAGGTGAGACCGGTGCCGCTGCCTACCTGCTGCGGAACGGCTTGGATCGGGGAATGCTGGTCCGGGCCCGCGTCCTGCTGCACGGCATCGGAACTCCCGCGGCATGAGCGGGGACGGGTACACCCTGATCCACCTCACGGACACTCATTTGCGTCAGCCGGGTGAGCTGCTGTTTGGTGCCTTGGACACGTGGGCGCGCACCGCAGAGGCCCTGCGTGCTGCGGCCCGCTACCGGCCCGATGCCGTCGTGGTTACCGGTGACATCGCCGATTCCGGCGCGGATATCTACGCCGTCGCTTCCGGGCTTTTCACCCGGGCCAGGCGGGAGCTGGGCTGCCCAGTCATCGTGCTGCCCGGTAACCATGACGTTCCCGGCACCCGGGCATGGGCGGCAGAATTATTTACCGGTTCGCAGACAGATACAGGCCCCGGTCCGGGTAACGACGTGCATTTCGTGGGAGGACTGCGCCTCATCACGCTGGATTCGGATGATCCAGGCCGGCCCGCAGGACGGCTTACGGGAGCGCAGCTGCAATGGCTGGATGATGTCCTGGCCGAGCCTGCCCCCGACGGCACCGTACTGGCCCTGCACCATCCACCCATCGATTCATTGCTGCCGCAGCTGGCCGGCCGGGGCCTGGACAGGCCCGCAGAACTAGCCGGCGTGCTGGCCGGCACGGACGTCCGCGCCGTCCTGTGCGGGCACTACCACCATGCTCTGTCCGGTCGGCTGGGCGGTGTGCCGGTCTGGGTCGGCCCGGCGGTGTCCTACGGTCAGGATCTCTTCGCCCCACCGGAGACCGTGCAGGGCCTGGACAGCAGCTGGCTCTCGGTCATCCGGCTGGGCGAAAACAGCTTCAGCGCCGTCCCGGTGCCGCTTCTGCCCGCCGGAGCCTCGGTGTTCACCAACGCCGCCGTGCCCCCCGGGGCTGTCCCAGCCGCGGGTACCAGCCCTTCCACCCATCTCATCCCGGTGCCCGCAGGTGCACCTGGCCACCAATACCGGCAGCAGCCGTTGCTGCCGGATTCCCGAGGAGAAACCATTGCTGCAACGCACTAAGTACCCCGCCCTCGCCGTCGTCTCAGTTGCATCGCTGGCGTCGCTGGCTCTCCTGACCGCATGCAGCGGCAGCGCCGACGGCGCCGAAAACTCCCCGGCAGCCACAGCTTCCAGCACAGCGGCCGGCGCCACCGGCACCCTCACGGTGTACACCTCTGAGCCGCAGGCCAAGATTGATGAATTGGTCGCCGCCTACAACGAGGTCAATCCGGAGGTCAGCGTTGAGGTCTTCCGCGCCGGCACTGGGGAGCTGAAGACCCGGATCGCCACGGAGAAGGAGACTGGCGGCATCCAGGCCGACGTTATCCTCGCCGCCGACGTCCCCACGTTCGAGGCGTACGCCGCCGAGGGCGACCTGCAGGTCCTGGACATCGACAACGCCGGAGAATTGAACCAGGATATTGTCGACCCCGAGGGCTACTACGTGGGCACGCGCATTATTCCCACCGTCATCGCCTACAACACCACACTGGTGGACAGCGCCCCCGAGTCCTGGGCCGAACTGGCCGACGAGGAATACAAGGGCATGATCGCCATGCCGAACCCGGACGTGTCCGGTGCCGCTGCCTTCAACACCACCGTCTGGCTCGAAACCCCGGCCCTGGGTGAGAACTGGCTGAAGAACCTGATCAAGAACGAACCGACCGTGCTGGAAAGCAACGGTCCAGTTGGGCAGGCCGTGGCCGCCGGTACGTCGGGCATCGGGATTGTGGTGGACTACGTGGCCCGCGAACTGGCAGCAAAGGGCTCGCCCCTCAGCCTGTCCTACCCGTCCGACGGCGTTCCGTACGTCTCCCAGCCTGCCGGCGTCTTCAATGATTCGAAGAACCCGGACGCCGCCAACGAGTTCGTGGAGTTCCTGGTTTCGAAGGAAGGCCAGGAACTGGCCGTGGCGCAGTCCTACCTCCCGGTTCGCGAAGACGCCGGTGTCCCCTCAGGTGCGCCTTCCCTTGCCGACCTGGAGCTGCTGAATCCGGACCTCGCGGTGATCGCCGAGAAGCAGGCAAGCGCCGTCGCAAAGTTCAATGACCTCCTCAAGTAATTCCGTTTCCCTGCCGGCACGGCAGCTCAGTACCGCCGGACAGAGGTCCCGGGGCGACGGACTGCACTGGCTCAGGTTGGCGGTCTGGGCTGCGCTGGCCCTGCTGGTGCTCTTCCCGCTCGGTGTCATTGCATTCCGCGGGGCCCAGCCGTCCAACGCCGATGTGCTCACGGACTCCGACGTCCTGGCCGCGGCGTGGAACTCCGTTTCCTCCGCCGCCGGATCAGCCGCGCTGGCCACCGCGTTCGGTGCGCTGCTCGCCGTCGTCCTTGACCGGACCGATTTACCGGGCCGAACCGTGCTGCGCTGGATCTTCCTGCTGCCGTTCCTCATTCCGCCCTTCATTGGGGCGATGTCCTGGATGGCGCTGCTCTCCCCGGCTGGCACCGTGAACAAGGCGCTGATGGCGCTGACCGGATCCGCAGGCCCGGTGCTGGATATCTACGGCGGCGGCGGTGTGGTGTTCCTGCTCGCCGTGCACTCCTATCCGCTGGCCTACCTGGTGATCAGTGCAGCGCTGCGCCGGGTTCCCGGCAGCCTGGAGGAAGCCGCCCGGATCAGCGGTGCCGGCGGGCTGCGAACGTTCTGCCAGGTGACCCTGCCCCTGGTGCGCCCGGCCGTGGTAGCCGCGTTCGTGCTCACGTTGGTCGCTAACCTCTCCGACTTTGGCATTCCCGCGCTGATCGGCCTGCCCGAGCGGTACACCACGCTCACCACACTGGTGTACCGCTACCTCGCCTCCGGCACCGTGACCAATCCGCTGCCCGCCGTGGCCGCGATCGGCGTTGTGCTGCTGGTCCTGGGCCTGGCGGCCGTGCTGCTGCAGCGCCGGCTGCCCGGGGGCAGTGAACTTGGCGGGTCCGGAGCGTCTGCACTGCCTCTGCAGCTGGGGTCCTCCCGCTGGGCTGCGGCGGCGCTGCTGTGGTGCACCGCCGGCCTCGTCTGCGTCCTGCCGCTGCTGGCGCTGACAGAGCAGGCACTGCTGCCCGCTCCCGGTGTGCCGCTGACCTGGGACAACCTGACCCTGGCCAACATCGCCCGTGCCGTGACCAGCGCAGGAGCGCTCACCGGCATCGCCAACTCGGTGATGCTCGCACTCGGTGCGGCGGTGGCCTGCGGCGTCCTGGGACTCGGTGTTGGTGCGCTCCTGACCCGTACCCGACACCGCTCCAACACCGCACTGGACGTCACCGCCATGCTGCCGCAGGCACTGCCCGGCCTCGTCCTGGCTGTCGCCTGGCTGCTGATTGCCCCGGCGGTGGGTATTTTCAACACGCCGTGGGTGATCCTCGGCGCCTACGTCATGGCATTCCTGGCCCTGGTGGTCCAATCCGTGCGTGCACCGCTGGAATCCGTGCCGGTGTCCCTGGACGAGGCTGCACGGATCTCCGGTGCCGGCCCGCTGCGGACACTGGCGGACGTGGCGCTGCGGCTGAGCGTGCCCGCGGCAGTGAGCGGCGCCGTCGTCGTCGCGCTGACCGCAGTGCGCGAACTGACCATTTCCATCCTCCTGGTGGCGCCCGGCTCCCAGACACTGGGCGTGGTCATCTTCAACCTCCAGCAGGCCGGGGACTACAACTCGGCTTCCGCCCTGGCGCTGCTGGTCACGATCGTCGGCGTCGCGGGTCTCGCCGCGACTGCCGCCTGGGGTGCCCGCCGTACAGCGCGCACCCGCTTCCGGAAGGGAAAATAAATGTCTTCGATCAGCCTTCAAGGCCTGCACCATGTCTACGCCAACGGCCATGTTGGCCTGTCCAATGTGGACCTGGACGTGCACGACGGCGAGTTCCTGGCATTGCTGGGCCCGTCGGGTTCCGGTAAAACCACGCTGCTGCGCAGCATCGCCGGGTTTGTTCAACCGGAGGGCGGCACTCTTTGCCTCGGAGGCAGGCCTGTGGCAGGGCCCGGCGTCTGGGTCCCGCCGGAGAAGCGGAACCTGGGTATGGTCTTCCAGGATCACGCGATCTGGCCACACTGGTCGGTGGCCCGGAACGTGGGGTATCCGCTGCGCCTGGCGGGCCTGCCCCGCAAAGATGCCGAGGCCCGGGTGCGCAGCGTACTGGGACTGGTCGGGCTGGACGGGCTGGGGGAGCGGGCACCGGCTGCACTTTCCGGCGGCCAGCGCCAGCGAGTGGCCCTGGCGAGGGCGATCGCAGGCGCTCCACAGGCCCTCCTCCTGGACGAAGCGTTGTCTTCCCTTGATGAACCGCTGCGGGCCAGACTCCGTCTGGATCTCAAGGCGCTGACTAGCGAGCAGGGACTGACGTCGGTGCACGTCACGCACGACCGCGCAGAGGCCCTGGCCCTGGCAGACCGGGTGGCGGTCCTGCGGGCCGGGCGGATTGAACAGATTGGCACACCCCAGGATCTCGTGCGGAATCCGGCGTCGACGTTTGTGGCGTCTTTCGTCAGCGATGCCGTGCTGCTGGACGGTACCTGGGTGGAGGGACGGCTCGAGCTCGCGGGGGGCATCAGCATCCCCGGCGAACGGCTCGACGCCGGGCCGTGCGTGGGCGCGGACGGTCTGGGACACAGTGCCGTGGCGGTTACCGCCGCGGTGTCACCGATGGACCTGGTGCTGCACCCGAACAACGCCGGCGACACCGGCTGGGCACCGACCGGTGTTGTGACCTCCGCGCTCTACGGACCGCACGGGTTTGACGTCTCTGCAGACTGGCAGGGCAGAACGTTGCGGGCGCATGTCACAGGATGGGTACCCAAGCCGGGGGACCGGGTATCGCCGGAGGTTCTCCGGGCCCATGTGTTCGCGTCCGATGCGGTGGGGCCCGCGGCGGGAGCTGCTCGCCCCAGGCTGGTGCCGGCGTGAGTGGTGCTTCCCGGCCCCCGGAACGGCTGGTCCTGGTTCGGCACGGCGAAACGGACTGGAACCAAGAGCGCCGGTTGCAGGGGCGCACCGATAATCCGCTGAACGGTGTGGGCCGTGCCCAGGCGCGCACGGCCGGACTGCTGCTGGCTGCTGATCCGTGGAGTGTGGTGGTTTCATCGCCGCTGCTGCGTGCCGTGCAGACAGCCCACATTATTGCTGACGCGGCCGGTTTGCAGCCGGCCGGCACCATGGCGGAGCTGATCGAGAGGGACTATGGGTCGGCAGAAGGGCTGCACCTGAACGGACTGACCGAACCGGAGTTTACAGCTGCACTTGGCACCGGCGAACCTGAGAGAGCAGTGGCGCGTCGAGGACTCGCCGCTCTGCGCGGTTTGGCTTCACAGTTTCCAGGCCAGCGGATCATCGCCGTGGCGCACGGCACCCTTATCCGGCTCACCCTCTCTGAGCTCACTGGCCAGCGGTGTCCGCGTGTGCTGAACGGCGAGGTGGTGGAGGTTCCGCTGGCCGCACTGCTCGAACCCTAGATTTACTGGAAGCCGACAGGAGCGGTGGAGGATCGGTTATTGGACGTCGGCGGTTCAGCCTCTCGGCTGCGTTCCCCGGCGCAATCAAGGGGGTTTCAATCACGACGGCTTAGTCGCTGCCCCGTCCAGCCAGAGCATGTCCGATTCGTCCCGGTGCGTTCCCGTGGTGCCCACGTGCTTGGCATCGATCTTCGGGCCATTCCTGATCACGTGCACCAGGGCCATGCCATGGCCGCGTCCAATCCCATAGTCCGTTTTCAGCCACGCCA
Source organism: Arthrobacter caoxuetaonis (assembly GCF_023921125.1). Lineage (NCBI taxonomy): Bacteria > Bacillati > Actinomycetota > Actinomycetes > Micrococcales > Micrococcaceae > Arthrobacter > Arthrobacter caoxuetaonis. Next base: position 1,593,642 of record NZ_CP099466.1, read on the forward strand.
GGATGTCGCCTGCTTTGGCACTCTCGCCGTCGAAACCCCTGGCTTTTGCCATCCCAAGGAGTTCGCGGGGAGTCAGCCCGGTCTTTTGTTCAATCGTGTCCAAATAGGCTTGAAATGACATCGAGTACCTCCCTAACGCCCAGCCACGTGATGACCCTGATTGTGGCGGAGAAACCGTCCGGCTGTACAGGGGCAGTCTGTGCTGCGGGGGCAGGGGCTGACAGCGACATGGCGGCCGCTGTTCAAGCGGTTCCTGGACCGGCAAAGACTGAGGGGCTCAGGAAGTGGAACACCGTTTCAGCAGCGCGCCTGAACCACCGCCGTCGAGCTCATCGTCCCGAACCGGCCTGCCGGACACCGTCAGCAGGAGCGCCACCGATGAACCGCGAACCTCATCGCCTCTGCCGAGTTCAAAGGGGCCGTCCGTGGCCACCAAGCGGAGCCCGTCCACCAGCTCCTTGCCGCCGCCGATTTTCACGGACGTCTTCAGCTGATGCTGCAGCGCCGCGAGGACGGGCGCAACGGGGTACGTGCGGACAATGCCCAGAGGCCGCCGGATGTCCTCCCCGTGGACCACGGCTTCCACCAGCCGGGTGGCGAGGGGCACCGGAGGGCCGGACTTCCGCGACTGGACGGAACGGAACGCCGCCAGGGTGATTTGAGGGTCCTGGGCACGTTCACGGAAGACTCCGGCAGTGTTATCCCGGTCAAAATCCATCCGGGCGGCAAGCAGGCGGCGGATAAAACCCAGCCTGGTCGTTTTGGCGGTATCGACAAGATGGGCCAGGACATCGTGCACATCCCAGCCCGGACAAAGCGAGGGCGTCTGCCACTGTGCGGCAGAGAGATTCTCCAGATCCTGAATCAGCGCACGGCGTTCTTCATGCACGGCAGACCAGATGGAAGAGGCCGGTTGGGGTGTCATGTCCGTACTCAACCAGCGTGGAACCGGGGTGTCCAGTGACGCTGTGCCCAAGATCCGTCGCTGCTGCCTTCGGTACGGCCAGCATCATTGCGGCTTTCGCGGCGCTCGATGAATCCACCGCTGGCCGAGGAGCGGCCTGGACTCGCCCAGATGTAAACACCGTGCTGTTTGTGTACAGCTAGAGCGTTGAAGCCACGAAGATCTGGGACGGCCCCGTGATCGTGGCTGTGACGGGCTCCCCGGCGTACAGGATCTTCGCCTCGGGCTCCAAATCCGCCGTGGCCCCATCCACGGTGATGTCAGCGGGTTCCGTCGCGGCCAGCACAACGCTAAACGGCCCCACGCTGACGGGCTTTTGGCCACTTCCTACGACCACCCGCCGCAGGTCCAAATCGTTGCTCCAGAGCGGAATGCGCTGCTGGCCGTCGCCGACGTCGACCACGGGCAGGGGAGAAGGCTGCGGCTGTCCGCCGCTCGTCAGATGCTGCAGTTCGCAGAGGTCCACATACTCCTGGGTCAGGCCTGCCTGCAACGCGTTATCGGAGGTGCCCATAACCAACACTGCCTGGCCGGACAGATAGGAATGCATGCACCCGGGAGGTATCACGGCTGCATGCCCGGGATCCAGCTGGATCAGCTTCATGCAGACGGCCAGCAGGATGCCCCGGTCATGTGGGAAATGCTGCTGCAGCCGGCGTACTGCCGCGAGCACCTCGGCGGCCGGTCCGTCGACGTGCCGGATCCGGTCCACGGCGTCGGCTGTTTCCCGCACAGCAGCTGCAGTTTCCTCCCGCGTCATGCGAAGTACGGAGTGGATGGCGGTCTCATGGTGGAAGGAAAGGTAGGAACGCAGCCAGGGCAGTTCCAGCCCGGAGGCGATGGCCTGAAGTTCTTCCATGGTCCGTTCTCCGGCAAGCACGCGCAGGGGCGTGAGGGCTACGGCGACCTCACACTTCGGGTTGCTGTCCTTGTAGTTACGGTTTCCGGCGCCCAGCGGCACGCCCCGGGCCTGTTCCCTAACGAAGCCCGCCAGCGCCTGCTCCCAGCGCGGGTGCAGCATGATCGGCGACGGAACATCGGCGTCCAAGACCGTGAGACGGAAGGGAAACGGAGAGCCGGTTTCGGCTTCGGAATGGGGGAGTGTTAACGGCCGGTCAGCGGCAAACCGCTCCAGTGTTTGCCGGTAGGTCGCGGGATCCCAGTCAATGAGCAGGCCGCGGGAGGACTGTGGCGAAGGTCGGCGAGCGGGTGCTACCGACCTTAAGAGATCAGAATCAGTACGCACTAGGGTCACTTACATCACTGAGGTGGGGCAAAGACGATGCTATGGGGGGGAGCGGAGGGTCCGGCACATAGACAAACGTTCTCCCATAATTATAGCCATTCCGGCCGCAGAGTGAGTGCGGATCCCGGTGCGGGACTCTCCCAAAGGACGATCCCTGACCGCCGCCAGTCATCAGCTCTCACGCCGTGAATCCCTGCTGTATCGGGCGACGGGCAGGGAGCCCTGGCCGGTGCTCGGGGAGCCCTGGGGGCCGCTGATCACGCCCATGGTGAAACCGTGGGCAGCAGGACATATCGGTAGAGGTGCCCTGTTAGCGTCGGAGGGTGAGTACCGAACCTGTTGCAGCAGACCAGTCCGCTCCCAACCTCATCAGCGCCGCCGGCAACGGCATGGTCCGCGTCCGCGGCGCCCGGGAAAACAACCTCCGCAGCGTCGACGTCGATATTCCACGCGACGCCATTGTTGCGTTTACCGGTATCTCCGGCTCCGGCAAGTCCTCCCTGGCGTTCGGCACCATCTACGCAGAAGCCCAGAAGCGGTACTTCGAATCGGTGGCGCCTTACGCCCGCCGGCTGATCTCCCAGGGCCACAATCCCAAGGTGGAGGCCATCACTGGCCTGCCTCCCGCCGTCGCGCTCCAGCAGCGCCGCGGCACGGCGAGCTCACGGTCCACGGTCGGTACGCTCACCACGCTGTCGAACTCGATGCGGATGCTGTTCTCCCGCGGCGGCACCTACCCTGCCGATGCCGTGCCGGGCAGCCTCGACTCCGACGCCTTCTCGCCCAATACAGCCGCGGGTGCCTGCCGCGAATGCTCCGGCCTGGGCATCGCGCACACCGTGACCGAGGAATCCCTGGTCCCGGACCCGAACCTGAGCATCCGGGACGGTGCCATTGCGGCCTGGCCGGGCGCCTGGCAGGGCAAGAATCTGCGGGACATCCTGATCCACCTGGGGTACGACGTCGATGTGCCCTGGCGGAAGCTGCCGAAAAAGGACCGCGACTGGATCCTCTTCACTGAGGAACAGCCCGTTGTCACCATCACCCCGCAGCGCGACCGCGTGGCCAAGCCGTACAAGGGACGGTTCTGGAGCGCACGCAGCTACGTGCTGCACACCCTGGCGGATTCGGGCAGCGCGAAGATGCGCGAACGGGTCCTGGCGTACATGGTCTCCGGACCCTGTCCCGTCTGCGGGGGAGCGGGTCTCCGCCCGGAGGCACTGGCCGTTACCTTCGCCGGCCGGAACATCGCCGAACTCAACGGGGCGACCCTGGGCGAACTCGCGGAGGTCATCCGGCCGACAGCGGAGCTCAAGGAAGCGGGCACGGCGTCCCGGTCCGCGGCGTCCAACGAAAACACCGAGGTGGCCGTCACCATTACCCGGGACCTGCTTTCCCGGCTCGAAATCCTGATCTCCCTGGGGCTGGGTTACCTCAGCCTGTCCCGGGCAACGCCGACGCTTTCACCGGGGGAGATGCAGCGGCTGCGGATCGCCACCCAGCTGAGGTCCGGATTGTTCGGCGTCGTCTATGTCCTGGACGAACCCTCCGCCGGCCTGCACCCGGCGGATGCCGAACCGCTGCTGGCCGTCCTGCAGGAACTCAAGGATGCGGGGAACTCGGTATTCGTCGTCGAGCACAACATGGACGTGGTCCGCAGCGCCGAATGGATTGTCGACGTCGGTCCGCAGGCGGGCGACGGCGGCGGCACCGTGCTCTACAGCGGTCCGGTTGCAGGACTGGCCGAGGTTGCGGAGAGCGCCACCCGGCCCTTCCTCTTCGGCGAAGCCGAGGAAACCGCTCCTGCCCGCCGCCGCGCTGAGCGCTGGCTGTCCCTTAAGGGCATCACCCGGCACAACCTCGTGGACCTCGACGCCGAGATCCCGCTCGGCGTGCTGACAGCTGTGACCGGTGTGTCCGGGTCCGGCAAGTCCACGCTGGTCAGCCAGGTGCTGGCAGAGGTCGTGGGAACCCAGGTCAACGGGGCTCCGCCCGAGCCGGAAGATGAAGGCGACGACGCGGCGCCGGAGCGCGCAGACCCCGGCGTGCAGGTCCGCAGCATTGACGGCCTGGAGCATCTGGACCGGCTGGTGAAGGTGGACCAGCGACCCATTGGCCGGACCCCGCGGTCCAACCTGGCCACCTACACGGGACTGTTCGACGCCGTCCGGAAGCTCTATGCCTCCACGGATGAGGCCCGGGCCCGCGGATACACCGCCGGACGGTTCTCCTTCAACGTGGCCGCCGGACGCTGCGAGACCTGCCAGGGCGAGGGCTTCCTCGCCGTCGAGCTGCTGTTCCTGCCCGGGACCTATGGTCCCTGCCCGCAGTGCCACGGCGCGCGCTACAACGAGGAAACCCTGGAAATCACGTACCGGGGCAAGAGCATCGCGGATGTGCTGGGCATGCGGGTGGAGACTGCCGCGGAGTTCCTGTCCGACGTTCCTGCCGCGGCACGCAGCCTGAACACCCTGCTCGACGTCGGGCTCGGCTACCTTCGCCTGGGCCAGCCCGCCACCGAGCTCTCCGGCGGTGAGGCCCAGCGGATCAAACTGGCCACCGAGCTGCAGCGGGCACGCCGCGGACACACGCTCTACCTGCTGGACGAGCCGACCACCGGCCTGCACCCGCAGGACGTGCAGCTGCTGCTGGCCCAGCTCAACCGGCTGGTGGACGCAGGCAACACGGTTGTGGTGGTGGAGCACTCGATGAACGTGGTGGCGTCTGCGGACTGGGTGATCGACATGGGCCCGGCAGGCGGCGACGACGGCGGCCGGATCATCTGTGCCGGAACGGCCGATGAGGTTGCGGGCTGTAAAGCCAGCCGGACGGCGCCGTACCTTTCTGCTGCACTGGAACGGATTCGCTGAACGTCTAGCGCGCGGCAGGAAGGTTCGGAACGGCGGCAACGAAACTCCCTGCTCGCAGAGCTCGCCGGGAGTATTAAAGCCGCCTAACCCGAGCGCTCCTGCCTCGGTGCCAGTGGACGGCTTCGATCCGCGAAGATGAAGAATTCTTCATCGCCGTTTCACGGTGGCCTCATAAAGCCCTGAAACTATGTAGGCATGCAAACGATGCGACGTGTGCTCCTGCTGGGGGCGATGCTGCTGGTGCCGGTGCTCCTGGCTGTAGCCGGGACCTTGCTCCTGCCTCCGGCCGGACCTCCCAAGGTTGACGCGACCCCGGTCGAACTGGGCCCCGGTCCTGACGGGGCGCCTGCCCACGGACTGGAACCGCGGCCAAGCGATTCCCCCACGGCCCCGGCGGAGCCTGCGCCCCCGGCCCCTGCACCGTCAGATCCGGACACCGCCCCGGCGCCGCAGCCGCAGGCCACGCCTGCGGAAGGACCGGTGGTTCCTGCACCGGCCCCGGTCACTCCCGCGGAACCCGTGCCTGTCCTGCCGCCGGTCGTCATCGATGACGACGACGCCGGGGAAGAGGATGACGACTAGTGGCACTGACCGTACCCGCACCGGACCGCACGGCACCTCCTGTGCCGGAACACCGTCCTCAGGCCGGTAATCCCTGTGCACGGCGGGGTTCGAAAGTACCCGCCCGCTGGCGGATCGCCGGCTGGATCCTGCTTACCACCGCACTGACCCTCCTGGCCGTGCTGCTGACCATGAAGTCGCTTCTCCTTAATGAGGCGAGGACGCAGGCCCATCAGGACATCAACCAGGAACTGCAGGAATTCCGGGCCTTCGCGGCTGAAGGAGTCGATCCCACCACGGCTGAACCCTTTACCTCCATCGAGAAGATGCTGGAGATCTTCCTCAGCCGGCAGTCGGCGGCCCCGAATGAAGTCATTGTGGGCAGTGTTGGCCAGCGGATCCTCTATACCGCCGCAGGCGCAAACGGTTCGCCCGCCAACGGCCACAACCTGCCCGAAGACGACGCGCTGATGGGCAGCATCCGCTCGGGGGACGCCGCTTCCGGCATTGCCCAGACCAGTGCGGGGGAGATGCACTGGGTTCGACTGCCGGTTGTCTCCGGGGACGAGACCGGCCACCTGATCGTCGGTGTCTATATGGCTCCTCGCCAGGAGGAGGTTGCCGACACCATCCTGACCATCTTCTTCGTCTCCTTCGGCGGGCTCGCAGTGACCGCCGGGATCGCCTGGCTCGTGGCTGGGCAGATCCTCTCACCCATCCGCGAAGTGCGCCGGGTTGCCGAAGAAATCTCGGAGAGCGATCTCACCGCCCGGGTGCCGGTCCGCGGCAACGACGACATCTCCGCGCTGGCTGTGACCTTCAATATGATGCTTGACCGGCTGGAATCGGCCTACCGGACGCAGCGTGCATTCGTCGACGACGCCTCACATGAACTGCGCACGCCAATCACCGTGATCCGCGGGCACCTCGAGCTGATGGAGGACAATGCGGCGGACCGCAGCCGGACGCTGGCCCTGGTGGACGGGGAACTGGCACGGATGGGCCGGATCGTCTCGGACCTGCTGCTGCTGGCCAAGGTAGACCGCCCCGGGTTCGCCGTCCCGCGGCCCACCGACGCGGCGGCACTGCTTCTCGACATCGAAGCCAAGGCGCAGGTCCTGGGTCCGCGGGGCTGGCCGATCCTGGAAATTGCCGAAGGCACCATCAGCGTGGATGCGCAGCGGATAACCCAGGCCGTGCTGCAGCTGGCGACGAATGCCTGCCAGTATTCCCCGGAACGCAGCACTGTGAGCCTTGGGTCCCGCTTCGAGGAGGAGGGGACCGCGCGCCGGTTCACCATCTGGGTTGCCGACCGCGGCAGCGGCGTGGACGCGCAGGAAGCTGCCCGCATTTTCGGCCGGTTCCACCGCGGGCAGGCAGCAGATCAAGGCGACGGCGCCCGCCCCGGTGCCGGCCTGGGACTGGCTATCGTGCGCGGCATCGCCGAAGCCCATCATGGGACGGTCTGGGTCCGCAGCACGCCCGGGCACGGCGCCACCTTCGGTATCACCATCCCGACCCCGGAAGCGCCCGGTGAAGTATCCGCCCTCCCTCCGGACACAGGCACCTCCTGCAGCACAGAAAAGGCCGCCGACGGCCCGAAGCCAAAGAAAGATATGAACCCATGAGCAGGATCCTGATCGCGGAGGATGACCGCCGGATAGCCGAGTTCATCGAGAAAGGCCTGCGGGCCGCGAACTACACCTGCATCTGCGTGGAGGACGGCGCCAGCGCCCTGCTCCTGGCACGCTCCGGGGGTTTCAGCATGATCATTTTGGACATTGGACTCCCTACCCTCAGCGGCTTCGACGTGCTCGAACGCCTCCGAAGCGAGGGTTGCCGGACCCCGGTGATCGTGCTGACAGCCAGTGATTCGGTAGCAGACACCGTCCATGGACTGGAAAGCGGCGCCAATGACTACATGACGAAACCGTTCCAGTTCGCCGAGCTCCTTGCCCGTGTCCGGCTGCGCCTGAACGACGACGCCGAGCCCGCCCCGGTATCCACCCTCACCCACGGGGACCTGGTCCTGGACATGCGCAGCAGGCGGGTGCGGACCGGAGAAGACACCGCCGACCTGACTGCCCGCGAGTTTTCCCTGCTGGAAGTCTTCCTGCGCCATCCGGGCCAGGTGCTCAGCCGGGAGCAGCTGATTTCCCATGCGTGGGACATGGACTTTGACCCCGCGTCGAACGTGGTGGACGTCTACGTCCGCGCCCTGCGCGCCAAGATCGGCGCTGGCCGCCTGGAAACTGTCCGCGGGGCGGGATACCGGCTGACATGAGCGAAGTCTTCTACACCTCCACACCCAAAGGTGCCAGCCTGCCGGAGAACGCTGAAACCGGCAGAAGGTTCCTTGGCGTGCTGAAGCCCTCCGCCGCCGTCGCGCTGGGTGTGGCGCTTTGCCTGATGGCCGTCCTGGCGGTCAACGCGGTCGCCGGCTGGGGCCTCGGCGGGGCCGCCGCGGTCACGCTGTGCATCTTCATCGCAGCGGTCTGGTTCTGGATTTTCTCTCCGGTGGGGGATACGTACGTAGCCCTGGGGGCCGCCGTCGCACTGGTGATCAGTGGAATCCTCCCCTCTGAGGACCTCTTTGCGGCTCTGGGGGAGGACACCATCTGGCTGCTCATGGCTGCCTTCGTGATAGCCGCTGCGGTGGCGTCCACCGGCCTGGCCGCACGGGGCGCCGCGTTCATCGTTTCGGGTGCCCGGTCGGTCCGGCAGCTGGCCCACCTGACTTGCCTCGGCCTGATTGTCACGGCCTTCGCCATCCCTGCCACGTCGGGGCGCGCCGCCCTGGTGCTGCCGGTCTTCCTGACCCTGCGGCGGGTGCTCAAGGACCGTCCCGCGGTGGTGAAAATGCTGGCCGTGCTGTTCCCCACCGTGATCCTGCTCTCCGCTGTCAGTTCCTTTCTGGGCGCCGGCGCGCACCTGATCACCAGCCAGATCCTGCAGGCAGCGGGGTATCCCGGGTTCGACTTCGCGTCCTGGCTGCTGCTCGGACTGCCGCTGGCACTGGTGGCCTCTTTCCTTGCTGCCGAACTCGTGCTCAGGCTCTTCACCGGCAGGGAGGAACGCCGGGAGCCGCTGCGGATTCCCCTCGCCAGCCTGCAGCAGGACAGCCCACAGCGGATCACCGGCCGGCTGGACCTCGATGAGCAGCGCTCCCTGCTGCTTCTCTGCGCCGTGGTGGCACTGTGGTGCACCGAGCCGATCCATGGCCTGGACCCTGCGCTGGTGGCCCTCATCGGCGCCCTGGTGGTGTGCCTGCCGGCCTACGGATCCGTGGACCTGGGTGTAGCTCTGAAAAAGGTTCCGTGGTCCATGCTGATTTTCATGGCCGCCACCCTGGCACTGGGATCCAGCCTGGTGAGGACAGGCGCGGCGGATTGGCTGGCAGCGTCGATGCTGGGGCCGGTGGAGTTCTTCGGTGCCGCCAAGCCCTATGTCTTCGTCGTCGCCGTCGTGCTGGTCTCGACAGCCGCTCACCTGGCGATCCAGTCGCGGTCGGCCCGGTCTGCTGTTCTGATTCCCGTCATCGTGGCCTCCGCTGCCCCGATGGGCGTCGATCCGATGGCCGCCGCCTTCGCCTCCACGGCTGCCGCAGGCTTCTGCCACACCCTGACGAGTTCCGCCAAGCCAGTGGCCATCTTCGCCGAAACGGAGGGCCAGCCAAACTTCGAACCGGCCGATCTGCTCCGGCTCTCCGCCTGGCTGGCGCCGATGAGCGCCGTGGCCGTACTCCTGTTCAGCTTCACGGTATGGCCCCTGCTGGGCCTGCCGGTGATCGTTTCCCCCTGACCCACAAAACCCCCAAAAACCCCCAAGAAAAGGTGTCCATCATGGTCATGACCATTCCGCAGCGGATTCTGGTTGCACCCTCCGGTTTCAAGGAAAGCCTCGATGCCGTCGAGGTGGCTGCGGCCATCTCTGCCGGGATCAGGCGCGTCATCCCCGGCGTCAGCATCAACGCGGTGCCCATGGCCGACGGCGGGGAAGGGACGGCCGCTGCACTGGCCAGTGCGACAGGGGGAAAAATCGTCCGCACCAGGGTCACCGGTCCGGTGGGCCGGACAGTCGACTCGCACTTCGCCGTCCTTGGCCGGGCGGAGCGCCCCACCGCCGTCGTCGAGATGGCCGCAGCGGCAGGGCTCCGGCTCGTTCCCGCCGATATGCGCGATCCCGGAGCTACCACCACGCGCGGAGTCGGCGAGCTCATTTCTGCCGCGCTGGACCAGGGCGCGGAACGGATCGTAGTCGGCTGCGGTGATTCCGGGACCTCCGACGGCGGGGCGGGCGCCCTCCGAGCCCTCGGCGTGAAGATCTTCGACCGCAACGGCAATGACCTGCCCGACGGCGGTGCCGCGCTGGCGCAGGCCGGACACGTCGACTTTTCCGGGCTGGACCCCAGGCTTTCCGCGTGCCGGCTGGAGCTGGCGCTGAATCCGTACAACGTCCTGTGCGGCCCGCAGGGGGTGGCCAGGGTCTTTGGGCCGCAGAAGGGCGCGACCCCGGACCAGGTGGAGGAGCTCTCCCGGGGCCTGGACAATTGGGCGAGGCTGCTGGCGGAGGCCACCGGGACGTCGGAGGATTACCTGCGCAACGGTCCCGGCACGGGCGCGTCCGGCGGCCTCGGTGCGGGCCTCGCAGCGGTGGGTGGCTGGCTGGTTCCCAGGTTCGAGCTGCTCCTGGATTCCGGGCTTGCCGGCATCGATCTGGACACCGACATCGCGAATGCGGATCTGGTGGTCACGGCGGAAGGTGCCATTGATTTCCAGACTCCCCGCGGCAAGGTTCCGGCCGAAGTGGCCCGCCGTGCGCAGCGCGCGGGCGTTCCGGTGCTGGCATTTGCCGGTTCCATCGGCAAGGACGCTGCGGATGTTCACGCCGCCGGGATCGACGCCATCGCCGGCATCATTCCCATCCCGATGGACCTCAAACGCGCTGTTGCGGAGGGTGCCATGCTGCTGGAGGAAGCCACGGAGCGGACCTTCCGGGTCCTGCTTCTGGGTTCGGCCATATCCTCCAGGGTGGCCGCTGCTGCTGCCTGAGCCAGCCTAGCCGTTGCGCGGCCATGGACTCAGGCGAGGTCGGGAAGATTATCCTGTCTGGGAGCGGAACCCAGGACCGGAAAGCTCATCCGTTTGGCACTGACGTAAGGAGCACAGCATGGGGAGCATCACCCTTGACCTGTTCATGACCCTGGACGGCATCTACCAAGGACCCGGCAGCGCAGATGAGGATCCCTCCGGAGGCTTCACCCTTGGCGGCTGGCAGGCCGCTTTTGCCGACGCCGAGTCCGGCAGCGCGATCATGGCCGGCATTAACCAGATGGATGCGCTCCTGCTTGGCCGCCGGACCTACGACATTTTTGCTGGCTATTGGCCGCAGCGCGGAGACACCAACCCGATTGCGGAGAAGTTCAATTCCATGGACAAGTACGTGGTGTCCCGGACACTGGACGAAGCGGATTGGGAGGGAACTGGCGTCCTGTCCACAGTGGAAGAGGCGGCAGTGCTCAAGGACCGGTATCAGGACATTCACGTTGTGGGCAGCGGTGCCCTCGCGGGCGCCCTGCTGGCCGCGGGGATCCTGGACCGGCTCAATCTCTTCCTGTATCCCGTGACATTGGGCAGCGGCAAGCGGATCTTCGCTGACGGCGCCGGCGTTCCTGCAGCCTTCACCCTTGCCTCGAACCCGCAGTCGTTCCCCTCGGGGGTGCTCCGCCTGGTCTATGAACGTGACGGCGCACCGGTGACGGGTATGGACGCCGGTGAGTAGACGCTACCGGGGTGAGAGTACTGCTGCAGCCCGTTCCAGAGCGCCGGGAACGATCGAATAGTACGCCCACACACCGCGCTTGTCCCGGTGCAGGATTCCCGCGTCCACCAGGATCTTCAGGTGATGAGACACCGTGGGCTGGCCCAGCCCTACTGGTTCGGTCAGGTCACAGACACAGGCTTCCTGGTTCTCCTGTGCCGCGATGATGGACACCAGGCGCAGCCGGGTTGGTTCGGCGACGGCCTTGAGCAGCTGGGCAAACCGCTGCGCGTCCTCAGCGCTAAGCACGTCCCGGGTCAGCGGCGTGCAGCATTCTGCTGCAGCGGTTTCGGGGACGGTCTGTGCAGCATTCACCCGACCATTATGCCCTCAGATTGACACTTGTCGATATCTGCGCGGATACTCGACATCGAAGGGTGTCGATGTCCTTCGATCAATGATCCCGCTATGGCCGTCCTCGAGGAGCTTCGTGAGCCACCCCGCCCAGCCGCCTGCAACCGGCCAGGCCCCCGCCCGGCTCTCCACCCTTGACCGCTTCCTCCCCGTCTGGATTGTCGCTGCCATGGCGGCGGGTCTGCTGCTGGGCCGTTTCGTCCCCGGCATTGCGCCCACCCTGGACTCAGTGAGCGTCGCTGGCGTCTCGCTCCCCATCGCCGTCGGGCTCCTGGTGATGATGTACCCGGTGCTGGCCAAGGTGCGTTACAGCGAGACCCGCAGGGTTGTGGCCGACCGCAAACTGATGATCACGTCCCTGGTGCTGAACTGGGTGGCGGCGCCTGCGTTTATGTTCGCCCTGGCCTGGACCTTCCTTCCGGACCTGCCTGAATACCGCACCGGATTGATCATTGTGGGGCTGGCCCGCTGCATCGCGATGGTGATGATCTGGAACGATCTCGCATGCGGGGACCGTGAAGCCGCAGCGGTGCTGGTGGCAATCAACTCAGTTTTCCAGGTCCTCGCCTTCGGTGCCCTCGGCTGGTTCTACCTCCAGGTTCTGCCCGGTTGGCTCGGTCTGGAAACCGCCAGCGCAGACTTCTCGTTCTGGGCCATCACGCTGAGCGTCCTCATTTTCCTGGGCATTCCGCTGCTGGCCGGATTCCTTACCCGCACATTCGGCGAACGTGCCAGGGGGCGTGACTGGTACGAGAACAGATTCCTGCCCAAGATTGGCCCCTGGGCACTTTACGGGCTCCTGTTTACGATCGTCCTGCTGTTCGCGATGCAGGGGGATGAGATTACCTCCAACCCGCTCGACGTCGCCCGCATCGCCCTGCCGCTGCTGGTCTACTTTGTGGTCGTGTTCGTGGCCGGGATGGTGCTGGGCAAGCTCCTTGGCCTCGGGTATCCACGCACAACCACCCTTGCCTTCACCGCTTCCGGCAATAACTTCGAACTGGCCATCGCTGTTGCCATCGCCACGTACGGAGTGACCTCCGGCCAGGCGCTGGCCGGCGTCGTCGGACCGCTGATCGAAGTCCCCGTCCTGGTCGCCCTCGTTTATGCCGCTCTCTGGGCGCAGAAGAAGTACTGGCCCACAGCCACCCCCACCGTTGCCGACACCCCGGCAGAGAAGGCCAACCGATGACCGAAGCAGCTGCCAAGCCGTCCGTCCTGTTTGTCTGCGTCCACAACGCCGGACGGTCGCAGATGGCCGCCGCGTACCTTCGGACCCTGGCCGAGGACCGGATCGTAGTCCGGTCCGCCGGGTCTGCGCCGGCTGAGCAGGTCAACCCGGCCGCCGTCGAGGCCATGGCGGAGGAAGGCATAGACATGTCAGCCGAGCAGCCCAAGGTCCTGACTACCGACGCCGTGCGGGAGTCCGACGTCGTCATCACGATGGGCTGCGGCGACACCTGTCCGATCTACCCCGGAAAGCGCTACGAGGACTGGGAGCTCGAGGACCCGGCCGGGCAGGGCGTGGACGCCGTCCGCCCCATTCGGGACGAGATCAAGGCGCGCATCCAGTCCCTGATTGCCGATCTTCTTCCAAGCGCCTAGCACCCGAACCACATTCTCCGCGAAGGAAATTCATGTCGAAGAACACCGACACCGCACTGTCCCAGCTCCCCGTCGCCGTCATCGGCTCCGGGCCCGTTGGGCTGGCCGCCGCCGCGCACCTCCTTGAGCGCGGACTGACCCCCATCATCTTCGAAGCCGGCGACTCACCGGCCGCGGCCGTCAACGCCTGGGGGCACATCCGGCTGTTCTCACCCTGGCAGTACGACGTCGATGCCGCCGCACGCCGCCTGCTCGAGGGCACCGGCTGGCAGGAACCGGACGCCGACACGCTGCCGACCGGGGCCGAACTCCTCGAACTGTACCTTCGCCCGCTGGCGGCCGTGCCGTCGATGAGCGGTGCCCTGCATTTGAACAGCGAAGTCGTTGCCGTCACCCGGGAAGGACTGGACAAGACCCGAACCGGCGGACGGGAGAACACCCCGTTCCTGCTCCGCATTCGGGATGAGTCTGGCAGCGTGAGTGAACACCGGGTACGCGCAATCATCGACGCCTCCGGCACCTGGAACAACCCGAACCCGCTTGGACAGGCGGGGCTTCCTGCCGCAGGCGAAGCGGAGGCCTACGCTGCAGGCTTCATCACTGTCCCGCTGCCTGACGTAGCCGGCCGTGAGCGCGCCCGGTTTGCCGGCCGGCATGTCCTGGTGGTCGGTGCCGGGCACTCTGCAGCCAATAGTCTGCTGGCGCTGGGGGAGCTGGCCGAGCAGGAGCCGGACACCCGGATCAGCTGGGCCATTCGCCGGTCCTCGGCGGCCAGTGTTTATGGCGGCGGAGACCTGGACGGCCTGCCCGCCCGCGGCGCCCTGGGCAGCCGGTTGCGTGCCCTCGTCGAAGAGGGCCGGATCGAACTGCACACCTCGTTCACGATCACCGGGTTCAAAGCGGCGGACAGCCTCACGGTCGTGGGAAGCACCCCGTCCGGCGAAACGCAGCTGGACGTGGACCTGCTGGTTCCTGCTACCGGCTTCCGTCCCAGCCTGGACATGCTGCGCGAAATCCGGCTGGACCTTGATCCGGCAGTGGAAGCACCGCGGCAGCTCGGCCCGCTCATCGATCCGGAGTTCCACAGCTGCGGCACCGTGGAACCTCACGGTGCGCGGCTCCTGGCCCATCCGGAAAAGGACTTCTACATTGTGGGCATGAAGTCCTACGGCCGGGCGCCAACGTTCCTGATGGCCACCGGCTACGAGCAGGTTCGTTCCATCGCGGCAGCCCTTGCGGGGGACCAGGAAGCCGCGGACAAGGTGGAACTTGTCCTGCCCGAAACCGGGGTCTGCTCAACCGATCTGGGCGGCAGCTGCGACACCGATGCCAGCTGCGGGACCGACTCCGCCGCGGAAGAGGCTTCCTGCTGTGGGACGCCTGAGCCGTACACCGCTGCTGAACCGGAAGCGGCTTCGTCCTGCTGTGGAACCGCGCCTGAACCGGAACCGGCGGCGTCCTCGTGCTGCAGTGCACCGGAGCCGGCGTTCCTCGGCATCCCCACGGGTCTGGCGCACGGGCGCTCAGCCCGTGAGGAGAGCTAAGGGCACAACGCTTGAAGCGTTGAGTGCAGCGGCCAGAACTGCGCCGCTGGCAGCGGAGTCCCGGAGACAGCTGCTTCAAGGAACGTGAGGTGGGTGAGCCAGCCCGGGAGATAGGCGCCGGTGAGGTTGCCGAGCTTGAGATGGCGGAGTTCAAGGGTGCTTCCCTGCTCCGTGGGATCGAGGCTGAACTCCAGCTGTGATTCCGGTTCGTCCGGAAAGTTCCAGGTCATGGCCAGGAGCTCCGGCTCATTGGCCGTGAGCACCAGGCTTTTGGGCCCGAAGCCGTCCCCGTGGTCGATCAGTACCCGTCCGCCCGGCCTGAGATCACATTCGGTCGCCCTGCCCAGCCACTGGGACAACAGGGTGGGCTGGCGGAACGCGTTCCAGACGTCTTGCTGAGGAACGGGAAATGCCCAGGACACCGTGAGGACGTCGTCGGCCATTGAGTACTGGGAGAGTGGCATGGCGATGATTCTGGCACACTGCCCTGTCCGCGTGCGGAGCTAGCCGGTCCGGGTCCAGACGTCGCCGTTGGGCTCCCGGGACCAGAGCTGCCGCGGCACCTCTGCTTCGCGGACGACGTCGGTCAGCCACAGTGTGCTGTCTGGATCCCATCCGGCGAGGACAGTGGCGGTGTCCGCGTGCACCTCAAGTGCCCGGCCGGCCGTGTTGAGGTAGCCCATGGTCGTCAGATGCACTGCGTCCCATTCCGAGGCAACCCTCTGCCAATCCGGGATCACCCACTGGCCGTTCCTGCCAGTCGTGTGAAACCAGTCGTGTCTGCGGGAAGCAGTGACCTCCACTGGATAAGCACGGCAAAGCGAGATCCAGTCCTCCGCAGTGTGTATCTCCAAGGTCCGCCCAGCTCCGTATACCGGAATCACTGTGGCCTCTTGCTCCCCGAAAGAGTCCTCCACCAGATTCAATGCTGCGGGGATGGCCCCCACAGTCCGGATGATTCCAAGAGGGCAGGACCACCAGGTTCCCGTGATGTTGGCGTAGACGCTCTCGGGGCGATCCAGTGCAGCCTGTGCTTCCTCGGAGCGCACCCCCTCAGCCCAATTGTTCAGCACCTCCTGCGGATTCCGAGGCAGCGGCGCCGGGTCCTCCGCGGAACGCCAGTCCACGGCCCACTGCTCCGCCTGATGCTCCTGGGACCAGGCTTGCCCGGTATGGGTGGCAAGGATCTGCCCAGCGATCGGCTGGAGGGCTGCCGTTATGGCCGGCAGGCCGGCGAGCACATCTTCCCCGTCGGGTTCCTGCCAGTACCGTGCGGTACCCACGGCCCTCTGCAGGGCCGCAGCGAGTTGTTCCTCGGTGATGCTGGACGCATCGATTGATCGAAGCGCCGCCGCCAGGTCGCCCACGGACGGCTCTTCGCTTGGAGCGCTGGCCTCAGAACCGCCGCTGGAAAGGGCGAAGAGAACCGTGGAAGTTCCTTTTCCGGGGTCCAGTTCGTACCCAAGATGGAAGACGGCGCTTCGGACGTCGGAATCAAGTTCCATCGCGAGCTCCAGGCACAGACGCCGCCCGCGAGGTCCCTCAAGAAGCAGGTTCGGCTGGGTTTCCATCCGCCCATCCTTGCATGGCGCCTGCTTGTCCGGACGCCGGATGCCGTCGATCGGGCTGTCCGGTCCAAGTCGAGGCTACGCCTCAGGGGGCCCAGAGCGATCACCCCCTCATCCTCTGGGGAGATAACGCTCTTTAGGGAAGGTTCAGCGAAACCATTGGGGAGGTAACGCTGCTTTGACCCGCTCAGAACAGCGATATCTCCCCAAACGTTGGGCGAGAAAGACCCATAACAGTGTTATCTCCCCAAAGGTTCGACGCCGGCCACAAAATCGTGAGAGCTGGTACGCAGAGAGTGTTGCTATGACACGGTGCATGCATAAGGGACCGTATGGCCAGGACCTCAGCAGGGAATGACAAGGAGCGTGGTGTTTCCGAGCGTCAGCTTGTTGCCGCGAGATTCAGATGGTGGGCAGCTGCGGCGTGCTTCGCAGTGCTGCTCGCCGCCGCCGTCCTGCTCCGCCGTGCACGCAACTGAGACACGCCGAGAACGGCGGACGCAAAGCGCCGGACGGACCGGGTTAGGCGGCAGGATTGCAGCCGTTCCGGTCCGCCCGGCGCGTGCCAAGCGGGCAAACGGGTAAAGAACTAGACAGCAGCCGGCACAGCACCGGCGTTGAACAGCTTCCCGTTCACGCGGTCAGAAGCACCAACCCGGTCCAGGTACGGGGTGATCCCGCCCAGGTGCATCGGCCAGCCGGCGCCGAGGATGACGCAGAGGTCGATGTCTTCCGGACCGGCTACAACGCCTTCGTCCAGCATCAGGCCGATTTCCTCGGCCAGGGCATCCTGCGTGCGGCGCAGGACTTCCTCGGACGTGGACGGCGAGTCGCCGAAGGTCAGCAGGTCCAGCGTTTCCTGCGGCACGTACGGCTTGCCGTCCTCGTCCTTCTGCCACAGCGACTTGATGCCGGCGTCGATCAGCTTCTGCGAGTTCTCCGAGACGTAGAACCGGTCGCCGAAGGCAGCGTGCAGGGATTCCTGGACGTGCTGACCAACCGGCAGGCCGACCAGGGCCAGCAGGCTGAACGGGGTCATCGGCA
The DNA here is from genome assembly GCF_023921125.1 of Arthrobacter caoxuetaonis. Taxonomy (NCBI): domain Bacteria; kingdom Bacillati; phylum Actinomycetota; class Actinomycetes; order Micrococcales; family Micrococcaceae; genus Arthrobacter; species Arthrobacter caoxuetaonis. Next base: position 1,611,218 of record NZ_CP099466.1, read on the forward strand.
GGCCCATGGGGCGCAGCGCGTTATCTGCGGTGGCGGCGTCGGTGCCCTCGTCGAACACCTTGGTGATCTCGCCGAACATCCGGCCCAGGATCCGGTTGACCACGAACGCCGCCGCATCCTTGACCAGTACGGCAGTCTTCTTCAGCTGCTTGGCGAGGACAAACGCGGTGGCCAGCACGGCGTCGTCGGTCTTCGGGGCGCGCACAATCTCCAGCAGCGGCATCACGGCCACCGGGTTGAAGAAGTGGAACCCGACCACGCGCTCGGGGTGCTGCAGGTCGGCAGCCATCTCGGTGACCGACAAGGAGGACGTGTTGGTTGCCAGGATGCACTCGGGGGAGACCACGGCCTCCACCTCGGCGAAGACCTGCTTCTTGACGGACATTTCCTCGAACACAGCCTCGATCACGAAGTCGGCATCCGCAAAGACATCCTTGGAAACCGAGCCCGTGACCAATGCCTTGGTGCGGTTGGCGGCGTCGGGAGAGATGCGGCCCTTGCCCAGCAGCTTGTCCACTTCGGCGTGGACGTAGCCCACACCCTTGTCCACGCGTGCCTGGTCGATGTCCGTCATCACCACGGGAACCTTGAGGTTCTTGGCGAACAGCAGGGCCAGCTGGCTGGCCATCAGCCCTGCGCCGACGACGCCGACCTTGGTCACCGGGCGCGCCAGCTTCTTGTCAGGAGCCCCTGCGGGACGCTTGCCGCGCTTCTGCACCAGGTCCAGGAACGCGTACACGGTGGACTGGAACTGCGGGGTCTGCATTAGCTCAGCCAGTGCATCGCACTCGGCCTCGCGGGACTGCTCCCGCGTCCACTCCTTGCCGGCTTCCAGCAGGTCCAGCACCTTGGCCGGGGCGGGGGCAGCGTTGGACGTACGCGCCTCGACGAAGGCACGGCCGGCAGCGACGGCGGCATCCCAGCGGTCGGCAACCTCGGAAGGCTCGACGGCGTTGGGCCGGGCGACGCTCGCCGCACCCGTGATGACCCGGGAGGCCCAGGCGAGGGACTGCTCCAGGAAGTCGGCCGGTTCGAACAGGGCATCCGCCACGCCGAGCTTGTAGGCAGCAGGACCCGACAGGGTGCGGTTGTTGCTCAGCGGGTTCTCGATCATGACCTTGACGGCGTTCTCAGGTCCGATCAGGCGCGGCAGCAGGTAGACGCCGCCCCAGCCCGGAACCAGGCCGATGAACGCCTCAGGAAGGGCCAGGGCACCCGCCCCGGTAGAGACCGTGCGGTAGTCGGACTGCAGGGCGATCTCGAGCCCGCCGCCCAACGCCACACCGTTGATGAAGGCAAAGCTGGGCACGCCCAGGTTGCCGAGCTTGGCGTAAACATCGTGCCCCAGGGCAGCCATGGCGACGCCGTCCTCGTACTCGCCGAGGGTCTTCACCGCGGAGAGGTCGGCGCCGGCCACGAGGTAATGCGGCTTGCCTGTCACGCCGACGCCCACGATCTCGCCCTTGTCCGCGCGCTCCTTCAGGGCATCCAGCACGCCGCCGAGTTCCAGCAGCGTGTTCGGGCCCAGCGTGGTGGGGCGGGAGTGGTCGACGTCGTTGTCCAGGGTGATGAGGGCGAAGGTGCCGGCCCCGCCGGGCAGCTCGACGTCGGAGACGTAGGAGTGAGTGACAACCTCGTTCGGGAAGAGCCCGGCGAGGCGCTGGAAATCAGTGGCAGTCATTACTTCGAAGCCTCCGTGGACTCGGTGTTGTAATCGGGGTGGTTGGGGTTTTCCCAGATGACGGTGGCGCCCATGCCCAGGCCGATGCACATGGTCGTCATGCCGTAGCGCACCGACGGGTCCTCCTCGAACTGGCGGGCCAGCTGCGTCATCAGGCGCACGCCTGAGGAAGCCAGGGGGTGTCCGACGGCGATGGCCCCGCCATAGCGGTTCACGCGGGGGTCGTCGTCGGCAATGCCGAAGTGGTCCAGGAAAGAGAGGACCTGCACGGCGAAGGCCTCGTTGATTTCGAACAGGCCGATGTCCTCGATGGACAGGCCGGTCTGCTTCAGTGCCTTTTCGGTGGCAGGCACCGGTCCGATGCCCATGACCTCGGGCTCGACGCCGGCGAAGGCGTAGCCCACCATGCGCATCTTCACGGGCAGGCCGAGCTCCTCGGCGGCATCCGCGGACGCGAGCAGTGCGGTGGTGGCGCCGTCGTTCAGTCCCGACGCGTTGCCCGCGGTGACGCGGCCGTGCGGGCGGAACGGGGTGCGCAGGGTGGCCAGGTCTTCAACCGTGGTTCCCGGGCGGGGCCCTTCGTCAACCGAGCTGAGTGTCCAGCCGGCGCCGGCCTTCTTGGTGGCAACGGGAACCAGGTCCGGCTGGATCTGGTTGCCTGCGTAGGCCTTGGCCAGTTTCTCCTGGCTGGCAGCGGCGTAAGCGTCGGTGCGTTCCTTGGTGATGTCCGGGAAACGGTCATGCAGATTCTCGGCGGTGTTGCCCATGTTCAGGGCAGCCGGGTCCACGAGGCGCTCGGTGACGAAGCGCGGGTTGGGATCCGCGCCGGCCCCCATCGGGTGGTGGCCCATGTGTTCCACGCCGCCGGCAATCACGACGTCGTACGCGCCGAAGCCGATGCCCGAAGCAGTGGTGGTCACGGCGGTCATGGCGCCCGCGCACATGCGGTCGATAGCGAAGCCGGGAACCGTACGGGGCAGACCGGCCAGGAGTGCCGCGGTGCGGCCGATGGTCAGGCCCTGGTCGCCGGACTGGGTGGTGGCGGCAATGGCTACCTCGTCAACGCGTTCCGGAGGCAGCGACGGGTTGCGGCGCAGCAGTTCGCGGATGCACTTGACCACCAGGTCATCGGCCCGGGTGTCGGCGTACATGCCTTTCTCGCCGGCCCGTCCGAAGGGGGTGCGGACGCCGTCGACGAAAACGACGTCCCTGATCTGCCGTGCTCGGCTCTGTGGGCTCACGTACTGCTCCTCTTTGAGATGTGGATTAGCTCACGCCCAATGTTACTCGCCAGTAACTTAGGCTGCAAGGGCTGCAGCCGTGCGCCGCAGGCGAACTCCAGCCCAGCAAACTCCGGTGCAAACAGCAAGACCCGGAACCCGCGCGTCGCGGATTCCGGGTCTTGGGATGGGGAAGGTGATGCTAGGCGGAGGTGGCGTCCTGCACTTCGCCTACCAGCTCTTCGATAATGTCCTCCAGGAACAGGACACCGGTGGTGTTGCCCTCAGCGTCGAACACGCGGGCCACGTGGGCGCCGGTGCGGCGCATGGTGTCCAGTGCGTCCTCCAGTTCGCTGCCGCGGAACGCTGAGGCAAGGCGGCGGATGCGCTTTGCCGGAACCGGGGCGTTGAACGTCTCCGCCGTGTGCAGGTCCATCACGTCCTTCAGGTGAAGGTAACCGGTGAGCCCGCCGTCGGCGTCGGCCAGGATGTACCGGGAGTAGCCGTGGATGCCCACTGCCGCCCGGATGTCTGCCGGGGTGGGCTCGGCCGGGACCAGGACCATTTGGGGCAAGGGCACCTCGACGTCGGCAACGGTCTTCGAGGTGAACTCGAAGGCGTTGGTCAGGGTGCCGGTTGCATCGTCAAGCACACCTTCGCGGGTGGACTGCTCCACGATCGTGGCGACTTCGTCCAGCGTGTAGGTGCTGGTCGCCTCATCCTTCGGCTCTACCTTGAACAGGCGCAGCACGCTGTTGGCAATGGAGTTCAGCGTCCAGATGACGGGCTTGAAAACCCTGGCCACGAGCACCAGCGGGGGAGCCAGCAGCAGCGCTGCCTTGGTGGGTACGGAGAAGGAGATGTTCTTCGGGATCATCTCGCCCGCCACCACGTGCAGGAAGGTAACCAGCAGCAAGGCCACGATGAACGCCGTGATGCTGATGGCCTCCGGCGTCAGCGGCGTGTTCGCCAGCGGGATTTCCAGCAGGTGGTGGATGGCCGGTTCGGAGACGTTGAGGATCAGCAGCGAACAGACGGTGATACCGAGCTGGCTGGTGGCCAGCATCAGGGTGGCGTGTTCCATCGCCCACAGCGTGGTCTTGGCCGCCTTGCTGCCCTGGGCGGCCTTGGGCTCAATCTGGGAGCGGCGGGCGGAGATGACGGCGAATTCGGCACCCACAAAGAAGGCGTTGACGGCCAGCAGCACGAACAGCCAGATGATGCCGGGCAGATACTCACTCATTGGGTGGCTTCCTTCGTCAGGGTATCGACCAGGCGGTCGTGCGCGCTGCGCGGTGATTCCGAACCGGCGTTGGGGGTGAAGCGCAGGCGCTCAACGTGCGTTCCAAGAACGCGCTCGACGCGCAGGACGCCGTCGTCGACTTCAACTTCATCGCCCAGTTCGGGCATCCGGTCCAGGCAGTGCGTGACAAAGCCGGCCAGCGTTTCGTAGTCCTCGCCGTCGGGCACGGTGATTCCGGCACGGTCCAGCAGTTCATCCGGACGCAGCGACGCATCGAAGGTGACCGAGCGGCCGGTGCGGACGACGCCGACGCGTGCGCGGTCGTGTTCGTCTTCGAGTTCGCCGACGATTTCTTCCACCAGGTCTTCCAGGGTGACGACGCCGGCGGTGCCGCCGTGTTCGTCCGTCACCACGGCGATCTGCAGTCCCTGGCTGCGCAGGATGCCCAGCAGGGAGTCAACGCCCATGGATTCGGGGACCCGCAGCGGCGGGACCATCACGTCTGCCGCCGTCGTGGTGGCACGTGCCTCCAGCGGCAGCGCGAAGGCCTGCTTGACGTGCAGGACGCCCAGGATGTCGTCCGGGTCCCGGCCAAGAACGGGGAAGCGGGAGTATCCGGTGGTCACGGCGATGGCAATGATGTCCTCGGCCGTATCCGTGGCCTGGACGCCCACCATCCGCACGCGCGGGGTCATGACGTCTTCAGCGGTGTGGTCGGAAAAGCGCAGTGTCCTGTGCAGCAGTTCCGCGTGGTCCTGGTCGAGTACGCCTTCCAGTGCGGAGCGGCGGACCAGGAAGCTGAGTTCCTCGGCGCTGCGCGCACCGGAGAGTTCTTCCTTCGGCTCGATGCCGAAGGAGCGGATGACCTTATTTGCCGTGTTGTTGCAGACCAGGATGACGGGTTTGAAGACGGTGGTGAACAGTGCCTGGAACGGAATTACTACCTTGGCGGTGGCCTTGGGCAGTGCCAGGGCAAAGTTCTTGGGCACCAGTTCGCCGATGATCATGGAGAGCAGGGTGGCAACGGCAATGGCGATCACTGCGCCGGTACCGCCGACGACTGCCTCGGGTACGCCGACGCTCAGCAGCGGGCCGCGAAGCAGCGCACTGATGGCCGGTTCAAAGGTGTAGCCGGAAAGCAGGGTGGTAAGGGTGATGCCCAGCTGGGCACCGGAAAGATGGGTAGAGGTAATTTTCAGGGCCTTGATGGTGGGACCAAGACGCTTTTCCCCGGCGGCCTGTCGGGCCTCCAGATCACTGCGGTCGAGGTTGACCAGGGCAAATTCCGAGGCCACAAAGAGGCCGGTACCGACAGTCAGCACGAGGCCAACGCCGATCATGAGCCATTCATACAAATCATTCAACTGAGGTGCCCCCCTAGAACCAAATTGTCTGGCACACAGGAGGGCATGGGTTTATGAGAAGGGTCGTCCATAGTAGCCAAGAGCCTACGGCCCTTTCCTAGGAAAATCCTGAAAGTGCCTGGCCAGAGGGGGTGTTTGGGGCTGATTGTTGCCGAGCTGTCACAAAACGGGGTCCGGAGGTGTCTTATGTACAGCCGGAACGACCGGTGCAGGCGAACTCGAGGAGCGAGAAATGCAAACGGATACCACCACAGCGGCCACGGTCATCCTGGGCGGCGGGTATGCCGGTGTCATGGCAGCGAACCGGCTGGCCGGACGTGGGCAGGACACTGTCCTGCTGACTCCGGATCCCCGCTTCACCGAACGGATCCGGCTGCACGAATTCACAGCCGGCGGCAGGGCGGACCCCACGCAGGACTACCGCTCGCTGCTGCACCCGGCCGTGCGGCTTGTGGCCGGCGCAGCCGCGGCGATCGAGCCGTCGGCGAGGACCGTGCATCTGGCCTCTGGTGACTCGATGGGGTACGAATACCTGGTGTACGCAGTGGGCAGCGGAAGCGCCCCGGCCCCCGCCGGCGCCGTCGCCCCTGACCGGCTGGATGGCGCGCGTGAGGCACGGAGGCGGCTCAGGGAGCTGGCGCGCGGGGAACGGATCGCCGTTGTCGGGGGAGGGCTGACCGCCGTGGAGATGGCGGCGGAGATCGCCCGGCAATACCCGGACAACCCGCTCACCCTGTATGCCTCCGGGACATTGGTTCCGCAACTGGCAGAGAGCACGCGCAGCGGCATGCTGGAGAGCCTCCGCCGGGCAGGCGTTGAAGTACATGCCGGCACAGTGGATCCGGAGAACCTTCCGGAGGCGTCCCTGGTGCTGTGGTGCGCGGGGTTCGGTGTTCCGTCCCTGGCTGCGCGAAGCGGTCTGCCGGTCAATGCTGACGGCCGGCTGGTGGTGGATTCCTCTCTCCGGGTCCCCGGCCAGGACCGGATCTTCGGAGCCGGGGATGCTGCCGTGATTGGTGCGCCGGGATATGGCTACCTGCCGATGACCTGCGCCACCGCGATGCCCATGGGCGCCGAAGCTGCCTCCAACATCCTCCGGCTGCAGGAGGGAGAGCCGCTGCCGCGGCACGACAGCGGTTTCCAGGCGCAGTGCATCTCGTTGGGGCGCCGGGACGGCGCGGTGCAGTTCCTGACGCCCGGGTTCACGCCGCGGCGGCTGCATGTCCACGGACGGTCCGCTGCAGTCTTGAAAGAGGTAATCTGCCGAATGACGCTGCGGTGGATCCGCGGGGAGGCACGAAAGAGCGGAGCCTACACATGGCCGAGGGGTCCGAAGCTGAATCCACAGCCGGTGCCGCGGGCGGCATGGGCCTAACCCGGGAGGTCGAATTCCTTGCCCATCGGGGCATGGTCTTCACCATCGCCTACGACATCACGGGAACCGTCGCCGACGCGGAGGACGTGGTCCAGGAAACCTACCTGCGTTTCTCCGCCGTCGGGCACCCGGTAGACAATCCCCGGGCCTATCTTGCCCGGACCGCGGCGCGCCAGGCGCTGAACTCGGTCCGGGCGTCCGCCCGGCGCCGGGAGGAGTACATCGGAGACTGGCTGCCTGAGCCGCTGCCCACGGGCGCCGGGGAGCAGGCAGACCCGCAGGTTGCGGCCCTCACGGCGGCGGAAGTCTCCACGGCCATGCTGGTGCTGATGCAGAGCCTCAACGGTCCGGAGCGGGCAGCCTTTGTGCTGCGCGAAGTTTTCGGGTTCGAATACCGCGAAATCGCGGCCGCGCTCGGTGCCGGGGAGGCTGCTGTCCGCCAGTTGGTGCACCGGGCCGGGGAACGGGTGCGTTCCGGCCTGCCGCGGACGGTGCCGGACGAGGCAGAGCACAGGACCGCCGTCGAACGTTTCCTCCAAGCCGCGATGACCGGGCAGGTGCAGGACCTGCTGGACGTGCTGGCTCCCGAGGTCGTGCTGGTCTCGGACGGCGGCGGCAAAGTCAGTGCCGCGCGCCGGCCGGTGTACGGTCCGGAGCGGGTGGCGGCGCTGCTGCTGGGGCTGGCAGCCAAATACGGCGAGGGGGCGGTGCCGGAGTTCATCGAGCTGAACGGGCTGCCTGCCGTTGCCTTCCGGGAAGACGGACTGGTGACCACGGTGTTCCAGCTTTCCTTCCGGGACGGACTGGTGACCGGGGTCTTCGCCATGCGCAACCCGGAGAAACTGGCCCGGCTGCAGCCCTGAAGCTATTCCTTTTCCGGCAGCGGATCGGGGTCCAGGAAGGCGACGGTCAGGATGGCCGCCGATTCGCGGATCTGCCATTCCCGGGCACCGAGGGAACGCAGCGCCTCGCTGACGGTATCCAGGTCGATCGGAGTCGGCGGGCGCCAGGCGATGCGGCGCAGGTGGTCCGGGGTCAGAAGGTTCTCAACCGGCAGGTTGAGCCGTTCCGCCTGGGCTGCCAGGCGCGGTTTGGCGGTATGCAGGCGGGCAGCGGCGGCTGGGTCGTTGCGTGCCCAGACCCGCGGGGGAGGCGGCGCGTGCGTGGGGATATGCAGCGGAGGCAGGTCTTCGGTGTCCCTGGCAGCCGCGATGCAGCGCAGCCAGCGGGGGGCTTCCTTCTGTGCAGCGCGCCCGTGGAATCCGGGAGTGCCGAGCAGCGCCGGAACGGTGGAGGGCATGGCCCGGGCCGCGGCGACGATCGCGGAGTCCGGAATCAGCCGGCCAGGGGCGGTGTCGCGGCGCTCAGCCAGCTGTTCGCGTTCAGTCCACAGCTCACGGACGGCGGCCAGCTGGCGGCGGTCCCGCAGCTGGTGCATGCCGGAGGTGCGGCGCCAGGGGTCGGTGCGGGGCGGGGCGGGTTCGGCGCTGCGGATGGCCTCGAACTCCTCCTCGGCGTACTCAAGCTTGCCGTCAGCTTCCAGGACCTTGATGAGTTCTTCACGGAGTTCCGCCAGCACCTCAACGTCCAGCGCGGCATAGCGCAGCCAGGGTTCGGGCAGGGGCCGGGTGGACCAGTCGGCAGCCGAGTGTTCCTTCGCCAGGCTGAAACCCAGCAGGGATTCGATGACGGCGGCCAGCCCGACGCGGGGCAGTCCGGCCAGCCGTGCTGCCAGTTCCGTGTCGAAGAGCTTGTCCGGCCACATGCCCAGTTCGGAGAGGCACGGCAGGTCCTGGGTGGACGCGTGGAGGATCCATTCAACCCCGCGGAGGGCTTCGTTGATGATGCTCAGGTCGCGCAGCGGTTCCGGATCAATGAGCCAGGTGCCGGCGCCCTCGCGGCGGATCTGGACCAGGAACGCCCGCTGTCCGTACCGGAAGCCGGAGGCGCGTTCGGCATCGACGCCGGCGGGGCCGGTGCCGGCGGCCAGTGCACGTGCCGCGCGTTCGAGCCCTGCCACGGTGTCGATGACCAGCGGTACTCCGTCGCGGGGAGTTTCAAGAACGGGAAGGGGAGCGGCGGCAGCGGGATCGGCTGCCGGTGCTTCGGGAGCGGTTTTGCCGGAAGTTTGCGCGGTCATAAGGACTTCAGTCTATCGAGTACCGGCGCGAATACCGTTTCCTGCGGCCAGGCGCGGGAATCCGCGCGACGATTGGCTAGTTCAGGCGCCGCCTCGGCAGCGGTGACACGCCTTCGGGGAGGGGCGGCAGTCCGGCGAAGGTGCAGACCATGTCGGACCAGGCCTCAAGGTGGCTCTGCACGTCGGCGTCGGCCGGAGTCCAGGAAGCCCGCAGCTCGATGTCTATGGCGTCGCTGCGCCCGGCCAGGGTGCCGTAGCTCTCGGAGAGGATCCTCGTGGCGGTGCCGCCGGCTGAGGAGTAGCGGGCACCGTGTTCCTGGAGCGCATCAACCAGCCAGGTCCAGGCGACGGAACCCAGCATCTGGTCGTTGCCCATGTCCGGTTCCAGTTCGGCCCGGATGTACGTGACGATCCGGAAGGTGCCGTTCCATACGGCGCTGCCCTCGGGGTCGTGGAGGAGGATGAACCGTCCCGTGGCCAGTTCCTGGCTCTCGGGCAGGACGGGTCCCACCGGGCCATGGAACGTGGCGGAGGCGGGAACGGGACCTGAAATGCCGACGTCGGCAGCCAGCGACACCGCAAACGGGGCCAGCCGGGTCGGGGCCGGGATCTCTTCCAGCCGCAGTTCAGGCCGGCACTTGGCTCGGCGCAATGCCCCAAGAGCTGTCAGGAATTCGGGGGGCACCTGTGACAGGTCACCAATCGCACTCACCCTCGAAGATTACGGCCGGTCCGGCCTGCTGCCGATCAGGCTCGCCGGTGTTTCCTTTTCGTTACGTGGCTTCAGCTTACGGACCGGCGGGCCCGACCGACAGGGCCAGGGATCAGCGTGCGGCGGAAACCTCTGAAGCGATGGCCGCGGCGAAGGCATCCACGTCCGCTTCGCTGGTGTCGAACGTGCACATCCAGCGCACTTCGCCGGTGGCCTGGTCCCAGTCGTAGAAACGGAATTGGTCCCGCAGCTTATCGGCCACGCCGGCCGGGAGGGTGGCGAAGACGGCATTGGCCTGGGTGGGCTGGGTCAGGGTCACGCCGTCGATCTTCTCAACGGCCGCACGCAGCCGGGCCGCCATGGCGTTGGCGGTGGAAGCCGAGCGGCGCCAGAGGTCCGTTCCGTAGAGCGCAATGAACTGTGCGGAGACAAAACGCATCTTGGAGGCCAGCTGCATATTCATCTTGCGCAGGTAGTCCAGCCCGGGGGCGGCGTCGGGATCCAGCGCGACGATGCACTCGCCGTACATCATGCCGTTCTTGGTTCCGCCCAGGGAGAGGATGTCGACGCCGGCGTCCGTGGTGATCGCACGGAGCGAGACGCCCAGGGAGGCTGCAGCGTTGCCGAGCCGGGCACCGTCCATGTGCAGCTTCATGCCGCGTGCGTGCACGTGGTCGGCGATCGCCTGGATTTCCTCGACCGTGTACAGCGTGCCCAGCTCGGTGGACTGGGTAATGGAGACCGCCAGCGGCTGCGCCCGGTGCTCGTCGCCCCAGCCCCAGGCCTCGCGGTCGATCAGTTCGGGGGTCAGCTTGCCGTCCGGGGTGGGAACAGTGAGGAGCTTCATTCCGCCCACACGTTCCGGGGCGCCGTTCTCGTCGACGTTGATGTGCGCAGTGGAGGCACAGACCACGGCACCCCAGCGCGGCAGCAGGGACTGCAGGCCGATGACGTTCGCACCGGTGCCGTTGAACACCGGGAAGGCCCGCATCCGGTTGCCGAAGTGTTCGGTGAAGACTTCGCGGAGCTTTGCCGTGTAGACATCCTCGCCGTAGGCGACCTGGTGGCCCAGGTTGGCTGCGGTCAGGGCATCAATGATCTCCGGGTGGACGCCTGAGTAGTTGTCCGAGGCGAAAGCACGCAGGGCGGGATCATGAAGGGAGGCAGTATCAGTCACTAAATCAGTCACAAAAATCAGTATCTCTCAGGGTGGGTCTTGGCTGAAATCGGTTCTTAGGAGCGCGGAACCAGGTTGATCCGCTTGCCGTTGATCTGCCCCGCCGGTGCAGTGAACAGGCTGGTGGCAGCGCGGGCAAGCTCGGAAACATCGGTATAGCCGGGGAACTTCCGCTCCGGCTGCCCTGCCCGCATGGCATCATTCACGAGCGCCTTCACGACGAAGACGACGGCGGCAGCGCCGGTGCCGCTGAACTGCGCGGCGATGGCCTGGACCCAGGCCTCCGCCGCAGCCTTGGCCGCGGCGTAGCCGGCGTTTCCCGGCGTGGGGGATTCCACGGCGGTGGAGGAGACGATGGCCAGGCGCCCGTGCTCGGACGCTGCCAGCTGTCCAACGAAGCTGCGGCTGACGTTGCGCAGCGTGGTCATGATGTTCTGCTGCAGGAAATCCCAGTCATCGTCGCTCTGGTCCTCGAGGGTGCCGCCTCCCCGCCAGCCGCCCACCAGATGGATGAGGCCGTCGATCCCGCCGTAGCCCTGCATATCGGAGGCCAGGGATGCGACGTCGCCGGGGCGGCTCAGGTCGCAGGTGCGCAGTTCGACGCCGGCGACCAGGCCCAGGGATTCATCGAGCCGTCCGGCGCTGGAGCCGACAGCAATCACCTGGGCTCCGGCGCGGGCCAGGGCGGTGCACACAGCGGTGCCGGAGGCAGAGGCCGCTCCGGCTACGAGGACCCTCAAGCCCTCAAGCGCGGATGCTTCCCCGGCTCCGGCTGCGCTCATAGTGTGCTGCTCCCTGTGATTCCGGCGGTGGATTCGATGACCGGTGCCATCTTCTTCGACAGCGCTTCGTAGAACATGGACAGCGGGAATTCGTCGTCGAGCACCTGGTCAGTGAGCGCGCGCGGCGGGCCGTCCAGCGGCAGGGCATCCGGCCCCTTGGCCCAGCGCGATGCCGGGTGCGGAGTCACTGTGCCTGAAATCAGAGTGTACGCAGCGAGCCAGTGGGCTGTCTTGGGCCGGTCGATGGAACGCCAGTACAGTTCCTCGATTTCTTCGCCCAGCCGGATCACGACGGCGGGAACTTCGTCCCAGTCGATGCTCAGTTTGCCGTCGGTCCAGTGCAGTACATGGTTCTGGTGCATCCAGGCGAAAAGGAGCTGTCCGCCGAGGCCGTCATAGTTGCGCACCCGGGATCCGGTGATGGCGAAGCGGAAGATCCGGTCAAAGATCACCGCGTACTGCACCAGCGCTGCGGTGCTGCGCGCCTTGGGGTCGGCGTCGTCGTCATGCTGGATCTTTACTGCTTCGCGGAACGCGGTCAGGTCGCAGCGCAGTTCCTCCAGCGAGTACAGGAAGAACGGCATCCGCTGCTTGATCATGAACGGATCAAAGGGGAGGTCGCCGCGCATGTGCGTGCGGTCGTGAATGAGGTCCCACATCACGAAGGTCTCCTCGGTGAGTTCCTGGTTGTCCAGGAAGTCCGCCGCAGCCTCGGGAAGTTCCAGCGAGGTGATCTCCGCGGCGGCGCGGAGTACCCGGCGGAAGCGGGCCGCCTCGCGGTCGGCGAAGATGGCGCCCCAGGTGAACGTGGGAGTCTCGCGGACGGCAACGGTTTCCGGGAAGAGAACCGCGGAGTTGGTGTCATAGCCCGGGGTGAAGTCACGGAACCGGATCGGAACGAAGAGTTTGTTGGAGTATTCCCCGGCTTCCAGGCCGGCAATGAACTCGGGCCAGATGACTTCCACCAGCACGGCCTCGAGCAGGCGGGATCGTGAGCCGTTCTGCGTGTACATCGGGAAGACCACCAGGTGGAGCAGTCCGTCGATGCGGTCCAGCTGCGGCTGGAAGGCCAGCAGCGAATCGAGGAAGTCGGGCACGCCCAGGCCGGCTTCGAGCCAGCTGTCCAGGTCGCTGATCACCAGGTGCAAGTACTCGGAGTCGTGCGGAAAGGCGGGAGCCAGGTCGGCCACGGCATCGCGGACCGTCTCCAGCAGCGCTGCGGCTGCCGTGCGGTGCTCGGCGGGAACCGAACCGTCCTGTTCCTGGAACTGCGCGAACTCCGTGGCGGCGTTCTTCAGGCGCTGCCAGGCGGCGCTGGATTCGGGAGAGGCGAGTTCAGTGGCTGGGGAGCTGAAGACGGTGGACGACATGGCGGAGACCTTCCAGTTGCACGGACTCCCGAACCGGGAGTGAGTGATGGTCCCAGCGTAGCCAGAAATCAAAGAACCTTACCCTTAGCAATCGGCTAAGTAAGCAATGCTTATGCTTACTGTGTTTTGTCGCGGCGTATGGCCCAGCGGCCCTTCGGGTAATCCACGGCAACTCCGGCATAAAACGGTGACCAGGCACGGGCTGCGCCGCTCACCTGGTAGTAGGTGTTGGCGGCCACCACCAGAACGAGCGCTGTTCCTGCCGTCAGCGCCGTCGTCAGGCCCGGGACCGTGTCTACCGGGAGGTTCCAGGCCATGAGGATGCGAAGGGCGCTGTCCATGCAAAGTCCCACGCCCCACGCAATGCTGCTCACCCGCCAGATCCGTCGGAAGCGCGGCAGTTCAGTAAAGAGCCTGTCCCAGTTCCCCGGCCACCCGAACCGTCCTTCGAGCACCGGCTTGGACATCACATAGACCAGCGGCCGCCGGGTCACGGAACTCACGAGAAACCACAGCCCGGAGACTCCCACGACCAGTGCGCCGCGGGCCAGCAGGAACCTCTCGTCCCCGGGGATTACCGAGACCACGGTGCTCAGGGCCATCAGCGCCAGGGCATACAGGGTAAAGGGTGAGATTCGCCGGACGCGGAGGAAGTCCGCCAGCGAGCCGGCCATTGAGGCAGCCGTGCCTGCCAGCAGTGCGGCGTAGGCCCCCACGCCGGCCGCACGCAGTGCGTAGAACAGCGCAACAGGCACCAGGAAGTCCAGGGCCAGGCGGGCAATCCGGGGGAGAGCGGGTGCCATGCGCGAGGCCTTAGGAGCCGACGTCCGCTCCTCGCCGCCAGGTCCGCTTTCGCTTTCCTGCATGAGTAGAAACTACGTCGGCCACGTTGGCGGAACCAGAGTTCCCGGAACTTCTACCGGATTAGTAGCCGCGGCTGTTGGGTGACTCGGTGCCGATCACGGCCAGCGGAACATCGGGGTGGTTCTTCTCCACCCGGCGCAAGGCCCAGATGTCGTTGAACACGGCCACGTAGGCGCCGTCGGTACGGAGGAGGACTTCGGCTCCGTGCACGTTGCTGAGCACCTCGGCAGCGGAGGCGTCAGTCAGCCGGGCCATGGAGTAGGAGAGCTGCTCCATGCGCATGGGGGCGTTGAAGTCCTGGTTCATCCGGTCTTCGACGACCTCGAACTGCATGGGGCCGACGGCGGCCAGCACCGGAGCCTGGTCACCGCGCCGGTCCGAGCGCAGCACCTGGATGATGCCTTCGTGTTCGAGCTGGTCGATGCCGCGGCGGAACTGCTTGTACCGGCTGGGGTCCTGGGACCGGGCGACGCGGAAGTGCTCGGGGCTGAAGAACGGGATGGGCGGGTAGCGGACCGGCTCTTCGACGTAGAGGCTGTCGCCCACGCGCAGGGCGGAGGCGTTAACCAGCCCGACGACGTCGCCCGGGTAGGCCTGGTCGATCACTTCGCGCTCGCGGCCGAACAGGTGCTGGGCGTACTTGGTGGCGAAGGTCTTGCCGGTGTTGGCGTGCGTGACGACCATGCCGCGTTCAAAGATGCCGGAGCAGACGCGGATAAAGGCCACGTGGTCGCGGTGTGCCTTGTTCATGCCGGCCTGGACCTTGAACACAAAGCCGGAGAACGGCGCGTCTACGTCGCGGGAGTTGCCGTCTTCGTCCACGCGGGCGCCGGCGGGCGGAGCCAGGTCAACCAGAGTGTCCAGGATCTGCTTGACGCCGAAGTTCAGTGCCGCGGAGGAGAAGAGGATGGGTGTGGCCTTCGCGTCCAGGAACGCCTGCCGGTCAAACTCGCGGCCGTCGATGACCAGCTCTGCCTCGCCGAGCGAATCGGTCCAGGCGTCGCCTTCGGCGGCTTCGGCTTCTTCGGGGGTGAAGTGTTCTTCCAGGGCCAGTGAAGCGCCTGAGTTCTGCCGGGTGAAGCGGACGAACTCGTCCTTCTGCAGGTCCCAGATGCCGCGGAAATCTCCGGCGATGCCCACGGCCCAGGTCAGCGGCATGGGTGCCAGTCCGGTGCGCTCGGTGATTTCGTCCATCAGGGCCAGCGGGTCGAGTCCGGGGCGGTCCCATTTGTTGATCACGGTGATGATCGGGAGGTTCCGGGAGCGGCAGACCTCGAAGAGTTTCATGGTCTGGGTTTCCAGGCCCTTGGCGGCGTCGACCAGCATGACGGCGCAGTCCACAGCGGCGAGGACACGGTAGGTGTCCTCGGAGAAGTCGGCGTGGCCGGGGGTGTCCAGCAGGTTGATGACCGTGTCCCGGTAGGCGAACTGCAGCGCGGTGGAGCTGATCGAGATGCCGCGGTCCTTCTCCATCTGCATCCAGTCAGAGACCGTCTCGCGGCGGTTTTCCTTGCCGTTTGTCGCGCCCGCCGTTCCAATGACCCGGGCGTGCAGGGCCAGGGCCTCGGTCAGCGTGGACTTTCCGGCGTCGGGGTGGGAGATGACGGCGAAGGTGCGCCGGCGGGCGGCTTCCTTGCCGATTGCCGGATTGGCGCTCGCACGGACGGGAGTCTGGACCTGTGAGGACACTGCCGCTGCTTTCAGGAGTGGGAAGTGGGTGGGGCGCTGCCCAAGGAACAGCCTTTCCATTCTAGCCGCCGATCGCAAACCGGCTTTCCGCGGCGTGCCAGGAGGCGGGCCGACTGGGTTTAGTGTGGTGCACAGCACAGACCGCACAGATTATTGGGCAAGGGAGCCACCATGGCAGAAGCATTCATTGTTGACGCGATCCGCACTCCGGTGGGACGCCGCGGCGGTGGGCTCAGCGCCATCCACCCGGCCGACCTGGCTGCTGCGGTCATCGGCGAAGCGGTCCACCGCACCGGCATCACATCGGACGAGTTCGACGAAGTGATCCTCGGTTCCATTGACCAGGTGGGGCCGCAGGCCATGGACATCGCCCGCACGGCGTGGCTGGCCGCCGGACTCTCCGAACGCGTTCCCGGAACCACGGTGGAGCGCCAGTGCGGTTCCGGCCAGCAGGCGGTGTCCTACGCCGCCCAGGCTGTCATGAGCGGAACGGCTGATTTGGTGGTGGCGGGAGGAGTGCAGAACATGTCCGCCATCCCCATCGGCTACTCCAATACTGCCGCTGCCGAGCTGGGCTTCCCCAATCCCTTCGCCGGGTCGGCGGGGTGGGAAGCCCGGTACGGTACGCAGCCGATCTCCCAGTTCATCGGCGCCGAGATGATGGCCGAGCGCTGGGACCTTTCGCGCGCTGAGATGGAGGATTTCGCCGTCGCCTCCCACGAGCGCGCGCTGGCTGCCCAGACGGAAGGCCGCTTCGACCGGGAGATCCTGCCTGTGGCCGGGATCCGTGCGGACGAAGGCCCGCGTACCCCGGACCGGGCGAAGATCGAATCCCTGGCGCCGCTGCGGGAAGGCGGAAAGCTCACCGCGGCCACGGCGTCGCAGATTTCCGACGCCGCTGCCGTCCTGCTGCTGGCCTCCGGGGACGCGGTGCGGCGCTACGGCCTGCGCCCGCGTGCCCGTATCCACCACATTTCCGCCCGCGGGGACGATCCGGTAATGATGCTCAGCGCCCCGATCGAGGCAACCCGACACGCCCTCAAGCGCACCGGCATGTCCCTGGCCGACATGGACCTGATCGAAATCAACGAAGCCTTTGCCTCCGTGGTCCTGGCTTGGCAGCGTGAACTCGACGCTGACCTGGACAAGGTCAACGTCAACGGCGGCGGCATTTCGCTGGGACACCCCATCGGAGCTACGGGAGCCCGGATCATGACCACGATGCTGCACGAACTTGAACGGACCGGCGGCCGCTACGGGCTCCAGACCATGTGCGAGGGCGGCGGGCAGGCAAACGTCACGATTATCGAACGGCTCGGCTGAGCTCCTCGACTTCTTCTAGACTTCGGCCATGGCTATTAGTTTCCTGCCCATGGCGGAGTCCGGCGACGAGACCCGGGCGCTGGTGCAGTTCCTGACCTCAAACCGTTTCCCCTTCCACGTTATGCCGGCCCATTCTGAGGAGTCAGCCAGGAAGCTGGTGGAGGAAGGACGTTTCTGGAGCGGGGATTCCATCGGGTTCTGGATCGAAAACGGTCCGGAACGCATCGGACTGGTGGTCCTGGACGATCTGGAAGAGGACACCCCTATGTTCGACCTGCGGCTGGCGGAGGACTTCCGTGGCCGCGGAATGGGCGTCCAGGTGCTGAAGGCACTGTGCGCCATGGTCTTCGACCAGTTTCCGGAGATTGTCCGGTTCGAAGGACAGACCCGTGAGGACAACATCGCGATGCGCAGGACGTTCCTGCGTGCCGGGTTCCTGAAGGAAGCGCATTACCGCCTGGGCTGGCCCACCGCTGACGGTACCCGCGTGGCGTCCGTTGCCTACGCCATCCTTCGGCAGGACTGGGAGAACCAGGAGATCACGCCGTTCGAGTGGGAAGACGTTTTCGTCTAGACGGCCCCCGCCGCCCAGCGCAGCCGGAGGCTTTCCTCGAGTTCCTGTTCAGCGAGGCTGCGCTGGATGCGTTCGAGTTCCGCTTCGAGCCGGGGGATCCAGCGGTTTTCGACGGCGCGCTGCCGGGTGCGGGTCTCGGCCAGCTCCCTGCTGACCAGCAGCAGCGCACGCGCGTCGGCGGCGTGGATCACGGCGGCGGCGAGCGCTTCCCGATGCGCTGCGGCAGCAAAGGCGAGCGCTGAGGACCCTGCGGGAGGGACCGGTGCGGGCAGGGTGACTGAGGCGCCCTCGGGGTAACGGATTCCCATCGCGCCTCCCCAGACGATGCCGGCTTTGGCATACGAATCCGGAACGGCCCCGTGCACGCGCCCCAGCCCGTCCATGGCCAGGGTGCGGGACAGCCACAGTGCTGCGTTCCGGGCAGCCTGTTCCCACGCCAGCCTGCTCTGTTCCGCTTTTTCCTTCCGGTTGCTGATCGCAATGCGCAGGATCTGCTGCTTGCGGTCCAGGAGTTCCGCGCCGCGGCGGGCGGTTTCGAGCCTGCGCTCCACCTCTGCCCGTGCCGCCCGGCCCGAGCCGCTCACAGCCGGGCACCGCCGATCGGTCCGGGCAGGTAGCGGTCCAGCAGCTCGGGGGAGAGCATGCTCAGCTCACGCCGCGGAAGAACTGCCAGCGCCGTCCAGGCAATGGACAGGGTCTCGTCCAGGGAACGGTATTCGTCGCGGCCCTGGTTCAGCAGCTTCTCCTCCACCACGGAGCGGAACTCAATGTAGGCGCGGTCAGCCTCACCCAGCGCTGCCTGCCCCACGAGCTCGGCCAGCTCCGAGGCCTGCCGGGCACGGGCCATCGCGGCCAGCACCTGTGCTGCTACGTCCAGGTGGTCTTCCCGGGTCCGTCCCTTGCCGGCACCGGAACGCATCAGCCGGGACAGGGAGGACAGCACATCCACCGGGGGATAGATGCCGCGGGCGTCGATGTCGGGGGAGAGTACTATCTGCCCTTCGGTGATATACCCGGTCAGGTCAGGCACCGGGTGGGTCATATCTCCTGAGGGCATGGTCAGCACCGGCACCACGGTGACCGACCCTTCGCGTCCCTGGACCCGGCCGCAGCGTTCGTACAGGGTCGCCAGGTCGCTGTAGAGGTAGCCGGGATAACCCCGCCGGGCAGGGATCTCCTTGCGCGCGGCGGAGACTTCACGCACGGCCTCGGCGTAGCTGGTCATGTCACTCATGACGACCAGCACGTCGCTGCCCTCCTCATAGGCCAGGTGCTCGGCGATGCTCAGCGCGATCCGGGGAGTGAGGATGCGTTCAATCACGGGATCATCGGCGGCGTTGAGCAGGAGCACCAGTTCTCCTGCAGCGGAGCGCTCCTCCAGCCGGTCCCTGACATACGCGATGTCCGCGTGGGTCATGCCCATCGCGGCAAAGACCACCCTGAAGTTCCGCCCGCCGGTGCGTGACTGCGCCGCAAGCTGGGTCGCCAACGTCAGGTGCGGCAGGCCGGGGACAGAGAAGATAGGCAGCTTTTGACCGCGTACCAAGGTGGTGAGGGCATCGATGGCGGACACCCCTGTGATGACCGCTTCCTGCGGGGGTATCCGGTAAACGGGGTTCAGCGGCCAGCCGCTCACGGGTTCAGAGGTTTCCGAAGTGACGGGCGGCCCGCCGTCGAGCGGCACCCCGCGGCCGTTGCACACCCGCCCCAGCCACTGCGGACCCACCGGGATGTGCAGCGGTTTTCCCTGGAACCGCACCGAGATGCCGCCCGGCTGCAGCCCTCCGGTTCCTTCCAGGACCTGCAGGACGGTTTCCTCACCGTCGACTTCCAGGACCAGCCCGTGCCGTTCGTCGCCGCCGTCGACCTCCACCGTGGCGAACTCATCCCAGCCCACCCCCTGGGTCTCGCCGAGGATCATCAGCGGCCCGCGCAGTTCGCGCACGTCGCTGTAGGAGACAAGGTTCCGGGGGTCCGGGTTCATTGCAGCTCCTTCAGGCCGGCCAGGAAGGCTGCGGCGCGCTCGCTGACGCCGGCGGCGTCGTCCGGTCCGGCCGCTTCACGCAGGCGCAGCAGGGGAGAGAAGTCATAGCTGTCCACGCTGGAGGCAGGCACCCCGGAAGCCACCAGCTGCTGGCAGGCATCGATGGTGTCCAGCACCGCCTGCAGCAGGGCGGCGCCCTTGGCGGCGGAGGAGTAGCCGTCATTGGGGCTCAACGCGTTCTGCACCAGCACGCCGTCGCGCAGCAGCCGCCCGCCCAGCAGGATCATCTGCTCGTGCCCCGGCAGGGAAGCGGCACCGATGATTTCCGCGAGCGCTGAAAGCCGGTCAGCTTCGGCCAGCACCAGGGCGGCCCGGGCTCGGCGTCCGGCCCATTCCGGGTCCCCGTTGGCAGCGTGCCAGCGCCCCAGGGACTCGGCGTCACGGGAGAAGGAACCCCGCCAGCTGACCGCAGGGTAGTGCCGGGAGTAGGCCAGGTCCCGGTCCAGCTGCCACAGTGAACGGACGAAGCGCTGGGTCCCGGTGGTGACCGGTTCACTCATATCGCCTCCCGGGGGTGAGACGGCGCCGATGACGGTCACTGACGCCGTCGCCCCGCCCAGCGTGGTAGCCAGCGACGCCCGCTCGTAGAACGCCGCCAGCTCCGAAGCCAGTGAGGCCGGATAGCCTTCCTCCGCCGGAAGATCCCCGTTGCGGTTGGCGAACTCGCGCAGTGCCTCGGCCCAGCGGGAGGTGGAATCGGCGATGACCACCGCGTGGTAGCCCATGTCCCGGAAGAACTCGGCGACCGTGACGCCGGTATTGATGCTGGCTTCGCGCGCCATCATCGGCATGTTGGACGTATTGGCGATGATGACCGTCCTGTCCAGGAGCGCGCCGCCGGTGCGCGGGTCCTCCAGATGGCTCAGGCCGTCCAGTACGTCGGCCATCTCGTTGCCGCGCTCGCCGCAGCCCACGTAGATGATCACATCGGCGTCGGACCATTTGGCGATCTGCTGCAGCAGCAGCGTCTTCCCGGTGCCGAACCCGCCGGGGACGGCAGCGGCGGATCCCCGCGGCAGGGGATACATCAGGTCCAGCACGCGCTGGCCGGTGTGCATGGGGACCGTGTCGGAGAGCCGGGCGGCAACCGGGCGGGGCCGGTGCACCGGCCATCGCTGCGAGAGCGGGACGTCCTGTCCGCCCACCACTGCAACGCGGTCCAGCGGGCGCAGCTGCCCAGAGGCCAGGAAGCTCACCTCGCCGGAAATTCCCGGGGGAACGGTGACCCGGTACTCCACGCTGCCGGCCCCGGGGACAGTTCCCAGTACGGCTCCGGAGGCGACCGTGTCCCCAACCGCTGCCCGCGGCTCGAAAGTCCATTCCCGGTCCAGGACCAGGCGGTCTTCGGCCGATGCTTCCCGGTCCGCCGTCAGCCACATGGGGGCGGAGGAAAGCGGCCGCAGCAGCCCGTCGAACACCTGTCCCAGCAGGCCGGGTCCCAGGAGTGCGGAAAGCTGGTGTCCGGTGCCCACCGCCGCGTCGCCGGCCTTCAGGCCGCCGGTGTATTCATAGGCCTGCAGGGTGGCTTCGGTCCCGTTGATGGCAATCGTCTCGGCTGATATCCGGGACGGACCCAGGGAGACCAGTTCGAGCATGGACACGCCGGCGAGACCGCTGACCTCAACCAGCGGTCCGCTGACACGCCGTACCCGCGCGGTCTGGGGTCCGGTGTCCCGGCCGTCATCCTTAGGATTCAGTCCTGCCACAGGGTGCGCACCTCCCCGGCGTGCCGTTCCAGCGCCGCGTCCGCGAGCGCCGGAAGTGAAAGATTGACGCTGCGCGAACCAAGCCTGCCGATGATTCCGCCTTCCGGAGCTTCTTCCAGCTGCGCCTGCCGGCCGAGCAGTGTCCGTGCCTGGGCCCGCAGGGCATCGAGCAGCCGCGGATACCGCGGGTCGGTGCGCAGCTGTGCCATCTCCGCAAGGACCTCGCTGCGCAGCTGTTCGCGCAGGTCCTCTTCCTGGGAGAGGACGATTCCTCCTGCCCTCCGGCGCAGGCGTGCTGAGCGGAGCGCCGCCTCGGTGCGGGCAGCGTCACGGCCGTCGGCGTCGGAACGGCTGCGGATGCCGTCTGCTTCCTCCCGGGCCCGCCCGCGGATGTCCTCAGCCTGCCGGGTGGCCGCGTCCACGACCTCCCGTGCACGTTCCTCCGCGTCCCGCCGGATGGCTTCGCGGACAGGTTCCAGCGCGGGTCCGGCGCTGCGCGGCAGGGCGCTCATGAGGGCAGCGTGATCGTCAGCGGGCGGTCCGGATCGTCAAGGAGTCCGGCAAGGGCGGCAGCGCAGGGCGGTGTCAGGAGAACGACGGCGGTGTCCTCGGGCAGGTGCTCCCAGGCCAGCCTGGCTTCCACGGGCGTGCGGGCGGCGTGCAGCCGTGCTCCGGCGAGCTCATAGCCTGCCAGCACCTCCGGTTCCCCCAGGGCCGCCACGACGGCGGCATCCGGGGACGTCACGCCTGTCCAATCAGGATGATCGAGATAATCAGTCCGTAGATGGCGATGCCCTCGGCCAGGCCCACCACCACCATGGCCCGGCCGAAGATCTCCGGCCGTTCACTCATGGCAGCCAGCGCAGCCGAACCTGTGTACGCGACGGCGATGGCCGCCCCGATGGAGGATCCGGCGACGGCGATGGCCGCCCCGATCAGGGCGGCACCGGAACTGTCACTGCCGTCGGTGGCCATGGAAACCGCCGCTTCCGCAGAGCCACCCGAGGCGGAAGCCGGAGCAGCCGCGAAGGCTGCGGCCAGCAGGGCCAGCGCGCCGGCCATGATCAGGGCGTTGACCCCGAGCATGACCTTGATGCCGGCGCGTTGCCGGCGGCGCAGGACATACAGTGCTCCTCCGGCGAGCAGGACGGTAACGATGAGTGCCAGTGGTATTCCGGCAAACCAGGGATTCATGGCGTTTGCCTTTCGGGGTGGGAGACAGCGGGCGGCTCGGGGGATGGGCCGGAGTCCGCCCCGGACTCCGGCAATTCAGGGCTCCACGGTTTGAAGGGCCGTCCTTCGTCCGTGAAGACGCGGGAAAAAAGTTCGTAATACTCCAGCCGCAGTGCCTGGATGCCGGCGACCAGGCCTTCCAGCGCGAAGGTGATGGCATTGCCGATGAGGAACACCAGCACGGCAAGGACGGCACGCCAGTCCGGGTGCCACAGCGCCGTCGTGCCCTGCCAGACAATTGACATCAGTGCTGCGTGGGTAAGGCCAAAGGCCGCCAGGCGGGTAAAGGACACCAGGTTGGAGCCGAGCTGGATGACCGTGTCCACCAGCTCCACCGAAGCCTGCACGCCGCCGGTGGCACCGCCTCCGGCTTCCACGAAGAGTCCGATGAAAATCAGCACGAGGGCCAGCCCGGCCAGCACGGCAGCGGCGATGACCATGGCGGGTATCCCGGCCAGGAGCCCGCCCGCCAGGAGTCCCACGGCCAGGAAGAGCATGGCTCCGGCGAGCCCGCTGCGGGCATAGAGGGCATACCCCCAGCCGCCCTCCCGGACACGGTTGATGGTGCCGACGGTGTACGCGCCCGCAAGCAGCACGGCACCGAAAATCAGCGCGGCAATCAGCAGCGGGATGGGATTCTCCACCGGCTCGAGCCAGAGCACCGGAATGACGTGGGTGGGCCCGAAGAATTCTCCGTAAAGGATCCCGAAGAACACGGCGGCCATCCCCGCGCCAAAAATAAACAGCCACGTGCGCTGGAATCTACGCAGCGCCGGGACCAGGCCGGAGCGCATGAGCAGCCCAAAGAGGACCAGCAGCAGCCCCTGCCCGGCGTCGCCGAACATCATCCCGAACATGACCACGTACGCCAGCCCGGCCAGCCGGGCCGGATCCAGGTCCGCGTACGGAACGGTGGTGTACGTGTCCACCAGGAGCCGGGACAGCCTGGGCGCCTGCCGGGAGCGCTTCTCGTTGCCGGTCAGCAGTGTGGGGGGCTGCACGCCCCGGGGGGTCTTCAGCGGCACGACTCCGGCTCCCAGGGGTGCCAGTGTGCCCTGCAGTTCTCGAAGCCGGCGTGCCGGCGTCCAGCCGACCAATCCGGACACCGGGCCGTTTTCCACGGCGGCTTCCGCTGCCCGGTCCAGTTCCTCCGGGCCGTTGCCCGGGGTGTAGGGCAGGTCCAGTTCGACGGCGGCGCTGCGCGCGACTTCGGTGAGCGCCTCCCGCCTGCTCTCTGTGGGGGTTATCACGGCCACCCGTTCCATCCGGACCGGGCTGAGGGTTTCACGCCACGGCATCGAGCACCTCGCTGCCTCCTCCTGCGGACGCGGCCGCGAGCGCAGCACGCATCCGCCACGCGTCGACGGCCAGGACAGCTACGGCTCCCACTGCGGTGTCCGGGCCGGGCAGCCCCGACCTCAGCAGGCGGAATGCGTCCTCTTCAACCCGGGCCTGCAGGGCCGCTTCGGCGCGCCAGAGCCCCGTGGGGTCCTCGACGCCGTCCAGTACCGGAGCGGCTGCCGCCGGAAGGGCAGCGCGGAAGGATGCGACGTCGTCCGCTGTTGACCAGGTGCCGCCAATCAGGGGCTGCAGCAGCATGCCCAGCCGTTCCGGGATCTCCGGCACCGTTGACGTTCCCGTTGCCGGCGAGACCAGGATGCGGCGGGCTGCGAGCAGTGCCGCTTCAGCGACGGCCCAGCTCCGGGCCTGCGGAACAGCGGCGGCCAGCCGGCGGAGCCAGACGGCCGTCAGGGTGTCCGGCATCGTGTCCGGGCTGCCGGGATCACCCCAGGGGCTGGTCCGGAGCAGTTCCGCAAGCTCCGCCGTCGAGCCGGCAGCGGAAAGCCGCGGCCAAGCGGTTGCCAGTCCGCCGAGTTCGAAGTATTCGGGAAGCGGAACACTGCGGTGGAGGTCCCCGGCGCTGTCCTGGTCTCCGAGCTGGCCGGCGGGCTGGTCGGCAGACTCCGCGAGGCGGCGGGCGAGGAGCAGGATGTTCACCAGTTCAAACGCTGCTCCGGCCGCGTGGACCATGCGTGCCCCCGAGACAGGGACCCAGCCTGCCAGGACCCGCAGCTGCCACAGCACGCTGCGGCGGGTCGCGTCCTGGGCTGCCGCCAGGTCCGTGGTTCCCGCCAGGTCCGCTGCATAGGAGGTGCTGCTGAGCACTTCCAGGGCCTGGTCCAGGCTGGACTGCGCCGCAGCTTCGCGGCACAGGCCCGCCCCGGCACGCCGCCGGGCCATCGCTTTGGCCCGGACCGTTGCCGCCACCCAGTCGGACCTCATGAGCCCTGCCTCGGGGCGGTGTCCGGGCCCAGGTAGTCCTGGATCACGGAGGCGGCGATCCCTGCGGCCAGCTGGGTGACCCTGCCCGCTGCGCCCGCCGAGATGCTGGCCGCGCGTTGCCGGGCCTGGTCCAGGCGTTCCTGGTCACGTGCCGCGGCCTCCTGTGAGACCTGTTCGGCGGCCCGGGCCCGGACCGCACCGGAATCCATCCGGGCCTGGGCAACGTCGGCGTCCGCCTGGCGCCGGGCATCGGAAAGGATGGTGCGTGCCTGTTCCCCGGCCGCTTCAAGGAGCTGCCGCGCCGCTTCGACGTCGGGCTTCAAGGCTTCGAAAACCGGGAGCAGTTCGGCTGCGGACCCTTCATCGTCCGCTGAGGGGACTCCTACGGGTCCGGAGGGACCGGGTGCCCCGACCGGCCGGAACCGATCCAGGATGGTTGGCCGCGCCATGTCTCATGCACCTCCCAAGGATTGGCATGCGTTCGAGCGTTGTGCCGGACGGTTTACTCCTCCTTGGCTGCAGCCTCTTCACGAGGCTGGCGCAAATCTCGGCGTCTTCGGGCCTCCGCACCGGACGCAAAAAGCCCGCCGTACGCTGGTCCGAAAACGTGTTTGACCCTCATTCGAGCGTACGGCGGGCTGCAGGGGCGCACAATGGCAGGGCGCCAAGTGTCCGTCCGGGCGTCAGTTCCCGTCGGTGTCCTTGGGGACAAGCTTGATGGAAATCGAGTTGATGCAGAAGCGCTGGTCGGTGGGGGTGTTGAATCCCTCGCCTTCGAAGAGGTGGCCCATGTGGGAGTCGCAGTTGGCGCAGCGCACCTCGATGCGGTCCATCCCCATGGAGCGGTCGTGCAGGTAGCGGACCGTTCCTTCGGCCAGCGGTGCAAAGAAGGACGGCCACCCGCAGTGGGAATCGAACTTCTCGTTGCTGGTGAACAGTTCCGCACCGCAGGCACGGCAGGCGTAGACGCCCTCGGTCTTGGTGTCCCAGTACTCCCCGGTGTACGGACGTTCGGTTCCGGCCTTCCGGAGGACCTGGTACTCGGCCGGCGTGAGTTCGCTGCGCCACTCGTCGTCGGACTTCTGGACGGGAACCTGGATCCCGGTTGCACCTTCAGGCTTGCTTGCGTTGATTCCTGTATCGCTCATAACCGCCTCAACGTTCCAGGGGCTCCAATAATTTCGCGGTGATGCGATCTACGAATCGCCGATGAAGCTGGAGCCGGAGTACAGGTGGAGGACCGGCACTCCGAGCCGCTCCTGTGCTTCGTTGGCCCAGTCGGTGCGGAACGTGTCCTCGACGGCGTGCGGTGTCGTGATCACGACGACCTGCTGGGCGCTGGAGTCCGTGGCCTCCTCCACCACGGCCTGCACCGGGTTCTCGCCGGTGACCCTGCCGTCGGCGTCGAACCCCAGTCCGCGCAGCAGGTCCAGGGACTCGGCCAGTTCCTGCTCCGCTGCTTTCACTTCCTGCTTGGGCGTTCGATGCGGCCCCGCGATGTTCCGGTACGCTGCGGCGAAATCGAGGAGGCTGAGGTTATCCAGGACGTCCACGAGCATGTTCCGTCCCGGATCTGACGGAACCAGGACCTCGAAGCGGACGGGATTGTTTTCGGCAAGGTAGCCCAGGTTGCGGGCATCTGCTTCATTCAGGGGTTCTTCGGTCAGCACCACGATCGTCGGATTCATCCCGCCAGCCTAGCTTCAGCGCCGGTCGGGTGAGAAGGACCCGATGCGGCACGGTTTTTCGGCCCCTGCGGCAAAGTCAGTCACAATGAAGGCATGCAACTCTCAGCTTCCGAGGCGCCCGTACAGGCCGTCTCAGCCCAGACCGCATCCTGGGTGAAATGGACTGCCTTCGGTGCCGGTATGGGAATGGCAGCGTCGACTGCCGTCCTGGCCGCGACGTCGGGTCTGGCCGTGTATTTTGCCCGGCAGATTGTCACGCCGCGCCGTGCGCGGGATGAGAACCTCGAAATCCTCGCCGTGATTGATACCCCCGAGGGACAGCAGATCATCCTTCCGGCCAATGCCGACACCACCGCTGAGGGCTCCTACGGCCTGTATTTTGACGGCGGTACCGGCTACGCCCGGATCGGAGCCATCCGCTCCTACGTTCCCCGCGAAGGGACCGTGCAGCGCGACGTCGAACGCGTCTACTCAGGGGACCTAGCCACCGCGGTACGCGGCTGGTGGTCCGGGACTATCCATCCGACGCCGTCGGACGCCGGTTTCCCGCAGGAAGACGTGGAGATCGACGTCGAGAACGGCAAGGCTCCCGCGTGGCTGGTGCGCTCGCTGGATGCAACGGATACCTGGGCCATCATGGTGCATGGCAGGGGAGCCCAGCGCACGGAGACAATCCGGGGGCTCGGGGCCGCGCGCAGTGCCGGCATGACGAGCCTGCTGATTTCCTATCGGAACGACGGCGAAGCGCCCTACACCTCGGACGGGCGCTACGGCCTGGGCCTGACCGAATGGCGTGACGTCGAAGCAGCCATCCGCTATGCCCTGGACCACGGCGCTCGGGACGTTGTCCTGTTTGGCTGGTCCATGGGCGGCGCGATTGCCCTGCAGACCGCCGACAAGTCCCCGCTGGGCCGGCACATCCGGGCACTGGTGCTGGACGGTCCGGTGGTGAACTGGGTGGAGGTCTTGGCCCATCACGCCCGGTTGAACCGGATCCCGGCACAGGTGGGCAGGCTCGGGCAGTGGCTGATTTCCAACGCAGCCGGCCGGACGCTGACCGGACTTGCTGCTCCGCTGGACCTGAAGAGCATGGACTGGGTTGCCCGTGCCGAGGAGATCCGGACCCCGGTGCTGATCGTGCACAGCGAGAGGGACGAGTTTGTTCCGGTGGGACCCTCGGCTGACCTGGCCGAGAAGAACCCGGACCTCGTGACCTTCGTGCGGTTCCCCCAGGGCGGACACACCCGCGAATACAACACCGATCCCGTGTGCTGGGAAGACGCCGTTTCAGGATGGCTGCGGACCGCCCTGGGGCGGACCCGGCGGCCCGGGGAGCACCGCTAGGCCCGGGGAGTACCGCTAGGGGCGTTCAGGGACCTTCACCGGGGATTGCGGTGCCTCAACTGGGGTTTGCGGCACCGCATGTGGCGTACCGTGCCTCAACTGGGGTTTGGGGCACCTCATTGTGGCGTACCGTGCCGGATGCGAGCATGAGGGAAACCGGAAGGGATCTCCGATACCGGTAGGAGGAACCATGCTCGTTGCCGCATCGGTCTTCGCGTTTATTGCCGCTGCCATCCACGTCTACATCTTTGTGCTGGAGTCCATCCGGTGGACGGCACCGGCAACCATGGCGCTGTTCCGGATCCCGGACGAGGAACAGGCAGCCCACACCCAGGCGCTCGCCTACAACCAGGGTTTCTACAACCTCTTCCTCGCCGTGGGTGCAGTCCTGGGAGTCCTCCTGCTGGCCAGGGGGAACATAGCTGTTGGTGCTTCGCTGATCGGGTTTGCTGCGGCGTCGATGATGCTGGCGGGCGTGGTGCTGCTGCTGAAAGACCGCCGTATGCTCCGGCCTGCGCTCATCCAGGCCGTTCCGGCGTTTTTGGCGCTGGTGTTCCTTGTTGCGGGGCTCTGAGCCGGACACGTGTCCTGGCCGGCGGCTCGCAATCCCGTTAGTTAGGGTGCCGCTTCTTGTTGTGCCTCCGGCGCTTGAGGGTGCTAATGGCCCGGTCGCCGTAATCCTATTGCTGGCGTGCCGCTTCCAGCTCCGCCGCATCCAGAACTCCCGGCGCTCACTGGTGATCCCGGCATTCCCGGAGGCTCCCTGACGGTGTGCCGGTTGTTGGTCTTCCTGTCCTCCACTGCTCCAGTGCCGGCCGTTGGCCACCGGAGTTATGCCCAGGTTTGGTGGACACGCTGCCACTTAGGCACGGGGGCTCGCCTAAGGGAGGCGAGGGGGAATCGCAGGCGACGAAACAGGTACTGGAACCCGTAGGAGTCTGTCTTTCGGTGAGCCCATTTCGACTCATAGACTCGAACACATGTTCGAATCATTCACGGTGGGTCCAGATGGTCTGACTGCAGGCGGCGACCATGCTGCGTGGGGACGTAGACCCGGCGGAGATTCCTGGAGCACAGTTTCTCCGGCGTCGCTTTCAGCAGAGAACGTTAGGGCCTTCTCCACCGCGCTCGCAGATGCCGATCTTTCAGAAACGGCAGACCCGCAGCTCATAGATTTGATGCGGGTGCTGGAGGAACTGAAGTCTGCAGCTGCGGCGGTGCAGGCCCGTGCCGCGGCATCGTTTGATGCCTCCCAGCGGCGGGCGCAGTCCCGTGCCGGTGTCCCGGCTGAGCATCTTGGCCGCGGTGTGGGATCGCAGGTGGCGCTGGCGAGGCGGGATTCCCCGCACCGGGGCAGCCGGCACCTGGGTTTCGGCAAGGCACTGGTCCACGAAATGCCCTACACCCTGGCGGCTTTGTCTTCCGGGGTGCTCAGTGAATGGCGGGCCACGCTCCTGGTCCGGGAAACAGCCTGTCTGGACGTGGAAGACCGGCGCCGGGTCGATGAGCTGATCTGCAAGGACCCAGCCTCCCTGGAAGGCCTCGGCGACCGGAAACTCATTGCCCGGATCCGCACGATCACCCAGACCATTGACCCCGCGTCCCAGGTCCGGCGCAACGCCAAAGCCGTCTCCGACCGGTACGTCTCCTGCCGCCCGGCGCCGGACACCATGTCCTACCTGACCGGTCTGCTGCCGGTCGCTCAGGGAGTGGCGGTGTATGCGGCATTGTCCCGGGCAGCAGATTCCCTGCGTGCATCCGGGGACGGGCGCGGGCGGGGACAGATCATGGCCGATACCCTCGTCGAACGCGTCACCGGCCAGGACACAGCGGACCGGGTACCGGTCGAGGTGCAGCTCGTGATCACGGACCGGACCCTGCTCTCCGACGTCCTGTTCCCTCAGCGCCAAACCGGTGGGGACCGTGTTCCGGGTGCACCGGAAACCAAAGCGGATACACCGGCGTATTTCCCCGGCTACGGGACCATCCCCGGTGCCTGGGCACGAAACCTCATCAGCTCCGCACTGGGTACCGGGGAAGGCCGGCATGCATCCCCGCCCGGTATTCGCCTGCATGCATCCCCGCCCGGTACGAGCCGGCAGGCGTCCCCGCCCGGTATTCGCCGGCAGGGATCCCCGCCCGGTACGCGCTTACCCAGCCAACCGCTGCGGGACACCTTGGGGGTACCGGACAAGGAGCAAGCCGGCGGGGATACTCCAGCAGGCGCCGGGCTGAAGCACGAGCGGGCATTGGCGCCGGTATTGGTTACAGTGCCGGAGCCTTCGTCTTTGGTGAGCCTGCGCCGCCTGTACCTCGATCCGTTCAACGGGGAACTCACAGCCATGGAATCCAAAGCCCGGGCCTTCCCCGCCGGACTGGCACGGATGATCCGCACGAGGGACCGGACCTGCCGCACACCCTGGTGCGACGCACCCATCCGGCACATCGACCACATCCGTCCCCGCGCCGAAGGCGGCCCTACCAGCTACACCAACGGACAGGGACTCTGCGAAGCCTGTAACCACGCCAAAGAAGCACCCGGGTGGAACGCGACCACCATCAGGAGCATGCGTCCGGCCCGTACCGGATCCGGCAGGAGGCACACCGTCCGCATCACCACGCCTACCGGCCACACCTACACCTCCGCGGCGCCTCCGTTGCCGGGGGCGGCGAGCACATCCGGCAATGCAGGACCTGTAAGCTTTTCTCCATGATCGTTTCGGTACCCGTCTGCGTGAGCGCAGCGGAAGGGCTGGTGGGCTTCGGGCCCTGCTGTGCGGCACGCTCCTAGCACGCACATCCTCTATTGCAGCTTCATCCCCTAAGCGGGTGCTGCCAATGCCAAACCAGATGACCGCGCCCCCGCGTCCCGCCTGCACCAGCGCCCCCTGAGCAACCCGAAACGAAAGCCTGTTACATGAAAGCCCTAACCCAAGCTGCCGTCCGCAAGTCCTTCATCAACGCCAGCCGGTCCCAGACTGCGGCAGTGAACTTCCCCGCCGACTTCGACACCATCGACTGGGAGAACATCGACCAGTACGGCTGGCGGGACCACAAAATGCCCCAGCGCGCCTATCTGGTCCTGGACGTGGAGGGCAAAACCACCACTGTCCTGCTCCGCGCGCCCGAACTGGTCTCCGCAAGCAAGAAAGCACTCTGCGCCCTCTGCGAGGACATGGAAAGCGACGACGACGTGTTTATGTTCGTTGCGCCCAAGGCTGGCCCCGCCGGAAAGAACGGCAACTCGGTGGGAACGCTGATCCACAGCAACTTCTCCTGTGCCCAGAACGTCCGCTCCGAGCCCAAGCCGGATCCGATCCACCCCGACCCGGAACTCGTCAAGGCCGAGCGTGCACGGCGCCTGCAGGAGCGGACCGTTCAGTTCGTCCGGAAAATCCGCAGCTAGTCCTTGTATACCGCGATCGGCCCGGTCTGAGCTTCCGTCAGGCGGATCAGGTCGAAGGGGGAGAGCTCTATCTCGAACCCGCGGCGGCCGCCGGATACGTAGATGGCGTCAAGCAGTTCTGCGCTGGAATCAATAAGCGCAGGGGAGCGGTGGCGCTGCCCCAGCGGGGAGATGCCGCCGACCACGTAACCGGTCCGCCGCTCGGCTTCGGCACGGTCGGCAAGGGAAACCTTCCGCACCCCCAGCATGGACGCGACCTTCTTCAGGTCAAGCATGGCAGCAACCGGAACCATAGCCACCGCAAGACGGTTCTCCAGCGACACCATGAGTGTCTTGAAGACGGCCTCCTCGGGAACGCCGAGTTTCTCCGCTGCCTCCAGCCCGTACGACGGCGTGGACGCGTCGTGGTGGTAGCTCAGGGTCCGGTAGGCGACGCCGGCAGCATCCAGGGCTTGGGTGGCCGGCGTCGCGCCGTGCCCGCTTTTCCTGCTGCTGCCGGCCATCGGCTTACCTCCCCAGTCCGGCCGCAGGTGCGTCAGCGGAAGCAACGTCCACCTGCTCTGCCACCTTCCGCTTGATCCGGCCCAGCATGGCCGACATGCCGCGCATCCGCAGCGGAGTGATCGCCCGGGTCAGGCCCAGCCGGTCCGGCACATCGGCCGGTACGGCCAGGATTTCTGCAGCGGACAATCCATTCAGACCCTCGTGCAGCACACCGGCAAATCCGCGCGTGGTCGGGGCTTCAGGCGGAGCCGAGAAGAACAGTTCAACGGCATGCTCCGGGCCGTCGCCAACCTCGACCGTCAGGAACAGCGGGGACTGGCATTCGACAACCTGCTCCAGCATTTCCGGGTGGTCCGCCAGACGGGCCGGAAGGGCCGGAAGCGACCGGGAGAACTCAAGCAGCAGCTCAAGCCTCTCAGGCTCAGTCATGGCCTGAAAATCGTCAATAATCTCCTGAAGCGCCGCCGGAACGGCCGAATCAGCGGAGGAAGGAACGGTGGTGCTCATATAACCAGTTGCTTTCGGTTGAGGAGTGCAGGAAACGATCTAGCGCGAAGCCGGCGCGGGACCCGGTTCGGTTCCCCGGACGATCGGCACGCGCACTGCGTTGCCCCACTCCGTCCAGGATCCGTCGTAGTTGCGCACCGAATCGAAACCGAGGAGGTGCTTGAGTACAAACCAAGTATGGCTGGAACGCTCACCGATCCGGCAGTAGGCGACGACGTCGTCCCCCTCCTTTAGGCCCGCTTCGCCGCCGTAGAGATCCTGCAGCTCCCGGCGGTCCCGGAACGTGCCGTCCTCGGCTGCGGCTTTGCCCCAGGGTACGGAGACGGCAGTCGGGATGTGACCGCCCTTCATGGCGCCTTCGTCCATGTAGTCCGGCATGTGCGTCCGTTCGCCGGAGTACTCGGCGGGGGAGCGGACGTCGATCAGCGGACCGGTACCAAGATGGGCCAGGACATCCGGCAGGTAAGCACGGATGGGAGCATCATTGCGTTCGACGACGGGATAGTCGACGGCGGTGACTACAGGCTTGTCAGTGGTCATCTCGCGGCCTTCGGCGATCCACTTGTCACGGCCGCCGTCGAGCAGCCGTACATCTTCGTGGCCGAAAAGGGTGAACACCCAGAGAGCGTAGGCAGCCCACCAGTTGCTCTTGTCGCCGTAGATCACCACGGTGGAGCCGCGGCTCACGCCCTTTTCACCCATGAGCTTGGCGAAAACTGCGCCGTCGACGAAGTCCCGGGTATCGGCGTCGTTCAGGTCCGTGTGCCAGTCGATCTTGCGGGCGCCGGGGATGTGGCCGGTGTCGTAGAGCAGGATGTCCTCGTTGGACTCCAGCACCACCAGGTCCGGCGAATCCAGGTTCGCGGCCAGCCATTCGGTGGACACGAGCCTTTCCGGATGGGCGTACTCGGCGAACTTCGGATTCGGATCTGCGGGCAGCGGCATGAATGTTCCCCTTTGGGTAAGGCGGCAGGTTTACTACCAAGCCTAACGATGTGCACGTCCTAAAACTTCCTTGGGGACTGCTCATCCGCCGCAGTGGCGTATCGTTGCTACGGCAGCAAATGAAGGTACCCCTAGCAGAATCGGATGGATAGTTTGGGCGCAGCAGGACAAGTGGAGCAGCTGACAAAGCGGACTCCCCAGGTTTCCACGGACGAACTCCTGCAGGGTTTCTTCCCCTCGCCCAGATTCGGAGAAGTCTCCTTCGACAGCTACATCCCGGATCCGGCACAGCCCTCGCAGGCGGAGGCAGTCGCTGCGATGCGTGCCTTTGCCCAGAACGTTGATACTCGCGCCCCCAGCGGCTTCCGCAAGCTGTTCGGCGCGAAGAAGCCTGAAACGAAGGCGGGGTTCTACCTCGACGGCGGCTTCGGTGTGGGCAAGACCCACCTGCTCGCCTCGCTTTTCCACGCGGTGGAGGGGCCTAAGGCCTTCGGCACCTTCGTGGAGTACACCAACCTTGTGGGCGCACTGTCCTTCCGCAAGACGGTCGAGGCTCTCTCGGCCTACAAGCTGGTCTGCATCGACGAATTCGAACTCGACGATCCCGGAGACACGGTCCTGATGTCCCGCCTCATGCGGGAACTGTCCGACGCCGGCGTCAAGCTCGCTGCGACGTCCAACACCCTGCCCGGCTCCCTGGGTGAGGGCCGCTTTGCGGCCGTCGACTTCCAGCGCGAGATCCAGGTCCTGGCGGACCAGTTCGACGTCGTACGGATCGACGGCGAGGATTACCGCCACCGCGGCCTGCCGGAATCCCCGCCGCCGCTGGACGAGGCCGGACTTGCCGAGCGGATCACCGCGGAGTTTGACGGGAAGACTGTTGCCGAGGACGACTTCGCTGACCTGGTGGCCCACCTGGCGGACGTGCATCCCAGCCGCTACCGCCAGCTGATCGATGGAATCGACGCCGTGGCCTGGCACAACGTTCACACCATCTCGGAGCAGTCCGTGGCGCTGCGCTTTGTGGTCCTGGCCGACCGCCTCTATGACAAGGACGTTCCGATCCTTGCCAGCGGCGTTCCCTTCGACCAGCTTTTCACCAAGGAAATGATGGCCGGCGGCTACATGAAGAAGTATTTCCGTGCCGTCTCCCGCCTGACGGCGCTGGCCCGGGAGGGCCAGACCGGCGAGGCATCCTAGCCAAAAGCCAAGCCAAAAGCCGAGCCAAAGCTGCAGCCGTAACCGGCGCTTAAAAGACGAAGGTCCTGATCCCGCGGAATGCGGGACCAGGACCTTCTGCCGTGCTCTGAGACTTATACGGCCGGAGGAGTCTGTCCGGTTTCGGGTCCCTTGCCCGGTCCCTGGTTGCGGTCGATGTTCTCTACCGCTTCAGAGGCCTTGGCCTGGAAGCCATCGATTTTGTCGGAGTACTTGCCGCCGGTCTTCTGGTCAACGAAGTTCCCCGCATGGTCGATGCCGCCCTTGATCTTGTCGGCGTTTTCGCCCACAAGTTCGGTAGCCCTGTCCTTCAGCTCTCCGGCCTTGCCTTTGAGCCCGTCAAATACAGACACGGATCACCTCCCTTCCACCAGGGGAGGCCCTGACGCCTCCCGTTCGCTTCAATGCTAAGCCTCCTGATGGATTGCACCAATGGATTCAGCTGAGGGAATATCCGGTTCCAGGACCGGCGCATTCAGTTCGGTAATGTCCCGGTGCAGTTTCCAGCTGCCGGAGACCCGTCGCCAGGATTCCATCAGCAGCGCCCGGGCGATGACCTGTGAGTCCCTGCGGTAGCTCATCTCGTAAAAGACCACGGCCTCATCCTCACCGCGCATCCCCACGGTGCGGTGGCTGGCATGGACGGTGGATCCCTGCATTCCCCGGACTACCTGTGCGAATCCGTCCTTCGCTTCGGCAGTTTCAAACTCGGAAATGGACGTGGCGTCCTGCCCAACCCAGCCGTGGTATTTCGGCGCCAGGAACGCATAGACGGGTGTGGCATCCCCAGTTGCCATCCCCTCGTTCCAGGCAGCTATGTACATGTCGTGAAAATCGTCCGTTTTCCCCATGGCGCCGAATCTAACACGCTGTTGTCCCTAGTCAGCGCACTGAACCGGTATGTGAAGACAAAAAAGAACCAGGCCCGGGAGGGGCCTGGTTCTTTTTAGTGGAGCGGACGACGGGATTCGAACCCGCGACATCCACCTTGGCAAGGTGGTGCTCTAGCCAGCTGAGCTACGTCCGCAGAGTGCGCGATACTGGGATCGAACCAGTGACCTCTTCCGTGTCAGGGAAGCGCGCTACCGCTGCGCCAATCGCGCCTGATACTGACAGGTTCCGAAAGAATTCCGGTGCCTTCAGTACAGGAGAGCGGACGACGGGATTCGAACCCGCGACATCCACCTTGGCAAGGTGGTGCTCTAGCCAGCTGAGCTACGTCCGCAAATGAATATCCAACACACAAGGTGCTGAACCTCGTGCGCGATACTGGGATCGAACCAGTGACCTCTTCCGTGTCAGGGAAGCGCGCTACCGCTGCGCCAATCGCGCCCATAAATGGGTTGTGCATGTAACCGTGGAGGTGGGGACGGGATTCGAACCCGCGTATACGGCTTTGCAGGCCGCTGCCTCGCCTCTCGGCCACCCCACCGTGACCAGCTTTTTGAGGGCCGGAAATACAGTGACTTGCGAGCGGACGACGGGATTCGAACCCGCGACATCCACCTTGGCAAGGTGGTGCTCTAGCCAGCTGAGCTACGTCCGCATGTTGGTGTTCCAGCGGCGAACTCCCGCTTTCCAACGAAGAAAAACTCTATAGGACGTTTCGAAGTTCGTCCAATCGGCGCGCTTTGCACATTCACCCCGAAGCGGGTTTTGACGAGGCACGATTGTGGGCTAGCATCTTTAGACGTTGCAGCACTTCAAAGGCAACTCCCGCAAGGGCGATTGGCGCAGTGGTAGCGCGCTTCGTTCACACCGAAGAGGTCACTGGTTCGAACCCAGTATCGCCCACAGAAATACGCAGGCAGGCACCGGAACAGCTCCGGTGCCTGTTTTTGCTTAAAGGTCAGACCCGGGTGACAGACTGTTGATATGACTGAACCAGCACTGGCGCACACTACCGAGTTCGGGCGCATGTATTCGCGCTCCCTGTCCGAACCTCCTGCGGTTCCCTCAATCACCACTGTCATCGCCCAGGGCAGCACCTCCCTGGACGGCTGGCACAGCTATATGGCGGCCAGCGCCGTCGTCAAGCATCCAGGCCTGGGACAGGCCCTCGGCAACCAGGCGCAGCTGAAGACCATCGTTAAGGAAGCCTCCCGCGCGTCCGAACGCTACCGCGATGCCGCCGCCGAGCGCGGCACCCGTGTCCACTTTTACTGCGAGCAGGTGGCGCTGCGGGCACTCGACCAGCCGCACGAGCTAGCCGAAGCCCGCGAAAAGCTGGCCGAGAACGGCGAGCACCAGTTTGCCGACCGCTTCGACGAATGGTGGCAGCTCTACCAGGTGAAGCCCCTGGCCGCGGAAATCACCGTCTGGAACCACGAGCTCGGTTACGCCGGAACCCTTGACCTGGTCGCCAGCATCGGCGGACGGCTGTGCCTAATCGACTACAAGACCAAAAACACCGACCGCGACGGCCAGGTCAAACAGCTCGATGACAAGGTCGTGATGCAGCTGGTCGCCGGCATGAAGGCGGAAGAATCCCTGGTCGACGCGGGGCGGGGGGAATGGGAGCCGTGGGCCTACGGCGAGCAGCCGCTGCTCCTCGGCGTCGCGGTGGGACAGACCGAAGTGCGGCCCATGCGTGCCAACCCTGACGTGCTTCCGCAGCACTGGTACAAATTCTGTGCGCTGCGGCGGGTCTGGCAGACAAATTACGACGTCGCTGCCGCCGGCCGGGCGCTCCTTCCCATCGCTCCGCCGCCAGTGCAGGCCTCCGGCGCCCATGCTGTTCCCGCCGGTCAGCCTGCGCACAACTAGACTTAGGTTCAGCACGAGGACTTAGCGCTACACAGAAATAAGAGTAAGGAACACACTCCAGATGGCAATCCTGACGATTCGGATCATCGGCGACCCCGTCCTGCGGACCCCCGCTGAGGAAGTGACGGAGTTCGGTCCGGAGCTCGCCAAGCTTGTGGCCGACATGGAAGAGACCATGGAGGACGTGGAAGGCGCCGGTCTTGCCGCACCCCAGGTGGGCGTTAGCCTCCGTGTCTTCACGTACCGGATCGACGGCGCTGCGGGGCATATCGTGAACCCGGTCCTGGAACTGAGTGAAGACCGCCAGGAAGACCAGGTCGAGGGCTGTCTCTCCATTCCCGGCCTGGGCTATCCCGTCCCCAGGTACCGCTGGACCCGTGTCACCGGCCAGGACAAGGACGGCAATCCCGTCACGGTGGAGGGCGAAGGAATGCTTGCCCGCTGCTTCCAGCACGAGACCGACCATCTGGACGGCATCCTCTACATCGACCGGCTCGAAGGTGAGGACCGCAAGGCCGCGCTTCGCGCCATCCGCATGGCCGACTACGATTCCATTGCCGAACGCACCGTCACGCAGCGCGCCCAGTCTGTCGGGTCCAGCTTCGGCACCTTCGGCCAAAGCACGGGAGCGTAAGCAGGCGTGGCGATGCGCGTACTTTTTGCTGGGACGCCCGCTGTGGCGGTCCCTTCCCTCAACGCCCTCCTGGACGCCGGCTTCGACGTGGTCGGTGTCCTCACCAGGCCCGATGCCCCGCTGGGACGCAAGCGCGTGCTGACTCCGTCGCCGGTCGCAGCCCGCGCCGAAGAGCTTGGCCTGCCGGTGATCCGGGCGGACAAAATCGACGACGACGCCGTTGCCGCCATTGCGGAACTCGCACCGGATGCCGCCGCGATCGTTGCCTACGGGGCCCTGATCCCCGAACGGGCCCTGGCCATCCCGGCGCACGGCTGGATCAATCTGCACTTCTCCCTGCTCCCGGCCTGGCGCGGAGCAGCTCCGGTCCAGCATTCCGTTATTGCCGGCGACGAGATCACCGGCGCCAGCACTTTCCTGCTGGAAAAAGGCCTGGATACGGGACCGGTGTTCGGGCAGCTGACCGAAACCGTGGACCCGTCATTGACCAGCGGGGAACTGCTGGAACGGCTCTCGCACAGCGGAGCGGTGCTGCTCGCGCAGACCCTCGCCGCGATCCAGGCCGGGAAGGCCGTTCCGGTTCCGCAGAGCGGTGACGTGACACTGGCTCCCAAGCTGACGATCGAAGACGGACACCTGGACTGGCAGCAGCCTGCCCTGGCGCTCCGGCGGCGGATCAACGGCGTCACCCCGGAACCCGGGGCCTGGACCATGTGGGACGGAGCCCGGTTCAAGATCGGTGCTGCCGTGCCGCGGCCGGATGTCACTGACCTGGCCCCCGGCCAGGTGCGGCTGGGGTCCGGCAGCGGAGCCGAAGCCCTGGTGGGGACCGGAAGCACGGCGCTGGAACTGACGCTGGTCCAGCCGGCCGGCAAGAAAATGATGCCCGGACCTGACTGGGCCCGGGGACTAGGCCAGCGTGAGGACGTGGTTTTCGAATGAGCAGCACCGAACGCAATGCGAAGGGCCACGAGCGCAGCCGGCCCAAGGTCCGCAGCCATACCCAGGCCGCGCCGTCGCAGCGGACCCGCGCGGCGGATCCTGCCCGGCTTGTCGCCTTCGAAGTGCTCCGCGCCGTGTCCGGCGAGGACGCGTACGCAAACCTGGTGCTGCCCAAGAGCATCCGCAAGCACCGGCTGGACAAGCGCGACGCCGGGTTCGCTACTGAACTGGCCTACGGCGCCCTGCGCGGCCAGGGTACGTATGACGCCATCCTGGCCCGCTGCGTGGACCGCCCGCTGGAGAAGCTGGACCCTGCTGTCCTGGATGCACTGCGGATCGGCGCCCACCAGCTCCTGGCCATGCGCGTTCCGGCCCATGCGGCCCTGGACCAGACCGTGGGCCTGGCCCGCGCCGTGATCGGCGCCGGGCCTTCTGCCCTGATCAACGCGGTGCTGCGGAAGGTCGCTGCACGGGACCTGGGGGAGTGGACCGCACTGCTGACCGAAGGCGACACCGACGCCATCCGCCGCGCGGCGATCGAGCAGAGCCACCCCGAATGGATCGTCCGTGCGCTCCGCCAGTCCCTGGTGGCCCACGGCCGCAGCGTCGAGGAAATCAACGACCTGCTGCGGGCCGACAATGACGCGCCCGTCGTGAACCTCGTCGCCCTGCCCGGGCTCGGGGACCTGGACGAGGCCCGGGCAGCCGGAGCGGTAGACGGTGAACTGGTCGCGGATTCGGCACTGTTCTCCGCGGGCGACGTCGGACGGCTGGAATCTGTCCGGGCCGGAACCACCCGGGTCCAGGACGCCGGCTCGCAGCTGGTGGCCCGCGCCCTGGCCGAGCTGGACCTGGACGGCGTCACTCCGGACGAGGACGGCGTCGAGAAGTGGCTGGACATGTGTGCCGGTCCCGGCGGGAAAGCAGCACTGCTTGCCGCCCTGGCCCACGAAAAGGGAGCGGTGATCCTGGCCAACGAGCCTGCACCGCACCGCGCCCAGCTGGTCCGCCAGGCACTGGACGCCGTTCCCGGGGAGACCTGGAACGTGCGCACAGGAGACGGCCGCACCGTGGCCGAGGACTACCCGGAAACCTTTGACCGCATCCTGGTGGACGCTCCCTGCACCGGCCTCGGTGCCCTGCGCCGCCGGCCCGAGTCACGCTGGCGCCGCCAGCCCTCCGACGTCGGCGAACTGGGGAGCCTGCAGCGCGAGCTGCTCCTCAGTGCCGTTGACGCCGTGAAGCCCGGCGGCGTGGTGGCCTATGTAACGTGCTCTCCGCACCCCGCCGAGACCAAGGCCGTCGTCGCGGACGTGCTGCGCCAGCGCAACGACCTTGAGCTGCTGGACGCCGGAGCCGCACTGGATGCCGTCAGCCTGACCGGTTCCCTTGGGGCCGGGCACGAATCCACGGCCCAGCTGTGGCCCCATGTCCACCAGACCGATGCCATGTTCCTGGCGCTGGTCCGCCGCAAAATCTAGGAGACCCTGTGAGCCAGTGCTGCATCAACCCGAGCATCCTCTCCGCCGACTTCGTGAACCTGGAAGCGGAGCTGGAGCGGATCAGCGGCGCCGACGCCGTCCACGTGGACGTCATGGACAACCACTTCGTGCCGAACCTGACCATCGGCCTGCCCGTCGTGAAGCGGATCCAGGAGGTCAGCGGACTGCCGCTGGATGCCCACCTGATGATCGCCGACGCTGACCGCTGGGCTCCGGCGTACGCCGAAGCCGGGCTGGCCTCAGTGACGTTCCACGTTGAGGCCGCTGCAGCCC
The DNA here is from genome assembly GCF_023921125.1 of Arthrobacter caoxuetaonis. NCBI lineage: Bacteria > Bacillati > Actinomycetota > Actinomycetes > Micrococcales > Micrococcaceae > Arthrobacter > Arthrobacter caoxuetaonis. The sequence continues at coordinate 1,651,727 of NZ_CP099466.1, forward strand.
CGATCCGGCTGGCGCGGGAACTGCGTGCCCGGGGTGCCAAGGCCGGCATGGCTTTGAAGCCGGCCACTCCGGTGGAGCCGTACCTGGACATGCTGCCCGAGCTGGACATGCTCCTGATCATGACCGTGGAACCGGGTTTCGGCGGCCAGAAGTTCCTCGATGTGACGCTGCCGAAGATCCGCCGCGCTGCCGAGGCCGTCCGCGGCTCCGGCCTGCCGATCGCCATCCAGGTGGACGGCGGGATCGCCCCCGACACCATCGAGCGCGCCGCGGAAGCCGGGGCCAACGTGTTCGTCGCCGGCTCAGCGGTCTACGGCACGCCCGACCCGAATGAGGCGATTGCCAAACTGCGGGCCCAGGCCAGCGCGGTAAGCCGCGCCGTCTAGGCGGGCTGCGGCGGCCGAACCCGCTGCACCATGACCCGGCCGGTCTTCTCCCAGCCGGGGTCCATAACCTGCGGCCACTGCGCGGTCATCATGAACAGCAGGCCGCCGTCGTCACCGCCGGCGGCGCAGGAGAAGCATCCGTCCTCCAGCTCAATTGTCTGGAGGACCTCGCCGCCTTCCTGGACGCGGACGCACCGTTCGCCCGGCACCTCGGCGAACCAGATGCCGCCGCTGCCATCCCAGCTGATGCCGTCCGGGGCGCTGCCCTCCACGGCGGCCCATGTCCCAGCGGCTTCCAGGGTCCCGTCCGGACGGACCGTGAAAGAGCTCAGCCGTCCGGCGTAGGACTCGGCAACCACCAGGGTGTTCCCGTCTGCGGAGACCAGCATGCCATTGGGGAACGCCAGGTTCCCGGCGACCTGCTGGACTGAACCGTCCGGCCGGATGAGGGCGATCAGCCCGTTGTTCCGCGGCTCGCCCGCGTAGTCCTGCCCGATTCCGTTGACGTAGACGTTGCCGGAGGGGTGGACGGCAATCTCGTTCCAGGGATGCGGCGACAAGCCGCGCAGGTCCGCCAGCGGAATCAGCCCCGCGTGCGGAACTTCAACCAGCACCGATCCGTCAGCCCCGGAGACGACGGCCATCCGCCCGTCCGGCAGCCAGTCAAAGGTGATCGGAAAAGAGGGCACTCCGGTGATCCGCCGCACGTTCCCGACAGCGTCCAGGGCCGAGATGGTGCCGGCGGTCCAGTCCGCGAAGTAGAACTCTCCGCCGTGCCAGCGTGCGGATTCGCCCATCCCCAATCCGGAAACCAGAGTTGTCGCCTGTTCCATCGAAGGAACCTCCCGCGCCTGTAAGGATTCACTGCCGAACGCGTCCAGTATGCGTCGGTGCCACCGCGGGCAACAGGGGACACGGCTGGACCGATAAGATGAGTGGCTTGCTTCCATCCCGAGAGGACACCCCCGAATGAGCCTGATCAGGCTGCAGGACGTCAACGTTGGCTTCGAAAAGAACCAAATCCTCCGGGAGGTGTTCTTCCGTCTGGAGCCTAAGGACCGGGTGGGGCTGATCGGCAAAAACGGTTCGGGCAAATCCACGCTGCTGAAACTTATTCTGCAGCAGATCGAACCTGATTCCGGCACGGTGAGCGTGGATGAAGGCCTGAAGATCGGGTACTTCTCCCAGTTCTCCGAACTGGCCGGGGAGTCTACGGTGACCGAAGTCCTCGACGGCCTGTTCACCGAAATCAAGGACGTGGAAGCGGAACTGGCCTCGATCGACGCGGCACTGGGCGCCGATCCGGACGGGAAGACCATGGACCGGCTGATCCGCCGCCAGGCTGAGCTCTTTGAAACCATGGACCATCTGGACGGATGGGACTATCCGCGCCGGATCGACGCCGCGCTCACCACCCTGGGATTCAGCGAAGCCCACCGCACCTGCCCGATTGATGCCCTGTCCGGCGGCTGGCGCAACCGTGCCGCACTGGCCAAGATCCTGCTGCAGGCACCGGATGTGCTGCTGCTGGACGAACCAACCAACTACCTCGACGTCGACGGAGTCCAGTGGCTGGAAGGCTGGTTCCGGGACTTCCGCGGCGCCGCCGTCGTCGTCTCCCACGACCGGGCGTTCCTGGACGCCGTGGTGACCCGGATCATCGAAGTGGAGAACTTCCACCTGCACGAATACCCGGGGAACTTCGCCGAATATGTCATCCAGAAGCAGTTCCGGCTGAAGCAGCTGGCCTCCCAGTTTGTGCACGAATCGGAGCTGCTGGCCTTCGAAGCCGAAGGGATCGCAGACCGCCGCGAGGCTGCAAAGGCCGGCGGCCGGACCCTGGGTGCGAAGCTCGCGCGGATCAAGAAGTCCCGTGCGCCGCGTCCTGTGGACCAGATCATCACCGAGATCTACGCAGGACTGCACGTGAAGGACAACCTGTGCCGGGTGCAGGACGTGGCCAAGTCCTACGGGGAGAGGACCCTGTTCAGCGGGGTGTCCTTCGAGATCCAGCGCGGGGACCGGCTGGTGGTCCTGGGCGCCAACGGCAGCGGCAAGACCACCCTGCTGCGGGTGCTCACCGGCGAGGAAACGCCCGACGCCGGCAAGGTAGCCTGGGCGAACGGCGCCCGGATGGTTTCCTATAACCAGGTCCTGGCCGAACTCGACGACGCCGACACCGTCACCCACGCGGTCAACGCGATGCCGGACAGCCTGGCGCTGACCGCGACGAAGAAATCCGTGAACCGGTTCCTGGCCATGTTCCAGTTCTCCGAGGCTGACCTCAAGCAGAAGATCGGAAACCTTTCCGGCGGACAGAAGGCGCGCGTGGCCATGGCCCAGTGCCTGCTCTCGGGAGCCTCCGTCCTGCTGCTCGACGAACCGACCAACCACCTGGATCTTTCCAGCACCCAGGTCATGGAGCAGGCGCTGCTGCATTTCCCGGGCGCCGTGGTGGTGGTCAGCCACGACCGGTTCTTCACGGACAAGGTAGCCAACCGGCAGCTGGTCTTCGGCGCCGGGGGCGGCGCTCCCGGGGAGATCGACCTGCGCGTGGCCTGAGACACCCGGCGTAAAAGTTAAACCAGCCCAATCCGCCTGTGTGAGAATATGGATTAACAAACGTGCTCCGGGGTCGGTGTAATTCCGAACCGGCGGTTATAGTCCGCGACCCGCACGTCAGGCTGGGATCCCTCAGCAGGATGTGCGGTTGAACTGGTGAAATTCCAGTACCGACAGTTAAAGTCTGGATGGGAGAAGCACGTACAGTTTGTTGAACCGACGCTTCGGCGTACCTGCAGGGGTACCCCGGGCTGTCGGTGCATCGCACTGTCGTACCCCCGGAGCCGCCGCTACGGGATAAGGAACGACATTGGATTTTTTGCGGTGGCTCTTTGACGCGCAGATCCCCGTGGGGAGTTCTTCCCTGCTGGTGCGCGAAGTACTTGGCAACATCTTCGGGCTGCTCAGCGCCCTCGGCGGCATGCGCCGGAAAATCTGGGCCTGGCCGGTTGGAATCGCCGGCAACGCACTGCTGCTCACCGTTTTCCTCGGTTCGATCTTTGGCGACGCCAGCACCGCGAACCTGCTCGGCCAGGCCGGACGGCAGGTGATGTTCATTGCCGTCGCCGTGTACGGCTGGCGCCGCTGGCAGGCCAGCAAGAGCTCGGGTGCCGACGCCGTCACGCCACAGTGGGCCTCCGGCAGGGCACGGATCGGCCTGGTGGCGGGAATGATCCTTGGTACCGCGGCACTGACACCCGTCTTCGGCATGCTGGGCTCCTACGAACCAGTGTGGGCTGATGCCTGGACGTTCGTCGGATCGCTGCTGGCTACATACGGCATGGCCAAGGGATGGGTCGAATTCTGGCTGATCTGGGTGGCCGTGGACATTGTGGGCGTGCCGCTGCTGTTCAGCGCCGGCTACTACGCCACGGCGTTCATGTACCTGTTCTACGGGGCCTTCACACTGATCGGGTTCTTCGTCTGGTGGCGCGCCAAGGCCAACGAGAAGCCGCAGGTACAGGTCGCCATGCCGGATCCGACGGTGCGGTAGCCATGAATTTCTCCGATGCGGAACGCGCAGCCATGGAGCAGGCGCTCCAGTTAGCCCGCCGGGGAGTGCGCGGGGCTAACCCGCTGGTGGGTGCGGTGATCCTGGACCCGTCCGGGGACGTCCTGGCGACAGGGTTTCACCGCGGGGCAGGAACTGCACATGCCGAAGCCGACGCCCTTGCGTCCGCCGCGGCCGCCGGCATCGATGTGGATGGCGCGACCATGGTGGTCACCCTGGAACCCTGCAACCACACCGGCCGCACGGGACCCTGTTCGCAGGCCATTCTCCGCTCCGGTATCGCGCGGGTCGTGTACGCGGCCGCAGATACCAACGAGGACGCCGCCGGGGGAGCTGCTGCTCTGACCGCCGGCGGGGTGGAGGCTGGGGGTGGACTGCTGGCGGACGAGTCACGGAAACTGAATTCCCGCTGGGCAGCCGCGATGGCCGGCCGGCGTCCGTTCGTCACGGTCAAGACGGCCCAGACGCTGGACGGCCGCACCGCTGCGGCGGACGGAACCAGCCAGTGGATTACCTCACCGGAGGCACGCGCCGATGCCCAGGATCTGCGCCGGCGGGTCGACGCAGTGCTGGCCGGCACGGGAACCATCCAAGCTGACAATCCGCGGCTGACCGCCCGGAATCCGGACGGCAGCACGGCGGAAAAGCAGCCGCTGCGCGCGGTCATGGGACACACACCGGTTCCCGCCGAGGCCGCCGTCCGGGGAACCGACGGCCGGTTCGTCCAGATCCGGACGCATGATCCCGCCGTCGTACTCGCTGAACTGTATGCCCATGGCGTGCGGCACGTGATGGTCGAGGGCGGCGGCACCGTGGCTGGCGCCTTCCTCCGTGCCGGACTCGCCGATGAGCTGGTGGCCTACACCGCTCCGGCGCTGCTGGGCGCGGGCACCGCGGCGTTCGCGGGCCTGGGCATCGCGTCCATGGCCCGGATCCAGCGCTGGCGCTGGGATCCTGCCGGCGGCGGCAGTGCCGTGCCCGTGGGGCCGGACCTCCGGCTGCACCTTGAACCTATTCCTTTCGAAGAACCAGAGTAAGGACGTCAGACGTGTTTACCGGCATTGTCGCTGAACAGGGCAGCGTAGTTTCCCTGGAACCCGATGCCACCGGCGCCGGAAAGGTGCTGGTCATCGATGCTCCGCTCACGTCCGCGGAGCTGGGGCTTGGCGGATCGATCGCCGTCAACGGGGTCTGCCTCACCGCGACCGCCATCGACGGAGCCCGCATTTCACTCGACGTCATGGGCGAAACCCTGGACCGCACCACCACCGGCGGGCTGGAACCCGGGCGGAAGGTAAACCTGGAGCGGTGTGTGCCCGCCGGCGGACGGCTGGACGGCCACGTGGTGCAGGGGCACGTAGACGGCGTCGGGACACTGCTGGAACGCGAGGACCTGGGCAGCTGGGACCGGCTGCGCTTCGGTGTGCCGCCGCAGCTGGCCCGGTACATCGCGGAGAAGGGCTCGATCGCCGTCGACGGCGTCTCCCTCACCGTTACTGCCGTGAGCGTGCCGCAGGACCCGGCGCCGTGGTTCGAAGTCGGGCTGATTCCCACCACTCTGGCCGAGACCGGCCTTGGTGCCCTGCAGCCCGGGAGCCCGGTGAACCTGGAAGTGGATGTACTGGCGAAGTACGCCGAACGGCTGCTGGCGTTTGCGGCGCCTGCATCCGGAACCGAGGAGGAGTCATGAGCATCCGGCTGGATTCCATCGCCGCCGCCGTTGAGGCGGTTGCCGCGGGCCGCGCCGTCGTGGTCGTTGATGACGAGGACCGCGAGAACGAGGGCGACATCATCTTCGCCGCCCAGCACGCGACCCCGGAGCTGATGGGGTTCACCGTCCGGTACACCTCCGGCGTCATCTGTGTGCCGCTGCCCGGCAGCTACGCGGACCGGCTGGACCTGCCGCCCATGACAGCGGTGAACCAGGACGCCAAAGGCACCGCCTACACGGTCTCCTGCGACGCCGCCTCGGGAACCAGCACCGGGATCAGCGCCGCCGACCGCGCGCTGACCTCCCGGGTACTGGCCGATCCAGCCTCCGCTCCGGCGGACCTGCACCGTCCCGGCCACATCTTTCCGCTCCGCGCGCACGACGGCGGGGTCCGCGCCCGCCGCGGACACACCGAAGCCGCCGTTGAGCTGGCGCAGCTGGCGGGCTGCACACCGGTAGGCGTGATTGCCGAACTGGTGCATGACGACGGGACGATGATGCGCCTGCCCGCCCTGCGGGAGTTCGCCGACGAGCATGGGCTGGCCCTGGTCTCCATTGATGACCTGGTGGCGTACCTGGCCGCGGTGCCGGCATCGGCCGGAGGCCGGCGGTGAAGGGCGCCGAAAACGTGGTCCCGGGACCCGTAGTTCAGCTGCCGACGGCGTACGGTGACTTCACCGCCCAGGTCTGGACCGATCCGCGCACCGGTGCGGAACACCTGGCTGTCTCCGCCCCCGGAACTTCCCCCGAACCCGGGACCCCGCTGGTGCGGCTGCATTCGGAGTGCCTGACGGGCGACGTATTTGCCTCCTACCGCTGCGACTGCGGTGAACAGCTGGAACAGGCCCTCGGGCTGATCAGCCTGCACGGCGGAACAGTGCTGTACCTGCGCGGTCACGAGGGCCGGGGGATCGGCCTGGCGAACAAGCTGCGGGCCTACGCGCTGCAGGAAGCCGGAGCGGACACCGTGGAGGCTAACGAGCAGCTTGGCCTGCCCGTAGACGCCCGCGACTACCAGGCCGCGGCGGAGATCCTGCTCCGGATGGGCCTGGACCACATCCGGCTGCTGAGCAACAACCCGGCCAAGCGGGACCGGCTGGAGGTGTTTGGGGTCGCCGTGGAAGCGATGGTGCCCTCCGAGGTGCCGGTCAGGGCCGAAAACGAACGGTACCTGCAGACCAAGCGGGACCGGATGAACCACCACCTCAACCTGCTGCGGGCCAATCCCGTCCAGCAAAGCTAACTTTCCCCACCACACCGAAGGACATCAGACATGAGCGGACACGGCGCACCGGAGAACGACGTCAGCAGCATCAAGGCCCAGGGCCTTGACATCAAGGTGGCGGTTGTCGCTGCCAGCTGGCACACCGAAGTGATGAACGGACTGATCGAGGGTGCGCTGCGCGCTGCCTCTGATGCGGGGCTGCGGCCGAAGGTGATCCGGGTTCCGGGCACGTTCGAGCTGTCCGTGGCTGCCGCGCGGCTGGCACCGCACTTTGACGCCGTCGTTGCCCTCGGCGTCGTGGTCCGCGGCGGAACTCCGCACTTTGACTATGTGTGCTCCTCGGCCACCCAGGGGCTGACTGAGGTCAGTGTCCGGACCGGCACTCCGGTCGGTTTCGGGGTGCTGACCTGCGACACCGACGAGCAGGCGCTGGACCGCGCCGGGCTGGAGGGGTCCTCGGAGGACAAGGGCTATGAGGCGTTTGCTGCCGCCGTGAACACCGTGGCAGCGCTGCGCTGGGCCGGCGTTTGAGCGCTGTCTTGAACAAAAAAGCACTGCAGGCGGACGGGTTCACCGGCTTCCGGCCGATCGCGGGGCTGGAGATCAACCGAATCCCGCAGCGGCAGGGAATCTTCGCGGTGCTGCTCCCCGCAGGCTTTGAACCGGTGTTCCTGGCCCAGAGCACCGCCGGGACCTTCAAGCGGAAGAACCCGTCTGTGTCCCAGGCGGTCCTGGCGGAGGAATGGGTTGAGGACGCGGACGTCCTGTTTCTTGGGAAGGCCGGTCCGGGCAGCAAGGGCAACCGCGGGCTCCGGCGGCAGATCCAGGAGTTTGTGGACTTCGGCCAGGGGAAGCCGCCGGGGCACTGGGACGGGCGGCTGATCTGGCAGCTGGCTGGTGCCGGGAAGCTGCTGGTCGCATGGAGGGAGCTCCCGGCGGGGGAGCTCAATGAGGCCCTCGCGGTGTATCACGAACAGTTCCGCCAGCTCCACGGCAGGCTGCCGTTCGCGAACCTGGTGCAGGCTCGGGGGTAGTACTGCGTGCTGGCCGGGTTCTAGGCCGGTTTGGGCGTCCGAATCCCCAGAAACGCAATCAGCGCTGCGGCAAACATCAGCACCGCCGTCGCCAGTGCCGTCCGCTGGAAACCGGCATAGTCCAGGGATCCGGCTGAGATGGTGCCGATGAGGGCAACCGTGATGAGCCCGGCCACCCGGCTGACGGCGTTGTTGACCGCAGACCCGATGCCGGCGTCGGTCTCATCCAGTGCACCCAGTACCGCTGCGGTCAAGGGAGCGACCATGACTGCCAGCCCCAGGCTGAAGAGCAGCAGGCCGGGTAAGAGCTGGGTGAAGAAGTTCAGCGGCGGGCTCACCGTCAGCATGAGCAGGAATCCGGCGCCCATGATGGCCGGGCCCGCCGTCATGAAGCTGCGCGGACCGTACCTGCCGGCCAGGTCGCCGAACCAGGTGGAGAGAAGCAGCATGGCGATGGGCAGGGGCAGCGAAATGAACCCTGCCTCAATGGCGCTGAAACCCGCGGTTTCCTGGACGAAGACCGTCAGGGCAAACGTGCCCAGGGAGAGTGCTCCGTACGCGGCTGCGGTCACCAGGTTTCCATAGCGGAAGTTCCGCGCCTGGAACAGTGAGAGGGGCATCATCGGCGACGGGGTCCGGGCCTCGCGGACTACGAAGAGCACCAGCGCAACCAAGCCCCCGGCCAGGGACAGATACACCGCCGGATGCGTCCAGCCCAGCCTGTCCTGTTCGATCAGCGCATAGACCGAGCCGCCCAGGCCGGCGACGGCGAGGAGCGCGCCGGGGATGTCCAGGGCTGTCCGGCGTCGCGGGCTGTCCTGAAGTCCCGGCATGAGGACCAGGGTGATGGCCACCGGCAGCACGTTCACCGCAAAGATGTACCGCCAGCTGGCCCAGTCAACCAGAACCCCGCCCAGCAGCGGGCCGATGATCGCGGCAGTTCCGGTCCAGGCCGTCCACGTGCCAATGGCGCGGGCGCGCTCAGGGCCGGCATACGCCGTCGTAATCAGGGCCAGGCTGCTGGGGACGAGCAGCGCCGCCGCGATGCCCTGGAGCGCGCGGGCGAACACCAGGACGTCCGGGGTCCACGCCAGGGCACAAAGGATGGATGCCGCGGCGAAGCCCGCCAGGCCCCAGGCGAGGACACGCAGGCGCCCAAAGGAATCTGACAGCGACCCGGCAAGCAGGATCAGTGCGCCCAGGGTGAGCAGGTAGGCGTTGACCGTCCATTGCTGGGTGGCGAGCCCGCCGCCGAGGTCGGCACCGATAGCCGGGAGTGCGACCGTGACGATGCTGCCGTCCAGGAAGGCGACGAAGGACGCCAGGATCGCGACGATGAGCAGGCGGCTGCGTTTGGGTGCCGGGCCGGGGACTGGATCCGCCATTCTGAATGCCTTCCTTCATCCCGGGTTGCCCCAGGAAGAGTGATGCGGAAGAGTGCCTACATCCCCTCGGCTCCGCAGACTATGTACAGGAGAACACCATGTCCACCAAGATCACCTTCATCATCGACAATCCGGCAGACCCTGAAGCATTCGAAGCGGCCTACAGGGATTTCGAAGGCAGCGCGCGGCAGCTTCCGCGCATGCAGCGATTCGAAGCCGGAAAGGTCTGGCCCAAGGAGAACGGATCGCCCACCCCGGCGTACCGGACTGTGGACATGTACTTCGACACCTACGACGATGCCTCCGCTGCGGTGGCGACCGCCGAAGCCGCCGACTTTATGGACCAGCTGAAGGCTACAGGGACAACGTTCATGGCACCGTTCACGGATGTAAAGGACAGCTAGCCCGTAGGACCGTGAATCACCCTGGGCTCTTTCTCGGGGCAGCATTCAGCCGGCTCGCGGAACGGATCAGATGCTCGCGTTCGGGCAGGCTGAGGGCTAGAGGAGCAGCCTTGGCATACAGCTGTGCGGCCTCTTCGGTGTCGCCGCTGCGTTCGTGGAGGTAGGCCAGGGCGGCGGTGTGCCGGGGGAGTGCAGGATCCAGCGTGGCCAGGGCATCGAGTCCTGCCCGCGGTCCGTCCGCCTCACCCAGGGCGACGGCGCGGTTCAGCTTCGCGACCGGGCTGTCTGTCAGCGCAACCAGCTCGTCGTACCACCCAACTATCTGCGGCCAGTCGGTTTCCCCGGCGCTGGCGGCATCTGCGTGCAGCGCCGCGACGGCGGCCTGTGCCTGGTATTCGCCCAGCCTCTGCCGGGCGAGCGCCCGCTGCAGGATCATCATGCCCTCGGAAATCAGGGCGGTATCCCAAAGGCTGCGGTCCTGCTCCGCCAGCGGTACCAGCTGGCCGGCGCCGTTGGTCCGTGCCGGCCGGCGGGCATGGTGCAGCAGCATCAGGGCCAGCAGTCCCTGCACCTCTTCGTGCTGAAGGCGGCTGGCCAGCTGGCGGGTTAGCCGGATCGCTTCGGCCGCGAGGTCCACGTCGCCGGTGTACCCCTCGTTGAACACCAAATACAGCACCCGCAGCACGGTGGACAGGTCGCCCGGGGAGTCGAACCGGACGCCGGACACTGTCCGTTTGGCCCGGCTGATGCGCTGCGCCATGGTGGCTTCGCCCACCAGATAGGCGGCCGCAATCTGACGGGTGGTCAGGCCTCCGACGGCGCGCAGCGTCAAAGCCACAGCCGACGACGGGGTCAGCGATGGATGGGCGCACAGAAAATAGAGCTGCAGCGTGTCATCCGTTTCTGGGGCGGTCCCGGGCGCCGGTTCGGCATCGGCCTTGAGTTCACGACGCCGGCGGGAAGCCTCCGCGCGCCCGGCGTCGAGGAACTTCCGCCATGCCACCGTGACCAGCCAGCCCAGCGGATCCCGCGGCGGGTCGCTGGACCAGGTCCGAAGGGCCTCGAGCAGGGCTTCCTGGACAGCGTCCTCGGCCGCCGCGAATCCTGCTCCGCGGCGGACGAGGACAGCGATCACCTGCGGGGTGAGCGTGCGGATGAGCCGTTCCTCCACGGCTTACTCCGTTACGGTGGCGGGGGAGCCCATGAACGGGCGGAGCTCAATCCACTCGTGCAGCGGTTTTCCGCCCGCCGCCGGTGCGGCGGAGAGTTCACCGGCCAGTTCGACGGCACGGTCATAACCGTCGACGTCGATCACCATCCAGCCCGCAATCAGGTCTTTGGTTTCCGCGAACGGGCCGTCGGTCGCCGGCGGCCGCCCTTCGCCGTCGTACCGTACAAAAGTCCCCTCAGGGGACAGGGCCTGACCGTCGATGTATTCGCCGCCGGCCTGCAGCCGGTCGGCGAAGTCCTGCATGAACTGCATGTGGGCGGAGACTTCCTCCGGCGTCCACTGATCCATCGGCACATCGTTCAGGGGTGCCGGGGCGCCGCGGTAGTGCTTGAGCAACAGATACTTGGCCATGACGTTCTCCTTGCCTGGTGCAACACTTGGGTTGCCTGCAACACAGCCATTGTGGCTGCCTTCATGTCTGGGACGAAGCAGGTTCAGGATTCTCGACATTGCTTTGGCTTGCTACCCTGAGGCACCAACTGGAAGGGGAGCCGGGCATTGAAGCAGGTGCTGGTGCATCGAATCCGGCGGCTACATCGAAACCGACGGCGGGCCGTTACCGCTGGTGCGGCAGTATTGCTGCTGCTAGGCGGTGTGGCTGGCTGCGGACAGCAGTTCGGAAATCATGCAGAGCCCCGGCCTGCCGCCGAGCTGGTCGACGCCGTCGACTGCACCTCCATGGAGCGCACCGTCGAATCGGGGACCCAGCCGGCGCCGGCAGCGTCGCCGCCGGCGGCCGGCTCCATTCCTGCGGACTTTGTTCCGTTTGAAGCGATCCTCTGCACCGCCGGGCTGGAAACCGTCGAAGACCAGGACGGCGTGTGGTCGGCCGTCGCCGAGGAGCGACTTGGCGGAAACCTGGACGCGCTGGTGGCTGCCTTGGCCGAACCCAGCGACGGGCCCCGGCCGAACCAGGCCTGCACCGCCGACATGGAGCTGGTTCCCGATCTGTGGCTGCTGGCGGCGGACGGAAAGGCTATGCGCGCCGCCTGGCCCACGGACTCCTGCGGCAAGACCAAGCCCGGCGTGCGTGGCGTCCTGGCGGATCTGGATGTGCTTGGCTCGAGCCTGCACAAGCTCTCGCTGATCCAGTCCCGCGCCGCCCTCGACGCCGGCTGCCCCGCCGAGTGGAGTATCAGCGCCGTCCCGGGAGGCCTGGCGCTCGCCCCGCTGACGACAATCCCCGGTGACGGGCTGGGCCAGGTGGAGCCAGCGCACCCCTCATCCGGTCTGCTGCCAGCCGCTGACGACGTCGATGCCCTGAGGATCTGCGGCTACCGGACGGTACCTGAACCTGAACCAGTCAACGGGCTTTCTCCGGCCGCAGGGCCGGACACCCTGTTTGACGTTGTCGAAATCGTGTCGGGGACGTTTACCCGCGGCGGGAACCTGACCGGTCCGGCCAAGGACGCTCTCCTGCAGGCTGCCGCCGCCGAGCCGTCGGCAACGGATTGCGGTGCGGCGGCGACCGAGTTCGCGGCGCTTTGGCCGGTGGCCCTGGGACAGGATGCCGGTGCGCCGCTCACCCTGGAGCTTGACGGCTGCCTCCGGCTGGTCAGCATGGATGGGTCTGCGCGGACGGTGCCCGCGGAACTGGCTGCCGCCGTCGTCAGCGCGATGGCGGATTAGGCCAGGGACCTCAGGAACGCCGTCGCATCCGCCGCGACCCGGGACGGACATTCCCACAGCACCAGATGCGCAGCGTCGGGATAGACCAACAGGACGCTGTCCTCGATCCGTGCTGCAAGAATGTCCTGGCCGCTGCGCGGTAGCAAATTGTCCTGTGCGCCCCACAGGATGAGTGTTGGAGCGTGGATGACTGCTGACTCGGTGGGCGGCACCGCCTCGTACAGGCCGTGCAGGATTCCCTTCCACGCGTGCGAAGGGATGTTGACGCCGTCGCGAATCCGGTCCTCGATGAACCAGCGCGGAACAGGCTGGACCAGGGGATACCAGGACAGGGAAGCGCGTACCCAGTCCTCTTCCACGGGATCAATCAGTGCGTCGACGTCGTCCGCGAACGGCGGCCTGCCCTGCAGGCTCAGGGGTGCGCCCACCAGCACAAGCGCGGCGACCAGCGCCGGATGTTCGACGGCCAGCTGCTGGGCCACATAGCCGCCGCTGGAAGACCCGAGGACGGCTGCGCTCTCCACCTCGAGGGCAGCCAGGACCGCTGCGGCGTCGTCGGCCTGCTCCGCCAGCGAGTATCCCGCCAGCGGTTTGCCGGCATCTCCCTGCCCACGCAGATCCGGGGCGTAAATCCTGAAGCCGGCCAGCCCGGGCACCAAACGGTCAAAGCTCCGGCGGGATTCGCCCCAGGCGTGGAGGAGGAGCACCGGTGGGGCGTCGGCGTCCCCTTGGACGAGGCACGGGACCGTGATCCCGGTGCGGAGCTTGAGGATCCGGACGTTGGAGTCCATGTTTCAGGGTACGCCGCGCGCCATGCCGGACGGTGGGCCCGACGGCTGCCGCCCCGCACCCCCCCTCAAGGACGCTAGCGTGCGCCGCCGGAACCGCAGGTACGCGACCCCGTCAGAGTTTCATTTTCAGGGTGCGGCACGGAACAGGTCCGCGTGCTCGTGTGCCCAAAGGGCGAATGATCGTGCCGGACGCCCGGTGACCTCCTCGACGGTGGGCAGGACGGTACCGGCATTCTCGGGAGGGCTGGTGGCCAGCTGGATGCCGAATTCAACGTAGTCCTCGTCGTAGCCGTAACTGCGAAGGCGTTCGCGCTCGGCGTCCTCACCCAACTGCACGTACCGGACTGGCTCGCCGATTGCATCCGCGAGCAGGCCGGTCCGCTTGGCAGGAGTCAGTGCCTCGGGACCGGTCACCCGGTAGGTCTTGCCTGCGTGCCCTTCCGCGGTCAGCGCGACCGCAGCGACACCGGCGATGTCGGCTTCGTGGACGACGGCGCTTTGGTAGCCGGCGAGCAGGGACACTGTGCGCGAGGCACGTATTTCGGGGGCCAGATCGAGCGAGTTGCCCATGAACTCGGCCGGCTGCACGATGGTCCAGCTGATGGAACTGGCTCTCAGCGCCTCTTCGATACTCGTGGGCGCCCAGCCGCCCAGGACGGTGGCCCTCCGAATGCCGGCATGCTCGGCGAGCCGGATGATCTCCACCCCGTTGGTGAGGTCCCCGCCGTCGTCCCCGCCAAAGGTGATCAGGTGGATGGCATCCATGCCTTCGAACGCTGCTTCGAGGCTGTCGCTGTCGGTGAGGTCGCCGGTGACCACCTCCACCCCGTCCGGCAGGTCGGTCCGGGCAGGGTCGCGGGTGAGGGCGCGGACGGCGTGGCCGGACTCGAGGAGTCTGGCGACGAGGTGACGCCCGACCTGTCCAGCGGCTCCCGTGACAAGAATGTGCATGGGTGTGAGTTCCTTTCGTCGGGCTGGCATTTGGCCCCATGATGGCAGTGCTTGCGGACAGGTTCCGTCCTCAATAGGCGCCTTGTCTTGGAATATCCTTGAGGAATTTCGACCTATTAGTTCTCCGCGGGTACGCGGCGCCAGCAGCGGCATGAGACCGCACTAGTCTCCTGACTCAGACCGGGAGGCGCGGCATGTAGCGTGTAGGCCATGAAGAATCTTCCGCTGTCGCTCGCGCTGGCCGCTTTATCCGGTGCACTCACCCTGAAAAGCCCGGCCGGCTGGTCTCCGGGGGTGCGCCGCGCCTTCGTGCTCGCTCCCGGCGCCGCCACTGGCATCATCGCCGCCGCGGCCCTGCTAAAGGGAGCCCAGAAAGGGCGGGAGCTGGCTGCCGCCGGGAGAGTCGATCTAGTCACCCCGGCAGCGTCCAAATCCGACGGCGCGGGAAGCACTGCACCCCCGCCTTCCTATGTGCGCGCAGATGCGGTTCCGTCACGGAAGCCGGCAATCACATTGACCGCACTGGCTGGGGCGGTGGGCGTCACCGTGAGCGGGGTCCTGGCGCTGAGCCTGGTGGTGGATGAGCGGATCGAAACCTGGTTGCTCCGGCGCGGGACGGCCCGGCCGCGGCTTGTGATGGCGGTCATCGCGGCCGTGACTTCCCTGGCCCTGGACCAGATGATGGATTCCGTGGATTCCAAGGATGCCCGTCACTAGAGCCGAGGCACTCCCTGGATAGTCGCGCTAAGAGTAGAAGGGCAGCTTTTCATTCGGTTCGACCCGGACGACGTCGAGACGAGGCTCGGTCAGGAGCGGATCGATCAGCGACTGCTGGGCCCCGATGCCAGCCCAATGGGGATCGACGTCTGAGGTGACGCACCAGGCCCGGTCCGAGGGCCAAATGAACGCGGGGTGCGGCATAGAGCGGTTTGTTTCTGCCTGCCACGAGTCTTCGATCGCCCCGGAGACGAAGTCCGGCAGTGAGACCCTGCACAGGTAGTACTCCCGATTTGGGACCGTCAAACGCGGCGTTCGGAGTACGGGCTCGGGAAACGAGTCACGGCCCCAACCGTCCCACATCAGCAGGTACCCTTCGTCAGGTGCGTCGGTGTGCCGCAGCAGTGTCCCGACGGCGATGCGGAGCTGATCATTGTCTGAGGGAGCGTCGGCCTGGCGTACAGCATCGTTTTCGGACTGCCCCTCGTGGACCGGATCCGGGATGAACCGCAGCCGCGCATAGGCCGGGAATCCCGGCGGGCCCAGCGTCACCAGTTTGCCCCAGTGCTCATCACTGGCCGCGATCCATTTCGCGGCCGCCAGGTCACTGCAAGGATCGAACATCGCCCCTCCATCCTTCGCGGCGCGGATCTCTGGCTGAGAGCCAGCAGGCGATGTCGTTGGCGCAGTCTTCGGCGGAACGATGCGTAGTGTCGACCTCGAAGTCGTACTTCATGCCGCTGTGCACGCTCAGCGCCTGATGCCGTGCCATGCCCTGCACCCGGTCAGGGCGTCGTGCTTCCCGCGCTGCGGCAACATCGGGGTCACAGCGAACTCCCACCCATGCCACAGCCACATCGTTGAAGACGGACATGAGATGTTCCTGTCTGCTTCCGCCGGCGAGCAGGACCTCGTCGAGGATGATGTGCGCTCCGGACCCGGCCATGCTGGCCAGACCGGTGTACCAGGTCTGTTCCAGTCTCCGGTGGGCGGCGCTGAAGGTAATGGTGCCGTCAGGCTCGTAAGTGATTCCAGCCTGTGGGCTGTCGCCCCGGCCTGGGAGTGCATCGATGAACGTGTCTACTCCGAAAGTCAGCCAGATCCCCGAAGCTAACTCCTGAAGAGCTCGCGTGATGGATGACTTCCCGGAGCTCGAGCCACCGTTCAACACCAGGATGCGGGGATCTGGATTCGATGACATTCCGTGAGTCTAATCAGAAACGCCGATGAAGCCCTGCCGGTAAGAGGGTCCCTGACGGTGTGTCTACTGCGTTTCGCCGCTTATGTCCTTGAAGTAGCGAGCAACTGGCCACCGCTCGAACCCGGACCCCTCGTAGAACTGACGGGCCGGTGAATGTCCGGGATCGTCACCCGTTTCAACCATCACCATTCGCATACCCTTTGCTCGCGCCCGTTCGATGGAGCGCTGAACAAGGGCGCGGCCGACTCCTGTCCCTTGGTGCACGGGGTCGACAGTAAGAACATAGACCTCACCCATGCTGTCCTCCGGATGAAGCCGCGTGCAGACCCACCCGGCGGGTGACTTGTCGATCAGGGCAACGTCGATGTTGTCCGGCTCATCGTCGAGGATTGCTTCAAGGTCGCTGGACTGCCGGCTGCGCCAGCCATCGGGGTAGAACGACTCATAGACAAAGACGGGGACAGCTGACTTGAGCAACGGGAACACGGGTTCCCATGCCCGCAGTGAGAGGGCAAGCAGCGGCTCGCGGTGTTCGGCGGAATACGGCACGATTTCCATTCGCCAACAATAGCCAGCCGGTGAGGGCTGGGCTGGGGTCCGCACAGGTTCCCACTCCCTGTTGCTCCTGTGGCATGAGTAACCTCTGCCGCAACACCAGGAACTACGGCTGGGAACCCGGTGTTCGAAGAGCGCCACAGGCCCACATCACCCAAGCACCTCGACTACTTGTGGGGTTGCCGACGCGCGCCCGGGCTAAGGCTCTGAGTTCCATGCCGGCGCAGCATCCTGGGCAAGCCCCCCTTGCGAGAAACACTGCACTTTTGGAAACACTGCATTTTGGGTGCGGAAACGCTGCGTTCCGGGATTCCGCTGCATCCTGTGACACCGATTCGCTGCGTTTCGGGAAAACCGGTCGTCCGGGGAAAGTCCAGCCATGGCGCCGCGCAGCAAATTCCCACAGCAAACGAATCAGCCCCACACGCAGCAAAACCGAAGGGGCTCCCGAGTCACTGACTTGAGTCACGGGAACACTGGTTCCCATGCCCGCAGCTTGAGGGCCAATAGTCGCCCGCGGTCTTTGGCGGGGGATCCCTCACCGCTCTTGTCGCAACCAGTAGTAGTGTGGCGCGGTATGAGGAGCCCCCTAGACGAGCAGCAACGACACGTTGTTCCGATTGTGTTGGGTGGGGTGCTGATCATCAGTGCGTATGCGTTGATCGGTGCGCTGCAGATCACCGTTTGGAACCCCATGGCGGCCGTTCCGGGTATGAGCCTCCAAGAGATCAAGACGGCTATGTCATCTGTCAACGAGCCGCTAGTGGAAACCCCGGTTTACGCATGGGCACTGGCCGGACCCGTCCTTGCTCTCACTGTCGGCACCTTTTCCATCGTGAAATTCCCTGATCTGCCATGGACGATTACCCGGTATTTCCTCATCCTCATCATGCTCGGGACGCCCACCTACTACTTTGTCTCGTTCAGTCCCGGGATGAGCCTCGCTGACGCGTTCTCCACGACAGGCGGGGATCATTCTCCTTGGAGCAGGATCCTCTATGGCATGAGCATTCTTGCATTGATCCTCCTGCTTTTGACCCTAAGGAAGAAGGATCAAAAGCATGGAAAGGCTACCCAGCCCCTGCCTTGACACTTCAACGAGATAGCGGCGCGTAGTGCTGGGACAAATCGAGGCACAGACGGGGGACCTCAACGTTTGGCCGTGTCTGTGGTCAATGACGAGCGTCAACATGGCCCTCCTGCACATCATGCTGAAGAATAGACAGGCAAGCGGAAGGGCCCCGGAAGAGGAATTGGTCGTGGAACTGCAGGTTCCCTTGGGGCAGGCCATACAACACCCAGCCCCGTCTAGCTGAGGAGACCCGCATGTACCGCAATTTCCGTATCACCGCACCCGTGCTCACCGCCGTCGCGGGCCTGGCACTCATCACCGGATGCACTAACCCCACGCCGGAACCCCTGGAAACCGGAACCCCATCAACCAGTGCCGGAACACCGGAGAACACGACGGCCTCCCCGACAGACTCAAGCGCAGCACCTGCATCAGGCGGCTCCGGCGAGGAGATCACCCTCAGCCGCGGCGACGCACACAGAATTACGGAAGCGAACACCAGCATCAGCATTACGTGCTCGGGCGGCGGGGATATCGACGTCCAGACCAGCGGCACCAGCGTGAAGACGACCGGTCAGTGTGAAGACATCGACATCCGCGGCAATGACAACTCAGTCAGCGGTGAGGACGCGGAAAGCCTCGACATTGACGGCAACAACAACGAGGCCAACCTGATGAATGTGCCCGAAATCGATGTTGACGGGACCGAGAACACTGTCGGCGTCGAGGAGACCCGTGACATCGACGTCGAAGGGGAGAGCAACAGCATCACCTATGCCTCGGGAGATCCCATCGTCGAAACCACGGGTACAAACTCCGTTTCGGTCCGGTGAACCCGGGAGCGGGCAAATAAGCTTCCGGCGGGCGATCTCGTGGCGAGGTGCGTTGCCGCAGTTGGGTGCGCTCTCTACTCGGATTGCCATGGACGAGCCTCGCCGTTCTTGTTTAGGAAGCGGGCAACTCGTTGGCGGCGAGTTCTCCGGTCAGCTCCATGCAACGCAGGCGGGCGGGGGAGTAGTCGTAGGGCATCATTCCAACAGCCTCGAGGAGGCTCACGCGCTTTTCCCCGCTGCCGGCGTCCTGGCAGGCCGCGTCCACACCTTCAGTGCGAGCGGGGTGCAGGGCATCCCAGGAGTCGAAAAGCTCATCGTCGCTCTGAGCCTGGCCGGAATTGTTGATGGCGGCGTCCAGCTTCAGTTCGAAGGCGTGCCGTTCGGCAGCGGCCTGCGCCACGCGGGGGTCGTCGACGGCGACCGTGTCATCGAGCGCCTCCTCGGCGGCCTCGACGCGGTCGGATTCCTCCCGCAGACCCGGGTGAGTGGCCAGGACGATATAACGGCCGGCATTGACGGCCGCACCGAGCGGCCCGAAGATCCGCTCCATGACCAGCAGGTTGTCCAGGTCCGCCTGACGCAGCGAGCCCTCGGGCAGGCCCTTGAGGCGGCCGGTGACGAATTCAGAGAGTAGCCCCAGTCGACCCTCCAAGGTGCGCATTCGCTGCACGACGGCGGCGTCGCGGCCGCTGTCGACACCAGCCGGAGCCGCGTCAGCAAAGACTTCACGGATGTCCTCCACGGCAATCCCGGCGTCGACCATCTTGTGGATCCACAGCAGCCGGATCATGTCCTCGTAGCCGTATCGGCGGTGGCCGCCGCTGCCCCGTTCGGGCTCGGGAAGCAGGCCATTGTCCTGGTAGCCAAGGATCGCTTCCGGTGTGGTGCCAACGAACTGTGCCGCGTCACCGACTTCGACCTGACGCGGCGGCAGCGGGATAAGGGACGATTCCATGGGCAGGCCTTCCATAACCGGTCGGGACGTCGCACCTCGGCGGGCTCCATGACGGTGCGGGCGGTGCAGCTTCGCAATACCCTACCGCGCCTCGACCGCGACTTTTCCCTGCACGCCCGGCTGGTCCCAGGCGCCCCTTAGCCGGTCCCAACTGCGAAACGTGGCAGGGCGGCGCGGTGAGAGACGTCCCCCTGCGGATCCCTAGCGGGCTCCAGAGTGGACACGCGCCTGCGAGTACGGCCTGACGTTGACGCTGGAGTGAGCTCGGCAGCCGGCGGCAATCATGAGGTCATACAATCGGCAGAATGAATGCTCGCAGCCTCACCGAAGACCAGTACGACAGCGCTGTTTCCCTGTGGACGGCTACCGGTCTCACACGCCCGTGGAACGATCCCATGGACGACCTACTCCGAGCGATGAGCGGTGCGACGTCGACGGTCCTTGGGTGCTCCCTGGATGGTGACTTGGTGGCCACCGCGATGGTAGGGCACGACGGGCACCGCGGCTGGGTCTACTACCTTGCGGTCGCACCGGACAGGCAGGAATCCGGATTGGGACGCATGATGATGGAGGCCTCCGAGCAATGGTTGATTGAGCGCGGTGCTGTAAAGGTGCAGCTCATGATCCGCACCAACAACAGTCCGGTTATCGGTTTCTATGACCATCTTGGATACGAGCTCTCAGACGTCCAGGTGAGGGCTAAGTGGCTGAACGCAGATGATGCCGCCAACACAGATTCAGCTGCACGCTGAAGGTCCTCAGCCGGCGCGTCCACACCCCGCCTGACTACGCGTCCTTCGTCACACACGCGGGCCGGAATGGGGCAGACTGTGACGCACGGCGTACCCTTGATCTGTGAAAACCTTCGAAGAGCTATTTGCCGAACTCAGTGAGAAGGCGGCGACCCGGCCTGCCGGGTCCCGCACCGTCGCCGAACTTGAGTCCGGCGTCCACGGCATCGGCAAGAAGGTAGTCGAAGAGGCCGCAGAAGTCTGGATGGCTGCCGAGTACGAGTCTGATGAAGCCGCAGCAGAGGAAATCTCCCAGCTGCTCTACCACCTGCAGGTCCTGATGCTGGCCAAAGGCCTCACCCTGCAGGACATTTACAAGCATCTCTAGCCACGTGCTGCCTTGAGTTCACCTCAGGCAGCGTGTGGCCCGCCGGCAGGCCCAGCTCCCATCTGACTTCCAGCGAAAGACATACTCCAATGCTCCGTGTAGCCGTACCCAACAAGGGTGCCCTGTCCGAATCCGCCTCCGCCATGCTCTCCGAGGCCGGATACCGCCAGCGCCGCGACAGCCGCGAACTGGTCATGGTCGATCCCGACAACGACATCGAATTCTTCTTCCTCCGTCCGCGGGACATCGCCGTTTACGTCGGCTCCGGAACGCTCGACGTCGGCCTCACCGGCCGCGACCTCTTCCTGGACGCCCAGGTAGAGGCCGAAGAGCTGATGAGCCTCGGCTTCGGCGCCTCCACCTTCCGCTTCGCCGGACCGGTCGGCGACTTCACGTCCATGGCCGAACTGCAGGGCAAGCGCGTGGCAACCAGCTACGACGGACTGCTCCGCGCGTACCTCGCCGAACACGGCGTGGACGCCTCCGTGGTCCGCCTCGACGGTGCCGTCGAATCCTCCGTGCGCCTCGGCGTCGCCGACGCAATTGCCGACGTCGTTGAAACCGGAACCACGCTCCGCGCCGCCGGCATGGAAATCTTCGGTGAGCCGATCCTGAAGTCCGAGGCCGTGCTGATCGGCCGGAAGGGTGCCAACCCCGCCGGACTCGATGTGCTCAAGCGCCGCCTCAAGGGCGTCCTGGTGGCCCGCCAGTACGTGATGATGGACTACGACGTCCGCAAGGAACTCGTCGAAGCCGCCGCCGCCCTCACACCCGGCCTGGAATCCCCGACGGTCTCCCCGCTGCGGGACTCGGACTGGGTCGCCGTCCGGTCGATGATCAAGAAGTCCGACACCAACCGCATCATGGATGAGCTGTATGACCTCGGCGCCCGTGCCATCCTGGTCAGCACCATCCACGCCTGCCGGATCTAGGGGAGCGCCGTCATGAGCGTTGCCATCCGTGTCATTCCCTGCCTCGACGTCGACGCCGGCCGCGTGGTCAAAGGCATCAACTTCGAAGGCCTGCGCGACGCCGGTGACCCGGTGGAGCTGGCCCACCGCTACGACCGCGCCGGCGCCGACGAACTCACGTTCCTCGACGTCACTGCGTCCTCCGGGGCGCGGGAAACCGTGTTCGACGTCGTCTCCCGCACCGCCGAGGAAGTCTTCATTCCGCTGACCGTGGGCGGCGGTGTCCGCACCGTTGAGGACGTGGACCGGCTGCTGCGCTACGGCGCGGACAAGGCCTCCATCAACTCCGCAGCGGTCGCACGCCCGGACGTTATTGACGAGATCACCCGGCACTTCGGTTCCCAGGTGCTGGTGCTCTCCGTGGACGCACGCCGCACGCACGACGGTTCAACGCCGTCGGGCTTCGAAATCACCACCCACGGCGGCCGCAAGGGCACCGGAATCGACGCCGTCGCCTGGGCGAAGGAAGCAGCTGATCGCGGGGTGGGGGAGATCCTGCTCAACTCGATCGACGCCGACGGCACCCGTGACGGGTTCGACCTGGAAATGATCCGCGCCGTCCGCGCTGCCGTGAACGTGCCGTTGATCGCCTCCGGTGGCGCCGGTGTTCCGGAGCATTTCCCGCCGGCTATCGCTGCCGGTGCGGATGCTGTCCTCGCCGCATCGATCTTCCACTTCGGACCGGACAACGCCATAGCGGACGTCAAGAAGGCCATCTCCGACGCAGGCTACCCCGTCCGGTAATCAGCCAGAACCTCCGCGAAAGACCGGAACGCTTCATCGGCCGGGTGAGCGCCGGGCACGTTCGATTCGTTCATGAACGCCACAATCGTTGCGCCGCTGGCCGGATCGTGGAACGCGGCGGAGGTGAAGCCGATGCCTTCGCCGTTGTGTCCCCACCAGCCGCGTGTCTCACCGATGCCGAGGGCGTACTGGTCGTAGGGCGGACCGGTCTTTAGCGGCGCGCCTGCCAGGCGTTCCTCCTGGGTATCCGCGTCCAGCAGGGCACCGGTGGCCAGGGCCTCCGCCCACACCCGGGTGTCCTCGAGCGTGGAGAACAGCGACCCGGCTGCGGCGAAGATGGACGGGTTCTCCACCTGTGGTTCCGGCACGCCGTCCTGTGCGATGTAACCGGTGGGATGAGGCTGCCCCCAGTCCGCGGCGTCCGTGAGGTAGGTGGTGCCGCTGAGCTGCAGGGGCTCGAGGACGTGTTCGCTGAGCACTTCGCTGTAAGGCTGGCCGGTGACCTTCTCGATCACGGCGCCAATCAGGTTGGTATTGGCATTGGTGTAGACACGCTGCGTGCCGGGTTCGAACTGCGCCGGCTCACCGAGCACAAAGCCGTTCAGCTCCGCCAGGGTGAATATCCGTGCCGGGTCCTGCCCATATTCATCAGCAAATTCTGCCCCCGTGTAGTCGGCATTACCGCTGGACATCGCCGCGAGCTGCCGCAGGGTAATCCGGTCACCGTTGGTCACTCCGTCCACGTACTGGCCGGCGGCGTCGTCGAGGTCCACCAGTCCCTGGTCGGCGAGCTGGAGCAGCAGGGTCACGGTGTAGGACTTGGTGATGCTGCGCAGCGGCCACGCCATGCCGGGGGAGACTGGCACCGCGCCGGCGACGTCGGCTGTTCCGGAAGCCGCCTGCCAAGTTCCCTCACCCGGGACCCAGACTCCGGCAGCCGCACCCGGCACGCCGTAACGCTGCATGACCTGGGCAAGTTGGTCCTGCAGCGCGCTCTGCATTTTGTCCGGCAATTCGTCCTGCGCCGAAACTCCAGGGGACGGGGAGGAGAAGGGAGAGGTCACTGAGTCCCGGGCAGCGTCAGGCGGCGAACAGGAAACAACCAGCAGCGCGGCGGCCACGGACGCGGCCGCCAGCCGCACGGAACGAGCAAAGACGCAGTTCCTGCCCATGTGAATCTCCGAAGCCAGCGGTCAGTGCGCGGACTTCCAGCGTGGCATTTCCCGGGGTCCCGGGCAACGAAAAAGGGCCCGGCGCATAAGCCGGACCCTGTATTCGGAAAGGGATTACAGCCCGATCTCGGCGCTCTCAAGCAGCGCGACGGCGTCGGGCTGGCCTTCGAACATGACCAGGGCCTGCTGGTTGCGGCCGTGGGCGTGCAGGAGCAGCTCGCAGGGCTCGCCGACGATCGCCACGGACACGGCTGCCCGCTTGGCCACGTGCCGGGGTCCGTCAGGACGCACCAAGACAATGCCGACGTCGACGCCGCGGTAGAGCAGCGCCGCTCGCTTCAGCAGCTCGGACCACAGGGCTTCGGAGTATTCGGCATCCAGGGCCCGCGGAGCCCAGCGGTCACCGGCACGGCGGATGTCTTCGGTGTGCACGAAGTACTCCACCAGGTTGGCGGAGTTGTCCACAGACTTGATCTGCATGGGGGAGAGCAGCGGAGGTCCGGACCGGAAGGACTTGACCAGCTTCGCGTAACCCTCGGAGGTGGAGGCCTTGGCGACCAGCGCGTCCATGGCTTTGGCCGTCCGTGCGGCGAACGGCTTCACAAAGAAACCGAGGGCGGAGGCCGGACGGTGTTCGCGCAGGTAAAGGTGCGCAGCCAGGTGGCGGGTCTCCCACCCCTCGCAGAGCGTGGGCGCGTGGGGACCGGCCGCGAGCAGTGTTTCGGCCAGGACTTCACGGGAGGGTTCTACGAATTGCATCACTGCTGAAACTAGCACGGAACACCCCGCTTTGCCCGCCACGCGGGGCCGATCGGCCCCGGTGCGGCCAAACACACTAGAATCGATACCGATGGCAAGCGACCCAACCCCTCAGACCATTCCGGCCTCCAACCTGGACCCCGGAATCGCGGCGACCCTTAAGCGTGACGACGCCGGACTGGTGGCAGCAGTGATCCAGCAGCACGATACCGGCGAGGTACTTATGCTTGGCTGGATGGATGACGAAGCACTCCACCGCACTTTGACCACCGGACGGGTGACGTTCTGGTCCCGCTCCCGGGAGGAATACTGGCGCAAGGGCGACACGTCCGGCCACGTCCAATACGTCAAATCCGTAGCGATGGACTGCGACGGCGATGCGCTGCTGGTCCGCGTGGACCAAATCGGCGCCGCCTGCCATACCGGCACCCGGACCTGCTTCGAGGGCCGCGTACTGCCCGTGTCCGCGTAGCCGAACACCCTCCAACCCGAAAGCCCAAATACATGCAGGATCTAGGTGTTATCTCTCCCTCCCTGGAGGAATTCCGTGCTGTCGCCGCGGACCGCCGGGTTGTCCCGGTCCGGCTGAAGGTCCTGGCCGACGCCCACACTCCCATCGGCATCTACCGCAAGCTCACCGGCGGGGAACCAGGCACCTTCCTCATGGAGTCGGCCGCGACCGGAGGAGTGTGGTCCCGGTACTCCTTCATTGGCGCCCGTTCCCGTGCCACGCTGACCACGCGGGAGGGGGAGGCCTGCTGGCTCGGCAAGCCGCCGGCAGGTGTTCCCCTGGACGGCAACCCGGTCGAGGCCATGGCCGCAACGCTGCAGCTGCTGGCCACCGACCGCTTCGACGGACTGCCGCCGTTCACCTCCGGCCTGGTCGGATTTGTCGGGTGGGAGTCGGTGCGGCACTGGGAAAAGCTCCCGTCGCCCCCGGTCGACGACCTGGACCTGCCCGAGATTGCCATGAACCTTGTCTCGGACATGGCCATCCACGACAACTCCGACGGCACGGTGCTCCTGGTGGCCAACGCCATCAACTTCGACGGC
The DNA here is from genome assembly GCF_023921125.1 of Arthrobacter caoxuetaonis. Taxonomy (NCBI): domain Bacteria; kingdom Bacillati; phylum Actinomycetota; class Actinomycetes; order Micrococcales; family Micrococcaceae; genus Arthrobacter; species Arthrobacter caoxuetaonis. The sequence goes on from NZ_CP099466.1 coordinate 1,677,199, forward strand.
TCCGATGAACGCGTGGATGACGCCTGGCACGACGCTGTGGCCCGGCTGCACAGCATGCTGGACAAGCTGGCGGCCCAGGCACCCCAGGCCGTCACCGTGCTCCGCGGCGGCTCCGTGGACGTTTCCACCCTGACCGCCGGCGTGAAGGAAAGCTGGCCCAAGCCGGATTACCTGCGTGCCGTGGAACGCGGCAAGGAAGCAATTGTCGACGGCGACGTCTTCCAGGTGGTCATCTCCCGCCGCTTCGAAATGGAATGCCGGGCCGAGGCCCTGGATGTCTACCGGGTGCTGCGCAACACCAACCCGAGCCCCTACATGTACCTGTTCAACTTCGAGGACTGCAGCGGCAACCCGTTCGCCGTCGTCGGCTCCTCCCCGGAAGCGCTGGTTACGGTAACCGGAAGCGAAGTCATCACGCATCCGATTGCCGGCTCGCGTCCCCGCGGCAAGACGCAGGAACTGGACCGGGTGCTGTCCGAGGAACTCCTGGCGGATGAGAAGGAACGGGCCGAACACCTGATGCTGGTGGACCTGGCCCGCAACGACCTCTCCAAGGTGTGCCTGCCCGGCAGCGTGGATGTCACCCAGTTCATGGAAGTCGAGCGTTTCAGCCACATCATGCACCTCGTCTCGACGGTGGTGGGGGAACTGGCCCCGGACAGGACGCCGTATGACGTGCTGTCCGCGACGTTCCCGGCCGGGACACTCTCCGGCGCGCCCAAGCCGCGTGCCCTGAGCCTGCTCGACGAACTGGAACCGCACCGCCGCGGCATCTACGGCGGCGTCGTGGGCTACCTCGACTTCGCCGGGGACATGGACATGGCCATCGCCATCCGCTCTGCCCTGCTGCGTGAGGGCAAGGCCTACGTTCAGGCCGGCGGCGGGATCGTCGCCGATTCGGACCTGGAGGCTGAAGCGCAGGAAACAGTGAACAAGGCCGCGGCGCCGCTGCGAGCGGCGCTGATTGCCGACGGACTGGAACCGGTCACGCCCGCCGTGGGCGCGAGGATCTTCAACAGTCAGGAAACGAGCAAGTGAGTTCAGAAACGGCAGCGGCGCGCTGGCGGCGCAAGTCCACCGTCGTACTGGTGACCGTGCTGCTGGCAGCAGCCGCGTTCGGCACCACCACACGGACCTGGCTCGACGTCGTCCTCCCGCAGGCAGCAGTGGAGACCCCGAACATTGCCGTCGCCGGAAGCGAAGCCGCAACCGCGGTGACGGCTTTCGCCGTCGTCGCAGTGGCGGCCGCCCTGGCTGCCTCGATCGCCGGCAAGATCGCCCGGTGGGTCATCTCGGGAGTGCTCGTGGTGGCCGGCTTCGGCGTGGCCTATGCCAGCGCCGCAGTCATCCAGGATCCGCAGCAGGGTGCCGCCGGGGCGGTGGGCAAGGCAGTCGGTGTCAGCGGTGCAGCCGGGGCAGACGTAACGCTCACGGTCATGCCGTACCTGGCTGTAGCAGCCGGAGGGCTGATTGTGCTCGCCGGCATCTGGCTGGCAATCGCCTCCAGGTCCTGGGCAGCGTCCCGGAAGTATGCCGCGCAGCCCGCCACGGGCGCAGCTTCCAAGGGCGAATCCACGCAGCCGCCGATCGATGAAATCGACAGCTGGGACCGCCTGACCAAGGGCGAAGACCCCACGAATTACCGGTAGGCAGCTTCGCGGCCGCCGCACACGCCCCGCAACAAGTAAGAGACTTCCTGCCAGCTAATGGCAGAATGGAACCCAGACCCGTTTACGAGGAGATTCACCATGAGCACAAACGCCATTGACCAGCAGGACACCAAGCCCGAGAACGCTGCCGAGGTCCACGCCAGCATCCACGACGAGACCATTGGACACGGCAACACCCCGGCAGCCTGGACCTGCGTGCTGATCATGATTGCAGGTGCCCTGGTTTCCAGCATCGGCTTCGTGATCGCCAGCATGCTGGTCTTCATCGCCGGCCTCGTCGTGGTGGCCCTCGGCCTGGTCGTCGGCTGGATCATGCGCAAAGCCGGCTACGGCGTCGGCGGTTCAAAGCTGAAGAACAACGGTCACTAAGTGAGCGTTCTCGACGACATCATTGCCGGTGTCCGTGAGGACATGGCCCAGCGTCAGCGGGAGCTGCCGCTGGAAAAGGTGCAGGAGCGCGCCGCCCAGGCCGCTCCTGCCCTTGATGCGTTCGATGCGCTGGGCGGCAACGACAACCCCCGCGGCACCCTCCGGGTGATCTCCGAGGTGAAGCGTTCCAGCCCCTCCAAGGGTGCCCTGGCCGAGATCACCGACCCGGCAGCCCTGGCGGTGCGCTACGAAGACGGCGGAGCTGCCGTGATCAGCGTGCTCACGGAGCAGCGCCGGTTCAACGGATCCCTGGCAGACTTCGACGCCGTCCGGGAAGCAGTGCGGATCCCGCTGCTGCGCAAGGACTTCACCGTCGATGAATACCAGATCTGGGAAGCCCGCGCGCACGGCGCCGACCTGGTGCTGCTGATCGTGGCGGCACTGGATGACGAGCAGCTGCGCACCTTCCTTGACCTGACCCACGAACTGGGCATGAACGCCCTGGTCGAGACGCACACCGCCGAGGAAATCGAGCGCGCCGCAGCCGTGGGCGCCCGGATCATCGGTGTGAACGTGCGGAACCTGAAGACCCTTGAGGTTGACCGTTCAGTCTTCGCCGCACTTTCGGAGTCCATTCCCGCAGGCGCGGTAGTGATCGCCGAATCCGGCGTAAGGAACACCGCTGACGTCGAGCACTTCGCAGCCAACGGCGCCAACGCCGTGCTTGTCGGTGAAGCGCTGGTCAAACACAACGACCCCGCGGCCACCATCGCGGAATTCATGCAGGCAGGAGCCGCGGCCATCGCCGGACGGCTGCAGGCCAGCGAACGCTAGGACATAACTTTCGACGCACCCTTCCGGCCACTGCCCGCAGCGGCCCGGACCAAAGCAGGACAGGACAGGCTCCATGACCGGGACCCCCGAGAACAGCACGGCCGCCAGCACGGCAGGCCCAGGCGAGACGGTGACGGACGAGGTGACTGACAGCTTCCTCACCGGAGCTGATTCCCTGCGCCACGCGGCCGGACCCTACTTCGGCGAGTACGGCGGCCGATGGATGCCCGAGTCCCTGATCGCGGCCCTGGACGAGCTGACCGACACGTTCGAGAAGGCCAAGGCCGACCCGGACTTCACCGCCCAGATCGCCGACCTGAACCGCAACTACTCGGGCCGCCCGTCCCTGTTGACCGAGGCCAAGCGGTTCGCCGAGCACGCCGGCGGCGTCCGGATCTTCCTCAAGCGGGAGGACCTGAACCACACCGGTTCCCACAAGATCAACAACGTGCTGGGACAGGCGCTGCTTGCCAAGCGCATGGGCAAGACCCGCATCATCGCCGAAACCGGTGCCGGCCAGCACGGAGTGGCCAGTGCGACTGCTGCCGCCCTGCTCGGACTGGAATGCGTTGTGTACATGGGGGCGGAAGACTGCCGCCGCCAGGCCCTGAACGTTGCCCGCATGGAACTGCTGGGCGCCAAGGTCATTCCCGTGACCAACGGCTCCCAGACCCTGAAGGACGCCATTAACGAAGCACTGCGCGACTGGGTCGCCAACGTTTCCACCACCCATTACCTGCTGGGCACGGCTGCCGGAGCGCACCCGTTCCCCGCACTGGTCCGTTACTTCCACGAGGTGATTGGCGAGGAGGCCAGGGCACAGATCCTGGAGCAGACCGGCAAGCTTCCCGACGCCGTCTGCGCCTGTGTGGGCGGGGGATCCAACGCGATCGGCATCTTCCACGGTTTCCTCGACGACCCGTCGGTAGCGATTTACGGCTTCGAAGCCGGCGGCGACGGCGTCGACACGCCGCGGCACGCCGCGACCATCACCCTGGGCCGTCCGGGCGTGCTGCACGGCGCCCGCACGTACCTGATGCAGGACGAAGACGGCCAGACGATCGAGTCGCACTCCATCTCCGCTGGCCTGGACTACCCCGGCGTCGGCCCCGAACACGCCTACCTGGCGGACATCGGACGGGTTTCCTACGAACCCATCACCGACGCCGAGGCCATGGACGCCTTCAAGCTGCTCTGCCGGACCGAAGGCATCATCCCTGCCATCGAGTCCAGCCATGCCCTGGCCGGTGCCATCAAGGTGGGCCAGCGCCTGGCTGCCGAAGCCGGTCCGGAAGGAGATCCGTCCGAAAAGATCGTGATGGTCAACCTCTCCGGCCGCGGCGACAAGGACGTAGCGACCGCCGCTGAATGGTTTAACCTGCTGGACGAGAAGTCAGCTGAAGCCGAGATCGGCAAAGAAGGAGAACAGCTGTGAGCGTCTCGACCGCAAGCAAGTCCGCCGCCGCAATCGACAGGGCACGGGCTGACGGCCGTGCCGCGCTGGTCGGGTACCTGCCCGCAGGATTCCCCTCCGTGCAGGACACCATCGCCGCCGGCATCGAGCTGGCCCGGAACGGTGCGGACCTGATCGAAATCGGCATCCCGTACTCGGACCCCGTCATGGACGGATCCGTTATCCAGGCCGCCACCAGCCAGGCCCTCGAAGCCGGCTTCCGCGTGCAGCAGGTGTTCGACGTCGTTGCCGGCATCACCGCCGAGACCGATGCGGCCGTGCTGGTCATGACCTACTGGAACCCCGTGATGCGCCTGGGTGTGGACGAATTCTCCCGCCGCCTTGCCGAAGCCGGGGGAGCGGGCCTGATTACCCCGGACCTCATCCCGGATGAAGCCTCCGAATGGCTGGCTGCCTCGGATAAGTACGGGCTGGACAGGGTCTTCCTGGTCGCGCCGTCCTCCACCACCGAACGCATGAAGTCCACGGTGCAGGCCAGCCGCGGCTTCGTCTACGCCGTCTCCATCATGGGTGTCACCGGCACCCGCAGCCAGGTCTCCGACGCCGCCGAGGGCGTGGTGAGCGCGGCACGCGCCGCCGGCGCGGAACGTGTGTGCGTCGGACTGGGTGTGTCCACCGCTGAGCATGTACGCGAAATCGGCTCCTACGCCGACGGCGTGATCGTGGGCACCGCGCTGGTGGCCGCCCTGCGCGACGGGGGCCCGGCCGCCGTCGGCGCCCTGACCAGCGAACTGAGTTCCGGAACCCGAAAGAGCTAACCCATGTCCACGTCCCTGGCGGTTCCGGCCGCGATTCCCAGCCCCCCGGCTGACTTCAGCAGTTTCTCGCTGGGGCCGCTGACCATCCACGCCTACGCGCTGTGCATCCTCGCCGGTATCATCCTGGCGTTGTGGATGACCTCGGTGCGCTGGAAGAAGCGCGGGCTCCCGCAGGACTCCGTCTTTGACATCGCCATCTGGGCGATTCCCTTCGGGATCATCGGCGGGCGCCTTTACCACGTGGTGTCTTCTCCGGACGCGTACTTCGGGCCCGACGGGGACCTGGCCCTGATCCCGCAGATCTGGCGCGGCGGGCTGGGTATCTGGGGTGCCATCGCCCTCGGTGCCGTGGGTGCATGGATCGGCTGCCGCAGGGCCGGCATCAAACTCTCCACCTTCGCCGACGTGGCCGCTCCGGGAGTGCTGCTGGCCCAGGCCGTGGGCCGCTGGGGAAACTGGTTCAACCAGGAGCTCTTCGGCGGACCGACGGACCTTCCCTGGGGCCTGGAAATCGACCCGAACAACACCAACTTCCCCGACGGCACGGCGCCGGGCACCCTCTTCCACCCCACGTTCCTCTATGAGTCCCTGTGGAACCTGGCGGGCGTGGCGGTGCTGCTGCTGCTGGATAAGCGCTTCCGGCTGCGCGGCGGGCGCCTCTTCTGGCTCTATGCCGCCATTTACACCGCCGGACGGGTATGGATCGAAATGCTCCGGATCGACGACGCCGAGATGATCACCCTGTTTGGCACCACGCAGCGCCTGAATGTGTGGACGAGCGCCGCCATGCTGCTGCTCTCCATCGGGATGTTCATCTTCCTGTCGGTGCGTGCCCGGAAGACACCGGAAACGTCGCTGTACCTGGAGGGCGGACCCGTCCCTGCCGGTGAAACCGCTGGCCAGAGTAACAATTCACCGGTTGATAACAAGAATGAAACAGAATCCGGGAATGTGAAATCTGCGTCACGAACGCGTGAGGCGCGTGCTAATGTCGCAGAGACAAAAAACGAGGCTTCTAAAAAGCCTTCCCGGTCCGATCATTCGGACCCAGCCACGTAGGACCTGCGCCCGGGTTACCTCCCGGGCAGTCCTGATGCCACATCGAGGTGGCGGCGAGCGGTGGCCGCGCGGGGACAACCCCGCTCCGGCATCCGGACGGACGTAGTTTCCAGAGCCAGCCCCCACCCCCCATGCAGGGCCCTCACGGGAATACAGTCGTAGAATCATCTGACACGCCGGCAGGTACGTGCCGCCGGCGTGGGGCCAATGTCGTCCCCTCCGTACGTTCAACAGGGGGAAGGACTTACCCTATGACTCACTCAATGTCCCCTCAGCCTGCGCAGGTGGTGTCGCCGTTCCAGCGGTTCGCGGCCTACCCGGAAGACGCTGGCCTTTACCGGGCCGAGAACGAAAAAGACGCCTGCGGACTGGCCGTCATTGCCACCCTCCGCGGCGAACCCGGGCACGACATCGTCGATGCGGCGCTGACGGCGCTGCGCAACCTTGAACACCGCGGAGCCGTGGGCGCCGATGAAGGCACCGGCGACGGCGCCGGCATCCTCACCCAGGTTCCGGACGAGTTCTTCCGTGCCGTAACGGATTTCGAACTGCCGGCTGCCGGCAGCTACGCCGTTGGTACGGCGTTCCTCCCCACCGAAGAACGCGAGCAGGAAACCGCCCGCACCGGCGTCGAAGCCATTGCCGAGTCCGAGGGCCTCACCGTCCTGGGCTGGCGCGAGGTTCCGATTGCCGCAGACATCGTCGGCGCCATGTCCCGGGCCTGCATGCCGTACTTCGTCCAGGTCTTCCTGGCGCCCGTGGACGCAGCCTGCACGGACCTCGACGCACGTGCCTTCCGGGTCCGGAAGCGCTCCCAGAACAAGTTCGGCGTCTACTTCCCGTCCCTGTCCTCCAAGACCATGGTCTACAAGGGCATGGTGACCACCGCCCAGCTGGAACCCTTCTTCCCGGATCTCTCCGATCCGCGGTTCAAGACCAAGCTCGGCATTGTGCACTCCCGGTTCTCCACGAACACCTTCCCGTCCTGGCCGCTGGCCCAGCCCTTCCGCGCCATTGCCCACAACGGTGAGATCAACACGGTCAAGGGCAACCGGAACTGGATGCGTGCCCGGCAGTCCCAGCTCAAGAGCCCGCTGCTCGGGGACACCCCCGAAGAGCTCTTCCCCATCTGCACGCCCGGCGCCTCAGACTCGGCATCCTTCGACGAAGTCGCCGAACTGCTGATGCTCTCCGGCCGGCCGATCACGCACGCCGTGATGATGATGATCCCGGAAGCCTGGGAAAACCACGCCACCATGGATCCGGCCCGCCGCGCGTTCTACCAGTACCACTCCATGCTCATGGAACCGTGGGACGGCCCCGCCGCTGTCTCCTTCACCGACGGCGACCAGGTCGGAGCGGTCCTGGACCGCAACGGCCTGCGTCCTGCCCGTTACTGGATCACCGAGGACGGCCTGGTGGTCCTGGCGTCCGAGGTTGGCGTTGTGGACATCGATCCCGCCAAGGTGGTCCGGAAGGGGCGGGTGTCCCCGGGCAAGATGTTCCTGGTTGACACCGCTGAGGGCCGGCTGATTGAAGACTCCGAGATCAAGGCGGAGATTGCTGCCGCCAATCCGTGGGCCGAATGGGTCCGCGAGAACCAGGTCTCGCTGGAGGAGCTGCCCGAGCGTGAGCATGTGCTGCACACCAAGGCCTCCATCAACCGCCGGCAGCGTACCTTCGGCTACACCCAGGAAGAGCTGCGTATCCTGCTCGGCCCGATGGCCCGCACGGGTGCCGAACCGCTGGGTGCCATGGGCTCCGATACGCCCATCGCAGTGCTCTCCAAGCGGCCCCGGCTGCTCTTTGACTACTTTGTGCAGTCCTTCGCCCAGGTGACCAATCCGCCGCTGGATGCCATCCGCGAGGAACTGGTCACCTCCATGCAGAACTCGATCGGCCCGAACGGGAACCTGCTGGCGCTCGGGCAGGTCAAGACGCACCAGATCGCCCTGAAGTTCCCGGTCATTAACAACGATGAACTGGCGAAGATCGCCAACCTTACCAATGAAGACGGCGAAAAGTTGTCGCTGAAGGTCCGCGGCCTTTACCGGCCCGACGGCGGCGAGTCCGAACTGCGGGCACGCATCAGCGAAATCTGCGAGAAGGTCTCCGGCGCAGTCAACCGCGGCGTGGAGTACATCGTGCTCTCCGACCGCGACTCGAGCGCCCAGTGGGCACCGATTCCGTCCCTGCTCCTGCTCTCCGCCGTGCACCACCACCTGCTCAAGAGCGCCAACCGCACCAAGATCTCCCTGCTGGTGGAGGCCGGAGATGTCCGCGAGGTCCACCACGTGGCGGTCCTGATCGGTTACGGCGCTTCGGCGGTGAACCCGTACCTGGCCATGGAAAGCTGCGAGGAACTGGTCCGCAACGGGGACATCACCGGTGTCACCCGGGAACAGGCCGTGACCAACCTGATCAAGGGCCTGGGCAAGGGCGTCCTCAAGATCATGTCCAAGATGGGTATCTCCACGGTGGCCTCCTACTGCGGCGCCCAGACGTTCGAAGCGATTGGCCTCGGCCAGGAGCTCGTGGACGAATTCTTCCACGGCACCCAGACCCAGCTAGGCGGCGTCGGGCTGGATGTGATTGCTGCGGAGAATGCGGCACGCCACACCAGTGCCTACCCGTCCGACGAGATCGAGGAACCGCACCGCAGCCTGGATAACGGCGGCGAATACCAGTGGCGCCGTGAAGGCCCGCCGCACCTGTTCAATCCGGAAACTGTTTTCCGCCTGCAGCACTCCACGCGCGAACGGCGCTACGACGTGTTCAAGGCCTACACCCGCGGCGTGGATGACCAGGCCAAGGACCTGATGACGCTGCGCGGCCTGCTGGACTTCAAAACGGGGGAGCGTCCGCCTGTTCCGCTGGAGGAAGTCGAACCGGTTTCCTCGATCGTGAAGCGGTTCTCCACCGGCGCGATGAGCTACGGCTCCATCTCGCAGGAAGCGCACGAGACCCTGGCGATCGCCATGAACCGGCTGGGCGCCAAGTCCAACACCGGTGAAGGCGGCGAGGACGTGGACCGCCTCCTGGATCCCGAGCGCCGCTCCGCCATCAAGCAGGTTGCCTCCGGCCGTTTCGGCGTGACCAGCCTGTACCTGACCAATGCCGATGATCTGCAGATCAAGATGGCGCAGGGCGCCAAGCCAGGCGAAGGCGGCCAGCTGATGGCGCAGAAGGTCTACCCGTGGGTGGCCAGCACGCGCCACTCCACTCCCGGTGTCGGCCTGATCTCCCCGCCACCGCACCACGACATCTACTCGATCGAGGACCTGGCGCAGCTGATCTACGACCTGAAGCGGGCCAACCCGTCCGCCCGGGTCCACGTGAAGCTTGTCTCCGAAGCCGGAATCGGCACCGTGGCAGCCGGCGTGACCAAGGCGAAGGCCGACGTCGTGCTGGTGTCCGGGCACGACGGCGGCACCGGTGCCTCGCCGCTGAACTCGCTGAAGCACGCCGGTGCTCCCTGGGAGCTCGGCCTCGCCGAAACCCAGCAGACCCTGATGCTCAACGGCCTGCGCGACCGCGTGGTGGTGCAGGTGGACGGCCAGCTCAAGACCGGGCGCGACGTCGTTATCGCCGCCCTGCTGGGCGGCGAGGAATTCGGATTCGCGACCGCCCCGCTGGTGGTCTCGGGATGCATCATGATGCGCGTCTGCCACCTGGACACCTGCCCGGTGGGCGTGGCAACCCAGAATCCCGAGCTGCGCGCCCGCTTCTCCGGCAAGCCGGAGTTCGTGGTGAACTTCTTCGAGTTCCTGGCTGAGGAAGTGCGTGAACTGCTCGCCGAACTCGGATTCCGTTCCCTTGAGGAAGCAATCGGCCACACCGAAATGCTGGACACCAAGGCAGCAGTGGACCATTGGAAGGCCGACGGCCTGGACCTGGAGCCGATCCTGCGCGGCCACGAAGTGGACCCCGGTGCACCGCTGCGCAACCTGGTGACCCAGAACCACGAACTGGATGCGCACTTCGACAACAAACTGATCGAGATGAGCGCCGACGCACTGCAGAACCGGCAGCCGGTGCGGATCACGCTGGACGTGGTCAACACCGACCGGTCTGTGGGCACCATGCTCGGCCACACGGTCACCAAGACCTTCGGAACCGACGTGCTGGCAACAGACACGATCGACATCACGCTGACCGGCCAGGCCGGCCAGTCGCTGGGAGCGTTCCTTCCGGCCGGCATCACGCTGCGCCTGTTCGGTGACTCCAACGACTATGTCGGCAAGGGGCTTTCCGGCGGACGGATCATCGTCCGCCCGGACCGTGCCAACGTCTTCCCTGCCGAGCGCAACGTCGTGGCCGGAAACGTGATCGGTTACGGCGCCACCAGCGGCGAGATGTTCCTTAGCGGCCAGGTCGGCGAACGCTTCCTGGTCCGGAACTCCGGTGCCACCGCCGTCGTCGAGGGAATCGGTGACCACGGCTGCGAATACATGACCGGCGGCCAGGCACTGGTCCTGGGCTCCACGGGACGGAACTTCGGTGCCGGCATGTCCGGCGGCACCGCGTTCGTCGTGGACCTCGACCGCGCCCGGGTCAACAAGGACGCCATGGAGTCCGGCGAACTGCTGCTTCTGCAGCCCGACGCCGAGGACGTGGACATTGTCCGCGGCCTGCTGCTCAAGCATGTCGAGGAAACCGGCTCCGCGCTGGCGTCCTCGCTGCTGGAGGACTTTGAAACGACTGTTTCCCGCATAACCAAGGTGCTGCCGCGCGACTACGCGGCAGTTCTCGATGCCCGCGCCTCCGCGGCTGAAGCAGGGCTGGACCCTGACGGCGCCGAAGCATGGACCAAGATTCTGGAGGTAACCGGTGGCTGACCCACGCGGATTTCTGAAAGTGCGCGAGCGCCAAACCCAGCCGCGCCGGCCCGTACCTGTACGCATCATGGACTTCAAGGAAGTCTACGAACGGCAGGAAAAGGGTGTACTGAAGGAGCAGGCCGGACGCTGCATGGACTGCGGCATCCCGTTCTGCCACCAGGGCTGCCCGCTGGGCAACCTCATTCCGGAATGGAACGACCTCACCTGGCGGGACAAAGGCCAGGAAGCGATCGAACGCCTGCACGCGACGAACAACTTCCCCGAGTTCACCGGCCGGCTCTGCCCGGCGCCCTGCGAGGCATCCTGCGTGCTGGGAATCAACCAGCCCGCCGTGACGATCAAGCAGGTGGAAGTTTCCATCATCGACCAGGCCTTTGACGAGAACTGGGTTGTTCCGCACGCTCCGGAGCGGCTGACCGACAAGACCATCGCCGTCGTCGGCTCCGGACCTGCGGGCCTGGCTGTGGCCCAGCAGCTCACCCGGGCCGGCCACACCGTGGCCGTGTACGAACGCGATGACAAGATCGGCGGCCTGCTGCGTTACGGCATCCCCGACTTCAAGATGGAGAAGGACCAGATCGACCGCCGGCTGGACCAGATGCGCGCCGAAGGCACGCGCTTCCGCACCGGCGTCGAAGTGGGCAAGGATATTTCGTGGGAGCAGCTGCGCCGCCGGTACGACGCCGTAGTGGTTGCCACCGGTGCCACAGTTCCGCGCGACCTGCCCATTCCCGGGCGTGAACTCTCCGGCGTGCACTTCGCGATGGACTACCTGGTGCAGTCCAACCGTGCCGTTGCGGGGGAGAAGGTCAAGAACCAGATCCACGCCGAGGGCAAGCATGTGGTGATCCTGGGCGGCGGAGACACCGGTGCTGACTGCATCGGCACCGCGCACCGGCACCAGGCAGCGTCGGTCACCACGCTGGCGATTGGCCAGCAGCCGCCGGCGGAGCGGGCGGCGCACCAGCCGTGGCCGATGTACCCGACCCTGTTCGAGGTTGCCAGTGCCCACGAAGAAGGCGGTGAGCGGACCTATCTTGCCTCGACAGTCGAGTTTGTGGGCGAGAACGGCAAGCTCACGGGCGTAAAGGTCGCGGAGACCGAGTTCGTGGACGGAAAGCGCCTGCCGAAGGCGGGAACCGAGCGGATCATCCCCGCGGACCTTGTCTTCCTCTCCCTGGGCTTCACCGGACCGGAACCGGCAGGGCTGGCCGAACAGGTGAACGCCGAGTTCGACGAGCGGACCAACGTGAAGCGCGACGGGTACTACATGACGAACACGCCCGGCGTCTTCGCCGCCGGTGACGCGGGCAGGGGACAGTCCCTGATCGTCTGGGCCATTGCCGAAGGGCGGGCCTGTGCGGCCGCCGTCGACAAATGGCTCGAGGGCTCCACCCGGCTTCCCGCGCCGGTTGCACCGACGGACCGGGCCATCGCCCCGCTGTAAAAAGACAGAGACGGACGCCAAAGGCGCCGGACCCCGGTCCGGCGCCTTTGCCGCAGCCACGGGGGAGCGCTCCCATGACTGCGTAAAAGGAATCGGACGACTAGGGTAGGACATATGAGACGCGCAAAGATTGTTGCAACCTTCGGACCCGCCATTGCCAGTTACGAAAACACCGTGGCCGTGCTGCGTGCGGGGGTGGACGTAGCTCGCATGAACATGAGCCACGGCGATCATTCCGTCCACAACACCACGTACGAAAACGTCCGCCGGGCCTCCGCTGAGCTCGGGAAGCCGGTGGGTATTTTTGCCGACCTCCAAGGCCCCAAGATCCGGCTCGGCCGGTTTACGGACGGTCCGCATTTCCTGAACCGCGGCGATGTCTTCACCATCACCGTTGAGGACGTGCCCGGCACCGCCGAGCTTTGCTCCACTACGTACAAGGGCCTTCCGGGTGACGTGAACGTTGGTGACATCCTGCTGATTGACGACGGCAAGGTCGCGCTGCGCGCCACGTCGGTGGACGACAAGCAGGTGGTCACCGAGGTGACCGTTCCCGGACCGGTGTCCAACAACAAGGGCATCAACCTGCCCGGCGTGGCAGTCAACGTGCCCGCCATGAGCGAGAAGGACGAGGCAGACCTCCGCTGGGCGATCCGCCGCGGCGTGGATATGGTTGCGCTCTCCTTCGTCCGCAATGCAGCCGACGTGGTGCGGGTCCACGAGATCATGGATGAAGAAGGCCGGCGCGTTCCGGTTATCGCCAAAATCGAGAAGCCGCAGGCCGTCGCGGCGATCGAAGAGATCATCGACGCCTTTGATGCCATCATGGTCGCCCGCGGGGACCTCGGCGTCGAGCTGCCGCTGGAAGATGTTCCGATGGTCCAGAAGAACGCCATTGAGCTGGCCCGGCGCTGGGCCAAGCCCGTGATCGTGGCGACCCAGGTCCTGGAATCCATGATCGAAAGCCCGCGGCCGACCCGCGCCGAGGCTTCCGACTGCGCCAACGCAGTGCTGGACGGCGCGGACGCCGTCATGCTCTCGGGCGAAACCTCCGTGGGTAAGTACCCGATCGACACGGTCAAGACGATGGCACGGATCATCGAATCCACCGAAGAGCACGGCCTGAACCGTGTCCCCCCGCTGGGCAGCAAGCCGCGCACCCGGGGCGGTGCAATCACGCGCGCCGCAGTGGAAATCGCCGACCAGCTGGACGCCGCATGCATCTGCACGTTCACCCAGTCCGGCGACTCGGCGCGCCGGCTTTCCCGCCTGCGGCCGAAGAAGCCGGTGTTTGCCTTCACCCCGGTGGAATCCACCCTGAACTACATGTCGCTGTTCTGGGGAATCCGCCCGCTGCTGGTCGAATTCGCCGAACACACCGACACGATGACCGCGCAGGTGGACCGCAAGCTGCTGGAGAACGGAATCGTGGAGGAGGACGCCATGGTGGTTATTGCTGCCGGATCGCCTCCCGGACAGGCCGGCTCCACCAACCTGCTGAAGGTCCACCGCGTTGGTGACGCTGCGGATGCCGGTGAAAGCCGCCGCCGCGAGAAGGAAAAGGTCGGCCCCTGGCCGGTCAAGGAAGCCAACAAGGGCAAGGCCAAGCCCATCTAGGCGCCAGGCCCACGCAAAAGTCCCCGTCCGGAATCTTCCGGACGGGGACTTTTGCGTTGCCGCTTTGGCCTTAGTTGACCTGGTTGATGATGGTCTCAGCAACCTCGCGCATGCTGAGGCGGCGGTCCATGGAGGTTTTCTGGATCCAGCGGAAGGCTTCCGGTTCGGTCAGCCCCATCTTGGTGGTGAGCAGGCTCTTGGCCCGTTCCACGAGCTTGCGGGTGGCAAACTGTTCCTTGAGGTCGGTGACCTCATCCTCCAGCGCCTTGATTTCCTCATGCCGGGAGAGGGCGATCTCGATGGCGGGAATCAGGTCCGCAGGGGTGAAGGGCTTGACCACGTAGGCCATGGCACCGGCCTCACGCGCCCGCTCCACCAGTTCCTTCTGGCTGAACGCCGTGAGCAGCACAACGGGCGCGATGCGGGCCTTGACGATGGCCTCAGCAGCGGTGATGCCGTCCATGACGGGCATCTTCACGTCCATGAGCACCAGGTCCGGCTTGAGCTCGTTGGCCATCTGCACGGCCTTCTCGCCGTTGTCTGCCTCGCCGACTACGTCATAGCCTTCGCCGGTCAGGATCTCCACGATGTCGAGGCGGATCAGCGTCTCGTCTTCAGCAACGAGGACGCGCCGCGCGGGGGTGTTGGACGGTACGGGCTCGGATGACTCAGACACAGATGCTCCTCTAAAGACGACAGCACTACCGGTGGCGCCGGCAGTTCACGAAATCAGACTATCTGCATGTAGAGTAGTTTCGCGCCCAACACGGTAGATCAGAACGTTTGATCAACATCACAGGGCCTGCCCGAATGGCGGAATTGGCAGACGCGCTGCACTCAAAATGCAGTATCGAAAGGTGTGTGGGTTCGAGTCCCACTTCGGGCACCAACGGCAGTCCAGGCAATGACGACGGCGACCAGCAGCACAGCCGCGTAGCCCAGGCCGGAGTACCCCGCCGCGGCAAGCACCGGCCCGGCCAGCGCCCCGCCGAGCGCCCCCGCGACGTTCATCCCCAGATCCGAAATGCCCTGGACCGCCGTGCGGTCGGGAACGGCCACCGACTCTGATACCAGGGCCGACGCCGACACCACCGAGGCAGACCAGCCCAGCCCCAGCAGGACCAGGCTGACGGTCACCACCGCGGAGGACTCTGACCCGGTTCCAGCGAGGATCAAGGCTGACAGCAGCAGGAGCTGTCCTCCCAAGATGACCTTCCGGCGTCCGGTTCTGTCCGAGAGCCAGCCAAAGACGGGGGAGAGCGCGTACATTCCGGCGATGTGCAGGCTGATGGTGAAGCCGATGATGCTGATGGCCGCACCATGGCTGGCCAGGTGGACCGGGGTCATCGACATCAGCGCGACCATCACTGCGTGGCTGAGGGCAATGACCGCGACGGCATACCGTGCCGCCGGGGCATGCCGGAGGACCGAGAGTCCGCCGCGCCTGGGCCGGGAGGGGCCCGGGTCCGGAACCCCGCCGCCGGTGCCGTCGTCGTCGCCCCCGGCGTCGTCCCCTGACTGCCGCTTTAGGGCCAGCAGCGGATCCGGGCGAAGCCCGGAGAGGTAGACCGCCGCCGCGGCCAGCTGGGCTGAGAGCGAAAAGACGAAGGCACCCGTCAGCGGAGGCAGTCCCAGGGCAGCGCCGACGACCTCGCCCGGGCCAAAAAGATTCGGTCCGAGGACTGCGCCGATGGTGGTGGACCACAGCACCACGGACAAGTCTTTGCCCCGGGTCGCTTCCGTGGCCAGGTCACCAGCGGCGAACCTGGCCTGCAGGCTGACGGCGCTCCCGGCACCGAGCAGCGCCAACCCCGCGAGCAGCAGGGGGAAGAAGCCGGTGACGGCCGAGCCGACGGCGGTGATGGAACCAGCTGCCGCGATCAGGACTCCGGTGGAGAGCGAGACCCGGCGGCCGGACGTCTGCGCCAGCCGGGCCAGGGGAACCGCTGCCGCTGCCGCCCCCAGTGTGCTCATGGTGGCCGCCATGCCGGAGAAGGCGGGGGAGCCGGAGAGCTCTGCGGCGAGGAGGGCGCCCAGCGACAGGGTCGCGCCCATGCCGACCCCGCCCAGGATCTGGCCCGCCACGAGCACGGACAGTACCCGCCGCCGCGTGGGGAGGGCGGGCGCCGCCGTCGTCTTGTTCCTGCGTGCAGCCACCGTCAAACCGTTCATCTGTGCCGTTGTTGTCTTCGGCAGGATATCCCGGACTTGCCGCCGGATCGGTTAGCCCGTGGAGTCCAGGGACTCGATCAACCGGCGGACCGAACCGCCGAGGTTCCATTCCCCGGCCAGGGACTCGAGTTCGGTTCGCCGGTCTCCGGTCACCGGCGAAAGCCGGGCACCGGCGTCTTCCGGGGACGGAACGTCAAGGTCCCGGACAATCCGCACCACGCTGGGCGCGGAGGCGAGGTAGTCCGCTGCAGCGGTCAGCTTCGCGCGCATGGCCGAGGACAGTTCACTGCTTCGGTCTTCCACTGCGGCCAGCAGGGACTCCAGCGTGCCAAACTCAGCAAGCAGGGACGCCGCGGTCTTCTCGCCGATGCCGGCTACGCCGGGAAGGCCGTCGGAACTGTCGCCGCGCAGCGTCGCGTAGTCGGCGTACTGCTCCGGCAGCACGCGGTATTTGGCGACGACGGCGGCGTCGTCCATGTCCTTGAGGTTCTTCATTCCGCCCGCGGTGTAGAGCACCCGCACCTGGCGTGCGTCGTCAATGACCTGGAACAGGTCCCGGTCGCCGGTGACGGCGTGGACCGGCATCGTGGCCTGCGCGGCGTAGCTGCCGATCACGTCATCAGCCTCGTAGCCGGGAACGCCCACCACGGGTATACCCGCCAGGGCGAGCATCCTGCGGATCAGCGGGATCTGGGCCTCGAGCGCGTCCGGAACCACCTCGACGTCGGATCCGCCGTCAACCACGCGCGCCACCCGGTGCTCCTTGTAAGAGGGGAGCAGGTCCACCCGCCACTGCGGCCGCCAGTCATCATCCCAGCACGCCACCAGGTGTGTGGGGGAAAATTCAGCGGTGAGCCTGGCGATCATGTCCGCCAGTCCGCGCACGGCGTTGACCGGCGTTCCGTCTCCGCGGCGGATCGAATCGGGCACTCCGTAGAACGCGCGGAAGTACAGCGAGGCGGTGTCCAGAAGCATCAGGCGATCAGGCATAGCCCGATCCTGCCACGGAAGCGCGCCGTCGTGGGCGCTTCCCGGGTGCCTTGTGCGAATGGATACCGTTCCCGCCAAGGCGCCGCTAGTGTGGGACCGTCTCGCCCGGTTCCCAGGAAAGCAGGCCTGCATGGCTCCCAAGACCATCGTGATCACCGGCGCGTCCGACGGCGTAGGTGCGGCCGCAGCGCGCCGGCTCGCCAAGGACGGGCACCACGTCGTCGTCATCGGGCGTTCCCTGGAGAAGACGGCCGCCGTCGCTGCGGACACCGGCGGTGAGTACTTCACTGCCGATTTCGCCGACCTGGGCCAGGTCCGCAGCCTTGCCTCCGACCTGCTGCAGCGCTACCCGCGGATCGATGTCCTGGCGAACAATGCCGGCGCCATCTTCGGGAAGGAACGCCAAGTCACAGTCGACGGGCATGAAATGACGTTCCAGGTGAACTACCTGGCGCCGTTCCTGCTCACCCGTCTCCTGACCGACCGGCTGCTGGAGTCCAAGGGCACGGTGATCAACACCTCCAGCCTGGGCAACCGGCTGTTCGGCCACGTGGACCTCGACGACCTGGAACAGGAACGCGGCTACAGGCCACACAAGGCGTATGGCGACAGCAAGCTGGAGCAGATCCTCTTCACCGAGGAATTCGACCGGCGCTACCGTGCCGCCGGAGCCACGTCCACCTCCTTCCACCCGGGCACCATCGCCTCCAGCTTCTCCAATGCGCCGGGCACTGCGATGCACGCCGCCTATGCCTCGCCGCTCAAGAGGTTCCTGGGGACACCGGAGAAAGGCGCCCGCACCCTCGTGTATTTGGCGGAAGGGACCCCGGGAGAGGACTATCCGACCGGAAAGTACTTTGTCCGCTGCAAGGTGGCCCGGCCGAATAAGCAGGCCGGCGATGCTCTCCTTGCCCTCGGTCTGTGGAACAAGTCCGTGGCCATGCTGGAGGGGTAAAGCCCGAAAGCTGCCCGGGCGCGTGGCGGGCCAGCAGGTGAAGCGTCATGCAGCGCACAGGTGAAGGATTGGAGTTCGGAATGGAATCTGCGGGGCAGGACAGCACGGGCACTGGAAACGGCAGGCCGGCAGCCGGGGAATACGACGTCGTCGTCATCGGCGGCGGAGCAGCCGGACTCAGCGGTGCCCTGGCGCTGGCACGTGCCCGCCGCACGGTCCTGGTGGTCGACGCCGGCGAACCCCGCAATGCTCCCGCCTCCCACGTTCATAACTACCTGGGTCAAGAGGGCGCACCGCCGGCCGAACTGTATGCGGCCGGCCGGCAGGAGGTCCTGCAGTACGGGGCGGAAATCGTCCAGGGCCGGGTGGAGACCGTAGGACGGATCGACGGCGGCGGTTTCAGCGTTCGGCTCGCCTCCGGGGACACAGTGCGCGCATGCCGAATCCTCGCGGCTACCGGCGGGGCGGACCGGCTGCCGGACGTCGAAGGGGTCCGGGAGCACTGGGGCACAGGCGTGCTGCACTGTCCGTACTGCCATGGCTGGGAGGTCCGGGACAAGGAGATCGGGATCCTGGCCGTTGACATGGCCACGGCCGTGCACCAGGCGCTGATGTGGCGGCAGTGGAGCGAGCACGTCGCACTGTTTTTGCACACCGCCGGGACGCCTGACGCAGAGCAGGCCGAGCAGCTGGCCGCCCGCGGGATCCGTGTGGTTGAAGGAGAAGTAATCCGGGTCGAAGGGCCGGAGAAGGTCACCGGGCTGCGCCTGGCCTCTGGGGCGCTGGAACCCTGCGACGCCGTCGTGGTCTTTACCCGGGTGCAGGCCCGCGCCGGCTACCTGGCCGGTGTGGGGCTGGAGGCCGTCGAACAGTTCGCCGGGGAGATCCCGACCGGCACCGCCGTGCCGGTCAAACCGAACGGCGCTACCGAGGTGCCCGGCGTGTATGCCGCCGGAAACGTCGCCGAACCCATGGTCCAGGTCATCGCATCAGCCGCTGCGGGAATGTCCGCCGGGGCCGCGATCAACATGGATCTCATCACCGAGGATATCCAGCAGGCGGTTGAGTCCGCGGCACGGTCTGTCCGGAGCGGTTAGCAGGGGGACATCCGTGATTTCCAGTGCGGGGATCCTGCTGTACCGGTTCGTCAGGCCCAGCGAAGAAGCCGGGCGGGACAGTGCCGCCCTGCAGGTCTGGATCGCGCACATGGGCGGGCCGTTCTGGGTGCGGAAGGACGATCATGCCTGGTCAGTTCCCAAGGGCGAGTTCGTTCCGCCCGAAGATGCCCTGGCGGCCGCGAAGCGGGAGTTCGGCGAAGAGATGGGCTGGGCGGCTCCCGACGTCGAATACCGGCTTCTCGGTACCTTCCGCCAGTCCTCAGCCAAGACCATAACGGTATTCGTTGCCGAAGCGGATATTCCTGACCGGCAGACCAGCAGCAACACCTTTGAACTTGAATGGCCGCCACGGTCCGGGGCGCTGCGGAGCTTCCCCGAAGTCGACCGGGCCGGCTGGTTCACGGTGGCCGAGGCACGGACCAAGCTCGTCAAGGGGCAGGTGCAGCTCCTGGATGCCCTGGCCGGGCAGTTGCCAGGCGGCGCTGAACGGTGACCGGGGTGCCGAGGTACTGCCCGTAGCGGGCGGCCGCCCGGCCGACGGCGTTCCAGTCACGGTCGCTCACGGGGGAGAAGGGCTGCACGGTAAGCGCCGTACCGGCACGTGAGGCCTTCCGGGACCACAGCCCGGCGACCCGGCCGCGCAGCACGAGGGTGGGCTTGAAGACGCCGTTGTTGCCCGGGACGGTCAGCGGAGCATGCTCGGGCTCAAGGGCTGCGCTGCGGTCCTGGTAGCCGAGCAGGTATTCGTCAAAACCGGGCAGCAGGTGGGCGGTTTCCCGGCGGAAGTGTTCCCGGCCGGCAGCGGGGGGCGTCCCGGTGCGCAGCTGCCAGTGCACGGTGCCGCAGTACTCAACCTCCTCGAGTTCACCGGACACCTCAGCGATCCCGGAGCGGATCGACGTCAGGGGCAGTTTGCTCCACCACGCGATGTCCGCGGCTGTTGCCGGGGAACGGCCCGTAAGGTACCGGCGCACCAGCTCACCCAGGGCCTCCGGACCGCTCAGGTCCCGGCGCCGGGTAACCCAGTCGTCAAGCAGGACGAAGAGCTGCTCCTTGCCCTCCATCGGACCCAGTACCGTGGTTCCGGAAATGCTGAGGTGCCACAGCAGGTGGTAGCCGCGCTGGCCGGCAGTTGATATGCCGGCAGACTCGAACAGGAGCAGCAGATCCCTGCGTCCCAGCCGGTTCCCGCCGGCAAGCGCCCGCTCGGTGAGCTTCCGCGCCTGTTCCAGTGTGCCGTCGTCGAGCTCCAGGTCCTCCCGGCGCCGGGCGGCGGAGCGCAGCGTGCGTTCGGCGGTGAGCTTGAGGATCCAGTGGACGTCCGCGGCGCGGAGCATATGGAGTGTCCCGCGGAAGGGCCAGCTGCGGACCAGCGTGCCGTCGTCAAAGGCAGCCATGACTTCGGGAAGGGACGCGCCGGAGCGCAGCCCGAGGGACCAGAGTGCGCCGGGGAGGTCCTGTCCCTGGAGGGCGAACAGGCGGTCAACGGCACCAGCGGGTCCGTCCAGGCTGGCAGGCCGTGTGCCCAGGCCGTGGCTGGCAGCGCGGCGGCGCAGTATTTCAGCGCGTCCGATGCTCTCCGTGCTGCTCTCCATGCGGCCTCCGTCCTGTGCCGCGCGGGGAAGTCCCTGCGGGCGGAGACAGTCTAGGCCAGGGAACCGTCCTGGGGACCGGTTCCCCGGACGGAGCCGGGGCGGAGGTCCAGGAGGCGTGACTCCACGTGGTCGAGAGCCAGCCGGACAGCACCGGTGGCGACCAGCATTTCACCCAGTTCAGACACCGCCAGGCGCGGAGGATCCGGTACGTATTTGGCCAGCTCCTCGGTCATGACCGGAAGCAGTGCGGTAGCCGAAGCGGCAACGGCACCGCCGAGGACAATGATGCGGGGGTCGAAGAAGGTGGACACCAGCGCCAGGACCCGGGCCATCCGCCGGCCGATCCGGTCCAGGATCTCCGCTGCGGCGCCGTCCCCGGCTGCGGCTGCCTCGAAGACATAGCGGGCCGACACTCGGTTGGTCTGCGTTCCCACCAATTCGCGGATCATCCCGTCGTGCCCGGCATCCAGGGCAGCGGTGCCCCAGAGGCGCGCCAGTTTGGCGATGCCGTCCTGGTTCCCGACGCCGTCGACCAGTTCCAGCCCGCCCATGGTTCCGGCGCGTCCGCGCGCTCCGTGGACCAGCCGCCCGGACTCGATGACACCAGTGCCCAGGCGTTCACCGGCCAGCACCACGGCCAGGTTTGCTTCGCCGGCGCCCGTGCCGCGCCAGCGTTCTGCGAGGGCGGCTAGCTTGGCATCGTTCTCCACCAGGACCGGCCAGCCGAAGCCGTCGCGGAACTCCTGCGTGAGTCCGAGGTCGAACATGGGAGCCAGTTCCTGCCCCGGTGCGATGGTCCCTTTCGGCGTGACCTGGGCGGCGATGCCCAGGGCCGTGCCCAGCACGGCGGAGGCCGGCACACCGGTTTCCGCCAATGCCTGGCCGACGGCGGCGATCACGCCGGAACGGCGGTCGGCAGGCGTGCCGCCGTGGCGCGGGAACCGGGACTCGGTACCGCCGACGACCGTCCCGGCGAGGTCGGCCACCACAACACGCACGGTGGCCAGGCCGACGTCGAGTCCCAGGACATATCCGGCGCTCTCGTTGAATTCGAAGCGGCGCGCCGGGCGGCCCTTTTGCCCGCCGGCGCGGGGAGAGGGTGCCTCCCGGGCCCAGCCCCGGGCAATGAGGTCGTCACAGACTGCGATCACCGTGGCACGTGTCAGGCCGGTTGCTTCGATGAGGTCGGTTCCGGTGGCCGAAGGCACCGAGCGCAGCACATCCAGGACGGAGCGCAGGTTGGTGCGGCGCAGGAGCTGGGGGGTGCTGGCGGAGGTGTCCAAAGTTAGGGCCCCTTTGACGAGTGGCGGGAATAACAGCATAATTGTACTAGTTCATATATTTAGTTCCTAAATATAAACACCGCTCGCAAACTGGAGGCCCTCATGACTGTACGAGTCGGAATCAACGGTTTTGGCCGCATTGGCCGCAATTTCCTCCGCGCCGCCCTCGACCCCGGCAACGGCTTCGATGTCGTCGCCATCAATGACCTGGGTGACCCGGCGCAGCTGGCACACCTGCTGAAGTACGACTCCGTTGCGGGCCGGCTGGGGCATGACGTGCGGGTGGATGACGGCAACCTGGTCATCGGAGACAAGACCGTCCGGGTCCTCGCCGAGAAGGATCCGGGCAACCTGCCGTGGGAAGAACTGTCCGTCGACATCGTCATCGAGTCCACGGGCTTCTTCACCAACGCCGCGGATGCCGAAAAGCACATTGCTGCCGGTGCCCGGAAGGTCCTGATTTCCGCGCCGGCCAAGGGTGAGGACTTCACCGTGGTCATGGGCGTCAATGACGGCGATTACGACGACGCTGCGCACCACATCATCTCCAACGCTTCCTGCACCACTAACTGCCTGGCGCCGATGGCGGATGTCCTGCACCGGGAGTTCGGCATCGAAAAGGGCCTGATGACCACCATCCACGCCTACACGGGTGACCAGAACCTGCAGGACGGTCCACACAAGGACCTGCGCCGGGCGCGTGCCGCAGCGCTGAACGTTGTGCCCACCTCCACTGGAGCCGCCAAGGCCATCGCGCTGGTACTGCCGGAACTCAAGGGCAAGCTGGACGGCTACGCCATGCGCGTTCCGGTGCCCACCGGTTCCGCCACGGATCTGACGGTCACAGTCAGCCGGGAAACCACGGCCGCAGAAGTGAACGAGGCCTTCCGCGCCGCTGCCGCTTCGGACCGCTGGTCCGGCATCCTCACCTACACCGAAGATCCGATCGTCTCCTCGGACATCGTCGGGGATCCGGCGTCCTGCATCCTTGACGCCGGCTTGACCAAGGTCCAGGGCAACCAGGTGAAGATCGTCGGCTGGTACGACAACGAATGGGGCTACTCCAGCCGCCTGGTGGACCTGACCGCGCTGGTGGCCTCCAAGCTCAGCTAAGGCCTTTCCCCTCAAGCGAGATAACAGAAACTGCCCGTTAGAGCGCTCTAACGGGCAGTTTCTGCTATCTCATTGGGGTGGCTCAGGCACCGATCCCGACCAGGCCAACCATCAGCGGCAGCAGCGCGATGATCAGCGCCGCTCCAAGGATGTCGAAGACCAGGCCGGTGCGGATCATCCGGATGATAGGTACGGCGCCGGAGCCGTAGACGATGGCGTTCTGCGGGGTGGACACCGGAAGCATGAAGCCAAACGACGCAGCGAACGTTGCCGCCAGGGCAGGGACAAACGGGTCCAGGCCCATGGCTGTGCACAGAGGTATGACAATAGGAACCACGACGGCGGCGGAGGCGGTATTGCTGGTGGTCTCCGATATCAGGATGGCCAGCAGCGTGGAGAATGCGGTGATGGCGAAGAGGCTGGTGATGCCCAGGCTGTCCGAGGCGGCGTTGCCGATGGTTTCCGCGAGGCCTGTCTCGGCCAGCAGGGCACCGAAGATGATGCCGGTACCGAAGAGCAGGATGGTTCCCCAGTCGATCCTGGCTGCATCAGTCCAGGTGAGTGTGGCTTTGCGTTCCTTCCAATTGGTGGGAAGGATAAACAGCAGCGAAGCTCCGAGTACAGCGACGATTCCTTCATCCAGCCGGTCATCCAGGAAGGCGTAGGCTTCGGACTCGGTGCCGGCAATCAGGGACGCCACAGCCGGGGTCAGCCAGAGGAGAACCGTGGTGCCGAAGGCTATCAGTGTGTTGATTTCTGCCCGGCTCATTTTCCCGTGCTCGGCCTTCTGCTCCCGGATGTAATCCTCCACACCCTCGATCCGGCGCACCTCGGGACGGTTCAGCAGGAACATGACCAGCGCCAGGATCACGAACATCCCCAGGCACAGCGGTGCGGCGGCCGCCATCCACTGCGCGAAGGAAATCCGTTCCCCGGTTGCCTCCTCGATCAGGCCGCGTCCGATCAGGTTCGGCGGGGAACCAACCGGAGTCAGAAGCCCTCCCACGCTCGCTCCGTAGGCGAGCATAAGCATCAGCGCGGCACCCACCCGCAGCCGCAGCGGATCGAAGTCGGGTTTCACCTCGCCGCGGTCCTGCATCAGCTTGGCGATGACCACCAGGATGCCCAGCGCAGTCGGCAGCAGCATGGCAACCGTGGCGGTATTGGAAACGAACGCCGACAGCAGGCACGTGATTGCACCGAAGGCGATGATCACCCGGTAGGTCGAACGCCCGACGCCGGGCAGCGAGAGCACCGCAAACGCCAGGCGCTGCGCCAGGCCGTGTTTCAGCATCGCCTGCGCCAGGATGAACGCGCCGATAAACGTAAAGATAGTGGTGGAACCGAACGGAGCCAGTACGGCCGTTGACGGCGCAACGCCCAGAATGACGACGGCGGCGACCCCGATCAGCCCGCCCACCGGAATCGGGACCGGCTCGCAGATCCACAGCACAATGACACCGAGCAGGATGGCGGCCAGCAGCTGCTGGGTGGAGTCCATGTCCGAGGGCCAGAGGGCAAAGATGATGGTGACCGCCGGGGCAAGGAAGAACCCGAGCGTTTGCCGGGCCCGCTCGAACTGTTCTTCGCGCGGGGACAGAGTCTGTTCGCTCAGGCTTCGGAAGGTGCGTCCGCCGAGCAGTGCCGCTTCGACGTCGGTGCGGGCCGGCTGCCCGCCGCCCGTCCGCGAGGGGGAGAGATCCTGGGACATCCTGGCCTCCATTGGCTGGCGCGGGTGATGTGCAGCCAAAGGTAGTCCCGTCCCCGCTCAGGCCGGAAGGGCAGCGGCAGACATACCGGCCTGGACATGGGAACTTCCGTGCCCGGTTGAGGATTGGGTTAGGCTCCCGGGTCCAGAGGCTGGTCTTCCGGGCATGGCCGCTGGCGGAGGGGAGAGGGCAGATGGAAAGCAGTTTTCGGATC
Source organism: Arthrobacter caoxuetaonis (assembly GCF_023921125.1). NCBI lineage: Bacteria > Bacillati > Actinomycetota > Actinomycetes > Micrococcales > Micrococcaceae > Arthrobacter > Arthrobacter caoxuetaonis. The sequence goes on from NZ_CP099466.1 coordinate 1,702,417, forward strand.
GCGGTGATTCCGGGGGACGGAATCGGGGCCGAGGTAATCGCTGCCGGGCAGCAGGTGCTGGAGGCGCTGGCTAAACGTTCGGGCAGCTACGGGTTTGAGTGGATCCCGTATCCGTGGGGCAGCGCGTACTATGCCGAGCACGGTGTCATGATGGACGCCAAGGGCCTGGAATTGCTGCAGAACTCAGACGCGATCTACTTTGGGGCTGTCGGCTGGGAGAACGTGCCGGACCACACCAGTCTTTGGGGCCTGCGCTTGAACATCACGCAGAACTTCGACCAGTGGGCGAACATCCGCCCGGTGAAATTCCTGCCGGGCATCGACTCCCCGCTGCGCACGGACACTTCGGGCCTGGACTGGATTGTGGTGCGGGAGAACTCGGAGGGGGAGTACGCCGGGCTGGGCGGACGCAATCTCTCCGGCCGCGGACCCGGCAATGAGGTGGCGGTCCAGACGGCGCTGTTTACCGAAACCGGCTGTGAGCGGATCATCCGGTTTGCCTTTGACCTGGCACTGACCCGGGCTGTTCCGAAAGTCTCCTCCGTGACCAAATCAAATGCGCAGCAGTACGGCATGGTGCTCTGGGATGAAGTGTTCCGCCGGGTCGCCGCCGACTATCCGGGCGTCGAAACCGAGAGTGTGCTGGTCGACGCCATGAGTGCCAGGTTTGTGCTGGCCCCGCAGAGCCTGTCCGTGGTGGTCGCATCGAACCTGTTCGCGGACATCCTCTCCGATCTGGGCTCAGCGCTGGCAGGCAGCCTGGGCCTGGCCGCCAGCGCCAACCTGAACCCGGAGCAGCGGTTTCCGTCCATGTTCGAGCCGGTTCACGGGTCCGCTCCGGACATCGCCGGACGCGGCATCAGCAACCCGGTCGGGGCAATCGCCAGTGCGGCGCTGATGCTGGACCACCTGGGGCTGCCCGGGGAGGCCGGCAAACTGGAGGCGGCTATAGAGGCGGTGGCGGCGTCGGGAATTAAGACGCGCGACGTCGGCGGCACGGCCGGCACGCAGGAAGTCACCGACGCCGTTATCGCCGCTCTGGGGCAGTGAGTCAGCGGATGCTCTCGTATGCGTCAAGGGCGTGCCGGCGGGATTCCCTCAGATCCACGAGAGGTTCGGGATAGGCCGGGGTCATCGCGTCGGGCACCCAGCGGGAGATGTAGGCGCCGTCGGGATCAAAGCGCTTCGCCTGGGTTTCCGGATTGAAGATCCGGAAAAACGGTGCTGCGTCCGCACCGGAGCCGGCGACCCACTGCCAGTTGGCGGGGTTGCTCGCCGGATCCGCATCCACGAGGGTCTCCCAGAACCATTCCTCGCCCACCCGCCAGTGCACGCCGAGGTTCTTGACCAGGAAGCTGGCCGCGACCATTCGCACGCGGTTGTGCATCCAGCCCATGTTCCACAGCTGGCGCTGGCCGGCGTCGACCAGCGGGATGCCGGTGAGCCCGGCCTTCCAGGCATCCAGCGGGTCGAGTCCATCCGGGCGTGATGCTTGCCCAGGACTGTCCCCGGAGTGGCCGCGCAAAACCGGCGGGGTCACCGGGCCTGATCCTTCCGGCCATTCCCAGGGGAAGGCATCAAAGGCAGGGCGCAGGTTCTTCACGGCGAGGTCCGGGTTGTGGAAGAGCTGGTGCCAGCAGAATTCGCGCCAGCCGATCTCCGTGCCGAACACCTCCGGCCCCGCCCCCGTCCCGCGCACCGTGGACAGTGCGTGCCAGACCTGGAACGGACTCACATGCCCCCACCTCAAATAGGGGGAGAGCCTGCTGGTTCCGGGCTTCGCCGGCCGGTCCCGGCCGTCGTCGTAGTCCTGCACCGGACCGTCGAGGAACTCCCTCAGGGCCGCGAGTCCTGCCGCTTCCCCCGGCGTCCAGGCCGCGGCGAGGCCGGCAGACCAGTCGGGGTGCCGGGGCAAAAGGCCCCAGTCCTCCAGATCTTCACCGGAGGGGAACCCCGACGGCGGTGCGGCGGCTTTCGCCGGGGCGTCGAGGGGACCGCGGAAATCCAGCGCGCTGACGGCCCGCCAGAACGGCGTGAACACACGGTAAGGCCCGCCCTGCCCGGTGCGCACTGTCCACGGTTCGTGCAGCAGCGAGGCCTGGAAGCTTTCCGCGTGCAGGTCAGCTCCGGCGGCCCAGTCCTTGACCGCGGTGTCCACCGTGCGTTCCGGCCCGCCGTAGCGCCGGTTCCAGAAAATCCGCTCGGCGCCGGCCGCCCGCGCAAAAGCGGGGACGACCTCGGCTGCCGGCCCCCGCAGCAGGACCAGCGGGATGCCCAGGGCGCCGAGATCCTCGCGCAGTACCTGCAATGCGTGGTGCAGCCACCACTTGGCGGCCGAACCCAGGGGACGGATGCCCGGTGATTCCTGGTCGAGAACGTAGAGGGCTATGGCGCCGCCCTCGTGTGCTGCAGCCAGGAGTGCAGGATTATCCGCGGCGCGCAGGTCGTCACGGAGCCAGGCGAGGGAGACCACGTGCGGGTTCCTTTCACTGGGCAGTTCGGCGGGGCTAGTACGACCCTACCCGCGGAAAGGACCGGCGCGCCGGTCCCAATTGTTAGTCCCGTGCCTCCAGCAGGATTCCGGCGAAGAAGTCCACCAGGTCCTGGTACCCGTCCAGGGGGAGGACATGCGCCACGTACTGGTCCGGGCGGACCACCACAAGGGCACCGGCGCTGCGGTCGATGCCCCGCGCGTCGAAGATGTCCGCAGCGCGGCGATTCGGAGTGAACACACGCTCGTAGTCGATCAGGCCATACGGAGCCTTGCGGGGCAGCAGGAGCGCCGGCAGGTCGGCCACGCTGATATCACGGTGGCCCTGCTGGTACACGGCCCGCACGTCGAAGACCGCATCTGAATCTGAGCCTGCAGGTGTGTAGCGCAGGAGAGGGGACGCCGAATCCTCAGCCAGGAAGCGGCACAGGCCGGCGAGGCGGGAGTCCGGATCCGTTGGCGCAGCGGCGTCGGCAAAGGCGTAGAGCCGCCAGCGTCCGTCAGCCTGGGCCTGGTGGCCAAGTTCCAGCGGCTTTGCGTCCGCCAGCCGGATGACCGGAGCCGAGTGGAAGCGCTCCCCAACCGGGAAACCGGTGGCCAGCCGCTGGTAGGTACCCGCGCCGGTGATCAGGTTCTGCGGATACTCCGTGGCGAAGCCGGCCGTGAAGCGTCCACCCTGGGTGAAGATGGCCTGCCGCTCGGCGGCGTCCATTCCTCCGGCCTCCGGGTTGGCGGGGTCCTTGGGCTTGGCAGCCATGGCGGTGGACCACAGCAGATCGAAATCGATCAGCTTCTGCGCGATCTCCTGCCGTTCGCCGGAGTAGGTGTCCAGCAGGGAGTCCGGGCTGCGGCCCTGAAGCACGGCTCCGAGCTTCCAGCCGAGGTTGAAGCCGTCCTGCATGGAGACGTTCATACCCTGGCCGGCTTTGGCCGAGTGGGTGTGGCAGGCATCCCCGGCGATGAACACGCGCGGGGAGCGGCTGCCGCGTTCCTGCGGAGCGACGTCGTCGAACCGGTCTGCCACGCGCTGGCCAACCTCGTACACCGACCACCAGGCAATGTCCTTGACCTCCAGCGTGTACGGGTCCAGGATCTTGCGGGCTGCTTCGATGATGCTATCGGCGGTAAAGCGGCTGCGCGCCTCGCGGTCGGCGGGGTCAAGGTCACCCAGGTCCACGTACAGCCGCACCAGGTATCCGCCTTCGCGGGGAATGATGAGGATGCTGCCTCCGGAGGCGGACTGGATGGCGGACTTCATCCGGATGTCCGGGAAGTCCGTCACCGCCAGGACATCCATGACGCCCCAGGCATGGTTCCGGGCATCGCCGCGCAGTTCGATGCCCAGGGACTTCCGGACCGCAGAGCGGGCGCCGTCGCAGCCGACGACGTACTTGGCCCGCACTTCGACTTCCTCGCCCGCGTCCGGGCCCTCGGTGCGGCGCAGCGTCACCGTGACGGGATACTCGCCGTCAGTGCCAACGACGACGTCGGCTGCTTCCAGCCCGTAGTCCGGCTCGAGGCGGGTGGGGGAGTTGCGCATGTACTCGAGCAGGTAGTCCTGCATGCGTGCCTGGTTCACGATGACGTGCGGGTATTCGGAGAGGCCGTCGGCAACATCCTGGACCCTGCCGGTGCGCTCAATCCCGTTCCCGGTGCCTGTCGGTCCCCAGAAGGTGGTCTCATTGACCCAGTACGCTTCCCGGACCAGCTTGTCGGCCAGCCCGAACGCCTCGAACATTTCCACCGTGCGGCAGGCAACGCCGTCGGCCTGTCCCTTCGCCAGCGGACCGCCCCGGCGCTCGACGACGCGGGTGGTGATGCCGGGGAACGCGGCGAGCTGGGCGGCCAGGACCACGCCGGCAGGTCCGGTTCCGACAATGAGGACGTCGACTTCGGCGGGAAGCGGACCATGTCCGTTTTCACGTCCGGGTGCGGCCGGCCGGACATCGGGATCGCCGGGACGGTAGCCGTCGGAATAGAACTGCACTTTTGCTCCTGAGCGTGGGCGGATCCACTGGCGGACCCGAAAACGTGAACGCCCGCCCCGGGCGCGCTGGAACAACGTTAGTGACCCATGCAACAACCCTGCACTTGGATTCTGCTGAGCAGAATTGACGCGGGCTGCTGGACGCGACCGCAGGCCGATGCCTTAGGGCCGCGCCGCAGCTTAGGGAAGCGCCGCGTGCAGCTCCCGGCACGCCTTTGCGAGCGCTCCGGTTACTGCCGGGTCCTGGAGCTGCGCAGCCCGGGACAGCGGTGCGCTGATGGAGAGGGCAAGGGTGGCCGGCTGATGCGGCGCATGTACCGGTGCTCCCACGGCGGCGAGGTCCGGTTCGGTCCGGCCGAGGTTGGCGGCATAGCCCTGCCGGCGGACGGCCCCGAGCTCGTTCAGCAGCCGGTCCAGCTCGCCCGGTGCCATCGCAGTGCCGCCTCTTTGGGCCTGGCGCGTGCAGACCGCCGTGGCCATCTGGTCCGGGAGGGTGGAGAGCATGGCCTTCCCGGCGGAAGAGAGGTGGACCGGCAGGACAGTTCCGGCCCGGTTGCCAACCCGGAGGAGCTGGGGTCCTTCGACTGTTGCCAGGTAGCGGGCGGTGGCACCAACCCGCTCCACGAGGTTCACGGTCTCGCGGACCTCGGCCGCCAGGGCTTCGAGATGGGGACGCGCGGCGGCAATCAGGGCGCGCTCCTGGCCGGCCGCAGGATCCGGGCGGAGGGCCGGACCGGCGCAGTAGCGGTGCTGGTCATCCTGCAGGGCAAACCCGCGGTAAACGAGAGTCGACATCAGCCGGTGCGCCGTCGAGGGTGCCACGGCCAGGACCTTGGCGGCATCGGCGATCCGCAGCCAGTCCCGCTCCTGCAGCAGCAGGATCAGCTGCAGGGCCCGGTCCACGGAGTCGACGGCGTAGCCGGGTTTCTTGACGATTCGCATGTTCTGCACAGCAGAATCCTAGCTGCTCGGCACGGCGGTGCCCGGGGTCTCCGAGAGCTGCCCGCCCGTGTGTGCCTGGTCAGACCGGGCGGCCAGCCGGGCGAATGCGCCGCCGGCAGCGCGCAGTTGGGCCGCTGTTCCCCGCTCCACGATGCGTCCGGCTTCCAGCACCACCACCTGGTCGGCAGACTCGACGGTGGAGAGGCGGTGGGCGATGGTCAGGGTGGTCCGCCCGGCCGCGAGCTGCTCCAGTGCCAGCTGCACCTGGGCTTCGGTGGTGTTGTCCAGGGCCGAGGTGGCTTCGTCCAGGACCAGTACCGGCGGATTGCGGAGAATCGTCCGGGCAATGGCCAGCCGCTGCTGCTCCCCGCCGGAGAACCGGTGGCCGCGTGCGCCCACCAGGGTGTCCAGACCGTCGGGAAGGGCGCCGATGGCGTCGGCGATCCGGGCTGCCTCGAGTGCCTGCCAGAGCTGCTGGTCCGTGGCCCCTGGCGCGGCGAGCAGCAGGTTTTCCCGGACCGATGCATGGATCAGGTAGGTCTCCTGCGACACTACTCCGACAATCCGGGAAAGGTCCTGGGCGTCCAGTTCCCGGACGTCGATGCCGTCGATCGTGACGCGCCCGCCCACGGGATCGTTCAGGCGCGGAACCAGTGACGCAAGAGTGCTTTTGCCGGAACCGGTGGACCCGACGACGGCGGTGGCAGAGCCGGCGGGAAGCGTGAGACTGATGCCGTGCAGGACGGGCGTTCCGCCGTCGTACGCGAAGTCAACGTTCTCGAACCGGACGTCGCCGCGCACTGCGGCGGCGTCCACGTGCACAGGATGGGCGGGGGCCTTCAGCTGCGGCTCAAGGTCCAGGTATTCGAAGATGCGGCTGAAGAATGCCAGCGCGGTAACCCACTGGACACCGATGTCCAGCAGGCCCATCACCGGCCGGAAGATTGCGGCCTGCAGGCCGGTGAACGCCACCAGCGTGCCGATGGTCATGCCGCCGTTGGTGGCCGGAAATCCTGCGGCCAGGTAGATGATGGCCGGGATCGCGGCGAAAACCACCTGCATGGTTGCCATCCGCCAGCGTCCGGCGAGCTGGCTGCGCAGCTCCAGCCCCACCAGGTTCTGGGAGCGGGCGGTAAAGCGTCCGGCATCACGGGGGATGGTTCCCAGCGTTTTGGCCAGCCGGACGCCGGAGACCGAAAGTCCTTCTTCGACCTGGGTGTGCAGGGCGGCGAGTTCGCGCTGGCGTTCATCGGTGACGGTTCGGCGGAGCTTGGCGACCTTGCGGGAGAGCCAGATGGCCGGCGGCAGGACCACCAGTGAGATGAGGCTGAGTCCGGGGGACAGGGCCACCATGGCCGCTGCGGTGGCGACCGTGGTGGTGAGGTTGGAGGCTACGCCGGTCGCCGTCGTGGTCACCACGGACTGCATGCCCGAAATGTCGTGCGTGAGGCGGGACTGGACTTCGCCGCCGCGTGTGCGGGTGAAGAAGCCAAGGGATTGTGCCTGCAGGTGGATAAAAAGATTGACGCGCAGAGTGTGCATGACCTGCTGGCCCATTTTCGTGGCCAGCCAGGTCTGCACCACGCCAATGGCGGACGTGAGTGCGGCGACGCCGATCATTGAGGCTGTGAGGATGCCCAGCAGCCGGATGTCCTGGTGTGGCAGGGCGTCGTCGATCACGGCGCGGACCAGGAAGGGCTGGGCCAGGTTGACCACGGAGGCTACGGAAATCAAGGCCACGACGACGGCGATGGTCTTTTTGTGCGGGGCGAACATTGCGGCGATGCGCCGCAGGCTGACGGGGTGCCGCTTCAGTTGCTTCTGGTCGGCGGGGTTCACTCGGGCCGGGCCGCGTCCTCCGCCGCCTCCTCCGCCTCCGGGACCGGAGGTTCCGGGCACGGCGCCGGGTCCGTCGGGCATTCCGGCGCCTGGGCGTTCACGGGTGTTGTTGTGCAGGGCCAAAGGTTCCTCCTAGTGCGAATCCGGGCGTCCGCGCGGTGGCGTCGTTCGGCCGAATATGTAGAGGTTACCTCATTATGTGGTTGAGGGATAGAAGTGAGGCTCGTGTCACAGAAGGTGGCAGAGGGGGGCTGCCCGTAAGTTGTACGCATGACGCTTGCGCTGCGCCGCGCGGACTTCTTCGATCCGCGCCTGCCTGTCTTCCTGCAGTCCCACCTGGATGAACTGCGTCCCACTGCGCCTGCCGAAAGCCGGCACGCCCTGGACCTCACAGGTCTCCGCCAGCCCTCCGTTCGCCTGTGGGTGGCCTGGGACGGAGAGGCCATTGCCGCCACGGGGGCCCTTGCGGTCCTGGAACCGGGGCACGAGGAACTCAAGTCCATGCGTACTGCGCCCGGGATGCGCGGCCGCGGACTCGGGCGCCTCATGCTGGGGCATCTGCTGGAGGACGCGGCTGCCCGGTCCGTGGAGCGGATTTCGCTGGAGACCGGAAGCATGGGGTTCTTCGCGCCGGCACGCCGGCTTTATGAGAGCGCCGGTTTCGTTCCCTGCGATCCGTTTGGAGGATACAAGGAGGATCCCAACAGCGTCTTTATGAGCCTGACCCTTTCTGCGCCGGCCAGTCCGAAGGTCCTCAGGCGCTGAAGGCGGGGGGGCGTTTAACCTCAAGCCCATCGGATTCGAGGTATGGCTGCTACCTCACAGTGTGGCTGCTCACCGAATGGCTAGACTGGGGGAATGCCGAACTCCGATGCCGATTCCGCTGCCCTGGGCGAGCTGATGCACGCCGCCTTCCGCGGCCTGCGGGGCCGCTGGATCCAGCAGCTGGCACCGTTTGAGCTGACTCCGCACCAGTACCGGGCGCTCAACGCCATGGGGCGGAACGCGGACGACGGCGGGATGCGGCTGAAGGATCTCGCTGACCGGCTGCGCATCGCGCCGCGCTCGGCCACCGAAGTCGTGGACCAGCTCGAGGCCAAAGGCCTGGTGGAGCGCGGACCCGATCCGTCCGACCGCCGGGCCACGCTGATTGCCCTGACGCCGGCAGGGACCCGGATGCGCGAAGGAGTCCGCAGGGACCGCGCCCGCGAAGCAGATGAGTACTTCGCCGCGCTCTCGTCCGATGACCGCTCGGAACTGGCACGGATCCTCGGGCAGCTGGCCGGGGATATGCCGCGGCGGCACCCAAAGCCGTAATACCGGCCTGGAAACCCGGGTTCCCGGATGATCCGAAGAAATATCCGGGCGCGGGGCGTCGGCCGCCCACGGCATCTGTTCCTTCGGGTTCCGGCTCCCGTACCGTCGATAGGGACAGTGCTCCGGCCGCCTGCGCGGTGCATGTTTGCCAACTGGGAGGTAGTTCCCATGCCCTCATCCGTTCCCGGCGATTCCGGCGGAAGCAAAGCAGCCCATAGTCCGTCCGGCGCCACAGGCAGCAGGATCGGGACATACCTGTCTCCGCGGACGTGGTTGCTTCCACTGTTTGTCCTGCTGCTCCTCGGCGGCACAGGTTCAGCCTTGTACATTGGCGGACTCGGAAGTCCCTCAGGCCATCTGGAACATGTCCCGGTTGCCCTGGTGAACCGCGACGGCGGTACTGATGCCGGCGGAACCCAGGAGGACTTCGGCCAGGACCTGGCCGGGACGCTGAAGGAAAACTCCGACAAGACGGACGACTTCGATATGCGTCCCCTGAGCTGGGACGAGGCCCAGGCCCAGCTGCGGTCCGGGCAGGTTTATGCGGCAGTCGTGCTGGAGGAGGACTTTTCTGCCGACGCCGTCGGCCTGGTCTCCTCGAGCCTCACGGACACGGAAGCAACCCGGCCGCACATCACGTTCTACACCAACCCGCTCGCCAGCCCGCTGGGCAGCCAGCTGGCAGCCGACGCCATCGTACCGGCACTGGACGAAGCCAGCCGGAACCTCGGCGAACAGCTGGAGGATTCAGCCGAGCAGGCACGCGCTGTTGCCCAGGAACGGCAGGGAGCGGAACTTACCGAAGCCGGCGTTCCGGAAGGGGTGCAAAGCCAGCTGGCGCCGCAGCTGAACGGAACATCAGCGGCAGTGCTCAGCGATCCCATCGAGATCACTGAGCGGCCTTTCGAGAAGCCGCAGGAAGGATCTGCACTGGGCATGGGCGCGTTCTTCTACTCGGTGCTCCTGATGGTGGTGGGGATCAGCGGATCGGTGGCGCTGCACTTCCTCCTCGATTCCCGCCTCGGGGTCCTGCCCATTGAGCTGGGACCGCGGTTCCGCCGCGGACCTCTCCTCCGGCCCGCACGCTGGGCAACATTCCTGCTCAAATGGGGAATCGTGCTGGTGGCGGGACTGCCCACCGCGGGACTGATGATGTGGATTGCCTCCGCCGTCGGCATGCCCATTCCGCACGGCGGCTGGTTCTTCTTCAGCACCTGGCTGTGCCTGGCAACCGTTTCGGCCGTGACGTTTGGACTCATCACCCTCTTCGGCAGCGCCGGAATGATCCTGTCCATGATCTACATCGTGTTCATGGGCCTGCCTGCCGCCACCGGTGTGGTTCCGCTGGAGATGCTCCCGGGGTTCTTCAAGTTCATTGCCCGCGGGGAGCCGCTGTACCAGATGACCATCGCGAACAAGGCCATCCTCTACTTCGACGCCCAGGCAGGCGCCGGCCTGCAGGCAGGACTGATCGGCATGGGCGTCATCATCCTGGTGTTCGTTGTGGCCGCATTGGTTGCCGGTGTGGTCTATGACCGCCTGCTGGGCACCCGTGCCGCGGACCTGGAGCTGGATAACCGGGCGGCCCGCCACTGATGCCCGGAGCAGGGGTGTCCAGGCACGGATGTCCGTCATGGAACCGGACGGGTTTGGCCCAAGGTGCCCGCAGTGGGAAAATCCGAAGATGCGCCCCATGCAGAACTCCAGCCGTTTGCAGAACATCCGCTACGACCTCCGTGGACCCGTGCAGCACGTGGCCAAACAGATGGAAGCTGCGGGCCAGAGAATCCTGAAGATGAATCTCGGAGACCCGGCACCGTTTGGACTGGAAGCGCCGGAGTCGATTGTGGTGGACATGATCCACCACCTGCGCGGCGCCCAGGGGTACAGCGACTCCAAGGGGATTTTCTCCGCCCGGACTGCTATTTCGCAGTATTACCAGACGCGCGGACTCATGCAGATCGGTGTGGAGGACATCTACATCGGCAACGGCGTGAGCGAGCTGATCTCCATGACGCTGCAGGCCTTCCTGGAACCGGGGGACCAGATCCTGATCCCGTCCCCGGATTATCCGCTGTGGACAGCCTCCGTGATGCTCTCCGGCGGGGAGGCTGTGCACTACGCCTGCGATGAAGAGAACAACTGGTGGCCGGACATGGCTGATCTAGAATCCAAGATCACGGACCGCACCCGGGGCATCGTGATCATCAACCCCAATAACCCCACCGGAGCCGTCTACCCCCGCGAGATCCTTGAACAGTTCGTGGACCTGGCCCGCCGCCATGAGCTGGTGCTCTTCTCCGACGAAATCTACGAGAAGATCCTCTACCGCGGCGCCGAGCACATCCACACCGCCTCGGTAGCGGGGGACCTGCCCGTGCTGACCTTCTCCGGCCTATCCAAGGCGTACCGGATGCCCGGCTACCGTGCCGGCTGGGTAGCAGTCACCGGAAAGCGGTCCGACACGGCCGACTACCGCGAATCCCTGGAACTACTGGCGTCCCTGCGCCTGTGCCCCAACGTTCCGGCCCAGCACGCCATCCAGACATCCCTGGGCGGGTACCAGAGCATCGACGACCTGGTGAAGCCCGGCGGCCGGCTGGCCGAACAGGGTGAGCTGGCGTGCCGTTTGCTGAACGAGATCCCGGGAGTCAGCTGCGTTCCCGCAGCCGGAGCGATGTACCTGTTCCCGAAGCTGGACCCGGCCATGTACCCGTTCGACGACGATGAGAGGTTTGTCCTGGACCTCCTCGAAGAGCAGAAGATCCTGGTCTCCCAGGGCACCGCGTTCCATTGGCCCGAGCCCGACCATTTCCGCTTCGTGATCCTGCCTGCGGAAGATGACATCCGCGATGCCGTGAACCGGATTGCGGAGTTCCTCGCCGGCCGGCGCCGCACCCTGGACGCGCAGGGTGCTGCCTAGCCCAGGACTCCGCAGAGAATCGTCGCCCCGGCATCCTCGTTCCGCCGGATCGCGGCAGTGAAGCCGGCGGCAGCCAGCTCAGGCGAAAGCCGCGGAGCCTGCTCTTCGCTGCATTCCAGCAGCAGCTGCCCGCCGGCTGCCAGCCATGCCGGCGCTGCCGCCGCGATGGCCCGCAGGACAGCCAGCCCGCCGGCTCCGCCGTCCAGGGACAGCCGCGGTTCGTAGCGGCGGGCTTCCTGAGGCAGGAAACCCATCTCTTCCGTCGGGACGTACGGCGCATTGGCGACGACCACGTTAAAGTGTCCGCGAAGCCTGTCCGGGAGTGCCGAGAACAGGTCACCCTCCCAGACAGCTGCCCGTCCGGTCAGGTTCCCCCGGGCACAGGCCACCGCCTCAGGGCTCCGGTCGGCGGCGTGGAGTTCGGCCTCCGGCATGGCAGCGGCCAGGACAGCACTGATGGCCCCCGAGCCACAGCAGAGGTCCAGGACCACGGGGGAGGGCAGGGTGCGGGCTGCCGTAACCGCCGCACCGGCGAGGAACTCCGTCCGCCGCCGCGGGATAAATACCCCCGGAACGACGGCGATCCGGAGGCCGCAGAACCCTGCCCAGCCCAGGACGTATTCCAGCGGCTGCCCGGCCAGGCGCCGCCGAAGAAGCTCCTCCGCCTCCGGGGGCGAGGCGGCGGCACCGGCAATCAGGGCCGCCTCTTCCTCCGCATACACACAACCGGCCGCGCGGAGCTGCGGCGAGTACAGGTCCGCCAGTGCCTGCTCCTCCGCTTTCTCCATCCGGTGCCCTCTTCCTACGCCGTCACGGTTGCAAAACACCGCACTTATCTTTCCAATCTCTGGAATACGACGCATCTGCGGAGTTATGGTCTATTCATGCCTAGCTTGAGAGTTGCCGAAGCAGCCCGGTTCCTCGGTGTCAGCGACGATACCGTGCGCCGCTGGATTGAGAACGGTACCTTGACCGGTATCCGCGATGCCAGCGGGCGCCAGGCCGTCCAGAGTCTGGAACTGGCACGGCTGGCACGCAGCCAGGCACAGCTGCCGGCTGATCCGGCGGAGAGTGTCTCCTCGGCCCGAAACCGCTTTGTTGGCCTGGTGACCGACATCGTCATGGACAAGGTCATGGCCCAGGTTGAGCTGCAGTGCGGGCCCTTCCGGGTGGTTTCACTCATGAGTGCCGAAGCTGTCCGGGAACTGGGGCTGGAACCCGGATCCACGGCCACCGCGGTGGTCAAGGCAACGAACGTGATTGTGGAAGTCCCGCCGGGAAAGAAGCAGGTGTAATGCCCGAACGGTTCAGCCGCGCCGGGTTCCTTGTTCCGGCCCTGGCGGCGGTGCTTGCACTGGGTGCCTGCGCGGACACGACGCCGGCCGCCGGGCGCGGCGGCGAGCTCACGGTCTTCGCAGCGGCGTCGCTGTCCCGTTCCTTCACCGAGCTTGCGCAGGATTTTGAAGCCGCCCATCCCGGAACCACGGTGCGGCTGAATTTCGCCGGCTCCTCCGACCTGGCCGCGCAGCTCGTGGCCGGAGCCCCGGCGGACGTGTTCGCGGCCGCCGACGAAACGAACATGGCCAGGGTCCTGGAGGCGGACCTGGCAGCCGGCGAGCCTGCGGACTTTGCCGCCAACACGCTGACCATAGCGGTGCCGCCCGGCAATCCGGCGGGGATCACCGGGTTCGGCGACCTCGCAGCTCCGGGAGTCCAGGTGGTGATGTGCGCCGTGCAGGTGCCGTGCGGCGCTGCCGCAGAACGGATCGAAGCGGCTTCCGGAACTACCCTGTCCCCGGTGAGCGAGGAATCGTCGGTGGCCGGCGTGCTGGGCAAGGTCAGTTCAGGGGAAGCCGACGCCGGCCTGGTCTATGTCACGGACGTCAAAGCGGCCGGGAGCAGCGTTGAGGAAGTACCTCTTCCCGAGGTCGCGGATGCGGTCAACAGGTACCCGATCGTCCGCCTTTCCGGATCCGGCAACAGTGTCGGCAACAGTGACGCTGCCGATGCCTTCATCCAGTACGTAGTGGGCAGCCAGGGACAGTCTGTGCTGCGAGGGGCCGGCTTTGGTGCTCCGTAACAGCATGGCGCCGCTGCCGCCCTGGATTCCGGGGGTAGCGGCCGTCGGGGCCTTGTTCCTGCTGCTTCCCCTCGCGGCGCTCACCGCGGCCGTGAACTGGTCAGACTTCCTTCCGCTGATCACCTCCGAGTCCTCGCTGGCCGCCCTGTCCCTGAGCCTGCGGACCGCGGTGGTGAGTACGCTGCTGTGCATCCTCCTGGGCGTTCCGCTGGCCCTGGTCCTGGCCCGGACGCAGTTCCCGGGAAAAAGGCTGGTCCGGGCGCTGGTGCTGCTGCCGCTGGTGCTGCCTCCGGTGGTAGGCGGCATCGCACTGCTGTACACCTTCGGCAGGCAGGGGCTGCTGGGCGGGGTGCTGGAGGTCCTCGGTATCCAGGTTGCCTTCTCCACCGCTGCTGTCGTGCTGGCGCAGACCTTCGTGGCCCTGCCGTTCCTGGTCCTGAGCCTCGAAGGTGCACTGCGGACCGCGGGTACACGCTATGAAGCAGTCGCAGCCACGCTCGGCGCGGCGCCGTCGACCGTACTGCGCAGGGTCACCGTGCCGCTGGTGGTTCCCGGCCTGGTCTCCGGGGCGGTCCTCTCCTTTGCCCGCTGCCTCGGTGAATTCGGGGCAACCCTCGCCTTTGCCGGCAGCCTGCAGGGGGTCACGCGAACGCTGCCGCTGGAGGTCTACCTGCAGCGGGAGAGCGACGCCGATGCCGCCGTGGCTCTCTCACTCGTCCTGGTGGCGGTCGCCGTGACAGTGGTGGGGCTGACCTACCCCGGCGCCGGCCGGGCAGGGCAGCGGCGGACGTCCCGGCCTGCCGGAACTGCTCCGGCGGAGGTCCGGAAATGAGCCTGCACCTGAGTGCAACCGTTCCGCAGCGGGGGGTTGACGTCGACCTGCGCCTGGCGGAGGGCGAGACGGTGGCGCTGCTTGGCCCCAACGGCGCCGGGAAATCCACGGTGGTCTCCCTGATCGCCGGGCTGGTGCATCCGGAGGTCGGCCGGGCCGAATTGGGCGGCCGGACGCTCTTCAACCTCGCCGGGTCCCGGGGTACCTGGGTCCCCGCACACCGCCGCGGAACGGCACTGCTGGCCCAGGAACCGCTGCTTTTTCCACACCTCAATGTCCGGGAGAACGTGGCGTTCGGACCGCGCAGCACCGGATCGTCAAGGAAGACCGCCCTGGCCGCCGCGGACCGCTGGCTGGCCGAAGTGGACGCCGCGGACCTCGCCCGGCGCCGTCCCTCCGAACTCTCCGGCGGGCAGGCCCAGCGCGTGGCCCTGGCACGCGCCCTGGCCGCCGAACCCGCACTGCTGCTGCTCGACGAACCCATGGCGGCGCTGGACGTGGAAGCGGTGCCCCTGATGAGGCGGCTGCTGAAACGGACCCTGGCCGGCCGGAGCGCGCTGATCGTGACGCACGACGTGCTGGACGCGCTGACCCTCGCGGACCGGGTGCTGGTAATGCAGGAGGGCAGGATCGTCGAGTCCGGCCCCGCCGCCGTGGTGCTCCGCCGGCCCCGAAGCCAGTTCACCGCGAGCCTGGCGGGATTGAACCTTGTGGCGGGAATCCGGAAGTCCGGCGGGTTCGTGGCCGGGGATTTTACCCTTCCGGGCGTCCTGGCCGAGCCGGCGGCCGGGGGCGAAGGAGCGCGCTGGCTGGCGGCGTTTTCGCCGACGTCCGTGGCGGTGCATCCTGCCGGTCCGGTGCATCCCGGCGTTGTGCATCCTGCCGGGCCGGGCGGAGGGGTGCACACCCTTTTCCGTGCCCGCGTCACGGACCTGGAGCCGCAGGGGGACCGGATCCGGGTGCGCGCAGGAGGGCTCGCTGCTGACATTTCACCGGGGCGGGCGGCTGAACTGGGACTCGACCCGGGGCAGGACGTGGTCCTGGCCCTGAATCCCGAAGCCATGGAGCTCTACCCGGAATAGCACTCGCGCGGGTATTGGTCCGCGGCAGCCGGTTCCTGCCTGGTCCCTGAACATCTGCCCTCCCGCGGCCCTATACTCGCGAAGATGGAGGACCAACCGAGGATCCTTGTGGTGGAAGATGACCGGGCCCTTTCCCGGATGCTGGTGGAGATCCTCGAATCTGTTGGCTATGCCGTCACAACGGCCTTCGACGGTCAGCGTGCCCTGCATCTTGGGCTGACCCAGGAGTTCGATGTGCTGCTGCTGGACCGCGGGCTGCCCGCCATCGAAGGCCTGGATGTCCTGGCACGCCTGCGCAGCCGGGGCGTTGGCGTTCCCGCCCTGGTGCTTTCCGCCCTGGGCAACCCGTCGGACCGTGTGGAGGGCCTGGACAGGGGTGCCGAAGACTACCTGGCCAAGCCGTTCGACGTCGATGAACTGCTGGCGCGGCTGCGCGTCCTGCGGCGCCGGACCATCCGGGAGGTGCCTGTCCTGCCGGTGCCCGGCGGAATGTTCGACGCCGCCGGGCGGACCGTGACCACGGGAGCCGGGGCGGTGGTGGTCCTGTCGGAACGCGAAGCTGCGCTCCTGGAGGAGCTGGCCAGGCGCCCCGGACAGGTTTTCCCCCGCGAGGACCTGCACGCCCTCGTGTTCCCGGACGCCGACGACGACGGCGTCGTCGACACGTATGTGCATTATCTGCGCCGGAAACTGGGCAGGAACGCGGTCCTGACCGTTCGGGGGATCGGCTACCGCCTGGGCCGGCAGGAATAGGTCTGCCGTGGCAAGGGCACTGCGCGGGGAACGGAGTGAACTCCGCCGGGCCTCGGTACGGCTGGCGGTCCAGTTCACCGCGCTCATCGTGGTGCTGCTCTCGCTGGCCGGCGCCGTCGTCTACTACCTCGCCGCCGCCGGGAGTGAGGAAGCCCTCCAGCAGCGGCTGGAGGCCGCCGTCGAACTGGATAACCCGCGTGATGCCCCGCTGGACGTTTTCCTGGCGGTCTTGAACCGCGGCAGGCTGGAAGTCTCGCGGGACGTGCCTTCGGGCCTGCCTGTGGCCAGCTCGCTGTCGGCCGTTGCGGCAGGAGCAGGCAGCATCGAAGAAACCGTGGAGGCAGACGGCACAACCTACCGCGTGCTGACGGCGCAGGAGAGGCGCGGCCGGGTTGTCCAGGCCGCCGTGGATACGCAGGAAACACGGAACCAGCTGAACCGCCTGTTATTCGCGCTGATAGCGGCCGTGGTGTGTTCGGCAGCGGTGGCGGCACTGTTTTCAGTTCTGGCCGCGCGGGCTGCCATGCGCCCGCTGGCCCGGGCCCTCGAGCTGCAGCGCAGGTTCGTCTCTGACGCCAGCCATGAACTGCGCACGCCGCTGACCCTGCTGAGCACCCGGGCCCAGCTGCTGCGCCGGCGCGCCGCGGGGCAGGCAGGCGGAGCGTCTCCC
The DNA here is from genome assembly GCF_023921125.1 of Arthrobacter caoxuetaonis. Classification (NCBI taxonomy): domain Bacteria; kingdom Bacillati; phylum Actinomycetota; class Actinomycetes; order Micrococcales; family Micrococcaceae; genus Arthrobacter; species Arthrobacter caoxuetaonis. Next base: position 1,719,333 of record NZ_CP099466.1, read on the forward strand.
GGGGAGCTGGACCGCCTCATTCAGGGGCTGGATGAGGTGGTGGCAGACGCAGGGGTCCTCACCGGAATCCTGGACGACCTGCTGGTTGCCGCGGATCCGCGAAAGCCCGGGACGCTGGAAGAGGTGGATCTGGCAGCCGTTGCCCGGCAGACAGCCGCCGCCTTCGGCCCCGCCTTTTCCGACCGGGGCCTTGCCCTGCACGCCCAACTGCCGGACGTGCCGGTGCCTGTCCTGGGCAACGAAGCGGCACTTCAACGGGTCTTCACCGCGCTGTTGTCCAACGCTCTGGATTTCGGGCGGACGGAAGTTACCGTCTCCGTAGCCGCGCGGAACCGCGACGCCGTGGTCACGGTGGCAGACGACGGCCCGGGGCTGCCGCCGGAGCTCGCCGGAGCACTGTTCGACCGCTTCTCCTCGGTACGCCCGGCCCCGGCAGGGCACACCCGGCACTACGGCCTGGGCCTTGCGCTGGTCGCAGAAATCGCCGCACGGTTCGGCGGATCAGTCAGCGCTGAACCGGAAACAGGCCATGGCGCCGTCCTGGTGGTGCGGCTGCCCCTATCCGCACGGGGCTTCTAAGAATCCTCGAAGAATCGCGGCGTTGGATAGATGGCGTAGGAATATCCAAACTCAAGGGAGGTGTCACCAATCGTGGCGATTGGGAGCAAAGCGAAGAAGGTCATCATCTGGACCGCCAGCGGTCTGGCCGCCGCCGGCCTGCTCGCCGGAACGTTCTTCACGGGTATGGCCGTTGGGGACAATATGGAGACTGCATCGGTGACGTCCGAACAGGAGCAGGGCCAGGACCAGGGCCGCGGCGGCGACCGGGAACGGCGCGGGCCCGAAGACGCCCAGGAGCGCGACGGCGGCAGTGACGAAGCCCGGCCGGATCGGCAGGACACCCAGGACGGGGATGATCCGAAGCCCGGCAAGGAGAATGCTGACGGCCAGGCCGACGAAGGCCGGGAAGACGGACAGCACGACGACGGGGCCGATGGCGGTGACCGCGGTGATCGGGAAGATCGGGACGGCGACCGCGGCAAGGGCGGAGGCCACGGCCGCGGCGGCCACCACGGCGACGCCCCCGAGGACGGCGACGCGCCTGAGGAATCAGAGACTCCGGCGGAACAGTCCTGACTTAGGACGGCAGCAGCTGCGCGGAGGCTGTCTCGCGGTGCGCGGGTTCGCCGGATGCGAGGGCAAACAGCGCGTAGTTCAACGGGCCGGCCGCTATCAGCGCCGTGCACCGTTCGGCAAGGTGCGGCTCGGTGAGCCCTGTCGCGTCCTGGTACCAGCGGACCACGTCGTCGAGGGAACCCGGCGAGATGAGGTGCACGTACATAAACTCCAGGGCCGGGTCACTCACCTTCGCCGTGGTCCAGTCCAATACGGAGACGATCCGTTTGGCGTCATCGAGCAGCAGATGCGCGGGATACAGCTCCCCATGGGTCAGCACCGTCCGCTGCGGCCAAAGCCGGTCATCGGCCAGCCACTGTTCCCAGCCGGCCAGCAGCTCCGGGGCGATGCGGAACTCGGCGCGCACCTGTTCCAGTACCTTCGACCAGTGCCGGCGGACGCCGTCGGGAGTCTCGGCCGGGATGCCCGCGGCGGCCGCGGCCGCCGCGTCCATCCCGTGCAGCGACGCGATCAATCCGGCCAGGGAGTGGAGGTACGTCGGATCCGACGGGTCAAAGTGCCATTCGGGCTGGTTGTCCCGGTCCACCGTGAGCCCCGGGCTGCCCGGAAGCAGGGGATAGGCAATGAGGTCCGAACTCTGGATCTTCCATTCCGGAACCGCTGCAGGAAGGCGCGGACGCACGAAATCAAGGATCGCCTGCTCGCGTTCCTGGCCGGCGGCAACGTCCGCGCGCCGTGGGATCCGAAGTACCCAGTCCCCGCCGTCCGGTGCGGAGGCGAAAGCGACCCGGTAATCCAGTCCGGCTTCGTTGAAACGGACGGTGCCTGGTTCCAGGGCGAGTCCGTGCCGTGCTGCCAGAGTGCATATATCGGCTGCCGTCAGATCCCGCGCTTCGCTCATGGCTTCCTTTTCTCCCGGTTTACAAGGCCCCGCCCGGGGCTGGTTCCGTGACGTCCTGTTACGCAGGATGTCATGTGCCACTGCATAAGTCGTCATAAAGCAGGCGCGTTTTGGTTACGTGGCCCAGATGTTCCTAGCCTAGGGACGGAATCAAGAGTTCCAGCCAATGGCCCTGGCCGGCTGGACAGCAACCCTCTCGTCGTAGCGGGGTGCTCCAGGTGATGATTCGGCCTCGGCGGAGACTTTCCGCGAGGCAAGTACGGCGCCGGCACTGCCCTCCAGCGGCCTGCGCCTCCACCTTGTCCGCGGAGCGCCGCGGACCCTTTTGGGAGAAGAGCCACACCATGAAACTCAGCAGAATCCTGGCGATTGCAGCCGCCCCGCTCCTGGCACTGACGATGGCCGCCTGCGGCTCAGCCTCCGGGGACGAAGGCACTGTGAAGATCGGCGTGGTTGGAGCCAGCGATCCGTACTGGGCCACCTACACCGAGGCCGCGAAGGCGGAAGGCATCGACGTCGAAATCGTTGACTTTGCCGAGTACACGCAGCCGAACCCGGCACTGACCGAGGGCGAACTGGACCTGAACCAGTTCCAGCACATCATCTACCTGGCCCGCTACAACGTTGCCAGCGGCGCAGACCTCACACCGATTGGCTCCACGGCCATCTACCCGCTGGGCCTGTACTCCACCCAGTACGACTCGGTGGAAGACATCCCCGAGGGCTCGACGGTGGCGGTGCCCAACGACGAAAGCAACCTGGCCCGCGGCTTGCTGGTGCTGCAGTCAGCCGGGCTGGTCAGCCTCAAGGACGGCGGCAGCGTCTTCGCGACCCTTGACGACCTCGACGAAGCCAAGTCAAAGGTCAAGGTGACCACCCTTGAGGCTTCCCTGACCCCCACGTCGCTTCCCGACGTCGCAGCAGCGATCGTCAACAACGACTTCGTCGAAGACGCGGGCCTCAAGGCCGAAGACGCCATTGCCCAGGACGATCCGTCGGATCCCAAGGCCATCCCGTACGTCAACATCTTCGCAGCGCGTGCCGGCGAGGAGGAGAACGAGACCTACCTCAAGCTCGTGCAGATCTACCAGGAAACGCAGGCAGTCCAGGACGGTGTCCAGAAGGCTTCAGGCAACACCGCCGAATTCCTGAAGGTCCCGGTCCAGGACCTGCGCGATTCGCTCGCCGAGGTCCAGCAGGACATCGAAAACCTGGACTAGTTCCTGCCCGTTCCACCGCGTCCCGGGTCCGGCTGCGGCCGGACCCGGGACGCTCGTTCTGCAAGGGAAACCATGCCACTCATCACACTGCGGAATGTCTCCAAGACCTACCCGCCCGCCCGCCGGGGCGAAGAGCCGGTCACGGCGCTGCGGGACATCAACCTGGAGATCGAAGCCGGCGAAATCTACGGAATCATCGGCTACTCCGGAGCGGGAAAAAGCACCCTGGTCCGGTTGATCAACGCGCTGGAGACTGCAACCTCCGGCGACATCACGGTCGACGGCCGGCAGGTCACGGGCGTCCCGGAGCGGCAGCTGCGGCAGCTGCGCCTGGACATCGGGATGATCTTCCAGCAGTTCAACCTCTTTAACTCCAAAACCGTCCGCAACAACGTGGCCTATCCGCTGCGGGTAGCGGGCCGGAGCAGGGCTGAAATTGCCGCACGGACCGCCGAGCTCCTGGACTTCGTGGGACTCACGGACAAGGCGGACAACTTCCCGGAGCAGCTCTCCGGCGGGCAAAAGCAGCGCGTGGGCATTGCCCGCGCCCTGGCAGCGTCGCCCAAGATCCTCCTCGCAGACGAAGCCACGTCGGCCCTTGACCCGGAGACCACGCATGAGGTCTTGGAACTGCTGCGCCGGGTGAATCGCGAGCTGGGCATCACGATTGTGGTGATTACCCACGAAATGGACGTCATCAAGAACCTGGCCACCAAGGTCGCCGTCATGGACGGAGGACGGATCGTGGAACAGGGTGAAGTGTTCGAGGTGTTTTCCAACCCCCGCGAGGAATCCTCACGGAAGTTCGTTTCCACTGTGGTCCGGGGCGTTCCTTCAGCGGCCGACCTGGCGACGCTGCGAAACAGGCACGAGGGAAGAATGGTCACTCTGTCCTTCCGGGACGGCGGCGCGTCCCAGTCGGACGTGTTCGTTGAACTGGCAGCCGCCGGAGTGGAGTTCGAACTGGTCTACGGCGGCATCAATGACATTTCCGGCCGCGCGTTCGGCCACCTGACGCTGGCGCTCAAGGGCGCCGACCAGGCGATCGACGGCGCCCTTGCCGCCGTCGGGCACGGCATCAAAGTGACGGAGCTGAACTGACATGGAAGACCTCATACCCCTGACCCCGCAGCTGTGGACTGCTATCGGAGAGACCCTCTACATCGTGGGCCTGAGCCTCCTGTTCGGCGGAATCGGCGGACTGCTGATCGGCATGGGCCTCTACACGACGCGCCAGGGGGCGCTGCTGGCGAACCGTGCGGTGTTCGGCACGCTGAACGTCCTCGTGAACATCTTCCGGCCCATCCCCTTCATCATTTTCCTGGCCGCGGCCCAGCCACTGGCCCGCTCCGTCACCGGCAGCGGGATCGGCAACAACGCGATCATCTTCACGCTGTCGCTGGCCGCAGCATTCGGCATCAGCCGCATCGTGGAGCAGAACCTGCTCACCGTGCAGCCCGGAGTCATCGAGGCAGCGCGGTCCATCGGTGCCGGGCGGCGGCGGATCATCTTCACGATCCTCATTCCGGAGGCACTTGGTCCGCTGATCCTGGGCTACACCTACATCTTCGTGGCCCTCGTGGACATGTCCGCAGTGGCCGGCTACGTCGGCGGCGGGGGACTGGGCAACTTCGCCATCCAGTACGGCTACCGGCAGTTCAATCCGGTGGTCACCTGGGCCGCCGTCGCAGTCATCATCGTCCTGGTGCAGCTCGTGCAGTTCCTGGGCAATCAGGCGGCCCGCAAGGCGCTCCGCAGGTAGCAGCTCACCTCAGATCACCGTCCCGCCGTGCCGGAGGTGCACGGGACGGTACGCACGGGAGGGGAGAATGGTGGGGTGAGTGTTCCTGGACCGTCTGCCGCCGGCTATCAGAGCGGGCCTTTTGACCTGGACCGCATCGGTGCCGGGCTGGTCTTCGCGCGTTCGCTTTCCGAGCTGGCCGCTGCGCTGCGGGAGACCGGGAACGCCGTCGTCCAGGCGCCCCCGGGTACCGGTAAAACCACCCTGGTGCCTCCGCTGGCTGCCAACCTGGCGGCACGGACTGAGGGCCCCCGCCGGGTAGTGGTGACCCAGCCGCGGCGGGTTGCGGCCAGGACGGCAGCCCGGCGGCTGGCGGCGCTCGACGGCGGGGCCGCAGGCGGTGCCGTCGGCTACACCGTCAGGGGCGAAAGCCTCGCCGGCCCGGACACCGTGGTGGAATTCGTGACCCCGGGCATCCTGCTTCGCCGGCTCCTGGCTGATCCTTCGCTCCAAGACACCGCTGCCGTCGTCCTGGATGAGGTCCATGAGCGCGGCCTGGAGTCCGATCTGCTGGTGGGCATGCTGGCCGAAGTACGGGAACTCCGTGAAGGCCTGATGCTCATCGCCATGTCAGCGACGCTGGAAACCTCTCGCTTCGCCGAGCTCATAGCCGCTGAAAGCTCAGTTTCCCCGGCGCCGGTGATCGACTGTCCCTCGGTCCTTCATCCCCTGGACGTCCGCTGGCAGCCCACCAGGGCCGCCCGCCTGGACGAGCGCGGAGTGACGCGCGGATTCCTGGACGAACTTGCCGGAATAGCGGCAGACGCCCATGCCCGTGCGCTGGCAGCGGACCCGGAAACTGACGCACTGGTCTTTGTTCCCGGTGCCCGCGAAGTCTCGCACGTGGCCTCCCGGCTGATGCACCTGGCCGGAAACGCTGCCGATGTGGTGGAACTGCATGGACAGGTACGCCCGGCAGAGCAGGACCGCGCAGTTTCCGGACGCCTGCCGCACGGGCGGCCGCGGATTATCGTGGCAACCTCACTGGCCGAGTCCTCCCTGACTGTGCCGGGAGTACGGCTGGTGGTGGACTCCGGGCTGGCCCGTGAGCCGCGGCGCGATGCAGTCCGGGGAATGTCCGGCCTGGTCACCGTCAGCTGTTCCCGGGCCTCGGCGCAGCAGCGTGCCGGCCGTGCAGCGCGCCAGGGCCCCGGAACAGTGGTCCGCGCCTATCCGGAGGCCGCGTACGCCGCCGCTCCGGCGCAGGCCACGCCGGAAGCCGCCGCCGCGGACCTTACGACGGCTGCCCTTCTCCTGGCCTGCTGGGGAACTCCCGGCGGGCGCGGATTGAGGCTTCCCGACCCGCTGCCGCCGGCTGCCGTCGCAGACGCGGAGAAGGTGCTGCGCGGCATCGGAGCAATCGACAGTCAAGGACTGGCGACGCCCGCCGGCCGGAAGCTGGCGCGCATTCCTGCAGACCCGCAGCTTGCCCGCGCCCTGCTGGACGGAACGCGCGTGATTGGTGACCGGGCCGCGGCGGAAATCACCGCCATGGTTGCCGGCGACTACCGGCCGGCGGGCTCTGACCTTGGGCGGCTCCTCTCCGGCCTGCGGGCAGGAACCGAACCCGGAGCCAGTGCCTGGTCCATTGAAGTGCGGCGCATGGAACGCCTGGCGCGGACACACGCCCTGGATTCAGGGACCGGCAGCGACAGCCGGACCGGGCATCAGCCTGAACCTTGGGAATCCGTGGGCTACATGGTGGCGCTGGCGTTCCCGGCGCGGGTGGCCCGCCGGGTGGCGGGGAGCGCGGGGGACCAGTACCTGCTGGCGTCAGGAACGCGTGCGGGCCTGCCTCCGCAGAGTTCGCTGGCTGGCCGTGAATGGCTGGCGATCGCCGACGTCACGCGTGCCCAGGGGAGGGCCGCTGCCGGCACCGGCGCCGTCATCCGGGCCGCTGCTCCGCTGGAGGCGGGCACGGCGGAGGCCGCGGCGTCGCATTTGCTCAGCGAATCCGTGACCGCTGTCTTTACGAACGGGAAGGTTGCCGCACGACGGCAGCGGCGGCTGGGCAGCATCGAGCTGGAGTCCACGCCGGTCCGGCCGACACCCGCGGAGGGCCGCACCGCCGTCGCCCAGGCACTGCAGCGCGAAGGGCTGGGGATCCTGGGATTCTCGCCTTCAGCTGATGCCCTGCGGCGCCGGCTGGGGCTGCTGCACCGGCTGGTGGGTGCGCCCTGGCCCGATGTTTCCGAACCTGCCCTGCTCGAGCGCGTCCAGGAATGGCTGGGCCCGGAACTGGAGGATCTGTCCCAGGGGGCACGCGCCTCCGGGGTGGACCTGCTGGATCCGCTCCGGCGCCTGCTGCCGTGGCCCGAGGCCGCACGGCTGGAGGAACTCGCCCCGGAGCGCCTCCTGGTTCCCAGCGGCTCCAAAGTGCAGATCACCTATCCGGAAGTGGACGACGACGGCGGCAGGCCGGTGGTGGCGGTGAAGCTTCAGGAATGCTTCGGCTGGGCAGAGTCTCCGCGCTTGGCCGGCGGCAGGGCGAGGATCCTCTTTCACCTGCTGTCCCCGGCAGGCCGGCCGCTGGCCGTCACCGATGACCTGGCGTCCTTCTGGGCCGGGCCGTACAGCCAGGTGCGTGCCGAAATGCGCGGACGCTACCCCCGGCATCCGTGGCCTGAGGACCCCTGGTCCGCCGTGGCGACGGCCCGGACGAAGGCCCGGATGTAGAAAAGGACGGACGGCCTACGTGACAGGCTCCGCCAGGGAGCTGCCGGCCGGGGCCCATACGCCGTCAAGCACCGCGGAGGCTTCCTCTTCGGATACGGCCAGGGAGAGCGAAATCTCGGTCAGCAGCGGCCGCCGGGCATGGCGGAGCATGTCCCGCTCTGCGTGGGAAAGCCCTTTGTCGAGCGACCGGAGCGTGAGGTTGCGGACCACCCGCGCCACGTCATTGATGCTGCCGCTGGCCAGCAGTTCAGTGTTTTCCTTGAACCGCCGGGACCACTGTGCTTCTTCTGCATCGGCTGCACCTTTGAGGATTTCCATCAACTGCTGCAGTTGGGTTCCGTTCAGGACACGGCGCAGGCCGACGTCGCCCGCCTTGTCCTTGGGCACCCATACCTGAAGCTTGTTGGCGTGGATTTCCAGGACAAGGTACTCAGTCTCGACTCCGCGCACCTTGCGCGTGGCGACCCTGAGGATCGTTGCGGGGCCGTGATGGGGATGGACTACTGTCTGTCCTTCGTTAAACGTCAATGTGTTTCCCTTTGGCTGCATCGAAGCCGGTCTTGTGGGGGCGGCTGCCTGTCAGGCAGGAGCGTTCAGGGGACGCCTGCAACGCGAGTCTCACCGCTTTATTATTTCATGCTTCGGCCGAGTGGTCGCGGGTAGGACGGGAGGCGGGGTGCGCTTTCCGGCTTTTCGCCGCGGGCTGCTCAGCAAACGCGGAACGCCCCTTCCCTTGGCAGGGTCGGGGCGTTCCGCGGGGCGGCAGCGAAGGCGCTGCACGCCTCCTTAGGCGCGGTAGTACACCGGGCCGGAGCCAACGTTGGCGGACTGGACAACCGTCTGGCTGCCGTTCCAGCCGCTGTGGATGGCCTGGCCGTTGCCGATGTAGATGGCGATGTGGGCCAGGCCCATGCCGCCGTCGGCGTAGTAGATCATGTCACCGGGCTCGGGGGTCGAAACCGGGGTGCCGTAGGCAGCCAGCTGGGCGGGTGCCAGATCGCCGACAGTGTGGCCAATGGAGCGGAGTGCCTGCTCCACCAGGACGGTGCAGTCCTGTGCGGCGCCGAGCTGGGCGTAGGCGGAGCTCAGCATGCTGGCGTTGCCGCCGATGGATGCAGCGGGCGCTACGGAGGTGGCCTGCGTGCTGACCGCGTAGTCCGTGTAGGTTGCCGGCGCCGGTGCAGCGAAGGTTTCCACCGGTGCGGTGTAAGTCTGGATCGGAGCGTAGGCCGCGGCTGGTTCAACAGCAACAGCAGGGGCTGCGGCTTCACCGGCGACGGTGATGACGTCGCCCGGGTAGATGATGGACGCCATGGACAGGCCGTTCAGGGCGAACACGCTGTCGAGGGAAACGCCGTAGTTGGCGGCGATCTGGCTCAGTGTGTCCCCGGCGACAACGGTGTGCGTGGTGGCTGCCACAGCTGCGGGAGCTTCGGTTACCGGCGCTGCAACGGGCTCTGCCACGGGTGCGGCCTGGACCGGTGCGGCTACGGGTGCTGCAGGGGCGGAGTCGTTCACGACGACGCCGGCCTGGGCAGGGGCTGCCATGCCGAACATGAGGCCGGAGCCTGCTACGACGGCTGCGGCGGTTCCGCCGATAGTCCGGGCTTTGCCCGGAGCGACCTTTGCGATGGTGGTCCAGACGCTGGTCTGGGCACAGTGGCGTCCGCGATTGGTTTTGATGAACAAGGAATTACCTCTCCCTATACCTGCGAGGTGAGCTGTCGGGTTCGGATGGGAGTCACCCGGCGAACGGTTCTCAACCGTCCGGCTTAACCCCAAGGATTCGAAAGGACCCAAAAAATTGGTTCCCCCGCCCCTGCCGTCGTGGTGCAAAAGGGTCCTTGGCTAGCGGCAGAGTTAGGTAACAAGCCAAGGCGCCGCATCAGGTTCTGCGGCATGCCAAGGACACTAACAGGCATTCCATTTGTATTGCAATTCGGTAACGACGGCGTGTTGCCATTGTGTTCTGTAGGTCACGCAGGTATTAGAGCAGCGAGCTTATCTTTCCTGTCACTGCAGCCACTTGGGCACTGGGCTCCCAACCCAGGTGCGAACTCCAAACAGCCCCGGAGAATGTGCGCTTTCCATGGGTCATTTTGGGTTTAGGGGGTCCGCGCCGGGCTGGCGGGAATACGCTTGAAGGCCCGGAACTGCAACGAAGGAGGCGCGCGATGAGCGAACAATCCGGTGAGGGCGGGACGCACCTGCCCGTTGAAGAGGTGGTGCGGGAAGTGGTCATCCCCGCCGGGGTTGCCGGTGCTGCCGAACTGGTTATGGACGTGCGGTGCTATGCCGTGGCACAACCAGCCGGCATCGTGATCATTGACACAGGATTGCCCGGAACGGAGGACGGCATCGCGGCTGCCGTCGAGGCGTTGGGGGGAACGTTCGCGGACGTAAGGGATATCGTGCTGACCCACCTCCATATGGATCACGTGGGATCACTCTTTGCGGTTGCTGAGCGGGCGCCGCACGCTGCGATCTACGCCGGCGGTCCGGACTCCATGGATATACGTGCCCCGAGACGGGTGACGCCGATAAGCGAGGGGGCTGTCATCCAGGACTTTGGGGTGCTCGCCACTCCGGGCCACACGAAGGGCCACGTGAGTCTCTTCCACGAGCCAACCGGAACCCTGTTCATGGGTGATGCCGCGGGTACGGAGAGTGGCGAAGTGATCCGGGGGCCGGAGGCCTTTACGGCGGATGCCGCACTGGCTGAAGAGTCGCTGGAGCGGATTGCGGACCTGGGGCCGGATCGGATTCTCTTCGCGCACGGCGCCGAGGTGGCTTCCCCGGCTGATGCCCTGGCCCGGATGGTCGGCGGACCGTACCGCCAGGGCTAGACTTCCGGGAACTGCCTGGCGAGACTCACCTGAGCGGAAAGACCCCCGGGTTCAGGCCCGGTTTCGGCGTGCAGTGAGCCAGACCGCGCAGTGAGCCAGACGAAGACTGCGCCGGCGGCGGTGGTTAGCACAGCTGCAGCCAACAGCAGGGCCGTGGGTGCAGTGCCGGACGATACTCCGGCATACAGCAACCAGCACACGGCCAGTGCGAGACCGGCAGCGATTGCGCAGAATCGTGCGGATTTTCCCGCGCCCGCGCTGAGGAAGGCGGCCACACTGGCCGGGCATGCGAAAGAACCGCCCAGCACTGCACCGCCAATCAGGGTCCAGAGGATAAAGCGGGCCTCCTCGCCCGGCTCAACCGCGGAGGCGAAGCGCTGCTGGTAGTTCAGCAGGGCCAATGCCATGCCTGCGAGGGCGCCAAGCGGGATCAGGAAAAAGACAGACTTGCGGGCCCGGGCGGGCGTGTTGCTCATGTGTCAACTCTAGCCGGGTCAACCACTCCCGCCCGGGCAGCAACGCTTCCCAAGGTTTCCCTTCCGGTGCCGGGGCGTCCAAAGCTCCCGGCACCGGAAGCGGATCCAGACAGCGGACCTAGGCAGCGGCAGACGGCCGGTGGGTGGCGGAAACCCAGCGCAGCAGCGAGTAAAGCAGCTGGGTGGCACCGGGCATAAAGCCCGAACCGTGGTGGTAAACCGGGTCCATGGTGGTAACCAGCAGGCGGGCGGGCTGGTTCACCTCATCCAGGTACAGGAGGGCTCCGCTATCCGTGCCGTCCTCTTCCATGGTGACCAGCGAGCGGGCACCCTCCGGGGGGTGCAGCAGCCCGTGGTGGTGCCAGTCCACTGCGCGCCGGGTGAAGAACTCCCATAGGGGGTCCTCGGGCAGGCGCATCCTGGTGCCGGTATCCGTACCGGTCCGCCAGGCCCAGAAGACGGTGGGGCGGAAGGTATAACCGACGCCGGGAAGCCAGTCCTCGACGTTGTTTTCGCCAAGTATGATCACGGTTTTGCCCGCGTCCTGGAGCGCTGCGCGGACAGCGGGTTCAAAGCGTGCCCGCTGCCCGGGGTGCAGCCGGTCGGCAACCAGTACAACGTCCAGTTCCGCCAGATCCTCGGGGGCGGAACCGGGCAGATAGACCGATTCGATCCGGTACGGCTGCAGCGCCGGGTCTTCAAGCGTGCGCAGCGCCGGGAAGGTTCCGCAGTGCAGCAGGCCGATGCGTGGAGTGTTCATGCTGATACTTCCTCGGGAGTGCGGGAGCCGATGGTGCCGGTCCCGGCACTCAGCCATGTGACCAGGTTCGGGCCGAGCCTGCTGGAGCTGTAGCGCTCGTCCGCAAAGCCCTCGAGATCAAGGCCGCCATGGACCAGCACCTCGCCCTTGGCCAGCGGATAGGTGTAATCCAGGGGAAGGGAGTTCGGGCCGATGCCCGTGACGGCGGCTGCGCCTTCGGGCAGCGGGGAATGGTAGCCGCGGCCGTAAAAGCCGGCCACCCCGATTTCCTGGAGCTGTTCATACGTGTGGACCCCGGGGACACCCGTGCGGAAATGCAGGTCCCGGTAGTCCACGCCGTTCCAGACGGGGTGATCGGAAAGGGCATGCGGGCGCAGGTCCCAGGGGCTGCGGTAGTCCAGCTTCAGCCACCGGCACAGGCCGTCGATGAAAGGCAGGACCACTTGGCCGTTGACCAGCACGCGTCCGCCGTCACGGACAAACCCGGTCAGGTGTTCGCGGTGCCGGTGCAGCATGACGTGGTCGGCAGCGCCGCTGATGATCAGTGCGCCGGCGGAGAGGATTTTGATGCGCCTGGCCGGATCGGCGAGGTCGTAGGCGTCGGTGTCCTCAATGGCGCCGCGCCATCCGGGTTCAGCGAGCCCGCGCATGGGGGTTGATCCGGTCAGCCGGATGATGGTCATGGGAGGTCCTTTCGGAGGTCGACGGCGCAGGTGCGCCGGCAGGAGGGACCGAAGTCGGGAACCGCAATGGTGCGGTTCCCCGAGACAGTGTCAACGGTCGGAGTGCAGATGGGCAGCCCGTAAACATCGGACAGCGCCGGCCCGGTCAGGAGGTCCTCCACCGGTCCCCAGCGGGTGTCGTGTGCACCGACGAAGAGCAGGGCATTGCGGGAAACATGCAGGGCGTGGTCCGGGTGGTGCGTGGTCATGATGACACCCATGCCCTCAGCTGCCAGTGAATCCAGCACGGTGAGCACCCTGGACTGGTTGCGCAGGTCCAGCGCCGAGGCCGGCTCGTCGAGCACCAGCAGCTCCGACCCGGACGCCAGTGCGCGTGCGATCAGGACCAGCTGGCGCTGTCCGCCGGAGAGTTCAGAGTAGTGCCGGTGCGCCCAGTCAGCTGCGCCCACGCGTTCCATGGCGGCGCCGGCCGCTTCCCGGTCCTCGCTGCGCGGCACCTGATAAGCGCGGAGGTGGCGGGTGCGGCCCATTAGCACCATGTCCTCGACGGTAAAGTCGACGCCGGAGCCGTGGTCCTGCGGTACGTAGCCGATCGCAGGTCCGGCTGAGAGGGTCCCCTCCACCGGTTTGAGCAGCCCGGAAAGGCATTTGAGCAGGGTGGTCTTGCCGCGGGCATTCGGTCCCAGGATGGAGAGGATTTCTCCGCGTTCCATGCTGAAGCCCAACCCGCGGAAGAGCCAGGGGCGCAGTTTGGAGTAACGGAACCCCAGGTCGTGGACCTGCAGCAGTGCAGATCCGGCGCCGGCAGCGGATACCGCCTTCGGGAGCAGTGACTTAGTTTCCATCGAACATTGCCTTCTTCTGGGAGCGGGCGAGCAGGGCCACAAAAACGGGTGCACCGATGATGGCCGTCAGGATGCCCAGTGGAATTTCGCTGCTGGTGATCGACCGGCTCAACGTGTCGATCAGGATCAGGTAGGTTCCGCCGAGCAGCAGCGACACAGGGAGCAGCACGCGGTGGTCCGAACCCACCCAGAGCCTGGCCAGGTGCGGAACCACCAGCCCAACCCAGCCCACGGCACCGGCGACGGCGACTGTTCCGGCGGTCATGAGTGCCACCGCACAGAGCAGGAGAAGCCGCGAGCGGTGCGGATTGACGCCCAGGGCCGCGGCGTCGTCGTCCCCCAGGGAGAGGACGTTGAGGCGCCAGCGCAGTGCCAGGACCACAATGGCACCGACTCCGATCGGAACCAGTGCGATCAGTACCTTCTCGTAGCTGGCCGCGGCAATCGAGCCCAGCAGCCAGTGGACGATCGAGGGGAGCTCCGAATAGGGGTCGGCGATGTACGTCATGAAGGAGACGAGGGCATTAAAGAAGGCGGCGACGACGATCCCGCCAAGGACGATCATGAGCATGCGCCCGCCCTGCCCGAGCCGGGCGAGGAAGAGCACGAATGCCAGGGCCGCGAGGCCGAAGCCAAACGCACCCCCCACCATCCAGCCGCCCGACAGGCCCAGCGTCAGGACAAGCACGCCGCCGAACGAGGCGCCGGACGTGACTCCGATAATGTCTGGACTCACCAGCGGGTTGCGGAACAGGGCTTGGAGGCAGGCTCCGCCCAGGGCCAGCGCCCCGCCGACCAGGAAGGCCAGCAGCACCCGGGGGAGGCGCACATCCATGATGACGGTGGCCTCCTGGTCGGTCCACGTCCGCCGGAGCAGGCCTTCGCCGCCGGGGAACAGCCCAGTGGCTTCACCGGCAAGGATCCGCAGGATCTCGTTCGGCGGAACCCAGTACCGGCCCACGGCCATGGAAACGACGCCAACCACCACCAGAAGTACGGCGCTGATGAGAACCGGATGGCGGCGCAGCAGGCCGCTCGGCCGCGCAGACCCGGCGGACCCGGGGGTCCCGGACGTTGACGCCGGAGCGTTTTCCTTGAGGCGCACGGCTACGCTTCGAAAACGCTGTAGCCGGCGCTGGCGCGGTTCATGTCCAGCCGCAGGGCGGCGTCGATCTGCTTCTCGGAAACGTCGTAGTTGTAGAGGTAGCTGATTTTCTCCCGCATCGTTGCGCGCAGGTTGTGGTCCGTGAGTTCGGGGTGGTACAGCTCGGCGGCCCACTGCCACATCAGCGGCGACTCGGCACAGGGCACCTCCCAGCGGTATCCGCCCAGCGGTGCCTTGTAGACGCGCTTGTTGCGGACAGCGGAGACGGAAGCCAGGGAAGAATCCGTGTAGACGTCGGCCGGGGTACGGGCGTCGAAGCCGCCCAGCGTGATGACCTCCGGATCCCACTCGATCAGCTGTTCGGCGCTCACGGTGTTGTCCGTGGACACATTGTCCGCCGCCATGTTCTGCCCGCCGGCCAGTTCCATCCAGTAGTGCATGTAGGAGGCCTTGTTCGAAGCGGAGTAACCCTCACCGGACTGTCCCAGATGGACAACCCGTACCGGCGCGGAGACGGAGGCCAGTTCGGTCTCCAGCCGCTCGATTTCCGCGTGCATCCAGTCGGTGATTTCCGTTCCGCGCCCGGGCTTGCCGAGGATGTCTGCGAAGAGGTGAACCCAGGTCTCGAGGTACTCCTGAGTTCCATAGAGCAGGCAGACGGTCTTGAAGCCGGCGTTCTCGAGCGGCTCCACGAGTCCGTCGCCCTGGTCCGCCCACTGGAAGACGACGTCGGGGGCCAGTTCGGTGATGGTCTCAATGTTGGGTGTGAAGCTGGAGGGGGAGATGGTGGTGGTCGCCTTGGCTTCAGGGAAGATCTCACCGAACAGCCCCTGCTGGTTGGCCTGCAGGGTGGACTCGTTGATGCCCACGATCCTGCCGTACCCGCCGTCAACGGCCGCGATCATGGACGGTGACGGAATGACCGTGGTGGCGATCCGCTGAACGGGTGCATCGAACGTGATCGTCTTCCCCCGCATGTCGGTGACCGAGAACCCCGTGCCCGACGCCGCTGGGGAACCTGTGCCGGATGCAACGGTTTCCCGGGTGGAGCAGGCGCCGAGGGCGAGGGTGAGCAGTCCCAGGCCCGCCCCGCCCAGCAGGGTTCGGCGGGACGTGAGGGACTGCGTGGGGGTAGGGCGAGACAACTTGGACTCCATTCGGACAACATACGTTGGTGAGGCTTACCTAACGGAAAGACAGAAATCCATATTAGCCAACAAAAGTGTGACGTTATCCAATGTGATGCCTGCGCCCAGGAAGTGAGAGGGAGCTAACAGGCTCGCTTTTTATGAATTACTCAGAATAACTGGTACGGTCGTATCAACGTTGCAGCACCTGGTGCGGTCCTCCAAGACCAGCAACACTCCCAGGCGCTTTCCCGATGGCCTATGCCGCAGCGGGATCTTCGCGCCGTACTTTTCGCCGGACCACCCCCGCTTTGCCGGGACGGCTGTCCGCCCCCAATTCCCACACACCGGGCAGCGTTGCCAACGCCACGCCCCAAGGAGATACCCCATGTTCAAAACCAAAAACCAGGCCCCGGATTCCGCCCGCTGCGCAGGGTTCACCAGCCCCTTCGGCGGCAGCTACGTGGCTGCCTTCGACCGGCCGCAGGCGGTACCGGGGACCAGCGGAGGCAGCTACACGGGCGCCCTCTCCCGGGAGGCCCAGGGGTACGGCGTCGACAACTATGTAGCGCGTTTTGATGCCCCGGCATTCTCTGCCGGCGGCCGCCGGGGCAGCTACGTCGACGTCGAGTCCTAACCTCCCGGCCTACCGGCGGTGCGCAGGTTGGCCAGTGAAGGGACCCGCCCCTGTCTGCCCTGGGGCATCCGGGTTCCTGCCCTGATGGAACGCCCCGGCCACACTGCCAATCCTCGACGCGCTCCACGATGATATGTGCTGCATTTCGTGAAGGCCAACGGCAAGACCCGCCGAAAGTCTTCAAGCTGTCCGAGCTGGAGCTGGCGCCCGGCCCCGGCTGCTTTGAGACCGCGCCCGCGTTCCTGGTGCGTGCGCCTTGACCCCGCAGGAACAACGGGGCGTACTGTCGATGTGTGGCTGAGAGCCCAAAGCCTGGACCCGCCGGGAGGATGTCCCGGCCCTCACAGGTGGTCTTCCTGGGGTTCGTTGTAGCTGCGCTGTGCGGAACGGGACTGCTGATGCTGCCGGCGTCCGTTGCTGGTCCGGGGGTGGTTTCCTTTTCCGACGCGCTCTTCACCTCTGTTTCCGCACTGTGCGTGACGGGTCTTTCGGTTGTGGAAACTCCCGTCTACTGGTCGGGCTTCGGGCACGCCGTCATCCTGGCGCTCATTCAGGTCGGCGGGCTCGGCGTCATGACCTTTGCCTCCATCGTCGGACTGGCTGTGATGGGCAGGTTCCGGTTCCGGTCACGTCTCCAGGCCATAGCGGAGAGCCGAAGCCCCGAGCTGGACAGCGCCCCCAGGGTGATTGCCGGCGTCGTCCGCATCTCCCTAATCACCGAAGGCGCCGTGGCTCTTCTGCTCGCGCTGCGCTTCTGGCTGGGTTACGGCAAAGGGCCGGGGGAAGCGGCGTGGCTGGGGATCTTCCACGCCGTTTCGGCCTTTAACAACGCCGGTTTCGCGCTGTTCAGCGGCAACCTGGAGGACTTTGCCTCGGACCCGTGGGTCTGCCTGCCCATCGCGGCAGCCGTCATCATCGGAGGATTGGGGTTTCCTGTCCTGGTCCAGCTTCGCCGCGCCTGGGGCCGGCCGCTGGCGTGGACCATAAATACCCGCATGGTGCTCTGGGGAACACTGATCCTGCTTCCGGCCGGCACCCTCTACATAGCTGTCTGCGAGTGGAGCAATCCCGCCACCCTGGGAGCCCTGGACTGGCCGTCACGCATCCTTGCCGCGTTCTTCATGTCAGTCCAGACCCGCACCGCGGGTTTCAGCAGCATTGACGTTGCTGACATGGACCCGCTCTCCTGGGCGGGGATGGACGTGCTGATGTTCATTGGGGCGGCGCCCGCCGGAACCGGGGGAGGGATCAAGATCACCACCTTTGCCGTACTGGTGTTCATGGTCGCCGCCGAGCTTCGGGGGAATACCGAGCTCACCGCCCTGGGCAAGGCGCTCCCCGCGTATGCCACACGCCAGCCCCTCGCCGTCGTCCTTCTCGCTGGCGCATTGGTTGGTGTTTCCACCCTGGGGCTGATGGCGATCAGCGACTACACCCTGGACCGGGTGCTCTTCGAGACGATTTCCGCCTTTGGCACCGTTGGCCTCTCGACGGGCGTGTCTGCGGACCTTCCAGTGCCGGGAGAGCTGATTCTGGTCATACTGATGTTTGTGGGCAGGCTCGGCCCCCTCCTGCTGGCATCAGCGCTGGCATTCCAGGAGCGGAAGCTGCAGTACCGCCTCCCGGAGGAAAGGCCGATCATTGGCTAGGCTCAAGATCTTTATGGGACGGGACCTGGACCGGGTTACCGATACCGACGCTGTAGCCGTCATCGGACTGGGGCGGTTCGGGCAGTCCCTTGCCCTGGAACTAATGGCCAGCGGTGTGGACGTGCTGGGCATCGATGGCCAGCAGGACGTAGTGCAGCGCCTGGACGGCAGGCTCACCCATGTAGTCGCTGCCGACGCGACCAGGGCAGAAGTGCTGCGGCAGCTTTCCGTTCCCGAATTCGACCGCGTTGTGGTTGCCATCGGCGGGGATGTCGCAGCCAGCATCCTGACCGTATCCCTGCTGCTGAGCTTCGATATCCCGCAGATCTGGGCTGAGGCAGTCAGCGAACCGCACGGCACGGTCCTGCAGCAGCTCGGAGTGCATCACGTGATTTACCCCGAGAAGGACATGGGGCGGAGGGTGGCCCACCTGGTGCAGGGAAGCATGCAGGACTACATTCCGGTGGGCGGGGACTTCGCCGTCGTTGAGACATCGCCGCGCCGGGCCGTGGCGGGCTCGGCGATCTCCGAAGCGCAGACGCGGCGGCGTTTTGGCGTGGAGATCGTCGCCATCCGCAAGAACGGCGGCGGCTGGATGTTCGCGGATCCGGATTTGTACATCGAAGAGGGCGACGAACTGCTGATTGCCGGGCCAACCCGCAAGGCGGAGGCCTTCAGCCGCTTGTAAGGCCGGCGCCGCACCCGGATCATCATGCCGGTGCAGCCTCAGGCGAGGGACATAAAGAGCTTCTGCATTTCCTTGCGGTCCATCGACGGGTTCTCACTCGTGAGGCACTGCTCAAGCCCGGAAGCGATGATGGCGAAACCGGCCCGGTCGATCGCTTTGGAGACAGCGGAGAGCTGCGTAACGATGTCCTTGCAGTCACGGCCCTCTTCGAGCATGCGGGTTACGGCCGCGAGCTGGCCCTGGGCGCGCTTGAGCCGGTTGATGATGGGGGCGGTGTCGTCGGTTTCGAGCTGCATATGTGTACTCCTGGTTCTGTTCCGGTCCATCGTATACCCCCTCGGGTAATTTGCATACCCCAGGGGGTATGCGTACCGTTGTCGGCATCCGGGACAAACGTCCGGGTTTGTGTTTTATGAAGGAGAACATCATGTGCCGTGCCGTCAATTGCCGCAGCTGCGGAAAGTCCACCTGGGCCGGATGCGGCAACCATGTCCAAGAGGTCATGAGGCACATCCCCAAGGCTGAACGCTGCACCTGCGATCCCAACGCACCCAAGCAAAAGGATGCCGGATCGGGCTGGTTGGCGAAGCTGTTCGGCCGCTAGAGTCCGCGGACGCCGTCGGGCAGATCAGGCGCGTCGAATTTCTGGCGGTCGCACTCCGCCTGCAGCGCGGGATACGTCTGCGCTATGAGGTCCAGGATGCGGTTGCGAACCACGAGGTAAGCCTCGCCGACACCCACCACTCCCTTGAACCCCTTGAGCTCTTCCTCGTAGGAAGTCTGCCTGTGCCTGAGGTAGTTCACGGTCATACGGTCCCGACGGGCCTGGGACGTGCGCGGACCCGCGGGTGACTGGTTCCGGCGCAGCCGGGCGTTGTAGTGTTCCAGCGCCTTCGCCTGCACCTCGTCCCAAGGCTCGGGGACAATCCGGAGTTCCAGGCTGTGCGCCAGCGCCACGGCTTCCTTCTTCTTTTCCAGGGCCCGTTCCCGGGCGGCCACCTGCCGATTGCGGGACGCTTCCCGGGCCCGGCGGAACTCCTCGGTTTCCTCGACAGACTCCACGCGCTCCAGGGCATAGAGCTTCATGGGGGCAGCCTTGCGGGAGAAAGGATTGCGGGCCGTCCGGTCGGGTTCAGGAAGAAACGCCTTGATCTGGGTGTCGGTCCACCCGCGGTCCTTCTTCAGGTCCGCCGCAATGAGGAACCCTTCGCTCCCGGCGGGCTTTGGTCGGGGCGGATGGTGCTTTCCTCGGGACATTGCGGCTTCTTACATCTGGTGCGGAACAGGGCGTCCTCCAGTCTAGTGAGAGCGCAGGCAGCCGGCGAAAAGCGCCGCACCCGTTGCCTGCCCGGGTGCGGCGCCGTCGTTCGTTGGCCTGCCGTGGCTAGGAACCTCCGTAGGCCCGCGGCAGCTTAATGCCGCGTTCCTCCATGACCAGCCGCAGCCGGGTCGGGTAGTCAGTGATGATGCCGTCCACGCCGAGGTCGATGAGGTAATTCATGACGGCCGGGTCGTTGACGGTCCAGGGGACAATCTTCAGGCCGAGCTCATGCGCCTCGGCGACCATCTGCCTCGTCACCGAGGTGTAGATGGGGGAAATGACGTCGTATCCCTGTGCTGCCGCGGCCTTGGCGATCGAGCCGTCATAGTCATCGATGTCGATTCCGCCGAGGATCGGCGCTGCACCTGGCTGCCCGATTTCCAGCGTCTCCGGCGCGGCTGCGAGCGCCACCCGGGGCAGGTTGGGAGCAAGCCGCCCCACCAGGTTCAGTGCAGACCAGTCGAACGACTGGACCGTAACCCGGTCCGACATGCCCGAGCGCCGGATTTCGCGAACCACCGCACGGGTCAGTGCGGCCATTTCCGGGCCGCCGGCGCGTCCTTCCTCCACCTTGGTTTCGATGTTGAAGCCGACGCCGCGGGCCCTCATCTCCCGCACGAGGGCAAAGACGTCCCTGAGCTCGGCGATCCTGTTGCCTTCCACGACCTGCTGCTCCGGATAGCCCGGAAGCTGCTGGAAACCGCAGTCCAGGGTCTTCAGCTGCGCCAGTGTCAGTTCCGCCACCCGGTCACCCACATAGGGGAACTCCGGGTCGTTTGCGGTGGCCGGTGCGCTGTCGCGGCATTTGGTGTCCAGGATGACGTCGTCATGCCAGACGATGACGGCTCCGTCCTGGGAGAGGTGCGTATCCAGTTCCAGGGTGCTGACGCCCAGCTCCAGGGAGTGCCGGAAGGCGGCCAGCGATTCCTCCGTATATTCGCCCCGGCCGCCGCGGTGGGACTGGAGGTCCAGGGTGGAGCGTTCGACGCCGGCCCGCATCTGCCCGACCATGACGTCGAAAATGTGCGTGTCCTCGTAGAACCCGCCCAGCTGGGAGGAACCGGGACCCATCGCGGTCAGGGGGACGTCGAGTGCGGTGTGCCCGTCGGTCGTCCAGTCCACCGAGAAGACCTGATCCGAGTTGGCCACCGGCAGCGGACCGTCCTCAGCGGAAATGCCGTCGCCGGACTCATCTTCCTCGTCGTTGAAGGCTTCGATGGTCATGCCGCCGGTCTGGTGGTCGCCGACGACGATCAGCAGGGTGTTGCCGTCGGCTTCTGCGAAGTTGCGTGCCACCTCGACTGACTGTTCAAAGGCGATGCCGGCCTTAATCGTCAGTTCGGCGTCGTTGACGTGTGCCATTGAATCGATGCCCTCGTCCTCCACCATGAGGAAGAACCCGGCGTCGTCGTTCCCGCCGCCGCCTCCGCCGCCGTGGCCGCCGCCGCCGTGGCCGCCGCCTCCGCCGCCGTGGCGGGCTGCGGCAGCCCCGGTGTCCGGTGCCGTCAGCAGCTCAAGTGCCTTTTGGGTCATAGTGGTCAGGGGGATGGAGGGCTCGTAGATTTCCT
Source organism: Arthrobacter caoxuetaonis (assembly GCF_023921125.1). Classification (NCBI taxonomy): domain Bacteria; kingdom Bacillati; phylum Actinomycetota; class Actinomycetes; order Micrococcales; family Micrococcaceae; genus Arthrobacter; species Arthrobacter caoxuetaonis. The sequence continues at coordinate 1,740,773 of NZ_CP099466.1, forward strand.
CGACGTCGTCGCCGTACTGGAACATCTCTTCATTGGCGAACAGGCCCAGGACCTTGGGCCCCTGCGCCTGCAGCAGTCCCGCTTCGTCCCAGACGTACTCGTAGCCGTCTGCCTGGGCCTGTTCCACCAGGTTTACTGTTCCAGTGCTTTCCTCCGCGGGGTCTTCGGGCGGGTTGTCCGGATACTTGCCCGGGTTGCCCACCGGGTACCAGTGGTCCTCGCCGCCGCCCAGAATGACGTCCGGCCGGCTCGACTCGAGGAACTGGCGGGCAATTTCGCTCTGTTCGCCGCGGTCAGCAACATGGGCCCCGAAAGCTGCAGGCGTGGCGTCGGTGACCTGAGCCGTAGTCACCAGCCCGGTGGACTTGCCCAGTGCCGCCGCGATTTCCAGTGCGGTGGGAACGGGAACGCCGTTCAGGTCGACGCCGATCGCACCGTTGTAGGTCTTCACTCCGGTGGACATGGTGGTTGCCGCCGCGGCCGAGTCGGTCACGAACGTCTCCGGGTCTGCCGAGTTGGTGTGGACCAGGCCCAGCTCGGGCAGCGAGTCCATGACGAGTTCACCGGTAAGGCCAACATGGGAGAGCCGGATGGCGTTGCGCTGCGCAGTTCCCATTCCGTCGCCGACCATCAGGATGATGTTCTTCGCGGCCTGCGGTTCCTGCGGGGTTTTATCCTTCCGGTGCCCGGCCTGTTCCAGTCCGGCACCTGCCGACGGATCGTCCGGCGGAGCAGTGGCAACGGTGCCTCCGCTGCAGCCGGAGAGTATGAGACCGCCCAGTATCGCCGTCGTTACGGTCAGTTTTCTCTTGTTCATTTGTGTTTTCCCGTCTCAGAGTGCGCGAGTGGTGACGCCTTCCCCCCCTGTACAAGTGGGTCAACACTCAATACGCAAGACAGGACTGTCAACAGCAGGACACAAATCCAGCGGGTCCGTCCGGACAGATTTCCGGCCGGCTTCAGGGCCTACTCGAACCGGGACGGATCCCCGGTGCCGACGCGCACTACTTCTGCGATGCCGGAGGAATAGTCGATCACGGTTGTCGGGTCGGGGCCGCAGTGGCCGGAATCCACAACGCCGTCCACCTCGTGTTCCAGCCGGTCCTGGATTTCCCATCCCTCCGTCAGGGCTTCCTCCTGGCCAGGCAGCAGCAGCGTGCTGGACAGCAGCGGCTCACCGAGATCTTCCAGGATCGCCTGCACCACCTTGTGGTCCGGAATCCTGACGCCCACGGTCTTTTTCTTGGGATGCAGCAGCCGCTTGGGCACTTCCTTGGTGGCGGGCAGGATGAAGGTGTAGCTGCCCGGCGTCACCGACTTGATGGCCCGGAAAACATCGTTGTCCAGCTGGACAAACTGTCCCAGCTGGGCAAAGTCGCGGCAGACCAGCGTGAAGTGGTGCTTGGCATCCAGCTGGCGGATAGTGCGGATCCTGTCCAGCGCGTCCCGGTTACCCACCTGTGCACCCAGGGCATAGCAGGAGTCCGTGGGATAGGCGATGAGCCCTCCGTCGCGCAGCATAGCCGTGATCTGGCTGACGGTGCGCGGCTGGGGATTGTCCGGATGAAGATCGAAATAGCGGGCCATCCCATGAGCTTACGCGGCGAGGCCAGCGTATGGGTGCTGTGCGGGGCCAGCCGCGCTGTGGGGCTGGACTGCCCGGAGAGCCGGAACCATACTTCCGGCATGAGAACACCAGAGCCGGTGCGGTCCACCCGGGAGAAAAGCCTCATTCTCCTGGAGGCAGCTGTTGGAGCAGCGTCGCTGGGCTCCGGAACGCTCCTCGCCCTGCGCCCGGACGGAGCCTTCCTCCATTCCGGTCCTTCGGCACTCCGGCGCACCCCGTTCCACAGCTGGCGGGTGCCGGGACTGCTCCTTGCTTCCGGGTTCGGCGGGGGATACCTCCTGGCAGCCCTCCTGCAGCTGCGCCGGCACCGCTATGCGCGGGCAGTTGGCGTGGCAGCCGGGTCAGCTCTGGTGGTGCTTGAGGCCTGGGAGGCCGTGTGGATCGAGTATCAGCCGCTGCTTGCCCTCTATGCGGCCGCCGGAGGGGCTGTGGCGGCGCTGGCCTGGAAAGGCTAGGAGTCCTCGGGTGTTTCGATGGACACCATCCAGCTCGTGCCGAACCGGTCCGTCAGCATGCCGAAGAGGTCACCCCACGGGGCCCGCTCGAGGGGCACCTGCATGGTGCCGCCGTCAAGCAGCCGGTCCCAATAGCCCCTCAGCTCGTCTGCGTCTGTGCCGCTGAGGGAGATGGAGTAGCTGCTGCCTTCATCAAGCTCCATGCTGTTTGGTGTATCCGAACCCATCAGGACAAACCCGTTGTCCGTGGTGAGGGAGGCATGCATGATCTTCTCGGCCTCTGAAGGATCTTCACTGGCCTGCATTTCCCCGTACGAGGTCATCTCCAGTGTTCCGCCAAAGACATGCTGGTAGAAGGACATCGCTTCGGCGGCGTTATCCCGGAAACTCAAATAGGGGTTCATGAGGCTGGACATAGCGAGGTCCCTTCAGGTTGGTCCTGACTCGACGGGTGGGGCTCTGATGGATCAAAAGTATGCACTTGGACACACCGCGGCGGAAGGGGGACCCAAAAAACCGTCTCCGACAGGGGGTTCGGCTGCGGTGCCTTCGTCCCGGAGGCACTTCCCGGTCCCGGCCGGGGCGTAACGTGGAAAAGTTGGGTTAGGCAACCTAATTCATTTCTGCGGGACGTGAGACGGAGTGCAAGTGGCAGCAGGCCAGACGGAAGAGAACCGGCAAGGGGTGCAGGGGAGGCTGTGGAGTAAGCCGTTCAGCCTCGCCATAGGAGTGAACTTCTTTATCTCCCTGGTGTTCTACCTGCTTATGACCTCTATGGCCCTCTATGCGGTCCAGCGGTTCTCCGCCTCCGACACGGCTGCCGGGCTGACGGCCGGCACGTTTGTGCTCGGTGCCCTGGCCGCGAGGATCTTCGCAGGGAAGTTCCTGGATTTCATGGGCAGGCGCCGCATGCTGCTCACGGGACTCTTTTTCTATACTGCGGCCTCGCTGCTCTATATCCCCGCTGACAGCCTGGCACTCCTGATCGCTATACGGGTTATTCACGGCGCAGCGTTCGGGATGGCCAGCACGGCTATCAGCGCATCCGTCATGGCGCTCATTCCGGCAGGGCGCCGGGGCGAGGGAACGGGGTACTTCAGCATTTCCAATACCCTGGCGACCGCCGTCGGGCCCTTCCTGGCGGTGCTCCTGGTGGACCGCACAAGTTACGACGTCCTGTTTATGGTCACCACAGGCTGCGCAGGTGCAGCCCTGGCGGTGGCTTTGCTGCTCCGGCTGCCCGAACGCACCCTGACACCGCATGAACTGGCAGCCAAGTGGCGGATGCGTCCCTCGGACATTTTCGAGCCGCGCGCAGCAGCCATCGCCTCGGTAATGCTCGTGGCCGGGGTGGCCTACTCCGGAGTGCTCACGTTCCTGAATTCCTATGCCCAGCACCGGGACATGGTGGCAGCCGCCTCGGCCTTCTTCCTGATCTATGCCGGAATCGTCCTGGTCTCACGGTTCGTGGTGGGCAGGATCCAGGACTCGCGGGGCGATAACGCCGTCGTGTATCCGATCCTGGCGTCCTTCGCTCTCGGGCTGGGCCTGCTTGCGTGGGCTCCGAACGGCGCGGTGCTTGCCGTGGCCGGCGCCTTTGTGGGGTTGGGTTTCGGTGCGCTCATGCCCACCGCACAGGCAATTGCGGTCACGGTGGCTCCCGACCACCGGATTGGGATCGCAACCTCCACGTTCTTCCTGGTCCTGGATGCCGGCATCGGCCTCGGGCCGTTCCTGCTGGGGCTGCTCATTCCGCTGACCGGCTTTACCGGCATGTACGCCGTCCTGGCCGGGGTGGTTGTCGTTTCCATGGTGCTCTACCACTTCGTCCACGGCCGCAGCCAGCAGCCCGGGGGAGCGCGATAGCCCAGCGGCTGCACAACGCTGACAAGGCGGCACCGGCAGGATAGCCTGCCTGAATGGCAGCGAAGGCGACAACCATTTCCGTGCCCGGGCCCGACGGCGAGCGCGAAGTCAGGATCTCCAGTCCGGACCGCGTCCTGTGGCCGGAGCTTGGGTTCACCAAACTCGATTTGGCCGAATACATCAAGGCGGTTGGTCCGGCGTTCGTTGCCGCCAACGGGGACCGGCCGCTTTCGCTGCAGCGGTTTCCGGAAGGAATCGACGGGGAGCAGTTCTTCTCCAAGAATCCGCCCAAGGGTGCCCCGGCCTACGTACGGGATGTCATGGTGGTCTACCCAAGCGCCCGTTCCCACCCCCAGCTGGTCATCGACGAGCCCGCCGCGGCTGTCTGGGCGGTGCAGATGAACACCGTCGTCTTCCATCCGTGGCCCTCCCGTGCCGGCAACTCCGATAACCCCGACCAGCTGCGGATCGATCTTGACCCCCAGCCCGGGACCGATTTCGACGACGCAGTCCCTGCCGCCCTGGCGCTGCGGGAGGTGCTCTCCGAAGCCGGCCTTGATGCCTTCGTCAAAACATCGGGCAACCGCGGACTCCACGTCTTCGCACCCATCGAGCCTGTCCGTGAGTTCCAGGATGTCCGGCACGCAGTGATCGCCGCAGCCCGGGAACTGGAACGGCGAATGCCCCAGCAGGTGACGACGTCGTGGTGGAAGGAAGAACGCGGCGAAAAAGTGTTTGTCGATTTCAACCAGGCGAACCGGGACCGGACCATGGCGGGTGCCTACAGTCCGCGCGCGCTGGCGCACGCACCTGTTTCCACGCCGGTCACCTGGGATGAACTGGAAAGCGTGGATCCCACAGCGTTCACCGTCCTGACCGTGCCTGAGCGCCTTGCTTCAGTGGGGGACCCCTGGGCAGCAATGTATGAGGAGCCGGGGGCAATCGACGTCCTGCTCCAGTGGTGGCAGCGCGACCTCGACGCCGGGTTGGGAGAACTGCCGTTCCCGCCGGACTACCCCAAGATGCCGGGGGAGCCGCCGCGGGTCCAGCCAAGCCGCCGCAGGATGGAGTAACACCGGTGACTTAAATCACACTGGCAACGGGAAGCCCCGGGCATGGCTGACTGTTAACAATGAGTGGCAATTGCACCAGACAGAAAGCAGCACTCATGAGCATCAGCAGCACCGACTTCCAGAACGAGTTCGTCGTGGACAACGCAGCCCTGGACACTCTCTTCCTGGAGGCCCGCACAGCAAACACCTTCAGTGCCGAAGAGGTTACCGATGAGCAGCTGCGCGCGATCTATGAGCTGACCAAGATGGGTCCGACGTCGATGAACATCCAGCCGATGCGGATCACCTGGGTGCGTTCCGGGGAAGCACGGGAGCGGCTCGTGAAGCACATGGCCGAGGGCAACCAGGCAAAGACTGCAGCAGCCCCGGTGGCAGCGGTGCTCAGCTTCGACACCGAATGGCATGAAGGCTTCCCGACCTTCTTCCCGCACGCTGCGGACCGTAAGGCCATGTTCGACGGCAACGAGGAACTGCGCACCGTCATGGGCAACAACAACGCTCACATGCAGGCTGCCTACTTCATCATGGCCGTCCGCTCCGTTGGCCTGGCCGCCGGCCCGATGGGCGCTTTCGATGCCGCGGGCATCGATGCCGAGTTCCATTCCGGCACCAGCCAGCGCACCTTCATGGTCGTCAACATTGGCAAGCCGGGCGAGAATGCCTGGTTCGACCGCCTTCCCCGTTACGACTTCGATGCCGTAACCACCACCGTCTAGTTTTTCCAGACGGGAAAGGACCGGCTTCGGCCGGTCCTTTCTGCGTTTCCGGCACGCATTCCGCCCGCTGCGGCCCCGGACCCCTGTGCCGCCTTCTCCGCCAAGGGCAGGGGTGGGAGGATGGCAATGCCCGAAAGGCAGGACACATGGCGACAATCACCGTGGTAATCCCTTCCCGAAATGATGCACCGTTCCTGGCCCGTTGCCTGGAAGCGCTCAGCCACCAGACCAGGCCGCCGGATGAAACCCTCGTTGTGGACAACGGATCCACTGACAACACTGCCGCTGTCTGCGAAGCAGCCGGCGTCCGGAGAATCACCGAAGACGTGCCGGGGATAGCGGCGGCCACTGCGTGCGGTTTCGATGCCGCCAGCGGTGATGTCCTTGCCCGGCTCGACGCCGATTCGGTACCCCCGGCTGACTGGCTTGAGCGGATGGAAATCCTGCTGGGGGCCACAGGCGAGCTCACGGCCGTCACCGGACCCGGGGATTTTTACGGCGGTAACCGGCTGACCCGGTGGATCGCCGAGCATATGTACATTGCAGGCTACCGCTGGTCCATGAACCTGCTGCTCGGCCACCCTCCGCTCTTTGGATCGAACTTTGCCATGCGCGCCTCGATGTGGAAGCGGCTGAGCGAGTCAGTCAAGCGCAGTGACGAACGCATCCACGACGACCTGGACATCAGTTACCACGTCGCACCGGATATGGATGTGGTGTGGGACGACTCCCTCCGTGTGGGAGTGAGTGCCCGTCCGCTGGAAAGCTGGAAGGGACTTGGGCGGCGCCTGTCCATGGCATGGCATACCTTCCGCGCTGAATTCGCGGAGGAAGCTCCGCTGAAACGGCTGCGGACGCGGCGGCAGCGGGCTGCGGCCAACGACGGCGCTGCGGCGCCGGAAACGGACTGACCGCGCTGATTCGCACGCCGGCATGGACGTTAGGCCGCCGGCTTGGAGGCCCGTTCATACAGCGAGAGCAGATCCTGGGTGAGCTGGTGCGGATTCGTCTCGCACGGACTGTGCCCTCCCCGGTAAACGGCCAGCCGGGCGCCGACGGCGGACGCAAAGTCAGCATGTTCCTGGTTTGGCCAGATGTCATGCTCACCCACCGCCACGAGCTTGGGAACGGCGGACTGGGCCAGCTGGGCGCCAAAGTCTGGAACATCGCGCAGCAACCCCATAATGTCCTGGATCGACCGGCGCCGGGTAAGGGCAAAACGCTGGTGGACGAAGCGCATCCTGGCCGGCGGGACCCGGACAAAATTCCGCTTGACACCCCAAACGATCAGCGACGCGCTCAATTTCGCCGGCACCAGCCGAGCGAACGGACCCAGGACCGGAACTGCCCGGAACGACAGGCCTGCGACCGGCGGTGTGCTCATCAGAACGAGGCTGCGGAAAGCGTCTGGCGAGCGGAGCAGTCCCAGTGCCGAGACGACACCGGAAAACGAATGTCCCAGCACGTGCGCGGGGCCGTTCAGCCCGGCGAGGATAGTCAGCAGATCCTCTACGTAGAGCCGGTAGTCGTAGTGCCTGCCGGGCGGATCCAGGTGCTCGGGGCCGGCCGCTGCGGACTCATACTGTCCGGCAATGTCGTAGGACAGGACGTAGTAACCGCTCGCCGCCAGCAGCGGCATGACCAGCGAAAAGTCTTCCTTGGACCCCATCACGCCGGGCACGAGCACGACGGTGGGAGCGGCAGGGTTCCCCATCGCCAGGGCAGCAAGTGATCCGCTGGGAGCCGGGAGCTGAAGGCGGCGGGAACCGGCGGGCGGCACCGACCAGTCGATATCGGGGAGACGGGAGTCCAGCACGGCAGCAGGTGGGGAAACACCCCAGGAACCGCCGTCGGACGCGTTCCAGCGGTCCTCCAGGGAAGCCATACCTAACGATAGCCAGCACCGTGCCGGGCCGGGACTACGGGAGAGCCTTTACACCTCCAGAAGCGAAGATCAGAATGACGGCATCCAACTGCAGCCGCAGCGGAGACACTTCCCACCCCAGGAGGGTAATCATGGAACTCCCTACGCCCCGGCCCGTTCCGGACCAGGGCATCAAAGACAAGCACCGCAAGCTGTGGGCCCTGGGTGACTACGGTGCAGTTGCCCGTGAGGTTATTCCTTCCCTGGGTCCCATCCTGGTCAACGAGGCCGGAATCGGACCGGGGGACTACGTCCTGGACGTTGCTGCGGGCACAGGCAACGCCGCCATACCGGCTGTTGCCACCGGCGCCTCAGCGGTGGCCCTGGACCTCACGCCCGAACTTATCGAGCTGGGCAAGCTCAATGCACCCCAGGGCGGAGAGGAACTTCAATGGGTAGTGGGCGACGCCGAGGATATTCCCTTTGAATCAGGAACATTCGACGCCGTGATTTCATGCGTTGGCGTCATGTTTGCCCCGAACCACGGGCAGGCTGCCGCTGAACTGGCCCGGGTCACCCGTGAAGGCGGGACCGTGGCGCTGCTGAATTGGACCCCGGAGGGCTTCATCGGGGAGATGTTCAAGATCATGCGTGAATACCAGATGCCGGCCCCGCCCGCATCACCCGGACCGCCCATGTGGGGCCATGAGGACTACGTTGCCTCGCTCATGGACGGCCTGTTGGAAGGGCTGGTCAGCCGGCGGGAGGTCCTGACAGTGAAGAGGTTCGCTGAGCCGGACCACTTCCGCGAATTCTTCAAATTGAACTACGGTCCCGCCGTCGGGGTGTACCGGGGCCTGGGCCAGGATGAGGAGCGGAGCGCTGCGCTGGACCGCGAACTCTCCGGGCTGGCCGAACGGTACGCGCGGAGTACGGAGGACGGAATGGAGATGGACTGGGAGTATCTCCTCCTGCGCGGCAGTGCGCTTGGATCCTGACCTGCTGACGTTTTTCTACGCGCTGGGCCGGGGATAGACTCTGACGTGCACCTCTCGTCCGAGCTTAGGAGTCGACCTTGTCCCGGAAACGCCGGCCCAATAAGTACGTTTACCGCTCGATCGTGATGGCTGGCGTGGCAGCGGTCAAGCTTTTCCGTGTCCCGGTCATCGCTTCGGGAGTTGAGCACTTTCCGGCCGATGAGGTCATCAAGGGCCTGGACCGCAAAGTGGTGCCCGGCAAGGGTGCCGTTGTTGCCATCACGCATTTCGGGTACCTCGACTTCGTGTTTGCCGAATACCTGATCTGGAAGCAGATCAAGGTGCACATGCGCTACCTGGTCACCAAGAAGGCAGCCCGGAAGAAGTTTGTCGGTGCGGTTTGTGAATGGTGCGAACACATTGTGGTTGACCGTTCAGACGGCGCAGCCGCTTACGTCGAGTCGGTGGAGAAACTGCACCGCGGGGACTACCTCGCAGTGCTTCCGGAGGCAGGCGTGAGCCGGAGCTTTACGGTCCGGCAGCTGAAGACAGGCGCCGTCCGGATGGCGGCCGAAGCAGGCGTGCCCATCATTCCGGTGTCGGTGTGGGGCGGACACCGCATGCTGACACGGGGCCATGGCCTGAGCCTGAAGGCAGTGTGGAAGACCCCTGTCCGGATCCATGTGGGCGAACCGCTCCGGGTGGATCCGAACGCCTCAGTTGCCGAGGAAACCGCACGGCTGCAGAAGGTGCTGCAGGCCGGAATCGACGAATGCATTGACACGTATCCGGAAGAGGCGCCGGCCGGAGCCTGGTGGATGCCGGTCAGCCGGGGCGGCTCGGCCATGACTCCGGAAGAGCAGATCATCCTGGATGAGGCGGACCGCGCCAAGTACAAGATCACCGGCTAGCGGGTTCGGCGATGTCCTCTGACCGCCGGGCATCGGTCCCTGTCCGCACCCGCCTTGCTGACGGCCGGGAGCTGCTCTACTTTTTTGACGGCGACGGCGGGCGGCCACACGCGTCCCTCCCGGAGGACACCCGGGAGCTGCCCGCGAGGCCTGCGACACCCGAGCTGCGCTATGACCGGCTGCTCGGGGAGTGGGTGTCCTACGCGGCGCACCGCCAGTCCCGCACGCACCTGCCGCCGGCCCGGGAATGTCCGCTCTGCCCGTCCTCGGATACACGTGCCACGGAAATTCCGGCGCCGGACTATGACGTGGCAGTCTTCGAGAACAGGTTCCCGGCCTTCGGCCCGGAGACCGGCGGTGCACTGCGCCCTCCGGATTGGGCTTTCGAGGAGTTTCCCGCCGTCGGGCGCTGCGAAGTGGTTGCTTTTTCCGCCGACCATGCAGCGTCCTTTCCCGGCCTGACGCGCCAACGGGTCCGGACCGTGATCGATGCCTGGACGCACCGGACGGCCGAGCTTTCCAGGCTTGCGGGGGTTGGACAGGTCTTCATCTTCGAGAACCGCGGTGCCGAAATCGGCGTCACCCTGCACCACCCGCATGGGCAGATCTATGCGTATCCGTTCCCCACGCCGCGGACGCTCACCCAACTGGAGAGCGCCCGACGGTACCGGGCTGAGGGGCGGGGCGAGCTGTTTGCGGACCTCCTCGCAGACGAGCTGGCCGACGGCCGGCGGATCGTGGCACGCGGCCGCTACTGGACCGCCTATGTTCCCTATGCGGCGCGGATGCCCCTTGAGGTCCACGTAGTCCCGCACCGTTCCGTCCCCGACCTGCCGGCCCTGAGCCATGAGGAGCGCGAAGAGCTCTCGGGGCTCTACCTGGATGTCCTGCAGCGGATCGAAGCGCTGTATCCCACACCCACCCCGTACATTGCGGCCTGGTACCAGGCTCCGGTGAACCATCCGCTGCGCGGGCAGTACCGTGTCCACCTCCAGGTCACGTCGCCTCGCCGGGCTGCCGGCAAGCTGAAATACCTGGCCGGGTCCGAAGCCGCCATGGGGGCCTTCATCGGTGACGTCATCCCGGAAGACACCGCTGAACGCCTGCGCGGAGCACTGCCGCCGTTCGCGGCCTCCCGGGCCGCGGAGGATGAGGCATGACGACGCCGGTGCAGGCAACAGCCGAGCGGTTCCGGAAGCTCTACGGCAGGGCGTCGGCCGGCCTCTTCTCCGCGCCGGGACGGGTGAACGTGATCGGGGAACACACCGACTACAACCTCGGGTTCGTCCTGCCGGCCGGCATCAACCGGCGGGCCCGGATTGCCGTTCTGCCGCGGGGGGACGGTGTCCTGCGGATGGCCACCACCGGCACCGGGGACCCGGCCGAGAGCACAGTTGCGGAGCTTGGTCCCGGGATGCTGCAGGGGTGGAGCCGCTATGTTGCCGGCGTGCACTGGGCGTTTGGACTTCGCGGGGTTGCGGTGCCGGGCATGGACATCCTGCTGGACTCCGACGTCCCGGCCGGGGCTGGGCTTTCCTCATCCGCGGCGATCGAATGCGCGGTGGCGCTGGCCGTCAACGAATTTTCCGGGGCAGGGCTTCCGGCGGAGGACCTGGTGCTGCTGTGCCAGCAGGCTGAGAACGACTTCGCGGGCGCACCCACCGGCATCCTGGACCAGTCCGCATCGCTGCTGTCCACGTCGGGGCATGCTCTCTTCCTTGACTGCCGGACCCGCGAATCGCGCCACGTCCCGCTCGACCTGGCGGGGGAAGGGATGGCCCTGCTGGTCATCGACACCAAAGTGAGCCATGCGCATGACTCCGGCGGGTACGCGGACAGGCGGGCGGATTGCGAACGGGCCGCCGCAACACTTGGGCTGGGGTCCCTCCGTGAGATCAGCCTGCCCGACCTGGTGCTGGCTGCACCGTCCCTGGATGCCCTTGCCTACCGCAGGGCACGGCATGTGGTGAGCGAGAACGCGAGGGTACTCTCCGTCGTCGAACATCTTGAAGCCGGCAGGCGGGCAGCGGGGCTGGGCCCGTGGCTTGCCGCCAGCCACGAATCCCTCCGGGACGACTTCGAGGTTTCCTGTCCGGAACTGGACCTTGCAGTGGAAGCCGCCATGGCGGCGGGAGCAGCCGGAGCGCGGATGACCGGTGGCGGCTTCGGCGGATCGGCGATCGCCCTGGTGCCGGCGTCCGACGCCGCGAGGATCGGATCAGAGGTCTGCCGTGCCTTTGCCCGGGCGGATTTTCTCGTCCCCGAAGTTTTCGAGGTGGTACCGGAAGACGGAGCGCGGCGCGAGTTCTAAGAACCGCCGCCGGCTCCGCGTCGGTCCGGCTAGCCGATGGCCTCGCGGATGGGGGTATCCCCGTTGATGAACTCAATGAACTGCCCGATGGTGCCCGGACGTTCCAGTACCTGCGCGGCAACTGCCGCAACATCCGTGCGGGAGACACTTCCGTCCTGTCCGGGGCCAACGCTGATTGCTCCGGTACCGGGATCGTTGGTCAGGGCGCTGGGTCCCAGGATGGTCCAGTCCAGCCCGCTGCGCCGCAGGTAGTCGTCCGCAGCTGCCTTTGACTCGGCATAGGCGTAGAAGGGGTTGTCCTCGGGAACGCCGTGATCCTTGCCGGCACCCATGTAGGAGACCATGACGTAGCGGTTCACCCCTGCCTGTTTGGCGGCGTCGATCGACCGGATCGCAGCATCACGGTCCACCGCGTACGTCCGTTCCGGCGAGCCGCCGCCGGCACCGGCGGACCACACCACCGCATCATGGCCGACAAGCTTCTCAGCGATCGCGCCGGAGTCCAGCTGCTCCACGTCGGCCACAACGGGAGCCGCTCCGGTGGACTGCACTTCGGCCACATGGTCGGGATTGCGGAACAGTGAGGTGACCTGGTGTCCGTTCGAAGCCAGATCCTTGGCCAGCTGAAGGGCCACCTTGCCGTGTCCGCCGATAATTGCCACTCGTGCCATGTTGTTCCTCTCGTAGGGACGTCCTCAATCGCCCAGGGGCGTCCCCAAAAGCATAAGCATACTTATGGTTGCTTTGTCGAAACCCATGCCTGCAGCTGCCCCAAAGGGCACCTTAGCCACATCAGAGCCTTTCCGGCCGGGAGGTATGGTGCCGGTCCGGTGTGCTGGCTAGTATCCGAAATGGCTCCGCGGCACCCAGCGGCCAGCCGACGCCGGGCCGAAAGGATGTCTATGTCTACTGCAACCGCGGAAGCAGACCTCACCGTCCAGACCGCCGAGGGGCCTGTCCGCGGCAAAACAGCCGGCGGTACCCGGACCTGGCGCGGAATTCCCTACGCAGCACCTCCCATCGGTGAGCTCAGGCTGCGCCTGCCCCGCCCGCCGGCACCGTGGCGGGACGTCCTGGATGCAACGGACTTTGGGCCCTGGGCTCCCCAGCGGACACGCCGTCTGCTGGGAGGGGCGTCCCCCGGAACGCCGAGGAGCGAGAACTGCCTCACCATTAACGTCACCGCTCCCATGCAGCCCTCCGGGGACCCGTTGCCGGTGCTGGTTTTTTTCCATGGCGGGGCCTTCACCTCGGGTTCCGGCGCGATGGGCATCGCTGACGGGTCCGGGCTGTCTGCTGGCGGCAACGTCGTCCTCGTGTCCATGAATTACCGGCTGGGTGCCCTCGGCTTCATGGATTTCCGTCCCTATTCCACACCGGAGCGGACGTTTGACGTGAACGTGGGACTGGCCGACCAGATCGCCGCCCTGGAGTGGGTGCGGCGCAATATTGCGGCGTTCGGCGGAGACCCGGGAAACGTCACGATCTTCGGCGAATCGGCAGGAGCCATGTCCGCGCTGACGCTGATGTGCATCCCGTCTGCCGCTGGCCTCTTCCACCGGGCGTTCCTGCAGAGCCCTGCACCGTCGTCGGCCTACGGTCCGGAACTGGCATCCGGATTCGCCTCGGAACTGCTGGGCCTGCTTGGCGTTGGATCCGGAGGTGCAGCCGAAGCCCTGGCGGAAATCCCCGCTAATGCACTGGTTGACGCGGCAACGCAGCTCTCGAAGAAAATCATCCCTGATGCCTATCCCGGAGCGCTGAGCTTTGCGCCCGTCGTTGACGGATCGTTCCTGCCGCTTCACCCCATCGATGCCTTCGAGCAGGGCCGGGCAGCAGCTGTTCCCATGGTGATCGGAACGATGGAAAACGAAGGAACCCTGTTCGAGAAATTGGACGACGTCCTTCCGACCAACCAGGCGCGCATTGAGAAAATGTTCGAGTTGACTGCACCCGGGCTGCGGGACCAGGTCATTGCCGGCTACCGCGGCTACCCGCATAAGAAGCAGGCAGTTGAAATTGGGGGAGACGCCGTGTTCTGGCACCCGTCCATCCAGGTAGCCCAGGCGCATGCAGAACACGCGGCGACCTGGTCCTACCGGTTTGACTACGCTCCACGCACGGCCAGGGTGGCGGGACTGGGGGCTACCCACGGGCTGGACCTTGCCGCGGTGTTCGGCACCTACGATTCCGGCCCCGGCAAGAACCTGGTGAGGCTCGGGAACAAACGGACCGCGGCCAATGTCGCCCACCGATTCCAATCCGCGCTGCTCCGCTTTGCGCGGACCGGTGCTCCGGGGCCAATGTGGCCGAAGTACGACCAGACATCACGCCGGACCAAGATCTTTGACCGGTATGACCGGATTGAACTTGACCCCCGCGCCAGCAGGCGGAAAGCCTGGGACGGTTACCGCGGCTGGCGCTGATTTCCTCTGTGCCGGGGCCTCCCCGCCGGGCACATAAGATTAACCAATGACCGCTACACTCGTCGCCCGGGAACTTTCCGGCGGCCACGCCCACCGCGTCCTCTTTTCACATCTCTCCCTCACGGTGGGACCGGGCGACGTCGTCGGGGTGGTAGGTGCCAACGGCGCCGGAAAGTCCACGCTGCTTCGAATCCTGGCAGGCGCGGCCGAGCCGATGGCTGGCACCGTTGAACGGCATCCAGTGGATGCCTTCGTTGGCTGGCTTCCACAGGAACACGAGCGGGTCGAGGGTGAAACCGTGGCCGACTACATCGCCCGCCGCACCGGGGCAGCCGCTGCCACCGCTGCCATGGAGGCCGCAGCAGACGAACTTGGCGCAGAAACCGCGGGCAGCGGGGACCGGTACGCGGCGGCACTGGAGACCTGGCTCGCCTCCGGCGCCCCCGACCTGGACGAACGGATGCCTGCCGTGCTGGCCGAGCTGGGCCTGGATGTTGGTCCGGAGGCCCGAATGACGGGGCTTTCCGGCGGACAGGCAGCCAGGGTATCCCTGGCTGCCCTGCTGCTCAGCCGCTTCGATATCGTCCTGCTCGACGAGCCCACCAATGACCTGGACCTGGACGGACTGGCCAAGCTGGAGGAGTTCGTCCGCGGGCTGCGCGGCGGCGTCGTCCTGGTGTCGCATGACCGTGAGTTCCTGGCCCGCTGTGTGACCACTGTGGTGGAGCTGGACCTCGCCCAAAACCAGGTAGCAGTGTACGACGGCGGCTACGATGCCTTCCTGGAGGAACGTGCCGTGGCCAAGCGGCACGCGAGGGAAGCGTACGACGAGTTTGCCGGCCGCAAGGCAGACCTTGTGGCCAGGGCCCGGACGACGCGGGAATGGAGCTCCCAGGGTGTGCGGAATGCCATGCGGAAATCCCCGGACAATGACAAGATCCGGCGCAAAGCAAGTACTGAGTCCTCCGAGAAGCAGGCCCAGAAAGTTCGGCAGATGGAGTCGAGGATCGCTCGGCTGGAGGAGGTGGAGGAGCCGCGGAAGGAATGGCAGCTCCAGTTCAGCATTGCTCCGGCGCCGCGGTCCAGTTCTGTGGTGGCGACCCTGAACGAAGCTGTGGCCCGAAAGGGCGATTTCACGCTCGGGCCGGTGTCCCTGCAGGTCAACGCCGGGGAGAGGATCGGCATCACGGGCCCCAATGGAGCAGGAAAGTCGACCCTGCTGGCGTTGCTGCGCGGCATCCTGGAGCCTGAGGCAGGAACGGCGTCGCTCGGTGCATCCGTGGCGGTGGGGGAGATCGACCAGCTGCGCGGACAGCTTCCCGCCGGAGAGCGGCTCGCTGATGCTTTCGAAGCATGCGTTCCCGAGATGACTGCCGCGGAAGTGCGGACCCTCCTGGCGAAGTTCGGGCTGAAGGCAGATCAGTCGGGCAGCCTCGTGGGAGCGCTTTCCCCCGGGGAGCGGACCCGGGCCGCGCTGGCACTCCTCCAGGCCCGCGGGGTGAACCTGCTGATCCTCGATGAACCCACCAACCACCTCGACCTTCCCGCCATCGAGCAGCTGGAGGAAGCGCTGGAGAGTTACGAGGGCGCGCTGCTGCTGGTCACCCACGACCGCCGGATGCTGGAGAACGTGCGTCTGGACCGGCTCTGGAATGTTGAGGCCGGGCGCGTCAGCGAAAGCTAGCCGGCCCTCCTGTTGCCACATCCGTCTCACCCGTAACGTCGGCTGGGAATCCGTGCACGGCCGCTCTCCGGCTACACCCTGCTATGGGAACAGTGGCGACGCGGAGACAGCACCACGCCGGCGCTGCAGTTTGGGTAAACGCTGCTTTGGGTGCGGAAACACTGCGCTTTGGGTTCGGAAATAATGCGTTCCGGGATTTCGCTGCACCCTGTGACACGGATTCGCTGCGTTTCGGGACAAACCGGTCGTTCGGGGAAAATCTGGCCAAGGCGCCGCGCAGCAAATTCCCACAGCAACCGAATCATCCCTAAACGCAGCAAAACCGGACGGGCGCCAGAATGACTGACATGAGTCACGGGAACACTGGTTCCCATGCCCGCAGTGACAGGACCCAGCAGCGGTTCGCGGCGTTCGGTGGAACCTGGCGGTGTTCGGCGGAATAGGGGACGATCCGCGAACAACGGCCCGATCAGGTGAGCGCTTTGACTGTACGGCGCCCGGAATCCGGTTCCTCACTGCGACGCCTGGCGGGAGCCGAACTGACCTGGGCGGTTGCACTGAGGGATCCTCTGCTGCACAAACGCTGTTATGGCTCCGCCGCAGATTCCTTTGCCGCAATGACGTCCCGCTGACCGGCCCAAAACGACATCATTGCAGCAACAAATGGAAAACGACCGCTCTAAACTGCGTTACTGCGTCAACGGATGCGAATCTGGCCCCGGCTACGGTCTCGCCACTGAAAGCGGCCCTTCACAGTGGGACTTTTTGTCCGGGGGCTGTGGCGGATGTTAAAGATGTGATAATAGTTTCCTAAAGGGCGTTCACTGTCTCATGGATGATCAACAGTGACGCCGTCTCTCAGGGGAAAGAAGTTGTTATGGCTTCGATGAGCGCATGGATGACAGCTCAGCCAAGGTCGAATTACCAGCGTGCCACCAACAGGACGCCGGCAGCACTGCGCATCATTGACGCGCCGGTCCTGCTTACTGTCTGGATGCTCTGCGTCCTGACAGACTGGTCGACGCCGGCAAAGGTGGCGCTGAACGCCGCAGCAGTTGCGCTGCTCTGCCTCAAGGAAGTTGCCGTCCACCGGCATCTCCGCCACCAGGCTCCGGCCCGCAACCTAGTCCTGGTCCCCGCTCCGGCGTAGTCACGTCCCCGCTCCGGCGTAGTCACGTGGCTTTCCGGCCACCGGCTCTGGCCCTCATCGGCCAAGAAGCCTATCGTTGATAAGCGCGGTACGGTTCCCGGGTTGCCTGTACGGCATCCGGTTATTGCTCCGGAGTTCGCTTTTGCTCCCTCAGTACTTTCCTTCGGGTTCCGTCCAAGACGGCGCAGTGATGCGTTCTCCCCGGCGGAAGCAGGCGAAGCATGTCCCTGGACATATCAGCCCTGGAAGTTGAGACGGCAAACGGATGGGTCCGCGGAATCGTGGACGACGGCGTACGCACCTGGCGGGGGATCCCCTACGCCGTGCCGCCCCTGGGCAGCCTGAGGCTGCGGGCACCGCAGCCGCCGGAGAGCTGGCCGGGAGTGCGGGACGGCTCCCAGTTCGGTCCAATCCCGCCCCAGTGGCGGGGAATCGCGCTGACCGGCTCGCGCCGCCGTCCGCTGATGAGCGAGGACTGCCTGACGGTCAACGTGAGTGCACCGCTGGAGCCGCCGTCGAAGCTGCTTCCGGTTCTCGTGTACTTCTACGGGGGAGCGTTCAGCTCCGGTTCCTCGGCAGTGCGCACCTACCGCGGCGCCAACCTGGTCCGGACCGGCGACGTCGTCTACGTCTGCCTCAACTACCGGATCGGCGCCCTCGGTTTCATGGACTTCACGTCCTTTTCCACCCCCGAGCGTCCCTTTGACGCCAACGTCGGCTTGCGGGACCAGGTCGCTGGCCTCGCCTGGGTCAACCAGAATATTGCCGCGTTCGGCGGCGACCCGGACAACGTCACGATCTTCGGCGAGTCCGCCGGGGGGATCTCGGTGACAGCCCTGATGTGCATACCGTCCGCGGCACCCTATTTCCACAAGGCGTTCGCGCAGAGTCCAGCCCCGTCCGGAGTGTACTACCCAGACATGCATGAGCAGTGGGCACTGGACCTGCTGGAGCTCCTCCGGATTGACGAGGCACACGCAGCGCAGGCCCTGGACAGTATTTCCGCGGCGAAGCTGGTAAACGCCACCCGGGAAATGACTTCGAAGATTGGGCCGGTGCAAATGCCGGGCTCGCTCAGTGTTTCTCCCGTGGTCGACGGGAACTTCCTGCCGCGCCATCCCATAGACACTTTCCTGGAGGGAGAGTCCTCACCGAAACCGCTTGTCCTGGGAACCATGGCACAGGAGGGCGCGCTGTTCGCGAAACTGGACAACATCCTGCCCTCCACCCCGGCCCGGCTCGAGCGCATGTTTGCCGGAACCGATCCGGCCGCCAGGGACCGGATTGTTGCGGCCTACCCCGGATACCCGTCCAAGGAGCGGTCCATTCAAATCAGCGGTGACCTCGTCTTCTGGTATCCCAGCCAGATGGTGGCCGAAGGCCATTCCCGGGTAGCGCCCACCTGGACCTACCGCTACGACTTCGCCACAAGGCTCATGAACCTTCTGGGTTTTGGGGCAACACACGCTTTTGACGTTCCCGTCATGTTTGGCGAGACGAATAAGCGGACGATGCGTGCGCTTTCGCTGCTGGGAGGCATGGATGCCCTTAGGGAACTTTCCGCACGGTTCCAGGGATCGCTGATCAGCCTCGCCAAGGACGATTTGCCGGGCGAGGACTGGCCGGAATACGAGGAACTCAACCGGCATACCCGCATCTTCGACACGGAGGACAGGATCGAATCGGATCCGTTCCCCGAGCGCCGCGAAGCGTGGAAGGGGTACAGGGGGTATGTATGAGCCGTCTCCATCCATGGAGTAGCGGGCCAGCCCGTGAGAGTGTTAAGCAGACTTATGGTTATGTCCTTCAGACCTGACGAGGAGCCAGCATGAGTTCACATTACGACGTCGTTGTCCTGGGAGCGGGGCCCGGCGGCTACGTAGCGGCGATCCGGGCGGCCCAGCTGGGCCTGAGTGTTGCCATAGTCGAAGAGAAATACTGGGGTGGAGTGTGTCTGAACGTGGGCTGCATTCCGTCCAAGGCCCTGCTGCGGAACGCTGAACTGGCCCAGATCTTCACACGCCAGGCTGGCGAGTTCGGGATGCACGGAGAGGTGAGCTTCGACTATGGGGCCGCTTACGACCGCAGCCGGCAGGTGGCGGACGGACGGGTCAAGGGCGTCCACTTCCTGATGAAGAAAAACAAGATCACGGAATACGACGGACGCGGCGTGTTCAAGGACGACCACAGCATGGAAGTCACGCTGTCCTCCGGCGGCACTGAGGAAATCACGTTCGACAACGCCATCATCGCCACCGGAGCCACGGTCAAACTCCTTCCGGGTGTGGAACTGAGCGAAAACGTGATCACCTACGAAACCCAGATCCTCAGCCGTGACCTGCCCCGGAAGATGGTGATTGTGGGTGCCGGCGCCATCGGCATGGAGTTCGGCTATGTCCTGCGCAGCTACGGTGTCGATGTAACCATTCTCGAGTTCATGGACCGTGCCCTGCCGAACGAGGACGCGGACGTTTCCAAGGAGATCACCAAGCAGTACAAGAAGATCGGGATCCCCATCCATACCTCGGCGAAGGTAGAGACGGTCACGGACAACGGATCGTCCGTTACGGTCAAGTACACGGACAAAAGCGGCGCCGAACAGAGCATCGATGCCGACCGGGTGATGATGTCTGTGGGCTTTGCTCCGCGATTGGAAGGCTTCGGCCTGGAAACCACCGGAGTGGAAGCCACTGACCGGGGCGCAATCGGCATCGACGACTACATGCGCACGAACGTGCCCCACATCTTCGCGATCGGAGATGTAACCGGGAAGCTCCAGCTGGCGCACGTCGCCGAGGCCCAGGGCGTTGTTGCGGCGGAAACGATCGCGGATGCCGAGACCATGCCGCTGGGTGATTACCGGATGATGCCGCGGGCGACGTTCTGCCAGCCGCAGGTCGCCAGCTTTGGATTGACGGAAGCGCAGGCACGCGACGAGGGCCACGACATCAAAGTCGCAGTTTTCCCTTTTACCGCCAACGGCAAGGCCCACGGCCTCGGCGAACCCGTCGGTTTCGTGAAGCTGATCGCGGACACCGCCTACGGAGAGCTGCTGGGCGGGCACATGATCGGCCCGGACGTCTCTGAACTGCTGCCGGAACTGACACTGGCGCAAAAGTGGGACCTCACGGCGGCGGAGCTGGCGCGGAATGTCCATACGCATCCAACGCTGAGCGAGGCCCTTCAGGAAGCCTTCCACGGACTCACGGGCCACATGATCAATTTCTGAGCCCTCAGCAGCTTAGGACCCGGGCCGGCGGTACCGCAGCAGGAGGGTGTCGCCGCCCTGGAGAACATGTACCAGCGCGAAGTGCTGCAGCGGGGTTTCCGGCGCTCCGGACGTGATCCTCGGAGCGCTGCCGGCGGTCATCCCGGGGCTGAGCGTGAGGCAGAGTTCATCGACCAGTCCGGCAGCCTGGAATGTGCCGAACAGCCTGGGACCGCCTTCGCACAGGATGCGGGTGAACCCCCGGTTCTCCAGCTCCCGCACCGCGAGCGCCGGCTGAACATCCCTGGCGCCCGCCGCGACGACGTCGGCAACTTCCGCCAGCGCCGTCCGCCGGTCCGCGGGGGCACCCGCGGAGGTGAGCAGGAGCGGGCGCACCGGGGCCTGGCTGAACAGCGGACCGTCCGGATCAAGGTCCAGGCTCCCGGAGACGATCGCTGTTGCGGGGTGCGGCGCCATTCCGCGGGCTGCGCGCCAGGCCTGTCCCTGCCGGTCCAGGAGTTCCCCGGCATACCCTTCGGCCCGCACGGTTCCGGCGCCCACCAGGATGACATCAGCGCTCCGTCGAAGCAGGTTGAAGACCCGATGGTCCACACTGTTGCCCAAACCGCCGGACCGGCCTGCCACAGCGGCGGCACCGTCCAATGAAGCCACAAAGTTGAAGCGCACCAGGGGCCGGCCGGGCGCTTCCCCGTGGCTGTCCCACGCATAGGCCGCCAGCAGGTCTTCGTCGCTAAGCTCCGCGGCGGATCCGGCCGCAGTGACCGGTGCGCTCACGCTCCGCGGTCCGGTTCATTGGTGTCGCCCATGTTGTGCCGCAGGTAGGCCGGCTGACGCCATCCGAGGATCGCCTCAGTCATTCTGATGGTCCTGGCCGCAGCAGGCACGTCGTGCATGCGCAGGATCCTGGCTCCGTTCATGATGCTCGCCACGGCTGCCGCGAGGGTTCCTTCGGTCCGCTCGGACTTGGGTGCATCCAGCGTCTCTCCGATGAAGTCCTTGTTGGAGACGGCCGCCAGCACCGGGAAGCCCAGCTCCGCGATCCGTGCGAGGCCGCGGGTGATCTCCAGTGAGTGCAGCGTGTTCTTGTTCAGGTCATGGCCGGGATCAATGATGATCTTCTCTGCAGGAACACCGAGTTCCTGGGCGTATGCGGCGCGTCGGCGCAGGAACTGCGCGACCTCGGCTGCGACGTCCTGGTACTGCGGCCGGGGATACGGTGTGCGGGGCACGGCAAGGCTGTGGGTTATCACCAAGTGGACCCCGGCGGCAGCTGCCACCCGGGCAAGGTCCGGATGGTGCAGCCCGCTGGTGTCGTTGATGACCGTGGCGCCTGCCTCAATGGCAGCCTCGGCGACTGCCGGGAGGAACGTGTCTGCCGAGATCACGGCGTCGGTCTGTTCCCTGACAGCGCGGATTACGGGTACCACCCGGGCGGCTTCTTCCGCCGCACCGAGGGCCGGCCCCGGAGCGAACGGGACACCGCCGATGTCGACCCAGTCGGCGCCGTCGTCGACAGCCTTGAGCGCGGCCTGCACCGCAGCGCCCAGGGCGAACGTCCGTCCGCCGTCGAAAAAGGAATCCGGGGTCCGGTTGATGATCGCCATCAGCGCCACACGTCGGCTGAAATCGAGTGTCCGTGCCCCGATCCGGTGGACGGGGTGGAGCAGCGGCGGTTCATAGGGCCGGGTTGGAACGGCCGATGCGCCGCCCATATTGGCGGCAGGCACCTCTGCCGCGCTTTTCAGACTCATATTTGCATCCTACGGTGGAGCACACCAGGACATGGCCCGCCCCGAAGGAAGGTACCCGATGGAACTGCCGCTGCAGCCCCCCGTGGAGCCCATGCTGGCCAAGGCCGTAGACCGGATTCCCGAGGGCAGGTACGCGTATGAGCCGAAATGGGACGGTTTCCGCGCCATCGTCTTCCGTGACGGCGGCGAGGTGGAGATCACCAGCAGGAACGGCCGGGCCATGAACCGCTACTTTCCAGAGCTGGTGGAAGCGTTCCGGAAGGGCCTGCCGGAGAAGTCCGTCGTGGACGGCGAGATCATCCTGGTCAGCGACGGGGGCACACGCCTGGACTTCGACCTCCTGCAGCAGCGTATCCATCCAGCGGCCAGCCGAGTGGAACTCCTCGCGCAGCAGACCCCGGCTTCCTTTGTGGCCTTCGACCTCCTGGCCCTGGGGAACACGAACCTGGCCGATGCTCCCTTCCGGGAGCGGCGCGCCGCACTCGAGCAGGCCCTCGGCGCCGCCGGCGGCAGGCTGCACCTGACCCGCCAGACCCTGGATCCGCAGACGGCTGCCGAATGGTTTGAGCTGTTTGAAGGCGCCGGCCTGGACGGTGTGGTGGCGAAGGACCTGGCCGGCCCGTATGAGCCCGGGAAACGGTCCATGTATAAGATCAAGCACCGGCGGACGGCTGATTGCGTGCTTGCCGGCTACCGGTTGCACAAAAGCGGCGATGACCGGATCGGCTCACTGCTGCTTGGGCTCTACGACGACGACGGCGTGCTCGCCAACGTGGGTGTGGTGGGGGCCCTGCCGATGCAGCGCAGGAAAGAACTCTTCGAAGAACTGCAGCCCCTGGTCACCTGGGACAGCTCCCATCCCTGGACCCAGGCCGGGCAGGACGCCGGAACGCGCACACCCAGGAACGCCGAAGGCAGCCGGTGGAGCGGCACCAAAGACCTTTCCTTTACGCCGCTTCGCCCCGAACGGGTGATCGAGGTTGCCTACGACCATATGGAGGGCGACCGCTTCCGGCACCCGCCGAGCTTCGTCCGCTGGCGTCCCGACCGGGAGCCTGAATCGTGCGGTTATGCCCAGCTGGATGAACCGGTCCGCTTCGACCTGGCAGACGTTCTGCAGGCGCCGCCGGGGTAGCGGCTGCTTCTTGAAATGGTTGGACCGGCTGGACCACCCCAGCGGCAGGGTTCCGTGGCGGGTACGCGTGCGATGCTTTGCGATGCATCTGCGATGCATGAGACAACGGGCTGTGGCCGTGCTCTCCCGTGGCCATGAGCGGTCACGGAGCGGAGATACGCTGGGAAATATGCAAGAAGGCAACATTAATTTCCATACCCGCAAGTGGGTTCGGCCGGAGGACCTAAACGCGAACGGCACGCTTTTCGGCGGCTCGCTGCTCCGCTGGATCGATGAGGAAGCAACCATCTATGCGATCCTCCAAATGGGTAACGGCAGGGTCGTGACGAAGCTGATGTCCGAAATCAATTTCGTCAGCTCGGCCCAGCAGGGCGACCTGATCGAAATGGGGCTGCGCGCCGTAAAATTCGGCACCACGTCCCTGACCATGCAGGCCGAAGTACGGAACATGATCACCCGATCGAGCATCCTCACGATCGAACGGATCGTGTTCGTCAACCTTGACGAACATGGACGGCCGGCGCCCCATGGTTACACGGACATCACCTACGACCGCGACCGGCTCCCCACTCATCACCTGCCCTCCGTGCCGCCCGTACCCTAGGACCGGTCCCAGGAACCGCCACGGGACGTAACACGGCGCGTTAGGCGTGCCGGCGGGCCCCGCAGCTGAAAGAATCCGAGCAGGCCGGTCGAGTTCGGCCGGTACGGTTCTTGAGCGAAACGGGTAAGGATGCACAGCAACAGCCCCGCTGCCACCGGGCGGGACGGAAGACAGCGGACTCCCCGCCTCATGTTTTGGGGCGCCCTGACCGGGATGGTGCTCATTGCCCTAAACCTGCGGGGACCGATTGTTGCGCCCGCGCCAATTCTCGGCATCCTTCAGGATCAGCTGGGCATGTCAGTGCAGACCTCGGGGCTGCTGACGGCCCTGCCCATCGCGTGTTTTGGTGTGGTGTCCTTCCTGGCGCTGCCCCTGCTGCGCCGCGGAGGGCCGGACCAGGCCATAGCCCTGTGCCTGGCAGGGATCCTGTTTGGAACGCTGCTGCGTTCCTCAGGCGGAACCGGGCTGGCGCTGGCCGGGACGGTTGTCATTGGTGCGTCTATCGCCGTCGGGAACGTCCTGGTTCCGGTGATCATCAGGCGTGACTTTGCGCCCGCGCGCGTGCCGCTCGTAACCGGGGTCTACACCGCCGCAATGAATATCGGTTCCATGATCACGCTCATCCTCACAGCTCCGCTTGCCGAGGCAGTTGGCTGGAGGACAGCCATGGTGGTGTGGAGCGCGCTGGCCCTTGCCGCAGCACTGGCGTGGCTCTCACTCGTCGGCTGGCGGGTCTTTCTCCTCGGCACGCAGAAGGAAGACCCGCCAGGAGGTACCGGCAGCACCGGAGAGGACGGAGGCCCGGCCGGAACCGAGCCGGACGCGCCGCCGCAGGACACCCAACGGTCTGCCTGGCGAACACCCCAGGCCTGGGTCATGCTGATTGCGTTCAGCGGGCAGGCCTTTTCGTTCTATGCCGTCTCGACCTGGCTGCCCACGATGCTGACAGATCTGCTCGGTCTGGATACCGCGGGTGCCGGGGCCGGATCCTCCCTGTTCCAGGGACCGGCGATTGTCGGAGCCCTGGCCGTTCCGCTGCTCTCCCGCCGGTTGAGGATCCGGACCCTGCTGTGGCTGACCTGCGCGGCCTGGGCGGCGCTTCCAGCTGGCCTGCTGCTGGCACCCGCGGCCTGGCCCGTCTGGGTCACCCTGGGCGGTGTCGCGCAAGGTGCCGGAATCACCGTCCTGCTGCTGATCCTCGTGCGGATGGGCGGCTCGGGCCGGCAGGCGGGACAGCTCTCCGCCATGGTGCAGGGCGGCGGCTACCTGGTCGCTGCCACCGGTCCCGTGGTCCTGGGCACACTGCACAGCGCGTCTGGCAGCTGGATCCTTCCCCTGGCGGTCGTGGGGATCAGTATCGCTGCGCTGTTCTTTGCGGGCTCTGCCGCCGCCAAGGTGTCCGACGGCGCCCGTCGCCCGGCGTAGGCCCGACCGCGCGGGCCGGCTCCGAGCACGTCCGTTCTTCAGTCCGCGGCGCCCTCTGCGAGTTCCCGCGCCAGCCGCGCTGCCTGCTCGGCGCCCAGCGGAGCGCCGGGAAACCTCCCCAGCCGATCCAGCGGAAGGCTGCCCATCAGACTGAGGGCCGCTGAGAGTGAAGCGGCAGCCGCCGGGTCACCGTTCCCGCCGCTGGAGCCTGTGAGCGACTCCAGGAGAACGCGGGCAGCCCGGGGGTCCGCCAGCCACTGGTTGACCGGCGAAGAGGCGGTTGGAAGGGGGGAGGGCCCGCTGCCTTCCACCTCGATCATTTCGCTCAACCTGATGTCGCGCGAGGATGATCCCACTTTCAGGAGGTATGCGCCGCTGTCCGTTACCCATGACCGGGTACCGGGATCGAAGCGGTCCAGGCTTCCGGCAGCCAGGTCGAAGGTGACGCGGGTGCTTTCTCCGGGATCAAGCTCCACCCGGGAGAAACCACGCAGTTCCTGGGCGGGCCGCGGGACGCCGTTTGGTGGCCCGCCCACATAGAGCTGCACCACTTCCGCGCCCGCCCGGCCGCCGGTGTTGGTGACGGTGACACAGACCCGCACCGCGGCTCCGGTTCCAGTTCCCTCGGCCGTGGCTTCCAGGCCGGTGTAGTCAAAGGAGGTGTAGGAAAGCCCGTGGCCGAAGGGAAAGGCAACCGGCATCTGCCGGGTGTCGTACCACCGGTACCCAACCAGCAGGCCTTCGCCGTACCGGACCTCGCCGTCCTCACCGGGGAAGTTGCCGAAGGCAGGGGTGTCCTCGATAGAGAGCGGAAACGTCTCAGCCAGCTTTCCCGAAGGGTTGACGTCGCCGAGGAGGATGTCCGCCACGGCCTCTCCGCACCCCTGCCCGCCCAGCCAGCCTTCCAGTACAGCCGGCACCTGAAGCGCCCAGGGCGTGGTCACGGCGGAGCCGTTGAAGAGGACGACTGCCAGGTCTTCCCGCACCGCCGCAAGGGACGAGAGGAGCCTGAGCTGGGTTTCCGGCAGGTCCAGGGATACCCGGTCAGCGCCCTCCGTTTCAGCCGAATCCGGCAGTCCCAGGAACACGACAACCTGGTCGCCGTCCGCTGCCGCGGCAACAGCCTCCGCCGCCAGCGCGTCGCCGTCCGTCCCGCCACCTTCCTCCAGCGCATAGCCTGCCGTGAAGCGTGCCCCCGGAACCCGCGCCGCCAAGGCGTTCCACGGGGTGCTGAGCCGTACGGGGTTAACCCGCGATGATCCGCTGCCCTGGTACCTGGGCGTCCTCGCCAGCTCACCGATCACCACCAGGCGCCGCTGCGCGCTGAAGGGCAGGACGCCGCCGTCGTTTTTCAGGAGCACCATGGACTGCACCGCAGCACGCCTCGCCAGCCGGTCATGGGCAGCGTAGTCGGCCGGGCCGGACACCTTGTCCGCAGTACGCTCGCCCAGGACCCGGAGGCGCTCCACCGCGGCGTCCACATCACCGGGTGAGACCAGTCCGGCATCCAGCCCCGCAAGGACTTCGCGGGGCCCGATCCCGTTGGAGGCGGGCATCTCCAAGTCCAGTCCGGCCGCGAGCGCAGCGGCCAGGTCTGTCACGGCACCCCAGTCGGAGACAACGACGCCGTCAAAGCCCCATTCGTTCCGCAGGACCTGTGTGAGCAGCCAGGGGTCCTGGGCTGCGTGGAAGCCGTTCAGCTTGTTGTATGCCGGTTCCGCCGGTGGGCAGTCCTGACCTGTTGCTGGCCTGCGGGCAGGGCTATCGTTCGAATAGATCCGTGGAACGTCCTGTTCCGCCTCGAGGGGAGAAGAGGGCGATGAAATCCCAGTTTGACCGGTACCGGCAGATCGCCGAGATTCTCTACCGCAACGGATTGGGCTATCTGGTTTCGGTGTCCGGCCTGGAAGCCAGGATCCCGTTCCGCCGGCAGTCCGCGCAGGAGGCTGCCCGCGTTGACAGCCCCGAATACCTGCGCCGGGCCCTCGAAGAGCTCGGGCCCACCTTCGTCAAGCTGGGCCAGTTGCTTTCCACGCGCGCAGACCTGCTTCCGCCCGAGTACATGGAACAGCTGGCCAAACTGCAGGACAGGGCCGCACCTGCCGCGTGGGCGGATGTCCACGCCGAGCTGGAGCGGGAATTCGGCAAGGATCCGCTCAGGATGTTTTCGGCGTTCAACACGACGCCGATTGCCAGCGCTTCCATTGGCCAGGCCTACGCGGCCACGCTGCCGGACGGAACCGACGTCGTCGTCAAGGTTCGCCGGCCCGGCATCGGCCCGACGGTGGAATCAGACCTGGCGATCCTGCAGTCGCTGGCGGGGCACGCCAGCAGGCGATGGGAAGCAGCCAGGGACTATGACGTCAAGGGATTCATCGACGAGTTCGCCGATACCCTGCGCCAGGAAATGGACTATGCCCAGGAGGGAAGGAACGCCGACCGTTTTGCGGTCAACTTCGAGAACGACGCGGCAGTGCTCATCCCGCATATTTACTGGGAGCACAGCACCCACAACGTCCTGACCATGCAGCGGATGTACGGGATGAAGGTGACGGACACCAGGGCGCTGGACGCAGCAGGAATCGACCGCAAGGCGCTTGCCGCCACGGCCGCCAATGCGGAAATGAAAATGGTCTTCGAGGACGGTTTCTTCCACGCTGACCCCCATCCCGGGAACATCTTCGTGCAGCCGAATGCGCAGATCGGGCTGATCGATTTCGGCATGGTGGGGGAGCTGGATGACAAACTGCGCGGTCAGCTCTCGGCGCTGTTCGTCGCGGTCATCCGGAAGGACCCCGACCGGATGGCTTCTGCCCTGCTGCGGATGACCGTCACACGGGTCCGCCCGGACCGGGTGAAGCTCCGGATGGACCTCGCGGCCCTGATCCGGCTGTACTCGAACCGGACGCTCAAGGACGCACCGGTGGGCAGGATCATCAGCACCGGCCTGGGGATCATCCGCAACCACCATCTGCAGCTGCCGCGCGAAATAGCCCTGCTCATGCGCATGCTGATCATGACTGAGGGAATGGGCGAAGTGCTGGATCCCGAATTCAGCATGGGCAAGACCCTTGCGCCCTATGCCAAGCGGATGACCATGGAGCAGCTGAACCCGGTCAACTACGCGAAGCGCCTCGGCAAGGCCGGGGGAGAACTGCTGGAGCTGGGGGCGGACCTGCCGGGCCAGCTCCAGCGGCTGGTCAATACGCTGGACTTCGAAGGCATGGAGGTGCACCTGCGTGCCGGGGACCTCGTCCCGCTGGTGGAGCGCCTGGAACGCGTGGGCAACAGGATGGTGGCTGCCATCTTTGCGGCCGCCTTCATCCGCGGCGTGGGCGAACTGACGCTGGGCGACGCCGACCGCTGGCGCAGCTGGCAGGCTCCGTTGATGGGCGCCGGGCTGGCGTCAACGGGCGTGCTGGGCGGCTACCTTGCCTGGTCGGCACGGAAACAGCGGCGGCTGGACGCCGGCTGACCAAAGAAAAGGAACGGCCGGCCACCGCATGCAGCGGTGGCCGGCCGTTCCTGGTGGATGACTCAGCGCTTGCCGAGCTCCGCCGTCGGGGTCCGGAAGGACTCCTTTGCGGTCAGGGCTGAAATGGTGGCGATCAGGCAGATAGCTGCGGTGAACCAGCTGATCACGACCCAGCCGCCGGGCTGCAGGCCGCCCAGGGCAGCCACGATGGACGGCGCGAAGCCGGCCATGAGGAAGCCGAGCTGGGTGCCGATGGCCAGGCCGGAGAAGCGGACCTTGGCGCTGAACATTTCAGCGTAGAAGGACGGCCAGACCGCGTTCGCAGCGGCGTAACCGCAGCCGAAGACCACCACGGAGAGGGTGAACTGCAGCAGCGAGTTACCGGATTCCATGGAGAGCAGGTAGAACGGCATCACGATCGCGCTGGACAGGGCGCCGTAGATGAACACCGGTTTCCGGCCGAAGCGGTCCGCCGCCATGCCGAACAGCGGCTGGGTGAACAATGCGGCGATGTTGCCTGCGACGACCAGCCACAGCGTGATGGTGGCGTCAACATTGCCCACCTCGGTGCCGTACTTGATGGCCAGGGTGCCGTAGACAGTGGAGACTGCGGCGATGAAGGCGCAGCAGATAACGCGCAGCACGTCGCGCCAGTGGTGCTTCAGCAGGTCGCCGACGGGAAGCTTGGAAATCTCGTTGTTGGCCTTGGCTTCCTGGAAGGTCGGCGTCTCGTGGAGGGTGCGGCGGATAAAGAACGTCACAATCACGACGACGGCGCTGAGCCAGAACGGGATGCGCCAGCCAATGCTGTACTTGATGTCGTCCGGCAGTGCCATGACCGGGATGAAGACCATGGCAGCGAGGATCTGGCCGCCCTGGGTGCCGGTGAGGGTCCAGGAGGTGAAGAACGCACGGCGGCCGTCAGGCGCGTGCTCCAGGGTCATGGAGCTGGCACCGGCCTGCTCTCCGGCAGCAGAGAGGCCCTGGGCCAGGCGGCAGAGGACCAGGAGCGTGGGCGCCCACCAGCCGATGGTGCTGAAGCTCGGCAGGCAGCCGATGAGGAACGTAGAGGCACCCATAAGGATCAGGGTGAACATCAGGATTTTCTGGCGGCCGACACGGTCGCCGAAATGGCCCAGGATGACCGCGCCGACGGGACGGGCGATATAGGCGAAACCGAAGGTGGCGAGCGACATGATGCTCGCCTGTGCATCCGCGTCCGGGAAGAAGACGTGCGGGAAGATCAGCGATGCCGCAGTGCCAAAGATGAAGAAGTCGTAGTACTCGACCGCGCTGCCCATGAAGCTTGCCGCGGCGGCCTTCTTCGGGGTCTTTGCGGTGGCTGAAGCGGTCTGTGCGGGCACAGCGCTCATGGGGCCTCCAGGTAGTGATGTGTGCGTAAAACGCACGATTGTTTTACATGCGAACACCACAAGTTATACCGGCGGGTAGTGAGACGCAAGCCATATGTGCGCTGTACGCACAATTGTGCAAAATGTGAACAGCCGGTACCGTTGGCGTTGCCCGGCGTACGGGCGCCGAAGGGAGAACCACTTGAGCACCATCACTGAATCCCTGCTCGTCGGATTGATTGGCGACGGGATCACCGCATCGCTGACTCCGCCCATGCATGAACGGGAAGCAGCAGCGTGCGGGCTTCACTATCTGTACCGGCCGGTGGATCTCGCCGTGAACGGCCGTTCCGCCGCCGACGTCGGAGACCTTTTGCGCTACGGGCGGGATCTCGGCTTCAACGCATTTAACATTACGCACCCGTGCAAGCAACTGGTCCTGGAGCACCTGGACGAGGTTTCCGAGGACGCCGCCCGGCTGGGAGCAGTGAACACTGTCCTGATCCAGGACGGACGGTTCATCGGCCACAACACGGATTACTCCGGGTTTGCCACCGCCCTGGCCCAGGGACTGCCGGATGCTGCACTGGATGCAGTGGTACAGCTGGGAGCCGGAGGCGCCGGTGCTGCAGTTGCCTACGCCCTGCTGAAGGCCGGCACGCGGGAACTGACCCTGATCGACCTGGATCCGGAGCGGACGCGTGAACGCGCCGCGGCCCTTGCCGCTCTCTTCCCTGATGCGGTTGTCCGCCCGGGGAGCCGTGAAGATCTTGCGCCGGCCCTGTCCTCGGCAGACGGATTCGTGCAGGCAACACCTGTGGGAATGCACTCGCATCCCGGCCTGCCGCTGGACCCGGAACTGCTCCGTCCGGAGACCTGGGTGGCGGACGTGATCTACCGTCCCGTCCGCACACAGCTGGTTGACGCGGCTGAGGCCCGCGGCTGCAGGGTGCTCGACGGCGGGCACATGGCGGTGGGGCAGGCTGTGGATGCCTTCCGGCTCATCTCCGGAGTAGAACCTGACGCTGCCCGCATGCGGGCCCACTTCCTGGAACTGGTCAACAGCGGCCGCTGAGCCGCCTTCGAAAGGACTCCATGCGCACCTCTATTGCCACGGTCTGCCTCAGCGGCACCCTGGAAGACAAACTGCGCGCCTGCGCGGCAGCCGGTTTCGACGGCGTGGAGATCTTCGAACAGGACCTGGTGGTGAGCCCCTCCAGCCCTGAGCAGATCCGCAGCCTGGCCGCCGGCCTGGGACTGACGCTGGACCTCTACCAGCCCTTCAGGGACTTCGAAGGGGTGACCGAGGACCTGCTGGCGGAGAACCTCCGCCGCGCCGAAGCCAAGTTCCGGCTGATGAACCGGATGGGAATCGACACCATGCTGGTCTGCAGCAACGTTGCCACGGCCACTGTCGATGACGACGCCGTTGCCGCGGCCCAGCTGCGGCGCATGGGCGAGCTGGCCGCGCGTTACGGGATCCGCCTGGCGTATGAGGCCCTGGCCTGGGGCCGGTTCGTCAGCGACTTTGAGCATGCCTGGCGCATCGTCGAAATGGCAGACCACCCCAACGTGGGCACGTGCCTGGACAGTTTCCACATCCTTTCCCGCAGGTGGGATCCGGAAGCAATCGAAAAGATCCCCGCTGAGAAGATTTTCTTTGTGCAGCTGGCGGATGCGCCCGAACTTTCCATGGACGTGCTGTCCTGGAGCCGCCATTACCGGGTATTCCCGGGAGAAGGAGCGTTCGACCTCGTGCGGTTCATGGGCCATCTGGTCCGGAGCGGGTATGACGGACCGGTTTCGCTGGAGATCTTCAACGACGTCTTCCGGCAGGCCGCCGAAGAACGGACGGCCGTCGACGCCATGCGTTCCCTGATCAGGCTGGCCGAGCGGACCTCGATCCACCTGCAGGAGGAAGGCAACGGACTCGGCACCATGGAGCTGGCCACGCTCCCTGGCGTGGGCGAACCGCTCGGATTCAATTTCGCCGAGGTGAAGGCAGGCGACCCGGAGCATATCCGGACACTGCTCTACCAGCTCGGATTTACCAGCCTTGGACAGCACCGCACCAAGCAGGTGGAACTCTGGGCCCAAAACGGCGTCCGGATGATCATCAACAGCCAGCAGGCCGACGGGATGTCCCCGGGCATCTCCGCGGTGGGGCTGGATGTTCCTGACGCACCTGCCGCGGCATCACGCGCGCTGCAGCTCAAAGCGACACCTGTGACCCGCCGCAGCCAGGCGAACGAGGAAGTGCTCCAAGTCGTCGCCGCACCGGACGGCACCGAAATCTTCCTGTGCCAGGCTGAGCCCGCGGGCCCGGGCTGGATGAGCGAGTTCGGCGGCGGCACCACCGTTCCGGCTCCCGGCAGCATCACCGCGATTGACCACGTCAACCTCTCCCAGCCCTGGCAGCACTTCGACGAGGCCGTGCTGTTCTACGAATCAACCCTTGCCCTCTCTCCCCGTCCCAGTGTGGAGGTGCCCAGCCCCATGGGCCTGGTTCGGAGCCAGGTGATGCACAGCTCAGACGGCGCTGTCCGGATCGCACTGAACATTGCACCGCTGGTGTTCGACGGTGCCGGCGACGGTTCCGGGTATCCGCAGCACGTGGCGTTCGCCTGCAGCGACCTCGTCAGCGTCGCCCGCACCGCCGTCGCCCGCGGCCTGGAGTTCCTCCCGGTTCCGGAGAACTACTACGAAGACCTGGAAGCCCGTTTCGGGCTGGACCAGGCGTTCCTGGCAACGCTCAGGGAGCTGAACCTGCTGTACGACCGGGACGCCGACGGCGAGTTCCTGCATTTCTATACCGCCACGATCGGCAACGTGTTCTTCGAAGTCGTGGAACGCCGGACCGGCTATGAAGGGTACGGCGCGCCGAACGCACCCGTCCGGCTTGCGGCCCAATATCAGGGGTCCCGCGCCTGACCTGCAGGGATGCCCGCCCTTAGCCTGCTCGTCAGGTAGGATCGTGCTCGGCGCCCGGAGCGGGGGCAGGAGGGCAGGGGGACGTGGTGCGCAGCAGTCAGGCCTGGTACGTAAAGTCGGTCGAGAAGACCTTTGCCGTCCTTGGTGCCTTCACGGCAGAGTCTCCCCGGCTGAGCGTGAGCGAGGTTGCGGCCGCTGCCGACCTGAGCCGTGCCGCGGCACGGCGGTTCCTGCTCACGCTGGCAGACCTTGGCTACCTGTCCGGGGACGGCGCACGCTATCAGCTGGCTCCCCGTTCATTGAACATCGGCTCTGCTTTCCTTTCGAGCCTCACTCTGCCGGCCCTTGCGGAACCGCACCTGAAAACCCTCTCGGCGGATCTGCAGGAGACGGCGTCGATCTGCATCCTTGACGGAGAACACATCGTCTACGTTGCCCGGATCACATCCCCGCGGCTGGTCAGCGTTGCGGTGCATGTGGGTACGCGGTTTCCGGCATGGGCGACTTCCATGGGCCGGGTGCTGCTCGCCGCCCTTGAGCCTGAAGACATGGAGTCCCGGCTGGACCGGTCCGACCTGCGTCCCTACACGCCCAACACACTGTGGGACCGGGCGGCGCTGCTGGATGAAATCGACGGCGTGCGCCAACGCGGCTGGTCCGTTGTTCTTGAAGAGTATGAGGAAGGCCTGAGCGGAGTGGCAGTTCCCATCCATCAGGGGAACGAAGTCGTGGCCGCCGCGAATGTCTCCCTGCACCACCGGAACCCCACGGGCCCGGCCCTGAGCGAGACGGTGCTGCCCCGGCTGAGGGACGCTGCTGCTGCCATCTCCGCGGACTACGGAATCCGGGTTACGGGCTAGCCCCGACGGCCAAGGGTACCGGCCATGTTCCGCGCTTCCGCGCTTCCGCGCCGGGCAGCGAACTGCGGCGGAGGCCCGTTCGCCAACCTCCACCGCAGTCCGGTCTCATCCGGATTCGCCTGTCCCTTTACGCTGAGGCGTAATCCGAGGCGTTGTACAGGTTCAGGTTCAGGGCCGAGGCAATCTGCGCCACGGCCTTGCGTGCGCGCACGCTGTTGCCTGCGGCGTCCAGGGGCGGGGAGAACGCCGCGATGGCCAGGACCCCGGGCATGACCGCGAGGACACCTCCGCCCACGCCCGATTTACCCGGCAGGCCCACCCGGTAGGCCCAGTCGCCGGAGGCGGTGTAGAGCCCTTCCATGGTCATCTCCGCCAGCATGGGCGGAACAATATCCGGGTGGGAGATGGCAGCCTTCTTCGTGACGGGGTTGGTGCCGCGGGCGGCGATGGTCGCTCCCATGGTGGCCAGATCAACCGCGGTCACCAGGGTGGAGCACTGACGCGTGTACACGTCACAGGCTTCCATCGGATCCGAGTACATCGTCCCGCCCGAGTAGAGCAGCCACGCGATGGCACGGTTATGGAAGTTGGTGGACTGCTCCGAGTTATTCACGGCATCGCTCATCTTGATTTCCCGGCCCGCGAACGCAGACTGGGTGGCCAGGATCTTCTGCCAGCGCTCTTCTGCGCTTCCGGCCGGGATGAGTGACACCGTGGACATGGCTCCGGCGTTGACCAGCGGCGAGAGGGGTTTGTCTCCATGGAGGGCTACGGCGATTACCGAGTTGAACGGTTCTCCGGTGGGGTCCGCACCCACCTTGTCGTGGAACTGGGGCAGTCCCACTTCATCCATGGCCCGGGCCATGGAAAAAACTTTGGAAATTGACTCCAGGGCGAACTCGAAGTTTGAGTCGCCGGTTTCGAACACCTCGCCGTCGACGGTCACTACGCTGATGCCGAACAGGGCAGGATTCACCGAGGCGAGATAGGGAATGTAGCTGGCGTTCTCTCCGCCCTGGTCCGGCCTGAAGTCACGGTGGGCAGCGTTTACGGCAGCCTGGACCGCTGAGCTGTCGACTTTCATACCGCTGTACTCCCGCCTGCTGCCGGGCCGGGCCGCGGCCGGTGCGCCCTGGTGCGCCCTCCCTGCTCCGTTCCCCGGGACCCCGCACCGGCTGCCGAAGACTTTCCGGAATGCTTCCCGGCTGTTGTGCCGGGACTTGCACCGGCTGCGGCTCCGCCTTCTGTGGTGGCGTCAAAAGACTGCTCCCACTTTTCGGACAGCTCGGCGGTGGCAGTCGAGGATTCGTTGACTGTCCCCGGATGCTTGTGTTCCAGCTGCCAGGTGAAAGGCACAAACTCCGTCTGCGGATCCTTCCAGTGCGGCTTCCGGAACGCGTAAATGACCATGGGAAGGATGATCAGCAGCACCGCGCCGCCAACGAGGATGCCCACGTAGGTTTCCGGGGATCCCACGGAGATCTGGTCCGGCGGAATAAAGCTGAAGACGAATGCCATCAGCGATCCCAGGAACCCGACGCCGCCGATCAGCCACATGCCAATGTCGCCGCCGGGCACCCGGTAGGGGCGGGGCCGGTTCGGCTGGCTGTAGCGCAGGTAGATGGCGGCAGCGAACATCAGCAGGTACATGACCAGGTACAGGATCACGGTCAGCTGGCTCAGGATCTGGTAAGCGGCCTGAACCGACGGCAGGACCACGTAGACAACACCCAGGGCCGTGACCATAAACGCCTGGAAGAGCAGGATGTGGGTTCCCATGCCGTGCTTGTTTGTGTGCTGCCAGAACCGGGGAAGATACCCGGCCCTGCCCACAGCGAGGAGGCCGCTGGATGGTCCGGCGACCCAGGTGACCACACCTGCCAGCACGCCGATGAGGAGCATGGCAGCGACAATCGGAGAGGCCCAGCCGATGCCGGCCCATTCGAACATGTCATTGTAGGAGGTCAGCAGGCTCTGGGTCAGGTTGATGTCCGCCTGGGGCACCACGAAGGCGATTGCCAGGGTTCCCAGGACAAAGATCACCACCGTACCGGCAGCTGCTATCAGCACTGCCAGCGGATAGTTCCGTGTCGGGTTCTTGACGTCCCTGACGTGGATGGCGTTCATCTCCATGCCGGCGTAGAAGAGGAAGATGCTGGCTGCCAGCACAACGTTGGAGAAGTTGGAGAAGTCCGGCAGTACCTCACCCCAGCCCATCTCGATCTGCGGCGTGTTGCCCGCGAAGTAGTAGGAAAAGCCCAGGACAATCAGGATTCCGGCAGGGATCAGGGTGCCGATAATGCCGCCCCACTGGGCAACCTTGGAGAACGCAGCTGCACCGCGGAAGGCAATGAAGGTGGCCAGCCAGTAGACCACCAGCACCACAGCCAGGACAAAGGCTTTGTTCCCCGAAAGCTGTGCATCGATGTTTTCGTCGGTTCCCGTGTAGGCCAGGGATACCGCACCGAAGGTCAGGACCGTTGGGAACCAGATGGTGACTTCTATGAAGAGCATGAACATCGCCAGGAAGGCCCAGCGCGGTCCGAAAGCTTCACCAACCCAGCGGAACACACCTCCGGTCTCCGGCCAGCCGGTCGCAAGTTCGGCCGCCACGATGGAAACAGGGACCAGGAAAACGACGGCGGCAAAAACGTAGTAGAAAATCGAACTCAGTCCGTATTCGGCCTCAGCCGGCAGTCCGCGAAGGCTGACAACGGCCACGATGTTCATGACTGCGAGTGCGCCGATGGTGATCGACGCGTTCTGCTTGGCGCGGCTTTTGCGGTCCGGTGCTGATCCGGCGGATGCGGTCGATGCAGTGGAATCGCTCATACCACTCACCTCCTGGATCTAGTGATGGAACCCCGGGTGTTCCTGCTCCGCGGGCATAGGGGCACTGAGATTCTCCAGATAGGAGGTCTCGGCCTGGATATCAGCCAGCAACCGTCCCGCGAGATCCATGCTCAGGCCGTTGCGCACCACGATCCGCTCGACCGTGAGATTGCTCAGGTTGTCCGGCATGGGGTAGGCCGGCACCAGCCAGCCCTTGAGCCGCAGGCGGTCCGCAAGGTTGTAAAGCGTCCACCGGTCGGTGTGGCCCTCCTTGAGGCGCCAGGCGAAGACCGGAATATCCGAACCGTCGTTCCATAGTTCGAACGGTCCCATCTGCGAGATCCCGTGCGAGAGGAAGAGCGCCACGTCCTGGCTGTCCTGCTGGACTTTTTGATACCCGTCGAACCCGAGACGGAGGAACATGTAGAACTGCAGAACCACCTGTGCCCCAGGCCGGGAGAAGTTCAGTGCGAACGTCGGCATGTCGCCGCCGAGGTAGCTCACGTAGAAGATCAGGTCCTCCGGGAGCCACTGCCGTTCGCGCCACACCACCCAGCCCAGTCCCGGGTAGACCAGTCCGTACTTATGGCCTGACGTGCTGATCGAATGCACGCGTTCGATCTGGAAATCCCATTCCAGGTCCGGCTGGATGAAGGGGGCGATCATGGCACCCGAAGCACCGTCCACGTGAATGGGAATGTCCAGTCCGGTGGATGCCTGGATCTCGTCAAGCTTGGCGGCAACCTGCTTCACGGGCTCATACATCCCGGTGTAGGTCACGCCCATGATGGCCACGACGCCGATGGTGTTCTCGTCAACATACTTTTCAAGTTCAAACCCATCGAGGCATTTGTGCTCCTCGCTGATCGGCACCAGCCGGGCCTCGACATCGAAGTAGTTGCAGAACTTCTCCCAGCAGACCTGGACAGCCGAGCTCATCACCAGGTTCGGCTTCTCGGTGGACTTGCCCTCAGAACGGCGCTTGTGCTGCCACAGCCGTTTGAAAGCCAGGCCGCCGAGCATGCACGCCTCGGACGAACCAATGGTTGACGTTCCGATCGTGCCCTCGGGATTGGGGGAGTGCCACAGTCCCGCAAGCATCTTCCAGCAGTACTGCTCGATTGCAGCGGTCTGGGGATACTCGTCCTTGTCGATCATGTTCTT
This sequence comes from Arthrobacter caoxuetaonis, assembly GCF_023921125.1. NCBI lineage: Bacteria > Bacillati > Actinomycetota > Actinomycetes > Micrococcales > Micrococcaceae > Arthrobacter > Arthrobacter caoxuetaonis. The sequence continues at coordinate 1,778,591 of NZ_CP099466.1, forward strand.
GTCGTAGGTTTCGGCGTAGAGCCGGTTCGCCTCGTCGTCCATCCAGGTGCTGACGAAGGTGGCCAGGTTCAGCCGGGCATTTCCATCCAGCATCGTCTCGTCGTGCACGATCTGGTAGGCCGTTTCCGGCATCATCTCGTGTTGCGGAAAGGTGTGCTTCGGTGCTTGCGTGGACTCTCCCGGCCGGGAGAACACCGGGTTGACCGTAAAAAACTCCTGGGGTTCGTTCTGCGGCATGGCTTCGACCTCTCGTAAGGAGTGTCCAACGTGATTACAGGCCGCGGTGGGCGGCGCTAAAGGCCCCACAGGTGTGCGCGCGTTCGACTATACGCGCGGCTGATCGGCCATTCTAGGTATCAGAGGGCATTCTGCTGCGTAGCGCCGGGACATCATGCGAGTAACTCAAAGCTGGCCCTCCGGCGGCCTTCCCTGCCCGCCTCCCGTTGAGCGGGGGTGCTGCCGCGCGTACGCTCTGATGACTTATTCGTTTCCCGCAGCAGTCCCGGTACCCGGAGGCTCCCCAGGGAGCCGCGGGGAAACCGGGGGAGCGGTGCAACCGCAGGAGAAGCCATGGCTGGACTAAGCCGCCGAGACCGTTTTGACCTTCCAGAACCCATGCGCCGCCTGTTTGAAGGGGACTGGGAGATGCCCGCCTTCAGGGTGGAGGAGTATCGGGACACCAACGCGATGGTGGTGCGGGCAGAGCTTCCGAGCATAGATCCGGAGAAGGACCTGGACGTGACAGTTTCGGACGGCACCCTGCGGATTAAAGGCGAGCGCCGGGAAGAGACCTCGAACCGGTCCAAGAACGGATACCGCTCCGAGTTCAAGTACGGATCCTTCAGCCGGGATATCCGGCTGCCTGCAGGCAGCAGCACCGATGAGGTAACAGCGTCCTACCGGGACGGTGTTCTGGAGGTTCGGGTGCCGCTCCAGGATGAGGGCAGCACCGGACGGAAAGTACCGATCAGCCGAAGCTGACGTCCGGCGGCTTCCGGTCCGCCGAGGGAGACGCCCAGGCCGTTTCGACAGTTCGGCAGGGGACGGCAGCTACGAACTGCCGCTGCCGTCCCCTGGCCGGTACGTGCTCAGTGTGGCCGAAGCGTCAGGGGCCACCCACACCCGGCTCATCCTGCTGCCCGCGGCAGACACTGAGGTGGACGTCGAACTTGGCGGGGACCCGCCGTCGACCATCCTCAGGGTCTAGGCCGGAGCACCTGCGTATTCGGGGTAATCCGTGTACCCGTCCGCACCGTCAGAGTAGAAAGTTGACGGGTCCGGTTCATTCAGGGGCAGGCCGTTCTGCCAGCGGAGCGGAAGGTCCGGGTTGGCAATCGCGGGACGGCCTACAGCGACGGCGTCGCACAGGTCCCGCTCCAGCAGTCCGGCGGCTTCTTTCCGGGTGGTCACGACGGCGAAGCCGGTGTTCAGCAGAACGGGCGATCCGAAGCGGCGGCGGAGTTCCTGCACCAGGCCGCCCGCCGGATCGTCGTGGAGGACGCTCAGGTATGCCAGCCCCAGCGGGGCGATCTCATCCACCATGGCACCGTAGGTGGCCAGGGTCTCCTCGGCGTCCCTCTCCCACACGTCCTGGACGTTGTGTTCGGGGGAGATTCGCAGCCCAACCCTCTCCGCGCCAACCGCGGCGGCTACGGCGGTGACGACTTCCACCACAAAACGGGCGCGTGCCTGCGGCGAACCGCCGTAACCGTCCGTGCGGCGGTTCGAGGACGGGCTCAGGAATTCGTGCAGCAGGTAACCGTTGGCCCCGTGGAGTTCGACGCCGTCGAACCCCGCCTCCACGGCAGAGACGGCGCCGCGGACAAAGATGTTCCGCATTTCATCCAGTTCCAGTTCACCGAGCTCGCGCGGCTGGACGTGCGGCAGCTTGCCCGCCGGCGTGCGGATAACGCCGTCAATGGCGACGGCGCTGGGAGCCACGGTCTGGAAGCCGCCGTTCAGCTCCGGGTGGGAAACCCGTCCGGCGTGCATGACCTGGGCAAAGATCCGGCCGCCGGCGTCATGCACCGCATCGGTCACCTGCCGCCAGCCGGCCAGCTGCTCCTGGTGACGAGGCCCGGCTGTCCGGAGAATCCCTGCCCCTCGCGGGAGGGGTAGGTTCCTTCGGAAACAATCAGGCCCAGGGACGCGCGCTGGCGGTAATGCTCGGCCACGAGCGGACCGGGGATCCCTTCGGTGCCGCTGCGCACACGGGTCAGGGGCGCCATCACCAGGCGGTTGGGCAGCTGGAGCGAGCCGAGGGTCAGGGGAGAAAACAGATCTGTCTGCACGTACTTCCTTTCGGCAGGCACGGCGAAGTCACCTGCGCATTGGGGATACCTGCCCAAACTCCCTTTGCCCCGCGCCTATTCCCGTGAGGGCGCCTACCGAACCTCACGGATGAGGTTGGTGATGCGGGCGGTGGAAAGCCGGCGCCCCTCTTCGTCGGTCATGACAACCTCGTGGGTTGTGACCGTTCCGCCCAGATGCACGGCTGTGGCGGTGCCCGTGACGAGACCGGTTGAAACAGACCGGTGGTGCGTGGCTCCCACCTCAATGCCGACGGCGTAGCGCCCGGGACCGGCATGCAGCGAAGCGGCGAAGGAGCCCAGGGTTTCGGCCAGGACCACGTGGGCGCCGCCGTGCAGGATCCCCGCAACCTGCTGGTTTCCCTCCACCGGCATGGTCGCCACGATGCGGGAGGGGGACATTTCCGTGAACCGGATGCCCAGCTTCACCACCAGTGCCCCAACCCCCGATTCCCCCAGCCAGGGATGCAGTTCGGCCGGCACGCCGGCGTCGATCAGTTCCTGCAGCTTGGGGACCTCGCCCTGCGCGGGGCCGGCCTGGCCCGGCGTGAAAATGTCGCTCATGCCCACTAGGCTTACACCTGTGAGTGAAACTGCCAAACTGGCCTCTGCCCCTGTCTCTTCAACCGACTCCGGAACCGTCGCCGACCCCGCGGATTCCCTTGACGGGCTGGGGATCGCCGAGGTCCCCGAGTCGCCGGACACCGCGGCTGATGCCCCGGTCGGAAGCCACGCGGCACCCACGCCTTCCGCAGTACCGCTCGGTACCCTCAACGCCGCCGGGAACAACCGCCTGCTGGTCCTTGACGGGCACTCCATGGCCTTCCGTGCCTTCTACGCCCTCCCGGCGGAGAACTTCTCCACGGACACCGGCCAGCACACCAACGCCGTCTACGGCTTCACCTCCATGCTGATCAACCTGATCAAGAATGAGGAGCCGACACACATCGCGGTGGCCTTCGACCTCGACACCCCGACGTTCCGCACCGAGGAGTACTCGGAGTACAAGGGCGGGCGGAACAAGACGCCGGAGGAGTTCCACGGGCAGGTGGACCTGATCATCAAGGTCATGGAAGCCATGCGCATTCCCACCATCTCCCTGGACGGCTACGAAGCCGACGACATCCTGGCCACGCTTGCAGAGCAGGCCTCGGCCCGGAACTGGGATGTCATGGTGGTCTCCGGAGACCGGGACGCGTTCCAGCTGGTGGATGACCGCGTCACCGTTTTCTATCCCAAGAAGGGTGTCTCCGACCTGCCGCGGATGGATGCTGCCGCAGTGGAAGAGAAGTATCTTGTGCCGCCGGACAAGTATTCGGACCTGGCTGCGCTGGTGGGGGAGTCCGCTGACAACCTGCCGGGCGTCCCGGGTGTTGGCCCCAAGACTGCTGCCAAGTGGATCAAGCAGTACGGCGGACTCGAAGGAATCCTCGAGCACCTGGATGAAATCAAGGGCAAGGTCGGCGACTCCCTCCGCGCGAACATTGAAGACGTAAAGCGCAACCGGCGGCTGAACCGGCTGCTGCGCGACCTCGACCTGCCGGTGGACCTCGACGCCATGGCTGCCCAGCGGCCCGACCGCGAGGCCATCGAGGAACTCTTCGACGCACTGCAGTTCAACGCGCTGCGCAAGCGTCTCTTCGACGTCTACGGCGAAGAGGAGATTCCCGGGGACCATCCGGAGCTGCTGCCTCCGGCCCACAGCACGCTCACGTCCGCGGATGACCTCCAGGCCTGGTTCCAGGCCACCAACCAGAAACCGGCCGGGATCCGGCTGGTCACGGAAGGGGCCGGTGAATCCCGGGAAGCGACCGGACTTGCCGTCGTCACCGACGAGTCAGCGGCCTATATGCCGCTGCTTGAGCTGGACGCTGAAGCGGAGCAGGTCCTTGCCGGCTGGCTGGCGGACAGCAACGCCCCGAAGGTGGTCCACGACTTCAAGGACGCCTACAAGCTGCTCTCCCGCCGCGGACTCCGTCTGCGCGGGGAGATCGATGATCCCGCGATTTCGGGCTACCTCATCCAGCCTGACCGGCGCAGCTACGACCTGGCGGACCTGAGCCTTCAGCACCTGAAGCTGTCCCTGGATTCCGCGGCTTCGGCCAGCAACCAGCTGGAACTCTCCCTGGACGGCGAGGACACAGCCGCTCCGGCCGTGATGGAGGCCTTCGCTGCGCTGCGCCTGAGCGAGCACTTCTCCGGCCTGCTGGTTGAGCGCGGAGCCAACCAGCTGCTCGGTGGGCTGGAACTGCCGCTGTCGGAAGTGCTGGCGGAGATGGAGCTGGCCGGGATCGCCGTCTCGACCGACAAGCTGGACGGCCTGCTGGACGAATTCGGGCGCACCATCGAGGTCGCCAAGGAGGAGGCCTTCGCCGTCATCGGCAAGGAAATCAACCTCGGCTCCCCGAAGCAGCTCCAGGTAGTGCTCTTTGAGGAACTTGGCCTGCCCAAGACCAAGAAGATCAAGACCGGATACTCCACCGACGCCGATGCGCTCTCGGACCTGATTATCAAGACGAACGGCCATCCGTTCCTGGCCCACCTGCTGGCCTACCGTGACGCCTCCAAGCTCCGGCAGACGGTGGAAGGCCTGCGCAAGTCGGTGTCCGACGACGGCCGGATCCACACCACCTACGCGCAGACCGTTGCCGCGACTGGCCGTCTGTCCTCCATCAACCCCAACCTGCAGAACATCCCGATCCGGTCCGAGGAAGGGCGCCGGATCCGTGAAGTGTTCGTGGTCGGGGAGGGTTATGAAACCCTGCTGACGGCGGACTACTCCCAGGTGGAAATGCGGATCATGGCTCACCTCTCCGGTGACGAAAGCCTGATCCAGGCCTTCCGCGACGGCGAGGACCTGCACCGGTTCGTCGGCTCGCACATTTTCGGGGTTCCCCCGGAAGAGGTCACCAGTGCCATGCGTTCCAAGGTCAAGGCCATGTCCTACGGCCTGGTCTACGGCCTGAGTTCGTTCGGCCTCTCGAAGCAGCTCTCCATCCCGGTCGACGAGGCACGCACGCTGATGCGGGACTACTTCACCCGCTTCGGAGCCGTCCGCGACTACCTGCGCGGCGTCGTCGAGCAGGCGCGCAAGGACGGCTACACCTCCACGATCGAGGGCCGCCGCCGGTACCTGCCGGACCTTGCCAGCACCAACCGGCAGCTGCGCGAAATGTCCGAGCGTGCCGCCCTGAACGCACCGATCCAGGGCTCCGCAGCGGACATCATCAAGAAGGCCATGCTGGGCGTGGACGCAGAATTGAAGAAGCAGGGCCTGAAGACACGTATGCTGCTGCAGGTGCATGACGAACTCGTCCTGGAAGTCGCCCCGGGTGAGCGGGAGGCAGCGGAGAAGCTGGTCCGGGAGCAGATGGCCGGCGCCGCCGACCTCTCCGTACCGCTGGATGTCTCAGTGGGCTGGGGCGCAAGCTGGCACGAGGCAGGGCACTAGGACAAACCAGCCAGGGGGAGACAGATGACGGCGGAAACTGCGGGCACAGCCCTGCGCACGGAACGGTTCGCGGCGGGCCTGTCCCACGCTGACCACCAGCGTGTCGATGAGCGCACCGCGGACTGGCTGCAGGCCGTCAACCTGGGGTTCCACGATCCGGCCTGGAAGCCGGAACAGATGGCTTCCATCGTCGAGGCGTACCGAGCTGACGGGCGCATGCTCACCGGTGTCTATGACGACGCCGCACCGGCGTATGCCTGGAACCCGGCAGCACCCGTGGCGACGTACGCCACCATGTCCAACGGCCTGAATGCCGGCGGCACCCTCCTGCAGGCCCACCAGATCACTTCAGTGACGGTCCGCCCGACCCACCGCCGCCGGGGAATCCTGAACGGCATGATCACTGCGGACCTGCTGCGCGCGGGGGAGGAAGGGTTCGCGGTTGCGGCACTGCTTGCCTCCGAGGCGGTCATTTACGGGCGCTTCGGATTTGGTGCAGCGACGGCCGAGGCCACGGTGGAAGTCGACGCGCGCGGCCGGCTGGAGCTCAAGGTCCCGCCGTCGGGTTCCACAGTGCTCGCCGACGCCCCGAAGATGGAGGAACTGGCCCCGGAGATCTTTTCCCGGCACCTCCATGCAGCCCGGGGCGCGCTGGGACGGCAGGCCGGGTACGCCAAACGGGCGGCAGGGTTGTGGGGAGACGTTCCCGAAGTACAGCAGGATGTGCGGGCCGCCGTGCACTACGACGCCGCGGGGACGCCGGACGGCTACGTCACCTACCGCTTCCTTCCGTGGGAAACCGAACCCCATACCCTCAAGGTCCTGGACCTGGTGGCAGTCGATGACACTGCCCGGCTGGAACTGTGGCGGTATCTGGGTTCCATTGACCTCGTCGAGAAGATCACGGCATCGGCACCGGTGGCGGATCCGCTTCCCTGGGCCCTGGCCGACCGGCGGCGCTATCAGGTCACGGGTGTCGAAGACACCCTGTGGCTGCGTCCGCTGGATCCGGCCGCAATGCTCCGCGCCAGGGGTTTCGAATCCGACGGCACAGTTGTCCTCACGGTCGCTGACCCGCTGGGCATTGCTGCCGGCCGCTGGCTGGTCCAGGTGGACGGGACCGCCGTTACTGTCACCGAGCTCGTTCCAGGGGAAGACGGACCGTCCGGCGTGCCTGCTGTCGAAGCGGATGCGGCGGCCTTTGGTTCCCTGTATCTCGGCGGCGTCAGCGCACAGGTTCTGGCCGTTTCCGGCGGGGTGCGGGGCACGGAGGAGGGCGTTGCAGCCCTGGACCGTCTCTTCGCCGTGGCCCGGCCGCCGTACTGCAGCACCCATTTCTAGCCGGGGGCTACGGGTATTCCGTACGGATTCGGTCGGGTCAGGCAATTCGGGTACTGGTTTTACCAACCGGCTTTGACCTGACTTGGAGGCTGCGGCTAGACTAAACAGGCGCGTTACGCGTGCTGGAGAGGTATTCCGGTCGCCACCGTGCAGCACCAAGATTCATAATTCTGTCCATCTCCGGACAAACAAGCACCGTCTTGAACCTGGTTTCTCCGGGTTGCACGCGAGCCGGTGGGAGCAACATCCGGAATTACATCAACTTCCACATCGGAGTCCCAACTACATGACCATCACCACCACCGAGAAGTCCGGTACCCCGCAGGTCGCCATCAACGACATCGGATCCGCCGAGGACTTCCTCGCCGCCATTGACGCAACGATCAAGTACTTCAACGACGGCGATCTTGTCGAAGGTACCGTCGTCAAGGTTGACCGCGACGAGGTTCTGCTCGACATCGGTTACAAGACCGAGGGTGTCATTCCTTCCCGTGAGCTTTCCATCAAGCACGACGTCGATCCCGGGGACGTTGTCTCCGTGGGCGACCAGGTCGAAGCTTTGGTCCTCACCAAGGAAGACAAAGAAGGCCGTCTGATTCTCTCCAAGAAGCGCGCACAGTACGAGCGTGCCTGGGGCGACATCGAAAAGGTCAAGGAAGAAGACGGCGTCGTTACCGGTACCGTCATCGAGGTTGTCAAGGGTGGTCTTATCCTCGACATCGGGCTGCGCGGCTTCCTGCCCGCATCCCTCGTGGAGATGCGTCGCGTCCGCGACCTGGCTCCGTACATCGGCCAGCAGATCGAAGCCAAGATCATCGAGCTGGACAAGAACCGCAACAACGTGGTCCTGTCCCGCCGTGCATGGCTCGAGCAGACCCAGTCCGAGGTCCGTTCCACGTTCCTCAACAAGCTGGAAAAGGGCCAGGTCCGTCCGGGCGTTGTTTCCTCCATCGTCAACTTCGGTGCTTTCGTGGACCTTGGCGGCGTAGACGGTCTCGTCCACGTTTCCGAGCTGTCCTGGAAGCACATCGACCACCCCTCCGAGGTCGTTGAAGTTGGCCAGGAAGTCACCGTTGAGGTTCTGGAAGTTGACCTCGACCGCGAGCGTGTCTCCCTGTCGCTGAAGGCTACGCAGGAAGATCCGTGGCAGACCTTCGCCCGCACCCACGCCCTGGGCCAGGTTGTGCCGGGCAAGGTCACCAAGCTGGTTCCGTTCGGTGCGTTCGTGCGCGTCGAAGACGGCATCGAAGGCCTGGTCCACATCTCCGAGCTGGCTGTGCGCCACGTTGAACTGGCAGAGCAGGTTGTCTCCGTTGGAGACGAGCTGTTCGTCAAGGTCATCGACATCGACCTCGAGCGCCGCCGCATCTCCCTGTCGCTGAAGCAGGCGAACGAGGGCGTCGACCCCGAGGGCACCGAGTTCGATCCGGCTCTGTACGGCATGGCCGCAGAGTACGACGAAGCCGGCAACTACAAGTACCCGGAGGGCTTCGACCCCGAGTCGAACGAATGGCTCGAAGGCTACGAGACCCAGCGTGCAGCTTGGGAGCAGCAGTACGCTGACGCCCAGGCCCGTTGGGAAGCTCACAAGAAGCAGGTTGCCCAGCACAACTCTGAAGACGTTGCTGCAGCTTCGGACTCCGTTGAGTCCAGCTCCACCAGCTACTCTTCCGAGCCTGCTGCATCCGAGTCCGCTGCCGGCACCCTGGCATCCGACGAGGCTCTTGCGGCACTGCGCGAGAAGCTGACCGGCAACTAATTTCTGTTGCTAAGGCACTAGCTGCCTGAAAAGGCGGGTTTCCACTTCGGTGGGGACCCGCCTTTTGCTTTGCCGGGAGCCGGCATCCGGCTTGGTAGGCTGAACCGTCTTACAGCAGCTACCAGCGGGGGGGAATGAAAATGCAGGCCGGAGATGTGAGCTCAGCCAGCCGCCAGGAACTTGAGGACCAGATCCGCCGGCGAACACAGGCAGCGGCCAGGCTCCTGACACCGGTCCAGGCCGCCAATCTCGTCAACGGAGTCGCCGCGGCGGAACGGGAAGCTGAGTCGTGGGAGGAGATCAAGGCCTCAGAGCAGCTGGAAAGGGACCTTCACGAGCGGTACCCGGAGTACTTTGAGGCAGCAGAGGCCGTACGTGACGGAGAAGCGCGTGCCGACCTGCCCCGGTTCCGCGCCTGGGGCCGGGAACAGCGGCGGCTGGCGCGGGAGGCGGACGGCTGGCTGGCAGGCAACGCTGCCCGGATAAGAACCATTGGCGGCGTCCTGCTTGGGGCGGCCCTGCTGGCCAAACCGTTCGACCTCATCTCGAGTGAAGTGTTCGGCGCTGCCGCCGCCGTTGCGGCCGCACTTCTGGTGCTGGGAACCCAGCTGCTCAAGAAGCGCCGAAGCCCCCTGTGGAACGGTGTCTTCGCCGACCCCAAGATGGCTTCCGCCTACGTGTGGGGGTGCGCCTCACGGGCAGCCGCAACAGCCCTGATCAGGACGCGTGAGCCTGATGCCGGTGCATGGGAGACCAATATGCTCCAGATTGAGGCCATGTGGGACCGCCGGACCTGCCGCAGTGAGCTCTTTGCCGAGGAAGACTACAGCGGCATCCGCTACACGTCCGCCTAGCTGTGTGACCAGAGAAGCTAGGCGGACTCCCGCACCACGAGGGACGTGGGCAGCCGGCAGACCCTTTCCGCCGCGCGGCCCTCGATGAGTTCCACCAGCATGCGGGCCATCTTTTCGCCGAGTTCAGCGATGGGGTGGTGAACCGTGGTGAGCGCGGGGGAGACGCGGGTGGCAAACTCGTCGTCGTCGAAACCTACGACGGCGATGTCTTCCGGGATCCTCAAACCGCGTTCCTTCAGGACGGCATGCGCTCCTGCGGCCATCTGGTCATTGGCCGCAAACAGTCCGTCAATGGGCTTGCCCCGATCCAGCAGGCGCCGCATGGCAGCGGCGCCCGAGGCCACGGTGAAGTCGCCTACCTCCACGAGCGCGTCATCGAGTCCGGCACGCGTCAGTCCCGCACGCCAGCCGGCCAGCCGGTCAATCCCCGGCGGCATGTCCTGCGGTCCCGCTATGGTGGCGATGCTCCCGCGCCCCGCGTCGATGAGGTGCTGGACGGCGGCGAGGGCGCCCTCTTCGTTGTCCACCTCCACGTAGTAGCTGTCCCGGGCATTCACCAGGGGACGTCCGGCGAAAACCATCGGCAGCGCGTCACTGAGGTGCTCCCAGGAATGGTCACCGCTGTGGTGGGAGACCACCAGGACGCCGTCGACGTTTCCGCCCATGAGATACCGCTGCGTCTTGCCCGGATTCGCTTCGGAGGAAGTGACCATGTTCAGCATGTAGTCCGTGGAATTCAGGTACTTGGCCACCCCCTCCACAACCGTGGCGAAAAACGGATCCGCAAAGACCTTCGACGTGGATTCGGGCACCAGCAGTGTCACGGTGTACGTCCGGCGGCTCGCCAGGGTGCGGGCGGCCCGGTTGGGCACGTAGTTCAGCGTCCTGACGGCCTGTTCCACGCTCTGCACCAATTCGGGTGCCACCGACGTTGAACCGTTGACGACGCGCGAGACAGTTGCGCGCGAAACACCCGCCAGTGCAGCCACCATTTCCAGCGTGGGGGCTGGGCGCGCCTGCGTAGCCTCGCTGCCCAAAGTCGTTTCCGTGCCCATGTGTCCGTTCCCCTTGGCGGTGGCCGCAGCCATGTTCGATTCCAGTTTCATCTAGCCGACCGGCGCTGCCGCGGCCGGCCTTCCGGCAGGGGTTCCGCTCTGCCGGCGTGCCTCTGCGGCGTACCGGGCGTAGGCCAGCCCGCTGTCCTTGATGATGCGTTCCTGCGTTTCATAGTCCACGTGGATGATCCCAAATCGCTTGTCGTAACCCCAGGACCATTCGAAGTTGTCCAGAAGGGACCAGACGAAGTAGCCACGGACGTCGGCCCCTTCGACAATGGCCTCACCGACCGCCTGGATGTGTTCCAGGATGAAACTGGTGCGTTCCGTGTCATGGACCGCCCCGTCTTCCGTCACTTCGTCGTCGTAGGCTGCACCATTCTCCGTGATGTACAGCGGCGGCAGCTGCGGGTATTCCTTGCCCAGGCGGACCAGGAGCTTCCGGAGGCCATCAGGATTAACTTCCCAGTTCATCCCTGTCCGCGGCAGTCCGCGGCTGGGGAACGTGATGTGTTCGGCGCCAATCCAGGGCGAGGCCTTGGGCAGCACACCGCCGCCGCCGTGGCCGTCCTCGCCCGAGGTATCCGGGTGCCCGCTGATTTGGTCATCGTGGTAGTGATTGACACCCAGGAAGTCGATCGGTGCTCCGATGATCTCCATGTCTCCGGGCAGGATCACCTCGTGCAGTCCGTACGGCTCTAGGTCCCGGAGAGAGTCCTCCGGGTAAGCTCCGCGGAGGATCGGATCCAGGTAGATCCGGTTCTGCAGCGAATCGAAGAGCCGAGCGGCTTCGAGGTCCACCGGATCAGCTGGATCCTTCGGGATCGAGTTGCTGAGATTCAGTGTGATCCCGATGTTCTCGGCACCAAGGCCGCGCAGTTCCGCCGTTGCCATGCCGTGGGCCAGGTGCTGGTGATGCACGGCGGCGATGGCGGCACGCGGATCCTGGCGTCCCGGGGCATGGACCCCTGATCCGTAGCCGAGCAGTGACGAGCAGAAGGGCTCGTTGAAGGTGGTCCAATGGCGTACCCGGTCGCCGAGTGCGGCGTACACATCCTGCGCGTACTCCACGAACCGGCAGGCGGTATCACGGTTGGTCCAGCCGCCCTGTTCCTCCAGTGCCTGGGGGAGGTCCCAGTGGTACAGCGTCAGCCAGGGGAGGATTCCGGCCTCGAGCAGTTCGTCCACGAGCCGGGAGTAGAAATCCAGTCCCTTGGGATTGAGCTCCCGTCCGCCCGGCCGGACCCGCGCCCAGCTGGTGGAAAAGCGGTAGGAGTCCAGGCCGAGTTCCTTCATCAGCGCAACATCCTGCGGCATGCGGTGGTAGTGGTCAACCGCCACGGCCGGAGTGTCACCGTTGCGCACGTTCCCCGGTTTGGCGGCGAAGGCATCCCAGACAGAGTCTTCTTTCCCGTCCTCCCGTGCGCCTCCCTCAATCTGCGCTGCCGCGGTTGCCGATCCCCAGATGAAGCCCGGGGGGAAGTTGCTCTGGTTCCGCATAGCGGTGGTATTCGTCATTAGCCCTTCACTGCTCCCTGCATGATTCCGGAAATAAGTTGTTTGCCTGCCGCTATGAAGAGAAGAAGCAGGGGGATGGTTGCCATCACGGCCCCGGTCAGGACCACCGCGTAGTCGGTGTACCGGTTCGACTGCAACTGGCTCAGCGCCGTCTGCAGGGTGGGGTTGCCGGGACCAAGGACCAGCAACGGCCACAAAAAGTCGGTCCAGGCGCTCATGAAGGTGAAAAGCCCCAGGATCGCCATGGCCGGCCTGGCGGCCGGAAGCGCTACATGCCAGAACGTCCGGATCATGTTCGCGCCGTCCATGCGGGCAGACTCTATGAGTTCGTCGGGAATGACGTCCACGAGGTACTGGCGCATGAAGAAGACCCCGAAGGCTGTCACCAGCGTGGGGATGATGACCGCACCGATCTCCCCGGTCCAGCCGAAAGTCCTCATCACCATAAACAGCGGAATAATCCCCAGCTGCGTCGGAATCGCCATGGTGGCGACGACGGCAATCATCAGGCCGGTATTGCCGCGGAACCGGAGCTTCGCAAAGGCGTAGCCAGCCAAAGTGGAGAACGTAACGACCGAAACCGTGATGACCGTGGAAATGACTACGCTGTTCCACAGCGCAAGCCAGAACGGAACAGTGTCGAAGACCTCGGCGACGTTGTTCCAGAAATTGCCCCCTGGCAACAGGGGAGGATAGGACAGGCCCAGCGCCTCGTTTGAACGGCTGCCGACGATCGCAGACCACCAGAGCGGATATGCGGAACCGATGAAGAAGGCCAGCAGAAGACCATACGTCAGGTATCCGGGGCGCAGGCCGTTGCCGAAAACGCGCTGCTTCAGCGGTGCCTTGGTGCGGGGCCGTGGAGCCGGTGCAGGCCTGGCGGTCCGCCGCTCAATGATGCTCATTTCATTTTCCCTTCTCGAAGCTTCCGGCGGCGTCTGGTCGGCTTGCCGTCCGTTGATGCGATCCGCCTGGAGAGGGTGAGGTTCACGAGTCCGATGAGGACGATGATCAGGAAGAGCAGCCAGGCAATGGCTGACGCAACGCCGAAGTCCATCCGCTTGAATCCCATTTCCCAGAGGTAAAGCACAGTGGTCTGGAACTGCCGCTGCGCTCCTCCGGCGTAGGACGGATCGAAGAGCCGCGGCTCGGCGAAGATCTGGAGTCCTCCGATAGTGGACGTGATGACGACGAAGATCATGGTGGGGCGGATGCTGGGCAGCGTGATGCTGAAGAACCTTCGGAAGGCCCCCGCGCCGTCGATCGCAGCCGATTCGTAGATGTCCCTCGGCACCGCCTGCATTGCAGCCAGGAGTATGAGCGCGTTGTAGCCCGTCCAGCGGAAGTTGACCATCGTCGCAACGGCTACGTGGCTGGCGAACGTGTCAGTCCGCCAGTTGACGGGATCGATCCCGAAGTTCCCCAGCAGGTTGTTGATCAGTCCATGTTGCTCGTTGAACATGTTCGTGAAGATCAGGGCCACCGCAACCGGGGTAACGATGTAGGGAAGCAGGATCGACATCCGCCAGAAGGTCTTCGCCCTGATGTTTTGGTCCAGGATGGCAGCAATGAACAGCGCCCCGATGAGCTGCGGAATTGCTGAGAGCAGGAAGATGCTCATGGTGTTCCCGAGCGAGTTCCAGAAGAACCGGTCGCCCAGGACCGTCGCAAAATTGCCCAGGCCCACGAAGTCGCCCTGGCCCTTCAGCAGGTGCCAGTCGTGCAGCGAGACCCAGAAGGTGTAGATCAGCGGAAACAGGCCGACGAGTCCAAAGAGCAGGAAGAAAGGGGAGATGTACAGGTAAGGCGAGGCCTTGACGTCCCAGACGTTCAGCCGCTGCCGGAAGGTTGGTTTGGTTTTGAGCGGTTCAGCCGCTGGGGCCGGGCGCTTGATGGTTACGGTCATTGGAGTTCTCCCAGGCCATCGACGGGGCCTCCGGAATACCGGAGGCCCCGTCCGTCTGCACTAATCCTTGACTACCAGATCGTTGAGGAGCTTGATGGCCTCATTCCACGCGGCTTCACCGTCGGTCTTGCCGGCATCGAGCGGCACGAGGGCTGCACCGAACACGTTCTCCTGGATGACGGAGTCGTCGGGTCCCTTGAACTGGGCGATCACGCCTTCAGCACGGGAAGCCAGGATGGCACCCGTCGGGGCGTCATTGAACATCGGGTTGGGAACAGCTTCCTCGACGAGCGTCTGCTGCGCCTCAATGGTGCTTGGGAAGTTGTTGGCAGCTGCTGACTGCTTGACCTGCTGTTCGGGCGCCGTCAGCCACGCAGCGAGCTTGGCCGCCTCTTCCTTGTGCTCCGAAGACTCGGACACTGCCAGGAAGGCACCACCCCAGTTGGAAGCGCCACCGGGGAAGACGTCGGCAAAGTCCCAGCCTGAGTCAGCTCCGCCGCCGGCGGATTCCAGCTGCTCCTGAATGGTGCCCAGCATCCACCCGGGGCAGACGAACGTGGCGAAGGAACCGTCAGTGAAGGCCTTGCCTGTGCCCCAGTCCCACTTTGTCTCATTGGCGGAGAGGCCGGCCTCGGTTCCTGCAGCCAGCTGCAGGAACTGTTCCTTCATCGCGGCATTGCCCTCGATGTTCAGCTCCCCGCTCTTGGTGTAGTACCCCTCGTCCATCTGGTTGACCATGGAGTTCCAGACGAAGCCGGACTGGTCATACCAGGCCAGTCCGGTCTTGTCGTGATACTGCTGTCCCAGCTCAAAATAGCGCTCCCACGTGGCGTCGTCTCCGCCAAACAGCTCCGCGACTGATTCCCTGTCGCTGGGCAGGCCTGCGGCTTCAAAGAGCTTGCCGTTGTAGCACAGCCCCTGGGGTCCGATGTCCGTGCCGTAGCCGATAACCCGGCCGTCCGCGTCCGTGCCCTGTTTGAACTTCCAGTCAACCCAGTTGTCCTTGATGTCGGCGGCGCCGTACTCGTTCAGGTCGACGAACTCGTTGGAGACCTCCATGACGGAACCCAGCCAGCCCTCCTCCAGGGCTACGACGTCGCTCACGCCTGAGCCGGCCGCGAGCTTGGTGAACAGATCGGTCTGGGCGTTGGCGCCCCGGTCGATGTTGTTGGCCTTGATCTTGATCCCCGGGTTGGCGTCTTCGTACTCGCCATAGAGATCGTCATAGCCGAACGTGCCGAATGTGGTGATGGTGAGTTCAAGCGGGTTCTCTTCGGTGCCGGCTTCGCCGCTGCCGCCGCCGCAGCCGACGGCGAGCAGCGCCACGGCTGCGGCTCCTGCCACCGCCGCTGCCGAATGTCGAAACTTATTCACGGTCACTCCTTTGTGTGTCTTACCGGTTGATAATCCCGGGAAGGACCGCGCCGAAAAGAAGCTGGCTTGTCCTGGGACGGGACTCTGACTATGGATCTGCCCAGAGAGTCCGCTGCGGCCCAAAAATCCAGAACCGGGCGAGAGAGCGCTCTCTGACGTTGCTGAGAGCCTAGATGTGACGGGCTTCACTGTCAAGAGAGCGCTCTCTCAAGATTCTTGATGCGGCTTTTCGAGCCGCCCCGCTGCCTAGCGCCGGGTGGACACGGTGACCGTGAACCGGGGGTTGCGGGCAACCTGCGCGGTAGGCCCTACAAGCCGGTTCAGCGCAGGCCGGTAGGCCAGGTGAGAGTTCCAGACGGTCCAAAGCTCCCCGCCGGGACGGAGCACACGGGCTGCGTCGGCGAAGAGTTTCAGCGCGATTCCGGTGTGCACAGTGGCTCCGATATGGAACGGCGGATTCAGGACCACCAGATCCTGGGACCCGTCGGCCAGCCAGGACAGCGCATCCGCCCGCTGTACGGTGGCACGTTCCCCAAGACCGTTGGCCTCCATCGTCAGGATGGTGGAGGCGACGGCAGCTTCGGACTGATCCGTTGCCAACACGCCCGCTCCCGGCCGGGTCAGTGCCAGGTAAGCGGCGATTGCCCCATTGCCGCACCCCAGATCCACTGCCTGGTCCGCCGTCCGCGCCTGGGACAGGAATGGGAGCAGGAACCGGGTGCCGGGGTCCAGTGACGCACCGCCAAAAGCGGCGCCGCGGGCCCTCAGCTGAAGCGGCTGTGGAAGGCCGACGTCGTACGCTGCCTTGAGCGGGAAGCGGGACGGCGGGAGTTCTTCAGCCGGGCGCCTCCCGCCTGCCACAAGGACCCGTGACTTCTGCCGGGCCAGGCTGGCCGTCACCGTATCGAAGTACCTGCCCAGGATATCGTTCATGGCGGTGGTCATGTGCTTTATCCGTCCGCCGGCATAGATCCGGACATCGGGAGCGGCATGGCCGGCGATCAGCCGGGCGATTTCTTCCAGTGCGTCCAGGGAACGGGGCAGCCGCAGCAGCACAATCCGTGCATCCGCGACGAGACCCTCCTCCAGCCTGCAGTGCGTATAGGCGCCGGTCAGATCCAGTGCCCGGGCGTTGCGGTCCAGGGCCAGCTCCCCGGAGAGCGGATCCTGCTGCACACGGATCTGGCGTGAACCGTGAAGGGCGGCAGTGCCCAGGGTAAGGGCGCCGTAGGAATCGCCGATGACCGAGATTGTTCCCGGAGCAGCGCCTGCCAGGTCCCCGGCTGCAGTGTCCAGCAGCAGTGTGTCGGCAGTGTCCCACGCCTGGAGATTCCCGGCTTCGACGTCGGGGGCCCGGCCCAGGGACTCGAAGGCAAAAGAAGAAGCAGTGCTCACAGGTCAATCCATTCAGTGGCTAGCGGTTCGGCTTCGACGTCGCCCGCGCTGAGCGCAGCGAGCCGGTCCTGGAATGCGGAGCCGGACCCGGCGGTGTCGGGAAGTGCGACCGTGATGACGGCGCCGCCGGCGCCGTACTCGGTCCCGCGGACGGTATACCCGGCATTCCGGAGGTCATTCTCCAGGCGTCCGGCACCGGCGTGGGAGGCCGGCACCGCGTAAAGCTGCATGCGGGCGCGCTGCAGGAGGGGAGCGGTGGATAAAGCCGACGAGACAGACTCGGAGTATGCGCGGACCAGCCCTCCGGCGCCGAGGAGAATCCCGCCGAAATAGCGCACTGTCACAACCGTGATGTCGCTCAGGTCTGCCGCGCCGTCAAAAGTCTCGCGTTTGGTCAGGGCCTCGAGCATGGGAAGGCCGGCGGTTCCCGAGGGTTCCCCGTCGTCACTGGAGCGCTGGACCTCCCGGCCGGGCCCCAGGACAAAGGCGCTGCAGTGGTGCCGGGCATCGTGGAACTCCCGGCGCAGCTGAGCCACCAGCGCGCGGGCCTCTTCTTCGGTTTCAGTGCGCCGCAGCACGGTAATGAAGCGGGAACGCTTGATCTCAAGCTCGGTCCGGTGCTCTCCGGCGAGGGTTGTATACCGTCCCTCCACCGCACCCAATTCACTCACTGACCCAGTCTAGTTTGCGGTGCCGCCGAAGAGCGCTCCGGGGGAGTGCCGGGGAGCCGGGGTAGGGTGGTGGCCATGCTGAAAGTTGGTCTCACCGGCGGAATTGCCGCCGGTAAATCCCTGGTCGCCCGGACACTTGTGGACTGCGGGGCGGTGCTGGTGGACGCCGATGCCCTGGCCCGCGAAGTGGTGGCACCGGGTACTGAAGGCCTTGCCGCGGTCGTGCGGGAGTTTGGCCCGGGGATCCTTGCCGCTGACGGCAGCCTGGATCGCCCGGCCCTGGCAGCTCTGGTCTTTGGCGACGCTGCAAAGCGGGAAACGCTGAACGCCATCGTCCATCCGCTGGTACGGGCCCGCGCTGCGGAGCTGGCAGCCCAGGTACCCCGGGACGGCATCCTGGTCCAGGACATCCCGCTGCTGGTGGAGACCGGGCAGGCCGCCGCGTTCGATTTCGTCCTGGTGGTCGAAGCACCCGAAGCGGTCCGGCTCGAGCGGATGATCCGCGACCGGGGGATGGACCCCGCCGACGCGCAGGCCCGGATCAACGCACAGGCCAGTGCGGAACAGCGGGCAGCTGCTGCCGACGTCGTGCTCCAGAACACCGGAAGCCCTGAAGAGCTGGTCGGGGCAGTCCGCGAACTGTGGCGGACCCGCCTTGTTCCGCTGAACCGGGAACGCCTGCGGGCAGCGCAGCAGGAGTAGCTCGGGAGCAGGTCCGCACGTTATGCCGTCAGCAATACGGACAGCACCTGACCGCGTCCCGGAGTAGCGTTGAACCATGAGTCTTGCGCAGGACATCAAACGCGTTGTCGCCCCTTTTGAAGTCATCAGTGACTACTCGCCCGCCGGCGACCAGCCGACTGCCATCAAGGAACTGGCAGAACGCATCCAGGCCGGTGAAAAGGACGTCGTCCTGATGGGCGCCACCGGCACGGGCAAGAGCGCCACTGCTGCCTGGCTGGTGGAGCAGGTGCAGCGGCCCACGCTGGTGCTGGTGCAGAACAAGACCTTGGCGGCCCAGCTGGCGAACGAGTTCAGGGAACTGCTGCCCAATAACGCCGTCGAGTACTTCGTGTCCTACTACGATTACTACCAGCCCGAGGCCTACGTCCCCCAGACGGACACCTTCATCGAGAAGGACTCCTCCATCAACGAGGAAGTCGAGCGCCTGCGCCACTCGGCCACCAACGCCCTGCTGACCCGGCGTGACGTCATTGTCGTTGCAACGGTCTCCTGCATCTACGGCCTTGGAACGCCGGAAGAGTACATCAAGGGCATGGTGACGCTGCGCCGCGGCATGCAGATGAACCGGGATGACCTGCTTCGCCGGTTCGTATCCATGCAGTACGTGCGCAACGACATGGATTTCCACCGCGGCACGTTCCGGGTCCGCGGCGATACCGTGGAAATCATCCCGATGTATGAAGAACAGGCACTGCGCATCGAGTTCTTCGGTGACGAGATCGAGAGCATCCAGACGCTGCATCCCCTGACCGGTGACCTGATCCAGGACGAGGAGGAGATGTACGTCTTCCCGGCCTCGCACTACGTTGCCGGACCGGAGCGGATGAACCGCGCCATCACCGGGATCGAAAACGAACTCCGCGAACGCCTCTCCGAACTGGAGAGCCAGAACAAGCTCCTTGAAGCGCAGCGGCTGCGCATGCGCACCACGTATGACCTCGAAATGATGCAGCAGATGGGTTTCTGCAACGGCATCGAGAACTATTCTCGCTGGATTGACGGGCGCGGGCCTGGGACGGCACCGCACTGCCTGCTGGATTACTTCCCGGATGACTTCCTACTGGTCGTGGACGAGTCCCATGTGACGATCCCGCAGATCGGTGCCATGTATGAAGGTGACATGTCCCGCAAGCGGACGCTGGTGGAGCACGGCTTCCGGCTTCCCTCGGCCATGGACAACCGGCCGCTAAAATGGGACGAGTTCCTCGAGCGCATCGGACAGACGGTCTACATGTCCGCCACCCCGGGCAAGTACGAGCTGGGGAAGTCCGATGGCGTGGTGGAGCAGATCATCCGGCCCACCGGGCTGGTTGACCCCGAGGTGGTGGTCAAGCCCAGCAAGGGCCAGATCGACGACCTCCTGGCGGAGATCCGCACCCGCACTGAAAAGGACGAACGCGTTCTGGTCACTACCCTGACCAAGCGCATGGCAGAAGACCTCACCGGTTACCTGCTGGAAAACGGGGTGAAGGTTGAGTACCTGCACTCCGACGTCGACACCCTGCGCCGCGTGGAGCTGCTGCGCGAACTCCGGCTGGGCACCTTCGATGTCCTGGTGGGCATCAACCTGCTCCGTGAAGGCCTGGACCTGCCCGAAGTCTCACTCGTCTCGATCCTGGACGCGGACAAGGAAGGGTTCCTGCGCAGTTCTACCTCCCTGATCCAGACCATTGGACGTGCTGCTCGAAACGTCTCCGGCCAGGTGCATATGTATGCCGACCGGATTACGGACTCCATGGCCCACGCCATTGACGAAACGAACCGGCGCCGGGCCATCCAGGTGGCCTACAACAAGGAACGCGGCGTGGACCCGCAGCCGCTGCGCAAGAAGATTGCGGACATCACCGATTCACTGGCCCGGGAAGACGCTGACACCAAGGCCCTGCTGGCGGAAACCGCCAAGACAGGCAAGGCAGGCAAGGGAGGCAAGGGAGCCAAGGGTATCCGCAAGGATGGCCTGGCCGCGGCTCCCGCGGAGGACCTCGCCGGACTGATCGCGTCGATGACCGAGCAGATGCACGCCGCTGCGGCTGAGCTCCAGTTCGAGCTGGCGGCCCGGCTCCGCGACGAGGTGGGGGACCTCAAGAAGGAACTTCGGCAGATGCAGAACGCCGGGCACGCCTAGGCAGTGCGGTAGACTGCTTGCCGGTGGTGGGGCAGCTTTCGTAGTCACGGAGGCTCCCCGCCTTTTTCCGTGCTCTGAAAGGTCTGTTTCCCATGCCCGCATTACCTGTCGTCTTCGAGGTCGGCACGTTCATCATCCTGGGACTGGTCCTGCTTTTCGACCTGCTCCTGGTCGTCAAGCGCCCCCACGAGCCCTCCATGAAAGAAGCCGGCCTCTGGGTCGGCTTCTATGTCGGGCTGGCGCTCATGTTCGCCGTGATGATGTTCATCTTCACCGGCCCGGAATACGGCAGCCAGTTCGTTGCCGGCTGGGTCACTGAGTACAGCCTCAGCATCGACAACCTTTTCGTGTTCATCATCATCATGGCCCGCTTCTCGGTACCGCGTAAGTACCAGCAGGAAGTGCTGATGTTCGGCATCATCATTGCCCTGATCCTGCGCGGCATCTTCATTCTCATCGGCGCTGCCGTGATCGAGAACTTCTCCTGGGTCTTCTTCCTCTTCGGTGCCTTCCTGCTGTGGACGGCCTGGAAGCAGGCGACGGACAACGGTGAAGACGAAGAGGGCGGCAGCGACAACAAGCTGGTCCGCAAGCTCACCGGCTTCCTGCCGATGACCGAGAACTTCGACGGCGGCAAGATCCGCACGGTGGTGGACGGCAAGAAGGTCTTCACGCCGATGGTCATTGTCTTCATCACCATCGGTGTCACCGACCTGATGTTCGCCGTCGACTCCATTCCGGCGATCTTCGGCCTCACCCAGAGCGCGTTCATTGTCTTCACGGCCAACATCTTCGCCCTGATGGGCCTGCGCCAGCTCTACTTCCTGCTTGGCGGGCTGATGGACCGGCTCATCTACCTCAAGCACGGTCTCTCGGTGATCCTGGCGTTCATCGGCGTCAAGCTGATCCTGCACGCGCTGCACGTCAACGAACTGCCCTTCATCAACGGCGGTGAGTCCGTAGCCTGGGCGCCGGAGATCCCGACCTTCGTTTCGCTGGCCGTCATCCTCGGCACCATCGTGATCGCCACCGTGGCCAGCCTGCTGAGCCCCAAGGCCAAGGCCGTGCACGCGGTGGCCTCTCTCGAAGCCGCATTGAGCGTTTACCGCAGCCTGGGCGAGGACGCTCCGCACCAGGAACGGACCCAGGCCTACAACGACGTCACCAAGACCTACCGGGCCGCGGAAAAGGCAGCGGAAACACGGTCCGACGTCGTACTGCCGGAGATCACGGATGAAGCCCGGGCAAGGTTCCTCGCCTCGGATCCCCGCGATCCCGGCGCCCGGCAGTAACCGGCGGGCACAAACAAACAGCAGCAGGACGACGGCGGTTCCCGGCCATCAAGTCGGGGGCCGCCGCCGGCGTATCCAGTGCCGGCGTATTGAGCGTCGGGACTCTCGTAGTTTGCGCCTGACGGCGCCCGCCGAAGGCAGTCTGGATCTTTTTCCTCCTCTTCGTCCCCTACATCACAGCCCTCGTCTACGTCATTGCCCGCGGCCGCGGCATGGCATCAAGGAGTGCCCGCAGGGCCAGCGAATCCCAGGAGCAGGCAGACGCCTACATCCGGCGCGCTGCCGGCAGCCAGAGTGCGGCGGAGCAGATCTCGTCAGCGAAATCCCTGCTGGATGAAGGCCTGATCACCAACGACGAGTTCGGCCGCCTCAAGGCCAAAGCCCTCGTCTGACCGGATCGCCAGTCTGACCGGATCGCCAGTCTGACGGGTTCCTCTGTCTGGCCGGATCGTCAGCCGGCTGTTCGTCAACCGGCCGCTGCAGGACCATTCCCGGACGCCGCCGCCAGCGGCGTCCGGGAACGTCTGCCCAGCACCTCCAGGACGACGATCACGCCTACCATCACCAGGGCAATGCCGATGGTGGTCCCGGCGGTCAGGCCGGGCAGGAAGAGCACCAGCAAGGTGATTCCTGCGGCAACGGCCTGGCATACCCGCTGATGCCGCAGTGCCCACGGTTCCCACCGGCTGGTATGTCCGGCGGCGTAGAGCACCAGCACTGCCAGGACGGACAGGACCACCACCGTCCGCAGGGCGGCTGCCAGCGGATCCAGAAACGCGCCCGTGAGTGCCGCAGCGGCATCGGGTGAGAGTGCACTGCCGGTCACCGAATCGATTCCTGCCTGCTGGAGGACCCGCAGCACCAGCACCGCCGCCAGCCCGGCAGCGGCACCGGACACGGCGATGACCAATCCTGAGCGAAGCCGCCGGCCGTTCGGGGCCGTCAGCACAGCGGCGGCGGCTGCCGCTGCGGCCAGCCACGGGAGGACCGCGGCAACCGTACCCAGGGTGTTCAGCGCGGACAGCGACGACGCGAGTCCCGGAGCGTTAAAGACGGTGTAATCCTGGCCGGCATCATCCGGAATGACTGTAGCCGCGGACACCCCCTGGGCCAGGAGCCGGGACTTCACTTCACCGATCATCGCCGTGGTGGAAACAGTGATGTCTCCGTTCGGCGCAATGGCGGCGACGCCACCGGGATCGTCCTGCACGGCCCGGACCAGGACTTCATGGGCCCTGCGGTTCGCGTCGGTCCAGAGGGTCGCGAATGCCGGGCTGGCGACCGCCTTGGCAACGGTATTGTCGATGAGCGCGTTGGTCCGGTCTGCGACAACGGGCGCGACGGCGGCAGCCAGTGCCTCCGATGCGCGTGAGTCGTCAATCCCGGAGAGCGCATCATTGACGGAGGTGCTCACATCCAGCCGGCTGGTGACCTGCTCACTGATCTGCCCGGAGAGGTCGGCCTGCACCGCCGGGTCGTGGATCACCGGCCCGACCGTAGCAACGTACCGGTCGGTATTGGCGGCCAGGCTGCCTGCGTAACCGGCCGTTACCGACGCGATGAGCAGCAGTGCGGCCAGCACGCCAAGGATCGCTGAGGTGACCCGGCGCCAGGTTGGGGCGTTAGGAGGGGCCGCCCCGCGCCGGGGCCGGGATGCAATGTCGTAACGCGTACTGGGTGCCATGGCCAGGCCTTCCGCCGCTGTTCGCTGCCCCAGCCAGAATATTCCTCAATCCCGGCGCCAGCCACGGCTGCCGGAACTCGGCTGCTTGAACCGGGAACATGCCTGCTCAGGGCGTTTCGCCGCGCACCATGCCCAGCAGCCGGTTGAAAACACCCTCACCGTCGTCGGCAATTCCGTCGTGGTGGAACTCGTCCGTCTCCCACACCTGCAGTCCCTGCACTGCTGCGGCTGTCTCCAGCGACAGGTCCCGGTCCACGTAGATGTCGTGCGTGTACACGGCCGCCGCCGCCGGAACGGTGTTGCGTGCCAGCTGCCCGGGATCGTAGAGGTCCGGCCAGTCCGACTTCGCGGCCAGCAGCTCCGCGGCCCCCTTCAGTGGACGCAGCGCCGGGTCCTCCTCGAAGTACCAGGGGTAAACCATTTCGCCCGTGTACAGCGGTTCCGCGGCTTCTGGCAGGAAATCCGGCCGGGACTGCAAAACCCGCCAGGCGGCCCATTCGGTTGCCTGCCCCTGGGCGTAAATCGATTCGTGCATCAGGGCGTACAGCGGGTTGGTGGAACGCTCGGCAAGCTGCCACATGCCGGCCAGGAAGGTGTCGGAGAGACGCATTCCGTCCGGGGTGTCGATGAAAGCCTCTTCCAGCAGATGGTGCAGTCCGTCCATGCGGGTGTTGCCGCCAAGATAGGACCCGGCCATCTGGAACCGCCGAGGCGTCAGGCGGGTGCCGTCGGGCAGCTGTTCGGGCACAGCGTCCAGATGGCGGGCTATCCGGGTGGTGAGCTCCCGGTCGCCCGGGTACTTGGCGAAGTACTCCGCATTCCGTGCCGCGACCCTGCCGAAGGTGGCCTGGTAGACCCGGTCGGCGGGGCCGGACAGGGGCGCCAGGCCACCGGTGACCAGGACCTCCTTCAGGCCCGACGGCGCGAAAGAAAGATAGGTCAGCGCACAGAACCCGCCGTAGGACTGTCCGAAGATGCTCCACGGACCGGAGCCCAGTGCGTTCCGGATGAGTTCGGCGTCCGCAACGATTGAATCCGCGCGGAAATGGCTGAGGTATTCCGCCTGGGCTGCCGCATCCCCGCGCAGGGCAAGGCTCTGCCGGTTGGCAGGTGTCGAGAGTCCAGTGCCGCGCTGGTCCAGCATGAGGATGCGGAAGCGGCGCGAGGCAGCCTTGGTCCAGCCGCCGAACTGCAGCAGCCGGCTGCCTTTGCCTCCCGGTCCGCCCTGCAGATACAGCAGCCAGGGAAGGTCGGAGACGGGGGAGACCCCCGGGTCTGAGTACTCACGGGCAAAAACAGTGATCTGTTCGCCGTCGGGCTGCGCATGGTCCAGCGGAACAGTGAAGCGGTGCTCCACGACCCGCATGCCGCGGACATTCACCGGCTTGGAAGCGGTGTGCGGCACGCTCATGCCGCGCCCGGGGTGCCGAAATCCTCCAGTGCTCCGCCGGTGAGGCGGTAGGTCGTCCACTCATCCATGGGCTGGGCCCCCAGGGACTTGTAGAAGGCAATGGACGGCTCGTTCCAGTTCAGGACGCACCATTCCACCCGGGCGTAGCCGCGCTCGACGGCGAGCTGGGCCAGGCTGCGCAGCAGCGCCTTCCCGTATCCGCGGCCCCGGGCCTCCGGACGTACGTAGAGGTCCTCCAGCCAGATGCCGTGGGCCCCTTCCCACGTGGAGTAGTTCAGGAACCACAGGGCAAAGCCCTGCACGCCTGCCTCGTCCTCAAGCACGTGCGCGAACACTGCGGGGTGCTCGGCAAACAGGTGGCCGGCCAGGGCCTGCGGGGTATTCCGAACCGCGTCCGGTTCCTTTTCGTAGACGGCCAGCTCATGGATGAGCTCGAGGATTACGGGAACGTCGTCTTTGCGGGCGGCTCGAATCTGCATGGTTTCCAGCCTAGTCCAGGCGCCCTGCGTGGATAATTCGGATGACGGCGGAGCCGGCTTCGTCCGACTCGGCGAGGTCGACTTCCGCATTGATGCCCCAGTCCAGGTGCCCGGCAGGGTCCTTGAAGATCTGCCGGACTTCCCACTTATCGGCCAGTTCCTTAATGATCAGCAGCGCCGGGCCCCGGGCCTCGGGTCCGTCGTCAATGTCCTCGTGCTCCTCGAAGTAGTCATCCAGGACCCCGGCCCACCGTTCCGCGTCCCAGCCCGAGCCGCCGTCCAGGGCGCCGAGGGCGGCGTCGTCCTCATCCGCGAAGAGCTTGACCCGCTGGAACATCTCGTTGCGGACCATCACGCGGAACGCCCGTGTGTTGGCCGTGAGCTTGTCCGGTGCAGGCGGCAGGACAGGTTCGCTGCCCGCTGAGGAATCGACCCCGGCCGCCAGCTCCTCCCATTCGTCCAGCAGCGAGGAGTCCGTCTGGCGGACCAGTTCCCCGAGCCATTCGATGATGTCGGAGAGGTCCTCGCGCAGGGCTTCGGGCGGCACGGTCTGCAGCAGCGCCTTGTAGCAGTCCGACAGGTAGCGCAGCACCACGCCTTCGGACCGGGCCAGGGAGTAGAAGGCCACGTATTCGCCGAAGCTCATGGCGCGTTCGTACATGTCACGGACGATCGACTTGGGCGTGAGCTCAAAGTCGCCGAGCCACGGGGCCGAGGAACGGTAGACCTCGAAGGACTGGAAGAGCAGCTCTGCGAGCGGCTGGGGGTAGGTGACCTCCTCCAGCATGGCCATCCGCTGCTCGTACTCGATGCCCTCGGATTTCATCGCTGCCACGGCTTCGCCGCGGGCCTTCTTTTCCTGTGCGGAGAGGATCTGGCGCGGTTTCTCCAGCGTGGCTTCAATGACCGACACAACATCGAGGGCGTAGGAGGGGCTCTCCGGGTCAAGGATCTCCAGGGCAGCCATGGCGAACGGGGAGAGCGGCTGGTTCAGTGCGAAGTTCGGCTGCAGATGCACCTTCAGCCTCACGGTGCGGCCGTCCGGCTCGGGCGCGGGGAGCTTCTCAACGATTCCGGCGGTCTTCAGTTCCCGGTAGATCCCCAGTGCCTTGCGCATCAGCTTCAGCTGCGAAGCCCTGGTCTCATGGTTGTGGGTGAGCAGGTGCTTCGCGGCCCGGAACGGATCCCCGGGACGTTCCAGGATGTTCAGCAGCATGGCGTGGGTGACGTTAAAGCTGGAGGTCAGCGGCTCGGGGGTACCCTCCACCAGCTTCTTGTATGTAGGTTCGCCCCAGGAGACAAAGCCTGCCTGCGGCTTCTTCTTTGCCACCTGGCGCAGCTTCTTCTGGTCATCGCCGAACTTCGCCTTGGCTTTCGCCATCGCCTTGGCGTTCTCAATCACGTGCTCCGGGGCCTGCACGACGACGGTTCCGGCCGTGTCATAACCGGCCCTGCCGGCACGCCCGGCGATCTGGTGGAATTCGCGGACCTTCAGCGGCCGGGTGCGTACGCCGTCGTACTTGCTGAGGGCCGTGATGAGCACGGTGCGGATCGGCACGTTGATGCCGACGCCGAGGGTGTCGGTTCCGCAGATGACCTTCAGCAGGCCGGCCTGGGCCAGCTGCTCCACCAGGCGCCGGTACTTGGGAAGCATGCCCGCGTGATGCACGCCGATTCCGTGCCGGACCAGCCGGTTGAGGGTCTTGCCGAAGCCCGGAGCAAAGCGGAAACCGGCAATCAGCTCGCCGATCCGGTCCTTTTCCTCGCGGGTGCAGACGTTGATGCTCATCAGTGCCTGGGCGCGGTCGATCGCTTCGATCTGGCTGAAGTGCACCACATAGACCGGAACCTGCTTGGTGGCCAGCAGTTCTTCCAGGGATTCCTGGACGGGCGTCTCGACGTAGTAGTAGTGCAGCGGGATGGGCCGCTCCACTGACGTCACGGTGACGGTGTCCCGGTTGGTGAGCTCGGAAAGCTCCGTGGCGATCCGGGTCATGTCGCCCAGGGTGGCGGACATCAGCAGGAACTGCGTCTGGGGCAGCTCGAGGAGGGGAACCTGCCAGGCCCAGCCGCGCTGCGGATCGGAGTAGAAGTGGAACTCGTCCATGATGACGGTCCCGACGTCGGCGTCCGGTCCTTCCCGCAGGGCGATGTTCGCGAGGATCTCCGCAGTGCAGCAGATGATGGGGGCGTCCTTGTTCACGGAGGAATCCCCGGTCACCATTCCGACGTTGTCCGCGCCGAAAATGTCACAGAGAGCAAAGAACTTCTCCGACACCAGTGCCTTGATCGGCGCGGTGTAGTAGCTGCGCTCGTCGAGTGCCATGGCGTAGAAGTGTGCCGCTATGGCAACCATGGACTTTCCGGACCCCGTAGGCGTGGCGAGGATGACGTTATGGCCGGACACCAGCTCCATCACGGCCTCATCCTGGGCCTGGTACAGGGACATTCCGCGGCTTTCCACCCATTCCAGGAAGGCCATGTAGAGGGCGTCCGGGTCGACGGCGGCGGTGTTGGATGCTGCGGCGGGCAGCTGTTCAAGTAGTTTCATTGCACTACCAGCCTAGCCGGGCGGGGGAAATGCCCGTTCGCGGCAGTACGGACTGCTAGGCTCGCGGCCATGAAATGGGATCCCACACAGTATTCGCGCTTCTCCGGCCTCCGGGACCGGCCGTTCCATGACCTGTTGGGCCGGGTCGGAGCAGATGCTCCGGCATGGGTCACTGATCTCGGCTGCGGGAGCGGGGAACTGACCGCTGTCCTGGCTGCGCGCTGGCCGGACGCAGCAGTGCGGGGGATCGATTCGTCCGTGGACATGATCGGCTCAGCCCGTGCCTTGGAGGGTGCGCCGGCCAACCTGGACTTCTCCGCCGGAAGCATCCAGGACTGGGAGCCGCCGCAGGGGCAGGGTCCCGGGGTACTGCTTTCCAATGCGGCACTGCAGTGGGTGCCCGGACACCAGGAACTCCTCCGGCACTGGTCCAAGCAGCTTGATGCCGGATCGTGGATCGCTGTCCAGGTCCCGGGCAACTTCGGCGCGCTTTCCCACGTGCTCATGCGCGAACTCGCCCAGACTCCCCGGTGGTCCTCGGCGCTCGCGGGTGTCCTGCGGGGAGAAGACTCCGTGTCTGAACCCGATGAGTACCTGGAACTGCTGGTAGAGGCCGGATACGACGCCGATGTGTGGGAAACCAGCTACCAGCAGGTTTTGGCCGGATCCGACCCTGTCCTTGACTGGGTGCGCGGCACAGCGCTTCGTCCGGTCATGAATGCACTGCCGGCCGGGGATTACCAGGCTTTCGAAGCGGAGTACGGCCAGCTCCTGCGGACTGCCTACCCGCCCAAGAGCTGGGGAACTGTCTTTCCGTTCCGCCGGATCTTCCTGGTGGCCCGCAAGCGCGCCTAACCGGGCAGGGCAGTTCCTACCAGCCCCGCTCCTTCCACTCCGCCAGGTGCGGCCGCTCTGCTCCCAGGGTGGTGCCGGCGCCGTGGCCCGGATGCACGATCGTGTCATCGGGCAGGTATTCGAAGATACGTTCGATTACGTCGTTGATCAGCGACGAGAACCGCGCCGGATCCTTCTGCGTATTTCCGACGCCTCCGGGGAAGAGGGAGTCACCGGTGAACAAGTGGGCGGGCCCGTCTGGGTCCCGGAAGAGCAGGGCAACGGATCCGGGGGTGTGGCCGCGGAGACCAATGACTTCCAGGTCGAACCCGTCGAAGTCCAGCACATCGCCGTGCTTGAGGGGAACGTCCGTGGGGACCGGGATGTCGGCGATGTCTTCGGATCCCGCGGCGGTGCGCGCGCCGGTGGCTTCGGCTGCCTCGGCGAGCGCCCGCACATGGTCCCAGTGGCTGTGCGTGGTGATGATCATCCGCACCGAGGCCTGCGACACTCCGCCGTACAGGTCGCCTGCACCGGCGTCGAGCACTTCCTGGATGCGGGCGAAGTCATCCGCCGCATCAATGAGCACCTGGTCTCCTGAATTCTTGGCCGTCAGCACATAGACGTTGTTGTCCATAGAACCCACGGAGGCACTTCGAATAGAAACATTTTGGGTATCCAGCATGCGCCTTAGTCTAGAGGCAGCCGAGGGACGCACACCCAGACGCGTCAATCCCTTGTACCTCCCCGGTGCCCGGGCGTACGTTCTTATGGTGCCGGCGTACTGCCGGGCTATCCCGGGAGGACAGGGTGCTTGTAAGGCTCGTTCGAGACAACCTGGCACCCTACAAGGGCGCCGTCGCAATCGTCGTCATCCTGCAGTTCCTGCAGACCGCTGCCACGCTGTTCCTGCCCACGCTGAACGCGGACATCATTGACCAGGGCGTCGTGAAGGGGGATACCGGCACCATCGCGTCCATCGGGACATGGATGCTTGCGGTCACTGCAGGACAGGTCGTGTGTTCCGTCGCGGCCACCTACTACTCCGCCCGGACCGCCATGCGGGTGGGCCGGAACGTGCGCGGGGCGCTCTTCACCAACGTGGAGACGTTCTCCGCCCGGGAGGTGGGGATGTTCGGCGCGCCGTCGCTCATCACGCGCACCACCAACGATGTCCAGCAGGTTCAGATGTCCCTGCTGATGACCATGACCATGATGGTCTCCGCACCGATCATGGGGGTGGGCGGCGTCCTGCTGGCACTGAACCAGGACATTCCGCTGTCAGGGATCCTGCTGCTGATCCTGCCTGTCCTGTTCGTGGTCATCATCCTGGTCCTGCGGCGCCTGGTCCCGCTGTTCAGGAGGGCGCAGCGGCAAATCGACCGCGTCAACGGGGTCCTGCGGGAGCAGATCATGGGCATCGCCGTCATCCGCGCCTTTGTCCGGGAACGGACAGAGGAGCAGCGCTTCGACGGCGCCAACCGTGATCTCACGGGCACCCAGCTGCGTGTCTCGCAGTACCTGGCGCTCCTGTTCCCGGCAACGATGCTGGTGGCCAACCTGGCAACTGTTGCGGTGGTGTGGTTCGGAGCCTTCCGGATCGATGCGGGGCAGATGCAGATTGGCGCCCTCACCGCGTTCATCGCCTACATCATGCAGATCCTGATGGCAGTTCTGATGTCGATGTTCATGATCATGATGCTTCCCCGCGCGGCGGTGTGCGCAGAGCGCATCTATGAAGTGCTGGACACGCGCACCAGCGTGCAGGACGCGCCCGGTGCCGCGGCATTGGAGTACGACGGCGGCCGGCTGGTGTTCTCGGACGTGGGCTACACGTATCCAGGCGCCGAGGCCCCGGTACTTCACGGCATCACTTTCGAAGCACTTCCAGGGCAGACGACGGCGGTCATTGGTTCAACGGGATCGGGAAAGTCCACACTGCTCAACCTGGTCCCGCGGCTGCTGGACCCGACTGCGGGACACATCACCGTAGACGGACAGGACACCGCCGCAGTAACGCTGCAGTCCCTCCGCAGCGGAATCGGTCTGGTCCCGCAGCGGGCACACCTGTTCTCCGGGACCATTGCCACCAACCTCAGGTTCGGGAAGCCGGACGCCACGGACGACGAACTCTGGGAGGCACTGGAGATTGCGCAGGCGGCGGATTTCGTGCGTGCAGCCGAAGGCGGACTCGATCACGGGGTGGAGCAGGGCGGCGGGAACTTCTCCGGCGGGCAGCGGCAGCGGCTGGCCATCGCCAGGGCGCTGGTGGTCCAGCCGGACATCTACCTCTTCGATGACAGCTTCTCGGCCCTGGACTTCGCCACTGATGCGAGGCTCCGCGCGGCCCTGAAGGAACGGACCGCGCACGCGACGGTGGTGGTCGTTGCCCAGCGGGTCAACACGATTACGGACGCCGCGCGGATCGTGGTCCTTGAGGAAGGGCGTATCTCCGGGATCGGCAGCCATGCCGAGCTGATGGAGTCCAGTCCTGCCTACCGCGAGATCGTGTCCTCCCAGCTCACGCCGGAGGAGGCCCTGTGAGCATGCACGGGCGCGCACCGGCAGCCAAGCCGGTCAACTTCGCCTCCTCCACGGCCCGCCTGCTCCGCCTGCTCTCCCCGGACAGCTGGCGGGTCGCGGCAGTCCTGGTGTTCGGCATCGTCTCCGTCGCGCTCGCAGTCACGGCACCAAAGGTCCTCGGTGACGCAACCAATGTCATCTTCGACGGAGTCATCGGGGCGACGCTGGCTCCGGGGGTCCCGAAGGCAGACCAGGTGCAGGCCCTGCGCTCCTCAGGCGAGGACCAGCTCGCCGACATGCTCGCTGCCATGGACGCCGTACCGGGCCAGGGAATCGACTTCGATGCCCTGGCAGCCCTCCTGGCCGGAGTGCTTGCCATCTACCTGGCTTCCTTTTTCTTCGGCTGGGCGCAGGCACGCGTAACGGCCCGGGTCGTGCAGAACGCCATGTACCGCCTGCGCCGGGACGTAGACGCGAAACTGTTCCGTCTGCCCATGTCCCACTTCCAGCGCCAGTCCCGCGGCGACGTGCTGAGCCGGGTCACCAATGACATCGACAACCTGGCGCAGACTCTTTCCCAGAGCATCACCCAGGTCATTACCTCAGTGCTCACCATCATCGGGGTGCTGGGCATGATGCTGTGGATCTCGCCGCTGCTGGCACTGATCGCACTGATTACCGTCCCCCTGTCAGCGCTGGTGACCATCCTGATCGCCCGGCGCTCGCAGGTTCAGTTCAAAGCGCAGTGGAAGACCACGGGCGAGGTTAACGGCTACATCGAGGAGATGTTCACCGGACAGGACGTGGTGAAGGCGTTTGGCCAGCAGGAGCGCGTCGTTGAAGGATTCCAGCCGGCCAACGAGTCGCTCTATTCATCCTCCTTCCGGGCACAGTTCGTTTCCGGAATCATCATGCCGACCATGACGTTCATTTCGAACCTCAACTATGTGGCGGTCGCCGTCGTTGGCGGTATCCAGGTTGCCGGCGGTGCCTTGTCCATTGGGGGAGTGCAGGCGTTCGTCCAGTACAGCCGGCAGTTCAGCCAACCCCTGGGACAGCTCGGCGGACTGATCAACATGCTCCAGTCCGGCATTGCCTCGGCTGAACGTGTCTTCGCCCTGCTCGATGCGCCCGAAATGGGACCCGATCCGAAGGACCCGGTCCGGCCGGGCCTGGTCCGCGGAGACGTCGCCTTCCGCCACGTGTCCTTCTCCTACTCCCCGGATGCCCCCCTGATCCAGGATCTTTCCTTCGAGGCCAAGCCGGGGCAAACCGTCGCGATCGTGGGACCCACCGGTGCTGGAAAAACCACCCTGGTGAACCTCCTGATGCGTTTCTACGACATTGACGCCGGGGAGATCACCATTGACGGGGTCAACACCATGGACATGACGCGGGACGACGTGCGCCGCTGCATCGGCATGGTGCTGCAGGATGCCTGGCTGTTCGAAGGAACGATCCGGGAGAACCTGGCATACGGAGCACCGGATGCCACCGAGGAGCAGATCGTTGCCGCTGCCCAGGCCACGCATGTGGACCACTTCGTCCGTTCACTGCCCGAGGGATATGACACTGTCCTGGGCGCCGACGGCGGATCGCTGAGCCAGGGCCAGCGGCAGCTCATGACGATCGCCCGCGCCTGGCTGGCCAACCCGGCAATCCTGATACTGGACGAGGCCACCAGTTCGGTGGACACCCGTACCGAAGTAGCTATCCGGCTCGCGCTCGGAGCCCTGCGAGAGGCACGGACCAGTTTCGTGATCGCCCACCGTCTCTCCACCATCAGGGACGCGGACGTCATCCTGGCAGTGCGGGAGGGCAGGATCGTGGAGCAGGGCACGCACGAAGCCCTGCTGGAGGCCGGCGGCTTCTATTCGGAGCTCTACCGCTCCCAGTTCAGCGAACCGGCCACCGCGGCAGAACTCCCCGAATAGTCCCGCCGCCGCACCCCGAACCGCCCGCTGGCAGCCCTGGCGTGGCAAGATGGATCAGGACCCCGCACGGGCGGGCGCAGACAGCAGAACAGAAAGCGGTGGCATGGACGACGGCGTACTCGGCTGGGTGCGGATCGACGGAACCAGTTCGGTCCCGCCCTTCGAACAGCTGCGGCTGCAGATCCTCGATGCCGCCAATGACGGAACCCTGGCTGTCGGAACCCGGCTGCCTCCTGTCCGGGCGCTGGCCGCCCAGCTGGGACTGGCCGTCAATACCGTCGCCCGGGCCTACCGTGAGCTGGAGCAGGCAGAGATCGTCACGACCCGGTCCCGCGCAGGTACTGTCGTGGCTGCCGCCGGAGACAACGGCCGCAGGCGTGTCGCCGAGGCGGCCCGTGTCTTTGCCGACGCGGTCAAGGCCAACGGCATGGATCCGAAGGCCGCGCTCTCCTACGTGGAAGCGGCCCTACGCCAGGGGTGAACACGCCTGCCGTCGAATACATTTTCGAATCAGGATTGATCTACAGTGGAAAACGTGTCTATCGCGACTTCACTGACTCCTGGCCAAAATCCGCATCAGAGCGCAGATCTCTCCCGTCTGGTCGTTAAGGGCGCCCGGGAACATAACCTGCGCAACGTCGACCTGGACCTTCCCCGGGACGCCATGATCGTGTTCACCGGCTTGTCCGGGTCCGGCAAGTCCTCCCTGGCCTTCGACACCATCTTTGCCGAGGGCCAGCGCCGATACGTGGAGTCGCTGTCCTCCTACGCCCGGATGTTCCTGGGCCAGGTGGACAAGCCGGATGTCGACTTCATCGAGGGGCTTTCTCCCGCGGTGTCGATCGACCAGAAGTCCACCAGCAAGAACCCGCGGTCCACGGTCGGCACCATCACCGAAATCCACGACTACATGCGCCTGCTCTGGGCCCGCGTAGGCACCCCGTTCTGCCCGGTCTGCGGTGAGCCGGTCAGCCGGCAGACGCCCCAGCAGATCACGGACCAGCTGCTGGAACTGGAAGAGGGCACCCGCTACCAGATCCTGGCGCCGGTGGTCCGGGGCCGCAAGGGCGAATTCGTGGACCTGTTCAAGGACCTTGCCGCCAAGGGCTATTCCCGGGCAAAGGTGGACGGGAAGCAGATCCAGCTTTCGGATCCGCCCAAGCTCGGCAAGCAGTACAAACACACCATCGAGGTGGTCGTTGACCGCCTGGTTGCCAAGGAAGGCATCCGGCAGCGGCTTACCGATTCCGTGGAAACCGCGCTGGGACTGGCCGACGGCCGGGTGCTGGCCGACTTTGTGGATCTGGAAGAGGACAGCCCCGAGAGGATCCGTTCCTTCTCGGAACACCTGGCCTGCCCGAATGAACATCCGCTGGCCATTGACGAGATCGAACCCCGGTCCTTCTCCTTCAACAACCCGTTCGGTGCCTGCCCTGTCTGCACCGGCATCGGCTCACGCCTGGAAGTCGATGAAGAACTCGTTGTTCCCAATCCGAACCTGAGCCTTGCTGCGGGAGCAATCGCCCCCTGGTCCATGGGTACCGCGACCAGTGAGTACTGGAACCGCCTGCTCGCTGGACTGGCCAAGGACATGGGCTTCTCCATGGACGTTCCGTGGAAGAAGCTCCCCGCCAAGGCACGCGAGGCCATCCTGCACGGCAAGGACCACAAGGTCGTCGTGCAGTACCGCAACCGCTTCGGCCGCGAACGGAAATACACCACCGGGTTCGAAGGCGTCATCGGGTACATCAAGCGCAAGCACCAGGAAACCGAGTCTGAGAGCTCGCGGGACCGCTACGAAGAGTACATGCGCGAAATTGCCTGCCCGGAGTGCGGCGGTGCGCGACTGAACCCGGCTTCGCTCTCGGTCCTGATCAACAAGCGCAACATCGCCGAGGTCAGCGGCATGCCGCTGCGGGACGCTGCAGACTTCTTCGAGAACCTGACCCTGACGCCGCGTGAGGCGAAGATCGGCGAGCAGGTCCTCAAGGAGATCAAGGCACGCCTGACCTTCCTGCTCGACGTCGGACTCGAATACCTCAGCCTGGACCGCCCGGCCGCGACCCTGTCCGGCGGCGAAGCCCAGCGCATCCGCCTGGCCACCCAGATCGGTTCCGGCCTGGTGGGCGTCCTGTACGTCCTCGACGAACCCTCCATCGGTCTGCACCAGCGGGACAACCGCCGCCTCATCGAGACGCTGGCGCGGCTGCGCAACCTCGGCAACACCCTCATCGTGGTTGAACACGACGAAGACACCATCCACGAAGCCGACTGGATTGTCGATGTGGGACCCGGTGCGGGGGAGGCCGGCGGCGAAATCGTCCACTCCGGCCCCTTGTCCGAGCTCCTGACCAACACCCGCTCCATCACGGGTGACTACCTCGCCGGCCGGCGGAAGATCGAAATTCCGGCCAAGCGCCGCAAGATCGACAAGGCCCGCCAGCTGAAGATCATCGGCGCACGGGAAAACAACCTGCGCAACCTCACCGTCAACATCCCGCTGGGCGTTTTCACCGCGGTCACCGGGGTGAGCGGCTCCGGCAAGTCCACCCTCATCAACGACATCCTCTACCGGGTGCTGGCCAGCAAGCTCAACGGCGCCAAGCACGTGGCCGGCCGCCACACCCAGGTGGACGGCCTGGAGCACCTGGACAAGGTCATCCACGTTGACCAGAGCCCCATCGGACGCACCCCGCGGTCCAACGCGGCCACCTACACCGGCGTCTTCGACCACATCCGCAAGTTGTTCGCGGAGACCACCGAAGCCAAAGTACGCGGCTACCTGCCGGGACGGTTCTCCTTCAACGTGAAGGGCGGCCGCTGCGAAGCCTGCCACGGTGACGGAACGCTGAAGATCGAAATGAACTTCCTTCCGGATGTCTACGTGCCCTGCGAGGTCTGCCACGGCGCCCGTTTCAACCGCGAAACCCTGGAAGTCCATTACAAGGGCAAGAACATTGCCGAGATCCTGGACATGCCGATTGCCGAGGCCGCAGAGTTCTTTGCAGCTTTCAGCCCGATTGCCCGGCACCTGAACACCCTGGTGGACGTTGGACTGGGCTACGTGCGCCTGGGACAGCCGGCGACCACCCTGTCCGGCGGCGAAGCCCAGCGCGTGAAGCTGGCCGCCGAGCTGCAGAAGCGCTCCAACGGCCGCAGCGTCTACGTC
Source organism: Arthrobacter caoxuetaonis (assembly GCF_023921125.1). NCBI lineage: Bacteria > Bacillati > Actinomycetota > Actinomycetes > Micrococcales > Micrococcaceae > Arthrobacter > Arthrobacter caoxuetaonis. The sequence goes on from NZ_CP099466.1 coordinate 1,814,970, forward strand.
CTTGACGAGCCCACCACCGGGCTGCACTTCGAGGATGTCCGCAAACTGCTCATGGTCCTGCAGGGCCTGGTGGACAAGGGGAACACCGTAATCACCATCGAGCACAACCTCGATGTCATCAAGAGCGCCGACTGGATCATCGACCTCGGTCCCGACGGCGGTACGGGCGGCGGCCAGGTTGTCGCCTCCGGAACCCCCGAGAAGGTGGCGAAGTCGCCCGAGAGCCACACCGGGCATTTCCTGGCCGAGATCCTCAGCTAGGGTTCCCGGAAGGAGGCCCGGCATGCCGGAGACATATTCCTTCCGCGTCATACGTTTTTCCCGGTGACCGTTCCTCTGTGGGAAGCTAGGCCGGTGAAACATCTCCGGCTCCTGGTCCTCTTCGATCTCGACGGGACCCTTGTAGACCCTGCAGGCAGCATCACCGGCGGCATTAGTGCGGCGCTTGCCGCTTCCGGACTCCCCGTCCCGCCGCCCGCGGACCTCCAGCAGATGGTGGGACCGGCCCTGTCAGAGTCCCTGACGCGTATAGCCCGGGTGCCGGCCGACCAGCTGGACACCGTGATCGCGCACTACCGCCGGGGCTACCGGGACACGGGAATGGCCGCCAGCCGGCCCTACCCCGGCATCGCCGACGCCGTCCGGGAACTCCGTGACGCCGGCTGCATCACTGCAGTCGCAACGCAGAAACCGGAGCCGCTTGCCGGCGATCTGCTTCGCGTCCAGGGCCTTGGACACCTTTTCGCTTCCGTGCACGGTTCACCTGCCGACGAGCGGGCCGTGGCCGCAGACGGAAAAACTTCCATCATCCGGGCGGCCCTGGAGCGCCATGCGGGAGAGTATTCCGCCGCAGTCATGATCGGCGACCGGATGCACGACGTGCACGGTGCCGCAGCAAACGGCGTTCCCTGCATCGGGGTGTCCTGGGGTTTCGCTGCCCCGGGGGAACTGGCAGCAGCAGGCGCTGCCGCCGTCGTTGACCTCCCCGGCCAGCTCAGGGACGCCGTGCGGTCCGCGGCGGAAACGGCAGGTGCCCGTGGGGCTGTATAACCTGACCCGTTCCAGCACACGCGGCCTGATCAGCCTGTGCCGGCCCACCGTAACCGGCTTGGAGCACGTGCCCTCGTCCGGACCCTTCATCGTTGCCGCCAACCATCTCTCCTTCCTGGACAGCGTGCTCATCCAGGCCCTGATGCCGCGGAAGGTCGGATTCTTCGCCAAAGCGGAGTACTTCACCACCCCGGGGCTGAAAGGTGCAGCCATGCGCAGCTTTTTTGAGAGCGTGGGGTCCATCCCGGTGGAACGCGGCCAGCAGGCGGCCAGCGTCGCTGCCCTGAAGTCGCTGCTCGACGTACTGGAGTCCGGGGGCGGGATCGGCATCTACCCCGAAGGAACCCGCTCCCGCGACGGCCTGCTCTACCGCGGCCGCACCGGGGTCGGCTGGCTCGCCCTCACCTCGGGCGCACCCGTGGTGCCGGTGGGGCTGATCGGAACGGAAAAGCTCCAGCCCGCCGGAAAGAAATGGGTCAAGCCCCGGCCCTTCACGATGGCGGTGGGGCGCCCGCTGTACTTTTCCAAGACCGGACCCCAGCATGCCCTTCCGGAGCGGCGCCGAGTCACCGACCAGGTGATGGACGCTATCGCCGAACTTTCCGGGCAGGAGCGAAGCGCCGCGTACAACCAGAACAAGCCCGACGGCGCCTAGCACCGGCGCACTTCAGCGGGCCGCGAAACGGCCGGCCGTACGTCCGGCAGCGACGCGGTGCCGACTTAGGATGGAAAAGTGGCAGATCCAGCAACCTACCGGCCCCGGGCGGGGGAGATCCCGACCGAACCCGGGGTATACCGCTTCCGCGATGAGCACCGCCGGGTCATCTATGTCGGCAAGGCCAAGAACCTCCGTTCCCGGCTGAACTCCTATTTCGCCAATCCGCGGCAGCTGATGGCCAAGACCCGCACCATGGTGTTCACGGCCACCAGCGTGGAGTGGACGGTGGTGGGCACCGAACTTGAAGCCCTCCAGCTCGAGTACACCTGGATCAAGGAATTCAGTCCGCGGTTCAACATCATGTTCCGGGACGACAAGTCCTATCCCTACCTCGCCGTCACCATGGGCGAGAAGTATCCGCGCGCCCAGGTCATGCGCGGGGACCGCCGGAAGGACACCCGGTACTTCGGTCCGTTCTACCCGGCCAAGGCCATTCGAGAGACTCTCGATACCCTGCTGCGGGTCTTCCCGGTACGCACCTGCAGTGCCGGCGTCTTCAAGCGTGCCGAACGAACCGGCCGCCCCTGCCTGCTGGGCTATATCGACAAGTGCTCCGCGCCCTGCGTGGGCCGGATCAGCGCCGAAGACCACAAGGCCCTGGCCGCCGAACTCTGCGCCTTCATGGCCGGAGACTCCAAGCGCTTCATCCAGGACCTGGAGCGGCGGATGAAAGACGCAGTGGCCAACCTTGACTATGAGTCCGCGGCTCGCATCCGCGATGACATCGCAGCCCTGAGGAAGGTCTTCGAACGCAACTCCGTCGTGCTTTCCGAGGACACCGACGCCGACATCTTCGGACTGGTCCAGGATGAGCTGGAAGCCTCGGTGCAGGTCTTCCACGTCCGCGGCGGGCGGATCCGCGGACAGCGCGGCTGGGTCGTGGAAAAGGTCGAAGACACGGACACCGGGCAGATCGTAGAGCACCTGCTGCAGCAGGTCTACGGGGAGGGCGCCATGTCCGACAGGATCCCGCGCAAGGTCCTCGTCCCGGTGCTTCCGGACAATACTGAAGAACTGCAGGTCTGGCTGCGCGGGCTGCGCGGCTCGAAAGTCAAAATCTCGGTTCCCCAGCGAGGCGACAAAAAGACGCTCATGGAAACCGTCACGCGCAACGCGGAGGACGCCATGCGCCTGCACAAGAGCCGGCGGGCCGGTGACCTGACCACCAGGTCCGCGGCGCTGTCTGAACTGCAGGAGGCACTGGAGATTCCCGTTCCGCTGCTGCGCATCGAATGCTACGACATCTCCCATGTGCAGGGCACCAACGTCGTCGCGTCCATGGTGGTCGCGGAGGACGGCCTGATGAAGAAGTCGGACTACCGCCGTTTCTCCATTACCGGGGAGGCGGCGCGGGACGACACCGCCTCGATGTACGACGTAGTCTCCCGCAGGTTCAGGCACTATCTGGCCGAGAACTTCGACCCGGCTGCCGCCGTTCCGGATGCCGACCCGGACCGCCCGGTGCCCGCCGCCGGGGACGGCTCCGCCCAGGCCGGGCAAGTTCACGCAGGCCAGGCGTCCGGACCCGTCGCGGACACACTGACGGCAGCGCCCAGGGCCAAGTTCGCCTATCCGCCAAACCTGGTGGTAGTCGACGGCGGCAGGCCGCAGGTGGCAGCGGCGTCGCGCGCCCTGGCTGACCTCGGCATCTCTGACGTCTACGTGGTCGGCCTGGCCAAGCGCCTGGAGGAGGTCTGGGTTCCGGACAGCGAGTTCCCCGTGATCCTGCCCCGGTCTTCCGAAGCGCTGTTCCTGCTGCAGCGCATCCGCGACGAAGCGCACCGCTTCGCGATCACCTTCCACCGGCAAAAGCGGGGGAAGTCAATGACGGCGTCGGCGCTGGACGGCATCCCCGGACTGGGGCCGGCCAAGCAAAAAGCCCTGATCAAGCATTTCGGCTCCGTCCGCAAGCTCAGGCAGGCTGACATTGAAGCGCTGATGGAAGTTCCCGGAATTGGGCCCGCGATGGCTGCCGTCATCCATACCTCCCTCGCCGAAGCCGGGGCGGAAACTGCCCCCGCCGTGAACATGGCCACCGGCGAAATTATTGAATCTTAGCTAGGCTGGTGGGAGCCGTCGCCGGCGGAGAAATCCGACCGGCGCCGGCCAGCCTTTGGGGCTCCCCGGTCCGGGGAACCCGGTGACTGACGGGAACAAGGAAAACATGACTGAAGTGGACGGGCTGCAAAGCGTTAAGCCTGCCGAGTCCGAACTGCTCGTCGTCACCGGCATGTCCGGTGCCGGCCGGAGTACCGCAGCCAATGCGCTGGAAGATCACGGCTGGTACGTGGTGGAGAACCTGCCGCCGCTGATGCTGGGGACACTCACCGAACTGGTCTCCCGCATGCCCCACTCGATCCCCAAACTGGCCGTGGTCATCGACGTCCGGAGCAAGGAACTCTTCCAGGACATCAGGGAGGCCCTGGGCAACCTCCGGGCCGCCGGCGTCGACTACCGCGTGCTTTTCCTCGAAGCCTCAGACCAGGCCCTGGTCCAGCGCTTCGAATCCGGCCGCCGGCCCCACCCGCTGCAGGAAGACGGAAGCATCCTGGACGGTATCGCCGCAGAACGGGACGTGCTGCGCGAACTTCGCGATGCCTCGGACGTCATCGTGGACACCTCCAAGTTCAACGTGCACGCGCTGGCAACGACGATCACCGAGCTCTTCACGGAGCAAGGTCCGATCGTCCTCCGGCTGAACGTGATGAGCTTCGGCTTCAAGTACGGCCTCCCCGTTGACGCGAACTTCGTGGCGGATGTGCGCTTCATCCCGAATCCGCACTGGGTCCCGCAGCTGCGCCCGCACACCGGGCAGGATGCAGACGTCCGGGACTATGTCCTGGGGGCGCACGGCACCGAGGATTTCCTGGACCGCTACGTCGATGCGCTGGCTCCCGTCATTGACGGCTACCGCCGCGAGAACAAGCACTACGCCACCATCGCCGTCGGATGCACCGGAGGCAAGCACCGGTCTGTCGCGGTCACTGAAGAACTCGCCAAGCGGCTGGCTAAGCTTCCGCACGTCACGGTAGCAGCGCACCACCGAGATCTCGGGCGAGAATAGATGGGGTTCCTCACCGGGCCCCTTCCGATCCTTCCCGACGGAGGAAGCCTGCGTCCGCCGGGCGGCGGCACGTCACCGGCGGTAGTCGCCCTGGGCGGCGGCCATGGGCTCTCCGCCACGCTCTCGGCCCTGCGCCTGCTCACCACCGACCTCACCGCCGTTGTCACCGTCGCCGATAACGGCGGCTCCTCCGGCCGCCTGCGCCAGGAGCTGGACGTCCTTCCGCCGGGAGACCTCCGCATGGCCCTTGCCGCGCTCTGCGACGACACGGACTGGGGCAGGACCTGGCGGGACGTCATGCAGCACAGGTTCCGTTCACGTCCGGGCGCCGAAGGGTCCCTGGACAACCATGCGCTCGGAAACCTGCTCATCGTCACCCTGTGGGAACTGCTGGGTGATCCGGTGGCCGGACTGCAATGGGCCGGAGCCCTGCTGGGTGCCCGCGGCCAGGTCCTGCCCATGTCCACCCTCCCGCTGACGATCGAAGGCGACGTCCTGCGGCAGACGGAGACAGGACTGCGGCACGAGACCGTCACGGGCCAGGCCGAACTGGCCGTCGCTGGAACCCAGTCGAGCGTCGTGAACGTCCGGCTGCTTCCACCGGATGCACCGGCCTGCTCCGAGGCAGTATCTGCCATCGGCCGGGCCGACTGGGTGATCCTGGGACCCGGATCCTGGTACACATCGGTCCTGCCGCACCTGCTGCTGCCCGAAATGCGGGAGGCGCTCGGCAGCACAGGTGCCCGCCGGTGCCTGACCATGAACCTGAGCAATGAGACGAAGGAAACTGCGGGCATGAGCGCAGTGGACCACCTGCAGGTCATCCGGCGCTATGCTCCCGGCTTCAAGGTGGACGCCGTGCTGGCCGATCCCAGCGTTGTGGAGGACAGGAACGAGTTCAGCGCGGCTGCCGCCGAAATGGGTGCCCGCGTTGTCTTCGGTAAGGTAGGGGCAGCGGCCGGCAGTCCGATTCATGATCCGCTGCGGCTTGCGGCCGCTTATCACGATGTATTTGGGGAACTCTAGGAGTGTGCTTGTGGCGCTGACTGCTGCAGTCAAAGAGGAACTTTCACGGCTTACCGTGAAGAAGTCCTCCGTTCGAAAAGCCGAAGTTTCGGCAATGCTGCGTTTTGCAGGAGGCCTGCACATCATCTCGGGGCGCATCGTCATCGAGGCTGAAGTGGACCTCGCGTCGACAGCCCGGAGGTTGCGGGCCGCCATCGCCGAGGTCTACGGGCACGCGAGCGACATCGTTGTCGTTTCGGGTTCGGGGCTGCGGCGGGGCAACCGCTATGTTGTCCGCGTCGTGAAGGATGGAGAGTCCCTGGCCCGCCAGACCGGGCTCCTGGATGCCCGGGGGCGGCCCGTGCGGGGCCTGCCCTCCGTCGTCGTGAACGGTTCCGCAGCAGACGCCGAAGCTGTCTGGCGCGGCGCCTTCCTCGCCCACGGGTCCCTCACCGAACCCGGACGCTCATCCTCACTCGAAGTGACCTGCCCCGGCCCCGAAGCAGCCCTCGCACTGGTCGGTGCTGCGCGCCGGATCGGAATCGCGGCCAAGGCACGCGAAGTCCGGGGTGTGGACCGGGTCGTCATCCGTGACGGTGACACCATCGCGGCCCTGCTGACCCGGATGGGCGCCCACGATGCCCTGATGGTCTGGGAGGAACGCCGGATGCGCAAGGAAGTGCGCGCTACGGCCAACCGCCTGGCGAATTTCGACGACGCAAACCTCCGCCGCTCCGCGCAGGCGGCCGTTGCGGCAGGGGCGCGAGTGGAGCGCGCACTGGAGATCCTGGGTGAGGACGTTCCTGAACACCTGCGCTACGCCGGCGAGCTCCGGGTCGCCCACAAGCAGGCCAGCCTTGACGAACTGGGCCGTCTGGCCGAACCTCCCATGACCAAGGACGCAATCGCCGGCCGGATCCGCCGCCTGCTCGCGATGGCGGACAAGCGGGCCTCTGAATTGGGAGTTCCGGGTACGGAGGCCAATGTGACCGCCGAAATGCTAGACCAGTAGGCTCACGCTTAGGATGGACTAAGCGTGCTGATTTATTCAGCATCATCAACTTCCGGGTGGACACGCCGTCCGGATAAATGGATCCGAGTATCAACGGAGGATTTTCGTGAACGAATACACACTGCCGGAACTGCCGTACGACTACGCAGCGCTGGAGCCCCACATCTCGGCTCGCATCATGGAACTGCACCATGACAAGCACCACGCCACCTACGTGGCCGGCGCCAACACTGCACTGGCCCAGATGGCCGAAGCGCGCGAAAAGGGCGAGTTCGGCAACATCCCGAAGCTCTCCAAGGACCTCGCGTTCCACCTCGGCGGACACACGAACCACTCGATCTTCTGGAACAACCTCTCACCCGAAGGCGGCGACAAGCCGGTCGGCGAGCTGGCAGCGGCCCTGGATGACTTCTTCGGTTCCTTCGACGCGTTCCGCGGACAGTTCACCGCGGCCGCGAATTCCCTGCAGGGTTCCGGCTGGGCCATCCTCGCCTACGAACCCCTCGGCGGAAACCTCGTGATCGAGCAGCTTTACGACCAGCAGGGCAACATCCCCGTTGGAACCATTCCGCTGCTGATGCTGGACATGTGGGAGCACGCCTTCTACCTGGACTACGTCAACGTCAAGGCTGACTACGTCAAGGCGTTCTGGAACATCGTCAACTGGGCCGACGTCGCCGCCCGGTTCGACGCAGCCCGCGCCGGCGCAACGCAGCTGGTGCTCCCCGCCTAATCGGGGAAACCGACCGGGTTTAAGGTGCCGCCGGTGTATGACCGGCGGCACCTGCGCGTAAGATGGAGCACACGGCTCATGCAGCGCCAGACCGGCAACCCGTGCGCTGAAGCAGGTCCGGGACGCGCCGCTCCTGCGAAGTCAACTGAAGTGGCCTTGTTCCACTGAGGTCACTAATTCTCGAACGACCCGCTATCAAGGAGAGAACAAAAGTGACTACTCGTGTTGGAATCAATGGATTCGGGCGTATCGGACGCGGCTACTTCCGGGCAGCACTGGAGCAGAATGCGGATCTGGATATTGTTGCGGTTAACGACCTGACAAGCCCGGAGACCCTGGCCCACCTGCTCAAATACGACTCGATCACAGGCCGCCTCGAAGAGGGCGTAGAAGTCCAGGACGGCAACCTGGTGGTGGGCGGCAAAACCGTCCGCGTCCTCGCCGAACGCGATCCCGCAAAACTGCCCTGGAAAGACCTCGGCGTGGACATCGTCATCGAGTCCACCGGGTTCTTCACCAAGGCTGAGGATGCGCGCAAGCACATTGAAGCCGGCGCCAAGAAGGTACTGATCTCCGCCCCGGGCAAGGGTGCCGACCGGACCATCGTGATGGGAGTGAATGACAGCGAGTACAACCCTGCCACTGACACCATCATCTCCAATGCTTCCTGCACCACCAACTGCCTGGCTCCGCTGGCGAAGGTCATCAATGATGCGTTTGGCATTGAGCGCGGACTCATGACCACAGTCCATGCCTACACCGCTGACCAGAACCTGCAGGACGGACCGCACCGGGACCTGCGCAGGGCACGGGCAGCGGCCCTGAACATCGTGCCCACCACCACGGGTGCTGCCAAGGCGATCGGCTTGGTGATCCCGGATCTGGACGGCAAGCTCGACGGCTTCGCACTGCGTGTGCCCGTCCCCACGGGATCCGTCACCGACCTGACCGTGAACCTTTCCCGGGAAGTCAGCGTCGAGGAGATCAACCAGGCCTATAAGGCCGCCAGCGAGGGTCCCCTCAACGGCTACCTCCGCTACACCGACGAGCCGCTCGTGTCGTCCGACATCGTGACTGATCCGGCGTCGTGCATTTTCGACTCCGGCCTGACCCGTGTCATGGGCAACGAGGCCAAGGTAGTCGGCTGGTATGACAACGAATGGGGCTACTCGTGCCGCATGGTGGACCTCACCACCTTGGTAGCTTCGAAACTCTAGGTCCCCGTCCTCCGCCCCACCGGGCACAGAAACAAAGGCAGATATGACAATCAAGACACTTGACGAGCTAATCAGCGACGGCGTCGACAACCGGTACGTTCTGGTCCGCTCGGACCTCAACGTCCCCCTCGCCGACGGGAAGGTTACCGACGACGGGCGTATCCGCGCTTCGATTCCTACGCTGCAGCTTTTGGTGGAGCACGGCGCCAAGGTCATCGTTATGGCACACCTGGGACGGCCCAAGGGCCAGCCGGACGAGAAGTACAGCCTGCGTCCGGCCGTGGACCGGCTCGATGAGCTCGCACCGTTCGCGGTGGAGTTTGCCGACGACGTCACCGGCCCCAGTGCCGTCGAACGTGCGGGAACCCTGGCAGCCGGCAGCGTCCTGGTGCTCCAGAACATCCGGTTCGACCCGCGGGAGACGTCCAAGGACGATGCCCAGCGGATGGAGCTGGCCCGTGAGCTCGCTGCCCTCACCGGAGGCAGCGGGGCGTACGTCGACGATGCTTTCGGGGCTGTCCACCGCAAGCACGCCAGCGTCTATGACATTGCCGAAGTCCTGCCTGCCTATGAGGGCAATCTGGTACGCAGCGAGCTGGAAGTGCTTTCTCGCCTGACGACGGACCCCGCCAAGCCCTACGTCGTGGTGCTGGGCGGTTCCAAGGTCTCGGACAAGCTGGCGGTGATCGAGAACCTTATGACCCGGGCCGACAGCCTGCTGATCGGCGGGGGCATGGTCTTCACGTTCCTCGCCGCCCAGGGCCACAAGGTTGGAGCATCCCTGCTCGAAGAGGACCAGATCGAAACGGTGAAGGGCTACCTGTCCCGCGGCGCGGAGCTGGGCTGTGAGTTCGTCCTGCCGACCGACATTGTGGTGGCAGACAAGTTTGCAGCCGACGCCGAACACGAGGTAGTGCCCGCTGACGCGATGGAGGACAGCCGCTTCGGTGCGGCCGGGATCGGTCTCGACATCGGACCGGATTCCGCCCGTACCTTCGCTGACCGCATCGCGTCGGGTGCAACCGTCTTTTGGAACGGACCGATGGGTGTGTTCGAATTCGACGCCTTCGCCGGCGGTACGAAGGCAGTGGCCGAGGGTTTGAAGCAGTGCAGCGGCCTGACCGTGGTCGGTGGCGGGGACTCTGCCGCGGCCGTGCGCAAGCTGGGCTTCTCCGACAGCGACTTCTCGCATATCTCCACCGGCGGCGGAGCGAGCCTGGAATACCTTGAAGGCAAGGAACTGCCCGGCATCGCCGTCCTCGACAAGTAATCGGTGGACGGGCCTGCCGGGATTCTTCCGGCAGGCCCGTTGCCCTGTCCACCATCTATCGAAACCACCACATGAACCGGAGCAGAGATGACTACCTCGACCAACGGCAAGTATGACCGCACACCGCTGATCGCGGGCAACTGGAAAATGAACATGGACCACATGCAGGGCATCACCCTGCTGCAGAAGCTTGCGTGGACCCTCAGCGACGCGAGGCACGACTACAACCGCGTCGAGGTCGTCGTTTTCCCGCCGTTTACCGATCTCCGGAGCACCCAGACCCTCGTGCAGGGAGACAAGTTGAAGGTGGCTTACGGCGCACAGGACCTCTCGCCCGAGGATTCCGGTGCGTACACCGGCGACATTTCAGGCCAGTTCCTGTCCAAGCTCGGCTGCAGCTATGTCCTGGTCGGGCACAGTGAGCGCCGGAGTGTCCACGGCGAGTCAGACGAACTCCTGAACGCCAAGCTGAAGGCTGCCTTCCGCAACAACCTGGTCCCCATCCTCTGCGTGGGCGAAGGCCTCGAAGAGCGGCAGGCAGGCAACCACCTGCTGCACACCCTGGAGCAGGTCCGCAATGACCTGGCCGGTCTCACCGCGGAAGAGGTTTCCGGCCTGGTCATTGCCTACGAACCGGTGTGGGCGATTGGCACGGGCGAGGTTGCCGGGCCGGACGACGCCCAGGAAATGTGCAACACCATCCGCGCCGAGCTCGCCGATCTGTACGACGACGCCGTCGCTGCAAAGGTCCGGCTGCTGTACGGCGGGTCGGTTAAGGCCTCGAATGCTGCCAGCATCCTGAAGGAGCGTGACGTCGACGGCGTGTTGGTGGGCGGCGCCAGTTTGGACGTGGCCGAATTTGCTAATATTGTCAGGTTCGAGGAACACCTGGTGACCGACTGACCTGCGCAGCGGCAGCGTCTCCAATTCAATGCGTCACCCGTGAAAGGCCGTAAGTGGAAATTCTGAAGATCATCCTGCTGGTCCTGCTTGGCCTGACCAGCCTGCTGCTCACGCTCCTGATCCTGCTTCACAAGGGTCGCGGCGGAGGTATGTCCGACATGTTCGGCGGCGGCATGAGCACCAGCATGGGTTCTTCCGGGGTCGCGGAAAAGAACCTGAACCGTTTCACCGTCATCCTTGGCCTGTCCTGGGGCCTGGTCATCGTGGCCCTGGGCCTGATCCAGCGTTTCGCCGGCGAGTCCTAGGGACCCGGAGCGGGACTGCGCCGCCCTTCGGCAGCGCATACAACCACAAGCACATAGGAAAGGCCCCGGGTTATCCCGGGGCCTTTCCTATGTGCCAGCAGTCCCTAGTGCCGTTCTTCGGGCTGCAGCAGCTGTTCCGGGAGCTGCGAAGCCGCGGCCTGGTCAATCAGCCATCTGGTCTTCGAACGTCCCCTGGGTCCGGCTGCAGGCACCTGTACCGGCCCTGCCCCCGCAAGCGCGAGCCCGACGGCGCCCGCCTTATCCTCACCGGCTACCGTGAGCCAGACTTCATCCGCCGTATTGATGGCTTCCAAAGTGAGCGAGATGCGCTCGGACGGGGGTTTGGGGGAGTCCCGCACAGCCACCACCGTCTCGCCCGTGGTCCGGATGCCCGCCATCTCAGGGAAGAGCGAGGCGACGTGGGCGTCTGGTCCGACGCCCAGCAGCAGGACGTCGAAGCGCGGAAGGCGGGGATCGGTTTCCTCAAAACCCTCCGCGAGGTCTTCGGCCTGTGCCGCCGCGGCCAGTTCAGCAGCGTAAGCGGCAGCGGCCTCTTCCACCGTGGAGACACTATCCGTAGACGCGGCTTCGTGCACCCGTGCCTGGTCCACTCCGAGGCGGGTGAGCATCGCCTGCCGGGCAGCCAGGGCGTTGCGCTCGGGGGAGCCGGGAGCAACGAACCGCTCGTCGCCCCACCAGAAGTTGACCCGCTGCCAGTCGACGGCTGTCCGGGCCGGCGCGGCGGCCACAGCAGCGAGCACACCGATGCCTGCTGTACCGCCGGTGAGGACTACCGTTACTTCGCCGCGCCGGTTCTGTACATCCACCAATTTGGTGATCAGCCGGGCAGCGGTTGCGTCGATCAGCGCCGCGGCGTTGGGATGGATGCTTACGCCATGGGGAGATTGCCTCATGCGGTGGTCCCTTCCGGGACCAGGCATGCTGCCAGCCCCTCCGTCAGTACTTCTCCGAAAACCTCGTCTGGATCCAGCCTGCGCAATTCCTCGGCCAGGCACTCGTGCAGTGTCCGCAGCGGCAGGGCAATCCGCTGCTCGGGCTGTCCGGGCTGCATCAGGTGGGCCATGCTGCCGCCCTCGGGACGGTAAAGCTCAATCGCACCCGCTTCGCGTTCCATCCGGACACGCCGGATGCCGGCACCGGCGGGGTCTTCAATGATCTTCACGGGAACCTTAAGGGCGTGCTTGAGCCAGGCGGCCAGCAGGAAGGTGCTTGCTGAGTCCGACGCACCCTCGACAGTGACGGACTGAAGGCCGCCGGCACCGTTCTGTTCCAGGACCGCCGCCAGCTGGATACGCCAGTGGGTGAGCCGGGTCCAGCTGAGGTCGGTGTCCCCGTCCGCGTAGGTCCGGCTGAGGTCCAGCAGTGACTGCTTGGGATCCGGCTCATTGGCAGCATCGGTGATGCGCCGGTGTGCGATCCGGCCCAGGGGAGTGGACGCCGCCGAACGCGGAAGGCCATGGGGCCACCAGACGACGATTGGCGCGTCGGGCAGCAGCAGGGCCGAGACCAGCGACTCGCTCTCGGCCGCGAGCTCACCGTACCCGTAGAGCAGGATGACTTCGGAGGCACCGGCATCTCCGCCGACCCGAATCTGCGCGTCCAGCCGCGAGGGCTCATCGGCAGAACCGGCGACCAGCACGATCACGCGGCACGGGTGCTCCCGGCTGGCGGTATTGGCGGCTTCAATCGCTTCTTCGACGAAGTCCGGCGCGGTGACTACGACCAGCGTGAGGACTCGGCCCAGGGCGACAACGCCGCCCTTTTCCCGCATGGCGACGATTTTCTTGGACACCTTGGAGGTTGTGGTGTCAGGCAGTTCAACAATCACGGCCTTCTCCAGGTCCTTCCGTCGCGTGCGAGCAGTTCGTTCGCAGAAGCCGGTCCCCAGCTTCCAGGGGCGTATGGTTCAGGCTGTTCATCCAGCGATGCCCAGTACTCCTCGAAGGGATCAACAATCTTCCAGGAGAGCTCAACCTCCTGGTGCCGCGGAAAAAGCGGGGGTTCGCCAAGGAGGACATCCAGGATGAGCCTTTCGTAGGCCTCCGGACTGGATTCCGTAAAGGAGTGTCCGTAGCCGAAGTCCATGGACACGTCCCGGACTTCCATCTGGGTCCCGGGAACCTTCGAGCCGAACCGGATGGTCGCGCCCTCGTCCGGTTGTACCCGGATCACGACGGCGTTCTGCCCGAAATCGTCTTCGGCATGGTCCCGGAAGAGCAGGTTGGGGGCCCGTTTGAAGACGACGGCGATCTCTGTCACCCGCCGTCCGAGCCGCTTTCCGGCGCGCAGGTAGAACGGAACTCCTGCCCAGCGGCGGGTATTGATGTCCAGCCGCACAGCGGCGAACGTCTCCGTCTTCGACTCCGGGTTGAAGCCCTCTTCCTCCAGGAAGCCGGTGACTTTCTCACCGCCCTGCCAGCCGCCGGTGTACTGCCCGCGGGCAGAGTGGCGGGAGAGGTCCTTCGGCAGCCGGACCGCGGCGAGCACCTTTTCCTTTTCGGCCCTGAGGTGGGCCGCATCGAAGGAAATCGGTTCTTCCATCGCGGTGAGCGCCAGCAGCTGCAGGAGGTGGTTCTGAATGACGTCGCGGGCGGCCCCTACGCCGTCGTAGTAACCTGCACGTCCTCCGATGCCGATGTCCTCGGCCATGGTGATCTGCACGTGGTCAACAAAGTTGGCGTTCCAGATCGGCTCGAAAAGCTGGTTGGCGAAACGCAGCGCGAGGATATTCTGGACCGTTTCCTTGCCGAGGTAGTGGTCGATCCGGAAGACAGAGTCAGCGGGGAAGACTGACTCCACGACCTCGTTCAGGTCCCTTGCCGACTGCAGGTCATGGCCAAAGGGCTTTTCAATGACCACCCGCCGCCAGCGTCCGTCCGTCGACTCGGCCAGGCCGTGGCTGGAGAGCTGCTGGCAGACCTGTTCGAAGCTCTTCGGCGGCACGGAGAGATAGAACGCCACATTGCCGCGTGTCCCGCGCTGCTCATCGAGTTCCTGCAGGGTGGTGCGCAGCGTGTCGAAGGCCTCGTGATCGTCGAAGCCGCCCTGCACGAACCGGATGCCTTCGGCCAGCTGTTTCCACACGTTGTCACTGAACGCGGTCCGGGAGCGGTCCTGGACCGATTCCTTAACGTAGGCGGCGAAGTCCTCGTCGCTCCAATCCCGCCGGCCAAAGCCTACAAGCGAGAAGCTCGGCGGCAGCAGCCCGCGGTTGGCGAGGTCATAGACAGCGGGAATGAGTTTCTTGCGGGCAAGGTCGCCGGTGACGCCGAAGATCACCAGCGATGAAGGACCCGCGATGCGGCTGAGGCGCCGGTCGCGCGGGTCCCGCAACGGGCTGGGGGAGCCGTTGTCGTGCTCTGGGGACATCAGTTAATTACCGTCCAGATCCTTGATGGTGTCAGCGAGCTGCTCAGATCCCGCAGCCCGGTTCAGCAGGTTCAGCCTCAGGACCGGGCGGCCCTTGTCGGCGAGGACCTGGGCATCTCCGGCTGCCTGGGCCGCAATCAGGTCGCCGAAGCTGAATGGACGCCCCGGGATCGCGACGTCGGTTGCGGGTGCCCCGGTGATTTGCAGGTAGACGCCCTGCGCCGGACCGCCCTTGTGGAACTGCCCGGTGGAGTGCAGGAACCGCGGACCCCAGCCGAACGTCACGGGACGCCCGGTGATTCCGGCCAGTTCCGGGCGCAGCCGCTCGAGATCCGACTGGGCGCTGCGGTCCAGGTAGGCCTGGACACTCAGGTAGCCATCCGCGCCGAGCTGGTCCAGGAGGGCACCGAGTGCTTCCCTAAGGGTTTTCGACCCGCCAAGCAGCTGAGCATCGCCCCGGACCTCGATGTTCCCGTCGACGAACGACGGCGCCACGGGCTCCGGCTGCGCGTCCAGCAGGCCGCGTGCGGCTTTCTTGGCAGCCTCGACGTCCGGCTGGTCGAATGGATTGATCCCCAGCAGGCGTCCGGCAACGGCCGTTGCGTACTCCCACAGCATCATCTGTGCGCCGAGGCTTCCGGAGACGACCACCTGGTTGCCCTCCGGCAGGGCTTCCGCTTCCGGAGAGGTAATCCGGACCACCAGGACATCCGGTGCGCCGGCAAGGGTTTCAGGAGCCTGCGGCTCCGCCACCACCGGCAGCACGCCGGTGCCAAGTTTTCCGGTGGATTCGGCGATGAGCTGCTCCGCCCAGTCGGGAAATCCAACCAGTCCGGAGTCCTCGTCAACGATCACAATCTTGTTCCGCAGCGGATCGGTGCCGCCCAGAGCCGCGCCCAGGGCGAGGCCGATGTTGTCTTCCGCGTTGTCGCTGAGGATCTCCGCCGTATCTTCTGCTTCGTCGAGCAGCGTCTCAATGTCCGCGCCCGCCAGCCCTGACGGAACCAGGCCGAAAGCCGTGAGCGCAGAGTAGCGGCCGCCGACGTTCGGGTCGGCGTTGAACACCGCACGGTAGCCTGCCTCGCGGGCAGCGGCGTCCAGCGGAGACCCGGGATCCGTCACCACGACGATCCGTGAGGCAGCATCGATTCCTGCCTGGGTGAAGGCCTCTTCAAAAACGCGGCGCTGCGAGTCTGTTTCCACGGTGGAGCCGGATTTGGAGGACACCACAATAACGGTGGAGGCGAGGTCCTGCGCCAGGGCGGCAGCCACGGAGTCGGGATCCGTGGAATCCAGCACCGTGAGGTCCACCCCGGCGGTGCCGGTGATGACCTCCGGCGCCAGCGAGGAGCCTCCCATTCCGGCGAGGACCACGCGGTTGACTCCCTCGGCTGCCAGTGCCTGGCGCAGTTCGCGAATCTGTCCCAGCAGCGGCCGGGAGCTTTCGCCCGGGTTTAGCCAGCCCAGGCGGATGGACGCTTCAGCTTCTGCATCGGGCCCCCACAGTGTGGGGTCCTGGGCGAGGAGCCGGGTGGCTACCTCGTCCCGGACCAGGCCGGGAACCTTGGCCTCCACGGCGTCACGGGCAGCTCCTGCTGCTTCAAAGGACAGAGCGGTCATGGGATTAGGCCTCCTGCGCGCTGGTCAGTGCTGCGGACACGGTTTCCAGGAGCTCGCCCCAGGACACCACGAACTTCTCCAGGCCTTCAGTCTCCAAAAGGCCAACGACGTCGTTGTAATCGATGCCGGCACGGTCCAGGTCGTCCAGCACAGCGGCGGCTTCGGCGTATGTTCCGGTGACTGTGTCTCCGGTGATGACCCCGTGGTCGGCAGTAGCCTCGAGGGTTTTCTCCGGCATGGTGTTCACGACTCCCGGAGCCACGAGCTCGGTGACGTAGAGGGTGTCCGGCAGGTTCGGGTCCTTGACGCCGGTGGAGGCCCACAGCGGGCGCTGCGGCCGGGCCCCGGCAGCTGCCAGCACCTGCCAGCGCTCGGTACTGAACTGCTCTTCCCAGACCTGGTAGGCCAGGCGCGCGTTTGCCAGCCCTGCCTTGCCCTTCAGCGCCTTGGCGTCATCGGTGCCGACGGCGTCGAGCCGCTTGTCGATCTCGGCGTCGACGCGGGAAACAAAGAAGGAAGCCACGGAATGGATGGTGGAGAGATCGTGGCCGTTTTCCCGGGCCTGCTCGATCCCGGCCATGTACGCGTTGATGACCTCGCGGTAGCGCTGAAGCGAGAAGATCAGGGTGACATTGACGCTGATGCCGGCGGCAATCACAGCCGTGATGGCCGGGAGGCCTTCCGGCGTCGCCGGGATCTTGATCAGGACGTTGCTGCGGCCGACCTTGTCAAAGAGTTCCTTGGCCTCGTTGATGGTTCCCTGCGTGTCGCGGGAGAGGCGGGGGTCCACTTCGATGGACACGCGGCCGTCAACGCCGTCCGTCGCTGCGGCGACGGGAGCGAAGACGTCGCACGCCTGGAGAACGTCGTCGGTGGTGATCTCGAAGACCGCCTTGTCGACGCCGGCTCCGTTGGCCGCAAGCTGCTGGACCTGTGTCGCGTAAGACTCACCGTTGGCCAGTGCAGCCGCGAAGATGCTCGGGTTCGTGGTGACGCCCACGACGTTGCGGGAGGCGATGAGGTCCTTCAGCGATCCGGAGGTGATCCGCTCACGTGACAGGTCATCAAGCCAGATGGAAACTCCGGCGTCGGAAAGTGCTGCTGTGGGGCTGGAAGTCATAGGGATACTCCTTTTTCCTTTTACTTCTGGTCGCCGGTCTCGGTGGAGGCGGCGCCCGAAGGTGCGGCAGGGGTGCCGGCAGGTGCGGCGTCCTGTCCGTGGACCGCTGCGAGGGAATCCCTGGCAGCCTGGGCGACAGCATCGGCGGTAATGCCAAACTCGTTGAACAGCGTCTTGTAGTCGGCTGAGGCGCCGAAGTGTTCCAGTGAGACCATGCGTCCGTCGTCCCCGACGAACTCGCGCCAGCCCTGGGCGATCCCGGCTTCAACGGAGACGCGCGCCTTGACGGAGCGGGGGAGGACGGCTTCGCGGTAGTCAGCGTCCTGGCGGTTGAACCACTCGACGCTGGGCATGGAGACAACCCGCGCTGCGATGCCTTCTGCTGCCAGCGCTTCACGGGCAGCCACGGCGAGCTGGACCTCGGAGCCGGTGCCGATCAGTACGACGTCGGGAGTAACGGTTTCCCCGTCCCGCACCGCTTCTGCGAGGACGTAACCGCCGCGCGCTGCGCCGTTGGCCGAACCGAAGGATGCTGCGTCGGCTGCGCCGGTGCCCCGTTCCCACGTGGGGACATTCTGGCGGGTCAGGACGATGCCGGCCGGGTTTTCCGTGTTCTCCAGGATGGTGCGCCAGGCAACGGCGACCTCGTTGGCATCCGCAGGACGGACGACGTCGAGTCCCGGGATGGCGCGGAGCGATGCCAGCTGCTCAACGGGCTGGTGCGTCGGGCCGTCCTCGCCCAGGCCGATCGAGTCATGCGTCCAGACATAGATGGAGGGAACGCCCATGAGCGCGCCGAGCCGAATCGCGGGCCGCTGGTAATCGCTGAAGATCAGGAACGTGCCGGAGAAGGCGCGGGTGTTGCTGGACATCGTGATGCCGTTGACGATCGCGGCTGCGGCATGTTCGCGGATGCCGAAGTGCAGCACGCGTCCGTACGGGCCGCCGGACCATGTCCCGGTCTGCTTTGACGCGGGGATGAAGGACGGAGCGCCTTCGATTGTGGTGTTGTTCGACTCGGCGAGGTCGGCCGACCCGCCCCACAGCTCCGGGAGAACCGGGCCAATGGCACTGAGCACCTTGCCGGACGCGGCGCGGGTGGACACGTCCTTGCCTGCTTCGAAGACCGGCAGGCTGTCTTCCCAGCCCTCGGGCAGGGTTCCGGCCTGGATGCGTTCCAGGAGCTTTGCGCCCTCCGGATTGCTCTGGCGCCAGGCTGCGAAGGCGTCGTTCCAGAGGGCGTGTTCCTTCGCGCCGCGGGACACAGCCGCGCGGGAATGCTCCAGGACCTCGTCAGCAACCTCAAACGTCAGCTCGGGGTCGAAGCCCAGCGTTTCCTTCAGGGCTGCGACTTCGTCCTTGCCCAGGGCCGAACCGTGGATCTTGCCGGTGTTCTGCTTATTCGGTGCCGGCCAGCCGATGATGGTGCGCAGCGAAATGATGGACGGCCGTCCGGTTTCGGCCTTGGCCGCAACCAGCGCGTTGTAGAGACCGTCGACGTCTTCCTTGTATTCCCCGCCCGCAGTCCAGTCCACCCGCTGGGTGTGCCAGCCGTAGGCTTCGTAGCGCGCCAGGACGTCCTCGGTGAAGGCAATGTCAGTGTCATCTTCGATGGAAATGTGGTTCTCGTCGTAGATCACAACGAGGTTCCCGAGTTCCTGGTGCCCGGCGAGGGAGGAAGCCTCGGACGTGACGCCTTCCTGGAGGTCGCCGTCGGAGGCGATGACCCAGATAGTGTGGTCGAAGGGGCTGCTGCCAGCCGGGGCATCGGCGTCGAACATTCCACGCAGGCGGCGCTGGGCATAGGCGAAGCCGACTGCGGACGCCAGCCCCTGGCCCAGCGGGCCGGTGGTGATTTCGACGCCGTCGGTGTGGCGGTACTCGGGGTGTCCCGGGGTCTTCGATCCCCAGGTGCGCAGCGACTTGAGGTCATCCAGTTCCAGGCCGTACCCGGAAAGGAACAGCTGGATGTAGAGGGTCAGCGACGTGTGCCCGGGGGAGAGGACAAACCGGTCACGGCCCAGCCAATGGGGATCTGCCGGATCGTGGCGCATGAGTTTCTGGAAGAGCAGATAGGCGGCGGGGGCCAGGCTCATGGCCGTCCCGGGGTGTCCGTTGCCAACCTTTTCGACGGCGTCAGCTGCCAGGACGCGGATAGTATCCACTGCCTTGCTGTCGGTCTCGGTCCAGGTCAGGTTCTGCTCTTCCAAATGTGGCACGTTTACCGGGCCCCTCTCTGCTGCGGATGAACGGTGCCCCTGGCACCGGAAGCGGCGTCTGCCGCTCCAAACCGGATGTTGCGCTGAATCGTTGCCGGACAGCTGCACTGTTCAGCCCGGTCCGGCGGCTCAATCACTGTTGCCGGACCCGCTGGTTGCACACGCTGCGCACAGCACTTTTCAGTGCGGCGGCAATGTCCGTTCCAACCTTATCCCGAAGGCCGTGCCAATGGGCGTATCGTGTCGGGCAAACCGGTGATAGGGGCACCGTTGGTCTGCACTGCCGGGCGACGAGGGAGGAAGGGCGCTTCTGCTTCGTTTTCTACAGGGGATAGAGGTTATGATGAACTCGGACTTTTCCAGCCCAGACAGGACTAAGTGATCGTTTCGTGAGTACGCAGCATGCCCCCGCCGAGGTTCCGGTGTACGCCGGAAAAATGAGCGTGGGACGTAAGCTACGGGCCTACGTGGCGCTGACGAAGCCGCGCGTCATTGAGCTCCTGCTCGTCACGACCCTTCCCACCATGTTTTTTGCGCAGGGTGGCGTTCCGTCCGTCTGGCTGATGGTCTCGACGATGGTTGGCGGCGCACTGGCCGCGGCCAGTGCCGGTGTCTTCAACTGCTACATCGACCGGGACATGGACCGGCTCATGCGCCGGACCGAGAAGCGTCCCCTTGTGACCGGCGAGGTCAGCCCCCGTGAGGCGCTCGTCTTCGGCTGGGTGCTTGGCATCATCTCCATCGCGCTGCTCTGGTTCGGCGCCAACCCGCTCACGGGCCTGCTGGGCCTCGGTGCGATCCTGCTCTACGTCGTCTTCTACACGCTGATCCTCAAGCGCCGCACCACGCAGAACATTGTCTGGGGCGGAGCGGCCGGCTGCATGCCGGTACTGATTGCCTGGGCCGCCGTGACCAACACGGTGGAATGGCCCGCCGTCATCCTCTTCATGGTGATCTTCCTGTGGACGCCGCCGCATTACTGGCCGCTGTCCATGAAGTACGGGGAGGACTACCGCAACGCCTCCGTGCCGATGCTCGGCGCAGTGGCCGGAGCCAAGCTCGTCTCCGTGCAGGTGGTGCTCTACGCCTACGCCACGGTGGTCTGCTCCCTGCTGCTGATTCCCGTGGGCGGAGCCGGCTGGGTCTACACCGCCGGTGCCGTCCTGAGCGGCGGCTGGTTCCTGGTCGAAAGCCATCGCCTGCATTCCCTTGCCCAGCGCGGGGACGTGACGGACAAGTCGGCCATGAAGGTCTTCCACGGCTCGATCAGCTACCTGACCATCCTCTTCCTGGCCCTGGCCATCGATCCCTTCGTCGGCGGTCCGCTCTTCTAGCAGATTCGCCCTGCGGCCTAAGCGGCCCGCGGCACCCTGACCAGGGACCACTCCGCGCTGCTGGCCCGGGTCACTGTCGGTTTCGGCGTCACCTTCGGCGAATTGATGACCGCGCCGTCGGCGCCGCCCCGCCGTGAATCAGGAAGCCGGGGCTGAGCCTTGGAATCGGAGGTGTCCTTGCAGCGGGCCTGGCCGCAGCCCATCCGGCTCTCGCACTCGTTGGGGCAGCGACGCCCTGCTGGTGTGGATCTTTATCCCGGGGCACGGTGATAATCGGCCCCGCCGGTAAAGGTCCTTGCCGGAGGCTTCTGGAAGTTCGTGATCTCGATGCCGGACGATGAGACAGCCGTCCGCGCATGTGCGCTGGTGAACGCCTACCGTGCTAAGGCGGCGGACACGGCTGCACGCTAAGCCGGCGGCCTGGCTTCGGCAGCCTGCGGCAGCCTCTGCGCCGCTGCTGTCCTATGCCTTGGGACTCTGTTCCGGAACCTTTCGGGAGAACCCGGTGTAGAACACCTGTGCAGCAGCAGCCGTCATCAGCGAAGCCCCCAGCATGTGCAGTGCCACCAGGGCGATTGGCAGCGCCAGGAAGTGCTGCGCGTAGCCAATAACGGCCTGGGCCAGCACGACGGCGGTGAAGAGCAGCAGGGAGCGCTTGAACCGGACATCCACGGTACGCCGGTAGACCAGGTACAACGCGACAATAAGCGTGAAGACCAGCAGGTAGACGGGAACGACGTGGATCCGGGTCATCAGGTCCGGGTCCAGGTTGTTGCGGGCTGCGCCATGGTCTCCGGCATGCGGGCCGGCGCCGGTGACGATCACGCCCAGGACTACGGTAATGGCTGACAGCACCGCAATAGCCCAGACCACGGGACGCAGGGTCCGTCCGGCCAGCGGCTCGTGCCTCTCTGCGAGCTGGCCGGGGCTCAGCCAGGCCCGGTTCACCAGGACAACCGCCACGGCGATGATGATCATCGACACGATGAAGTGCAGGCCCACAACCCACGGATTCAGGCCGGTCCAGACCGTGATGCCTCCGATAAACGCCTGCGCCGGGATGCCGGCCAGGGCGGCAACCGAGAGCCGCATCAGGTCAGGGCGCGCAGAACGGCCCTTCCAGACTGACGCCAGCATGCCGAACGCAATGGCGGTGAGCACGAACGTCAGCAGCCGGTTGCCGAACTCGATCACCCCGTGGATGCCCATCTCCGGCGTCGCGACCAGTGAATCGGCAGTGCAGAGGGGCCATTCCGGGCAGCCCAGCCCCGAAGCGGTCAGCCTGACGGCACCGCCGGTAACGACGATGCCGATGTTGGCCACCAGGGTGGCGACCGCCAGGGAACGGACCAGTCGGCTCGTCGCAGGCCCGGCAGCCGGTTCGGCAGCACGCGCAGCGGACGTGGGGGCGGGGGTATTCGGCACGGGTACTAACTCCATTTGAACCAGCGGACGGCTGCAAGACCGCCCAGGATTGTCCACGCCAGCAGGATGAGCGTGGCGGAAAGGTTGAACTGCGCTTCGAGAAGCGCCGACCTCAGCACATCCCCGAGGGCGGCTGAAGGCAGTGCCTGGATCCAGGGTTGCAGATCGGCAGGGAGGCTGGCAGCCGGAATGATGATGCCGCCGATTCCTGCGAGCAGGATCCAGAGCAGGTTGGTGATGGCCAAAGTGGCTTCGGGCCGCACGGTTCCGGCGACCAGCAGCCCCAGGGAGGTGAAGGCCACGGCCCCCAGGACCAGCAGCGCAACTGCCAGCGGGATGCCCGGCAGCGAGGGCTGCCAGCCCATGAACAGGGCGACGACGGTGACGAGCACGGCCTGGATGGCGAGCACAGACAGCACAGCGATGATTTTGCCGGCGATCAGTCCGGCACGGCCCAGGGGAGTGGTGGAGAGATACCTCAGGACTCCGTAGCGGCGGTCGAATCCGGTGGCGATGCCCTGCCCGGTGAACGCCGTGGACATGGCGCACAGCGCCAGCACCCCGGGAACAGCGGTATTGACCCGCGACGATCCGTACGCATCCAGCAGGGGCGTGACGCTGAGTGCAATCAGGCCAAGCAGGGGGAGTACGACGGCGAGAATCAGCTGCTCACCGTTGCGCAGCATGGTCTCGGCCTCGTATTTGCCTTGATTGAAGACCCGGACCGGCAGGGAAGCTGGTGCGCTCATCGGATTTCCCTTCCGGAAAGTTCGAGGAAAACGTCCTCAAGCGTGCGGGAGGCCATGTGGATGCTGTCCGGCAGTATCCCGGCGTCATTCCACCATACGGCCAGGTTGACCAGGTCGGCGGGCGCGAACGTGCCCCGCAGGGTGTAACTGCCTGGCGCCTCTTCCGTCAGTATCAGGTGATCCAGGGCCGGAACTGAGAGGCTGAGGCCGGCAGGCGCGGTGAAGGTCATTTCCCGGCCGGCTGCATGGTCAGCAGTTCGGGCGGTCAGTTCGGCAACGGTGCCCCGGGCGACCGTGCGGCCGGCATCGATGATGTAGACGTAGTCGGCGAGCTTCTGGGCATCGTCCAGCAGGTGAGTCGTCAGGATGATGCCCAGGCCCTCATCCCGCAGTTCCTGGATAAGCTCGAAGACGATCTGGCGTGACTGCGGATCAAGACCGGCGCTCGGTTCGTCGAGGAAAAGGACTTCGGGGTTCCCCACCAGTGCTGCGGCAAGGGCCACGCGCTGGCGCTGCCCGCCTGAAAGCCGGCGGATGCCGGTCTTCGCGAAACTGCCGATTCCCAGCCGGTCCACCAGTGAGTCGACATCGCGGGGATCGGCATACATGCCGGCGATATGGCGCAGCAGGGCCACCGGCCGGGCCGACGGCGGAAGGCCGCCGTCCTGGAGCATCACTCCGGCCCGCGCGCGAAGGTCCGCTCCGGCTCCATAAGGGGCTTGGCCCAGCAGCAAAACCTCACCGCCGTCGATGGGCTGCAGGCCCTGGGCACATTCAAGGGTCGTCGTTTTTCCGGCTCCGTTCGCCCCCAGCAGGGCCGTAACCTGCCCCCGCCGTGCGGTGAAGTCCACGCCGGCAAGGACGCGGATCATTTTGCCGTCGAGACCGGGAACAGGACCGCAGTCCCGAATGAGGCCGGTGATAGTCAGGCAGGGGTCGTCGTTAGGCACGCCCATATTCTACGTTAGGTAGTAGTTTCTCCTCGCCCTTTCCTCCCGGGCTGCCCTCCCGCGGGGAAGCCTCGCCTTAGTAGCCCTGCGGAATGGATTAGGTCATGATTGTGTTGTGTATTCTGTGAAGAGTTCAGCGACGCCGGAACCGCCGGTGGCAGCCAAAGAGTCCGAAGAGCGCACCCGGGACCGCGTCCTGGGTGCGGTGCTTGAACACGGCCCCGTCAGCGCCGCCGAACTCGGCGAGCGGCTGGGTTTCACACCCGCAGCAGTTCGGCGGCACCTTGATGCACTGGATCGGCAGGGACTGATCGAAGTCAAACGTGTCTCTGCGCCCGGCGCCGGTGCCGGCCGCCCCGCGCGGCGATACGTTGTTTCCCAGCAGGGACAGTCGTACCTCGGCAATGACTACCTCACGATTGCCGCTGAGGCTCTCCGCGCGCTGGGCCAGGCTGCCGGGCCGGAAGCCATTGAGGCCTTTGCCGCTGCTCGCTTTGCGAAGATGGAGGAAAGGTACCGCCCGGTCATCGAGGCTGCCGGTGACGCCGTCGAGGACAGGGCGCAGGCCCTGGCCGCAGAACTCACGAAGGACGGCTTCGTCGGTTCGACAACCATGATCGGCACCAGCCGGACGCCCAGCACCTTGCTGAGCGTGCAGCTGTGCCAGGGGCACTGCCCCATCCAGGCGCTGGCCAGCGCCTACCCCGTCTTCTGTGACAAGGAGACCGAAGTTTTCTCGCGGCTGCTGGGAGTGGATGTGCGCAGGCTGTCCACTCTGTCCCGCGGCGGGCACGTTTGTACGACCCACATCCCAGTGGGGCGTTCCATGGCTGCGCCCCACCAGCCGGTGGGATCCGCAACAACCCAGTCCACATCCACTCATCAGCAAGAAAGGCCGTGATGACGGATCAAGTAACCCGGAAGGCCGAGGCACCGCAGGTGCCCGACTCCGTGATTTCAGACATCCTGGAAAAGAACCCCGAACTCGAGGGCATTGGCACCTACGAGTACGGCTGGGCCGACTCAGATGTCGCCGGGTCCAACGCCCGCCGTGGCCTCTCCGAGGAGGTTGTCCGTGACATTTCGGCGAAGAAGAACGAGCCGGAATGGATGCTGGACCTGCGTCTGAAGGGCCTGAAGTACTTCGACCGCAAGCCCATGCCCACATGGGGTGCAGACCTCTCGGGCATCGACTTCGACAACATCAAGTACTTCGTGCGCTCCACCGAGAAGCAGGCGAAGACGTGGGAAGACCTGCCCGAGGACATCCGCAACACGTATGAGAAGCTCGGCATTCCCGAAGCTGAGCGCGGCCGCCTGGTTTCCGGCGTCGCTGCCCAGTACGAGTCCGAGGTTGTCTACCACCAGCTCCGCGAGGACCTGGAACGCCAGGGCGTGATCTTCCTGGACACCGACACCGCGCTGAAGGAACACCCGGAGATCTTCCAGGAGTACTTCGGCACCGTCATTCCCGTGGGCGACAACAAGTTCGGTTCGCTGAACACTGCAGTCTGGTCCGGCGGCTCCTTCGTGTACGTCCCGAAGGGCGTCCACGTCGAGATCCCCCTGCAGGCCTACTTCCGGATCAATACGGAAAACATGGGCCAGTTCGAGCGCACGCTGATCATCGCCGATGAGGACTCCTACGTCCACTACATCGAAGGCTGCACCGCGCCGATCTACACGTCGGATTCGCTGCACTCGGCAGTTGTGGAAATCATCGTGAAGAAGGGCGCCCGCGTCCGCTACACGACCATCCAGAACTGGTCCAACAACGTGTACAACCTGGTAACCAAGCGGGCCATCGCCCACGAAGGTGCCACCATGGAGTGGATCGACGGCAACATCGGTTCCAAGGTGACCATGAAGTACCCGGCCGTCTACCTGGTTGGTGAGCACGCCAAGGGTGAGACCCTGTCCATCGCCTTCGCCGGCGAAGGCCAGCACCAGGACACCGGCTCCAAGATGGTTCACATCGCGCCGAACACCAAGAGCTCGATCATCTCCAAGTCCGTGGCCCGCGGCGGCGGCCGTGCTGCGTACCGCGGCCTGGTCCAGGTCCGTGAAGGCGCCAAGAACTCCGCCAATACCGTGCGCTGCGACGCACTGCTGGTGGACACCATCTCCCGCTCGGACACGTATCCGTACGTGGACATCCGCGAAGACGACGTCACCATGGGCCACGAGGCCACGGTTTCGCGCGTCAGCGAGGAACAGCTGTTCTACCTCATGTCCCGCGGCCTTCCCGAGGACGAGGCCATGGCCATGATCGTGCGCGGCTTCATCGAGCCGATCGCGCGTGAACTGCCGATGGAATACGCCCTTGAACTCAACCGCCTCATTGAACTCCAGATGGAAGGAGCCGTCGGTTAATGTCGAAGCTTAATGACGTTGCTGAAAACGTAGTCGAGACCGTGGCCGAAAAGGTCAGCAGCGCAGTGGAAGGCGTCAAGGCACGTATCGGGGCTCCGTCCGGAGACCGCCGCGTCCGCATTGACGGCTTCACCGAAGAGGGCGAAAACCTCTCTCCGCTGAATGAGTCTTCCCCGGTCCTGGGCGGCGACAGCAGCAAGTCCCACAGCCACGGCGCAGGCGCCGGCATTCCCGACAGCTCCCGTGCGGGACGCATGACGTCCTTCCACCGGGCGGACTTCGGCAAGCTCACCGGCCGCGAAGAGGACTGGCGGTTTACCCCGCTCAAGCGCCTGCGCGGCCTGCACACCGAGGAACTGACCGGCACAGCCCCCGAGGTCGCCGTCGTCGCCCCTGAGGGCGTCACTGTGGCCGGAATCGGACGCGATGACTCCCGGATCGGAACTGCGGGCATCCCCGAAGACCTGGTTGCCGCTGCTGCCTGGGAAGCCTTCACCGAAGCCACCCTGGTCAGCATTCCCAAGGACACCCAGGCCGAAGGCACCGTGACGCTGTCCATCACGGGCGCCGGCACGGATCCCGCAGCGCAGCACATCCTGATCGAGGCCGGTGCCTTCTCCAAGGCGGTCGTCGTCCTGGACCACAAGGGTTCGGCCACGCTGTCCCAGAACGTGGAAATCCTCGTCGGTGACGGCGCGGAACTGACGGTCATCTCGGTCCAGGACTGGGACGACGACGCCGTCCACGCTTCTGCGCAGTACGCCCGGATTGGCCGCGACGCACGCTTCAAGCACGTCGTCGTCAGCCTCGGCGGCGACCTGGTGCGCGTCACGCCGTCCTCGAAGTTCACCGCCACCGGCGGCGACGTTGAAATGTTCGGCCTGTACTACGCCGACGCCGGCCAGCACCTGGAACAGCGCCTCTTCGTGGACCACGCAGTTCCGAACTGCAAGTCCCGCGTCATGTATAAGGGTGCGCTGCAGGGCAAGGACGCACACACCGTCTGGGTTGGCGACGTGCTCATCCGCAAGGAAGCCGAAGGAACGGACACCTACGAGGTGAACCGTAACCTGCTGCTCACCGACGGCGGCCGTGCCGACTCCGTGCCCAACCTCGAAATCGAGACCGGACTCATTGAAGGCGCCGGCCATGCCAGCGCCACCGGCCGGTTCGACGACGAGCACCTGTTCTACCTGATGGCCCGCGGCATCCCCGAGGACATCGCACGCCGCCTCGTCGTGCGCGGCTTCCTGAACGAAATCATCCAGCAGATCCGGGTTCCGGAGCTGGAAGAGCGCCTCACCGCCGCCGTCGAGCGTGAGCTCGCACAGGTTGAGAACTAAGCACTCTTCCCCCAACACAGAACCTGCAGACCGCACCGCACGCGTGCAAAGAGAAAGCGAACAACGCATGTCCACTCTTGAAATCAAGGACCTTCACGTCAGCATCGAGACCGATCAGGGCTCGAAGCAGATCCTGAAGGGCGTCAGCCTGACCATCAACACCGGCGAGACCCACGCCATCATGGGCCCCAACGGCTCCGGAAAGTCGACCCTGGCTTCCACCATCGCCGGCCACCCCCGCTACACGGTGGACAGCGGCTCCATCACCCTGGACGGCGAAGACGTCCTGGCGATGAGCGTCGACGAGCGTGCCCGGGCCGGCCTGTTCCTGGCCATGCAGTACCCGGTTGAGGTTCCGGGTGTCACCATGACCAACTTCCTGCGGACCGCCAAGACGGCGCTCGACGGTGAAGCTCCGTCCCTGCGCCACTGGACCAAGGACGTCAAGGCCGCCATGGCCCAGCTGCGCATCGACGCCGACTTTGCCCAGCGCAACGTCAACGAAGGCTTCTCCGGCGGTGAGAAGAAGCGCGTGGAAATCCTCCAGCTTGAACTCTTCCACCCGAAGTTCGCAATCCTCGACGAGACCGACTCCGGCCTGGACGTGGATGCGCTCAAGGTTGTTTCCGAAGGCGTCAACCGGGAGCATGCCGAAGGAAAGATGGGTACGCTGCTGATTACGCACTACACGCGGATCCTGCGCTACATCAAGCCGGACCACGTCCACGTCTTTGTTGACGGACGCATCGCCGAGCAGGGCGGCCCGGAGCTGGCCGACCGGCTGGAAGAAGAGGGCTACGACCGGTTCACGAACGCCGGCGCAGCCAGCGCCTGAGCCTGAGCGCAGCGCCGGAAGGAGAAGGAGCACAATATGACTGACGCCAACCTGGCCCAGACATCCCTTGAGGATGTCGAAGAGGCCCTGAAAGACGTTATCGACCCCGAACTGGGTGTCAACATCGTTGACCTGGGCCTGCTGTACGGACTCAAGTACGCCGAAGACGGCGCCCTTCTCATCGACATGACGCTCACGACTGCGGCCTGCCCGCTGACGGACGTCCTCGAAGAGCAGACCGCCAAGGCCCTGGAGGGGGTCGTGGACGAGTTCCGGCTGAACTGGGTCTGGATGCCGCCGTGGGGTCCGGAAAAGATCACCGACGACGGACGTGACCAGATGCGGGCCCTCGGCTTCAACATCTAGGCACTGACCTGCAAAAAGGGCGGGCACCAGACATGGTGCCCGCCCTTTAGCGTTCCCGCTCCGGCTCGGGCTCGCCGATGCCGCGGGCCGCGAGGGCGTCTCCGGTCTGCTGGGCGTAGGCGACGGCGCGGATCACGACAGGCACCGCCAGGGCCCGGGGGTTGCGTTCCAGGCCCCGCGCCTTCGCGGAGTCCCGCACGTCGGCGGCCGAACCCATCAGGTAAGGAATGCTGCGAAGCATCAGTGCCAGGGCCAGGCCAAACCGTTCGGGGTCCGCTCCAAGGATCCGGAGCGGACGTACCAGGGCGACCGCGCCGTCGAGCAGCTGCGGTACGGGAACCGTGAGGAGCAGCAGGCGTGCTGCCGCCACGCAGACGGCGATGTTTCCCGCCACGGTCACGGCAGCCGACGGGCCCGCCGACCACCACTGGAATCCGCCGACCAGCGCCAGCACGGGCCACATCAGCTTCAGCGGGCGTACCAGTTCTCCCGGCAGGTACGCGGCCGCATATGCCGCAGCTGTCAGCACGGCTGCCACTGCAGTGGCCAGCGGGTTCGCGAGCACCAGTGTAGTGATGGAACCCGCGGTGACGAGGGCGGCCTTGAAAGCCAGCGGGGCCTTGTGGACAGTGCTGTTCCCGGGGCGGTAGTCGCCGAGGTGCCTGCTGCTCCTCACGGGAGGACCCCGTCAGCGGGATCGGCGGGCACCGCAGGCTCAATGGGCTCGGGTTCCCGGGCCGCCGCCAGCCGGTAGGCGGCGATGGCTTCCTCCGCCGGTCCGTCGAAGACAACGCCGCCGTCATCAACCACCAGGACCCGCTCGGCATCGGCGGCAAACTCCAGGTCATGCGTGGTGTAGATGACCTGCTGGGGGAGCGCGGCCAGGATGGAGCGCAGCCGGGCGGTGTTCCGAAGATCCAGCAGGGTGCTCGGCTCATCCGCCACCAGGACGGCCGGATCCGTGGCAAGCACAGCCGCCAGGGCCATCAGCTGGCGTTCCCCGCCGGAGAGATCGTAGATACTGCGGTCGGCCAGGGGCAGGAGTCCAAAGCGCCGAAGGACCTGCTCGGCCGCACTGCGTCGCTCTCGCGCGTTCCGCACGCTGCGGCGAAGCGAGAGTTCGACGTCGTCCCGGCCCGTGGGCATGACCAGCTGCGAGAGCGGATCTGTGAAGACAAATCCCACGCGGCTGCGCACCAGTGCGCCCTGGCGGGCCGTGTCTGCGCCGTCGACGCTGACGCTGCCGGAAGAGGGGAGCAGCAACCCGTTGATCAGCCGCAGGAGAGTGGACTTCCCCGACCCGTTGGCGCCTATGACCGCAATCCGCCGCTCCGCCAGCTCAAGCGAAACCGGACGCAGGATCGTTCTCCCGCCGGGACCTGCATCCGGAGCCTCTACCGACGCGGCAGAAAACCGGATCGCCATCAGCGGCGTGCGTTCTTAATCCCGGGCACCAGGCGCGGGAACGCAGCGAAGACACTCACTGCCGCTGCCGCGGCCGCCAGGTTCTTGACGACGTCGCCGGGCCAGAAGGCCATGTCTGCTGCCAGGGCAGCCGGGAAGGAGAGCCTGGCGTTCAGCATCATGCCGGCAATGCCCAGGGGGTGGATGATGAATAAACTCGTCCCCAGTCCCGCCGCAAACAGCACCGCAAAGCGGGCCCGCCGGATACGGGGCAGCAGCAGGCGCACCAGAAGTCCGGCGACGAGCGCTGCCAGGGGGAAAGCCAGCAGGAAACCGGCCGATGGTCCGGCCAGGACACCGACGCCGGAACTGAATCCGCTGAAGACAGGAAGGCCCGCCAGCCCGGCCAGCACATACAGACCTGCCGCAGCAGCGCCGCGGGCCGGTCCAAGCACCATGCCCGTGAGGATGACCGCCAGCGTCTGCAGGGTGACCGGGACGCCCGCGGCAAGGGGAATCCCGGGAATGAGCGAGAAGGCCGCGATCAGGGCGGCGAAGACGGCGACATAGGACAGGTCCACAGCACCCCACCCCCGCGGAGATGGCAGAAACTGCACGTTAGGGGCCTCATTCGCGCCGTTTCTACCATCTCGATGGGAGGAGTCCCCGGGGGAGGTGTCCGGGACGGGCGAAGCTGCCGCGGACGCGGGAGGCTCGGGAGCAGCAGGCATTCGGGCTCGTTTCGTGGTTCCTGCAGGAGTCGGGTCAAGACCCGGGAGATTAGGTCCGGTGAATCCGAGACTAACCCCGCACCACGGGGCCGGCCTTTGTCGGGTTCCTACAAACTGCGGGTTACCGGTAGACTTGGAAGGCTGCCTTCGCAGATTCCGCGTACCACGCGCTTCCAATCCATTTCCTTCGAAAGGTCCCTCCTTAGTGATTGCCGTATCTGAACTCGAGCTTCGTGCCGGTGCACGCCTGCTCATGGAAGCGGTCTCATTCCGTGTGGACAAGGGAGACAAGATTGGGCTGGTGGGCCGCAACGGCGCCGGCAAGACGACACTGACCAAGGTCCTTGCGGGTGAGACCCTGCCTGCCGGCGGGCACATCAAGCGCACCGGGGACATCGGCTACCTGCCGCAGGACCCCAGGACTCCCGATATGGAGCAGCTGGGCCGGGACCGCATCCTCTCCGCGCGCGGCCTGGACAAGGTCATGACGGCGCTGAAGAAGTGCCAGGATGAGATGGCCAGCGACGATCCCAAGGTCTCCCAGAAGGCAATGAACCGCTATGACCGGCTGGAGGCGGAGTTCCTGTCCGCCGGCGGCTACGCGGCCGAGTCTGAAGCGGCAACAATCTGCGCCAACCTCGCGCTCCCGGACCGACTGCTGAACCAGCCGCTGAAGACGCTGTCCGGCGGCCAGCGGCGCCGTGTTGAGCTGGCCCGCATCCTGTACTCGGACGCCGAGACGATGCTCCTGGACGAGCCCACCAACCACCTCGACGCCGACTCGATCGCCTGGCTGCGCGAGTTCCTGAAGAACCACACCGGCGGCCTGATCGTCATCAGCCACGACACCGGGCTGCTCGAAGCCACTGTCAACAAGGTCTTCAGCCTCGACGCCAACCGCGCCACCATCGACATCTACAACATGGACTGGAAGCGCTACAAGGTGCAGCGCGAGACCGATGAGCGCGCCCGCAAGCGTGAACGCGCCAACACCGAGAAGAAGGCCAGCGTCCTGCTCGCCCAGGCCAACAAGATGAAGGCCCGCGCGTCCGGCGCCTCCGCCGCACAGAGCATGCTCAAGCGTGTTGACCGGCTTATGGGAGGGCTTGACGCCGTCCGCGCTTCCGACCGCGTGGCTGCCCTCCGGTTCCCGGATCCCGCACCTTGCGGCAAGACTCCGATGATGGCCGAAGGACTTAGCAAAAGCTACGGCTCGCTGGAAATCTTCACCGACGTCGACCTCGCAATCGACCGCGGTTCCAAGGTGGTCATCCTGGGGCTGAACGGTGCCGGCAAGACCACCCTGCTGCGGATGCTCGCCGGCGTGGATGCCCCGGATACCGGCCGCATCATTCCCGGCCACGGACTGAAGGTCGGCTACTACGCCCAGGAGCACGAGACGCTGGACACCGAGCGCACCGTCCTGGAGAACATGCGCTCCTCCGCACCGGACATGGACGACGCCGAGGTCCGCAGCGTACTCGGCTCCTTCATGTTCAGCGGCGACGACGTGGACAAGCCTGCCGGAGTCCTCTCCGGCGGCGAAAAGACCCGCCTGGCGCTGGCCACGATCGTTGCCTCGTCGGCGAACGTACTGCTCCTGGACGAACCGACCAACAACCTGGACCCGGCCTCCCGCGCCGAAATCCTGGGCGCACTGAGCACCTACTCCGGTGCCGTCGTCATGGTCAGCCACGATGAGGGCGCAGTCGCTGCACTGAACCCCGAACGCGTGGTGCTGCTCCCGGACGGCGACGAGGACCACTGGAACGAGGGCTACTTGGAGCTCGTGACCCTGGCCTAGTCCGCCCGGACCCCTTAAGCCAAAGGGCCGCTGCTTCCCCGAGGGGATGCAGCGGCCCTTTGGCGATTCCCGGGGGCACAGCCGCCCGGGAGCGCCCTTCCGGAACTAGAAGCCCTGCGAGTCCAGCAGGGCGTCCTCTTCCTCTTCACCGGTAGGCCCCCGGCGCTTCCGGACCGGGCGCGTCCGCCGCGGTGCCGGAGCCGCCGAGTGCAGCTCATCGGCGTCGTCGTCTTCCCACTCCTCGTCCTCGCCGGATTCGATCCGGTTCCAGGCTTCCTGCCGGGCCGCATAGCCCAGCCCCACGAAGAACAGCAGCCCGAAGGCGTACCACTGCAGGGCGTACGAAAGGTGCGGACCTTCGTCCAGGGAGGGTTTGGGTGCAGCCTGCGGGCGGGTCTCCGGCGCCGGATCCTCGGTATCCATCAGGACATAAGCAGCCTGTTCCAGGGGATAGCCGAGCTGGGATTCATACTCAGCCAGATCGATCGAAGCGAGCTGCCCGGCAGGAGCACCGCGCAGCAGTGCCGGTTCCGCAGGCTTGAGGCGGGCCGTCACGGTCACTTCGCCCTCCGGGGCGGCGGGAACCTCATCCGGCCACCCGGCTTCATTATTGCCGATGGCGAGCCAGCCCCGGTTGACGGCAACGGCGGTTCCGTCTTCCAGCTTCAAGGGCACCAGGACTTCGTAGCCCGGGCGGCCGTTCAGGGGGCGGTTGCGCACAATGCGCTGATTGGCCGTGTCATAGACACCGGTCATTTCCACCGGCAGCCACTCGGCTGACGGGTCGAACTCCTCGAAGTAGCGGGCAGCTTCGGCGAACGGAACAGGATCGGCTGAGTAATTGGTTTCCACCCAGCCGATGTCCTCCTTGATGGCGTCCCTGCGCTCCAGCTGCCACGTCCCGAGGAAGGCGCAGATTGCGGCCAGCGCGCAGACGAGGGCAAACCAGCCAAGCCAGCGGCTGGAAAGGAGGAACTTGTACATCTATGCGTTGTCGCTTTCGCTAACCGGGGCCCCGGGAAGGGGCAGTGTTTCTTTCCAGAGGGAGCGGACCTGCAGGTATTCCTGCAGCCAGCCGCGGTGATCTTCGCAGGCGAGCCAGATCTTGCGGCGTTCCGGCGGATGGATCCGCGGATTGTTCCACAGCAGCTGCCACGCCGCGTCCGCCCGGCATCCTTTGCGGGAACAGCGCGCGTGCTCTTCGGCTCCGGGGTCTCCGGACAGTTGGTCAAGCAGGTTCATGCGGATGCGCTCCGGCCGTCCGTGCCGTCGATGTCCGTGCCGTCGTCGTCGATGATTTCGCCGGAGAGGACTGTCGTCTCGGGGGAGTCCGCTGCTTCGGGGGCCCTCGCCTCCAGGGCAGGGGCTGGAGCGTCCGTATAGGGGGAGTCCCCCGCTTCCATGTTCCGGGTGTCACTGCCGCCGTTGGCGATGACGACGGCGAACCATGGCAGCACGACGGCGCCCGCGATCACCACCCACATCATCCAGCCATGGACAAAAAAGAGCAGGAAAAGGCAGACCATGCGGATGCTCATCGACACGGTGTACTTGACCATGCGCGAATGCATCTCATCCGTGTGGGCCGTACGGGCATCCGTAATCCGCGGAATACCGCCGCCGGCCTTCTTCAGTCCCTTTATCATCACTCTCCAAACAAGTTTCCCCATTGTCTCACTGACGGCGGTGTTCTTGAAGTTGCTCCCGGCGCCGATAGGATCGTTAGCTCAAGCAACCCGCCCCCCAGCGTAAGGATTCTGCGTGCACAACGATTCCCAGACCCCCACCGGCCGAAGCGTCCTCGTCACGGGAGGGAACCGCGGAATTGGCCTTGCCATCGCGAAAGCGTTCGTTGAAGCCGGGGACAAGGTTGCCATCACCTACCGAAGCGGTGAAGTTCCCGAAGGCATGCTCGGCGTCAAGGCCGATGTGACGGATATGGCCTCGGTCGATGCCGCCTTCACGGAAGTGGAAGCCGCGCACGGCCCGGTGGAAGTCCTCGTCGCAAACGCCGGCATCACCAGGGACACGCTGCTGCTGCGCATGAGCGAAGACGATTTCACCGACGTCGTGGACACCAACCTCACCGGCGCATTCAGGGTCGTCAAGCGGGCCTCCAAGGGCATGCTGAAGCTTCGCCGGGGCCGGGTAGTGCTCATTTCCTCGGTCGTGGGCCTTTATGGCTCCCCGGGACAGGTCAACTATGCCGCGTCCAAGGCCGGCCTGATCGGAATCGCCCGCTCGCTCACCCGCGAACTCGGCTCCCGCAACATCACAGCCAACGTGGTGGCCCCCGGATTCATCGACACGGATATGACCCGCGCACTGCCTGAAGACACCCAGAAGAGCTACCTCTCCTCCATCCCGGCCGGCCGTTTCGCGGATCCCAGCGAGGTCGCCGGCGTGGTCCGCTGGATCGCAGGCCCCGAGGCGGGCTACATCTCCGGTGCCGTGATTCCCGTCGACGGCGGCTTGGGCATGGGGCACTAGTCGCGACATTGCGGGCGCGGGATTCCTTGGAGGTTTCCACCAACGCGCGGCGGCATCCGGGCTGGAAGGATAAGATCCAGCGCTGCAGAGTTTAGTTATCTTCCACAAAGGAGTATGCATGGGCCAGCTAGAGGGCAAAGCCGCAATCGTCACCGGGTCATCCCGCGGCATCGGAGCGGAGGCGGCCAAACTGCTGGCCGCGGAAGGTGCCGCAGTGGTGGTCAACTACCGCCAGAAGGCACCGCGGGCCAACAAGGTTGTGGCGGGGATCGAAGCTGCGGGCGGCCGCGCCGTTGCCGTAGGGGCTGACCTCACCTCGCCTGAGGGGCCCGCTGCCCTCGTGGACGCTGCCCTGGAATCCTTCGGCACACTGGACGTGCTGGTCCTTAACGCCTCAGGCGGCATGGAGACCGGGGTCGGGGACGACTACGCCCTCAAGCTCAACCGCGACGCGCAGGTCAACATGCTCACGGCTGCCGCCGAACACATGAAGCCGGGTTCACGGGTGGTCTTCGTCACCAGCCACCAGGCCCACTTCATCAATACAGTCCCCACCATGCCGGAGTACGAGCCGGTTGCCCGCAGCAAGCGCGCGGGGGAGGACGCCCTGCGCGCAAGGATCCCCCAGCTGGAAGAAAAGGGGATCACCCTCGTGGTGGTCTCCGGCGACATGATCGAAGGCACGGTCACGGCGACGCTGCTGGACCGAGCCAATCCCGGCACCATCGAAGCACGCCGGGAAGAGGCCGGGCGGCTGTACTCTGTCGAAGAGTTCGCCGCTGAGGTAGCCCGCATGGCCCTCGCCGATGTCCCCACCGGGCACACCGAGTACGTCGGCGGAGCGGACTACCTCAGCGCCTAGCCCTACAGCTTCACGAAGTGCTGAACCACGTCCAGTCCGGGCAGGTTCAGCACAGCATCAGCGGCGGCCTGCACAGCCGGCTTGGCATTGAACGCCACGCCCAGTGCGGCCGCCGCGAGCATGTCCAGGTCGTTCGCGCCGTCACCAACGGCGATCGTCTGGTCTTCGCGGATCCCCAGCTCTGCGGCCCATTCGCGAAGGGACTGCGCCTTGACCGCGCGGTCCACCACGTTCCCGGTTACCTCACCGGTCAGGACACCGTCCTCGATACCCAGCTCATTGGCGCGGGCGAACGTCAGCTCCAGCCGCTCGGCGAGCGGAGCCAGGACCTGGTTGAATCCTCCCGAGACGACGGCGACAGCGTGCCCCGCCGACAGGAAAGCCTTCACGAGGGCTTCTGCCCCGTCGGAGAGTTCGATCCGCGTCCCTACCTCGGCAATCACGGATTCCGGCAGGCCGGCCAGTGTCTTGACCCGCGCGTGCAGGCTCTGGGCGAAATCCAGCTCGCCGCGCATGGCAGCTTCGGTGACGGCAGCTACTTCGGCTTCGCGGCCTGCGTGCGCAGCGAGCAGTTCAATGACTTCCTGCTTGATCAGCGTGGAGTCAACATCCATCACCAGCAGCTTGCGCCCCGGCTCGACCAGGGAAGCGGGTACGACGGCGCTCTGGGCGGGCGCTGCACCGCCGTCCAGCGCCGCAGCGGCTGCGGAGGCGACAGCCAGGCGCAGCGCCTGGAGCCCGCCGTCGTACGTTACAAACAGTTTCGAGACCAGATAGCCGTCCCCTTCCGCGTTCTCCAGCTCGACGATTCGTGCGCCTGCGGCCATGACGGCCTGCTGGACACCCGCCAGATAGGCGTCAGCGAGTTCGCGCCCGTAGCTGACGACGCTGTATTCCGGAGATGCTTCAGGGGTCATGCGGGTTTCCGTTCTGCGTGCGGCGGGGAACGGCCGGTGGTGGACACGGCCGGTCGGACATGCGGCGGCGTCGCGTTTCGCCAACGCGCCTTTCTTTAGCCTAGTGTCTACTGCTATGAGTGATGTTCTTGAATTTGCCGGAGTAAGTGTCGTCCGGGGCGGAAAAACCCTGTTGGACGGCGTTGACTGGCAGGTGAGGGAAGGGGAGCGCTGGGTCATCATGGGACCCAACGGAGCCGGCAAGACAACGCTGCTGCAGATTGCCGGCGGCCGGATGCATCCCACCCGCGGCATGGCCGGAATCCTGGAGGAAGTCCTCGGCGCCGTGGACGTCTTCGAACTGCGTCCCCGTATTGGGCTTGCTTCCGCCGCGCTGGCCAGCCAGATTCCGGAGCACGAAACCGTCCTCAACGTAGTCCTGACCGCTGCCTACGGCATGACCGGCCGCTGGCGCGAGAAGTACGAGAAGCTCGACGAGCGCCGCGCCTTCCGCCTGCTGCACGACTGGGGAATGTCCACGTACATCAACCGCCGCTTCTCCTCGCTCAGCGAGGGCGAACGCAAGCGTGTCCAGATTGCCCGTGCGCTGATGACGGATCCTGAACTGCTGCTCCTCGATGAGCCCGCCGCGGGCCTGGACCTCGCCGGCCGGGAAGACCTTGTGCAGCGTCTGGCAAACCTGGCTGCCGACGAGGAAGCGCCGGCAATCGTGCTGGTCACCCACCATCTTGAGGAAGTACCCCCGGGGTTCACCCATGCGCTGCTGATGCGCGACGGCGCTGTCGTCGCCGCGGGCGAAATCGAGGCCGTTTTCACCGAAGACCACCTGAGCAACGCCTTTGACCTGCCGCTGTCCGTCCAGCGGGATGCGTCGGGGCGGTACACCGCAACGGCGCGCCGCTAGCCAGACCCAACATCATGTTCCTGTCTTCGGCAGGGTGGCTTCATGACGCCCTGATCCTCTTTGCCGGCCTGTGGGCCGGCACCATCAACGCCATTGTGGGTTCCGGAACGCTGGTGACCTTCCCGGTGCTCGTGGCCCTGGGCTATGCACCGGTTGCCGCGACCATCTCCAATGCCATGGGCCTGATCGCCGGCAATGTGGCCGGTTCCTGGGGTTACCGCAGGGAACTGGCCGGACTCGGCGGCACACTGCTGCGCCTGCTGCCGGCGTCGATCCTCGGCGGTATCACCGGCGCCTGGCTGCTGCTGCACCTGCCCGAGGACGTCTTCGGGACGGTGGCGCCGTTCCTGATTGTGGTGGCCCTGCTCTTTGTCGTCTTCCAGCCCAAGCTGCAGTCATGGGTGAGGGAACGCGCCGCCCGGGACACGGAGCCCGGGACCCTGATGCAGGGTCCTGCCCGTCCGTCCTGGACGCTGACGGTGCTGATCTACCTCGCCGGTGTCTATGGAGGCTACTTCGTGGCCGCGCAGGGCATCCTGCTGGTCGGCATCCTCGGGATTTTCCTTCACGGGACTCTCCAGAACGCGAACGCGGTCAAGAACATCCTTGTCCTCGGCGTGAACCTGGTGGCAGCGGCGTCGTACATGCTTTTCGCCTTCGACCGCATCGTCTGGCCCGTTGTGGCGCTCATTGCCGTTGGATCGCTGATCGGCGGGTTTGTGGGGGCCGCAGTCGGGCGGCGTCTGCACCCCGTTGTGCTGCGCACCGTGATCGTGCTGCTGGGGCTCGTCGCACTGTGGATTATGGTTTTCTAAGTGAGCGTTATCCACCTCGAATCAGCCGATGACCCCCGCGTCAGCGACTACACCCGCCTGACAGACACCTCGCTGCGCCGCCTGCGGGAGCCCGCAGAGGGCATGTATATTGCGGAATCTTCCAAGGTCCTGCGCAGGGCGGTCGAGGCGGGGCATATCCCGCGGTCATTCTTCCTGGCCGAAAAATGGCTGCCGGACCTGCAGGACATCCTGGACCGCTTCCCCGAGGTACCTGCGTTTGTCGGTACACCGGAAATTCTCGAGTCGATTACGGGTTTCCACCTCCACCGCGGTGCCCTGGCGGCCATGCACCGCCCCGCCCCGCTGCAACTTGAACCAGTGCTGGCCGCAGCCCGGCGCGTGGCGATCCTGGAAGACATCGTGGACCACACGAACATCGGAGCCATCTTCCGTTCCGCAGCTGCCCTGGCCGTTGATGCAGTGCTCGTCAGTCCGCAATGCGCCGACCCGCTCTACCGCCGGTCAATTCGGGTCAGCATGGGCACGGTGTTCCAGGTCCCGTGGCTCCGCCTGACGGACTGGCCCGGTGCACTTACCAGCCTGCGTGCGGCCGGATTCGTGACCGCGGCGCTGGCCTTGCAGGACGATTCCCTGACCCTGCAGGAACTGGGTGCGCAGCGCCACGACAGGCTTGCCCTGGTTCTTGGAACAGAAGGGGACGGGCTCTCCCGGAGCACTCTGGCGGAAGTCGACGTAACGGTCCGCATCCCCATGCAGGGCGGAGTGGATTCCTTGAACGTCGCAGCAGCCAGCGCCGTCGCATTTTGGGAGTGCCGGGTTCCATAGTTCTCGCTGCTGTTCTGTTCCCGGCCTGCCGGTGCAACACTGGGCCATGCACGATGCGGTACCTCCGGCGAGCACAGGGTCCATTCCATGTCCAGACGCGTTATCCCGTCTAGCCGGCGCCTTACGGCCGTTTTCCTGGCTGCACTGCTGGCGCCGGCTGCCGCGGCCTGCGGGCCAACAGCCGAGCAGGTTGCCCGCCAGGAAGCGGGGACGAGTGCTGTCCCTGCCGTAACCCCGGCTCCGCAGCAGCCCCGGACCCGCACGGCTGAACCGGAACCTTCGCCCTCTCCCTCTGAGACGATGAGCGTTGGGGTCAGCGGCGCGCAGGCCTCCATGGCACAGGACGTCCAGGATGC
The DNA here is from genome assembly GCF_023921125.1 of Arthrobacter caoxuetaonis. Classification (NCBI taxonomy): domain Bacteria; kingdom Bacillati; phylum Actinomycetota; class Actinomycetes; order Micrococcales; family Micrococcaceae; genus Arthrobacter; species Arthrobacter caoxuetaonis. The sequence continues at coordinate 1,855,061 of NZ_CP099466.1, forward strand.
CTGCCAGTGGCTGCTGCGCCGGGACCCCGGCCCTTACCCCGCCAACCAGTCCGGGGACTGCCTGGCTGCGGCCATGGTCGCCGGCACCGGTGCCGTGCAGAGCGTCTCCACGACGGCCAGCTGGCTCCCGCCCGGAACGTACAGCATGGAATTCTCCACCAGCCCGGAATTCGCCATGGAACTCACCAGCGCTGACAGTGCACTGGAAATCTCGGTGGGCGGCGGCGTCAGGACCCTGCGTACCGGGGAGGGCGCATCCGTAACGGCGAATGCATCCGGCAGCCCGGAAGAAGCCTACGCAGCCATCCTGGTTGACGCGGCCGAGCTGACCAGCAACCCTGACCGGGTACGCGGCCTGCTCGAATCCGCGAATGCAGCGGCCGTCGAGTACGACGCCGTTTACGAAGGAACGCAGGCAACCCGGCTCACGGCAGTTGTCGAAGCCGATGAGCCGGGCGGCTTCTCCGGTTCGCTGGTGCTGGTTCTTGATGACCTTTACCGGCCCCTGGCTATTGAGTACGTCGGCAAGACCCGTGGAATCGATTCCGCTATCAGGGCGAAAATCACCGGGTGGGAGGCCGGCACGGAGCCGCGCTAAAGTAGGGGAAGAACCCGTCTGCCGTGTTTTCGGCATATGGGCGGGCCTTGCGCTAACATTGATTGTTGGCCAACTGGCCGTCCAAGCTTTTGAACCCCATCGTGCCTGGCAAAATCCAGTCACCTAAAGAAGGTATTACTGTGAAGTCTGATATCCACCCCAAGTACGCCCCGGTAGTCTTCCGCGACCTCGCGTCCGACACCGCGTTCCTGACCAACTCCACGGCCACTTCCGCCAAGACAATCGAGTGGGAAGACGGCAACACCTACCCCCTCATCGAGGTGGAAATCTCCTCCGCATCGCACCCGTTCTACACGGGCAAGCAGCGCATCATGGACTCCGCCGGCCGTGTCGAGCGCTTCAACGCACGCTTCAAGGGCTTCGGCGGCAAGAAGTAACAACGTACTTCTTTGCTGCAGCCTAGTATTGAAAGGTCCGTCCGGAATGCTCCGGACGGACCTTTCGTTTTCACACAAGGACATTTCAGGAGGAGCCCACCATGAGTGAACAGCAGGAGTCCCGGCACGGAGAGTACAAAGTGCCCGGCGGCAAACTGGTCGTGGTGGACCTCCAGGTGCGGAACGGAGTCCTGGATTCCGTATCGCTCAGCGGAGACTTCTTCCTGGAGCCGGACGATGCGCTGGAGGACATCAACCGCGCCCTCAACGGATTGTCCGCGGACAGCACCGCGGAGCAGATTGCCCTGGCTGTCCGTTCTCGCCTGCACCCTGATGCCGTCCTGTTTGGCTTCTCACCCGAGGCCGTGGCCATTACGGTCCGGCGGGCCCTGGCGAAAGCCACCGGCTGGGCAGACCACGAGTGGGAAATCATCCCTCCCACCCCGCTGTCCACGCATATGCACGTTGCCATGGACGAGGTCCTGGCCGAGGAGGTGGGTGCCGGACTGCGGAACCCAACCCTCCGCTTCTGGGAATGGGAAACCCCGTCCGTAGTGATCGGCAGCTTCCAGTCGCTGCGCAACGAAGTGGATCCCGAGGGCGCCGAACGGCACGGTGTTACAGTCGTGCGGCGAATCAGCGGCGGCGGCGCCATGTTCATGGAACACGGCAACGCAATCACCTATTCGCTCTACGTTCCCCAGTCACTCGTGGATGGGCTGAGCTTCGCCGATTCCTATCCTTTCCTCGACGCCTGGGTCATGGAGTCCCTGGAGCGGCTGGGCATCAAGGCCTGGTACCAGCCCCTGAACGACATCGCCACGGACCAGGGCAAGATCGGCGGCGCTGCGCAGAAGCGGCTGAGCTCCGGCGGGATGCTCCACCACGTCACCATGTCCTATGACATCGACGCCGACAAAATGGTCGAGGTCCTGCGGATCGGCAAGGAAAAGCTCTCTGACAAGGGAACCCGCAGCGCGAAGAAGCGGGTAGACCCGCTCCGGCGCCAGACGGGCCTCAGCCGGGAAGAAATCATCGACACCATGATGCAGACCTTCACCGAACGCTACGGAGCCAAAACCACCGGCATTACCGACGCGGAGATGGAGCGTGCGAAGAAAAAGGTGGAGCAGAAGTTCGACACTTCGGAGTGGATCACCCGGGTCCCGTAGCCGCCCCTATACCGCCGGACGTCCGCCGCACCTAGACTGCCCAGCATGGAAAAGAAGTCGCTGACGGCGCTTGTCAGAAACCACCTGGAAACCGCCCGGCAGGCTTCGTCCGGCCGCAGTTCCGCCACTGTCTACGGCGGGCACGAGCACATCCTCCGCCAAACGCTCATCACCCTGGCGGCCGGATTCGTCCTGGACGAACACGAAAACCCCGGCGAGGCCACCGTCGTGGTGCTCAAGGGCCGGTTGAACCTCAGCTCCGAAGGCACTGACTGGGAGGGTTCCGCCGGTGACCTGCTGATAGTTCCCCAGGCCAGGCATGCCGTGACCGCCCTTGAGGACTCAGCCTTCCTGCTCACTGTCGCCAAACGTCCCTAGACCGTTCCCCGGGCAGGCCGCTCATTCCCGGCCGGCCACAGTCAGCGCGCGGCCGCCTGGGCGCGGAGGGACCTCAGGAGCTGGTCCTGCTGTTCGATCACGATCCTGCGCAGTGCCGCCGGTGCTGCAGGATTGAGCTCAAGCCATTCCTGGCTGAGCGCCAGAACCGGATGATCGGCGGGAACGGTATGCAGGGGGAGATCCTGCGCCCCGGGATAGAGCCCGGCAACCACACGGGATGCGAGTTCGATGCTGCGGCTGGACCAGACCGATTCCAGGGAAGCAAAGTAATCGCTGACGTAACCGTCCAGCAGCTCATGTCCGCCGAGGGTAATGCCTTCAATCGTGGCAGAGAGCAGCTCATTGGAAAGCTCAACGGTATGAACGGCCCTCTGCCAGGCTTCCGCCTTGATCAGGGGATCGGGGATCGCCGCGGCGGCAACCGTATATCCGACCCGCCCCGCGGCGGTGTTATCCGCAGCCAGTTCAGCCTTGAGTTCCTCGGGACCGGCAGATCCGGTGGCTGACAGCGCCTGCCAGAGCCGCCAGCGCAGGTCCGAGTCCACGCCAAGCCCCGGGTAGGTAACGCTTCCGGAGAGCAGTCCGCGCAGAAGTTCGTTGTGGCTGGTGCTGTGGCGGCCCAGTGCCGCGGCGGTCCGGGCGAATATCAGCTGCCGGTCGGTGCCGGCAGGGGCCTCTGCCAGCTGGCCGCTGACCGCCTCGAAGAGCTGTTCGCGCACTTCGTCCCGAATCTCGGCCGGCGCATAGCGCTCCACTGCGTACCTGGCATTGTCCAGCAGGACCTGCAGGACACCTGCACCGGGTTCTGAGGGAGCCGTACGAATCACCAGGCGGACGTAGTCGCGGGCAGAGAGCAGGCCGTCGCGAACACTGTTCCACAAGGCGGAAAGGGTAATTGCCCGCGCCAGCGGATCCCGCAGCCGCGGAAGGACTTCCAGCACGGTGGCCAGGGACGCGGTATCGAACCGGATCTTGGCGTAGGTGAGGTCGCCGTCATTGGGCAGCAGCAACGCTGGCGGCTCGGTGCCCACCAGTTCCGGAACCGGTGTATGCCGGCCAACGACGTCGAGCTCCACCACACTTGTACGCTCGAGCCAGCCGTCGGGAGTAAACCCGTAGGAGCCCAGCCGGATGCGGTGCGGCCGCGGCACCTGCTCTCCGCTGACGGGATCGGGGGCATCCTGATGCACGACTACCGAGCTGTAGGTTCCGTCAGCACCCGTCTCCGCCTCGACCTCCAGGACAGGCACGCCTGCGGTCTGAAGCCACTGGCGGGACCAGAGCCGCATATCGCGGCCCGAGGCGCTGCTGAGGACATCGAGGAGGTCCTCAAGGGTAGTGTTCCCGTAGGCATGCCGGAAGAAGTAAGTCCGGGATGCCTCGATGAATGCCTCAAAGCCCACGTAGGCGACCAGCTGCTTGAGCACTGAAGCGCCCTTGGCATAGGTGATTCCGTCGAAGTTCTGTTTTGCCGCTTCGAGGTCGGGGATGTCGGCAACGATCGGGTGGGTTGTCGGCAGCTGGTCCTGCACATAGGCCCAGGCCTTGCGCCGGTTGGCGAAACTCACCCAGGAGTTCGTCCAGTCCGTAGCTTCGTCGACGGCCAGGGCACCCATGTAGTCAGCGAAGGATTCCTTCAGCCACAGGTCATCCCACCACCGCATGGTCACCAGGTCGCCGAACCACATGTGTGCCATTTCGTGCAGGATGGTGTTGGCCCGGGCCTCGTACTGGGCCTCGGTCGCCTTGGTGCGGAAGACGTAGGCCTCGGTGAAGGTCACCAGACCCGGATTCTCCATCGCACCAAGGTTGTATTCCGGAACGAAGGCCTGGTCATACTTCCCGAAGGGGTACGGATAAGCGAACAGGCGGTGGAAGTAGTCCAGCCCGCGCTTGGTCGTGTCAAAGATGTTGCCCGGGTCGAAATGCTCCGCCATGGACGCCCGGCAATACGCCGCCAGCGGAACCACAAGTTCGGTGCCGTCGCCCAGGACCGTGCTCCAGAGATCAGTGGCCTTGAAGTACCCGCCGGCCAGTACACAGGTGATGTACGTGGAAATGCGCTGGGTGGGGGAGAAGTCCCAGCGGCTCAGCGTCCCGTCGCCCAGAGGGGTACGCGCCGCTTCCACACCGTTGGAGGCGACCTCCCAGTCCGACGGCGCCGTGACATGGAAAGTGAACGAGGCCTTCAGGTCCGGCTGCTCAAAGTTCGCAAATACCCGCCGGGCGTCCGCGGGTTCGTACTGCGTGTAGAGGTAGGTCTTTCCATCAGCGGGATCCGTGAAGCGGTGCATGCCCTCGCCGCTGCGGCTGTAGAGGGCGGTTCCTTCGATGCTCACCGTGTTGGTCCCGGCCTGGAGGTTGCGCAGTTCGATCCGCGAACCCGTCACGGTTTCCGCGGGATCGTAGGCTTTCCCGTTCACGACGACGGCCTGGACCCCGCCATGGATGAAATCCACGAAAGTCGAGGCGGCGGATTCGCTGCAGGTGAAGTGGATGGTGCTTCGAGAACGGAAGCCGGGCGCCGCCGGGTCAGCGGCATTCCCCAGGTCCAGTTCGACGTCGTAGGACTCTACCGTCAGCAGGCGGGAGCGGGCAGCAGCTTCATCGCGGCTCAGGTTTTGGTTCGACACCCGTTCATTCAACCATCTTGGGTGCCGGATCCGCAGGCGCCTGCCGGGCACGCCGCCGCCAAGTGCGTCCCGCCAGCTCTTCCGCAGCCTGCAGCGAAAGTGAACCCAGGACAATAAAGTACGGCACGTAGAGGTACAGGAAGCGGGCCCGCCCTTCGGAAAACATCAGGAACACCAGCAGGCCCAGCAGCCCCAGTCTGGCGGTTACCGGGCCCAGCGCCTGGAGCCGCTCTCCCCGGAGGAACAGTGCTGCGCCGCACAGCCCCAGCAGCAGGAACCAGGTGCCCTGCCACACCGAGAGAAGGAACCCGAAGCCCGGACGCCCCGGGCCGTAGAAGTCCTGGACCCAGCGGCTGAAGCTGTCCTCGGCAAGGAAAGCGTTCGCGTCCATGCTGCCTTCTCCCCAGCTGAAGAACGATCCGTCGCCGGTGATCCAGCGCAGTTTCGCGTTCAGGAAAGCTGCGTACCCGCCCGGGCCCATGGACTCGACCCGTTCCGTATACGCCCGCAGTCCTGCGTTGAACCGCTCCTTCGGATCCTCGACCGCCAGGGTGCTGGTTCGGTCTTTTTCGTTGTACGCACCGTAGTAATCCCCGTGAGGTCCTGGATACTGCTGCGCTCCCACCTTGAGGAAGTGGGTAAAGGGGAGTGTCTGGCTGTCCGAGGTCCCCGCTGCGGGAAAACCAGATACCTCCTTCCAGCTGTTCAGTGCTGCGTTGGTCCCTGCGAAGGTTCCTGCGGCCAGCACGGCGGCAACCGTGCCTGCCAGCAGGTCCTGCCGCCAGTTCGAGCGGCGGATGGACAGCAGGAGCACCAGCACGGCGCCTGCCAGGGCAATCAGGACTGTTGGTTTGATGCCGTAGCCGACGGCCGCTGCCGCTCCGGCGGCGGCCCAGAGCAGGAGCCGGCCGGGCAGCCGGGACCGTGCAGCCAACCCCACCAGGCAGAGGATGAGGATCGGAAACAGCAGTCCGGCCGTATCCGAGTAGAAGACCGGCAGCCAGGGAGAAAGCGCAATAAGGATGATCGAGGGCACCAGGGTCAGCCTGGCAGCCTGCTTTCCGCCGAAAAGATAACCACAGGCATACGTCAGCAGCATCCCGGAGAAAAGCACCGCGGCGTTCAGGTAGGCGACTGACTGCCGCAGGTCCACCGCACCAAAGGACTCTGCTGCTTCCAGGTACTTGCCCAGGAGCAGCATGAGCAGCAGATTGTTGGGGTTCACCTCGAAGTAGCCCCGGTCTGCTGCCTCGGGTGTCCCTTCGGAAACCGCTGTCCCGGAATAGTAGATCGCGGCCGCGTCCCAGTCCGGCGGCAGCCTGACCGCATCGGCCACGCGGGCACTAACCGCAAAGACCGCGGCCCATCCCAGCAGCGCGGCTGGTATCTGCAGCCACCGCACCGGGGACAGGGCGGCATCAAGCCGGGAGAGCAGCCAGGGATAGCCTGCAGCAAGGACCAGCACTGCGGCACCTGCCAGGACGGCAGCCCACGTCTCATAGCGGGAGTAGCCGTAGGAAGGCACCACCAGGTTGGACAGCGCCAGCCAGAGAATGAGCGCGCACCACAGCAGGCCCGCAAAGCGGGGCAGCAGCCCGGCGGTGCGGGTGGTTTGCCTGGACCCGCCAACAGGTCCTTGGCGTGCTGTGTGGCTCATGGTCCCTCGGGCAGCCAGGGTGGGTCGAAAGATTCTCGAGCCTATTGCGCAGGCGGCACCGGGGACAATACTCAGCCGGCGGGCACCAGGAGGACAGCCAGGATTAGCGCGCCGGAGACAATGAGGGACCAGGACACCAGCGAGGCGGCGACTGCCGGGCCGCCCGTCCGTGCCAGCTGCCGGAGGTTTACGGATACGCCGAGTCCGAAGAGGGCGGCAGCGAACAGTACTTCCTGGAGACCGGCGGCCACGTCGAGGACCCCGGAGGGCAGTACCCCGGACGTGCGGAGCGCCACAGCGGCCAGGAAGCCCGCCACGAACAGCGGGACCAGCGGAGGGTACGTGCCGGTTCCTTCGCTGCGCCGGCGATGGTCGAGTCCGGCCAGGGCACTGACCGGAGCGAGCATCAGCACGCGGACCAGCTTGACGACGACGGCCAGGGCCAGGGCTGCGGGCCCCGCCGTCTGTGCAGTCGCCACGACCTGCCCCACGTCGTGCACCGAAGCGCCGGTGAGGAATCCGAAGGTGTCCGGGGACAGTCCAAGCATGCCGGACAGCAGTGGAAGCACGGCGATGGCCAAAGTTCCGCAGAGGGTCACCATGGCCGCCGGGACAGCGGTCCGCTCAGCGGGGACCGCCCGGGCAGCGGCAACTGCGCCGACGGCGGAGACACCGCAGATCGAGAATCCCGCAGCGACGAGGACGGATTCCTCACCGGGCAGGCGGAAGAGGCGGCAGATGAACCAGGTGGCAGCGAACGAGAAACCGACCAGGGCGATGACGAGTCCCACCGAGATCCAGCCGAGCCCGGCAATGTCGACCAGTGACACCTTCAGGCCCAGCAGGACAATTCCCAGCCGGAGGAATCTCTTGGCAGCCAGCGCAATTCCGGGCCGCCAGCTTCCAGCCGCAAGCGCCGCGGGACCGGGAATATTGCCCGCCAGCAGGCCCAGCACCACGGCCGCGGTGAGCACCGGAATGCCGGCGGCCACCCGGTGCAGGAGGAACCCGGCCAGCACGGCAACAGCCACAGCTGCCAGGCCGGGGGCCAGTTTACGGAGGTCGGCGGGTTGCGGCATGGTCTTACTGTTCATGAGTTGGACCCCCCGGTCCAACTCCGCTGCGATCGGTTACCGCCCGGAGCGCCCGTTGGTAGACTTGGCAGACCATCCGCCGAGCCCAGTACAGGGGCAGCCCATGCAGCATGGCAGCGATCCGCCGGCCGGCGCGTCTCCCGCCCCGGCCACCGATCCCGAGTCCCGCGTACCAGCACCATGGACCCTTCCGGGGCCTGAGGTCGCTTCCCTTCTCGGCACGGACGCCCACAGCGGCCTTACGCACCGCGCCGTAGAGGAACGCCGTTCTGAGTACGGGCTTAACCGGCTGGCCGGGAAGCCCGCGGTTCCGGCGTGGCGCAAGATTCTGGCGCTGCTCTCGGACCGGCTGATCCTGGTCCTCCTCGCTGCCGCCGTCCTCAGCGCCGTCGTTTCCGGGGAACTCGAAACTCCGATCGTCATTCTTGCCGTCGTCATCCTGAACACCACCCTGAACTATGTCCAGGAGCGCCGGGCGGAGAACAGCCTGGAGGCCCTCCGGAAAACGGATGTAGGCACCACCCGGGTCCGCCGGGATGGCACGACTGCCACAGTTCCCCGCGAAGACCTGGTTCCCGGGGACATCGTCCTCCTGGAAGCGGGGGACTCCGTTCCGGCGGACGGACGCCTGCTGGAAGCAGTGCGGCTCCAGGCAGCTGAAGCGGCCCTTACGGGTGAATCCCAGCCAGTCAACAAGGACGCGCAGGCCACCCCGGACGCAGACGCACCACTCGGCGACCGCCACAGCATGCTGTACATGGGCACGGACATCAGCCGGGGCCGTGCCCTGATGGTCGTCACGGGCACGGGGATGGCCACCCAAATGGGACACATCGCTCATATGCTCGGCAGCACCCCGGATGAAAAGACAACCCTGCAGCGCAGCATTGACCAGTTGGCCGCGCTCCTGACGTGGATCGCCCTTGCCGTCGTGGCACTTGTTTTCCTGCTGGGACTGCTGCGCGGTGAGGACCTGAGCACCCTGCTCCTGACCTCGGTGTCCCTGGCCGTGGCCACCATCCCAGAGGGACTCACCGCCGTCGTGGCCTTCACTCTCGCCATGGGTGCGTCGCGCCTTGCCGCCCGCGGAGCCATCATCAAACAACTCTCCGCCGTGGAGACCCTCGGCGGGACGTCGCAGATCTGCACGGACAAAACCGGCACCCTGACACTGAACGAAATGACTGCGCGCCGCATCCTCGGCCCCGCCGGGCCCACCTTTCGGGTCACCGGGACCGGCTACGGCGTAGACGGCAAGATTCTGAGCCCGGACGGCGACCAGGTTCCGGCACTGACCGAGGCGTACCTCGCCATGGCCCTTTGCAACGATGCCTCCGTCACCGACGGCATCCTCTCCGGCGACCCGACTGAAGGTGCACTGGTGGTGCTCGCCGAGAAGGGAGGCATCGATCCGATGGGAGCGCGGGCGACGCATCCCCGGGTCGCGGAAATCCCCTTCGACTCCGCCTATAAGTACATGGCGACTTTCAACACCAGCAGGAACGAACCGGGAACCGTCCACTGCAACGTCAAGGGTGCACCCGGCGTCGTCCTGGAAATGTGCTCCCACGCAGCCGTTGCGGGCGGCGTCGAACCGCTGGACACCGGTTGGCGGGAACGCCTGGCAGAGGAAGTGGCGGCAATGGCCGGATCCGGGCTGCGGACCATGGCCGTTGCCGGACGCTGGCTGGATGATCCGGTGCCCGAGGACCCGGCAGGCCTCAAGGAAACGGCGACGAACCTTGTCCTGTACGCCGTCGTCGGCATCATGGACCCGCCCCGCCCCGAAGCGCGTGAGGCAATCGAGCGTGCCCACGGAGCAGGCATCAGCGTCCACATGATCACCGGGGACCATCTTGTCACTGCTTCGGCAATCGCCGAGGACCTCGGTATCCGGGGCAGCGCCGTTTCCGGCGCGGACCTGGACGGGCTCAGCCAGGACGAACTCGAAGCGAGGGCACCGCAGTACGGCGTGCTGGCCCGGGTTTCTCCCGAACACAAACTGAGGGTGGTCGAGGCGCTCCAGGCCGACGGAAGTGTCGTTGCCATGACCGGCGACGGCGTCAACGACGCCCCGGCGCTCAAGCGGGCCGACATTGGAATTGCCATGGGGATCACGGGAACGGATGTTTCCAAGGGCGCGGCGCGAATGATTCTCACCGATGACAACTTCGCCACGATCGTCGACGCTGTCGAGGAGGGGCGCGGCATCTATGCCAATATCCTCAAGTTCGTCCGTTTCCAGCTCACCACTGCGTGGGGATTCGTACTGATGTTCCTCGCCGCGGCAACGTTCGGATTCGCCGGGGGAGCGCCCTTCACCGCAATCCAGATTCTCTGGGTCAACATCATCATGGACGGGCCGCCGGCGCTGGCACTCGGGGTGGACCGGACCGATCCCAGCGTCATGCGGCAGCCGCCGCGGAAGCCGCGGGAGCCGCTGCTTACCGGCCAGCGGCTGGTGGGGCTGCTGGTGTCCGGGATCGTGATGGCGGCGGGAACCTGCTGGGTCGGGCTCGCCTCACCGTCGATCTTCCCGGGAAGCGAAGCACCGGGGGAGGACTTCGCGACCACCATGGCGTTCACTACCTTCGTGTTCTACCAGGTCTTCAACCTGCTGAACGTCCGCAGCGAAACGTCGTCGGTCTTCTCACTGCAGACCTTCACCAACCGGAGCATCTGGCTGGCCCTGGGCGCCGTCGTCGTGCTCCAGATCCTGGTGGTGCAGGTGGGCGTGCTGGAGAACCTGTTCGACACATCCCCCCTGACCGCGGACCAGTGGCTGCTGTGCATTGGTACGGCTGCCAGCATCATCGTCGTCTCCGAAATCAGCAAGGCAGCCGCCGCCATCCGGCGCCGCCGGGCTACCAGGGAGACGGCCGGTAATCCTTGAGGAAGACCCCGTACAGGTCTTCGCCTGCCTCGCCCATCACGATCGGATCGTAGACCCGCGCCGCTCCGTCAACGAGGTCCAGGGGCGCGTGGAAACCCTCCTCGGCCAGGCGAACCTTGGTCGGATGCGGCCGCTCGTCGGTGATCCAGCCGGTGTCCACCGCCGTCATCAGGATGCCGTCGGTCTCCAGCATTTCGCCGGCACTGGTGCGCGTGAGCATATTCAGCGAGGCTTTGGCCATATTGGTGTGGGGGTGCCCGGGACCCTTGTAGCGGCGGGCGAACTGGCCCTCCATGGCGGAGACGTTCACGATGTACTTGCGCCGGGCGGGGGAAGCGGCCATGGCGGGACGCAGCCGGTTCACCAGCAGGAACGGCGCCGTCACGTTGCACAGCTGCACTTCGAGCATCTCAAGCGGGTCCACCTCGTCCACCAGCTGGGTCCAGCTGTTGACCGGTGCCGTATCCGGAACCAGGCCGCCGGCGTCGATTGCCGTGCCGGCCTCCAGCTTGGCCAGGGACGAGGAGCCGGCTGTCAGCGCCAGCGACGTCACCGCGTCGCCGGCGAGCACGGGATGCTCCGCCACGGAGCCGGCCAGCGCAGTGGGGTGGGCGTTGTAGGTATTGCCAAACGTCACGAGCTCCGGCATCGGCCGGCCCGAGGGAAGTTCTTCATGTTCGGCGTCCACCAGCGGCTGGTAGGCGTTAGACGTCCGCCGGACGGTCTGGGCAGCGTTGTTGATCAGGATGTCCAGCGGCCCGTCGGCGGCGACAGCGTCGGCCAGGGAGATCACCTGCGCGGGGTCCCGCAGGTCAATACCGACAATCTTGAGCCGGTGCAGCCAATCCGCTGAGTCCTCCATGGCCGCGAAGCGGCGGGCCGCGTCCTTCGGGAAACGGGTGGTGATCGTTGTGTGGGCACCGTCGCGGAGCAGCCGCAGCGCAATGTACATGCCGATCTTGGCGCGCCCGCCGGTCAGCAGTGCACGCCGTCCGGTGAGGTCGGTCCTGGCGTCCCGCTTGGCGTGGCTGAAGGCAGCGCACTCCGGGCAGAGCTGATGGTAGAAGGCGTCGACCAGGGTGTAGGGCTGCTTGCAGATGTAGCAGTTGCGCGGCTTCAACAGGGTTCCGGCGGACGGGCCGTGGGCGGCACTGCGCAGCTGCGCACCGCGGGTCTCGTCGTCGATCCGGTCCGGAGCGCCGGTGGCGGTGCGGGCCACGACGGCGCGGTCCGCTTCCGCCACCGCGTCCCGCTTCGCAACTTTGCGGTGCTTCTTGACGGCCTTGAACATCTTGGCGGTTGCCCGGCGGACGGCGACGTGGTCCGGGTGGTCTTCCTCAAGCACATGGATCCGGGAGAGGACCCGGAGGCAGGCCTCCAGGTCTTCAGGGCTGAGGTCGGTGCTGTCAGTGCTGCTCAGGTCAGTGCTGCTCATGGAGTCGTTTCTGGGATGTGGTCCGCCGGGGGTATGCACGGCGGAGGGCAAAATGGTGCACTTCGACCTTACCGCCACGGGCACGCCAAGCCGGAATCAAGCGGCGGGGCCCACAGCCCGGACATCCCAGCGGCCTGCAGGTAGGCTGCCGGGATGCGGGCCGCGGGTTCCGCACCGCCTAGTCGATGCGGACCGTCTGCCCCTTGCTCAGCACGGTGAGGCCCGACGCCGTCACGGTGTAGCCGCGGGCAAGATCAAGCTCCCGGTCCACGCCGACAGTGGCACCCGGCGGGATCTGCACGTTTTTATCCACGATGGCCCGGCGGACAATTGCCCGTTCTCCCACATGCACGCCGTCCATGATCACGCTGTCGCTGACGCTGGACATTGCGTCGACGTAGACGTCATGCGCCAGGACGGACCCGGAGACGCTGCCCCCGGAAATGACTGCACCGTTGGACACAATCGAGTCCAGCGCGGTACCCGGTTCGTCGGAAGGGCCGCGGACGAACTTGGCGGGCGGCGAGATGCTCTGCCTGGTGTAAATGGGCCACTGCAGGTTGTACAGGTTGAATGCGGGGACGGGCGAAATCAGGTCCATGTTCGCGTCGTAGTAGGAATCCAGGGTGCCGACATCCCTCCAGTACCGCTGGTCCCGTCCGGTCGCCCCGGGAATCACGTTTTCGGTGAAGTCGTAAACCGCCGCTTCTCCGCGGTCCACGAAATACGGAATGATGTCCCCGCCCATATCGTGCTTGGTGATCAGGCGCTCCGCATCCACCCGCAGCGCTTCCACCAGGGCATCAGTCGTGAAGACGTAGTTACCCATCGAGGCCAGGAAGCTGTCGGGATCATCGGGCAGGCCGGGAGTGCTTGAGGGCTTTTCCACGAAGGCGGCGATCCGCCCCGGCATGGAGGGGTCCGTTTCGATAACGCCGAACTGGTCGGCCATGGACAGCGGCTGCCGGACCGCTGCCACACTGCACGGCGCACCCGAGGCAATGTGGGCGTCGACCATCTGGGAGAAATCCATCCTGTACACGTGGTCTGCCCCGATCACGACGACGATGTCCGGCCGCGCGTCGTCAATCAGGTTCATCGACTGGTACAGGGCGTTGGCGCTGCCCAGGAACCAGCTCTTTCCGACCCGCTGCTGTGCGGGCACGGATGCCACGTAGTTCTGCAGCTGTGTCGACAGCCGCCACGTTTCGGAAATGTGCCGGTCCAGGCTGTGCGACTTGTACTGGGTCAGCACCACAATCTGCAGGTAGCCGGAATTCACCAGGTTGGACAAGGCAAAATCGATGAGCCGGTATTTCCCGGCGAAAGGCACGGCGGGTTTGGCCCGGTCAGCAGTAAGCGGCATCAGCCGCTTGCCCTCGCCCCCGGCGAGGACAACGGACAGGACTTTCTTCGGTGCCATGTGCATACTCCTGACTTCCACCCACAGGTGGGAAACTGTTTAGCCTGCCGGACAGGTAAGCCTGCTGCCCAACAGACTAGATCACCGCACGTGATGTGCACTACGTTGTACAAGTGCGAGTAGATATCGTTTCCAAGGAATTCCCGCCGGAAATTTACGGCGGTGCCGGTGTGCACGTCGCTGAGCTGAGCCGGGTGCTGGCAGGTCTCCTCGACCTCCACGTCCACTGCTTTGGGGCACCGCGCGAGCTGGACTATCACGGAGCCCGGGTCCAGGCCTACCCCGTTCCGGCTGAGCTCGAAACCGCCAATCCGGCCGTTCAGACCCTGGGAACGGACCTTGACATGCTTCAGGGCTTCCAGGGCGCAGACGTCATCCACTCGCATACCTGGTACGCGAACATGGCCGGCCACCTCGGCTCGCTGCTGTACGGGGTTCCGCATGTGCTCAGTGCCCACAGCATCGAGCCGCTGCGTCCCTGGAAAGCCGAACAGCTGGGCGGAGGCTATGCGCTTTCCTCCTGGGTCGAGAAAACGGCGTACGACGCCGCCTCGGCCATCATCGCCGTCTCGGAAGGGATGCGCCGGGACATCCTCCGCGCCTACCCGGAAGTCACCCCCGGGAAAGTGCACGTTGTCCACAACGGCATCGACACCGGCGCCTGGCGGCCTGACCACGACCCGGATGCCCTCCGGGGCCTGGGCATCGACCCGGATGCCCCGTCGGTCGTCTTCGTCGGGCGGAACACCAGGCAAAAGGGCGTCCCCTATCTTCTCCGCGCAGCTGCCCTCCTGCCCCCGGACGTGCAGGTCATCCTGTGCCTCGGTGCCGCGGACACACCCGAACTCGCCTCAGAGACGGCCATCCTCATCGGGGAGCTGATGGAAACCCGCGGCGGTGTTGTCGTGATCGAACGCATGCTGCCCAGGGACGAGCTCATCAAGGTCCTCAGTTCCGCCACGGCGTTTGCCTGCCCGTCGATCTATGAGCCGCTGGGCATCGTCAACCTTGAAGCCATGGCGTGCGGCACGGCGGTCGTGGCCAGTGCCACCGGCGGCATTCCTGAAGTCGTGGACGACGGAGTGACCGGACTCCTGGTCCCCCTGGACCAGCTCGACGACGGCACCGGCACCCCGCTTGATCCCGAGACCTTCGTCCGGGACTTCGCTGCCGCGCTGACCGTTGTTGTCACAGACCCGGACCGCGCAGCCCAAATGGGCCAGGCCGGCCGCCGGCGTGCCGAGCAGGAGTTTTCCTGGGACACCATCGCCCAGGCGACCATCGACGTCTACCGTTCGGTTCTTCCCTAGAAACGTCTGAAGACAGTGAAAAAGCGGTGTCCGCAGGGCTGCCTGCGGACACCGCTTTTTTGGTTCAGCTGTTAGCGGCTGGCCTTGGCGGCCTGCTTCTTCCGCTGGATCAGGATCTTCTCGTCGACCGGAGCCGCACCGCTTGCCCGGAGCAGGCGCTGGTACTCCATGGACTCATCCTGGCGCTCCTTCTCGGCGCCCGTGGCAACTGCTGCGCGCAGGTGCTCCGGCCCGTAGCCGAAGGCGTTGACCAGGTCCATGGCGTGCGGGCGGATCTTGGCCAGCAGCCGGTTGATGTACTCGCCCAGGGTGCGGGCGCGCTGGGAAGACAGGCGGCCGTGCATCAGGTACCAGGCCAGGTTCTTTTCGATCAGGCTCAGGCCAAAGAGATCGCGCAGCCAGGTCACTACCTGCCGTGTGCCGTCGTCCTCAATCCGCTCCAGGCCGCGGGTGAAGGCCTCCCACTGCAGCAGCTCGGCGTGTGCCCGGGCAGCCTCAATCAGGTCGTGCTGGTTCCGGTTGAACACCGCCGCGGCCTCCGCCTTGGGCAGCTTGCGGGCCTTCTGGAGCTCTCCGGCGACCTCCGCGACCATCGTGGCGACGCGGTCTGCCAGCAGGGCGTGCTGGGTGCGGGCGTCACGCAGGGCAATGGCGGATTTCTTTTCGGAGCCCGTGTCGGCGACGGTCTGTACGATCTGCCGCAGGCCGGAGCGGTGGAAGGTGCGTTCAGTGGCCTGCCCCACCACGTAGCGGGCCAGGACACCGAAGTCGGCGCTCTGGAATTCCTTGGCGTAGTCGGCGAGCAGCCGCTTGGCTACCAGCTGGAGCAGGACGGTGTTGTCGCCTTCGAAGGTGACGTAGATGTCCAGGTCCGACCGGAGGGCCGTGAGGCGGTTCTCAGCCAGGAACCCCGCACCACCGGTTGCCTCACGGCATTCCTGCAGTGTGTCCAGCGCGTGCCAGGTTGAAAGTGACTTCAGCGCCGCGGCCAGTGTTTCAAGGTCCTGGCGGTTCTCGTCCGTGTCGTCCGCGCCGGAGAACACGTCGTCGAACTTTGCCAGCAGTTCATCGTGGGCGAAGGAGGCCGCATACGTTGTGGCCAGCAGCGGCAGCAGCCGGCGCTGATGCTGCTGGTAGTCCATCAGCACTTCCTCGACGGTATCCGAGGCACCGTTGAACTGCCGGCGTTCGGTCGCGTACTTGATAGCGATGTTCAGTCCCAGCTTGGAGGCAGCAACTGCTGCGCCGTCGAGCGATACCCGCCCCTGGACCAGGGTGCCGATCATCGTGAAGAAGCGGCGTCCCGGGCTTTCGATGCTAGACGTGTAGGTACCGTCCTCAGCGACGTCTCCGTAGCGGTTCAGCAGGTTGGTACGGGGAATCCGGACGTTGCTGAAGTGCAGCCGGCCGTTGTCGATTCCGTTGAGGCCGCCCTTGACTCCGTCATCCTCGCCGCCGATGCCGGGCAGGAATCCGTTCTCATCCCGCAGCGGAACGTAGAACGCGTGGACTCCGTGGTCGACGCCCTTGGTGATCAGGTGGGCGAACAAAACGGCGGCCTTGCCGTATACGGCGGCGTTGCCGATGTAGTCCTTCCACGCCGCGCGGAAAGGCGTGTTGATGATGAATTCCCCGGCCGCCTCGTCGTATTCCGCCGTGGTGGCGATGCTGGACACATCGGATCCGTGGCCGGTTTCCGTCATCGCGAAGCATCCCGGGATTTCCAGGCTCATGATGCCGGGGAGCCACTTCTCGTGGTGTTCGCGGTTGCCGAGGTGCAGGACGGCGGAGCCGAAGAGGCCCCACTGCACGCCGGCTTTGATCTGCAGTGACGGATCGGCCACCACCAGCTCCGCAAACCCGGCGACATTTCCGCCGTGGTTGTCCTGGCCGCCGACGTACTCGGGGAAGGCACGGTGCACGGCATCGGCGTCAACGAGGATTTTCAGCTGGTCCATGACGCGCAGCCGGTGCTCGGTGTGCGTCAGGCCTGCGGGGGTGTGAAGCGCATCGGTACCGGCAAGTGCCCTGGCCTTCAGCCGGATGTCCTCCCACTTGCCCAGGAGCGCACGGCCCAGTGCCTCTACGTTGACGGTAGCCGAATCGTCATCGCTGATGACGGTGCTGGCCGGAATCTGGCGCTCTGGAGTGGAGACTGATTGCGTCATTGCGTGTCCTTACTTGTCGGCACTGCGTCGGAGCCGGTTCGGCCGCCACGCACAGTGGTGGAGGGAGTAACAGTCTTTGCTGAGGGGTCGGGGGTGTCCCAGCCGATCCCGTCGAAAAGCCAAATGGTGAGCTGGTCGGTCATTTCGGCTTCAGTCGGACGATCCGGTCCGGCCGGCGTCGCGAGCCAGCGTTCGCCGGCTGAACGCACCATCCCCAGGGCTGCGATGGGCCAGAAGCCCGCGGCGGACTGAGTCACGGCATCCGACTGGTGGCCCTTCAGGTACAGCTGCACGGCGTGGTCCATCATGGCGCTGATATTCGCCATGAAATGCGAGAGGGCGACGGCGACACCGGGTTCGCTGCCTGCCGCAGCCTCGCCTGCCGGGCTGCCCGTGACAAAGGCATAGACATTGGGAGAGGTCTCGGCCATCTGCAGATAAGCCGAGACCATGGCACGCATACCCGAGCGGGGGGAGTCCGCGCTGCGCCCGGCGGCCAGGATCTTTTCCTGCATCTGGTTGATCACGACTTCGCCCATGGCCTGCTGAAGTCCTGACTTGTCGCCGAAGTAGCGGTAGTACACGGACTTGGAGGTACCGGAAGCAGCGGCGATTTCTTCCATGGATGCCTGCGCGCCCAGGGTGTGGACGGCGCGGCGGGCGGCCTTGATCAAGGCTCCGCGCCGCTCGGTGCGGTGGGCTTCCCACCGCACCGACCTTCCGTCCGCCGTCCGTGTGTCTTGTTTCACTGCGCTGTTCACGATACTCAGCGTATCAGGTACGCTGAGTTACAGTAACTCTCGTCACACAACGACCCCCAAGGAGAATGACGAATGGCTGCACAACCCGCCCCCGCACCCCAGCCGGTGCAGGTCTCTGGTCCCGCCGTACGGAACGCCGTCGTAATCGGCGGCAACCGCATTCCCTTCGCCCGGTCCGGCGGAGCGTATGCCCACAGCTCGAACCAGGACATGCTCACCGCCGCGCTTGACGGACTTGTTGCCCGCTTCGGGCTGCAGGGGGAACGGGTCGGCGCTGTCGCGGCCGGCGCGGTTTTGAAGCACTCACGGGATTTCAACCTCACGCGGGAGGCAGTCCTTGGCTCCGCGCTGTCCCCGGAAACGCCGGCCTACGATGTGCAGCAGGCCTGCGCCACCGGCCTGGAAACCGTGGTTTCCCTCGCAAACAAGATCAAGCTGGGCCAGCTGGAATCCGGCATCGCCGGCGGTGTCGATTCCGCCTCGGATGCCCCAATCGCCGTCAGTGAAGGTTTGCGCCGCGCGCTCCTGGACCTTTCCCGTGCCCGGAACACCAAGCAGAAGCTCGCAGCCATCGCCAAGATCCGCCCGAAGGACCTGGCACCGAACGCACCGAACACCGGCGAGCCGCGCACCGGACTCTCCATGGGGGAGCACCAGGCGCTGACCACGGCACAGTGGAAGATCACCCGCGAAAGCCAGGACGAACTGGCGTACAACAGCCACCGCAATCTGGCAGCTGCCTACGACCGCGGCTTCTTCGACGACCTCATGACCCCGTACCGCGGACTGTCCCGCGATTCGAACCTGCGTGCAGACACCTCGCTGGAGAAGCTTGCCTCCCTCAAGCCGGTCTTCGGCCGTGCCCTGGGCGACGAAGCAACCATGACCGCCGGCAACTCCACCCCGCTGACCGACGGCGCATCGGTTGTGCTTCTCGGCTCGGAAGACTACGCCCGCGAACATGATCTGCCGATGCTTGCCAACATCGTCGATGCCGAGGCCGGTGCGGTCGATTTCGTCCACGGCCGCGACGGACTGCTCATGGCGCCGGCCTTCGCCGTGCCGCGCCTGCTGGCCCGCAACAACATGACGTTCGACGACTTCAACTTCTTCGAGATCCATGAAGCCTTCGCGGGTACGGTGCTGAGCACCCTCGCCGCCTGGGAAGATGACGAGTTCTGCCGCACGCGCCTGGGCCTGGAGGGCCCGCTGGGCAGCATCGACCGGAGCAAGCTCAACGTTAACGGCTCCTCGCTCGCTGCCGGCCACCCGTTCGCCGCCACCGGCGGCCGGATCGTCGCCTCGCTGGCAAAGATGCTGTCCGAGAAGGGATCCGGGCGCGGCCTTATCTCGATCTGCGCGGCCGGAGGCCAGGGTCTCGTGGCCATCCTGGAGGCCCGCTGACATGTCGGATACCTATCTGAACCTGGTCAACTCCGGCCTTACCAAGGAGATTGCCAAGAAGCTGGGGCTGCCGCGGCCGGCTGTGCTGCGCCGTTTCGACCCGTCCAAGCCCCTGGTGCCGGGACCGCTCCTGGTCCTGGGGAAAGGCGAGTCCGCTGACGCCCTGGCCTCGGTGCTGCTTTCCTGGCAGCAGGATGTCCGCCGCCACGCGACTCCCAAGGAGAAGCTCGGCGCCATCCTCATGGTCCTGGACGAAGTGATGTCGCCGGAGGACCTCTCCTCGGTCAGCCTTGACGCCGGCGCCAGCCTGCGCGACCTTGCCTCCGGGGGACGGATCGTCACCGTCTCGCGGCCGGCCTCCGAGGCGCAGGACCCCGCTGCAGCTGCCGCGCGCCAGGGTGTCGAGGGCACGCTGCGTTCCCTTGCGCACGAACTGCGCGGCGGGGCGACCGCGAACGGGATCGTGCTGGCCAACGGAACCGGTGCCACGGCTCCGTCCGTGGCCGCCGCCCTGCGTTTCCTGCTCTCCGGCCGCAGCGCGTACGTGAACGGGCAGTTCATCACCGTTGGTTCCGCCGCCGGGGAACTGCCCGCCGAATGGACCGCTTCGCTGGCGGCCAAGACCGCCGTCGTCACCGGAGCCGCACGCGGCATCGGAGCTGCGATCGCCCGCGTGCTGCACCGCGAAGGCGCCAACGTCATTGTGGTCGACGTTCCGGCAGCGGGGGAGCAGCTGGCAGCGGTAGCGAACGAAATCCGCGGTACCGCCCTGCAGGTGGATATCACCCGCGACGACGCTGCCGACAGGATCCTGGCACACGCTTCCGAGCGTTACGGCCGGCTGGACATCGTGATCCACAATGCCGGGATTACCCGTGACAAGCTGCTGGCCAACATGGACGCCTCACGCTGGGATTCCGTGATTGCGGTCAACATTGCTTCACAGCTGAAGATGAACGAGCGTTTCCTGGCTTCGGAGGCGTTCAGCAAGCAGGGCCGGATTGTCTCGCTGGCTTCCACCAGCGGCATTGCCGGCAACCGCGGCCAAACGAACTACGCGGCATCCAAGGCGGGGATCATCGGTATGGTCCGGGCCACCGCACCCCTGCTGGAGCCCCGCGGCGGTTCGATCAACGCCGTCGCTCCCGGCTTCATCGAAACGGACATGACCGCCCGGATGCCGGCGCTGACCCGCCAGGTTGCCCGGCGCCTTTCGAGCCTGCAGCAGGGTGGACAGCCCGTCGACGTTGCCGAGACCATCGCGTTCCTCGCCTCGGACGGTGCAGCCGGCGTGAACGGCCAGGTCCTGCGGGTCTGCGGCCAGAATATGGTCGGAGCATGAGTGTCCAGGACCTGGAGCAATTCCAGCTCCACGAAATCCCCGCACTCGGCCGGCTGTACCTTTCCGCGGCCGGCAACGCTGCGCGCAGCAAACTGACATCCTCGGCTTCGACCCAGACGCTGCCGGCAGCGCGCCACACCGTCACCAACGCCAGAGTGGATCTGGACCGGCTGACGGACTTCCAGCGCCTGGTGCTCCGGAGCGCCCAGGACACGCTTCCGTCAGGGTACGTTCACACGTTCGCCTTCCCGGTGGCCATGAGCGTGATGGCACGTGAGGACTTCCCCCTGCCCCTGCTGGGCATGGTGCATCTGCGCAACCACGTCACGCATCTGCGGCCCATCCATTACACGGAGCCGCTGAGCGTCACCGCCTGGGCGGAAAACCTGGCCGGGCACCGCGCGGGAACACAGGTGGAACTGGTGGCCGAAGTCCGGTCCGGCACCGAACTCGTGTGGACCGGGCGTTCGGTCTATCTGGCAAAGGGCGTGTTCCTTCCCCGGATCGACCGCCCGCAGGCCCGGACGGAGCGGGAGGACTTCACCCCGCCGCTTCCCACGGCCCAGTGGCGGCTCGGAGCGGACGCAGGACGGAACTATGCCAAGGTGTCGGGGGACTTCAACCCCATCCACCTGAGCAGCCTCTCCGCCAAAGCGCTGGGCATGAAGCGCTCGATCGCCCATGGCATGTACCTCGCCTCGCGGGTCGTTGCGGAAGCGGGTCCGGCCCTGCCGGAACCCTTCGAATGGAGCATCGAGTTCGAATCGCCGGTGTTCCTTCCGGCGACGGTGAGCGTCCGCATTTCAGACGCCGGCGCCCCGGGCGACATGGCAGGGACAACGTTCACGGGGTGGAACCAGCGCAGCCGCCGCAGGCACTTCCACGGCTGGGCCCGGCCGCTCTGAAAGATAAGGATGCCGGGACCTGGACTGCTAGAGTTCGGGCCATGAACGAATCCCGTTTTGCTGAACTGGCCAAGGAACTGGACGCTGCGGATCCCTTGGCTGACCTGCGCGAACGTTTCGTTGGACACAATGACCCGGCCATCAGTGCCTACTTTGACGGCAACTCCCTCGGCCGGCCGCTGGCGGCAACTCTGGACCGGCTGGGGGAGTTCGTTACCCATGCGTGGGGCAGCCGGCTGATCCGCTCCTGGGACGAGGGCTGGCTCGCCCTTCCCTCGGCAATCGGTGACCAGCTGGGCGCGACAGTCCTCGGCGCGGCGCCGGGGCAGTGCATCGTGGCGGACTCAACCACAGTGCTGCTCTACAAACTGGCGCGTGCGGCTGTGGCTGCCGGCGCAGGCCGAACCGAGATCGTGCTGGACCGGGACAACTTTCCCACGGACCGCTACGTCATGGACGGAATCGCCCGCGAGTGCGGTATGACGCTCCGCTGGCTGGAGGCGGATTACGACGGCGGCGTGAGCCCGGAAGCCGTGGCTTCCGCCGTCGGGCCGCAGACGGCCCTGGTGGTCCTCAGCCACGTGGCCTACCGGTCCGGTTTTATCGCCGACGTCCCGGCCATCACCGCCCTGGTCCATGAAGCCGGCGGACGGGTCCTCTGGGACCTGTGCCATTCGGCCGGCTCGGTTCCCGCCGAGCTCGATAACTGGAACGTCGATTATGCCGCCGGCTGCAGTTACAAGTACCTGGGCGGCGGTCCCGGCGCCCCTGCGTGGGCCTACGTTGCCCGCCGCCACCAGGAAGACTTCGCCCAGCCCATCCAGGGCTGGCTGGGCGCAGGCGATCCATTTGCCATGGGAGCGGACTACGTACCCGCCGCAGGGATCCAGCGGGTGGTCTCGGGAACACCGCCGATCCTGGGCATGCTGGCCATACAGGACATGATTGCGCTCATCGCCGAGGCAGGCATGGACGCCGTGCGAGCCAAGTCCGTGCAGCTCACCTCCTTTGCCGTGCAGGCATTCGACGAAATCCTCGCTCCGCTTGGCGTCACGCTGGCGTCGCCGCGGGACACCGCCCGCAGGGGCAGCCACGTCACGATCGACCATCCGTCGTTCAAGGACGTCACGGCCCGGCTGTGGGAACGCGGCATCATTCCGGACTACCGCAACCCCAACGGCATCCGGCTGGGACTTTCTCCGCTGTCCACGTCCTTCGCTGAAACCTGGACCGGAATCGAAGCCATCGCCTCAGAGCTCCGGCACGCCGCCTAATCCTGCAGGGCCTGGCCGGCCTTGACCGCGAGGACCGGGCAGGACGCCTCCAGCAGGATCCGCTGCGCCGTGCTGCCGAGGAAAAGCTTGCCCACCGGCGTGCGGTGCCGTAAGCCGACGACGATCAGCCGTGCCCCAAGCCGCGAGGCAACCGCCAGGATTTCGTCCGCGGGGTCGTAGTCCCCTTCCGGATGGATGATCTCGAAGGACAGTCCTGCCGATTCCAGTTCCGCGGCAATCGAGTTCAGGTCATCGGCGGCATCCTCGCCGTGCGCATGCCCGTGCCCCAGGCCGCGGCCCGTGGTGCGGACGTTGACGACTGCCAGCTCGTCCTGGAACAGCTCGGCCACCCGTCTCGCCTGCGCGAGGGCGGCAGCACCCTCGGCTCCCGGGACGTACCCAACGACGATGCTAGCCATGGAGTTCCTCCGGATCAGTAAAGCGGGTTCGTTTGGCTTTGACCGCCCGGTTCCACAGCCAGGTAAAGAACCACAGGACGACGCCTATCGCCAGCAGGATTCCGGCGATGCGGTACTCGATGGGGTCCTGCGCCCAGGGACCCACCAGGAAGGCGCAGGTGGCGGCCCCGATCCAGGGCATGATGCCGGGGGAGCGGAATGTCTTGCGGACAGCCGCAGGTCCGTCCTCCGTGTTCGGCTGGGGATCCGGCGGACGCCGGCGCAGCACGATGCAGGCTATGTTCACGACCGTGAACACGCAGAGCAGAAGCAGTGCGGTGGTTCCGCCCAGCGCCGAAACCGTTTGCGGACCCATGGCGTTGGTGACCAGGATGATGAGTCCGGTGGCGATTGCCGTGGTGAACACGATCGCCGCCCACGGTGTCCTGCGCCCGGGCAGGATCAGGGCCAATCCACGGGGCAGAACCTCCTGGCGCGACATCCCGTAAAGCAGCCGGCTCGCCATCAGCATGTTGATCAAGGCCGTGTTGGCCACGGCGAAGATCGACAGGAACGGATAAAAGACGTCGATCGGGAACCCCGGAGCGCCGGTCTGCACCACTTCCAGCAGGGGAGTCTGGCTTTCGGAGAGCTGCCCTACCGGGACCACCGCCACGGCGGCGATGGAGACCAGCAGGTAGATGAAGACCGTTATGCCCAGGCCGCTGAGCATGACCTTGGGAAATATCCGCGCCGGGTCCTTCGTCTCTTCGGCCATGTTGACGGAGTCCTCGAACCCGACCATCGAGAAGAACGCCAGGGACGTAGCCGCGGTGAGCGCCAGAAACACGGATTTCCCGCCCTCGGTCTCGAAGACCATGACCCGGGAGAAGTCCACGTTGCCCTGGCCCATGGCCCAGAAGCCGATGCCGATCACGATCAGGAGCCCGGTCAGTTCCACGATGGTCAGGAAGACGTTGAACTTGATGCTTTCCCCGACCCCGCGGAGATTGATGAGCGCCAAAAGCACCATGAAACTGACTGCTATGGCGGTTACGCCGAATTGCCCCCAGCCGAGGTTGAACCCGACCAGGAAGTTCTCGGCAAGGAACTTCGACGCCGTAGAGGCTGAGGTGATGCCGGAACACAGGACGGCGAAGGTCACCAGGAACGTGACGAAGTGGATCCCGAAAGCCTTGTGCGTATACAGGGCGGCTCCGGCTGCCTGCGGGTACTTGGTCACCAGTTCCAGGTAGGACAGCGCCGTGATCGTGGCAACGGAAAAGGCGATCAGGACCGGAGCCCAGGCCGCTCCGCCAATCTCTCCGGCGATCTGTCCGGTCAGGGCGTAGACGCCGGTTCCCAGCACGTCACCCACGATGAACAGGAGCAGGAGCTTGGTTCCCATCACCCGTTTCAGTTCCGGGCCGCTGCTTTCCCGCGGCGAACCGTCGGTCGCCGCATTCTCACCTCCGGGAACACTCATGCCCGGTATTCTGCGCGCGGAAGCACCGGCGCCGCAATGCACCCGGCAGGATCCATCCACTCGGGCTCCGAATCCGGACCGGCGTGTACCGGCTGCCGGGGGAACTTAGCCCTGGATCCCAGGTTCAGGAATAACCCGCACCGCCTGGATCCTGTGGTGGTCAACCTCCATGACACGCAGCTGCCCGCCCGGTGCAGGGACGGCATCCCCGGGGACGGCCATGCGCCCGAGCTGGTCCAGGATGTAGCCGGCAACAGTTTCGTACTGCCCTTCAGGCAGCACTATCCCGGTGAGCCGGTCGAATTCCTGCAGGATCAATCCGCCGTCGACCAGCATTCCGCCTTCCAGGGCGAGGTGGCGGTCTTCCGGGTCCCGGGCGGTGTCGTATTCGTCGTAGATCTCGCCGACAAGTTCCTCGACGAGGTCCTCCAGCGTGACAATGCCGTCAGTGCCCCCGTATTCGTCAGCCACGACGGCGATGTGGCTGTTCTCCCGCCGCATCCTGGACAATGTGGGCAGGACGGTTGCCGTACCCGGCAGGAACAGGATGGGCCGGGCAATCTCACCGAGCCGGGTCTCGCCGGATGGGTCCGGATCACGCCCGATGAGGTCCCGGACATGGATGAAGCCGAGCACATCATCCGGTGACGCGCCCATGACCGGATACCGGGAATAGGGCAGCTCATGGACGCGGACCCGTGCTTCGGCCAGGGTGAGTGATGCGGGAAGGAACTCGACCATGGGCCGCGGGCGCATCACTTCCTGCAGGAGCCGGTGGCCGGCGCCGAAGACATCTGCCAGGATGCTGCGGCTCTCATCCGCGATGGTAGGACTGGATTTCACCATCTCCAGCAGCTCCTGCTGGGAAATGGGCACGTTCTTCAGCTGGGGATCTCCGCCCAGCAGGCGGACCACGGCGTCCGTGGAGACAGACAGCAGCCGGATCACCGGGCGCATCACCGCAGCGAAAAGGGACAACGGGGGAGCAAGGACACGTACAAAGCCCTCCGCGTTCTGCATGGCGAGCCGCTTGGGAACAAGTTCCGAGAACACCAGGGACAAGTAGGCGACCACCAGCGTCATGGCAACAAATGCGGCGCTCTGGGCAAGGGAAGGCGCCAGTCCCCAGCCCTCCAGGACCGGGGAAATTGCCGGCGCCAGCGCCGAAGCCCCATAGGCAGCCGAAAAGAATCCCGAAAGGGTGACGCCGATCTGGATGGCAGAGAGGAACAGATTCGGGTTCCGCGCGAGCTGCGCGGTCCGTGCTCCGCGCTTCCCGGAGTTTTCCAGCCGGAGGATCTGGCCCTCGCGAAGTGTCACCAGGGCCATCTCCGCTCCGGCGAACACGCCGCCGAGCAGGATGAAGAAGAGCACCAGGACAATGTTCAGTAATGCACTGCCGTCCATGATGCGAGGGTACCCATGCGCAGGCCGCGGTGACAGAGCCCGAAGTCCGGCGGGGGATGAGATGAAGAACACAGCGGTACCGGGCCGCTGCCCGGCGTCGGCAGGGGATACAAAAAAGACCCTCCTGGTAACCGTGGTTACCAGGAGGGTCTTCGCTGTGCGCGGAGGGGGACTTGAACCCCCACCCTCAATAAGAGGACTAGCACCTCAAGCTAGCGCGTCTGCCATTCCGCCACCCGCGCTTGGGTGTCTTCCGAAGAACGTTTTTCATTCCGTTTCTTCGTTTGCAACGGGAAAAACTCTAACACGGTTTTACCGGGAAGAACGAATCGGCCCAGTTCAGCTCCCGGTTCCGTGACGCGGCTGGAACAAAGCCGGGCTTCCGGCGTGCCCAGTAGCTAGGCTGGCCCTATCCCGCCGAGCAAGGAGAAGTGCATGAGCGTTCGCGCCGAAGACGAAGTCACCCGTATCTGCCAGGATCTGATCCGCATCGACACCTCCAACTACGGTGACGGAACCGGACCGGGGGAGCGGAAGGCAGCAGAGTACGTCGCCGGACTTATCGAAGAGGTGGGACTGTCAGCTGACCTGTTCGAATCCGCACCCGGCCGCGCCTCGGTGGTGACCCGCCTTGAGGGCTCCGATCCCTCCCTGCCCGCACTGGTAGTCCACGGCCACCTCGACGTCGTGCCGGCGCAGAAGCAGGACTGGAGCGTGGACCCGTTCAGCGGCGAGGAACGGGACGGCCTGATCTGGGGCCGCGGGGCAGTCGACATGAAGGACATGGACGCCATGATCCTCGCGGTGATGCGCGAAATGGCCCGCACAGGTACCCGCGGCCGGCGTGACCTCATCTTCGCCTTTTTCGCGGATGAAGAAGCCGGGGGCAGCTACGGCGCCAGCTGGGCAGTAGACAACCGCCCCGAACTGTTCGACGGCGCCACGGAAGCAATCTCCGAGGTCGGCGGGTTTTCGGCGACTATCGGAGGCCGGCGTACCTACCTGCTGCAGACCGCTGAAAAAGGAATCTCGTGGCTGCGCCTGAAAGCACACGGCCGGGCCGGACACGGCTCCCAGATCAACACCGACAACGCAGTGACCCGCCTGGCCGGTGCCGTCTCGCGGATTGGTGCCCACGAGTGGCCCATTGAACTCACCGATACCACCCGCGCCTTCCTGGACGGGGTGACCGAGCTGACCGGCGTCGAGTTCGATCCCGAGAACCCTGACAAACTGCTCAGCGAACTCGGCACCGTGGCCCGGTTCGTTGGTGCAACGCTGCAGAACACGGCCAACCCGACACTGTTGTCCGCCGGATACAAGCACAACGTCATCCCGGGTACGGCAGAGGCACTGATCGACGCACGGACCCTGCCCGGCCAGGAAGAGCATCTCCTGGAAGTCATCCGCGGACTGGCAGGCGACGGAATCGACGTCAGCTACGAACACAAAGATGTCTCGCTCGAGGTGCCCTTTTCCGGAAACCTGGTGGATTCCATGGTGGACGCCCTGCAGGCGGAAGACCCGGGTGCCCCGGTGCTGCCGTACACCCTCTCCGGCGGCACCGACAACAAATCCCTCAGCCGCCTGGGAATCACCGGATACGGTTTCGCTCCGCTGCGCCTGCCCGAGGACCTTGACTTCACGGGGATGTTCCACGGTGTGGACGAACGAGTCCCTGTTGATTCCCTGAAGTTCGGCACGAAGGTACTGTCCCGCCTGCTCCGCGGGTACTAGGCACCACCCTTGACCTGCCCTGACCAGACAGCCCGGAAGGATCCCGAACCGATGCCCGCCGCAGATATTCTCACTCCCGGCCTGCTGGAACGGCTGCGCCGCCGTGCACCGGAGTACGACCAGCGCAATGCCTTCTTCGACGAGGACCTCCAGGAGCTGCGCGACGCGGGCTACTTGGCGCTGTTTACGCCGGTGGAGCAGGGCGGTTCGGGCCTGGGCCTTCCGGAGGTCGTGGCGTGCCAGCGGCTGCTGGCATCTGCGGCACCGGCAACCGCGCTTGCCATCAACATGCATCTGGTCTGGTGCGGTGTCGCCCACCTGCTGTCCCTGAAGGGGGATGACTCCCTGTCCTTCGTCCTGGAGGAAGCGTCCCGCGGCGAGGTCTTTGCCTTTGGCATTTCCGAACCCGGTAACTCTGCCGTCCTTTTCGACTCGCTGACGGCTGCGGTTCCGCAGGGCGGCGGAAGCTACGCGTTTACCGGGCGGAAGATCTTTACCAGCCTGTCACCGGCGTGGACCAGGCTGGGCATCTTCGGAAAGGACTCCACAGACCCCGCTGAACCGAGTCTGGTCTTCGGCTTCGCAGACCGGTCCACGGCGGGCATCTCGGCCCTGGATGACTGGGACACGATGGGAATGCGGGCCTCGCAGTCACGAACCACGCTGCTGCAGGACGCCCTCATACCGGCGGACCGGATTGTGCGGCATACGCCTGTGGGCCCCCACGCCGACCAGTTCGTGTTCGGTATCTTCAGCCTCTTTGAGACGCTGCTGTCCGCGGTGTACACGGGGATCGGGGAACGAGCGGTGGAACTGGCTGCCGAGGCTGCCGCAGGCCGCACCAGCCAGGATGTCCCGGCATCGCAGGATCCGCACACCCGCTGGCGGATCGCCGACGCCGCCATCAGGATGGACGGTGTACGGCTCCAGCTTGAAGCCGTAGCCCGCGACCTGGAAGAGGGAGCCGATCACGGCAGTTTCTGGTTCCCCCGGCTCTCCGGCCTGAAGCTGCGTGCAACAGACACCGTGCGTACCGTGGTGGAAACAGCCATGAAGACTGCCGGCGGCCGCAGCTACTTCCGCGGCCAGGAGCTGGAGCGGCTCTACCGGGACGTACTGGCCGGGATGTTCCATCCTTCAAGCGAGGACTCTGCGCATAACTCCATGGCAAATGCACTGCTGGGGCCAGTCCAGGACCAGTGAAACCGGGCCTGCCGGCTAGGCAGTCCGCTGGACCCGCATGACTTTCCTCCGCAGCCAGTACCGGTGGATGCCTCCGCGGTAAATGCGCGTGCGCTGGAGCTCCCACTTGCCGTACTCCGCGTGGTCGGTGATTTTTCGGCGGGCTTCCGGCAGCGACTCATGGGGTCCGACAGAAAGGACCAGATACTCATAGTCCTTGGCGGGAGCGGCAGGAAAGGACCAGTCCGGTTTCAGAATTTGTTCTCGCATTTCCATCCCATTTTGCCTGCTTTGCGGCTAACGTCTAGTCCATGAGCATAGATCCGCGCGTAGCGCTCCAGTCCCTGGTTGCCGCTTTTGAGGAGCACCTTGCTGCTGCTGCCACCCGCCGCGGAGAGAAGGATCCTGCCGTCGAAGGCGCCTACCTGGCTATTGCTGACGCTTTCGAAGTCTACGAGGAAGTGCTCTACGACGCCTACGGTGAAGTCACCCCGCTCGAGATTTACGACGATGAAGAGGCCGACGAGGATCTGCTGGACGAAGACGAGGAAGTCCTGCGAGGATCCGCTGCCGGCAGCCCCTCGGCCTTCGGCACCGAGGAAGAAACCGAAGAGTTCGACGGCGACCCCGAACCCTACGGCCGGCAGGCCGGCAGCGACCGCTAGCCCGGCAGGCCTGCCATGCGGGGGCTTGCGCGTGCCCTAGAGTCGTAGGGTGAATTGGTTCGAAGCGATATTCCTCGGTTTCCTTCAAGGACTGACCGAATTCCTGCCCATCTCATCCAGTGCGCACCTGCGGATCGCCGGTGAACTGCTGCCCGGGGCCCAGGATCCCGGCGCCGCGTTTACGGCTATTACCCAGCTCGGCACGGAGACCGCCGTCGTTGTCTATTTCTGGAAAGACATCGTCCGGATCGTCAAGGCCTGGTTCGGTTCGCTGGCCGGCCGCGTACCCCGTTCCGATCCGGACGCCCGGATGGGGTGGCTGATCATCGTTGGTTCGCTGCCCATCGCCGTCCTCGGCCTGCTGTTCCAGGACCAGATCGAAAGCACGTTCCGCAGCCTCTGGCTCGTGGCGACCATGCTGATCGTCTTTGGCATCATCCTGGCCATCGCAGACACCGTGGGAAAGCAGCAGCGGACCCTGGACCAGCTGACGTACAAGCACGGCATCTTCTACGGTTTTGCCCAGGCCCTGGCGCTCGTCCCCGGCGTGTCCCGTTCCGGCGGCACGATTACCGCCGGGCTGCTGATGGGATACACCCGGGAGGCCGCCGCGCGCTATGCCTTCCTGCTGGCCATTCCCGCGGTTTTCGGCAGCGGCCTGTACCAGCTCGCCAAATCATGGGGAGAAACCGGCCCTTACAGCGGCGCCGAGACCGCTGTCGCCACAGGGGTGGCCTTCGTTGTGGGCTTCATCATCATCGGATGGTTCCTCCGCTACGTTTCCACGCGCAGCTATCGCTTGTTCGTCTGGTACCGCATCGGCCTGGGCGTGGCGATCTACGTTGCACTCGGGTTTGGAGTGCTGCAGCCCTAAGCGCCGCAGCCGGCCCGCTTTACGAATGTGTTCCCCCCGTCCAAGTAAGTAGAGTTGACCTGTGATCGCCTGGAAATCCCGCCCCCTTCCCGACCTGCCCGGCAAGTCCCCGGAACTCGTTCTCTTTGATACTGCCCAGCGCAGGACGGTTGCCGTCCAGCCCGGCGAGGAGGCCGGACTCTATGTCTGCGGCATCACCCCCTACGACGCCACCCACATGGGGCACGCTGCAACCTACGTTGCGTTCGACCTGCTGAACCGCCAGTGGCGGGATGCGGGACACACCGTGAACTACGTCCAGAACGTCACCGACGTCGACGACCCGCTGCTCGAGCGTGCCGCGGCCACCGGCGTGGACTGGACGGTCCTGGCCAAGGAACAGACCCAGCTCTTCCGGGAAGACATGGAAGCGCTGAACGTCCTGGCACCCCGCAGCTACATCGGCGCCGTGGAGTCCATCGAATGGATTGTCCCCGTGGTCGAAGAACTGCTGGACCGCGGCATCGCCTACCGGGTACCGGCGCACGGCTCCGAGCCCGGCGGCGACGTGTATTTCTCGGTTGAGGCCGCCCAGGAACTCGAAGCCGACGGACCCGATGCCTGGTGGCTCGGGCAGGTATCCGGGCTCACGGCGGAAGCAATGCTTCCGGTCTTTGCAGAGCGCGGCGGTGATCCGGATCGTCCCGGAAAACGCCACCCGCTCGATGCCCTGCTCTGGCGCCTAGCCCGGCCGAACGAGCCGCTGTGGCCAGGGGGACGCCTGGGCGACGGACGCCCCGGCTGGCACATCGAGTGTTCGGTCATAGCCCGCCGGTTCCTGCCGGCACCGTTCACGGTCCAGGCCGGGGGATCGGACCTGATCTTCCCCCACCACGAAATGAGCGCCGGCCATGCCTACGCCTGTTCCGGCGAGCCGCTGGCACGGCACTACGCCCATGCCGGCATGGTGGGGCTGGACGGCGAAAAGATGAGCAAGTCCCTGGGGAACCTGGTCCTGGTCTCCCGGCTGCGCGCCGACGGCATCGAACCGGCCGCTATCCGGACTACCCTTGCCGGACACCACTACCGCTCCGACTGGTTCTGGACTGCCGATGACCTGGGGCGTGCCCAGGAACGGCTCCGCCGCTACCGCCAGGCGCTGGAGCTAACCAGCGAAGGAGCAGCTGCGAACCTGCTGGCACAGTTCAGGTCATCGCTTGCCGACGACCTGAATGCCCCCGCCGCCCTTGCCGCGGCAGACGAGTGGGCATCCGCCCTGCTGGACGCACCCGGCACTCCGCCTGCAGGGAGCAGTGCCGGAGCCGGCCTTGCGGCCGCAGCGTTCGATGCCCTGCTGGGCATCACTCTCCGCTAGGGCCCCTTACGGAGCGCAGGGCCGCAGTGCTCCGCGCCGGCCGGCTCAGTCCCGGCGACGGCGCTTGAGGTAGCGCTCGAACTCACGGGCGATCGACTCGCCGGTGGCTTCGGGGAGCTCAGCAGTGTCCTTGGCCTCTTCGAGCTGGCGGACGTAGGCCGCAATCTCGGGGTCTTCAGTGGCGAGCTCGTCCACACCGCGCTCCCATGCCTCGGCCTCTTCGGTCAGGACCGAAGTGTCGATCGGAATCTGCAGGAGCTCTTCGATCCTGTGCAGCAGCGCCAGCTGCGCCTTCGGCGACGGCGGCTGTCCAACGTAGTGCGGAACAGCGGCCCAGAGCGAGAGTGTGGGTATATCGGCAAGCGTGGCTACTTCGGCGAGGACACCCACAATGCCGATGGGCCCTTCGTACTGCGAGGCCTCAACACCCAGGTGCTCGCCCAGGTCCTCTTCTTCGCACGTGGCGGTGACCGGTATGGGCCGGGTGTGCGGCACGTCGGCCAGGAGGGCGCCGGCCAGCACAATGCAGTCCACGTCCAGTTCCCTGGCCAGGCCGATCAGCTCCGCCGTGTAGGCACGCCACTTGTAGGACGGTTCAACACCCGTCACCAGGATCAGGTCGATGTTGGTACCCGGAACTTCGGCACGGGAAATGCGCGTTGTAGGCCATTTAATCCGGCGCTGGCCGGACGCGCTGCGCTCGATCGCCGGGCGCGTGAACTGGAAATCGTAGTACTCATCCGCATCGATGCCGGCGATCTTTTCGCTGTCCCAGTAGAGGGACAGGAAGTTCAAGGCATCACTGGCTGCCTCTCCGGCGTCGTTCCACCCTTCGAAAGCTGCCAGCATCACGGTCACCCGCTCACCCGTGCCGCCGAAAAAATCCTGCAGGCCGGCGGCTGGGGACTTATCCGAATTACTCACAGATTCACCTTATGCCCACCGCACCGCACTGTCAGTCCCACGCGCCGACCAAGGAGCAGCCGGGGCGAGGAAGATGGCAGCCGCCACGTAGACTGGGCTTATGTCCCTCCCTGGTGTTCCTGTCCTGCCCGGCGGCTCCGCGTCCGTGCTGCAGGCGGTGCTCTGGGACATGGACGGAACCATCGTCGACACCGAACCGTACTGGATCCAGGCCGAGAAGGACCTTGTCGCTGCCCACGGGGGCACGTGGACGGACGATGACGCCGAGGAACTCATCGGCCAGGCCCTTGACTATTCCGCACGCCGGCTGCAGCAGGCCGGCGTAGCACTGCCCGTCGAGGGCGTCATCGCGGCCCTCGCCGGCGAAGTTGCCCGGCACCTGCAGCAGGAGGTCCCCTGGCGTCCGGGAGCGCGCGAACTGCTGGAGGAGCTGGCTGCGGAGGACATCCCGTGCGCCCTGGTCACCATGTCCACCGGTCCGCTGGCCCGCCTCATCGCGTCGACCCTGCCGGAGGGAACCTTCAGGTCCGTCGTCAGCGGGGACATGGTGTCACGCGGCAAACCGCATCCCGAGCCCTATCAGCTTGCCTTCGACCAGCTCTCCGCCGCTTTCCCCGGACTGGCCAAGTCCCGCTGCCTGGCGGTCGAAGACTCCTATCCCGGTTATACCTCCGCGCGGGAAGCAGGGCTCCCGGCCCTGGCTGTTCCGCATATGGTTCCGTTCCCGCCTGATCAGGGCAGGATCCAATGGGACACCCTGGCCGGACGGAGCCTGGCGGACCTGCAGGAGCTCGCCGCCCTTTCGGCAGGAGGCGCACAATGACCCAGGGACCGGATGCCCCGAAGAAGGAACGCAGCGAAGGAATTTCCCTGGGGAGGATCGGGGGAGTCCCGGTAACGCTGGCCTGGTCCTGGTTCGTGATCGCGGCCGCGATCGTTTTCCTGTTCGGGCCCCGGGTCGCCAGTGTGCTCCCGCAGCTTGGCGGAATCGCCCCCTATGCGGTTGCCCTGGGCTATGCCCTTCTCCTCCTGCTGTCCGTCCTGGTCCATGAGCTGGCGCATGCGCTGACGGCACAGGCCTGGAAATGGCCGACGCCGAGGATCGTGCTCACACTGTGGGGCGGCCACACGCAGTTCGGCGACGTAAGGGCCACTCCCGGCAAGTCACTGCTCGTGGCCCTGGCCGGCCCGGCGGCAAACTTTGTCCTGGCGCTGTGCGGCCGCATCGTCCTGCCTTTCCTGGAGCCCGGCACAGTGGCCTGGCTGCTTACCGACATCTTCGTCTGGGCCAACATCCTGGTAGCCGTATTCAACGTGCTTCCCGGCCTGCCCCTCGACGGCGGCAGGATCGTGGAAACGATCGTCTGGAAGGTGACCGGAGTCCAGGAGAAGGGGACTGTGGCGGCAGGCTGGGCCGGGCGCATTATTGCGGTTGCCCTGGTTGCTGCAGTCTTCATCCCGCCCTATCTCCAGGGCCGGACTCCGGGGCTCAGCCTGGTCCTCGTGACAGCACTCGTCTCCGGCTTCCTGTGGATGGGCGCCTCTGCGGCGATCACCAACGCAAGGATGCGGCTGCGGCTTCCCGCCATTTCGGCTGCTGCCCTGATGGAACCGGCGCGCCAGGTGCCGACCGGTATGTCGGTCCTGGAAGCCCGGCGGATCGCCGCGGAGGCAGGGACCGGCACCGCACTGGTGGTGACTGCCGCAACCGGCAGGCCGGAAGCCGTCGTCGACAGCGGCGCACTCTTCGCCGTGCCGGCGGAATATGCCGCCGGGACACCGGTGGATGCTGCGGCACGCGCACTGGCTCCCGGTGCCTACATACCGAACGCGGCTACGGGCCAGGAACTCATCCAGTACCTCTCCAAGCTCTCCGGCAGCGAGTACGCCGTCATCGACAAGGAAGGAACGGTGGTGGGACTGCTCCGGCAGGCCACCGTCGTTGCCGCCATTACCGGGCGCCGGCCGAAAACCGTCCGGCCCTAAGACTCCGGGCGGAACAGCACGCTGACTCCGCCGAGACTATCGACCAGCCACACACGAAGGACAGTGACAGATGAACAACCCGGGTACCCCCGCCTCCTCCGCAGCACACGGAGCGGACATGCGCCGCGGCCCCCTGCGTCCGGGCGAGCGCGTCCAGCTCACCGATGAAAAGGGGCGCCGGAACACGATCACCCTTACGGAAGGTGGTGCCTTCCACACGCACCGGGGCTACCTTCCGCACGAAAGCATCATCGGAGTTCCCGAGGGCACGATCGTCACCAATACCACCGGGCACCAGTACCAGGTCCTGCGCCCGCTGCTGTCCGACTTCGTGCTGTCCATGCCGCGCGGTGCCGCCGTCGTCTATCCCAAGGACGCCGGACAGATTGTCACCATGGCGGACATCTACCCCGGCGCCCGGGTGGTGGAAGCGGGAGTTGGCTCCGGTGCCCTGAGCATTTCCCTGCTGCGCGCCGTGGGGGACAAGGGTTCCCTGCATTCCTACGAACGCCGCGCGGAGTTCGCGGACATTGCCCGCGGCAATGTCGAGACCTTCTTCGGCGGCCCGCACCCCGCATGGGACATCACCCTGGGTGATTTCCAGGACGAAGTCGTCAAGAACCAGGAGCCCGGAAGCGTCGACCGGGTAGTGCTGGACATGCTGGCGCCCTGGGAATGCGCTGACGCCGTGGCCACGGTACTGGCACCGGGAGGCGTGTGGATCTCCTATGTCGCCACCGTCACCCAGCTTTCGCGCACGGCGGAAGCCATCCGGGCAGATGGCCGTTTCACCGAACCCGAAGGCTGGGAGTCGATGGTCCGCGGCTGGCACCTGGAAGGACTGGCTGTCCGGCCCGACCATCGGATGGTTGCGCACACCGGTTTCCTGCTGTCCGCCCGCCGGCTTGCCGAAGGCGCCACCGGACTGGTGGCCAAGCGCCGGGCCTCAAAGACTGACTTCAGCCAGGAGGATCTCAACGCCTGGACACCCGCTGCAGTGGGGGAACGCGAAGTCTCGGACAAGAAACTCCGCCGGGCGGCCAAGGATGCCAGCTCCACCGTGCAGCGCGGTGCCCTGCTCAATGCCGAGCGTTTCCAGGAAGAGCACGGGCCGGAGTAAGACCCATAATGCCCTAGCCGCAAAACACAAGACTCCTGGCCCGGTGTATTGCTGGCCCCGCTACGTTATCGTCAAACGAAGGGACCTTAGCAGTGAAGGTGGTCAGAGAATGGTTGACGCGGAAAACACCAGTGGAACCGGGGTTGAAGGTACCCGCAGCGAGTACGGAACAGCCAGCGCGGAATCGCGGCAGCTCAATGTCCTGAGGGACAAGCTGCGCAACGTTGACCGCCAGCTGGCGGCCCTAACCCACAACAACGCCCGGCTGGTTGCCATGCTGGAAACGGCCAGGGCGGAGATCATCAGGCTCAAGGACGCACTGGAGAAGGAAGGCGCGACTCCGTTCAGCTTCGGAACAGTGCTCGCCGTTAACAGCCGGACCGAACCCGAGCCCGGGGTTTCCACCACGGCCACCGTCCAGGAGAGCGTGGACATCATCCAGTCGGGACGGAAGCTCCGCGTTGCGGTGAGTCCGTTGCTGGACCTCGGGCAGATCGTGCCCGGCCAGGAAGTCCTGCTGAACGAATCACTCACGGTGGTTGCGGGCCTCGGCTTCGAGAAGGCAGGGGAGCTCTTCACCGTCCAGGAACTCCTGGACGGTGACCGGGCGCTGGTGGTGGGCCGGGCCGACGACGAGCGGGTGGTCCGGCTCAACGGCCCCCTGGTCGAAGAGAAGGTCCGGGTCGGAGACGCCCTCACGGTGGATACGCGGATCGGCTATGCACTGGAGAAAATTCCCCGCAGCGAGGTCGAGAACCTTGTCCTCGAGGAAGTTCCGGACATCTCCTATTCCGATATTGGCGGGCTGGGGCCGCAGATCGAAGCGATCCGCGACGCCGTCGAACTGCCCTTCATGCATCCGGACCTCTACCGCGAACACGGGTTGAAGGCTCCGAAGGGAATCCTGCTCTACGGCCCTCCAGGCTGCGGCAAGACCCTCATTGCCAAGGCAGTGGCCCATTCGCTGGCCGCACGGGTCATGGAACAGACCGGCATCTCGGGAACCCGCAGCTACTTCCTGAACATCAAAGGCCCGGAGCTGCTGGACAAGTACGTCGGCGAGACCGAACGGCACATCCGGCTCATCTTCGCCCGGGCACGGGAGAAGGGATCCGACGGCAGCCCCGTCGTGGTCTTTTTCGACGAAATGGACTCACTGTTCCGCACCCGCGGCACAGGTGTCTCCTCCGACGTCGAAACCACCATCGTTCCGCAGCTGCTGAGCGAGATCGACGGAGTCGAGAAACTTGAGAACGTGATTGTCATCGGCGCCTCGAACCGCGAGGACATGATCGATCCCGCCATCCTGCGGCCCGGACGCCTCGACGTGAAGATCAAGATCATGCGCCCGGATGCCGAGGGCGCTGCCGAGATCTTCGCCAAATACCTCACACCGGATCTCCCTCTGCACCGGGATGACCTGGCAGAGCACGGCTACGATCCGGTAGCCACGGTCCGGGAGATGATCCGGCGGACCGTGGAAAAGATGTACGCCGAGGACAAGTCCAACGAGTACCTCGAGGTGACCTATGCCAACGGTGACACAGAGATGCTCTATTTCAAGGACTTCAACTCCGGCGCGGTCATCCAGAACGTCGTGGACCGCGCGAAGAAGTACGCGATCAAGGATTTCCTCACCCTGCGCCAGCGGGGACTGAGGATCGACCACCTGATGCGCGCCGTCGTGGACGAATTCCGCGAGCATGAGGACATGCCCAACACCACGAATCCCGATGACTGGGCACGGATCTCGGGCAAGAAGGGAGAGCGCATCACGTACATCCGCACGATCATCCAGGGCAAGGCCGGTCAGGAGCCGGGCCGTACCATCGAGACCGCGGCGAACCCGGGACAATATCTGTGACGGTCCGACGGGTCATGGGGACGGAGACCGAGTACGGCGTCCTCGCTCCCGCCCTGCCGAACGCCAACGCAACCGTCCTCTCCAGCCAGATCGTCAACGCCTACGCCGCAACCGTGCGTTCGGGAATGGGAAACCTCTCCGGAACCCGGTGGGACTACACGGACGAGGCGCCGCTTAACGATGCCCGCGGGTATACCGTGCCCCGGACTGCGGCGGATCCAACACAGCTGACGGACGCGCCGCCCGTGCTGGACGCCGAGCAGATCGCCATGGAAGGCGGAGGTCCGTCCGCCTTGTACGGCGAGACCCAGGACAGCACCGTGCTCATGAACATGGTGCTGGGAAACGGCGCGCGGCTCTATGTGGACCACGCGCACCCGGAGTATTCCTCGCCTGAGGTAACGAATCCCCATGACGCGGTGCTGTGGGATAAGGCGGGTGACGCCGTCGTGCTGGCGGCCATGCGGCACATTGCGCGCACTCCGGGCTTTGCTCCTGTGCTCCTCTACAAGAACAACACGGACAGCAAGGGTGTCTCCTACGGCGCCCATGAGAACTACCTGGTCCCGCGAAGCGTCCCGTTTGGCCGGCTGGTATCGGGGCTCCTCCCGTTTTTCGCCTCGCGCCAGGTGATCTGCGGTTCCGGGCGCGTCGGGATTGGCACCAGCAACCAGCGGCAGGGCTACCAGCTGAGTCAGCGGGCCGACTTCTTCGAGACCGAAGTCGGACTGGAGACGACGATCCGCCGTCCGATCGTCAACACCCGGGACGAGCCCCATGCCGTAGCGGAGAAGTACCGGAGGCTGCATGTCATCATCGGCGACGCCAACCTCAGCGAAGTTTCCGCCCTGCTCAAGGTGGGAACGACGTCGGCGGTCCTGTCCCTGATCGAAGCGGACGCCGTGCCGGCGGTCGAACTGCGTGATCCGGTGGGTGCCCTGCAGCTCATCAGCCACGATCCCTCACTGACGCAGCTCGTTGAGCTGAAGGACGGCCGGATGGTGACCGGACTGGACCTCCAGGAGATGTATCTCGAAGCTGCAGCGGCCCATGCCCGGACGGGCGGGGGCGCCGACGCCGCGACCGAGGACATCCTGAACCGGTGGATGTCTGTGGTCGGCATGCTTAAAAGGGACCCGATGGCGGCGTCGGCCCAGGTGGACTGGGTGGCCAAGCTCAAACTCCTGCAGGCCTACCGGGACCGGGACGGGTTGGCCTGGAATGATGCACGGCTGAACCTGATCGACCTGCAGTACTCCGACATGCGGCCGGAGAAGGGGCTCTACTACCGGCTCGCCGCCCGCGGCCAGATGGAACGGATCCTGACCGATGAGCAGATCGCAGCGGCGGTAACCCAGCCGCCCGAAGACACCCGTGCCTATTTCCGCGGCCGGTGCATTACCAGGTTCCCCGACGAGGTGATTGGTGCCAGCTGGGATTCCATCATCTTTGAGCTTCCCTCCCGGCGCAGGCTCCAGCGCATTCCCACCCGTGAGCCGCTGCGCGGAACGAAGGCGCTCACCGGGGAGCTTTTCGACGTTTCTGCCGATGCGGAGGATTTTGTGGCCAGGCTCCTGACCGGTCCGGAACCTACCGTGGCACCATAGGACGTAGGACACATCTACCTAGCTGGAAAGGGCAGCGTCATGGCAACCCAGGACAGAAAGAGCACCGGATCCCGCCCCCAGGATCAGGAAGAAATTGATGAGGTGACACCGCCGCCGGCAGCCGAACCTGCCGAACAGTCGACGGCCAACACCGAAGGTGTGGACGACCTTCTTGACGAGATTGACGGCGTTCTGGAGAACAACGCAGAAGAGTTTGTCCGCGGCTTTATCCAGAAGGGCGGTCAGTAGCGGATGACTCAACCGGACCCGGCACAGGCGGTCGCGGCGGCAGCCGGCTCATCGTTCAGTGAGCACTTGAGCCGCCACCATCCCGACCTGCTTCCGTCGGCGCGGCGGCTGGGGTCCGTACCTGCAGGATCGGCAGCCGGAGCCGCCCCGCAGGCCACGACCATCGTGTCGCTGACCTACGCCGGCGGCGTCCTGATGGCGGGGGACCGGAGGGCAACCATGGGTAACATGATCGCCAGCCGCCATATCCGCAAAGTCTTTCCGGCGGACAATTACTCCGTGCTCGGCATCGCCGGGACGGCAGGGATCGCGCTGGACATGATCCGGTTGTTCCAGGTGGAGCTGGAGCACTACGACAAGATCGAGGGCACTCCCATGAGCCTGGACGGCAAGTCCAACCGGCTCGCGGCCATGGTCCGCCAGAACCTTCCGCTGGCACTGCAGGGCCTGGCGGTCATTCCCCTTTTCGCCGGATACGACACCGACCGTCACGAGGGCCGGATCTTCTCCTACGACGTCACCGGCGGACGGTACGAGGAATACGAGCACCACAGTGTGGGCTCGGGTTCCGTCTTTGCACGCGGGGCCCTGAAGAAGCTCTGGCGGCCTGGCCTGGATGAAGAGGAGGCCGTGCGTGTTGCCGTAGAGTCCCTCTACGATGCCGCCGACGACGACTCCGCGACCGGAGGCCCGGACCTGGTCCGGAAGCTGTGGCCCGTGGTGTACATCGTTAATGCCGCAGGAATCCGCGAGATTCCCGAGCGGGAACTGCACCAGATGGCCGAAGAGCTCGTGGCACGGCGTTCAGTCGCCGGGCTGGAGGCATAGGCGATGACACAGCAGTTCTACGTATCGCCCGAGCAACTCATGAAGGACCGGGCGGATTTCGCCCGGAAAGGCATCGCCCGCGGCCGTTCCGTGGTGGTGCTCACCTGCCGTGACGGCATAGCTCTCGTCGCCGAGAACCCGTCGCCCTCCCTCCACAAGCTCGGCGAGATCTACGACCGGATCGGTTTTGCGGCGGTGGGAAAGTACAACGAGTTCGAAAGCCTCCGGCAGGCCGGAGTCCGCTACGCCGACGTGCGGGGATATTCCTATGCCCGGGAGGACGTTTCCGCTCGGGGACTGGCCAGCGTCTATGCCCAGAGCCTCGGTTCGGTTTTCACCACCGAAGGCAAGCCGTTCGAAGTTGAACTCGCGGTCGCCGAAGTAGGGACCGAACCGTACAGCGACCACCTTTACCGCCTGACATTTGACGGTTCGATCGCGGACGAGAGCAACTACGTGGTCATGGGCGGGCAGGCGGACATCGTCAACGATTCACTGGCCCGGACCTGGTCTCCGGACACGTCCTTCAGCCAGGCCATCGAAGTGGCCGTGAAGGCGCTCTCTTCCACCCGGGTTGCTCCAGAAGCGGGATCCAACGGCGAACCGCCGGCGTCCCCGCCCGAGCTGCTGGGGGCCGGCCTTCTGGAGGTCGCCGTCCTGGACCGTGATCCGCTCTCTACCCGGGGGACTGTCCGGGCTTTCCGCAGGATTGGAACCGTTGAGCTGGACCGCTTGCTGGCCGGCGCGGAAGGAGACTGATGGACCGCAGGATCTTCGGTGTGGAAACTGAATTCGGGATCGCCTACTCGGGACCGGATTCGCGGCCTCTTTCACCGGAAGAAGTGGCGCGTTACCTCTTCCGCAAGGTAGTCAGCTGGGGAAGGTCATCGAACGTCTTCCTGACCAACGGATCCCGGCTCTACCTCGACGTCGGATCGCATCCCGAATACGCCACGGCGGAATGTGACGACCTGGCTCAGCTGATCGCCCATGACCGGGCCGGTGAACTGATCCTCGACGACCTCGTAGACGAAGCGGAGGAACGGCTGCAGGCAGAAGGATTCAACGGGAGCGTCTACCTCTTCAAGAACAACACTGACTCCGCAGGTAACTCCTACGGCAGCCACGAGAACTACCTCATTCCCCGCCGCCTGGAATTCTCCCGCCTGGCCGACATCCTGATCCCGTTCCTGGTCACCCGGCAGCTGCTTGTTGGGGCCGGAAAGGTCCTGAAGACACAGTCGGGTTCCCTGTACGCGTTCTCCCAGCGCGCCGACCACATCTGGGAAGGCGTGTCCTCCGCAACGACCCGTTCGCGCCCGATCATCAATACCCGCGATGAACCCCACGCCGACGCCGAGCATTACCGCCGCCTGCACGTCATTGCGGGCGACTCCAACATGTCCGAGACCACCTCGATGCTCAAGGTCGGGACAGTGGACCTGATGCTGCGGATGATCGAGGCAGGCGTGATCATGCGCGACCTCAGGCTGGAGAATCCGATCCGCAGCATCCGGGAAATTTCCCACGACCTCACCGGATCGGCCCCGCTGAAACTGGCCAACGGGTCCAGCATGACCGCCCTGGAGCTGCAGCACATCTATCTGGAGCGTGCTGCGGACTTCGTGGACGCGAACGGTGCGCACAACCGGTATGTTCCGCGCATCCTCGACCTGTGGGGCCGCGCCCTGGACGCTGTCGAAACCGGCGACATCTCAGGGATCGACACCGAAATCGACTGGGCCATCAAGAAGAAGATCGTTGACCGCTACGCCGAGCGCTCAGGGTTGGACATGGGATCCCCGCGCCTGGCCCAGATCGACCTCACGTACCACGACATCTCCCGCAAGCGCGGACTGTTCTACCTCCTGCAGTCCCGCGGAGAAACCGCGCGCGTGGTCGACGACAGTGACATCAAGGAAGCGGTGGATGTCCCGCCGCAAAGCACCCGGGCCAAACTGCGCGGCGACTTTGTCCGCCGGGCGAAAGCTGCCAACCGTGATTTCACCGTCGACTGGGTGCACCTGAAGCTCAATGACCGCGCCCAGCAGACAGTGCTGTGCAAGGATCCGTTCGCCGCCGTGGATGAGCGGGTGGAAGCGCTGCTGTCCACCCTCTGACCCGCGGCACCCCTGCTTTCCGGAGCTCAGGCGCCACTGTCCTAGGCTCCTCTCAGGTGTACGCGTTAGGGTGGGACATGCTGTCCGGATGCGCATGCACCGCTGCGGCGCCCGCTTCCGGGAACAGTCACATTGTCCGCCACTGAAAGAAGTACTGTGCGAAAAGTACTAGCTATACTCCTGCCCGCCCTCCTCCTGCTGACCGCCTGCTCGGGCGATGACAGCAGCGGTCCACTGTCCTCAGTCAAGGTCAGCTCCAACGGCGACGGCAGCGTCCCCACCGTGGAGTTCGACACGCCGCTGACCGTTGATGAGCCCACGCTGGTGCGGGTGAACGACGGCGACGGGGAGGAACTCACCGAAGGCCAGACGGCATCCGTCCGCCTTGTGGTCCTTGACCCCGAGAACGGGGAAGCAGGCCAGGAGACATACACGGCCGAGACGGCCGAGGACATCGCCGTGGACGAGTCCCTCAAGCAGGGCAATGAGCAGATGTACAGCGCCCTGGTTGGTGCGCCTGTCGGCTCCGACTTCGCCTACTACGTTCCCGGCAGCGAAGACTCCGGAACGCAGAACCAGTTCATCGTGTTCACGTTGACCGATGCCCGCGACATTCCGACGCGTGCCTGGGGCACCGACGTCGATCCCGTCGAAGGCCAGCCGGCCGTGACCCTGGATGACGACGGCAAGCCCACGATCACCGTGCCGGAGGCAGACGCACCCACCGAACTCATCGCCCAGGACCTGAAGAAGGGCGACGGGGCTGTCGTTGAAGCTGATGACACCGTCACGGTGCAGTACCACGGCGTGAAGTGGTCCGACGGTTCCGTCTTCGACTCCAGCTGGGAGCGGGGAACGACCATGTCCTTCGGCCTGGATCAGGTGGTTTCTGCCTGGACCGAGGGACTGGCCGGAAAGACAGTTGGCTCCCAGGTGCTGATTGTGGCACCTCCCGCCACGGCCTACGGCTCTCAGGAGGGCCACGAGCTCCAGAACGAAACCCTCGTGTTCGTCGTGGATATCCTCGAGGCGAAGTAGCCGTTTTAGCCGGATAAGATTGCAGGCAGTCCCAAACGAAGGAGTTCCATGTCATTCGGAAAGCGCGAGTACGACCGGCAGAAGCCGGAAATCGATTTCCCGGAGCACGATGCCCCGACAGACCTCGTCATCGAGGACATCGTTGTTGGTGACGGTGCCGAGGCAAAGCCCGGGGACACCGTCTCCACCCACTATGTCGGCGTAGCGTTCTCCACCGGGGAAGAGTTTGATGCCTCCTGGAACCGCGGTGCCCCGCTGGACTTCAAGGTCGGAATCGGCCAGGTCATCCAGGGATGGGACCAGGGCCTGCTGGGAATGAAGGTCGGCGGACGCCGCCGCCTCGAGATTCCCGCACACCTTGCGTACGGTGACCGGGGCGCCGGCTCTGCCATCGCCCCGGGGGAGTCCCTGATCTTCGTCGTGGATCTGCTCGGCGTCCGCTAAGGACGCAGCAGCTCCCTCCGCATCCAAGGGCGGACAGGCGGGCGTCGTTCAGACGCCGCTTGTCCGCCCTTGGCGTGTTTGACGCCGCACGGGCGGTAGATTAGCCGTGTGTCCCAGCAACCTGCCGAAAAACGCACTGAACGCCTGCTCAACCTGGTCATAGCCATGCTCTCCAGCCGGCGTGGCTTCACCAAGCATGAGCTGTTTGAAGAAATCGAACTCTACTCTGAAGCCGCCTCCACGGAAGCCCGCGAAAAGCTCTTCGACCGGGACAAGGCCTTCCTGCGCGAGC
Source organism: Arthrobacter caoxuetaonis (assembly GCF_023921125.1). NCBI lineage: Bacteria > Bacillati > Actinomycetota > Actinomycetes > Micrococcales > Micrococcaceae > Arthrobacter > Arthrobacter caoxuetaonis. The sequence goes on from NZ_CP099466.1 coordinate 1,899,502, forward strand.
AGGGCATTCCGGTGGAGTCCTACAGCGACGACGCCCTCTTCGAGGGGGACAACACCGTCCAGCGCTACCGGATCCGCAGCGAGGAGTACCGGCTGCCCGAGGTGACTTTCAGCAGCGCCGAATCAGCCGTGCTCGCCCTGGCCGCCCAGATGTGGGAACAGGCAGCGCTGGGTTCCGCAGCGGCCCGCGCAGTGCGCAAGCTCCGGGCACGCGGCGTGATTGCCGAGGATGCGGCTGCCAGTCCCATCCAGCCCGGGATCCGGACCAGCGATCCAACCTTTTCGGCCGTGTTCCGTGCCACGGCCGGCCGCGTGCCCATCACCTTCGGCTACCGGGCAACAGGCGGCACGGAAGCCACCCGGCATCTTGAGCCGTGGGGAATGGGCTCGCGCTACGGGCATTGGTACGTCGTCGGCTGGGACAGGGACCGGCAAGCCGAGCGCTACTTCCGCCTCTCCCGAATGACGACGGCGGTCAAGACCGGCCGCGGTACCTACACAGTTCCTGCACACTTTGACATCCATGCCTCCCTCGCATCACTCGATGCGGTTTTTCCGGCGCAGAGGGCAGTGGTCGACGTGCGTTCCGGAGCCGGCGCCGAACTGCGGCTGCGCGCCGGAACAGCAAACGCAACCGGCCCGGAGCCGGAAGGACTCAGCGCGCCGGCAGCCGGAAAAGACCGGATCAGCCTCACGGTCACCGATCTTGACGGGCTCGCCGCGGACGTTGCGGCGCTGGGGCCGGCTGCCGAGGCAGTCCATCCTCCCGAGCTGCGCAGCATGGTGCAGGCCGCTCTGATGGCCGCCCGGGAGAGACAGCTGGAACCCGTTCCGGAGTTCCCCGAGCCCGCAGCGCCCCGGACCAGGGCACCGAAGGCCGCTGGGGCGCAGGAGCGGCTCAGCCGGCTGCTGGACCTGGTCCCGTACATCCTCGCCAACCAGGGCGCGGACCTGGAGGAAACCGCCGGCAGGTTCGGCGTGAGCGCGGAGCAGCTCGCTGCGGACCTGAACCTCTTGTTCGTCAGCGGTCCGCGCTACTACCCCAACGGGCTCATGGACGTGGATTTCGAGACGGGCGAGATCTTCATCGACAACGCCGACAACCTCTCCCAGCCCGTCCGGCTGTCCATGGATGAGGCCGCCGCCCTCATTGTCGGCCTCGACACCCTGGCCGCCCTGCCGGGTGCTGCCCCCACTGACGCCGTCGCCAGTGCCCATGCCAAGCTCAGCGAGGCGGCCGGAACCGCCGGGACCGCCGGGTCCGCCATAGCCGCCGCGGTCCTCCCATCGGGGGCCGCACCGGCCCTCCTTGAGGACCTGCGCCGGAGCGTCAGCGACAAGCGCCGGCTCTCGATCCGGTACGTGGTGCCCAGCCGCGACGAGGTTTCGGAGCGGGTCATCGATCCCCGCCGCATTTTCTCCGAGAACGACACGTGGTACTTAGACGCCTGGTGCCACCGGGCCGAAGCGACCCGGTTTTTCCGGATAGACCGGATCGTGGACTGGGAGGACGCCGGCGCCGTTCCCCCGGACACCCCGGAACCCGTCCAGCAGTTCCCTGCCAGCCTGTTCACCGCGGGGGAGGCCGATGAGTCCGTCACAATCCGCCTTCTGCCCGACGCGTCCTGGGTAGCAGAAGCGTATTCGGCAGAGCTCAGCACCGCACTGCCGGACGGCAGCCAGGTTGTTGTCCTGCGAACTCCTGCCACGGGCTGGATTCCGGGATTCATCGGGCGTCTGGGCGGAGCGGCGTCCGTAGCGGCACCCGAGGAACTGCGGAGCGCCACAGCGGCCTGGCTCGATGCTGCCCTGGAAAACTACGCGTGAACTGCTCATGACACCCCGCGTGCCGGAAACCGCAGCGGCATAGGGTGCTTGCCACGCTCCACTATGCTGGGACCATGCCTTGGTGGTCGTGGATCGTTATATGGGTTGCCGTTACGGCGGTTGCCCTGCTGCTGTATGTGCTGATCGGCATCCGGCTCTTCCGCAAGTTCATGGCGGTGCTGGGCGAAGTGCAATCAGCCGGGTCCCGGTTGTCCTTTGCGCCTCCTGCCCCCTCGCCGGTAGCTGCGGACTCACTGCCGGCGGTGTTCCTCGATCCTGCCGCTGCGAGGCGCCGGTACGAGGACGGCAAGGCAGAACGGAAAGAGGCCCGGCGCGAACGCCGGGTCGAGCGGCGGCACCTCCGCGGGCAACCGCGGGCGTGGCGCGATATCCCCGGGCTCTGACATAAAATGGCTTGTAACGAAAGGACACCGGCATGCGCCTAGAAGGCTGGCATATTGTCATCATCATTGTTATTGCGATCCTCCTCTTTGGAGCTCCCAAGCTCCCGGGACTGGCACGCAGCGTTGGACAGTCCCTGCGGATCTTCAAGTCCGAGGTACGCCAGATGAAGGACGAGAACACGTCCGGAACAGCTGACGGCGAGCCCATGGAAGGCCGTGTCGTCAATAACCCGGCCAACCCGGCGCACCCTTCTGCCACGCCCAACCAGGGGCCGGCACCGACGCAGACACCGCCGCCGGGATCCACTCCCGGCACCGGTAATCCGCACACCACCCCGTAGCGGCAGTGGCGCTGAACCGAGGGCGCAAATCCAACCCTGAAGGGCGGATGGCCCTCAAGGAACACCTGAGGGAATTCCGCAACCGGCTGTTCAAGGCGGCAATCGCCGTCGTGCTGGGCACGGTGGGGGGATTCTTCCTCTACATGCCCGTCTTCAATGAACTGACTCGTCCTGTCCGGGAACTTTCGGAGCAGGAGGGGCGGCTCGCGACGATCAACTTCGACGGCGTCGCGACCTCCTTCGACCAGATGATCCAGGTCTCGGTCTTCATTGGCGTGCTGGTATCCAGTCCCTTCTGGCTCTACCAGCTGTGGGCGTTCATCACGCCCGGCCTGCGGACCAAGGAGCGCCGGGCCGCGCTGGGGTTCCTGGCTGCCGCCGTTCCGCTGTTCCTGGCAGGGGTGGGGCTCGCTTGGCTGATCCTTCCGAATGCCGTCGGTGTCCTCACTGACTTCACCCCCGAAGGCGCAGCCAACGTCATTACCGCCTCGGTGTATCTCGCCTTTGTCCTTCGGCTGCTGCTCGCCTTTGGCATTGCCTTCCTGATCCCCGTTGTCATGGTCGGGCTGAACCTGCTGGGGCTGCTCCCGGCGAGGACCATAGTCAAGTACTGGCGGATCACGGTCTTCATCATCTGCCTCTTCGCCGCCATGGCGGCCCCCGGCGGCGATGCCCTGAGCATGTTCTACCTTGCCGCACCGCTGCTGGTGCTCTTCGCCGTCGCCGTCGGCCTCTGCTTCCTTAACGACAAGCGCCGCACCCGCCGCAACGCAGCCAGGGAAGCCGCTGTGGACGCTGAGGCAGACAAGGCATCGACCCTCGAGGACATCTAGCCCTGCCCGAACACCGTTTAGGCTGGAGATATGACTTCCCCGTCTGAGCGGTACCAGGCCGCCAAAGAACGCACCGGACACGCACGGACCCGTCTGGCAGTCTTCGAGCAGTCCCTGGGCTTCGATCTCGACCCTTTCCAGATCGAAGCCTGCCGCTCGGTGGAGGCGGGACGCGGCGTGCTCGTGGCAGCACCGACCGGCGCCGGCAAGACGGTCGTGGGGGAGTTCGCCGTCTACATGGCGCTCGAACGGGGCCTCAAGGCTTTCTACACGACGCCGATCAAAGCGCTCAGTAACCAGAAGTACGTGGAGCTTTCGGCGTCTTACGGGCCGGAGAACGTTGGCCTGCTCACGGGGGACACCAGCATCAACCCCGACGCTTCAGTGGTCGTAATGACGACTGAAGTCCTGCGCAACATGCTGTACTCCAATTCCGCGACGCTGGATGACCTTGGCTACGTGGTCATGGATGAGGTCCATTACCTCGCCGACCGTTTCCGCGGTGCGGTCTGGGAAGAAGTCATCATCCACCTGCGCTCTGACGTGCAGCTGGTGTCACTGAGCGCGACGGTGTCCAATGCCGAGGAGTTCGGAGCATGGCTGGACACGGTCCGCGGGGATACCGACGTCGTCGTCACCGAGCACCGGCCGGTACCGCTGTGGCAGCACGTCATGGTGGGCCGGGACATCGTTGACCTCTTCGCCACCGATGTGTCCTTTGACGAAGCTGCGGACGATTCCGAGCGTCCGGCCGGCATTCAGGAAAAGGTGAAGGTCAACCCGGAACTGCTCGACCTGGCACGCAACGAATCCCGGCTGAACCAGCGCTCCCGCTGGGGTTCACAGCGGCCCGGCTCTGGCGGCCGCAAATACGAGCGGGGCCGCGGCAGTTCCGCTCCCGCCGCGCCGCAGACGCGCACCCCCCGGGCTTCCCGCCCGCAGGTCATCAGCCAGCTGGACAAGCGCGGACTGCTTCCGGCGATCACGTTCATTTTTTCGCGCAACGGCTGCGACGCCGCAGTCCGGCAGTGCGTCGACTCCGGACTGGCCCTGACCACGGAAGCTGAACGCCGGGTCATCGCGGCAATGGTGGATGAAGCCAGCCGGGACATTCCCGAAGACGACCTGGAGGTGCTGGGATTCTGGACCTGGCGCGAGGGGCTGGTCCGCGGCTTCGCGGCCCACCACGCCGGCATGCTGCCCACGTTCAAGGAAGTCGTGGAGAAGCTGTTCGCCGCCGGCCTGGTCCGCGCGGTGTTCGCCACGGAGACCCTCGCCCTGGGCGTCAACATGCCGGCACGCTCCGTGGTCTTGGAAAAGCTGGACAAGTTCAACGGTGAAGCCCACGTAGACATCACGGCGGGGGAGTACACGCAGCTGACCGGCCGCGCAGGACGCCGCGGAATCGATGTCGAAGGCCATGCCGTGGTCCTCTGGCAGCCCGGCACCGACCCCGCGGCGGTTGCAGGCCTCGCCTCGCGGCGCACCTATCCGCTGAACTCATCGTTCCGGCCGACCTACAACATGAGCATCAACCTCATCGCACAGTTCGGCCGCGACCGTGCCAGGGAAATCCTCGAGTCCTCCTTCGCCCAGTTCCAGGCGGACCGGTCCGTGGTTGGGCTGGCACGGCAGGTGCGTTCCCGGGAGGAATCCCTCACCGGGTACGAGAAGGCGATGACCTGCCATCTGGGGGACTTTTCCGAGTACTCGGCCATGCGCCGGAAACTTTCCGACCTGGAGCAGTCGGCCTCCAAGTCGAAGGCCCGCAGCCGCCGCAGCGCGGCCGCCGCTTCCTTGGAAACCCTGCGTCCCGGGGACGTCATCGATGTACCGGGCGGGCGCAGTCCCGGCTACGCAGTGGTCCTGACGCCGGACACCAGTGCGCGTGAACCCCGGCCAACCATCCTCACCGAAGACAAGCAGATCCGGCGCCTGAACGTGGGGGACCTGGATGGGCCCCTGGATGTGGTCTCGCAGATCCGGATCCCGAAATCCTTCAACGCCCGGACGCCCAAGGACCGGCGTGACCTGGCTTCATCGCTGCGCAACGCCTTGCGCGAACACCGCCCGCCCCGGCCCGCCGGCGGGCGCGGTGCCTCGCTGCATGCAACGGGTACCGAGCGGCAGGAGCAGGCGATTGCCGAACTGCGCCGTAAACTGCGTGCCCATCCGTGCCACGGCTGCAGCGAACGGGAAGACCATGCCCGCTGGGCCGAGCGCTGGTGGAAGCTGCGCCGGGAGACCGACAACCTGACCGCCCAGATCCGGGGCCGCACGAATACCATCGCCAAGACATTCGACCGTGTCAGCTCGGTATTGGAGCATTACGGATATGTCGCTCCGGATGCCGACGGAGTACCGCAGGTCACGCCTGCAGGCAGCAAGCTTCGCCGGATTTACGGTGAGCGGGACCTGCTGGCGGCGCTGGGCCTGGAACACGGGGCGTTCGACGATCTCGACGCCGTCGAACTGGCCTGCCTCGCCACGGCACTGGTCTACCAGCCCAAACGCGAAGAGCGCGGGCTGCGCCCGCGGATGCCCAGCGCCGTGCTCGACGGCGCCGTCGACATCCTGATCCGGCAATGGTCCGAGCTGACGGACCTCGAGGAAGCGGAGAAGCTGCCCCTGACCGGTGAACCTGAACTGGGCCTGGTCTGGCCGATGTACAAGTGGGTGCAGGGCAAGCACCTCCAGGTGGCCCTCAACGGCACCGAACTGGCGGCCGGCGACTTTGTCCGCTGGTCCAAGCAGGTGATCGACCTGATCGACCAGCTGGCCAAGGTGCCCGAGCTGCAGCCTGACCTGCGCCGGCGCTGCCGTGAGGCCATAGACCTGATCCGCCGCGGCGTCGTGGCCTACTCCGCCGTCAGCGAATAGCCGCCCGCCGGGCGGCCGCTTCCGGCTACGGTCAATTCTGTCGTCCCGCCGCGGACGGTTTAGCGCAGCAACTACGAAGAACAGGTGAGTCCTTGAACAGCACGGCCCCGGCGAATGAGCTGGTCCTTTACCGCAACGGTTCGGTTTACAGCTCGGCCGATCCTTTTGCGACCGCCATGCTCGTGGACGGCGGCACCGTCGCCTGGGTCGGTTCCGAGCAGGCGGCCACCTCGATCCAGGACTCCAAGATGCGGGTCGTGGATCTTCAGGGTGCCCTCGCTGCACCCGGCTTCGTCGACTCGCACGTCCACCTCACGGAGACCGGCCTGGCCGAATCTTCGCTGGACCTCTCCGGCGTCCGCTCCCTGGCAGAGCTGCTCAGCACTGTTGCCGCTGCAGCCGGTGAGTCCTCCGGGCTTCTGCTCGGGCACGGCTGGGATGAATCGGGCTGGCCCGAAGCGCGGATTCCCACTGCGGCAGAGCTGGATGCGGCCTCCGGAAACCGGCGGGTCTATCTGGCCCGCGCAGACGTGCACTGCGCCGTCGTTTCGGGGACCCTGGCAGCCGAACTCGGCCTGTCCGGCATGGATGGCTGGGACAACGGCTTTGTGACCCGCGGTGCCCATGAGGCTGCCCGCACCGCATCCCGCAATCTGAGCCTTCAGGAACGTGCCCGCTTCCAGCGTGCCGCCTTGGACCTGGCTGCCTCCCGGGGAATCGTAGCAGTGGCCGAAATGGCGGCTCCCCATATTGCTCCACCGGAGGACCTGCGCCAGCTCCTGGGCCTTGAAGGCACACTCGGTTCCGTTCCCGGCCCGCAGGTCCTGCCGTACTGGGGCCAGCTGGCAACCACTGAACAGGACCTGGCAGACCTGCGGGAAGCGTTTGGCGGTAAACTCCTGGGCCTTGCCGGAGACTTGAACATTGACGGTTCCTTCGGCGCCCGGACAGCGGCGGTGCGGCTCCCGTATGCGGATGCTCCGGAGACTTCGGGAAGCCTCTACCTGGGCGAGGAAGAGGCAGCCCGGCACCTTGAACTGGCCACCCGCGCCGGCCTCCAGGCCGGTTTCCACGTCATCGGCGACGCAGGGCTGGACACAGTGCTGGCAGCACTGCGCCGCGCAGCGGAGGCCGTGGGGGAGCAGAAGCTCCGCGCGGCGCACCACCGCCTGGAGCATGTGGAACTGACTGACGACGGCGCCATCGCTGAACTGGTCCGCTTTGGGGTCACTGCCAGCATGCAGCCGTCCTTCGACGCCGCCTGGGGCGGCGGCAGCGGCATGTACAGCCAGCGGCTGGGCAGCCGGAGCAGTTCCATGAACCGCTTCGCGTCGCTGCTTTCCGCCGGGGTTCCCGTAGTCTTCGGTTCTGACGCACCCGTTACCGCGCTTGATCCCTGGCGAACGGTCCAGGCGGCCGTGTCCCATTCCAACCCCCAGGAGCGCATCTCCGCCCGGGCCGCGTTTATTGCCCATACCCGGGCAGGCTGGCGTGCCGCCGGGACCGGCAATCCGATGCTGGGCCAGCTTGCACCCGGAACCCCGGCCTCGTTTGCTGTCTGGGAGGCCGACGAGCTGATGGTGCAGACTCCCGACTCGTCCGTAGCGTCCTGGAGCACCGATCCCCGGGCAGGAACACCGTTGCTTCCCGCCTTGGACACCGGTTCACTTCCGCGCTGTCTGCAGACCGTGCACCTCGGTACGGAACTGTACCGCGCACCGGATTTCAATTAGGGGTCCGAATATTCCCCTTGGAACTTCTCTGGAAACCCCCTCTGACCTGCAATTACGTAGAAGTCGCCTAGTCAGCATTGTGTTGACACTCTCCGCTCAGCACGTAGGCTAAGGGGACTGCGGACCGGAGACGCCTTGTGCCGATGCCAGTCCGTGAGGCCCGTGCACACGTGCGTGGGGGGTGGTGGTTCGTCCACCAGAAATGTGTTCGGCCACCAGCAGCAACGCATTGGGGTGGGTTCATCCGTCAGTAGAAAACAGGTCCGGCTTGCCCGGGACTGGCCCGAAGACGGCGGAACCCGCCCCTCTGTGCGCCTGCGCATCCAACGTACCCGCACGGGCGTCTGCCCGGACGCGTCCCATATACTGGGAGACCTGCCTATCGGCAGTACCCCTCCGGGCCGCGATCAGCGCGGCTCGTGTTTGTTGAAAGGCCATGCGTGCGCGTCCTCACCATCATCCCCACCTACAACGAGATCGAGTCGCTACCCAAGACCCTGGCACGGCTGCGGGCCGCTGTACCTGACTCGGACGTGCTGATTGCGGACGACAACAGCCCCGATGGTACAGGCGCCTTCGCCGACGAACAGGCAGCCCGCGATCCGCAGGTCCATGTCCTGCACCGCAAGGGCAAGGAAGGGCTTGGCGCTGCCTACATCGCAGGCTTCCGCTGGGGTCTGGACAAGGGTTACGACATCCTCGTGGAGATGGACGCCGACGGCTCCCACAAGCCCGAGCAGCTGCCGCTCCTCCTCGACGCCTCGAAGGAAGGGGCTGACCTGGTCATCGGTTCCCGCTGGGTACCGGGCGGGTCGGTTGTGAACTGGCCACTGCACCGCAAGCTGCTTTCCCGCGCGGGGAGCACGTATTCACGGTTCATGCTGGGAATCCCGGTCCGCGATATCACGGCCGGGTACCGCGCCTTCCGCCGCACCACCCTGGAGAAACTGGACCTCTCCGCCGTTGAATCCGTGGGCTACGGCTTCCAGGTGGACATGACGTTCCGGGTAGCGCGGCTGGGCCTGACCATCAAGGAAGTTCCCATCACCTTCGTCGAGCGAGAGTTTGGCGCGTCGAAGATGAGCGGCAACATTGTTTTTGAAGCGATTGGGAACGTGACCAAGTGGGGCCTGGGCGCCCGCTGGGAGAAACTAACCCGCCGGGGCTGAGCCCCCGGACAGACACACCGGGTACGGCAAAGGCCGGCTGCCGTTACGGCAGCCGGCCTTTGTACGTCCGGAGCGGGTCCTGCCGGCGTCTACCGGAAGGCAGGGAGACAGCTGCTAGGAAGCAGCACGCTCCCCGCGGCGTTCGCGCAGCTTGTCCAGGCGATCTTGGAGGATGACCTCAAGCTCTTCGATGCTGCGGCGTTCGAGCAGCATGTCCCAGTGCGTACGTACAGGCTTGTCGTTGCTGGTGTCCGGCTTCTCGCCGTCAACCAGCAGGGCTTCCTTACCGGTCTTGGAAACCCATACCGGAGGAACCTCGGCTTCAGCGGCAAAGGTCACGAACACCCGTTCGCCGTCCTCGCACCGGTATTCGACACGCTGGCGGGGAGCCGGCTCCACACCGGATTCCGTCTCCATGCTCTGCGCACCCAGTCGCATACCCCGCAGGCTACGATCGCTCATTATCTCTCCCTCAATCAGTTTTCGAAGGACCGCTGGGGTCCATCTTTAGTGCTCGCTGCGCCGAAGGGGCAGCCCCCCGTGCTCTGTGCAGCACCAAACGGTTCGTCTGGTAGAACGCCGCAGCCGCAAATCCTGTTCCCGGCAGAGCTGACTTACAGCCCATACCCCGGCAAACAACCAATTATACCGGCAGCCGGGCAGCGGCACGTACCGGGTCTAAGGAGCCTGTTCCCCGGAGCCGACCGGAACACCGGTGCCGGTGCCTGCAGCGGAGCCAGGCGCAGCGACGGGGGAGGAGGGACCGGGCTTCACATCGGGAAGGAAATCTCCCAGTGCTGATCCCACGCCCCGCAGTGCCTCGCCCAGCTCGCTCGGGATGATCCACAGCTTGTTGGCGCTTCCCTCTGCCAGCTTCGGCAGGGTCTGCAGGTACTGGTAGGCAAGCAGCTTCTGGTCCGGGTTGCCCTTGTGGATCGCATCGAAGACCTTCTGGATGGCCTGTGATTCACCGTCTGCCCGGAGAATCGCTGCCTTGGCGTCACCCTCAGCCGCCAGGATCGCAGCCTGCCGACGGCCTTCTGCGGTAAGGATCTGGGACTGCTTGGTACCTTCGGCGGTCAGGATGGTTGCACGGCGTTCACGCTCGGCACGCATCTGCTTTTCCATGGAGTCCTGGATGGACAGGGGCGGCTCAATCGCCTTGAGCTCAACCCGGGAGACCCGGATGCCCCAGCGGCCGGTGGCTTCATCGAGGACCCCGCGCAGCTGGCCGTTGATCCTGTCGCGGGAGGTGAGCGCTTCCTCGAGGTTCAGCCCGCCGACGACGTTTCGCAGCGTGGTGGTGGTGAGCTGCTCGACGGCGTGGATGTAGTTCGCGATTTCATACGTTGCGGCCCGGGCATCCGTGACCTGGAAGTACACGACAGTATCGATGGAGACCACGAGGCTGTCCTCGGTGATCACCTGCTGCGGCGGGAAGGAAACGACCTGCTCACGCAGGTCAAGCAGCGGCAGGAGCCGGTCGACGAATGGAATGAGGATGTTCAGTCCAGGGTCCAGCGTCCTCAGGTACTTGCCGAGCCTTTCCACCACGCCGGCCCGCGCCTGGGGGATAATCCGGACGGATTTGACCAGGACGACCAAGACGAAGATGACCAGGACGGCCAAAACGATAAGCACTACGGTGGTTTCCATATTCCCCCTTGAAAGGTGGCCGGTGCCTGGGTGGTCCGGCCTCTGTCTGCCCCCGTTCCAGCGGAGGACTGTGGCCTTCGGGCGGAGCCGTCGGGCCAAGGATTCGGTTCGGTACTACCGGCCGGAAAGCCCGTCGCCGCTGCCCGGCTCCACGCCCCTGCCGCGGCCGGGCTTCAGCGGTTCGACGACCGCCGTCGCGCCCTCAATGCGGGTGACGGATACTTCTTCGCCTGCGGGAAGCAGGGATCCATCACCGGACCGGGCGGTCCAGGTGTCACCGGCGAGCTTCACGGTGCCGGTGCGCGAGCCGACGGGTTCCAGGGTGAGCGCAGCTTCGCCGATCAGGCGGTCAATGTTGGACCGGTGCTCTTTGGTGCCCATCTTCAGGTGCTTGAGGCCGATGGGCCGGACGACCACGATCATCAGCAGGGCCACAACACAGAACAGGACTACCTGAAGGAACAACGGAGCGGCAAGGACAGCGGCAAGCATCGCGGCGAGGGCACCTGCGGACAGCATGGCGAAGAAGAGATCCAGCGTCAGTGTCTCTATGGCAGCAAAGCCGAGAAAGAGCACCAGCCAGACAACCCAGCTGTAATTGACGAGCCAATCGAACAGTTCCTGCATGATGCTTCCCTCCGGCTCAGTCCGGTCGGTGTTTGGGCGGCGGGCTGAGAAAGTTTGCTGGTCCTTGGGCACATTCTGCCTGACTTTCCGTGCTTAACCTAGGCGTCCGCGGAGCCCGGGCGCGCCCCGCGGGCGGCGCTGCGCACCCGGCGGGCTAGACGGCGGCGAAACGGGAAACAGAAAAAGCCGCGCTTACGGACAGGGGAAATGACGCTGAGTCCAGCGTGTGCTCCAGGCCTGCCCGGTCGAGATGGTGGGCCGAAGGCCCCATCAGTGCGGCGTTCATTGTGTCAGTGCGGCTGAGGTCCATGCTGTATTCGACGCGCCGGGAGGCTTCCAGCGTGAAGCCCGGGCCGAGTGCCTGCGCGACGTGCTCATCCTTCCCGGCGCCGATGCCCAGCAGCCCGGCTATCGCACGGAGTTCGCGCAGATGGGACGGCAGGGGCGTGACCACTACCAGCGCCCCGCCGGGAACAAGGACGCGCCGGAACTCCTGCGGATTCCGGGGGGCGAAGACATTCAGCACAAGATCTGCCGCTCCGTCAGCCAGCGGCAGCGGCCGCCAGACATCCCAGACGAGCGCAAAGCCGGACGGCAGCGCCCGGGCGGCGCGGCGGAGAGCGTACTTGGAAATATCAAGGGCAACCACCTCGGAGGCATCCAGTGCCTTTGAGACTTCGGCGAGGTAGTACCCGGTGCCGGCACCGGCATCAAGGATGACTGGATTCGCAGCTGCCGTTGTACCCAGATCTGTCAGTGCCTGTGCCAGGGGGGCATAGTGTCCTGCACCCAGGAAATCGGCCCTCGCCTGGACCATGTCGGCCGTATCCGCCTGGAACTTGGTTCCGGCTCCTGTCAGCAGATTGAAATAGCCCTGCTTTGCGGCGTCGAACCCGTGTCCCTGAGGACAGCCCAGCCGGCGGCGCCCGGCGTCCGCAAGCAGTTTCTCCCCGCAGGCGGGGCAGACCAGCAGCGGCCGGGATTCGATGGGCATACCTCCCATCCTAGGCGGCCGCGGCTGGCCGGCGCCTGCCGATCAGAGTGAGCCGGGACACCTTGCTAAGCTCGGTTCCGTGAAACCCAGTGACCTTCCCTTCCTGAATTCCGTATCCGAACCCACCCTGCACCCGGACGCCAGCCGTGCCGTCGTCTCCGTGCAGCGCCCTGATTTTGCTGCCGATGCCTATGTGGGCCAGCTGTGGAATATTCCCCTGGACGGCGGAACACCCTCCCGCCTGACCCGCGGTTTCAGCGATACCGCTCCGCAGTTCTCGCCGGATGGGAGCACACTGGTCTTCCTTCGCTCCCATGCCGGAGGCCGCCCGCAGCTGTTCGCCATGCCGGCTCCCGGCGGCGAACCCGTGCAGCTGACTGACCGGTTGCTGGGCGTGTCCTGGTTCCGGTTCGCACCCGATTCCACGCGCCTGGTCTTCTCCTCCCGGGAACCTGAGCAGGGCCGGTACGGAACGGTCGACGGCGTAGGCCCCGGTGCCGAGGACCCGCGCCTGATCACAACACTGAAGTACCGGATGAACGGGCTGGGATACTCCGGCGACAAACACGCCCAGGCTTTTGTCCTCGCCCTTCCCGATCCCGGCGGCGAACCTTTTATCCGTCCGGTGGGGCGGGCAGCGGTGGACAACGGCGGCGCCGCCGCCGACGGGCTTCCCGAGGCACGGCAGCTCACCCGCTGCGGAACGGATGTCCAGAACCCGGTCTTCAGCGCGGACGGAACACGTGTCCTCTTCACCGCTGCGCTGCATGAAGGCGCAGATGCTGACCTGGTGACCGACGTCTACGAGGTCAGCGCTGACGGACCGGGGGAGGAGCCGCGCAGGCTTACCAATCTGGCCGGCGGTCCCCGCCTTGGCGCCAGCTACCCGGTCCAAAGCCCGGACGGAGCGTGGCTGTACTACTTGGCGCAGGACCTTTCGGATACCGGACGGGACTTCGTGGCACGCAACACCGCCCTGTACGCCGCCCCGGCCGGCAACCCCGCCAACGCCGTCCGCCTCACCGATCCCGAGACCGTTGACCTCGCAGGGGGAGGGATCGTTCCCGAGCACGGTGCCGTCCTGGTTTTCAACCTCCACCGCGGGGCAACCCAGCTGCTCCGCGTTGATGCAGCCGGAACCATCGACACTCTCGTCGCGGGTCCGCGCGTAGTCACGGGTGCGGCGTCCGCGGCAGGAACCGTCGTCGTCTCCTTCACTGATCCCGGTACTGCGGGAGACGTAGCGGCCGTGGACAGCGAAGCCCCGGACAACATCCGGGTGCTGAGCGACTTCTCCGCCGATTTCCGTGCCTCCGCCGGCGTGCTCGAACTCCGGGAAGAAACGCATCCCTCTGCCGACGGCTATCCGGTCCATGGCTGGGTTGTCCTGCCGGAGGGCGAAGGACCGCACCCGGTCCTGCTGAACATCCACGGCGGACCGTTCTCGCAGTACGGCTGGGGCCTCTTCGACGAGGCGCAGACCTATGCTGCGGCCGGGTATGCAGTGCTGATGTGCAACCCGCGCGGCTCCTCAGGGTACGGACAGCAGCACGGCCGTTCTATCCAGGCAGCGATGGGCACGCTGGACCTGCAGGACGTGCTGGGATTCCTGGAGGGCGTCCTGGCCGCACACCCGGACCTCGACGCCGGACGCCTGGGCGTAATGGGCGGTTCCTACGGCGGGTACCTGACGGCATGGACCATTGCGCAGGACCACAGGTTCACTTCCGCCATTGTGGAGCGCGGCTTCCTCGATCCGCTGTCCTTCATTGGATCCTCGGACATCGGATGGTTCTTTGCGGAGGCCTACACGGGATCTGATCCCCAACACATCCTCACGCAGAGCCCCTTTGCCCAGGTGGACAAGGTCCGCACACCCGCCCTGGTGATCCACTCCGAGGAGGACCTGCGCTGCCCGGTTGAACAGGCACAGCGCTATTACACAGCCCTGAAGCTGCGCGATGTCCCCACCGAACTGCTCCTGTTCCCGGGCGAGAACCATGAGCTGTCGCGGACAGGAACGCCCTGGCACCGCCGCCAGCGCTTCGAGCACATCCTGCGGTGGTGGGCCAAGTGGCTGCCGACAAGCCAGAACCCGGCTGCGGAAGAAGCCGGCGAAGCCGAAGACAACACCGGGGCACGGGTACCGGCACCCCAGGCGTAGGAAGTCTCAGCGGGCTGCGGACGCCCGGCGTACCTGGACTCAGAACCCCAGGATGCGCCGGGCGTCGTCGATTCCGGGTGCAGCCCAGCGCACGAATTCGGAGTTGGAACTCAGTGATCGGGTTAGTGCCTTGTCCACGTAGACAATGCCGTTGAGGTGGTCTGTTTCGTGCTGGACGATCCGTGCCGGCCAGCCGTGGAACTCCCGCCGCCGCGCGATGCCTGCCTCGTCGTCGTAATCCAGCCCCACCGAACGGTGGCGGATGACGACGCCCTGATAGCCCTCGAAGGACAGGCAGCCTTCGTAGAAGGCTGCGGTCTGCTCATCCAGCGGCTCATAGCGCGGATTCATGATCGTAAAGAAGGGCAGCGGTGAGCGTTCGCGCAGTTCCGCTGCTTCCGGTTCGGGGGCGTAATTGTCCTCCAGGACTGCGATCCGCAGCGGAATGCCGATCTGCGGCGCGGCCAGTCCCACCCCGGGCGCATCGTGCATGACGCGCCGCATGAGGGCAATCAGCGCAGCCAGCTCGTCATCGTTGAGCTGGCCGTCAAACGGCACGGCCGGGCGGCGGAGGGCGGGGTGCCCCAACTGCACGATCGGCACCAGCTCAGATTCGAGCATGGGCAGGACAAGTTCGCGGATGGCCGTGGACGATTCCGCTGAGGAGGGTTCGTAGATCACGCGTTAATCCTAGTGGGCGGCAGTGCCAATGCCGGATCCAGCCCTTACCTGCTCCTTTGCCGCCGGGCATGCTCCGGGCATAAGAAAGGCCTGAGGCATCGCTGCCTCAGGCCGGACTTTTTTTGCACGCGGGTGCAGGGGAGTGGCTGCTAGCCTTCGCAGTCCACGCAGTACTTGTCGCCGTTCTTCTCCCGTGCAACCTGGGAACGGTGGCGAACGAGGAAGCAGGACATGCAGGTGAACTCATCAGCCTGGGCCGGAACAACCTTGATCAGCAGTTCCTCACCGGAGAGATCCGCGCCGGGCAGGTCGAACCCGTCGATGGCGTCGGACTCCTCGACATCGATAACCGCTGTCATCGCTCCGCCGCGCTGCTGTGCCTTCAGGCCCTCCAGCGAGTCGGTGGGCTGGTCTTCTTCCTTGACGCGCGGGGCATCGTAATCGGTAGCCATGTGTAGTGCTGTACTCCTGAATTTGTGGGGGGGTTCGAGCGTAGATCATATAGCTGAAGCAGCCGATCACACCAAACGGCCGCCGCTTGGGTCGGAATGAGGCGTCCGGGGAGTCCGAATGGTCAGTTCCCTTCCTGAAGAAGCCGACACGGCCTGCGGCCCGGAGTGCCTGATGGGTCTTCCTGCAGACAATCCCCTTGCATTTACAGGTCGACGCCCGTACAACGACGCTTCCCCTGGAAATGTTCCCGGACGATCAGCGATGCGTTATGTCAACCCGTTCCAGGGCAGGCGAGGCTTCACGGGGGATTATGTCAACCAGAAATGGGCCGCCCAACAAACGCCAACATGACGAGAAACACGCAAGGACCTTTTACAATCCGGGAGTTCCGAGTCTGGTGTTACAAGAGTGGCCGGGCACGGAGCTTCAGCCGGGGCGCTGTTGAATGCCGCAGACGGGCCGGCGAGCCGCTTGGTACAAACGGCGGCAATAATGTGAGGCAGGCCACTTTCAGGCCCTGTTCTTTAACGCCGATAATCTACATTATGTCAACTAGAAGACGGCACATTCCAGGAAAGTGCGAATAGGCCGGTCCGCTGACACCTGCCCCGTTTGGCGCGTGAATCCGGGGAACAAGGCGTAATGACAGCCCGAAGAAGAACGCTGGATGATTCTTCATCCACGCGGGCGGCCTGCCCAAACCGGCGTCTGACTAGGCGTTTTAGTACGACGATTGACCAAGTTCGCATAATATGCGAAAGTTTCGCACATGACGCAGAGACGAACATGACGGGTTTACCGCCCGGGGTTGTCCCCCTTCAGCTGGCCCAGGGCCTGCCCGTACTCCATCCCGAGGAACTTGTGTGGGTGGAGATGCTCAATGGATGGTGCAACCAGCAGCTCGGCCGCAACCTGTCCTTCACGACAATCGACCAGCGAATCGCGAACATCGAACGGTTCAGGCGGTTCACGGAAAAGTACCCGTGGCACTGGGAGGTGACAGACATGGATGACTTCTCCCTGGAACTTCGCGGGGTCCGCGGTGTTAGCCACTCGACGATGCTCAACTATCAAGGATCGGTCCGGCTCTTCATGGAGTATGTGACTGATTCAAGTTACGGCTGGGCTGAAGAGTGCCTGAAGCGGTTCGGAACCCATCCTGCGCAAATAGCCTTCGAATGGAACACGGCAAGGCATCGCGAAGACTCTATGGGCGGTCCGAAGAAGCGCCCCTACACCCGGGAAGAATTGCAGGTCCTCTTCGACTGCGCGGACAACCATGTCGTGGCTGCCCAGCGGTCCGGCCACAAAGGCTGGGCGGCCTGGTTCAGGCTCGCAACGATGATGAAAACTGCCTACGCATGGGGACTGAGACGCAATGAGGTCCGGCAACTGGAGCTGGCGGACTTCGGGCGCAACCCGGCCGCCAAAAGCTTCCGGGGTTTCGGGATGGTTTACGTGCGCCATGGGAAAGCCAAGGCCGGATCGCCGCCCAAGCACCGAACGGTCGTCACCGTGCCCCAAGCCGATTGGGCAGTCGACTGTCTCCGGGACTGGATCGATGACATCCGGCCCCGAATCGGCTCAGCGCAGACCAACGACTACGTATTCCCATCCGAGCGCAACGGAGCGATGACGGCTGATGCCCTCAGCCGGGCATTCACCGTCATCCGGAGAGAAGCAGGCCTTGGCGACGGCCTGGACTTCCACTCACTGCGCCGCTCCTACGTCACACACCTTATCGAGGACGGATACGACGCGTTCTTCGTGCAGCAACAGGTCGGGCATGAACATGGTTCCACCACGTCGATCTACACTGGCGTATCCCCCGATTACCGGAACCGTGTGGTGCAGCAAGCCTTCAACCAAATGGCTGCCGAACTAGGCCAGACAGCGGAATGAGAGGCAGAGAATGAATCGGCGTATCGAACACAAATGGCGGCTCCGGGAGATCATGGCAGCCAGAGGCCTGAACAACATTTCAGACCTGCTCCCCTTGCTCACCGACCGCGGCATCACCTTGTCGGACTCACAGATATACCGGCTGGTAGGGCAGAAGCCGGAACGTATGTCATTGGCGCTGCTGGGTGCGATTACCGACGCCCTGGAATGCTCCGTCGAGGATCTCTGCCACTTCGAAGCGGTATCATCCAACAGCCGGCTTCGACGGACCGTTGGCAGCACGGCCGAGCCCATATCGCTGAATGAAACCATCCGGCCACGGCGTGCCCGGATCCGCCCCACCGACCGATGAACAGCAGTCCCCGGACCTGCGCCCGCTGCACCCGCACAGGTGTGAAGTTTGCCGTCACGTGGCCGGAAGGCAGCATCTGCCGGCGCTGTCATCAGCGGATCACTCGCATCCACGGGGTCTGCCCCGGCTGCGGGGAACAGCGGCTCCTGCCCGGCCTCTCCCCTTCCGGGGAGACTGTTTGCGTGGATTGCGCCCAAATTCCGGCAAACTTCCACTGCACCAGGTGTGGAGTTGAGGATGAGCCGGTCCGGACGGGTCTCTGCGCGCGTTGCTGCCTGAAAGATGACCTCGGAGATCTGCTGCGCGATGAGCACGGCGGCATCGCTGAGCATATGCTCCCGCTTTATCGGGCACTAACAACACAAGCGAACGCGCGCAGTGCCAGGGTCTGGATGATTACCAATAAGCCGGCGAAAGAGCTGCTGCGCGCCCTGGGGACCGGCTCAGCCTCCCTCACACACGAAACATTTACTCAGCACCCGACACCGGGAAAAGTTCAGCATCTGCGCAAACTGATGATGAGTTTGGAAATGATCGAGGAACGCAACGGGCGCATCGAACGGTTTGAAATCTGGCTCGACCAGAAGTTGCTGAAAGTCCCCTCCCCGAAGCGCAAGCGGCTAATCGCGCAATTCGCGAGGTTCGTCCACTTGAACCGGATGCGCCATCTGGCCAGCCACAACAGCCTCAAGGAAGGCACCCTGCTGAGTGCTCGTCAGTCCACCTCGACGGCCATCGAGTTCCTCGAGTTCTTGGACGGGCGCGGAAAGGACCCTGGTGAATGCACCCAGGAGGACATCAACGATTGGCTGGCGGGAGGGCCAACAACCCGAAGCCTCGCCCGCACGTTCGCCAGATGGGCCATGGGAGCCCGGCACATCCCTAAACTCGACTTCCCGTACCGCGTAGCCAAGACGCTTCCCCGACTTAGCCAAGACCGTCGTCTGGAGTTGATTCGCCGTGCTCTAGACGATGATGAACTTGACTCCGGCGACCGCGCTGCATGCCTACTCATGCTCCTCTTCGGCCAGCCCCTCACGCGAGTCGCCGCCATGAAGATGGAGCAGTTTTTGCACTCCGACGACGGTGGTTTGCAGGTCGTTTTCGGCGAGGACCCGATCGAAGTCCCAGCCGTTTTCAGCCCAGTCTTCAAGGACTACCTCGCCAACCGGCCAAATACGAATACCGCCTCCAACCCAGGCTCGCCCTGGTGCTTTCCCGGATTCAGCCCGGGCGAGCACATTAGCGCGAACCGCCTCATGATTCGATTGCGTGAGGTGGGAATCGATTTGCAGGGAGCAAAGAATGCAACCCTCCAGGAACTTGTCCTGTTGATACCGCCGGCCATTGCAGCCGATGCCTTGGGCTACAGCTATCAGGTGATGGACATCCACGAACAACGCGCTGGTGCCCGCTGGAAGGCGTACCCCGAACTTGTGAGATCCCAAAGCAAGGACTAATCAGGGATGGCGGCCCCAGCCACCCTGACACGCGCCGGAACCGAAGAATCGGCCCGAAGTGGTAGGAATTGGCCGGTTAGGCAAATGCCGGGTTACCAGTAGGCCAGTACCACTTAGCCCCTATCCGGAGGAGTTTCCGACACGGCCTTTTTAAATCCGAGCCAGGAATGCAGATGCTGCGGCCGCCGTGAAGGCGCGACGAATTGCGGTAACTACCATGTATCCCCCTAGGTATGGCTGCCAAAGTCGGCAGGTGCGGCAGAGTCTACGTAAAAAATGGCTACGATATTCGGACCGATGAAAGGGGTGTAAAATACTCGATTCCAGAAACCGAGCCCCAGGGCTCAATGAATGGTGCGTTCTACCTGCCAAAGGATGCTCCGGCGTCAGGCGAGGTGAGCATTATGGGTACTGTCGATGGCAATTGCGGGACGGCCACCCTCACCGGCGCCGGTAAGAGCTTTTTCACTGCATACGCCATAAAGCCGTGGTTCGGTGCGGCGTTCAAACACACTTGGCGAGTTGCCGTGTCATCATCGTCGGGTTATCAGGTCTACAACCTTGACGGGTTCGCACCTCTAATTGGCAACTGGTCCACCAGCCGCTCCATCTCGTTCGCCGGCAAACCCTACAACGGGTGGGTCTCCACCGGCACCGTGACCACCCGGATTGGTGCTGTCTGCGGTTCGATGACGCCCGGGGACCTCTGGTACTCGTAAAGACGGCACAGAGGCCCCGATTGGAGAGGACATTTCCGATCGGGGCCTCTGGCTTGAAGCGAACCATTTACTGAAGGCAAGCCGAATGCGATGCTGGGCACCATCGACCAGTCTCGGTCCGTCCGACAAAGGAAGGAGTCGCTATGCGGGGAATAAGGCATAAACGGGGGACTGTTTGGCCAGAGGATATGGCCATCCGGATTGACGACCACGCGCAGAATCTGAAGATGCTGCTCTTCATCCGGCAGGCCTGGATGATCGCCCAGCACATCGAGATCCCGGAACTCAGCCCTGTGCCTTCGATAGGTGCATCTAAGATCCCGGAGTCCGCACGCCGCGAGGTGTGGGACGAACGCTGGAAGCAGGAATGGGGCCGCAGCTGGGCCTGGTTCAATGTGAGCAGGGTTCAAGATGCGCCACTCTCACAGGAAGAGATGCAGAATCTCTCCAGTCCTGGGCAGGGGCTGCACCCGATTGTGCCACCGTTCTGGCCAGTCGAATACGGCGAAGACGGGTTAGACCTGGTGGCCTTCAGCGCCTGGGACAGACAGACAATGCCGGACTTCCCTTCCAGCTCCGAACAAGATAGCCTTCCGGCGCTGGTCAAGGCATGGCAAGACGGGCTTACGACAATCATCGTGCTCCCCTATTTGGGGTACTTCGCTCAGCGTCTAAACGACAGCCACCTAGTCGTCTCAGCTGAGACAAGGAATGACCCGGAGCTCTACACTCGTGCGCTCCAAACTCGCCGCTGATGCCGAGTAATGCGCAGCCACCAGAGAGTATCGGGCTACTTGTACGGGCCCGGCACCCCGCGCCGGCCGCAAGTCCCGGCGCGGGCAGGAGAGCGCGGCTGCCGCTAGTGCCCCATGCTGCCGCCGCCGTCGCCGTCGACGGGGATGACAGCTCCGGAGATGTAAGGGGCTTCATCGGAGGATAGCCAGCGGATCACCCGGGCGATCTCTTCCGGCTCAGCAAAGCGTCCCGCCGGGATTCCTTCGAGATAGTGGGCCTGCATCTCGTCGGAGACTTCGTTGAACATGTCGGTCTTCACGAAGCCGGGCATGATGACGTTCGCAGTGATCCCCCTGGACCCCAGCTCCCGCGTCAGGGACCGTGCGATGCCGATGAGCCCGGCCTTGGACGCTGAGTAGTTGATCTGGCCGGCGGCGCCGTAGATAGCGGACACGGATGAGACCAGGACGATGCGCCCGCTGCGCTTTTCATCATGCCCTTGGACGCGCGCTTCACGGCACGGAAAGCGCCGGTGAGGTTGGTGTCGACGACGGAGGTGAAGTCCTCCTCGCAAATGCGCAGGAGCAGCTTGTCGTTGGCGATTCCGGCGTTGGCCACCAGGACGTCCACGGGGCCATGGGCTGCTTCGACTTCCTTGAAGGCTTCGTCGATGCTTTCTGAGTCCGTGACATCAGCCCGGACGGCCAGGATGCCTTCGGGCAGGTCGGCGTCGGACCGCCGGCCATTGCAGCCGATGCCTTGGGCTACAGCTATCAGGTGATGGACATCCACGAACAACGCGCTGGTGCCCGCTGGAAGGCGTACCCCGAACTTGTGAGATCCCAAAGCAAGGACTAATCAGGGATGGCGGCCCCAGCCACCCTGACACGCGCCGGAACCGAAGAATCGGCCCGAAGTGGTAGGAATTGGCCGGTTAGGCACATGCCGGGTTACCAGTAGTAGTCTGCGTATCGCATCAAATGAATCATTCGTGTGGGTCGGCGTCGCTCCCCTCCAATGGTCGCGGAAAGGTGTGCTGACCTGCGAGAATGCAGGACCTTGTGGGCCGGTGGTGTGCGCATCAAGCGTCAGGGTGATGTTGGCGATCACCAAACCTTCATCCGCAAGGGGTTCCACCGGAGTTCCTTCGATCAGGAAGTAGTAGCAGTTTACTACTGGTTCGCCACCCGGGTGATAGTGTTCTACTACCACTCGCGGAGGTGACAATGGAAGGCAAGCGCTCTAGTTGCCCCATCAATCGGGGTGTTGAGTTCCTCGGAGATCGGTGGAGTCTGCTGATCCTTCGGGACATGGCGTTCGTGGGTTCGCACGGTTTCCGTGAGTTGCTGGCAAGTTCACAGGAGGGCATCTCGCCCTCGACGCTGTCTGCGCGGCTGAAGTCACTGGAATGGTCTGGGCTGGTCAGCAAGATCGGAGCTCCTCGAGGACACCAAGGCTCCTACACCCTCACCGAGGAGGGCATCCAACTCGTTCCCCTACTGTTCGAACTGGCCCACATCGGATCAATGCTCGACCCGACAACCAGGTCGACGGAACCGCGATTCCAAGGCTGGTATGGAGACGCTGAGAAGATCGCGGCGTACATGGATGAGCTTCGAGAGCGCGAAGGCCTCACCCCCAGCACGAACGCAGCGGTTGAGTCTCCCCAGGAGCCGCCCCCGACCAGCCGAATGGAACGTCAGGGCTCGCGTGACTTGGATCGGGCGCGAGAGAAATGACGACCTATACCAAGCTCGCCGAGATCCTCGACACCCTCGACGAAGAGGCCGACCCTGAAGCACGCCAAGCGATGGGTGACCAGTACGGGATCCACGCCGGAAGCTCCTATGGGGTTCCAATGCGGCGGTTGTTGGAGATCGCCAAGGCCACAGGAATCGACCACGATCTCGCCCTCGCACTATGGGATCAGGGGTCATACGAGGCGCAAACCCTTGCAGCCATGGTGGATGACCCCGGCCAAGTCACCAGAGACCAAATGCAGCGCTGGTGCGAGGACTTCGACAACTGGGCAGTCGTCGACACTGTGTGCTTTCGACTGTTCGACAAGTGCACGCATGCCTGGACGATGGTCGACTGCTGGGTCGCCGATGACCGCCTGTTTGTGCGACGAGCCGGTTTCGCCCTCATCTGGGCCTTGGCCCTTCATGACCGAGCCGCGCCCGATCACCAATTTCTAAAGGCACTCGACTACGCCCAGGCGGCCAGCCGGGATCAGCGGCCTCTGGTCGGGAAGTCGATCACGATGGCGATGCGAGCCATCGCCACCAAGCGACCAACGCTGCTCACCGATGTCGTCACCATTGCCAACCGACTCTGCGACGATGGCGATCCTGCAGCGCGACGCGTGGGAAGGCCGATCCAGCGAAGTTTCGGTACCCGCACATCAGCAGGTAAGTGACCGATCGCGCTTCGTCCCAGTTGCGGAATCTCAACGGGAAACCGTTGATCGGCTTGCCGGCCAGGCGCCATTGCGTCCCGTAAGACCTGTCCGGCTCTATGTCCGGGTCGGGTTCCCCGTGCAACCAAACACCTGGCCGCCCGACCTGCCCATTACCACCGTCGATTTTGACGCCAATTCGCCGAGTCTTGATACGCAGAGTGTCCAATAGACGTGAGATAGGAGTCCCCCGGGCACTGCCCGCCCGGAAGGCTGTGCGCGGACCGGCCCGGCGGGCGTAGATTAATAACCATGACACGCACATACATCGTTACGGGATCCGCCTCCGGCATCGGCGCAGCAACCGCTGAGCTCCTGAAGGAACGCGGCAACACAGTGATCGGCGTTGACCTTCGCAATGCCGACGTCGAGGCGGATCTGAGCACACCCGAGGGCCGGCAGATCGCCGCAGACCGGGCCGTGGAGCTCGCCGGCGGCTCGGTAGACGCCGTGATCGCCTGCGCGGGCATTTCCGCACCCATCCCCCTCACCGTCTCGGTCAACTTCTTCGGCGTCACGGAGTTCCTGGACCGGCTGGCACCGGTACTGGCAGGAAGCGAAGCGCCGCGCGCCGTCGTCGTCAGTTCCATGGCATCCCTGCAGCCCAACTCCCCCGAGCTCGTCGACGCCATGCTTGCCGGGGATGAAGCGCTGGCCCGCCAGATCGGCCAGAAACTCGCTGACCAGGGCCCGCAGATCGGCTACCTGAACTACCCCTCCAGCAAGCGCGCCCTGAGCCGCTGGGTACGCCGGGAGTCGGTCAGCGACCGCTACGCCGGCAACGGCATCCCGCTCAACGCTGTTGCCCCGGGAACCGTCCTCACGGCGATGACGAAGGAACTCCTGGCCACGCCGGAGGGCGTGAAGATGGTGGACGAGAACGTGCCCATGCCCCTAAACGGCCACTCGGAGCCCGTAGTGATTGCACGGCTGCTGGCCTGGCTCGCCAGCGAAGAAAACTCACACCTGGCCGGCCAGACGATCTACTGCGACGGCGGAGCAGACGCGACCCTGCGCGGGGACGACATCTGGGGCTAGGAACGCCGGTCCGGCAGGAACGCACGCTGTAAGGCAGCGTGGCTGCCGGACCGGACCGCTGCCTGGGGCAACGACCAGGCAGCGGCCAGGCAGCGGCTAGGCGGTGGCCTCCAGGTCGGAACGGACGGGGACCGAGTGTGAACCCGTCACAGCATCCAGGAAGTTGAGCGTCTCCGCCAGCACCATCCGGGCGTCCTTGTGCTGGAGCTTGAACTGGTATTCGTGGCCCAGTGCAGGCCTGTGGTCGCGGTCCCAGAAACGCCGCACCACCGGGACGCCAAGTTCCTCCAGCTTCGCAGCCAGCGGCTTGGATTGCTGCTCGGTGAGGTAATCCGCGTTCCCGCCGGAAATGAATGACGGCGGGAAGTTCTCCCCCACGTGTTCCAGAATGGACATGTGTTCCGCTGCCGGGGTGCTGGCCCAGTCTTTGGAGCCGGTGTAGGCCCACAGCGCCGTCCGGAATCCCCAGCCGAGCGGACCGGTGAGCCTGGACATGGTCTTCAGGTCGTAGACGCCGCAGAACAGCAGCATGCCGCGCACATGCTCGCGTGCCGCAGCAGGTTCCACCCCGGTACGCCGGGCATAGTCCGGGTCAGTGATGATGAGCGCCAGCTGCGCAGCCAGCTGGGCGCCGGCAGAATCTCCGGCAAGCACGATGCGTTCCGGATCCAGGTTGTACTCCGCGGCGTGTTCGCGCAGATAGCCCAGGGCACTGTTGAGTTCAGTGACGGCCTGGGGATAGTTTGCCTCGGGCGAGATCGTGTAGCCGGCACCGACGACGGCGAATCCATTCGATGCGAGAATCTCCAGGTACGGAGCGATGTTCTCCTTGCATCCGGAGATCCATGCCCCTCCGTGGACCCACACCACGACGGGCAGCGGGCCTACTCCGGCATCCTCAGGCAGGAAGACATCCAGCGCCGGGCCCTTGGGAGCGCCAATATAAGGAAGGCTCCTGTGCGCCCTTACTGCCCCGGCAGGTACGTGCTTGCGGAGTTTACGGAGCTGGACTTTGCCGCCGCTGGAAAAGACACCCCGGATGAACAGGGCCGACGGCCTCGGATCTTTTTGGATGACGGTGGCGGCAAGCGTGCCGGCTGTTGCTGCGGCTCCAGCCATGAAACCCGCTGCCGCAAGGGGCAGGATCTTCATTTTTTCAGGTTAGGACCGGCGCATGGACGCCTTCGGAGCCACTCCCCCGCATCTAAGCGGCACACCGGTTTCCCGGGTGCTCGAATTCATACCGTTCTGTGCCGGGCTGAACAGCTGAATGTGAGCATCCGCGGCTCCCGTGTTCCCTCGGCCACCGGCTCTAGTCGGCAAGCTCATGGCGCCGCAGGTGGAACCCCGGCGCGGGTCTGGAACAAACTGAAAGCACCATGTCAAGGCCCCTCGGGACTAAGGATTCTGAACCATGAGAAAAATCAACGCCGGAAGAAACTGGCTCATCCACCGCGTTCCGGCCGGCCACTTCGGACAGGCCGCCCGCCTGGCGCGTCCGGTCCAGTACCTGCTGCTGGCCCTGCTGGCCGGTGCTGCCGCTGTGCTGGAGCTTCTCTGACCGGTTCCGGCCGGGCCAAAAGCGCGGACACCCTTCTTGCGGCTTGCTGAAGTCGCTAGCGTTGGCACTTCGGAACGCAGCCAGAGAAGTCCGGCCCAAGGAGCGCAATCATGGAACCCATCCCCGGCATCGCCCCAGGCGTTCCGCCCAGCGGCACTGGATGTGTGGAGTGCCTCCTGCAGCAGGGCTGGTGGCTGCATCTGCGCCGCTGCACCGAGTGCGGGCACATCGGCTGCTGCGACACGTCCCCCGGACAGCACGCGACTGCCCACGGGAGGTCCACAGGGCATCCGGTCATCCGCAGTTTCGAACCCGGCGAGGACTGGTTCTACAGCTATCTTGATGAGGCAACTTTCCAGGGCCCTGTGCTTGCTCCGCCGCAGGCGCATCCCGTGAGCCAGCCTGTTCCAGGTCCTGCAGGCCTGGTGCCTCCGGACTGGCGGAACCTTCTCCACTAGCTTTACTCAGAGCGCTGGCGGCCGCCCGTGCCGGGAGGTGCCGGATGCCTTGGGGCACCTGAATGCCTCCGGAGCACACCCACCCGGAGAGACAGCCATGCCAGTCCGCCCACAGGGATGGGCAGCCAGAAGTTGGCGATCCGCCAGGACAGAACCCCCAGGACAGCGGCTGGGTTGGCGGCGCCGAACCCCACCAGGGTGGGGACCATCACTCCTTCCACAAGCCCCAGCCCGCCCGGCGTGAGCGGAGCAAGCGCCACGAGGTTGCCCAAGCCGTAGGCAACGAGCAGCTCCCCCGGATTCAGGGCATGCCCAAAGGCAGCAACGAACGTCCACAGGCAAGCGGCATCGAACAGCCAGTAGCAGACGGACAGGAGCAGCGCCTGGGCCAGCCGGGCCGGCTCCTGGCGGAACATTTCGGTCTCCGCAGCCATGGTGCGGACGAAGCGTTCCGCCGACTCCGGTTTAACCACCCGCACCCAGGACGCGATCCGCCGGGCGGCATGCACTGCACCCTCCAAGTGCCGGTCCAGGACAGAGAGAGCGGCGCCGCTCAGCAGGAGAAGGACCAGCACGACGGCGCCGGCCGTCACGAAATATTGGTTTCCCCGCACCTGTCCAAGGGCGGCAAGCAGACCCACCGCGAACAGGACGCCCAGGACGAGGTTGGCGCCAACCACCTGGACCATGGCAGCGCTCAGCGCATCCTGCGGCCGGACGCCTGCCTGGGTGAGCAGCTTGTAGCGCACGGCCGCCGAGGTCGTTCCGCCTCCGGGGACAACATGGTTCACCGCCTGGTCGGCCAAGTCGATCCGGAGCAGGGTGAAATATCCCGGACGGCGGCTGCCGGGCAGGACTGCCCGGGTCAGGGCGCTGTAACAGCACAGGGACGCCGCCTCCAAAGCCGCGGCGGCAGCAAGCAAGACGGGTGAAAGACCGCCCAGCGCCCGCAGCACGTTGTCCGATCCGACCAGCTGCGGCAACACGATGTACTCAAAGATCAGGAGCAGGACCGCCAGCGCGAAGATCCAGCGGACCGCCCGTGAGCCGCGCAGATAAGCGAAGACCCTCCGGAGCACGTGCATGTTCCCAGCACAGCAGAGCGGCCATCCGGTAACTAGGCACTCCCCCGGATCACGGGCGGCAAGCCTGCAGGAATTGGTATCAGCCTTATTTCCTGACATGATGTTGGTATGTTACTGACGACTTGTCGGCAACCTTAGATACCCAGACAACCCGAGGGGTAACAGATGTTCCTAGCTCTGCGCGAGCTGCGTTTTGCACGGGCCAGATTCGGATTAATGGGTGGCGTTATCGCCCTCATCGCCGTCCTGATGGTCCTGCTGTCCGGCCTTTCCTCAGGCCTCGTTAATGACGGTGTTTCCGGCCTGAAGGGCATGCCGGCGACCCATATTGCTTTCAACGAAGGCACCAAAACCGACAACGCCTTCTCACGCAGCGTTGTCGACCCGTCCCAGGCTGAGGCCTGGAGCACCCAGCCCGGAGTCGAGGAAGTCACCCTGATGGGGTCGGCCATGATGAACGCCGTAACGGATGACGGCACCCAGGTCGATCTGTCCCTCTTCGGCATCGACACCGGATCGTTCCTGGCTCCGGCAATCGGCGAAGGACGCGGGATTGAAGCCGTCAACGAGATGGTCGTCTCCCCCACCGCCGAAGACGAAGGAGTCGAGATCGGCTCCGTCGTCACGCTCGACCGGATCGACGTCGCACTCACTGTGGTCGGTTACACCGAGGACCAGGCAACGTTCGGCCACGTCAGCATGGCCTACCTTCCCCTGGAAACCTGGCAGCTGATTGCCAGCGGCCAGTCACAGCCGGGCGAACCGACGGAAACCGCCATCGCGGCGGTGGACTTCGACACGGCCAGCTCCATTGCGATCAAGGCTGAGAACGGCGCTTCGCTGGACCTCGCCGCCGGCGATGCAGCAGCCGGAACGGTCACTTCGACCCTGGAAGATTCCTTCGACGCTTCCCCGGGCTACACGGCCGAGACGCTGACACTGGAAATGATCCAGATTTTCCTATACGCCATCTGTGCGCTCGTCGTCGGTGCGTTCTTCACCGTCTGGACGATCCAGCGCAAGCACGAACTGGCAGTCCTGCGGGCGATCGGCGCATCCACCGGTTACCTGCTGCGGGACGGCATCTTCCAGGCTGTCGTCATCCTGACTCTCTCCACCGCAGCCGGCCTGGCGGCAGGCCTCGGAATGGGTGCCTGGATGTCAGGCACCGCGATGCCTTTCGCACTGGAAGCCGGACCCATTTCGATCGCGACGGCGCTGACCATCCTGATGGGTGTGCTGGGCGCCGCCGTAGCCATCGTCCGCATTTCCAGGGTTGACCCCCTGGCTGCCCTTGGAGGACAGCGATGAGTACGCAAACTAGCAACGCAGCCCAGACCGTAACCACGCGCGGACTGTTCATCCAGAACGCCAACCTCGCACTGGGAGACGGTTCCAGCACCGTGCAGGCCCTGGACAACGTCAGCCTCAGCGTCGAACCCGGCGAACTCGTCGCCGTCGTTGGTCCATCCGGAGCCGGCAAGTCATCGCTCCTGGCCGTGGCCGGCGCCCTGGCAACTCCCGACTCCGGCCTCGTCACCGTCAACGGCACCGACCTCAGCACCCTCGGCAAGGCGGCCAAGGCAAGGTTCCGACTGAAGAACATCGGCTTTGTCTTCCAGTCAGGGAACCTGATTCCGGCACTGAACGCTGCCGAACAGCTGGAGCTGGTGCACCGCATGGCCAAGATGGGCGGCACGTTCAACCCGCATGACCTGCTCGACGCCGTTGGCATGGGCCACAAGCTCAAGAGCCGCCCCGACCAGCTCTCCGGCGGTGAGCGCCAGCGCGTGGGGATCGCCCGCGCACTGGTCTCGAAGCCGACGCTGCTGCTCGTGGACGAACCGACTGCGGCGCTGGACCGGAAACGGAGCCAGGACGTAGTGGAGCTCCTGGCGAAGGAAACGCATGAACAGGGCGTTGCTACAGTTATGGTGACCCACGATCACGATGTCCTTCATCATTGCGACCGGGTCGTAGAGATGGTGGACGGCCGGCTGGCCGGATAACGAAGCAGGACAGGAGGGCTCTTTGCCCCGCATTACCGCCCCCACGGTTGCAGAGCACCGTGCGGCACAGCAGAGGGCCCTCCTGGACGCTGCCAAGACGCTGCTCGCGAAGACCGGCGAGGCTCCCAGCATGGCCGAAGTAGCCGCCCTCGCAGGCCTTGCCCGCCCCAGCGCCTACCAGTACTACAAGTCCCGCACGGACCTCCTGAACGCCCTGGTTCTCGACGTCTTTCCCCGATGGGCGCGCAGGGTCGAAGACGCCATGGCGGCAGAGGAACTGCCGGCAGACCGGATCCTGGCCTACGTCATGACCAACATCACGCTGGTCGCCGAGGGGGAGCACGCCGTGGGCAGTGCACTGGCAGCCGTGGCACCGGGCGAAGAACTGGATACGCAGAGCAACCGCATGCATCAGGCGCTGCTTGATCCCCTGGTCGGCGCCCTGACGGAGATGGGATCGGCGGACCCTGCAAGCACGGCCGAACTCATTAATGCCATAGTGCACAGCGGGACCAGGCTCCTCGAGTCCGGCAAGACCCTGCAGGACGTCCACGAGCTGGTCCGCGAGCTCCTCGGTCCCTTCGTCCGCGAACACGGCGGCAAGAGCAGAGCCGGCGCCCGGTGAGCACCCGCCGCTTCTGGCCCGCCTTCCTGGCCGCCGACGTCGTCCTCATCCTTGTTTTCGCGGCGCTTGGCCGCGACACGCATGCCCATGGCCTGGACCCGGCGGGCGTCGCCGTGACGGCGTCCCCGTTCATCGCGGCCTGCCTCGCCGGCTGGCTGCTGCTCCGGGCGTGGCACCGCCCGTATGCACTGTGGCCCACCGGAATCCTGCTCTGGCTGATCACGGCGGGGGCAGGCCTGGCCATCCGTGCGGTGGCCGGCGGCGGTACGGCGCTCAGCTTCCAGCTGGTGACGTTCGGCGTGCTGGGAGCCTTCCTCCTTGTTCCGCGGCTCGCGGCGGCGGTCATGCACGGGCGCGCCGGGCGCAATTCCACTAGGCTCGGAGACAGGGCCTGACCCGGCCCGAGCCCTCAGCAGGACACGAAAGGCAAGCCATGATCACCGCTTTTGTACTCATCCAGACCGACTCGGCCCGGATCCCCGAGTGCGCAGAGGAAATCTCCGAGATCGAGGGCATCAGCGAGGTCTACTCCGTGACCGGCGAATGGGACCTCATCGCGATTGCCCGGGTTCGACGCCACGAGGATCTCGCTGACACCATCGCGAACAGGCTTTCCAAGGTCCAGGGTGTGATTGGAACCACCACCCAGATTGCCTTCCGGGCTTACTCCAAGCACGACCTGGATGCCGCTTTTTCGCTGGGCTTCGACAGCTAGTTAGGCCGGCAAAACAGGTATTTTGCTGCCCTAAGGGCGCCTGCAAGGACATTTTGGGCGGCGAACTACGGTGTGATTCTGACCAAAACAGCACACGAAGAGGGAGGCGGACCAGTGCTGGTCCGCCTCCCTCTTTTTTGTGCTTTTTGCGCAGTCACGGCGCAGAAAATTGCATTACTGCGTGACCTCAACCCAGCGGTCAAGTGCCCGGCGCGCGTTGCCGGTGTCCACCGACGCTTCAGCACGCCTCAAGCCAGCCGCCAGCCGCTCCATAAGTGTTCCCTCCGCCCCGGTATCCAGAGCCACCAGTGCAGCAGCGGCATTGAGCAGCACGGCGTCCCTGACAGGCCCTTTCTCGCCCGCCAGGACGCTCCGGACCACGGCGGCGTTGGCCGCAGCGTCCCCGCCGCGCAGGTCGTCCAGAGTGGCCCTGGGGATCCCCAGATCCATCGGGTCCACTGCTGAGCGCTCCACGGTGCCGTTACGGACCTCCCACACCGTAGAGGCACCCGTGGTGGTCAGTTCATCGAGCCCGTCGCCGCCGCGGAAGACCAGTGCCCGGACTCCCCTGGCCGCCAGCACTCCGGCGATGAGGGGTGCCAGCCGTTCATCGGCAACGCCGATCGCCGAGGCGGACGGGCGGGCGGGATTCGTCAGCGGGCCCATGAAGTTGAACGCTGTGGCAACGCCCATGTCGCGGCGGGCGACGGCGGCAAACCGCATCGAGGGGTGAAAGACCTGTGCGAAGCAAAAGGTGATGCCGGCGCGCACTGCGGCGTCCGCGACCCTCTCAACGGGCAGGTCAAGCCGGACGCCCAGGGCTTCAATCACGTCGGCCGAGCCCGAGGAGGAGGAAGCGGCCCGGTTGCCGTGCTTGACCACCCTCGCTCCGGCACCGGCGCAGACCAGCGCAGCCATCGAGGAAATATTAACGGTGTTATGCCTGTCACCGCCTGTGCCCACGATGTCCAGTGTTTCTCCCGGGATGTCGATGGGCCGGGCGTTTTCGAGCATGGCCTCAACCAGGCCTGCCAGCTCCTGGACGCTCTCGCCCTTCGCCCGCAGGGCCACCAGGAACCCGGCAATCTGGGCATCCGAGGCGTCTCCGGCCATGATCGTGTTCATGGCCCACCGGGTCTGTTGGGTGCTCAGGTCCTCCCCCGCGATGAGTGCGGTAATCAGCGACGGCCAGGTGTGCTCGGAACTCGGAAACGTACTCACACGCCCTAGGTTATCTACGAATCGTAGAAAATGCTGATTTGTTTCCGGAGAGCAACTTCCGCGCCGTTGCTGGGAAGTGAGCGGTTTGGGAACGATCCGGACGCGCCGTTCGTACAGTTCTGTTGGTGAAAGGGAGAGTTTTACCGCCATAATGTCTATGTGACAACAGCGACCCATGCCCCCAGTACCCCGGCTCACCCCACGCTGAACCGCCCCAATATGGTCTCCGTAGGGACCGTGGTGTGGCTCTCCAGCGAACTCATGTTTTTTGCTGCGCTCTTCGCGATGTACTTCACTCTCCGCTCCACCTCGGGCGAGATGTGGGAGATCGAGACGGCCAAGCTGAACGTGCCTTTCGCGTTTGTGAACACGGTGATCCTTGTTTCCAGCTCCTTTAGCTGCCAGTTCGGTGTCTTTGCCGCCGAGCGGCTCCAGCCCCGCCGTACCGGCGGCTTCTTCCAGATTGCACGATGGGGAATGGTCGAGTGGTTCTTCCTGACCTTCATCCTCGGCGCCATCTTTGTTGCCGTTCAGGCCTACGAATACGCAGAACTCGTGTCCCACGGGATCTCGCTGTCTTCCAACGCGTACGGCTCCTCGTTCTACATCACCACCGGCTTCCACGGCCTGCACGTTGCCGGCGGCCTGATTGCATTCCTGTTCATCATCGGACGCGCCTACGCCGCGAAGCGGTTCGGCCACTTCGAGGCGACCTCCGCGATCGTGACGTCGTACTACTGGCACTTCGTTGACGTGGTCTGGATTGCCCTCTTCGTCATCATCTACTTCCTGAAGTAGTCACGCCCTCCACGGGCACCCCAGCAATATCCACGTGGCACGAGCAACCAAAAGACCACATAAGTTAGGAACCACTAAGTGAAGGCACTATCGCAAAGGCGACGTCATCCCCTGGCAGCAGTAGTACTGCTGCTTCTGGGCCTCATCGTTACCGGCGGCATCTACGCAGCTGCTTCCGGAGCGAATGAAGCCCAGGCCGCCACCACCTACACTGCCGATGATGTGCAGCAGGGCGAGAAGCTCTTCATTGCCAACTGCGCCACCTGCCACGGCATGGAAGCCAGCGGCACCGAGAACGGTCCCTCCCTCGTAGGCGTTGGCGCAGCCTCCGTCGACTTCCAGGTAGGAACCGGCCGCATGCCCATGGCGATGCAGGGCCCGCAGGCCCAGCAGAAGCCGGCACAGTTCAACGAAGAACAGACCGCCCAGATGGCCGCCTACGTGGCGTCCCTGGGAGCCGGCCCCGCACTGCCGGAGGAAGAGTACCTCGAGACCACCGGCGACGCCGCTGCCGGCGGCGAGCTGTTCCGCGTCAACTGCGCCATGTGCCACAACGCGGCCGGTGCCGGCGGCGCACTGACCCGCGGAAAGTTCGCTCCTGCCCTTGAAGGCGTTTCCGAGAAGCACATCTACGAAGCCATGGTCACAGGCCCGCAGAACATGCCCGTCTTCTCCGACGCCAACCTCTCCCCCGAGGAGAAGCAGGACGTCATCACCTTCCTGAAGAACATCGAAGCCAATGGTTCCCCCGGTGGAGCCGAGCTCGGTTCACTGGGCCCGGTTTCCGAAGGTCTGTTCATCTGGACCGCAGGCCTTGGCCTCATCATCGCTTTCACCATCTGGTTGACCTCCCGGTCTTCCTAGTCAGTCATCACCGCGCTCACCCCCCGGGGTGACATCACAGTTACACATAGGTCTACTAATGCAGTTTCAAGAGAAGGATGAGGGGGATCATGGGCGACCATAGTCACGGCAGTCCGAACACCTCGGGCACCGTCGCTACGGCTGGCCAGGGCGAAGAAGGGGAATTCCAGAATCCTGGACTTCCCCCGCACCGTCCTCGCCTGGCCGATACGGATCCCCGGGCTGAGAAGCGCTCCGAGAAGCAGGTGGCGATCCTGTTCGCCATCTCCGTACTCGGTACGCTCCTCTTTTTCTACGGGTATTTCTTTATTCGCCTGGACGAGAGCATCGGCACCCTTCGGGTGCAGAACCTCTTCCTGGGCCTGGGCACCGCATTCGCGATGCTCGGAATCGGTGTCGGAATCGTTCACTGGGCCAAGACGCTCATGCCCGATCATGAGGTCATCGAAGAGCGCCACGAGATCCGTCCCGAAGAGGATCGCGTCATCGCCGAAAAGATGATCGGCGACATCATCGAGGAAACCGGCATCAAGCGCCGTCCGCTGATCCGCAACACCCTCCTGGGTGCTGTGGCACTGGCTCCGCTGCCGGCTATCGTCATGTTCCGCGACCTGGGTCCGCTTCCCGGCAACGTCCTGCGCCACACCATGTGGGACAACGGCGTCCGCCTGACCCGCGATCCGAGCGGCACTCCGATCAAGGCCTCCGACGTCACCCTCGGTTCCGCATTCCACGTGATTCCGGAAGGCCTGAACGACGCCGAGCACAAGCTGGAGGAGAAGGCCAAGGCCGTCGTCCTGCTGATGCGCCTGGATCCTTCGGAGCTGAACCCCTCCCCCGGGCGTGAAGACTGGTCCGTAGACGGCATTGTCGCCTACTCCAAGATCTGCACCCACGTTGGCTGCCCCGTGGCACTCTACGAACAGCACACGCACCACCTGCTGTGCCCGTGCCACCAGTCCACGTTCGACCTGACGCAGGAATGCGCAGTCATCTTCGGGCCGGCCGTTCGTCCTCTGCCTCAGCTGCCGATCGCCGTCGACGACGAGGGCTACCTCATCGCCACCAGCGACTTCACTGAACCCGTTGGACCGAGCTACTGGGAGCGTGGCTAACCATGAGTGCTACCTCTGCAACCGGAACCTACGAGCCGAAGACCAAGCTCGGGCGCATCACCAACTTCGTCGACACCCGCGTCAGCGGATCGATGATGGTCAAGGAGTTCGGCCGCAAGGTCTTCCCTGACCACTGGTCCTTCATGTTCGGTGAAGTGGCGCTCTACAGCTTCGTCATCCTGCTGCTGTCCGGAACGTTCCTGACGTTCTTCTTCGATCCGTCCATGGCGGAGACGCACTATGAGGGCAGCTACGTGCCGCTCAAGGGCGTCGAAATGTCCGTAGCCTACGCGTCGTCGCTGGATATTTCCTTCGACATCCGCGGCGGTCTGTTTATGCGCCAGGTGCACCACTGGTCGGCACTGCTGTTCGTGGCCTCGGTCTCCGTTCACATGCTGCGCGTCTTCTTCACGGGCGCGTTCCGCAAGCCCCGTGAACTGAACTGGGTTGTCGGCGGCGTTCTGCTGATCCTGGCCCTTGCTGCCGGCTTCACCGGTTACTCCCTCCCCGACGATCTGCTCTCCGGCAACGGCCTGCGGATCATCGACGGCGTCATCAAGGCCGTTCCGGTTGTTGGTACCTACATCAGCTTCTTCCTGTTCGGCGGAGAGTTCCCCGGAACTGCCGTGATCGGCCGGCTGTACGTACTGCACATCCTGCTGGTCCCTGCCCTGATCCTGCTGATGATCGCCATCCACCTGTTCATGGTTGTCATCCACAAGCACACCCAGTGGCGCGGCCCGGGACGCACCAACACCAACGTTGTCGGCTTCCCGGTCGGCCCGGTCTACGCTGCCAAGGCCGGTGGATTCTTCTTCATCGTCTTCGGCATCGTCGCTTTCATCTCAGCGGTGTTCACGATCAACCCGATCTGGAACTACGGCCCGTATGACCCCTCCCCCGTGTCCGCAGGCACCCAGCCTGACTGGTACATCGGCTGGGTCGACGGCGCGCTGCGCCTGATGCCGGGCTGGCTGTTCGGTATGCCGTTCGAATGGAACATCCCGTTCCCCTGGGGCGTCAACACGCTGTCCCTGAACGTGCTGCTGCCGGCCCTGGTTCCCGCTGGAATCGTCTTCGGCCTCCTCTTCGCGTGGCCGTGGATCGAAGCCTGGGTTACCAAGGACAAGCGCATCCACAACCTGCTGGACCGTCCGCGCAACGCTCCGACCCGCACCGCCATCGGTGTTGCCGGCGTCATCTTCTACTGCGTTATGTGGGCAGCCGCCAGCTCCGACCTCATCGCCACGCACTTCATGGTGTCGCTGAACGACGTAACCTACTGGCTGCGCTTCCTGTTCTTCTTCGGTCCGGTCATCGGCTTCATCGTGGCCCGCCGCATCGCCCTGGCGCTGCAGCGCAAGGACCGCGAGATTGTTCTCCACGGTGTGGAAAGCGGCCGAATTGTCCGCCTCCCGCACGGCGAGTACATCGAAGTCCACGAACCGCTGGACGAGTACAAGCGCTACAAGCTCGTTGCGTTCGATTCCCCCGAGGTTACGCCGGCCCAGCCGGATGCCAAGGGCAAGATCAGCCGCAGCGAAAAGCGCCGCGGCGCACTGTCACGGTTCTTCTTCGAAGACCGCGTTGCTCCGGTAACGCCGGCCGAACTCGAGGCAGCTCACCACCATGAGTCGCCTACCGAGGTTGAGGCACGTGAAGAGGACAGGGCTCCAGAGTCCATCGAGAAGCACTAGCTCCTAGATACAAGAAACCCCCGGCCAGCATTTGCTGGCCGGGGGTTTTCTGTATCCCCCGCCGGTGAGCCGGGCAGCACCATCCGCCGCAGGCCTTCTCCGGGGTCCTAGAGTTCGAAGGGGACCTTGGAGGGCAGCGGATACT
This sequence comes from Arthrobacter caoxuetaonis, assembly GCF_023921125.1. Lineage (NCBI taxonomy): Bacteria > Bacillati > Actinomycetota > Actinomycetes > Micrococcales > Micrococcaceae > Arthrobacter > Arthrobacter caoxuetaonis. The sequence continues at coordinate 1,936,220 of NZ_CP099466.1, forward strand.
TCCTGACGGGATGCTCCAAGTCAGCGAACGGTGCTGTGCCAATGCTCAGCTTGGTGAAGTCCAGGCGGCTTTCCCTGATGACCACCTGGATTCCCCGGACCGCGAGCTTCACATCGGGGACCAGGCAGAGGATGTTCAGCTTGTAGGGGCTAAAACCGGTCTCCTCCACAGAACCGAGTCCACGCCAGGCGAAATAGGTTCCGATTGCGGTGGACGCCTTGTGCTCCAGGTAGCGGTCACGTTCGGTTCCGTCCTTCGACTTCAGGGCGTACTGCGCGATGACCCAGTGCTGTTCCTCCTCGGGGATCTCTGCGAAGCCCTCCCCCTCGGCAGCAGCCGCGAATTCCTCGAGCAGCTGCTCGGCTTTGCCGGCATCCACGTTCTCACGGACGGAAACCCTGCCCTCATTCCCGACCCGGCCCTTCGTCACCATGAGCGTACGATCTTCGGGCTCATAGACCGCTTCCTTGAAGAGCATCCCGCGGGGCGGGTCCTGCTTGTACATCCTCAGGATCTCCATTCGGCGATCCCTCCATTCTTGGTTCAGGTCGCCTGGTGGCGTCCGGGGTGATAGGTACGTGGAGTTCTGATGCCCGGCCGCTGAAGCGGTACCCAGAGCTTGTAGCGGTCAGCGCGGTAGTAGGACACCGAGTAGTCGACCATGGACCGCGAAACATAGGCATGGCGCTGGATCTTCAACAGCGGTGCACCCAGCTCAACGTTGAGCAGGCGTGCGATTGAGGCTGATGCAGCAGTGGCTTCTATGGTGTCCTCGCCCCATTCAATGACCATGCCGTACCGCTCGCTGAGCACTCGGTAGAGGGACGTGGGAGGATCCTCCTCGAGCATCCCGGGGACGTGCCAGGCCGGAATGAAGTTTTCATCGACGCTCATCGGTTCGCCGTCTGCCAGCAGCTGCCGGCGGAAGCGCACCACCGGCTGTCCGGGTTCGATCTGCAGCTCCCTGGCCACCAGGTGGGACGCGCCAACCTGTTCAAAGGTCAGGACACGCGCATCGGGGACCATGCCGCGGCGGTGCATTTCTTCGCTGTAGGAGGTGAGCTTGATCTGCAGGTCCATCTTCGGCCGGGCTACAAACGTGCCAACCCCGACGATGCGTTCAAGGACTTCGTCGGCCACGAGTGTGTCGATGGCCTGGCGGACCGTCATGCGGGCCACACCAAAGTGTTCCGCCAACTCGCGCTCCGAGGGCACTGCTGCCCCGGCAGGGGCGTGCTGCTCCACGAAGCGGCGGAGGATCCCCTCCAGCTGCCGGTGTTTGGAGACCCCCGACGCCGGATCGATGCTCTCCGGGAAATCGCGCAGGGCACGCTTGATCACGGCAGGCCGGGGCAGGCAGGCGTAACGGGCATACGGACGGGACCCTTCAGAAGGAGTGCGGCAGTATCTCTAGGATACCGGCCCCGCTACCCCTCCAGGGGCCAGTTGCGCCTGCTGCCGGCAGCAACTGCCTCCCAGCCGCAAGAGGCGGGGAACGCACAAAAAAGGAAGGACCCGCAGTTTCCTGCGGGTCCTTCCTTTGTGCAAGCCGTCAGGCGGTTAGCCTAGTGCGCGTGGTTGCCGCGGCTGTATTCGAAAACCCAGCCGATGAGGGCGACGACGGCGAGGCCGGCGCTGATGTACAGCACCCACCAGCCCACTGCCAGGCCGAGGAAACCTCCGGCGCAGGCAGTTGCCAGCACCAGGGGCCACCAGCTCCACGGGCTGAAGAAGCCCTGTTCGCCGGATCCTTCATGGATTTCCGCGTCGAGGCGGTCCTCCGGGCGCATGCCGATCCGGCGTGCGGTGAAGGCCAGGTAATAGCCGACCATGAGGGACATGCCGGCCGTCAGGAAGAGAGCCAGGTAGCCTACCGGTTCCATCCAGTCCACGAGGTAGCCGTAGACAACGCCAACCACTGCGAAGAACGGAGCCATCAGCAGGAAGAGATTGGACTCGATTTTCACTTGGTGGCCTCCTTGCGGTCAGCGGAACCGTACACCTTGCCCGGTGCAGACTCGTTGGTCACGGTCTGCTGGAGTTCGGGGTGGTGCAGGTCCAGTGCCGGACGCTCGGACCGGATGCGCGGCAGCGAGGTGAAGTTGTGGCGCGGCGGCGGGCAGGACGTAGCCCACTCGAGCGATGCTCCGAAGCCCCAGGGGTCATCAACTTCGACCTTCTTGCCGTGGCGCCAGGTGATGTACACGTTCCAGAAGAACGGAATCAGGGAGGCACCCAGGACGAAGGAGGCAATTGTGGAGAACTGGTTCATCACGGTGAAGTTGTCCTCCACCAGGTAGTCCGCGTAACGGCGCGGCATGCCGATGACGCCCAGCCAGTGCTGGATCATGAACGTGCCGTGGAAGCCCAGGAACAGCAGCCAGAAGTGGATCTTGCCGAGGCGCTCGTTGAGCATCTTGCCGGTCCACTTGGGCCACCAGAAGTAGAATCCAGCGAACATCGCGAAGACGACGGTTCCGAAGACAACGTAGTGGAAGTGCGCTACCACGAAGTAGGTGTCCGAGACGTGGAAGTCCAGCGGCGGGGCGGACAGGATGATGCCGGTCAGGCCACCGAAGAGGAAGGTGATCAGGAAGCCAATGCTCCAGAGCATCGGGGTTTCAAAGGTGATCGATCCGCGCCACATGGTGCCGATCCAGTTGAAGAACTTCACACCGGTTGGAACTGCGATGAGCATGGTCATGAAGGCGAAGAACGGCAGCATGACAGCGCCGGTCACGTACATGTGGTGGGCCCACACGGTGACGGACAGGGCAGCAATGGCGATCGTTGCGTAGACCAGGCCCTTGTAGCCGAAGATCGGCTTGCGGCTGAAGACCGGGAAGATCTCCGAGACGATGCCGAAGAACGGCAGGGCGATGATGTACACCTCGGGGTGGCCGAAGAACCAGAACAGGTGCTGCCAGAGGACAGCGCCGCCGTTTTCCGGATCGAAGATGTGGGCACCAAAACGGCGGTCTGCACCGAGGGCGAAGAGAGCTGCTGCCAGCGGCGGGAAGGCCATCAGGATCAGGATGCCGGTAACCAGCGTGTTCCAGGTGAAGATCGGCATACGCCACATGGTCATGCCCGGGGCACGCATGCAGATGATCGTCGTAATGAAGTTCACGGCGCCGAGAATGGTGCCGAAGCCGGAGAGTGCAAGGCCGAAGACCCATAGGTCACCGCCGACACCTGGCGAGAACGTTGTATTCGACAACGGTGCATAGGCGAACCAGCCAAAGGACGCGGCGCCCTGGGGGGTGATGAAGCCGGAGACGGCGATGATGCTGCCGAACAGGAAGAACCAGAAGGCCAGTGCGTTCAGCCGCGGGAAGGCGACGTCGGGTGCACCGATCTGGAGGGGCATGATCACATTCGCGAAGCCCGAGAAGAGCGGCGTGGCGAACATCAGGAGCATGACAGTGCCGTGCATGGTGAACAGCTGGTTGTACTGTTCCTTGGTCTGCAGGATCTGCATACCGGGTTCAAACAGCTCGGCACGGATGACCAGGGCCATCACGCCGCCAAGGCAGAAGAAAATGAATGACGCAATCAGGTACATGTACCCGATGGTCTTGTGGTCAGTGGAGGTGATCCAATTGACGACGATGCGTCCCTTGGAGACTGGCACGACGCGCGGGGCGACCCGTGTGCCTGATTCCTCCGAAGTGTATTCCAGGGTAGTCATAGCTTTCCTCCTACCTCCTTACTTCGTCGGATTCAGGTTGGTGTTGCGGTCGTATTCCGCGCCCAGCTGGCCATCGTTGAGCGTTGCAACGTAGGCCTCGTACTCGGCCTCGGAGACGACCTTCACGTTGAAGAGCATTTCGGAGTGGTACTCGCCGCAGAGTTCGGCACACTTACCTTCGAAGGTGCCTTCCTGCTGCGGGGTGAGGGTGATGTAGTTGGTGCGGCCGGGGATCATGTCCCGCTTCTGCAGGAACGCAGGCACCCAGAATGAGTGGATGACGTCGCGGGCGTTCAACTGCAGTTCAACAGACTTGTTGACCGGAAGGTACAGGGTCGGGAACTCGTCCTGGGACTTTTCCTCGCCGTCCAGGTTCACCTGGACACCGCTGTAGTACTTGTCTTCCTTGACATAGTTGAAGTCCCACGCCCACTGCTTGCCCCGGACATCGACAATGACATCGGGATCGTCTACGCGGGCGTCAAGGGCGCGGATATCGCGGTCGGTGAAGAAGAAGAGCACCAGAACCATGAACAGCGGAATAGCCGTGTAGAAGATTTCCAGCGGCAGGTTGTAGCTGAGCTGGCGCGGGTAGCCGGTCTCATTCTTGCGCCGGCGGTAGGCGATGATGCACCAGAGGATCAGACCCCAGGTGAGGATGCCCACTGCCAGCGCTGCGATCCATGAATTGACCCAGAGGTCCATGATGCGGCCGGTGTGATTGGTCGTGTCGCGTTCCGTGGGCAACCAGCCCTTTTGGACATCTGACGAACAACCCGATAAAAACAACGCGCCGGCCGACGTTACGGCTGAGATCTTTAAGATCCTGGCGCGTCGGCTGCTGGTTCGGTCCTGCGAACTCACAGACGGCCCTTCCTCTTGTTACGTGCAAGTGCGGCACAGCGGACAGAAAAATCCCCCAGCTGCGCACGATAGTTTTACTACTACGTGTAGAGCTTACCCTGCACGCGGTGCTGTCCAGTGACAGACCGCACCGCGTGCCGGTCAAAAAGCGCTCTGTTACGGCCCGGAAGCCGTGCCTTCAAACCTAGTGGAAGGAGTCTCCACAGGCACAGGATCCGCCGGCATTTGGATTGTCGATGGTGAAACCCTGCTTGGAAATCGTATCTTCGAAGTCGATGGATGCTCCCGAGAGATACGGAACGCTCATCTTGTCGACGATGACCTCGACGCCGTCGAAGTCGCGCACTGCGTCCCCGTCCAGCACGCGCTCGTCGAAGTAGAGCTGGTAGATCAGACCCGAGCAGCCTCCGGGCTGGACGGCGACACGGAGCCTGAGATCCGTGCGTCCCTCCTGCTCGAGGAGGGAGCGGACCTTGCCGGCAGCTACGTCGGACAGCGTCACGTCGTGGGTGGGCAGTTCTTCGGCGGCTTCGGTTCCGGCCAGGCCGGCGGCGTTCTCACTCGTGGAAGTGCTCATTGCTTCTCTCTTTCCATCCGGGCTACCCCTTCGGCCGCACTGCGGCTGCCTGAAGCGGTGCCAGTTCACTCAATGGTACGTCGGCGCACCCCTGCTTAGGTAACGGACTAGGGGGTTTCAGGCATTCCCAGACGGGCCAGGACAAGTGCTTCCGCGAGGATTGCCTTTTCGAAGTCACCGAGGTCCAGGGACTCGTTGGCGGAGTGCGCCCGTGAGTCAGGGTCTTCGACGCCTGTGACCAGGATCTGGGCGGACGGGAAGACTTCCACGAGGTCGGCGATGAACGGTATGGAACCGCCGACTCCCATTTCGACGGGAGGTGTCCCCCAAGCCCTTTCCAGGGCCCAGAGTGCAGTCTGTGCGGCCGGTGCGGAGGTGTCCGTCGCGAAGGCGTTGCCTCGCTCCCCCGGTGTGAAGACAACCTCCGCACCGAACGGGCGGTTGGCTTCCAGGTGGCGGGCAACCGCCTCCTCAGCGGCTGCGGGATCTTGTCCCGGTGCGAGCCGGAGGCTGAACTTGGCGCGGGCCACGGGCTGGATCGTGTTGGACGACATCGCAACGGACGGAACGTCAATGCCAATGATTGACAGGGCGGGCTTGGTCCAGAGCCGGGACGCAATGGACCCGGTGCCGGCCAGCTGCACGGAATCGAGCACAGAGGAGTCCTCGCGGAAGTCCTGCTCCGGGTAGTCCACCTGCGCCTCGTCGAACCCGACCAGGCCTTCGATGGCGAGATTGCCCTGGCTGTCGTGGAGGGTGCTGATCAGCCGGGCCAGCAGGGTTGGGGCATCCAGCACCGGGCCGCCGAACATGCCCGAGTGCACGGCGTGTCCCAGGACCCGCACCTCGAAGGTGCCGTCCACCAGGCCGCGCAGGCTCGTGGTCAGCGCCGGTGTCCCCACCTTCCAGTTTCCGGAATCTGCGACCACGATGACATCCGCCTTCAACAGCTCCCTGTGGGTCTCAAGGAAGGTACGGAATGTCGGCGAACCCGCTTCTTCCTCGCCTTCAATGAAGAACGTGATTCCGACGCCGGAACCTGCACCGAGCACCTCATCCAATGCGCGCAGTGCGCCGATGTGGACCATGATGCCCGCCTTGTCATCCGCCGCACCCCGGCCGTACAACCGGCCGTTGCGCTCGGTCGCCGTGAACGGCTCCGTCTCCCAAAGCTCCGGATCACCGGGCGGCTGTACGTCATGGTGGGCGTACAGCAGCACCGTCGGCATGCCCTCCTTGGCCGGCCTGCGGGCGACGACGGCGGGGCCGCCGGGCTTGCCGTTGTTGTCAACGCGCAGGATCTGCACCTCGTCCAGGCCTGTGCCGCGGAGCAACGCGGCCACTGCCTCTGCAGAGCGGTCCAGGTTGGCAACGTCGAAGGAATCCCAGGCGATGCCGGGAATGGCCACCAGGTCCTTGAGGTCTTGCAGTGTTCGGGGGAAACCCGCCGACACGCTGGCGCGCAGGGCGGCTTCTTCCGGCAGGCTGCCGGCAGTTTCGGAAGTCGTTGTCATAGCCCAAACCCTACAACTCTGTCCGCCCTGCCTGCAGGGCAGAGTTGTCAGGGGCCTGCTCCCCCGGCCCTTCAGCCGGCGCGCTTCACAACCCGCCGAACGCGAACAGCAGAGCCGGGCTTCGGGTATCCTTGATGAGTGTTCGGACGAAAGAAAGAAGCGCCCACCGCGCAGGAAACTGTGGACCACGCATCCTCGGCCCAAGCGGAAGAGGCGCGCAAGGCTGCCCAGGCAGGCAAAGGCGCACCGACGCCCCGGCGCAAGGACCAGGTAGCCGCGCGCCAGCGCCCCCTGGTTCCCAACGACCGCAAGGCTGCCCGCGAAGCCAACCGTGCCGCCATGCGCGAAGAGCGGCTGAAGACCCGCGCAGCACTCGATACCGGTGACGAGCGCTACCTCCCCCTGCGGGACAAGGGACCGAACCGCCGCTTTGTCCGCGACGTCGTCGACGCCCGCTGGAATGTCGGCGAGTTCGTCATGATCGCCGCCGCCGTGTTCGTGGTGGCAAGCTTCATCCAGAACCTCACCGTGCAGAGCTTCATCCTCATGGCCTTCTGGGCCCTGATCGTCCTGGTGATCATCGACAGCTTCCGGATCCGCATGGTTCTCCGCCGCAAGCTCACCGCCAAGTTCGGTGCCCCGAACCAGGGCGACGTCTGGTACGGCATTTCCCGCGCGCTCCAGCTGCGCCGGTTCCGTCTGCCCAAGCCCCAGGTACGCCGCGGTGACAAGGTTTCCTAGTTCCGGCTGACTTATGACTAAAAAGGGAGGGACCCGCGGGTCCCTCCCTTTTTAGTTGCCCGGCGGGGAAAGACTCCTACCGGCGGCGCTGGAGTTTCTGCAGCCGGCGGTTGATTCGAGCCGCCCAGAACGGGCCCTCATAGAGGAAGGCCGTGTATCCCTGGACCAGGTTCGCCCCGGCGTCGAGGCGCTGCTGGACGTCATCCCCCGTCTCGACCCCTCCGACAGAGATGATGACCGGTCCCTCGCCGAGGGCGGCACGCAGCCGGCGCAGCACTTCAAGGGAGCGCTCCTTCAGCGGCGCTCCGCTGAGTCCACCGACCCCGGCGGCAATCACGGTCTCCGGGTCAGTCACCAGGCCTGAACGCTGCACCGTGGTGTTGGTGGCCACCACACCGTCCAGCTTCAGGTCGAGTGCCAGGCGGGCGACGTCGTCGATGTCTTCATCGGTGAGGTCCGGCGCGATCTTGACGAGCAGGGGAACATGGCGGCCCGCAGTCTCGTCCGCTGTTTCGCCGACCGCCTGCAGCAGCGGCCGCAGCGAGTCGATGTCCTGCAGCTGCCGCAGTCCGGGCGTGTTGGGCGAACTGACGTTGACCACCAGGTAGTCGGCGCCGGCGGCAAGCAGCCGGGTGCTGGCCAGGTAATCTTCGACGGCGTCGGCGAGGTCGACCTTCTTCGTCTTGCCGATGTTCACGCCCACGATCGGCCGGTTCCGGCCCCAGCGGCGGTACAAGCCGTCGACGGCCTTCCGCACCCGCGGGGCCACTGCTGCGGCGCCGTCGTTGTTGAAGCCCATGCGGTTGATGACTGCACGGTCCTCGACCAGGCGGAAGAGCCGGGGCTTGGCGTTGCCCGGCTGGGCCTGGGCGGTGACGGTCCCAACCTCCACGTGGCCGAACCCGAGGTTGGTCAGGGCGACAACGGCGGACGCTTCCTTGTCGAAGCCGGCGGCCAGGCCAAACGGCGAGGGGAAGGTGAGTCCCAGCGCTTCGGTGGCCAGTTCCGGGGCCGGCCGCATCACGGCACGCATCAGCGGTGCCGCGGGTGTGCAGGCAACGGCACGGATGGCTTCGTAACCGATCTTGTGGGCTTTTTCGGGATCCATTCCGGAGAACACGATCCGGAAGAACGTGGGGTAGACGCGCATACTTTAATGCTTCCACTACGCGGGTCCGCTGCCAAATCCCGGCCCGGATAAGGCACGATGTTCGCGTATTGTCGATATATGGTGCAAAACTGGCAGCCGGACACGCTCGGCGACGGGTACCGTTACTTGACCTTGGACCTCGGTGCCGATGAGGAAGGTCCGCTTCAGGCCACCTTGGTCTCCTATACCCCCAAGCCGCCCCCGCCGCCGTCGTTCCTGGGCCGCGTCCGCGAAGCCGTTTCCCGCTTCCGCGTACCCGTGGAGCCGGAGGCAGTCCATGCCGTAATTTACATTCACGGCTGGGCGGACTATTTCTTCCAAACCGAGCTGGCCGCATTCTGGGCGGAGCGCGGTGTCGCGTTCTACGCACTGGACCTGCGCAAGTATGGACGGAGCCTGCGGCCGGGCCAGTCCGAAGGTTTCGTCACGGACCTTTCAGACTACGACGCCGACATCGAGGCAGCGCTGGAGGCCGTCGCGGTGGATGTACATGCGGCACGGGGCGAGGACACACCGGTCCGGATTTCCCTCATGGCGCACTCCACCGGCGGCCTGGTGGCCTCACTGTGGGCGAACCGGAACCCCGGCCGGATCGAGGCACTGATGCTGAACAGCCCCTGGCTGGAACTGCGCGGGAGCTCACTGGCACGCAACGCCGCTGCGGGACTGCTGGAGCCGCTCGCCCGGACACGGCCGAAGGCGCGCCTGAAAATTCCCGAACTGGACTACTACTGGCGAAGCCTTAGTGCCGATGCTGACGGTGAGTGGGACCTGCATCCCCAGTGGAAGCCGCCGGGCAGCTGGCCGATCCGCGCGGGCTGGGTTTCCGCCGTCCTCGCTGGGCACGCGCAGGTTGCCCGGGGCCTGGACGTCAACGTTCCGATCCTGCTCATGGCTTCGGCCCACTCCACCATCGGTACCACCTGGAACCCGTCCATGATGACTTCCGACAGCGTGCTCGACGTGAACCTCATGGTGCAGCGCGGCCTCCTGCTGGGACCAGCGGTAACGGTCCTCCGCTTCGACGGCGCCCTGCATGACGTGCTGCTGTCCGCAAAGCCGGTCCGGAGGCAGGTCTACGCCGGGCTGGACCGGTGGGCTGCGGCGTACCTGTTGACGCAGCGGGCCTAGCTGCCTGCAGCGGCCTGGTCCACCGCTCCCCCGTACCGGCGGTCGCGGCGAGCGTAGATCTCCACGGCTTCCCACAGGGTGCGCCGGTCCACATCTGGCCAGAGCGTGTCCATGAACACCATCTCCGCGTACGCGGACTGCCACAGCATGAAGTTGGAGAGACGCTGCTCTCCAGACGTGCGCAGGAAGAGGTCGACGTCGGGCAGATCCGGCTCGTCCAGGTAGCGCTGGATCGTCTTTTCCGAGATGCTGCCGGGCCGGAGTTTGCCGTCCTTCACATCCTGGGCTATCGCACTGACGGCGTCGGTGATTTCTGCCCGTCCGCCGTAGTTGACGCACATGTTCAGCGTGCAGGTGGAGTTGGCCTTTGTCTGCTCTTCGGCGGTCTCCAACTCCCGGATGACGCTCTGCCACAACCGCGGACGCCGGCCCGACCAGCGGATACGGACACCCCACTCGTCCAGCTGGTCTCGCTGGCGGCGCAGTACGTCCCGGCTGAAGTTCATCAGGAAGCGGACCTCCTCGGGGGACCGCTTCCAGTTTTCCGTCGAGAAGGCATAGACCGAAACATGCTTGATTCCGATTTCGACGGCGCCGGCCATCACGTCCAGCAGGGCCGCTTCACCAGCCCGGTGGCCTTCAGTGCGCGGCAGTCCGCGCTGGTTCGCCCAGCGTCCGTTGCCGTCCATGACGATTGCCACGTGGGCAGGGACGAGTTCCCGCGGAAGCGGCGGGGGAACCGCACCGGAGGGGTGCGGCCAGGGCGCAGCGGCCGGACTCTTGCGGGAAGACCTCAAAGCTATACACGCTCCACATGTTGAAGGGATTTCACAACGCGTTCCAGGTGCCACTGAAGGTAGCTCGCTACCAGCCCGGCCGATTCGCGCCTTGGTTGTGGTCCTGCCGCATCCGCCGACTCCCAGTCTCCGGTGAGCAGCGCAGACAACAGCGACATGGTTTCGGCCGACGGGGAAGCCGAGCCGGGCGGCCGGCAGGCCGGGCAGACCGCTCCGCCCAGCGGGGCCGAGAACGCCGTATGCGGTCCCGCTGCGCCGCAGCGGGAACAAGCCGTGAAACTTGGCGCCCAGCCGGCAGTGGACAGTGCCCGCAGCAGGTAGGAGTCCAAAATGAGTTCTGGAGCGTGCGCTCCCCTGCCCAGTGCTGCCATCGCACCGATCACCAGGTGGTAGTGGGCGTTGGCTGATTCGCCGTCGACGTCCGTCAGCCGCTCCGCTGTCTCGGCGATGGCGGCCGCTGCCGTGTAACGCGCGTAGTCTGCTGCGATTCCGGCACCGTAGGCACCTTTGGTCTGGGCCTGGGTAACGATGTCCAGGCTACGCCCGTGGGAGAGCTGCAGGTCCACCACCATAAAGGGCTCAAGCCGCGCACCGAATTTGCTCGAGGTACGCCGGACCCCTTTCGCGACGGCCCGGACCTGCCCGTGGTTGCGGGTCAGCAGGATTACGATCCGGTCCGCTTCACCCAGTTTGTGGGTGCGCAGGACAACGGCTTCGTCCCGGTAGGTCCGCGAAGCGAACGATTTGGTGGCCACTTCCCTATTTTCCCACGCACAGGCGCGCCCGGGTGCAGTTGCGGCCGGGCGCGCCCTTTCCGTGCGGTGCGAGAAGAATAAGGCTAGGCGCCGGCGCTGTCGCGGATCGCCCGGTTGACCGCAGAGATCACTGCCTTCAGGGCAGAAAGGGTGGTGTTGGAGTCGATGCCAACACCCCACAGCACGCGCTCACCGACGGCAAGTTCAACATAGGCCGCAGCCATGGCGTTGCCGCTGGCAGACAGGGCGTGCTCGCTGTAGTCGAGCAGGCGCACGTCCACGCCGTCCTGGCTGAGGATCTGCAGGAGCGCATCGATCGGACCGGTGCCCGAGGCAACCCGGCGCTGCGGGATGCCGCCGCCTGCGCGAAGGCTGGCGGTGAGCAGGAACGACCCGTTCTCAGCGGTGTCTGCAGTGACGGAGGTGAGTGCGTAGTGCCCCCAGGCCTCGCCGTCGGATTCGGGCGTGATCGGCAGGTACTCATCCTGGAACACACGCCAGAGCTCGGCTCCGGTGACTTCGCCGCCCACGGTGTCGGTGCGGCGCTGGATGACACCGGAGAACTCGATCTGAGCCCGGCGCGGCAGGTCCAGGTTGTGCTCGCTCTTGAGCAGGTAGGCAACGCCGCCCTTGCCGGACTGGGAGTTTACGCGGATCACGGCCTCGTAGCTGCGGCCAATGTCCTTGGGGTCGATGGGCAGGTAGGGGACGCCCCACTGCAGCTCGTCAACAGACTTGCCGGCCGCAGCGGCATCCTTCTCCATGGACTCAAAGCCCTTCTTGATGGCGTCCTGGTGGGAGCCGGAGAAGGCAGTGAAGACCAGGTCTCCGCCGTAGGGCGAGCGTTCCGGCACGGGCAGCTGGTTGCAGTATTCGACCGTACGGCGGATCTCGTCCATGTTGGAGAAATCGATCTGGGGGTCGATTCCCTGGCTGAACATGTTCATGCCCAAGGTGATCAGGTCAACGTTGCCGGTGCGTTCGCCGTTCCCGAAGAGGCAGCCCTCAATCCGGTCGGCGCCTGCCAGATAGCCCAGTTCTGCCGCGGCTACTCCGGTGCCCCGGTCATTGTGCGGATGCAGGGAAAGGATGATGGAGTCGCGGTTGGCGAGGTTGCGGTGCATCCACTCGATGGAATCTGCGTAGACGTTCGGAGTCGCCATCTCCACCGTTGCGGGGAGATTGAGGATCATCTGCCGGTCAGGGGACGCTTCCAGCACCTCGGCGACGGCGTTGGAGATCCGCAGCGCGAAGTCCAGTTCGGTGCCGGTGTAGGACTCAGGCGAGTACTCGTACGTGACGTCGATGCCGCGCAGCTGCTCTTCGTACTTCTTGCAGAGCCGTGCACCGGTGAGCGCGATGTCCACGATGCCGTCCTGGTCGGTGTTGAAGACCACTTTGCGCTGCAGGACGGAGGTCGAGTTGTAGAGGTGGACAATCGCCCGGTCGGCGCCTTCGAGCGCATCGTAGGTCCGCTCGATGAGGTGTTCGCGGGACTGGGTGAGGACCTGAATGGTGACATCGTCCGGGATCCGGTCGCCTTCGATCAGCTGGCGGACGAAATCAAAGTCGAGCTGGGACGCGGACGGGAAACCGACCTCGATTTCCTTGTAGCCCATGTTCACCAGCAGGTCGAACATCTTGTGCTTGCGCTCGGGAGTCATGGGGTCGATCAGCGCCTGGTTGCCGTCGCGGAGATCCACCGCGCACCAGCGCGGAGCCTTGGTGATGGCCTTGTCCGGCCAGGTGCGGTCCGGAAGGTCCACGACAATCTGGTCCTGGAAAGGAACGTACTTGTGGATCGGCATGCCGGAGGGCTGCTGTGCGTTTCGCATAATGTCTGGGGTGGCCTTTTCTTTGGAGAGCTTCAGAAATGGTGGCCGGGCAACACAAACTCCGCAGCGAGGGTTCGGCCTAAACAGTTGTTTGTGTGGCCTCGCCGCGGCAGCTAAGAAGGAGGATCTCTGCGCGCACGTGCCCAGACTAACACGGTGGTGCCGGGGCTACTGAAAGCTCAGTAACCGAAGGCGCTCTGGCACGTAACCTGCGCCGCCGTCTGTCCCGTGAGTCCGCCAAGGTCGCCGGTCTCATCCATGGCGGTGCCGGTCGTGAAGTCCGCACCAACCTGAACGACGACGCCGCTCACCACGGCACTGAGTGCCACCTGGGAAGCTGGGATGTTCAGCTCTGCGGCAACCTGGTTGGCCATTTCCTCGTAGCCGTAGGCGTAGAAGATCTGGGTTCCGGGAGTCGTGCCCTGGGAGAGCCCGCCGGCCACAGCCTGGGTGAATCCCTCGCTCAGGAGGTACCGCGCCAGCTCAGCGTCACGGCCGGTGGGCTCGCCGCTGATTCCGTCCAGGAAGGTCACCGGAATAGTTGCCGGGTCAATGGTTTCGGGTGCCTGCGCGGGCGTGGCCGAAGGGGTGCCTGGCGTGGCGGTTTCTGAAGCCGGAGCCTCAGCCTCTTCCCCGCCGGTGACCGACTGGTCCGAGACGAGCCTGTCGAAGAGCGGCTTTGCCGCCGCCTCGTCGAGTACCAGGCGGTTGGGGTCCAGCGCGTAGGGTGCCACGGGCACGGTCACGAAGGCTACATTGCCGAGGTCGACGTCCTTGAGGCGGCCGGCCAGGGCAATCAGGGTTGAAACATCGGTCAGTCCCTCGTCGACCGTCAGGTTTTTCGTCACCGTCTCCGCGATTGAGTAGAGCCGGGGAAGGTTGTTCAGCGTACCTTCGCCCTGCACCTTCCGGACCATGGAGGCCATGAAGCTCTGCTGTGCCTTGATACGGCCCTCGTCGCCGCCGTCGCCGAATCCGTGGCGGGTGCGGAGGAAGGCGAGGGCCTGGTCGCCCTGGACGCTGGACACACCCGCCGGGATGTTCAGGCCGGACAGCGGATCGTCCACCGGCTGGTTGACGCACACCTCCACCCCGCCGAGCGTGTTGGAGAGTTCCTTCACGGCATTGAAATCGGCCATCATGAAGTGGTCGACGTTCAGGCCGGTGAGTTCGTTGATCGCAGCGACGGTGCAGCCGGGTCCGCCGTTTCCAAGGGCGCCGTTGAGCTGCCCCAGGGCCATTTCCTGGTACTGCATCCCGGACTCCGGATCCGTACAGGCGGGCAGCGGCACCAGCAGGTCGCGGGGAAAGCTGACCACCGTGACGTGGGAGCGGTCCGCAGCCATGTTCACCAGCATCATGACGTCCGAGTTGTTGGAGTCCTGGCCCTCGCGGTTGTCCGTTCCGAGGACGAGGATCTGCATGGCGTCAGTGTTTGTGTCCGCCGGGAACTGATCCTGGCCCTGTCCGATGTTCAGCGGCTTGGTATCGAAGTTGCTCTGCAGCCGCATCAGCTGGATACCTGCGAACGCGAGCCCGGAGACCAGGGTGAGGGAAAGCAGCACCGCGAGGGTGGCCAGGACAGGGTGGCCTCCCCTGGCGGCGCGGCTGCCGAGGTGCCGGCTGCCGGGCACGGCCTGCCGCCGACGGCGGTTCCCTGAGGGCGCGGAGGGATGAGGACCTGTTGCGGCACGGCGTGCTGTCATGGCCGGTCCCTCCCACGGATCAGTAGTATTCGGGCAAGCGAAAATGGATGAACAAAGTGTACGGGGCGCTCCTGTGAAGAAGCTGGCTTGGTGCTTCTAGAAGCCCAGCTTCACCAGCTGCTTGGGATCACGCTGCCAGTCCTTGGCGATCTTGACGTGCAGGTCCAGGTAGACCCTGGTTCCCAGCAGTGCTTCGATGCCGCGGCGGGCGTTCGTTCCGACCTCGCGCAGGCGTGCTCCGCCCCGCCCAATGATAATCGCTTTCTGCGAAGACCGTTCAACGTAGAGGTTCACGCGCACGTCAAGAAGGGGGTTTTCCGCGCTGCGCCCCTCACGCGGCACGATTTCCTCCACGACGACGGCCAGGGAGTGCGGAAGTTCATCGCGGACCCCTTCAAGGGCGGCTTCGCGGACCAGTTCGGCCACCATGACGGCTTCGGGTTCGTCGGTGAGTTCACCGTCGGGGTACAACGGAGGCGAGGCGGGCATGTGGGAGGCCAGGACGTCGGCCACCGTGTCCACCTGGAAACCGTCAGCTGCGGAAACCGGCACCACATCGGCCCAGCCGGCCTCGCCGCGGACCTCGTTGCCCAGGGCTGTGACGGACATGAGCTGTTTGGCCAGGGCGGCACGGTCCACCAGGTCGGTCTTGGTGACCAGCGCGATGATGGGCTTGCCCTTGAGCGCGGCCAGCTGGTTCGCGATGTAGCGGTCACCGGGGCCCACTGCTTCGTTGGCAGGGAGGCAGAAGCCGATCGCATCGACTTCAGCGAGCGTGTCAGCCACGAGGTCGTTGAGGCGCTGGCCCAGCAGCGTGCGCGGCCGGTGGAGCCCCGGGGTGTCCACCAGGATCAACTGTGAATCCTCGCGGTGCACGATTCCCCGGATGGTGTGGCGGGTCGTCTGCGGCTTGGCTGAGGTGATCGCCACCTTTTGCCCCACCAGCGCGTTGGTCAGGGTGGATTTGCCGGCGTTGGGCCGTCCTACCAGGGAGACGAATCCGGCGCGGAAAGTTGGCTCAGTCATTTCGGGGTACCAGTTCTGTTGATTTCGTTCCGGCCGGATGCTTCTCCGGCGTTGAGTTCTCGGGCTGCTGCCCGTTCGGCTGCTTCCAGGCGAGGATGTGGGAGACCCGGTTGCGGCGGCCTTCCAGCCGCTCGGCGTGGAGGACGATTCCTTCGACGACTACTTCGCTGCCGACGATCGGCACGCGGCCGAGCGCCTTCGCGAGGAGACCGCCTACTGTGTCGACCTCGTCATCTTCCAGGTCCGTTTCGAAGAGCTCGCCAAGGTCGTCGATGCCTGCCTTGGAGCTGATCCGGAACCTGCCCCCGCCCAGGTTTTCGATCTCGGGGCGTTCGGAGTCGTATTCGTCCACGATTTCGCCGACGATCTCTTCAATGAGGTCCTCAAGCGTCACCAGGCCCGCGGTTCCGCCGTACTCATCGATGACGATCGCCACATGGGTGGATTCGCGCTGGAGCTCCTGGAGCAGTTCACCCACTGCCTTGGATTCGGGCACGTACCGCACGGGGCGGCAGAGTCCGTCGACCGGCTGGGAGGACGCCTCGGGTGCACGTCCGTGCAGCTGCGCCGCCACATCCTTGAGGTAAAGGATTCCGACGATCTGGTCTGCACTGTCCTCGATGACCGGCACCCGGGAGTAGCCGGAGCGGAGGAACAGTGACATCGCCTGCCGGAGGGTGGAACCGGAGTCGATGCAGACCATGTCCGTGCGCGGCACCATCACGGACCGGACCTTGGTGTCGCCGAGTTCGAAGACGGAGTGGATCAGCTCCGCCTCATTGTTCTCGATCATGTCGGCCTCGGAGGCCCGGTCCAGCAGTTCCCGGAACTCCTCTTCCGTGAAGAAGGCTGCATCCGGACCCTGGGTTCCCGGAGCCACTGCGGACCCGATCTTCACCAGCCAGCCCGGGATGGGGCCGAGGATGATGCGCAGCAGGCTCACCAGGCCGGCAGTCAGCACAACGACGCCGGTAACGTGCCTGCGCCCGATCTGGCGCGGAGAAACACCCACCAGCACGAACCCGACACCGGCCATGGTCACGGTTGCCAGGAGCCCTGCGAGCCACAGGTTGTTCACCATCAGCTGGAAAGCCATGGCAACGGACACGGCGGTCGCCATTTCGAACCACACGCGCCAGAACCGCAGGGCGTGCATGTGGGCGACCGGCGCCTTGAGGATCCGCTGCAGTGGTTTCCCGGCCCTGCCGGTCAGCAGTGCCTCGGCCTCGTGGCGGGGAAGGTAGCCGTAGGCAGCTTCGGCGGCGGTGAGGAGTCCGGCCAGGACCGTAAAGGCTATGGCCATCACCAGCAGCACGCCTACGCTCAACTGCGTGTCTCCTTCGGGGCGTCCTTGCCCAGATAGCCGGAAAGGAGCTGCCGCTGGAGACCGAACATTTCGGCTTCCTCTTCAGGTTCGGCGTGGTCGTACCCCAGCAGGTGCAGGACACCGTGCGTGGTCAGCAGGGCAAGCTCATCGTCAGTGCTGTGGCCGGCCGTCTCCGCCTGGCGGGCGGCAACCTGCGGGCAGAGGACTATGTCGCCCAGGACACCTGCGGGAGTCGGCCGTCCGGGGGAACCGGGGCGGAGTTCATCCATGGGAAAGGAGAGGACATCGGTCGGACCGGGCAGGTCCATCCATTCGATGTGCAGCTTCTCGATGGCGTCTTCGTCCACCAGGATGATCGACAGCTCAGCCTCGGGATGCACGTACAGGGCGTCCAGCAGGTAGCGGCCCAGCCGCGCGAGTGCTTCCTCGTCGGCTTCCAGGGCGGACTCGTTGTTTACTTCAATGCTCATTACTTCTTCTCCTGGCCCGCACTGCGGGAGGCTGTGCGGGAACGGCGTTCCTCGTCCCATTCGCCGTAGGCCGTGACGATGTCGCTGACAAGGCGGTGCCGGACCACGTCCGTGGCTGTGAGCTCCGAGAACTGTACGTCCTCGATCCCGTCCAGGATTCCATGGACGATCCGCAGCCCCGAAACGGTGCTGCCGGGAAGATCCACCTGGGTGACGTCGCCGGTAACCACCATTTTGGAACCGAAGCCCAGGCGGGTCAGGAACATCTTCATTTGTTCCGGCGTCGTGTTCTGCGCCTCGTCCAGGATGATGAACGCGTCGTTGAGGGTACGGCCGCGCATGTAGGCCAGCGGTGCCACTTCAATGGTGCCGGCGGCCATCAGGCGGGGAATGGATTCAGGATCCATCATGTCGTGCAGGGCGTCATAGAGGGGCCGCAGATAGGGGTCGATCTTGTCGTTCAGCGTTCCCGGGAGGAAGCCAAGCCGCTCCCCCGCTTCGACAGCAGGACGCGTGAGGATGATCCGGTTGACTTCCTTTTGCTGCAGCGCCTGTACGGCCTTCGCCATGGCAAGGTAGGTCTTGCCCGTACCTGCCGGACCGATCCCGAAGACCACGGTGTTGCGGTCGATCGCGTCAACGTAGTTCTTCTGGTTCAGCGTCTTGGGCCGGATGGTGCGTCCGCGGGTGGAAAGGATGTTCTGCGTCAGCACCTCGGCCGGACGTTCGGCGGTCTGGTCCCTGAGCATGGTGATGAGCTGTTCCAGCACCTGCGGCGTGACACGGGTCTGGTGGCGCGCCAGGACCCGGACCTCATTCACCAGGCGGACGGTCCGGTCAACGGCAGGCGCCGGGCCTGAGACAGAGAGTTCGTTGCCCCGGACGTGGAGGTTGACCTCGGGGAAGGCGGACTCGATGACTCTCAAAGCCTCGTCATTCGCGCCCAGAGACTGGACCATATGCTCCGTGGAGTCAAAGACAATCGTCTGCTGGTCCTCGCGGATGGTGCCGATTCCTGCTGAAGATTCGGTCATATATACGGCCCCTCGGCCTCTCATCGCCCCTTATCAGGTCATCTTGGTCTAAAGCTGAAAACGGAATGCTTCCCCCGGCAGGCTCCCGGAGTAATTCCGCGCGCACACCTCATTTAATCTTACTTGATCTGCGCCACGCCGTGCCGCCATGGCAGCAGGAGTGTAGCCGCAACGGGCACGGGAAGGGTCCGTGACGTGGATTACGCGGTTTGTCTCGGCTTTGCATCGGCTCGGTCTCAATCAGGTTTCAGTCCCATCCCAGAACAGTTAACTCACCGTTTTCGGGCCGCGGGCTGTGCCAAGCTGGGGGTCGTGCTGCGACCGGATCCCCGCTCCGGACGCTCCCCCACATGCACCGCCCGGTCCCCGGACTGCGGGCACTGAGCAACGGAAGGCAGGGACGGCTATGGCAAAACAACGGCAGACCCGCGTCCGTGTCCTCCTCCTCGCAGCGGCAGTTCCGTTCATCCTCCCCGGCTGCGGTGTCGTCGCAGAGCTGCCGACCACATCGATGCCCGATTCGTTCAGCAAATCCTCGGCGTCCGAGGGGCTGCCCATGGCGGTTTCGGCTCCCGCGGAGGCAACGGCGTCGAAAGTTGTCATGCCGGTCTACTGGCTGGCCCAGAACGAGTCCGACATCCAGCTGTACCGGGAATTCCTGCCGTCCGAGAACACGGGCGACCCGATTGGCGAAGCAGTACAGGCCATGACGGCGCAGGTCCCCCGTGACAGCGACTACTTCACACCCTGGCAGCCGGCGTCTGAAGTGACCGCCTCGATTTCGAGCAAGAACATCATCACCGTGGACATCACTTCCGACGCCTTCAAGGCCTCACTTGACGCAGGCATGGCCCACCGGGCCGTTCAGCAGCTGGTGTACACCGCCACCGCTGCTGCGGCCAACGCCGGGCTCACGACGGCGGGGTACAGCACCAGCGTGATTGTCCTGGTGGACGGCAAGGCAGGCTACCAGGCCTTCGGCCACGAGCTGCTGGAAAAACCGCTCGAGCGGGACAAGTTGCTGCCCGCGCCGATCTGGATCATCGATCCCCAGGAAGGCGACGGCGTCGAAACCTCCGTCACCGTCACCGGTTCCGCCGTGGTCCGGGAGGAGAAGCTTTCCTGGAGCGTCGAGCCGATCGTGAAGGGACGTCCGGATACGTCAGCCGCCACCACGGGCAGAGTCGCACTCGACGCCGCTACCGGCGAAACGGCACTGTTCGAAGTCAGCATCAAACTGGAACCGGGCGAATACAACCTGCGGGTCTTCCACGGCGATGGTGCCAACGAGGATTCGAAGCGCATTACTGTCTACTGACCCGCGCGCTCCGGCCTGCCCGGCATCTGGAGCAGTTAGGACCAGCGGCCCAGCAAATAGTTCAGCAGCACCAGTGCTGCCGGGCCGGCGCTTGAAGAGCGGAGCACGTGCGGCCCAAGGCGCACGGTGAGGGCACCGGCAGCGCGCAGGGACTCGAGTTCCGCGGGAGAGATCCCGCCCTCGGGGCCCACCACCACGGCAATGGAAACCCGGTCCCCCGGTGCACGATCCTGCCCCTGCAGCTCCAGCGACTCCACCGCGTTGACCAGTCCAGTGTCCGCCTCTTCGTGCAGGACGAGCACCAGGTCCATCCCTGCCAGCCGCTGCGGCAGCATTTTGGTATCAGCGACGTCCAGGACGACGGGCAGCCGGGAACGGCGGGACTGCTTGGCTGCTGACGTTACGACCGATTGCCACTTCGCCCGTCCCTTCGCTGCCTTCTCGGCCCGCCACCGCACAATGCTGCGTTCTGACTGCCACGGAATGACGGCGTCGACCCCGAGCTCGGTAGCTGCCTCGATGGCCTGCTCATCCCGGTCCCCTTTGGCCAGGGCCTGGACCAGGATGAACTCGTGAACCGGGGCCGGCTCGGACTGGACTTCGCTGACCTCGATCTCCAGCAGGGCAGGCTCAGCGCAGCGGACAGTTCCGCGCAGCCGGATCCCGGCGCCGTCGACAATGTCAACGTCCTCGCCCGGAGCCAGCCGCTTGACCGACACGGCATGCCGCGCCTCCGGGCCGGTCAGCGTGAAGACGCCTCCCGGTGCCGCCGCTGCCACCTGTTCGGGGTCGCCAAAAAAGATCGGGTTGGTCATGAAGTACCCGTCTGCGGCTAGTGGTTGCCGAGGCGGTCGCGGAGCTTGGCGAAGACACCCGGGCTGCTGGTGCCCCCGACGCGGCCTTCGGCGAACTGTTCGCCGCGCAGTTCGGCGAGCCGGCGGAGGAGTTCTTCCTGCTCGGCGTCGAGCTTCTGCGGCGTCTCGACCTGGACGTGGACCATCAGGTCCCCTCGGCCGTAGCCGCGCAGGTGGGTGACGCCCAGGCCCTTGAGGGTGGTCACTTCGCCGGACTGGGTGCCCGGCTTGATGCTGATTTCCCGGGCGCCGTCGAACGTTTCCATGGTGATGACCGTTCCCAGCGCTGCCGCGGTCATGGGGACGGTCAGCGTTGCATGCAGGTCGTCGCCTTCCCGGACGAACACCGGATCCGCGTTGACGCGGATTTCCACGTAGAGATCACCCTGGGGCCCGCCGGCCGTGCCGGCCTCACCCTGGCCGCTGAGCTGGATGCGGGTGCCTGTGGCCACGCCGGCGGGGACCTTGATCGTCAGCGTGCGGCGGCTGCGGACCCGGCCTTCCCCGGCGCACTCGTGGCAAGGGTCGGGAATGATGGTGCCGAACCCCTGGCAGGAACCGCAGGGAGCAGTGGTCATGACCTGGCCGAGGATGGACCGGACCGCACGCTGGACCTGACCCGTGCCGTGGCAGATATCGCAGGTGCGCGGGGAGGTGCCGGGCTGGCAGCACGAACCGTCGCAGGTTGGGCAGAGGACAGCGGTTTCGACGTCGATCTTCTTGTTGGTGCCGAAAACGGCGTCCTTCAGGTCGATGCGGACGTTGATGAGCGCGTCCTGGCCTCGGCGGGTACGCGAAGCCGGTCCCCGCCCGCCGCCGGCGCCGCCGCCGAAGAACGTGTCGAAGATGTCCTGGAAGCCGAAGCCCTGGCCGCTGAAGCCGCCGCCGAAACCGTTGTCGGTGCCGTTCTCCTGGCCGGTGGTGTCATAGATCCGCCGCTTCTGCGGGTCGGAGAGGACTTCGTAGGCGTGGGACACTGCCTTGAACTCGTCAGCGGCTCCGGGAGCGGTGTTGACATCAGGATGCAGCTTGCGGGCAAGCTTGCGGTACGCCTTTTTGATTTCCTCGCCGGTGGCATCCCGGCTGACGCCGAGTACCTGGTAGTGATCACTCACTCGTGCACATCGCTTCCTGTATTGCGTACCCCGTTATAGGGGCGGGTTTTGTCTTTTCGACGGCACCCCGAGGGGCTGCCGCTCCGGGTCACTCGTTCAGGACCCGGGAAAGGTAGCGGGCGACGGCGCGGACCGCAGCCATGGTATTGGGATAGTCCATTCGTGTGGGACCAAGGATTCCTACCATAGCGGACGCGTCCGGGCCGTACCCAGTGGCTACCACGGAGGCCTCGGAGAGAGAGCCGTAGGGGTTCTCCGAACCGATGCGGACGGAGACGCCCCTGGCGTCCTGCTCCATCTCTGAAAGCAGGCGGAGCATGACCACCTGTTCCTCAAGTGCTTCAAGGATCGGTCCGATGGTCAACGGGAAATCTCCGGTGGCACGGGCCAGGTTCGCCGTTCCTGCCATGACCATCCGGTCCTCGCGGTTGATGCCCGCAAGCTGTTCCAGGCAGCGGCCGAGCGCCCCCGCGGTGCCGCGCAGCTGCACCGGCACCGTTGCCAGGCAGTCGGCGAGGTGGCTGGTGATACGCGTCAGGGTGGTTCCGGCCAGTCCCTGCAGGAAGTGCTGGCGGAGTTCGTGCAGGGCAGGCTCGGTGACCGGGGAGGGAACGGTGATGACCCGCTGCTCAACCCGGCCCGTGGTGGAAATCAGGACTACCAGCACCTGTGCCGGTGCCAGCAGGACGAACTCGATATGCCGCACCTTGGCGTTGCCCAGATGCGGGTACTGGACGACGGCGACCTGGTTGGTCAGCTGGGCCAGCAGGCGCACTGTCCGGTCCAGGACGTCATCAATGTCCTCGGCGCCCTCAAGCAGGTTCTGGATGGCACGGCGTTCGGCGCTCGACAGCGGCTTCAGGTCCGATAGCTGGTCAACGAAGAGCCGGTACCCCTTGTCAGTCGGGATGCGTCCGGCAGAAGTATGCGGCGCAACAATCAGGCCCTCTTCTTCGAGGACCGCCATGTCGTTGCGGATGGTGGCGGAGGAGACGCCGAGCTGGTGCCGCTCTACCAGGGCCTTGGAACCCACAGGTTCCCGGGAATGGACATAATCTTCAACAATGGCCCGGAGCACCTCGAGCCGTCGTGGTTCACTCATGGTTTTCCCTCCCTCGTTGAAGCTCCTGCGGCACTTTCGCGCGGATTAGCACTCGGCATACTCAAGTGCTAAGTCTAATACGTTCCGATGCCGTTGCTAGCATTGAATCTCCCGTGCCTGCGAGACCGCCGGCGCTCCGCCCCGTGTCCAGGAACGAGGAAACCCCGTGCCGAACTTTGAATGGGGACCGAGGGATATCTCTGCCCCGGTCCGGAAAGCGCTCCGGCAGGTCGGCGCCGAGAAGGGCCTTGTGCTGGAAGATGTCCAAACCGGCTGGGTAGGCGCCGTCCTGCGGACGGAAAAGTCCGGGGGCCTGTACCTCATGGTGCTTGAAGACGCCCGGGGTCGCACTAAATCCTTTGAACTGGGTTTCGGCTTCCTCCTTGAAGGCGAACCCGTGGAAGTGGTTCCGGCAGTAAAGTCCTCAGCCCCGACAGTGCAGCGAACGGCGTCCGGCTCGGTCGCCGTCGCGAACCAGCGGGCCCGGACCGCGCGGGCCAGCCGCATCTGGGTTGAGGGCAAACACGACGCTGAGCTGGTGGAAAAAGTCTGGGGAGACGATCTGCGCGTTGAAGGCATCGTCGTCGAGCCCCTCCACGGCGTGGATGACCTGGCTGCGGCGGTGCGGGACTTCTCCCCCGGGCCAGGACGGCGGCTGGGAATCCTGGTGGACCACCTGGTGCCGGGGTCAAAGGAATCCAGGATCGCGGCCGCAGCGATGGCCGTTCCCGGTGCGGCAGCGAACGTCCTGATCGTTGGCCATCCCTACGTAGACGTCTGGCAGGCGATCAAACCCCACGTCATCGGTCTGCAGGCCTGGCCCGTGGTCCCGCGTTCGGAAGACTGGAAGACCGGCATCCTGAAAGGACTCGGCTGGCCGCACCGTGATCACACCGACGTCGCCATGGGCTGGAAGAAACTCCTGGGCGCCGTGCGGACCTATGCGGATCTGGAGCCGACCCTCCTGGGGCGGGTCGAAGAGGTCATCGATTTCCTCACCGTGCCCTAGCGCGACAGCCGTCCGCGGCGCTCTCCGCCCGCTGCGGCGCTCCGCCGCAGGTGTGTTTGCCTGTGTACGCCGCTGAACCCAGTACCCTTGATGAACAACAGGTACCCGTGGGTGCGAACCCTGCGTCATCTGAGAGTTAAAGGAATGCAACTGTGTCCAACACACGCCAGAACCATCCGCAGCGACCGGAAAACCACGGTTCCCCAGCGCGCCCGGACTACCAGGGTGCACCCGCCAATGCCCTTCCGCTGACTGCTTCCGAAGACCGTCAGTGGGCCACGCTGTCCCATTTCGGCGGCATCCTGGGCTTTGTGCCGTCCCTCATCATTTACCTGGTCTTCCGCGACCGCGGCCCGTTCACTGCGCAGGAATCCAAGGAAGCGCTGAACTTTACCCTGCCTCCCACCATCCTGGCGCTGGTGGCCTGGCTGCTGTCCTTCATCCCCGTCGTGGGCGGCTTTTTCGCGGTCTTCAATGCCCTTATCTGGATTGCCGTCGCCGTGGCTTCGGTCATTGCGGGCATCGAATGCAACCGCGGGCGTCCGTACCGCTACCGCTTCAACCTGCGCCGGATCCGCTGACGCATCCAGCGCTGACGGCTCCGGCCGCGCACTAAAAGACCCACCGCACCAAAAAGACCCGCCGTCCCTTGAGGGGACGGCGGGTCTTTGCGTTGGGCGGGCGGGCCGTGTTGGGCGGGCTTAGGGCAGCAGGCGGCGCACGACGGCGTCAGCCAGCAGGCGCCCCTTCAGCGTCAGCAGGACGGTTCCGGCTATGGCCGCCCGGGGATCAACCAAGCCGTCGGCGATGAGTCCGGCCACCGCAAGGCGGCCCTCCGGGCGCAGCCGGTCACGGGAAATTCCTTCGGCAAGCCGGGCGCGGAGCATGACGTCTTCGAGGTAACGGGTGTCCGCATCCAACGTTTCCCGGCCGACTGCAGGGGATTCCCCCGCCGCGATCCGGCCTGCGTAGGCAGTGGGGTGCTTTGCGTTCCACCAGCGGATACCGCCGACGTGCGAGTGTGCACCGGGACCTACACCCCACCAGTCATCGCTGCGCCAGTACGCCATGTTGTGCCGGCATTCATCCGACGGCGTCCGCGCCCAGTTGCTGACCTCGTACCAGCCGAGTCCAGCTGCTCCGAAGAGTTCATCGGCCAGCAGGTATTTGTCCGCATGGTCGTCGTCGTCGATGGGCGGAATCTCGCCGCGGCGGATCCGTGCCGCCAGCTTGGTGCCGTCTTCGATGATCAGGGCATAGGCCGAAATATGGTCCGGTTCGTAGCTGAGCGCTTCCTCAACGGAGTGTTTCCAGTCAGCCAGGGACTCCCCCGGTGTGCCGTAGATCAGGTCCACGCTCACCTTGAGGCCGGCGTCGCGCGCCCACTTCACGGCCTGCGGCACCCGCGACGGCGTGTGCGTCCGGTCCAGGACCGCCAGCACATGAGGGACGGCGGACTGCATCCCGAAGGACACCCGGGTGAATCCGGCGGCAGCGAGCAGTTGCAGCGATTCCGGCGTGACTGAATCCGGATTGGCTTCGGTGGTCACTTCGGCGCCCGGGGCGAGTCCCCACTGTTCGACGGCGGTGCCAAGGATGGCTGCCAGGTCTTCGGCCGGCAGCAGGGTCGGTGTTCCTCCGCCGAAGAAGACAGTTTCGATCGGCCGGTGCGGAACGCCGGAGGCCTTCAGGGCACCGGCGGCGAAACGCACTTCCTGCTGCGCCGTCGCCGCGTACTCAACCTGCGAGGCACCTCCGCCAAGTTCCGTGGCGGTGTAGGTGTTGAAATCGCAGTAGCCGCAGCGGACGGCGCAGAACGGGATATGGACGTAGAGACCGAACCGGCGCCCGGCTGCCTCGGTGGCAGCCTGGGCCGGCAGGATTCCGTCCTTTGGCGCGGGATCCCCGAGGGGCAATGCGCTGGGAGTCACTTCTTGGATTTGTCCTTGGACTCGTCGGAGGACAGTGCGGCGACGAAGGCTTCCTGGGGAACCTCGACGCGACCCACCATCTTCATCCGCTTCTTGCCTTCCTTCTGCTTCTCCAGCAGCTTGCGCTTACGGCTGATATCGCCGCCGTAGCACTTGGCAAGCACGTCCTTGCGGATGGCCCTGATGGATTCACGCGCAATGATCCGCGAGCCGATGGCGGCCTGGATCGGCACCTCGAACTGCTGCCTCGGGATCAGCTCCCGGAGCTTTCCGGTCATCATGACGCCGTAGGAGTAGGCCTTGTCCTTATGGGTGATGGAGCTGAAAGCATCCACCTGCTCACCCTGGAGCAGGATGTCCACCTTGACCAGGTCGGCCACCTGATCGCCGTCGGCCTTCCAGTCCAGCGAGGCATAACCGCGTGTCTTGGACTTCAGGATGTCGAAGAAGTCGAAGACGATTTCGGCCAGCGGCAGGCGGTACCGGATCTCGACCCGGTCCTCAGAGAGATAGTCCATGCCGCCCAGGACGCCGCGGCGGGCCTGGCACAGCTCCATGATGGCGCCAACGAATTCGTTCGGTGCCAGGATGGTCGCGGACACCATCGGCTCGCGGACCTCTTTGATCTTGCCTTCCGGGTACTCGCTCGGGTTGGTCACTGTGACCACCTTGTTGTCCTCGAGCGTCACCTCGTACTCCACGTTCGGTGCGGTGGAGATGAGGTCCAGGTTGTACTCGCGCTCGAGCCGTTCGCGGGTGATTTCCAGGTGCAGCAGGCCAAGGAAACCCACACGGAAACCGAAGCCCAGTGCCGCCGAGGTCTCGGGTTCGTATACCAGCGCGGCGTCGTTGAGCATCAGTTTTTCCAGCGCATCGCGCAGCACCGGATAGTCGGCGCCGTCGATCGGGTAAAGCCCCGAGAACACCATTGGCTTGGGATCGGCGTAGCCGGGCAGCGATTCGGCTGCCGGTTTGGCGAGGTTGGTGACCGTGTCACCAACCTTGGAGAGCCGGACGTCCTTCACGCCGGTGATGAGGTAACCCACCTCGCCGACACCCAGGCCCTTGGAGGGTGTGGGTTCCGGCGAGCTGACACCGATTTCCAGCAGTTCGTGGCTGGCGCGGGTGGACATCATCTGCACGCGTTCGCGGGGCGAGAGCTTGCCGTCAACCACGCGAACGTACGTGACCACGCCGCGGTAGGTGTCGTAGACCGAATCGAAGATCATGGCGCGTGCCGGTGCGTTGGGGTCGCCGACCGGTGCGGGAATGTCACGGACGATCTGGTCCAGCAGGGCTTCAACGCCGACGCCGGTCTTGCCGGAGACCTTCAGCACGTCCGCCGGATCACCGCCGATCAGGTGCGCCAGCTCCTCGGCGTACTTTTCCGGCTGCGCTGCCGGGAGGTCGATCTTATTCAGGACCGGAATGATGGTGAGGTCGTTCTCCATCGCCAGGTAGAGGTTGGCCAGCGTCTGGGCCTCGATGCCCTGGGCGGCGTCGACCAGAAGCACTGCACCCTCACAGGCTGCCAGTGACCGGGACACCTCGTAAGTGAAGTCCACGTGGCCCGGGGTGTCGATCATGTTCAGGGCGTAGGACGTGTCGTCCAGTTCCCAGGGCATCCGCACGGCCTGGGACTTGATGGTGATCCCGCGTTCGCGTTCGATGTCCATGCGGTCCAGGTACTGCGCCTTCATGTCGCGCTGCTGGACAACCCCGGTGAGCTGGAGCATGCGGTCAGCCAGGGTGGACTTGCCATGGTCGATATGGGCGATGATGCAGAAGTTCCTGATGATCGCCGGATCCGTCGCGGCAGGCACCGGTGAGAAGCGGGCCAGAGGTGACACTGTGGCGGTTCCTTTACTGTTTGCGCCGGCCGTCCATAAACCCCGCACTGCAGCTGTTGTGCTGCCCGGAGGGCGGGTTGTCCTGGACCTTGCGCAGGGATTGTTCGGAGTGGATTCGTTTCTAAGTTAACAGTCTCCCACGTTTGGCCTGCCGGTCCCGAACTCCGGCGCAGGCCGTGAAGCCTAAGATGCAGGCATGGCTTTTTCCTCCCGAAACCTCCTCGGACTCGCCCGCATGGCACTGCGGGCAGCACGGCACCTTTCCCCCGGTCCGACCCGCCCGGCACCGCCCGCCCCGACCTCCCGCCGCGTGCCGGCTTCGGCGCCGGTACAGGCCTCCACCAGCGCCGCCCGGAGTGGACCCGGTGATTACCAGGGCCCGCTCTCCCCCGTCTACGACCCCCACCCGGACGGGAGGCCCGATCCCGGTGAGGTGGTCTGGGCCTGGGTCCCGTACGAAGATGATCCGAGCCAGGGCAAGGACCGTCCGGTGCTTCTCATCGGCCGGCACGGGGAGAAGCTGCTGGCGCTGATGATGACCACGCGGGACCGCAACAACTCGGCGGAAACTGATCCGGACTACCTCGACATCGGATCCGGCCCGTGGGACAGCCGTGGCCGTCCCAGCGAAGTGAAGCTCGACCGGGTCCTGCAGCTGGACCCGTCAGCGATCCGGCGGCAGGGCGCCGTCGTCGACCGTGCAGTGTTCGGGAAAGTGGCTGCACGCCTCGCCGCGCGTCGCCGATAGCTTTCCTCCGTCCGGAGCCGGACTGCTGTGCGGATCACGCATCCGCGCCAAAGTTCTGCTAACATTTATTGCTGTGTGTCCGCGCAGGTCGACGGGCACTTCAGGCCGGGCGCCATTACGGTATCCCCACGCCGCTCAGTCAATGTCTGGTCTGAAATTCCCTCACCGACCAAGTCCGCAATACAAAGAGAGTTTATAAGTGGCCAATATTAAGTCCCAGAAGAAGCGCATCCTCACCAACGAGAAGGCGCGCCAGCGCAACAACTCGGTGAAGTCCGAGCTGAAGACGCTGATCCGCAACGTGGATACCGCTGTCACCGCTGCTGACAAGGATGCCGCTCAGGCAGCACTCCAGGCTGCTACCCGCAAGCTGGACAAGGCTGTCAGCAAGGGCGTTATCCACAAGAACAACGCGGCTAACCGCAAGTCGGCCATCTCCAAGAAGGTCAACGCGCTCTAAGCGGTGAATTCTTAGTCTTACCAGTGTGGCCGGTCCTTCGGGGCCGGCCACACTGCTTTAAAGTCGTGCACAACCCGCCTCCCCCACCTCAGTCCCGCAGTGCTTTACTGGCTCCATGCGCAGAGTACTGATTCTCGGAGGGACAGCCTGGCTCGGCCGGGAAATCGCCCGGCAGCTGCTGGACCGGGGCGACGCCGTAACGTGCCTCTCCAGCGGCACCTCGGGAACCCCGCCCGCCGGCGCTGAACTCATTGTTAGGGACCGCCTGCTGCCGGACGCTTACACGGAAGTGGAAGGCCAGCCATGGGACGAAGTGATCGAACTGGCGTACGAGGCCACGCTTGTCTCCGGCGCGTTGCGGGCACTCGGCCCGACGGCAGCCCACTGGACACTCGTATCCTCCGTCTCTGTCTACGCTGACGATTCGGTTCCCGGCGCGGATGAGTCTGCCGCGCTGGTGGAGTCCGTCGGGGCGGAAGACTATGCCCAGGCAAAAGCCGCCGCTGAGCGTCTCAGTTCCCAGGCGCTCGGGGACCGGCTGCTGATCATCCGGCCCGGGCTCCTTGCCGGAGCGGGAGATCCGAGCGACCGCTTTGGCTACTGGCCGGCCCGCTTCGCGCTGGCCGGCAGTGGTCCGGTCCTGGTGCCGGAACTCGATGAATTCTCGGTGCAGGTCCTGGAGGCCGGTGACCTGGCGTCCTGGCTGGCAGCTGCGGGGGCCCGCGGACTGACCGGGGTATTCAACGCCACGGGAGACAGCCACCCGTTTCGCGAAGTCCTGGAGCTCGCTGCCGAAGCCGCCGGTTTCAGCGGTGAAATGATCATCGCGCCGGAGGCCTGGCTGCTGGGCAGGAACGTAAGGTACTGGTCGGGACCGAGGTCGCTGCCGCTGTGGCTGCCCGCGGCCGACGCCGGCTTTGCCCTGCGCAGCAACAGCGCTTTCCACGCTGAGGGCGGAGAGCCGGCACTGCTCAGCCACACGCTGGACCGGGTCCTGCAGGACGAGAGGGACCGCGGACTGGACCGGCCCCGCAGCTCCGGGCTCAGCCGCGCCGAAGAGCTGGAACTGCTGGGGATGCTGGCCTCGGAGCACAGCTGAAACCATCAGCCGGCGGGGCCCTGCGGCTCTACGCCCGCGTTAGCCCTCCACCCTGATCCCCAGATGGTCGGCAAGCATGGCTGCCATCTCTTCCAGCTGCAGCGCGCTGAGAGTTGCGCCGCGGAGGAACCCAACGCCGGAGATGCCGCGGATCGCTGCCCCTCGGAGATCAACATGTTCAAGGACTGCCTGGTCCAGCACCAGGGTGTCGATCCGGGAGCCTTCAAAAGAGGCACGGGTGAGTTTGGCTCCGCTGAGATCGAGTTCTCCGATGACGCAGTCGTTAAAGGACACGTCCCTGAGCACCGATCCGCGCAGGTTCAGGAAATCGAGTTTGCTGCCGGAAATGCGGACTGAATTCCATTGCGAGGAGAAGGCCTCGGCGGAACCTATGCGGGAGCCCTCAACGGCGGCGTCGCGAAGAACCAGGCCGGGCGCGGTGAGGACGGGGGCGTTGAACCGCTCGATCCTGGTATCCAGGAACCGGGCATTCCGAAGACTGGCCTCGTGTCCATAGATGCTGACCAGCTCACACTCGCTGAAGGAAATGCCGTCAAGGACGCGTCCGCTGAGGTCACCGCCGGTGTAGCTCTCGCCGTCGTAACGCCCGTGCGGCCGGAGCCCCTCTGGATCGCCCGCTTCCAGCACGGGAAGGGTGATGCGGCCAATTCGCGGAGCGGCAAGTGCTTTCCCAGCCATGGTGTCCTTCGTTTGGGGCTGCGCTACCGGCCGGAGGCAGCCAGTGCGATGACGGTGACGGCACGCTCGACGGCGTACACCGGGTCCCGGCCGGCGCCTTTGACCTGCGCATCGGCTTCAGCCAGCACCTGGACAGCCCTAATGAGGGACTCGGAGGAGAACCGCTGGGCGTCCCGCCGGGCCTGATCCACCTGCCAGGGCGCCATGCCAAGGTCCTTGGCGAGCGATGCGGAGGAACCGCGGAGGTCCGCGACCCTGGCAACGCCGCGGACCTTCATGGCCAGTGCCGCCACCAGCGGAACGGGATCCACGCCCGTGGCCAGGGCGTGGCGCAGCATGGACAGGGCTGCGCCCGCGCGCCCGGCCAGTGCGGCGTCGGCCACTTTGAAGGCCGTAGCTTCAACCCGGCCGCCGTAGTACTTTTCGACCGTCTCTTCGGTGATCTCGCCGGGTGCATCGTTTATGAGCTGCTGGCACGCGGCCGCCAACTCGGAAAGGCTGGAACCGACCGCACTGACCAGGGCCCGCACAGCCCCGGCGTCGATTCGCCGCTTGGCAGTGCGGAATTCCTGAGTGACGAAGTCAGCCTTGTCCGCATCCTTCTTGAACGGCTGGCAGTCGATAACCGGAGACTTGGCCGCTTTCACGGCATCGAGCAGCTTCTTGCCGCGGTTGCCGCCCGAGTGGTGGAGGACTAAGACGGTGTCAGGTGCGGGATCCCGAAGGTAGGCCAGCGTGTCAATGAGGAATTCCTCGCTCATGTGGGCCAAGTTGCTGGCTTCGATGAGCTTGGCTTCACCAAAAAGCGAAGGGCTGGCAATCAGCGTGAGTTCCCCGGCAGTGTAAGCAGCGGCGTCGACCCGGATGACCTCGGTGTCAGGTGCCTGGCTGCGCTGCTGCAGCCGGATGTTCTCCATGGCGCGTCCGGCCAGGTATTCCTCCGGTCCGGTGAGCAGGACAACCGGTGCCGGAGCAGCCTGCCGCCAGGAGACTGTCCCCGCCGCCGGCTTCGCGGAAGACTTCTTGGGTACGGCCGGATTCACGGATGCACTGCTCCTGAACTGGGAACGGGGAGGGTCACTCCCAAGATTGCCATGCGGCACGCCCGGGACCAACTCTCAGCAGCGTCGTTTCAACCACACGTCGGCCGAAGCGCGGGCCGCTGGCCGGGCGGTGGCCGGCCGGTCCCGGCACTGCGGCCACGCCCGGGTCGGATTACCGGGAAGCACGCCCGGCTCGGATTACCGGGAAGTCCGGATAAACTCGGGTGGGGCCAAATCCTGGACACCATCCACTCAGCCTGCTTTTATGTCCGGGCCGCCCCCCGGCTAAGGTAGCGAAGTGATTGAGAGGAACGCGATGGGCAAGGCCGCAGACGGACATCCTGTTTCGGCACGCGTGCGCCGGCGGAAGGCGACGGACCAGGCCATCGCCGCCGCCGCCGTGGAAGCCGCCCTCGAACTTGGTTTTGACCGCGTCACGGTCGAAATGATCTGCTCGGCTGCAGGTGTTTCGCGAAGCACCTTTTTCAACTACTACTCGTCGCGGGATGCTGCGATTATCGGGCGAACCATCGCCGCACCCACCCCGGAGCAGACAGACCGCGCAATGTCGGGGCATCCGGGCTCCCCTGTCGATGGCCTGCTGGACCTGGTGGTCCCGGCCGTAGCGAGCTTCGCCACCGGTCCCGAACTCCGCACCGCCCGTGCGCGGCTGCTGGCTGGGCAGCCCGCCGCCCTCCGTCAGTATTCGGCCGGACTGATCCTGGTGCAGAACAACCTGACCGAAGCTGCGGAGGCCTGGCTCACCGCGCATCCCGAGTCAGCACGGCTGCCCGGCAGGCCGCGCGTTGAAGCGACCCTGGCGGTCACTGCTGTCTATGCAGCCATGCAGGCGGTGACCGGTGGCTGGAGCATCCCGCTGCGCGAGGTCCCGGACCCGCTGGCAGCCTGCCATTGCGTCATCGAGTCCCTGCGGACGCTGGTCGGCCTGCGGGAGCCCACCCCTCCCGGTCCTGCGGAAATCCTAAAGCTTCCGGTGCCGGCGGAGGAGGTGCCGGCCACGGGCCTGCGCGAGCGTAAACGCCGCGACACGGAGAGCCGCCTTGAACTCGCGGCAGTGCGGTTTGCCCTCGAGCGCGGTTTTGCGGGAGTGACGGTAGACGAGATTTGCCGGGAGGCGGTGGTCTCCCGCAGCACTTTCTTCAATTACTTCCCGGCCCGGGAAGCTGCGATCGTTGGCCGGCCTCTCGAAGTTCTCACCGGCGCCGCAGCGGCGGATGTGCTCGCTCCGCACGGCAACGATCTTCCGACGGGCGTGTTCGCACTCATGGCCGAGTCTTTGATGCGGGCCAGGGTGAATCCCGACGTGGCCCGCCTGCGCACTGAACTGGCGCTCAAGGAGCAGGCTGCACGTGATGCGGGGACCGCCACGCTCGTCGACGCCGGGGAAGCGCTTATGAACGTTGTGCGAGACTGGCTCATCGCCAATCCGCAGCATGCCCGGCTTCCGGGCCAGCCTGCAGCTGAAGCAGTGCTTGCTTCGAATGCGGCCTACGCCGGAGTCTCGGTTCTTCGTGCCGGCTGGCTCGCAGTTGCCGGGGATCCGGAAGCAAGTGCAGCGACGTTCGCAGCCGCCATGGACGACCTGCGTACCGTTCTCGAAGACCGCGCGCCGGACAATACCGCGGAATCTGCCTGACCTCCTCGCCCGGCACGGCCGGACTATCCGGCCTTCTCACCGCAGTTCCTCAACCACCAGCCGGGCATCGGCCAGTCGCAGGATGAACGTACCCAGGTCGTCTGTCCTGACGACGGCGCTGCCGGACGCCTCCAGTCCTGCAAGGGTTTCCGGTGCCGGATGACCGTACGTGTTGTCTTCGCCGACGGAGATCAACGCCAATGGAGCCCGTACCGCCGCCGGCACCGCTGTTCCGCCGTTGCGGGCGCCGTGGTGGGCCACCTTGAGGACGTGGACTTGCGTCCGGCCCAATATGTCGTTAGAACGCAGCATCCGCGCGGCGGCCTCCTCCTCAATATCGCCGGTGAACAGAAGGTTTATCCCCGCTGTCCTGACCAGCAGCACGGCACTGGCGTCGTTTTCAGATGGCAGTGGTGCCTGACCCGCCCGGCCCGCAGGAGGCGGCCACAGGACCTCCCAGCGCACGCTGCCGGATTCCCCCAGCATCCCCTGCTCCAGCCGCAGGGCCTGGAGCCCATGGGCAGCAGCGATCCGGCCAATCTCCGGAGGGGTCTGGCGCTCCGCCGACGAAAAAGCCAGTTCCCTCAGCAGCCGGTCCTGGCCTGCACCGGCTGCTCCCCCATAGTGATCCGCGTGGACGTGGCTGATCACGAGCAGGTCTACGGTGTCTACGTCCAGCAGGTCCAGGCAGGCATCAAGGGCAGCGGGGTCCGGGCCGGCGTCGACCAGAACGGCTGACCGCGGTCCGGACCGCAGGGCCAGGGCATCACCCTGCCCTACGTCGCAGGCCGCAGCCACCCAGTCATGAGGCACCGGTGCGGAGGAATCCGGCTGGCACCGCATCACCAGGAACACCACGGCCAGCAGCAAGGCTGCCCCGGCCCAAGCCCGTTTCCTAAACCCTGGTGCTCCTGTTTCTGTCCTTCCTCCTGCTCCTGTCTTTCCTGATGCTCCTCCCGCGGTGCGGCGCCCGTACGGTGTGCTTCCCGCCGTCCGGACCAGGCGGAACATACCAGCTGCCAGCCCAGCACTGGCGGCTGCCATGGCTGCCGCACCGCCCGGTCCGGACATCCAGGGGAGCAGCGCCCCGGGTGCTTCGGCAAAAAACCGTGCAACGGCCGCAACCCACCCCGCCCCCGCACCGGCGGTCCACACCAACGGCAGTGCCAGCCCGGGGAGAACGTGAGCAACAACGACCGCGGCCATACCGAGGACCGTGACCAGCGGCACCGCGGGCGCCGCAGCCATATTGGCCGGCAATGAGTACATCGGTACCTGGGGCTGCAGCAGGACAAGCACAGGGGCGCACGCCACTTGCGCCGCCAGCGGGATCGCAGCGAGCACCGCAACCGGGTGGGGCAGGAACCGTTCCAAGGCAGCAGAGAAAACCGGTCCGAGAACGACGAGGCCGGCGGTCGCGCAGACGGAGAGGATGAAGGCATAGCTGCCGCTAAGCCACGGATCGACAACCAGCAGGATGGCGGCACACAGGCAGAGGAGCGAGGCGGGCATTTTTCCGCGTCCGCTCAGCACGGCGGCCGTTCCAATGGTTCCCATAACGGCTGCCCTGAGCACGCTGGCATCGGGGCGGACGATGAGGACAAACGCTGCCAGTGCGCCCAGCCCTGCAGCCGCCGCCCAGAACCTGGACAGTTTCAGCATGCGTGCCAGCAGGAAAACAAACGCCAGGAGATAACTGCAGTTCGCACCTGAGACCGCCGTGAGGTGAGTGAGCCCGGTGTCCTTCATGGCAGCAGCCAGGTCCTCTGGGAGGGAGGCCCTGTCCCCCAGCACCATGCCCGGCAGCAGGCCGGCGGCATCTGTTTCACCCAGGCCGGCCGCGTGCGCGGCAAAGTTGGTGCGCAGGCCGGAAGCAACTCCGTACAGCCCGCTGGCCGGGACCACGTCAGGAGCCTGCCCCGCCCGCAGGAGAGCGGCAGCCCGGTCTCCGGGCCGCGCGGCCTGCAGCTGGCCGGAGGTGGTGAACGTGTCGCCAAGCCGAATCCCGGCGTAAGTGTCGCCGCCAATTACCAGGACGGGTGCTGCGGCGCCTGATCTCGTCCCTTCCCGGGTGAAACTGAGCAGCATCCCTTCCACGAGATAGCGTGCTTTTCCGCTGAAGCGGTCGGGGGTGCCGGCACGTGCATCGGAAAGTGCCCGGAACTCTCCGGAGATCACCGCTTCCCGGTCAATTGCTTCCCCTACGGGTCCTGCCGTCCGGTCGATCAGGCTGGTCCCGGCGCTCATGGACACCAGAACTGCCACGGCAACGGGCGGAAGCAGCATCGACAGCACCGCCCTCGCTCCCCTGCGCCGGCGGGGTTCATCCCCTGTGGCAGAGGCCGCATGCCGCGCGTGGAGAACGGCAGCAGCGGCCAGCACCACCACCAGCAGCGTCATCGCTGCGACAACTGCGGGGAGAAGGAAGGACGCAGGTAACCGGATCGCCACCGCTGCAGCCACCCACGCAGTTCCAGCCACGGGTACCAGCCGAAGTTCGATCAGCCGCGGCGGAACATCCGCCTTAGGATCCCTGTCCTTGTCCCTGTCCCGAAAGACGGCTGCCACCAGTGTTCCTGTTGCCTTGCCCCATGACTTTGCGCTGTCCGTACGGGCGTCCTCCCCAGGCCCGGGGAAAGGTCCGTCGGCCGTTTCCGGCGCACGCGGCCGCACCGCGGCTGTGATGTAACGGGACCAGGGACTGGGGCGGATCATGGCCTGGCCGGGGAGAACACGCGGCTTAGACCGTAACCAGTGGAAGGAGAGCGCTCAGCATGGCCTCCCCGATTCCGGGAACGGCGTCCAGGTCTTCAGGACGGGCAAACCTGCCGTGGTCGGTACGCCATGCGACGATGCGGGCTGCCAGAACCGGACCGATCCTGGGCAGTGTCTGCAGTTCAGCTTCCCCGGCGGTGTTGAGGTTGACCGTTCCCCCCTCGGTACCCGCATCGCCCGAAAGTTCACCGGCCATCCCGCTGCCCGGATCAGCGACGGCTCCCGCCACTCCTGTTTCTGCGGCGGGCGAGCCGCCGGCACCACCTGCCGTGTCGCCCTGTACCGGCACCACCACCATGTTGCCGTCTTCCAGCGTGGCAGCGAGATTCACTAGCCTCAGGTCGGCGTCCGGGGTGGCGCCGCCGGCAGCCTCAACGGCATCGGCGACCCGGCTGCCGGGCCGAATCCTGACGATGCCGGGCGAGACGACCGAACCTGCCACATGAACCACCAGCTCAGTTCCGGCTTGTCCTTCACCCGCATTGCCAGCGGCCGGAGTGCCTCCTGGCAGGACCTTGCCCGGAGGTTCTTCCGGATCTGTGGAAACCCCTGCTGCCGCGCTGCCGTCCCCGCTCTCTCCAGTCCCGGATGTCTCCCCGGCGTCCGGAACATCGAGCTCGATGGAGACTGCCTCATGGGGTGTGCGGTCGCCCATCAGCGGCAGTGCAATGGCTCCGACCAACAGCAGGCAGGAGGCCAGTACTGCCGCCCGAAACGGAAAACCCCACCGGCGGCGAGGCGGCTCGGCGTTGACGCCATCGGTACCGGCTGACACCGCCTCCCTCCGCGCCGCCAGACGGGTCGTCAGAGTATCCGGGGTTTCAGTGTCCCAACGGTGTGCAGCCATGCCGCTAAACCTATTGCCCGTCCGGCAACCTCGGGCAGGCCACTGGCCGCCGTTGTGGACCCGGCTAGCTGGTCGCTGCCGTCATGCCGGGTGTGAAGGGGTATTGGTCCCCAAGCGCCACGGCAGATGACCCGTCCGGCCCTCAACCGACAGCTGGAGCAATTGGCAGCCGCTACGCCTCGACCGGCGAAGCCGGTGTCGATATCTGTTTCATGATCATCGTCAGCCTCAACAGCCGGACCATTTAGCGTCGTAGGAACGCCGCGCGCCGTGGGCGTTCCCGAGGCAGAATCCGCAGCGCCGGAATCTCCGGCCCCGGCGGCGCCCGGAACCTCAACAGCGCGCGGAACCGCCACCGCCAGACGGAGAGGATACATACAAGATGATTGGCGCCCTCGCACTGGCCGTGGCACAGGGCCAGTGCGAGGGCGGGGAACTGGTTCAGCAACCCCGGCTGTCCAGGATTTGAACCACCGTCCGCGGTTGTGTATAGGTTCGGCCAGCCTGGGAGTGAAGATACGAGCTGTTCCCTATCCAACCGTTGCTCTTAGGCGTACTGTTCCTGCTGGTACTTCTTTAATAGTTCGTGGACATGTGAGACAGCCATGGCGAAAATACATGAAGTCGTAGCTGGTGATACGCTCTCCAATCTTGCGGAGAGCTACTACGGAGATGCCACTCGTTCCCTGCTTATTGCGGTCGCGAACAGAATTGATGAACCCTTCGACCTTCCTATTGGAGAAATACTCGTTATCCCGGATGTAGTTCCGGAAGGGGCCAATGGTCTGTGGTCTGCTCCAGGATTGCCACCTTCTCGTCCCCTCCCTTACGCAAGCGAACTGTTCGGCATGTATCAGCCGCTTATCGGATGGCGGAGCAGGTTGCAAATCGAGGAACTGGCCGCCGGACTGGCTAGGCGCTTTGAAAATGCGACTAGCCACTTGCGCAACGTAACTGAAGTGAACCGGGAGAGCCCTGTCCCCGACGTGCTGCGGACGATGATGACCGACCGCACCGGCTCTCGCATCGGACGCGCTATTGTGACACACGCTGGCAGCCAGTCCTTAGATGCCGAAGGGTGGCAGAGAATGCTAGTCGGTGATGACGCACCGCTGATTTCTCTGACCGGCGAACTTCTTTCTGATGTAGACCCCAAGCGTCTCCCTGGCGCAGAACTTAGCCGCGAGGTTGCTGCCGCCGGGCTCCTGCGCCATCTTGCAGAGAACTCACCCCGCGCACTTGAGTTGCTCTTTGAGCATTCGATGCAGCCATGGGAAAGATCCGCAGCCGCCATCGAGTTCCTTTCTGCTCAGCATCCTGCGCAGGATATCTTTCTCTCACCTATCGGTATCCTGCACCGCTTCCGAGAGTACTTCTTCGAACTCGGCAGCTTCCTCGGCCCACCAGTGGGCCACGTCTGGCTCAGCCCTGGAGGCACGGTCGAACTCGTCGAGGTCAACACTAGACGCACCCTAGTGGAGGAGTCTTCTGAACAATCCGTCCAAACCGTTCAAAAGACCGAGCTCAATGAAGGAGGTCAGGACGAGTTGTCAGACGCGGTGAAGGTCGAGAACATGAACGACGTCAAGCTAGGGGCTACCGCGACGGCCAGCGGCGGCGTCGCCTCAGTCTTTCAAGCAAGCGGCAGCGCAAGTTTCAACCTCGACACATCCCGGAAACAAGCGCAGGAACAAACACACAAGCACATGCGAGAGCAGAGTTCAAAACTTTCCAGCGAAGTTCGACAGGACTTCAAGACCACGTTCCGCACGGTCTCGGAGACGACCGACACCTCAAGCCGGCGTTATGTGCTGCAGAACACGACGAACAGGCTCGTCAGTTACGAACTCAGCCGCAAGATGCGCAAGGTGGCCGTGCAAGTACAGGATCTCGGTCAACAGCTCTGCTGGCAGCTCTACGTCGACAACCCTGGGGACCCTCTCGGAATCGGCGAGTTCGTTCATGAGGCGGCCGCCGCGGCTGCCGCCGGCATCAAGGAACCGGACGTGAAACCCACGCCGCAGGATCAGGACAAGACACATCAGCTCGCTGTACCTTTCATCCTTATTCACGGAGCAGACGACGAGGCCGAGAATACCTACACAACATCACCGGATCACGGAGGACATGGAATCTTCGTCCCAGATGTGGGGGCGGATGACATCATCCAGTTCGACCACACATTTACTCTGGAGGCACCGCCCGCGGGCACGGTCCCCAACAACAACACATTCCGCCTCCTGCTGACTTACGCGAACTTCGAAGGCAAACCCAATATCCCGTTCGAAGCCACCTTCATCTACAAGCCGACCCCAGCTGCGATTGCCGCAGTCGAAGCGGCGAACGATAAATCCCAAAAAGCTTATGACGACGAAGTCGCTGTAAAGAAGGAACAGCTCTTCTTCACAACACTGCGCAAGCGACTCAAGCTCTCGGGGCAGGTCACGCCGCGTAATGCCGAGCACCTGCGGGAGGAGGAACGATCAGTTATATATAGGAAAGTTGTTTCCCGTCTGTACGGCAAGCAGGAGAGTTGGGCGAGCGACGACTTTCACGTGACATCTGAACTCATCCGATACTTCTTCGACATTGAGTCGATGCTCTACTTCGTCGCACCAGACTGGTGGCGACCGCGGACGCAGAAACTTGTTCCTGTCACGAAGGCGGGAGAATTTCAGCCGACCACGATTGTCGAGCCCAAGGCTGTGGCGTTGGGAAAGGTCAAACTTGGGTCCAGCGCTACAGAGGCGACCGGGCACCGCCCCTACTATCTGATTACTGAGGAAACTGCCCCCGCTCCGTTAGGAGCCTCGCTCGGCTGGTTGATTCAGCTCGACGGTGATGTCAACCGCAACGCGTTTCTAAATTCTCCCTGGGTGAAAGTAGTTCTTCCGATTCGCCCAGGTCGTGAACGCGATGCGATCGCTTG
Source organism: Arthrobacter caoxuetaonis (assembly GCF_023921125.1). NCBI lineage: Bacteria > Bacillati > Actinomycetota > Actinomycetes > Micrococcales > Micrococcaceae > Arthrobacter > Arthrobacter caoxuetaonis. The sequence continues at coordinate 1,976,274 of NZ_CP099466.1, forward strand.
GCTTCGCCGTCCTGAAGTCGCTGGTTCTGACGGATTGAACGAGCCATATCCGTTTGATGAGAATCAAGATCCCCCGGAATATTTAGGCCTCACGATGGAACAGGTGCTTCTGAAGATCGCGGGCAAGATCGCGAAAGACCAGGCCGACTCACTCACCCCGGTCCCTGTTGAGCCCAGCGACGTCAATTCAAAGGCCGCACTCCCTGCAGAGATGGTATTCTCTCGCGGATTCGATCCACTCGCTGGCGGTGTCGAGTTCGGGAGCAAGCCTTTTTCGGTGTTTAGCGAGTGGACCGAGATACTGCCGACAGATCAGGTGGTAGCCACCGAGTACAGGCTCGAAGGCCTCTGAGTTGCGTCCCTCCAATTCAGTCAGACCGTGAAGTACCTAAGAGGTGCTCGGAGGGGACGAACGACACCCTGCGTAGCGGCTCCAAAGGAGCGCTCATGCATTGCCCTGAAAAACTACGCTCCGCCATTCCCATGAAGCCAGAGACGTGTGGATCCGTCTCTCAGAACACGATTGATGCTGGCACTCAACGACATGCACCATGTTCTCCTGGTCCTGAATGATGCCGAAGCCGTTGCTGACTATACGGCCGAGCTAGGTCGGGGAGGGCTAACCCAAAGTACTGCACTGAAAAGTCGTGAGGCGCTGGAGCGACGGCTTCACCGGAACAACTTGCGAATACCCATGGTCGAGGTGAATCCCCCCGGCCTCTTTACCCCTGAATCAGTTCCGATTCGACTTCACGATGGTAGGAATTGACCAGATCATCTGGAAACGGCATACCATGGAGCACATGGCTGGTTCTGTCTCCTCAAGGGGTATATACGACATTTATTGGTAGTTTCTTTACATTCATAAATTCCTGGAGCATTCTCGTAGACTCAGGGTGGCTAACCGGCCATTTTATTTGTCGACCGTTCGCCACATGTACTTGAATCAGAGCCCTCTCCTCAAGCTTGGCCGCAAATCTATCAAAGGCACGCAACCCGAAATCACCTCGCATGAGCGCGACCTGCTTTCCATTATCCGTCCAGTGCTTAGCGTCCACCAATACTTTGCCAGCATTTTCCTCCCCGTCAAACTTGTAAGCTATTCCGTTGCGTTCCGCCCGATAAATCAGACCCTCATCCTTCTTGCACACCCTGGCCTCGTATTTGGAATCCTCGGTACCCGTGCGTGAGGGAAACTCCGGTTCCCACCGTCCCGGCTGCTTCGCTGCTGCGTCACTGACCGGCCGCTTTAACCCTTTGTAGGGCGGGCGCCTACCCGTGCCTGGCTCAACGTTTGCTGAACCTCCTGCAAGATAAATGAACATCTCGACCCCTTGCCATGATTGAAGGACGAAATCGAAGTTCATAACACTGATTTCAGCCAGTCTTTCCCTTTTTGCCATGACCATTCGTGGAATCGAGTTTGCCGCGAGCTGAGGTGGAAACAACAATCCTATTGTTCCGAAGTGCGAGTTCTGCAGCGCCTCGCCCTTCGACGGCCCTCCTGTGTCCAAAATTTCACGCGAGGGAACACAAAGCAGACGCTTAGGTGAAAGATCGTCATATAAAAAGATCAAAAGGGTGTCGGCATTTCCGTTTTGGTCGATGTAGGGGTGGTCTCCATAGCTGTCCGGGTGCACATAGCACTTCGTGAATGAGTCTATGTACAACTTTTCAGGAGGGACAGCAAAGCACTCCAGCGCATGAAGTACGACTTGCATCTCTTCATGCTCCGTTTTGGGAAAGTAGTTGAAGTATTCCAATAGTTTGTAGATGGTACCTTGCCCCTTTTCGGGATCCGACCATAATTCGTCGATCATGTCGTAAAGATCCACCCCAGGCAAGCCGACTATGGAATCATAAATTTTACCTGTTGAAACTTCGGCCTTGTCATAGACAGAATCGATCAGGCGTGTCTCAATTTTCTCAAATTCTCTTGTTTCCAATGGTATCCCCTTGTGCACAAGGAGGGCCACTTTATCCGTGTAGGTGAGGTTGAAAGGATTCTCAACGCCAACTAAATCCACAGCAAAACGCTGCCCAATCTGCACTTGCGGTCCACTTATATTCCACTGCTCTCGAGGCTGATCAACCGTGAGTACATAAAGGCCTACCGCAAGGTCGGTTAGTACATTCCCCCGGATCGGAGCAAACCCGTCTGTTGGCCACAGAGCAACACGCCTCGCGTCCACATCAATAGTTAACATAAAAATGACGCGGTTGGTTTTTTCTACGGTCACTGAGCTCTTACGGGGTCCGGAAGGGACTATTGTTTGGGTGGACGTACCTGGTCCGTTACGGGGCGGACGTGCAGGCGGCGCAATCTTCAATATCGGAGTGGGTCTAACGACATTCGGCGCTACGGGTTGACGCAAACTGGACTGCGTCGGCAACTTTTGAGGTGAAGGTGGGTCGACCATGTGCTCTCCTCCTGGAGGCCATTCTCTTAGAGACACTTGCACCGTGTCACCTTCGGTGACCGACACACGGTACAAACGCACTCGGTGTATAACACCGATCCGAAGCGCATATCCAGGTGTTGCTACTGCAATTGTCAGTGGACATCCGCACCCATGACAAGTATTGGTCCTGTCGGTTCATCAGCCGCACAGTTCAAAAGCTGCCTAAGTGGTGGGGCTGAGGCCGATCTTCAACTCTTCAGCATTCGGATTAGGACCCAAATCGGATCAATGCGCAGATATTCTCCAGGATCCTTGGCCGGGCCGTTGGCGGCGTACACATTGCTGTCAGGATCATCGACGGTGGCCATTTGGTGACTCCGTCCGCCGGTGACGCTCTCACACCGTGCGACAACGTACGGACTGTCAACGGCCATTCGTCTCCAAGATCGGTGCTGACCTGCAGGCCCAGCTCGCCGACCACCGCCGACTCTCGACATGGACCGGGGCTGCAGTTGCTGCACAGTTGCATAGTCTGCACAGAATCCGTCCATTGGCCGTCCCGACTCCATCTCAAGGAAACCGAGGATGACAAAGCAGACCTTGCCACCGAGCCACCGCTCCTCGGTCCAGGTGCGGGCGCCACAGACTTCCTTCTCATCCGCGACGACTGTATGCCTTCGACCGTTTGCGCTTTGTAATTTGACTGTGGGCCAGAGAGGCGGCCGCCTGGAGGCCATGCACGCCAGCGTAAGTGCCCGGAGCCTCTGGCAGCTCACGGCAGGGAGTGCTGTCCACCGGCGGCCCGGTTTCAGAAAACTGTGCAGGAAACTGTTTCCCGTCAGTCGATGTCCAGGTGACTATCAGCATCATTCAACGGCTTGGGCAGGGGGCCCGCATCGGGCGCCGGAGCCGTTTTGGCGGGGCCAAAAGCCGCACGGGGCTCTGTGCCCGCAGCGCCGGAATCCCCGGCACCGGCATCATCCGGAACGTCCACAGCGGGCGCAACCGCCACCGCCAGAACACCCAGCCCGGCATGTGCCGCCAGGACAGCCGGCAGCGGGCAGAGCATTACCTCGGCATCAGCACGGTCCCGTACAACGGCGGACGCAAGCTTTTCCGCTTCAGCTTCGTTTCCGAAGTGGTGCACTGCCACACGCACGGTCCCGGTCCGCCGGGCGATTTCCTCGCGTGAGAGCTCTTCCAGCCGGGCCAGTGCCCTGGGCGCGGTGCGGACCCGTTCCAGCGGAACCACCAGCCCGTCCCGGATCGCCAGGATCGGCTTGACGGCGAACAGGGTGCCGAACCAGCCGGCAGCAGCACCGAGGCGCCCGCCGCGGCGCAGCTGGTCGAGGCTGGGTACATAGAACAGGATGTGGGCCCCGGCAGCGCTGGAGACGGCGGCGTCAGCAACCCGCTCAGCGTCATCACCGGCCAGGGCAGCGGCTGCGGCAGCCTGCACGGCGAAGCCGAGGCCCATGGCCACCGACGCCGTATCAATCACGTGGACGGGAATGGGAGAGGCCCGCGCCGCCAGCCGGGCCGAATCCACGGTGCCGGAAAGCTTGGCAGAGAGGTGCACCGAGACAACTGCCTCAAACCCGGCAGCAGCAAGCTCGGCGTAGACGGCCTCGAACTGGCCCGGTGCAGGCCGGGAGGTGCGCACGTCCTGGCCCTGCGCCAGGGCCAGTGCAAGGGCACCGATCATCTTGTCGGTACCCTCGCCGTAGATCTGGTCACCGATCATCACCGGCATGGATACGACCCGGACCAGGCCACCCGCCGCGTCCGAAGCAACCCAGCCGTCAGGCAGGGAACAAGCGGAATCGGTGACGACGGCGACGCGCGGGCGGGGAGCTGGTTCAGCAACCCCGGCTGTCCGGGACTTGAACCACCGTCCGCGCATCGCCGCCCAGTCGACCATGGGCTAGGCAGGCACGATGTTCACGAGCTTGGGCGCCCGCACAATGACGGTTCGGATGCCGGCGCCGTCGAGCGTTTTCTGCACCTGCTCCGAAGCCAGCGCCAGTTCGCGCAGCGCGTCCTCGGTGATATCCGCCGGAACCTCCAGCCGGTCGCGGACCTTGCCCTTGACCTGGACGATCGCGGTGACGGTGTCCTGCACCAGCAGGGTCTCGTCGACCGCCGGCCAGCCTGCGTTGGCAACGGACGCCGGGTGGCCCAGCGCGTTCCACAGGTCCTCGGCCGTGTAGGGGGCGAAGAGGCTGAGGATCACGGCCACGGCTTCCGCTGCTTCACGGACGGCCGGATCGGCAGCACCGGCACCGGAATCGATGGTCTTGCGGGTCGCGTTGACCAGCTCCATCAGCTTCGCGATGACGACGTTGAACTTGCCGGCCTCGAGCAGCTCGGTGGCGTCGGCAATGGTCCGGTGCGTGACCGAGCGCAGTTTCTTGTCGCCGGCAGCGAAGTCCGCGCCAGGTTCGCTGGCAACGTCCTGGCCCAGGCGCCAGGCGCGGGCCAGGAACTTCGCGGAGCCCGACGGCGAGACGTCCGCCCAGTCGACGTCGTCCTCCGGCGGGGAGGCGAAGATCATGGTCAGGCGCACGGCATCGACGCCGTACTTATCGAGCTGTTCGCCCAGGTCGACGCCGTTGCCCAGGGACTTGGACATGGCCTTGCCGCCGTTGAGGACCTGGCCCTGGTTCAGCAGGGCTGTGAACGGTTCGTCAGCCTCGATCAGGCCCATGTCCTTGACCACCTTGGTGAAGAACCGGGAGTAGAGCAGGTGCAGGATCGCGTGCTCGACGCCGCCGACGTACTGGCCGACCGGCATCCAGTTCCGCACGGCCTCGGGATCGAACGGACCCTCGGTGTAGTGCGGGGACACAAAGCGCATGAAGTACCAGGACGAGTCCACGAAGGTGTCCATGGTGTCGGTGTCCCGCTTGGCCGGTCCGTCGCAGGACGGGCAGGAAACGTTGACCCATTCTTCAACCGAGGCCAGCGGAGAGGTTCCCTTGGGAGCCAGCGCCTCGCCCACCAGGTTCGTGGGCAGGGTGACCGGCAGCTGGTCATCGGGGACCGGAACTTCGCCGCACTTCTCACAGTGGATGATGGGGATCGGGGTGCCCCAGAAGCGCTGGCGGGAGAGCAGCCAGTCACGCAGGCGGAAGTTGACGAACTTCTCGCCCGTGCCCTTTTCTTCCAGGATGGCGACGGCGGCCGGGATGGCTTCGGACTTCGGCAGTCCGGAGAGCTCCCCGGAGTTCACCAGCGTGCCCTCGCCGACGGTGGCAGTGCCGCTGACGGCGGGGTCCTCCTCGCCGGTGTCCAGCACGGTCCGCACCGGCAGGTCGAAGGTCCGGGCGAAGTCCAGGTCGCGCTGGTCATGCGCAGGCACGGCCATGATGGCGCCGGTGCCGTAGTCAGCCAGGACGTAGTCTGCAGCCCACACGGGCAGCTTTTCGCCGTTGAGCGGGTTAACGGCATAGCGGCCGGTGAAGACACCGGTCTTGGTCCGGTCGGTGGCCTGCCGTTCGATGTCAGACAGCGCCTTGACCTGCTCGCGGTACTCTTCCAGCGCGGCGCGGTGCTCATCCGTGACCAGGTCCAGGGCCAGCGGGGCGTCCGCGGCGACAACGAAGAACGTGGCGCCGTACAGCGTGTCCGGGCGGGTGGTAAAGACCGTGACCTGCTGCTCGGGCTTGTTCCCCGCGGCTTCGATGTCGAAGCGGACGTGGGCGCCTTCGGAGCGGCCGATCCAGTTCTTCTGCATGGCCAGCACACGCTCGGGCCAGTGGCCCTTCAGCTGGTCCATGTCATCGAGCAGGCGGTCGGCGTAGTCGGTGATCTTGAAGTACCACTGGTTCAGGGACTTCTTGGTGACCTGGGTGCCGCAGCGTTCGCAGGCACCGTTGACGACCTGTTCGTTGGCCAGCACGGTCTGGTCCTTCGGGCACCAGTTGACCGGCGAGTTTTTGCGGTAGGCCAGGCCACGGTCGTAGAAGCGGGTGAACAGCCACTGGGTCCAGCGGTAGTACTCCGGGTCGGAGGTGTGCAGGCGGCGGGACCAGTCCACGCTGATGGCGTAGCGCTTGAAGGAGCCGGCCTGGGTGTCGATGTTGCGGTAGGTCCACTCGCTCGGATGGGCGTTGTGCTTGATCGCGGCGTTCTCGGCCGGCAGGCCAAAGGAGTCCCAGCCGATCGGGTGCAGGACGTCGAAGCCGAGCTGGCGCCAGTAGCGGGCAACGACGTCGCCCATCGCGAACGCCTCAGCATGGCCCATGTGCAGGTCCCCGGACGGGTAGGGGAACATGTCCAGGACGTAGCGGCGTTCCTTCGAACCGTCGTCGGCCGGAGTGAAGACGCCAAGGTCGTCCCAGACAGCCGGCCACTTCTTCTCCATGGCCGCGAAACTGTATACGGCCTCTTCCGACTGCTCAGTCTGTGACTGCGTGCTCACTATGCTTCGCCTCTGTCCTCAAAAATCCTGGTGATCCGCGGATGTCCGGCGTGCCGCCGGTTCCGCCTGCGCTGTTGACTCTTCCCAGACACACAAAAGCCCCTCGTCATATGCAAGGGGCTGCCGCGTTTGATACAAACGCGGCTATCTAAGGAGGAGCAAAGCGGTCATTTCTCCACTTTACAACAGGCAGCGCCCGACGGCAGTGCCCGCCACAGCGTTATGACGGACCGCGCCTAAGCGGCTTCCTGCGGCGATTCTGCCATGCTGCGGAACAGGTTCCGGCTGCGGCGTATCTTTGCGGGCTCCCTGTGCGTCTACCCGGTAAGAGAATGGCAAAGTGCCATGCTTATCATAGGCACCGCCGCGGGCGGGAGAGCGAGGGGAACCGCAATGACACTCGAAACGGGAACGGCTTTCGAAGCCGGCACGGCAGGCGAAACGGCGGCTTTGGCGGAGAACAGGGCGAATCTGCGGCAGGCACGCCGCGATTTCCTGGTGGCATTGGAACCGGTCCGGGCTTCGGTGTACGCGTACTGCCGCAGCCTGACGCCCACGGTGTGGGATGCTGAGGACCTGCTGCAGGAAACCCTGACGAAGGCCCTTGCGGAAGCATCGCAGCGGTATGAACCCATCCGCAATACCCAGGCATGGCTGATCCGGATCGCTACGAACACGTGGATCGACTCCCTGCGCCGCAGCAGCCGGGCGGCCCTTGAGTGGACCGATTCCGCCCCTGACTTTCCCGACGACGCGGCGCCGGATCCACTGGCAAACCTTGCGGTCGAGTCCGCGCTGCGTCAGCTGCTGCACCTGCTGCCGCCGCGGGAGCGCGCATGCGTGGTCCTCAAGGATGTGTTCTCCTATCCCCTGGCCGAGATAGCCGAGATGCTGGAGACGACTCCCGGCGCCGTGAAATCCGCCCTGCACCGCGGCCGGGCGACACTGCAGGCGGCACGTACCGCCACGGATCCTGCAGGACCATTCCCCAAAGCAGTGTCAGCGGGATCCCGGGACACCGTCCAGCCCGCCGGACACGAGGCGCTGCTGCGCCGGCTGGCCGCGGCATTCAACGCCTATGACATCGACGCCATGGTGTCCTTGTTCCTGACAAGCGGACGGTCCGAGGTGGTCGGCAACGCCACTGAAACCGGACATGAGGAAATCCGTACCGGATCCCTGACGGACACATTCGGCCCGGACGCCGCAGAAATCCACCGGTCAACCGTCCATCGATTCGACGGCGAGGACGTCATCCTGATGTGGGAGCGCCAGAAGGGTGCCCCCGGGGCATCGGAGGTCGTGTCCGACGTCCTGCGGGTTCGCCCTGCCTTCGGCGCCCCGCTGATCGCGGAATTGAAGTGGTACTTCTTCTGCCCTGAGGTCTTGGCGGAAGTGGCCGGCGGTCTGGGACTGCCGTTCAAGACCAATGGTGTGAGCTACTTCTAGCCCGGTTCAGGGTGGTTCTGCTGCCGGCTGCGTAAGCCAGTGCGGCCGGCAGCGGCGTCGTCATCGCCCCTGCCGGCCTCAAGCCTGCCTCGCCGCCCGGAACGCAAGGAAGGCCTCCCTGCTGCTGCGCGAGGGCGTGAAACCAAACTCGTCCTTCAACGCACTGTTGTCCAGGACGGGCCGGTAACGCAGGAAGCGCAGCTGCTCGGGGCCGTGGACGGTCAGCTTCAGCTTGTGCCCCAGCCAGAGACCGGCAGCCAGCAGCGGTGCGGGAACAGTGATGGTCCGTTTGCCCAGCAGGTCCGCGATCTCCCGCATGGTCAGGGCGCCGTCACCGGCTACGTTAAAGATGCCGCTGCGGCCGGTCAGCACTGCCTGCACCATGGCGTCAGCCACATCCTGGTCCCAGATGAACACAAACGGTGACTCGCTTCCGGCCACACGCAGCAGCCGGGGCGCATCAAAGAGGGCGGTGATCTGGTTGCGGACCCGCTCCCCCAGGATGGTGCCGATCCGGAAGATGGTCTGCTGCAGTTCAGGATGCTCGTCCCGGAACCTGGCGAGCTCTTCTTCAACCAATCGCTTATGGCGGGAGTAGGCGAACTCGTCGTTGCCGCGCAGCGGATCGGATTCGCGGAGCCAGTCCGGGTTGTCGGCGTGGTAGCCGTACGCGGCACCGGAGGAGGAGATCACCACGTGCTTCACACCGGACTGCGTGCACGCCGCCAAAACGGTCCGTGATCCCACCACGTCGACCTGGAACTCCTGCTCCCGGGTGGTGTCCTTGCCGGGATTCACAATCGCCGCCAGGTGGACCACGGTGTCGATCCTGTGCGCCTGCAGCAGGCGTGCGACATCGGGGGAACAAACATCCGCCAGGGCGTACTCGACGCCGTCGAGCCTGCGCTCTTCTGCCGGCTCCCGGATGTCGAGGCTGAGCACATGGCTGACACCGGGGTCTGCCGCCAGCCGCGCCACAACCGCACTGCCGAGAAATCCGTTGCCGCCGGTGACGCACACGCGGGTCACAGAGCTTCCTCCCGCTGTCCGTCCAGTCCCGCAGCCCGTTTCGCATCCCGGCGCCGCCACCACGCGGCGAGGACAAGTCCGGCCAGGATGTCCCAGATGCCCCACCAGGCCGCGACCATGGCCATTCCGCCGAGCCCGGCGAAGAACGTGAGGGTCAGACCGAGCCCCAGCCCGGTGTTGCGTGCCCCGACCTCGAAGGTAACCGCCCTGCGGCTGGGCTCATCCAGCCGGACCGCGGCCGCCGCCCAGTACCCGACGGCCAGTGCAACGGCGTCGTGCAGTAAAACGACCAGGAAAATCGTGCCGAGGTGTTCCCGGAGCGGGCCCAGGTTGCTTGCCGTTCCGGCCACGATAAACGCCAGGAGGGCGATCAGCCCGATGCGCTGGACCCAGGGCCGCAACCGGTCCGTGAGGCCGGGAAAGCGTCGGGCAAGAGGCATGCCCACCGCAAACGGAACACCGATGATCAGCAGGACCTGGATCAGCATCCCGCCCCGGTCCAGCGAGAAGTCGCGCATCAGTGTGGCCGTGGACGGACTCAGTGCCGCCCAAAACGCCACGTTGAGCGGCATCACGATGATCGCCACGAGGTTGGACACGGCGGTCATCGACGCGGACAGCGCTACGTCACCATGCGCACGGTGCGTCAGGACATTCGAGATCCCGCCCGGCGGGCAGCACGCCACCAGGATCATGCCGAGGGCGATGGAAGCCGGAACATTCAGCAGGAGGGCGATGCCGACGGTAACGGCCGGAAGGAGCAGGTACTGGGCCGCGATCCCCAGGACTACTGCTTTGGGGCTCCGCAGCACTGTCCGGAAGTCAGCCGGACGCACTTCCAGCGCAATGCCCAGAATGATGACCGCCAGCACCACGTTCAGGATGACCAGGGAGGCGGGGGAAAAATTAAGTACGACGTCGTCGATGGGCATCAGCTGTGTACCTCGCTCAGTGCGTCTTCGGGAGCGGGTTCGACAGCCAGCCGGTCTAGATGGGCAGCAAGCTCCGCGCGGTAGGCGTCCTTGTTCACGTAGTAGCTCATCCGGTCCAGCCCCAGGTAACGGTAGCCGCCCGTAACATCCGGCGACTCTCCGGCAACCAGTTCCTCAAACCTGCCGGCGGCAGCAGGATCGTCCCGCTGCGCGGCGAGGTAGGCGGCTGCGAGCTCTGCCTGCCGGTATCTGCCTTCCCAGCCAAGGCCGGAAGCTTCCACCATGCCGACCACCAGCAGGTTGCGTGCCTGCCGGCTGAAGATGTTCAGGTACAGCGACGGAGCAGCGCCGGTCCAGTCCAGCAGCTCCGGGCGGAGGTAGGGGTAGTCCAGCACATAGCCGGTAGAGCACAGGATCAGGTCGTACTCCCCCGAACTGCCGTCCCGGAAATGGACCGTGTGCCCCTCAAGCCGGTCAACGTCCGGCTTCACCGTGAGGTCGCCGTGTCCCAGATGATGCAGGATCAGTGAGTTCACCACCGGATGGGACTCATAGATGCCGTAGTCCGGTTTGGGAAAGCCGAACCGCACCGGGTCGCCCGTGAACATCCGCAGCAGCCTCTTATCGAGGAACTGCTTGAGCGGCCGGGGCAGCGGTTTGCCCTGGTTCAGTGTGTCCGTGGGCCGCCCGAAGACGTACTTGGGGACAAAGTAGTAGCCGCGCCGGACACTGATATCCACGGCGGCGGCATGGTGGACGGCATCGACGGCGATGTCGCAGCCGCTGTTGCCCGCACCGACAATCAGCACCCGCTTGCCGGCGAATTCGGCAGCGGACTTGTAACTGGCCGCATGCCGTATTTCCCCGTCAAAGCTGCCCCGGAACTCCGGCAGGCTGGGAGTGTGGAGCGTCCCTGAGGCCGCAATCACCGCACTGAACCTTCCGCTTCCGCTTCCGCCGGGAGACTCCCACTGAACGGTCCAGCCGCCGTCGTCCGGCACCGCGCTGGTGACCCGGGTGTTGAACCGGATCCGGCCGGTGAGGCCAAAAGCCCCGGCATAGTCCCGGAAGTAGCCCAGGAGGTGGCGGTGTCCCGGATAATCGGGGGTCCCGGCGGGCATGGGAAACTCGCTGAACTGGGTGGTGGTCTTCGAGGAGATCAGATGCGCCGACTCGTAGACCGTGCTGGCTGGATTCTCGATGTTCCACAGCCCGCCGACGTCGGAATGTGCCTCGAATCCCACTGCATCCAGCCCCCGCCTGGTCAGCGCCCTCATGGCCGCAAGGCCGCTCGGACCTGCACCAATGACGGCTACGGGCGCTTCCCCCCATACTGCGTCTGACTTTGATTCAAGAGACAACTGCTACCCGCTTCTGTGATCTGCATCACCCTTGATGCTCAGGGAACGCTACCGAGCGGACGGGGACCGGTCAAACACAACACACCGTTAAGACAGAAGTGCCGCCCCGGCAAGGGCGGCACTTCTGCAAGGAGACGACAGGGATCGGACTAGAGCACGTCCTCATCCACCCAGTCGAAGGTCCGGGTTACTGCCTTGTTCCACAGGCGCATCTGCCGGTCCCGTTCGGACTGCTCCATGTTTGGGGTCCAGCGCTTGCCTTCGTTCCAGTTGGCCGCCAGTTCGTCGGTGTCATTCCAGAACCCGACAGCAAGGCCGGCAGCATAGGCAGCACCCAGGGCCGTAGTCTCCACGACCTCGGGACGGACGACGTCCACACCCAGGATGTCCGCCTGGAACTGCATCAGTGCGTCGTTGGCGACCATTCCGCCGTCGACGCGCATTTCGGTCAGCGGAACTCCCGAATCAGCGTTCACGGCGTCGAGCACTTCCCGTGTCTGGAATGCCGTGGCTTCCAGGGCAGCGCGCGCAATGTGGTTCTTGTTCACGAACCGGGTGAGCCCCACGATGGCGCCGCGGGCGTCGGAACGCCAGTGCGGGGCAAACAGGCCGGAGAACGCCGGGACGATGTACACGCCGCCGTTATCCTCGACCGCGCTGGCGAGCTGCTCGATTTCCGGGGCGGACCGGATGATGCCGAGATTGTCCCGCAGCCACTGCACCAGGGAACCCGTGACGGCGATGGAGCCTTCCAGCGCGTAGATCGGCGCAGCATCGCCGATCTTGTAGGCCACCGTTGTGAGGAGGCCGTTCTCCGACATGACCTTCTCTTCGCCGGTGTTGAAGATCAGGAAGTTGCCGGTTCCGTAGGTGTTCTTCGCATCGCCGATACCAAAGGCCGCCTGTCCGAAGGTTGCTGCCTGCTGGTCACCCAGGATGCCGGCTACCGGCGTTTCGCGCAGCAGCTGGGAGCCGTGCACCTTGCCGTAGATCTCGGAGGAGGAACGGATCTCCGGGAGCATTGACGCCGGAACGCCGAAGGCGTCGAGGATGGACTGGTCCCAGGACAGCGTGTCCAGGTCCATGAACATGGTCCGGGACGCGTTGGACACGTCAGTGATGTGCACGCCGCCGTCGGTGCCGCCGGTGAGGTTCCAGGTGACCCAGGAGTCGGTGTTGCCGAACATCAGCTCACCGTTTTCGGCTTTCTCCCGTGCTCCTTCGACGTTGTCCAGGATCCATTTGATCTTGGTGCCGGAGAAGTAGGTTGCCAGGGGAAGGCCCACCGTGGCCTTGAACCGCTCAAGGCCGCCGTCCTTTGCCAGTTCGTCCACGATCGGCTGGGTACGCGTGTCCTGCCAGACGATGGCGTTGTACACGGGTTTGCCGGTGTTCCGGTCCCAGACAACTGCCGTCTCACGCTGGTTGGTGATGCCGACGGCGGCGATGTCGTGGCGGGTGAGGCTTGCCTTGGACAGTGCGGTTCCGACGACTTCGCGGACGTTGGTCCAGATTTCCATGGGATCGTGTTCGACCCACCCGGCGCGGGGGAAAATCTGTTCGTGCTCTTTCTGCCCCACGGAGACAATCTTGCCGTCGTGGTCGAAAACGATCGCGCGGCTGCTCGTGGTGCCCTGGTCGATCGCTATGACGTACTGCTGCTTGCTCTCTGACACGTTCTCTCTCCTTCGAGTGAATGTCTGGGTGAACCGGTGGGTACGGGCCTACAGAATTTCGGGCAGTGGAATATACGAGCCTATCCAGCCGCCGAGGGCACCGCCGACCAGCGGTCCGAGGACCGGAACCCAGGCGTACGACCAGTCGCTGTTCCCCTTGTTCCGGATGGGAAGCAGCGCGTGGACAATACGCGGGCCGAGGTCACGGGCAGGGTTAATGGCGTAACCGGTGGGTCCGCCCAGGGATGCACCGATGCCGACGACCAGCAGTGCGACGGCCAGCGGCCCAAGCCCCGAAGGCGTACCGGCGAAGGCCACGATGGTGAACATCAGCATGAATGTGCCGACAACTTCCGTCACGACGTTCCAGCCGTACGAACGGATCGCAGGACCGGTGGAGAAGACACCAAGGATGTTCGCGGGATCCGGCTCGTCGTCAAACTGCTTCTTGTAGGCCAGCCATGCGGCAACGGCGCCGATCATGGCTCCGAGCATCTGCCCTGCGAAGTAGACAAGCGTAGAGCCGATGGAAACCTCGACGCCGGGAACGAACTCGTCGGCGCCGCTGGTGATGATGCCTACGGTCACGGCCGGGTTGATGTGGGCGCCGGATATAGCGGCGGCGTAGACGCCGGCAAACACGCCGATGCCCCATCCCCAGTTGACCATCAAGAAGCCGCCGCCGTTGCCCTTCGTCTTGCCAAGGGCGACGTTGGCGACAACGCCGCAGCCAAGGACTATCAGTGCTGCGGTCCCCAGCATCTCGCTGAGGAATACCTGTCCAAGAGTCACCACGACTCTCCTCCGATCCGTTAGTTTCGCGCTAAGGGTGTAAGTGAGGATAAAAGCACTGCTCAGGCGGCTCTTCAAGCGAGATTCCCGATATGGGAGCCTCTCGGGGCGCACTGTAAGGCCCTATGCAATCAAGCTTTTCCCCAAAAGGCCATAAACCGGGGGAAACTCCCGTAGGGGTTTGCGACACCGGCCCGCCGCGGACGAAGTGCATGCCTGCTTCTCTCGGTAGAGTTGCAGCATGGAACCGGCAGCAAAAGTGACCCTGAACAACGGCGTACTCATGGACCAGGCAGGGTACGGGACCTACAAGGTTCCTCCGGCGGACACCGCGTCACTGGTCAGCGCGGCGCTCTCGCTCGGCTACCGGCATATCGACACGGCTGCCCTGTATGGAAACGAAGAGGGCGTCGGAGCAGCGGTCAGGAACTTTACGGACGCCGGGCATGTGGTCAGGGAAGACCTCTTCGTCACGTCGAAACTGTGGAACACCGACCAGGGATACGACGCCGCGTTCCGCGCCTTTGACACGTCCATGGAGAAACTCGGCTTCGATTACCTTGACCTGTACCTGATCCACTGGCCCTGCCCGGCCCGCGGCCTGTTCACGGAAACCTACCGTGCGCTCGAAGAGTTGTATGCGCAGGGTCGGATCCGGGCGATTGGCGTCTCGAATTTCCACCGGGAGCACCTTGAGGAGCTCATGGACGCGACCAGCGTGGTGCCCGCGGTGAACCAGGTGGAGGCTCACCCCTGGCTGAACCAGTCTGACCTGTTGAAATTCCACGACGCACATGGCATCCGCACCGTCGCCTGGAGTCCCCTGGGCCGCGGCGCTGTCCTTGAGGATCCGGTAGTCAAAGACATTGCCGTGGACACCGGGCGCTCCGCAGCACAGGTGGTCCTGCGCTGGCACCTCCAGAACGGCAACACCGTGATTCCCAAGGCCAGCAGCGAAGACCGAATGGCCGCCAACCTGGATATTTTCTCCTTCGAACTCAGTGCCGAACAGATGTCCGCGCTCAACGAACTCGATTGCGGCCGCCGCACCGGGTCTGATCCCAGCGAGGTGAACTAGTGCCCCTGCTTCACCGGCACGCAGTTTCCGGCGGAGTTCCGCTGCCCTACGAACGACAGGCCAATATCCGCACCCTTCCGGTGCAGGGAACAGCGCAGCGTTTCTGGGACTTCCCCGCTGCCGCGGACCTGGAGGAAGCCCCGGCAATTTTCATGGTGCACGGCTTCCGCGGAGACCACCACGGCCTGCTCCGCATCGTCGAGGCGCTGCCCGCGCACCGTGTGATCGTGCCGGACCTGCCCGGATTCGGCCAGGGCGCAGTCCTGCCGGGCACGCACGATGCGCAGGCCTACGCGGATTTCGTGCGCGAATCGTTCGGGTCCCTCGGACTCGGCCCGCACACCGTCCTGCTCGGCCATTCCTTTGGGTCCATCATCGCTGCCCGCCTGGCAGCCGGCTCTCCGGAGCTGATCAGTGAACTCATCCTGGTCAACCCCATCTGTGAACCCGCGCTGGAAGGTCCCAAGGGCATTACGAGCAAGATCGCCGAGCTGTACTACCTGGCCGCGGCCAAACTGCCGGAAGGCCCGGGACACGCACTGCTGACGAATCCGCTGATTGTCCGTGCCATGAGTGTGCTCATGGCAAAGACCCGCGTCCCGGGGCTCCGCCGCTGGATCCATGCCCAGCACGATGCCTATTTCAGCGCTTTTGCCTCCCGCGCCGTCGTACTGGAAGCCTTCCGGTCCTCCATTTCCGAAACGGTGCGGGATTCGGCAGCCCGGCTGGCGATGCCCGTCCTGCTGATCGCGGCGGACCGGGACGACCTCGGTTCAGTCCCGGCCCAGCAGCGCCTGGCCTCGATGATTCCGGATGCAGAGCTGGAGATCATCGAGGGAGCCGGCCACCTGGTGCACTACGAGGCACCCGATACGGCTGCGGCACTCATCACCGATTTCCTGAAGCGGAGGCACGCCACCTCATGAAAATCGTCTTCGATGCCCGGTTCACCCGAACAGACCAGCACGACGGGATCAGCCGCTACGGCGCAAGCCTCATTGAAGCGGTCTCCCGCCGCGCCGAGGTTCACATGCTCATCAGTGATGAGCGGCAGCTCGCACTGCTGCCGGACGTGCCCTGGACCAAGATCAATTCCCCGCTCTCCCCCGCCGAGCTCTTCGTGGCCCGCCAGGTGAACAAGCTGGGCGCCGACGCCGTCGTCTGCCCGATGCAGACCATGGGGTCCTGGGGCCGGCGGTATCCGCTGGTCCTGACCCTGCACGACCTGATCTACTACCAGAACCCCACACCGCCGGGTTTCCTGCCGGCACCGGTCCGCCTGCTGTGGCGGCTCTACCACCTGGCCTACTGGCCGCAGCGCCTGCTGCTCAACCGTGCCGACGTCGTCGCCACCATCAGCCACACCACAAAGGACATGATGACGCGGCACCGGCTGACCAGGCGTCCGGTGCGCCTGGTCTCCAATGCTCCGCAACCCGGCGCTGTTCCGCGGGATGCCGGCAGTCCGCCGGAGAAGATCCTGCTGTATATGGGATCGTTCATGCCCTACAAGAATGTCGAAACGATCGTCCGCGGCATGTCCGGCCTTCCCGGATACACGCTGCATCTGCTCAGCCGGATTAGTCCGGAACGGCGTGCGGAGCTGGAAGCGCTCACCGACGACCCCTCGCGCCTGGTGTTCCACAACGGCGTGAGCGACGAGGAATATGATTCCCTGCTGCGGCGGGGAACGGCCCTGGTCACGCTCTCCAAGGCGGAAGGCTACGGCCTGCCGGTGATCGAATCCATGGCCGCCGGGACGCCGGTGATTGCCAGCGACATTCCCATCTTCCGCGAGGTATCCGGCGGAGCTGCACTCCTGGTGGACCCGGACCGTCCCAAGGCGTTCGCCTCGGCAGTGGATGAACTTTCGACGCCGGAACGCTGGCAGGAGGCATCAGCCGCCGGGGTACGGCGGGCAGCCGAGTACGACTGGGACAATTCCGCGGCACAGCTGGTGCAGGCGGCGGAAGAAGCGTCGCGCCTCTTCGCCGGCAAACGCCGGGACCGGCGCCGCCCGCCGGTCCGGCTGCACCGGCAGGGCTAGGCCAGCCGGACGATCATCTTGCCCCGGTTGGCACCTTTCATCATGTCGATAAAGGCCCGGGGTGCGTTCTCCAAGCCGTCAACGAAGGTCTCGTCATAGCTGACCTTCCCGTCCCGCAGCCATCCGGCCATCAGGCCGGCGAATTCACCGGCGTACCGGTTGTAGCTGTTGGCAATGAAGCCGCGCAGCGTGAGCTCCTTGCCGATCGCCTGGAAGAGGTTCCGCGGAGCGCACTGCGGCTCGGTGCTGTTGTAGGCAGAGATTGCTCCGCACATGGCCACCCGGCCGTATTTGTTCAGGACGGAAATCGCAGCTTCCAGATGCTCACCTCCGACGTTGTCGAAGTAGACGTCAATGCCGTCCCCGGCAGCGGCTTCCTTGAGCTGCTCCTTCACGGGACCGTCGTGGTAGTTGAACGCGGCGTCGAACCCCAGTTCAAGCAGCCGCTCCACTTTCTCCGGGGACCCGGCACTGCCGATAACGCGGCCGGCACCCAGCACCTTGGCGATCTGTCCAGCCAGGGAGCCGACCGCCCCGGCAGCTCCGGACACGAAGACTGCGTCGCCCTCCTTGAATCCCGCAACCTTGGTCAGCCCTGCCCAGGCCGTGAGTCCGGTCAGCCCCAGCGCACCGAGATAGGCGCTGGCCGGTGCCAGCCCGGTGTCGATTCCCCGGGCCCTCTTCCCGTCGACCACGGCGTAGTCCCGCCAGCCGAAGCTGTGCAGCACGGTGTCCTCCGGCTTATGCGCCTCGGAACGTGATTCCACGACTTCACCAACCGCACCGCCTTCCAGCGGCTGGTCGAGCTGGAACGGCGGCACGTAGGACTTTGCGTCATTCATTCTCCCGCGCATGTACGGATCCACGGACATGAGCGTGTTGCGCACCAGAACCTGGCCGTCCTGCAGCTCCGGGACCGGCACCTCCGTGAGCCGGAAATTCTCATCGGCGGGCCACCCTTTGGGGCGCGACGCCAGCTGGATTTCACGGCTCTTCCCGGGATAGGACATGGATCTCCTTTCAGGTGTGCTCCCCCGGACACACGAATGAACTATCAGCATCCTGTCTATCACGAGCGTTTCCCCGGGCCTACGCCGACGGTTTGGCGTAACTCACACCGTTTCAATTGGGGAAGGCAGAAAGGCCGGACCTAAAATTGCTACACCAAAGAACGACTTTGCAGGAGTTGATCGACATGCCCATGGGGGACCTGCCCCGGGATCCCGAACATCTCAGGGCGGTACTGCAGGCGCGCAGCGCGGCGCGCGGAGGCACCGCCGTCGACCTTTACCGGAGCGATGGCTACCTGGTGCTCAATGCAGACCTGCCGGGAATTGATCCCGGTTCCCTCCAGGTGGAAATAGACGGACCGGCAGTCGTGATCCGTGCCTACCGCACGCTGCGGGGCATGGACCGGGATACCCGCTGGGATGTCCGTGACCGCGAAGCCGGGCAGATCCTCCGCCGGGTGATGGTCGGCGAGAGTGTTGACGCTGCCGGGATTGCACCGCATTATGCCGCCGGAGTCCTGAGCCTGTATCTCCCCGTGAAGGCAGGGCGCCGCCGGCGCAGCGTCCCGGTCGCGTTTCCCCGGCAGGAGCTCCCCGGCGAAGCTGCCTAGGCGGCTACAGGATGTCTTGTCCGTCAACCCTGATATAGACGGGATCGCCTGTGCGCCGGGCCGACAGGGCAGCCTTGGCGGCGCGCATGGCCGCGGTGAGTGCGGCGGCGTCGGCATAGGGGAAGAAGCACAGGGTGCGCCAGCGCACCGCACCGTTCAGGTTCCCTTGTTCCTCGCTGCGGTACGACGCCGTGTCCTCCACCGGCGCCGGTCCCACGATCCGTGCCGTGTCCGGCACCTCCAGCCGGGAGATGAATCCCTCGAGGCCTTCCCGGGAACCGGTGAGCTCCGCAAACCTGACCGCCGGAGGCAGGCCGAGTTCCCGGCGGAGGCCGAGCTCCCGCTCCGCTGCACCCGCCGGATCCCACCGCAGCAGGTGTCCCACGGTGGCAGAGTCGTCCGCAGTCACCACCACCACTCCCCCGTCGCCCGCAGGCCGAACCAGCGCGGCGGCAGTCAGCCAGCGCCGCAGGGTTTCTTCCTGCGCGTGCAGTGACTGTCTCGAGAGCATGGCCGTGCCGTCCAGCAGCAGTCCGGCCGCGTAACCGGACGGCGCAACGGGCTCGGCTCCCGGCGTTGCCACTACCAGCGCCGGCGCATCCGGAACATCGGTGCGGATATGGTCTCCGGCGGAGGAAATGACGGGCACCGACGGAAAGGCCCGCCCCAGCTCTTCGGCAGTGCGGCCGGCGCCGGCAGTCGAAGCACGAAGCCGGAAGCTTCCGCAGGAAGGGCAATGCCACCGCGGCTCCGGCCGCGCGCACCAGCGGCAGGCAGGCAGGGCGTTGCGGCCGGCCTGCGCCAGCGGTCCCTGGCACTGCCTGCAGCGTGCGGGTTCACGGCAATCCTGGCAGGAAAGGGCAGGTGAAAACCCGGTACGTGCCACCTGCACAAGCACCGGCCCGCGCTTGAGGCCATCCTGTGCAGCTTTCCAGGCAGCGTGCGGGATCCGGGCCCGCGCGGCAAGCGGGTCGCGTTCCATACTGAAGCTATCCGCGGTGCTCACCACCCGCGGCGTCGACTTCCGGACCAGCGGACGCTCGGCGCCGAGGGCGGCCGCCCACCCGGACTCGACAAGCCGCTGGGCTTCGGTACTGCGGGCATGGGAGGCGACGAGCATGCCTGCACCCGCAGCCTCTGCCCGCAGCAGCAGCACGTCACGGGCATGCTGGTAAGGGGCTCGCTGCTCGGCATGCAGGCCGTCAGCGTCATCCCAAATGCAGACCAGCCCCAGGTTCGCCACCGGGGCATAAGCGGCAGAGCGGGTGCCGACGGCAACAGACGCATCCCCGTAGAGGAGCTGAAGGAAGCTGCGGTAGCGCGGCGTCGGCCCGTCTTCACCGGTCAGGCGGACGGCGGTACCTTCGGGTACGCGGGCCTGCAGGGCTGCCATGACGCGCGCCAGGTCCTTTTGGTCCGGCACGACGACGACGGCACCGCGCCCGGAAAGCACAGTAGCCTCGACAGCAGCCGCGATTTCCTCCGGCCATGCGTCGGGGCCGTAACCCCGCAGCGAGGCCAGGACCGCACGCGGGCTGTGTCCGGCGGCAAGATGCCCCAGGAACCGTGGACCATGCGGGTAGAGACGGAAGGGACTGGTGGTCTCCGGGACGCTCCCGGTTTCAGCCCCGCTTTCAGAGCCGGGGGTATCGGCGCTGGTTGCGGGCCCGCTGCCGGGGAGATCGGTCTTCAGGGCCCCGTCAACTGTCCGGCCGGCGAATTCCTTCTCTACGCGGGCAACGCGGGGCGGTACTGCTACGCGCAGCACGTCGTGGACCGATCCGGCATACCGTGCCGCCACGGCCTCGGCCAGTGAGAGGATCTCCGGGCTGAGGACGGGGACCGGTGACACCACCTTGCCGAGGTACACCAGCCGGGCGGTGGTCTCGGTGGATTCCAGCCGCGCGGTGAGGAAACCGGGCAGCTCCTGGCCCCCGAACCGGACTTTAACGCGCACGCCGAGACGTGCATCGCCGTCGAGTTCCGCCGGAACCAGGTAATCGAAAGGGCGGTCCAGGTGCGGAAGCGGTGAATCCAGCAGGACCCGTGCAATCGGCAGGGCCGGTGCAGTTTGGGCCTTGCCCACCGGAGCTGCCGGCTGGGCGAAGCCGTGCAGCAGTGAAAGCTGGACGGCCTCGCTTTCCGGGGTGCCGTGGCCGGCCCGCTCTCCCATGGGGGCTAGGCGTTGAAGTAGCTGCGCAGGTCCTCGACCTTGTCGAGGCGCTCCCAGGTGAAGCCTTCCTCTTCACGGCCGAAGTGGCCGTGTGCCGCAGTCTTCTGGTAGATGGGCCGCTTCAGGTCCAGGGCGTTGATGATGCCCAGCGGACGCAGGTCGAATACGTCCTCAATGGCGGCCGCGATGCGCGCCGGGTCCACCTTTTCGGTGCCGAAGGTTTCGACGTAGATACCCACGGGATGGGCCATGCCGATTGCGTAGGCGATCTGGATTTCCACCCGGCGGGCCAGGCCGGCGGCAACCACGTTCTTGGCAACCCAGCGCATGGCGTAGGCAGCTGAGCGGTCCACCTTGCTCGGGTCCTTGCCGCTGAAGGCTCCGCCGCCGTGGCGGGAGAAACCGCCGTAGGTGTCGACGATGATCTTCCGGCCGGTCAGACCGGCGTCCCCAACGGGACCGCCGATCACGAAAGGCCCGCCGGGATTGATGATGTGCCGGACGTTCGAGGTATCCAGGTCGGTGCCGGCCAGGACCGGCTCCACCACCTGGGAAATCATGTCAGCGTGCAGCTTCTCCTGGTCCAGGTCTGCGGCGTGCTGGGTGGAGACGACCACGGAGTCTACGGAAACCGGACGGTCGCCGTCGTACCCGATGGTCACCTGCGTCTTGCCGTCCGGACGCAGGTAGGGCAGCATGCCGTTCTTGCGGACCTGGGTCAGGCGCTCGGAGAGCCGGTGCGCCAGCCAAATGGGCGTGGGCATGAGGACGCTGGTCTCGTCACTGGCGAAACCGAACATGATGCCCTGGTCGCCGGCTCCCTGCGCATCGAGGGGGTCAACGGAGGTGCCGGAGCGGTTCTCCACCGAGTTGAAGACCCTCGAGGCGATTTCCGGGGACTGCTGGCCGATCGAGACGGAGACGCCGCAGCGGGCACCGTCGAATCCGTTGGCAGACGAGTCATAGCCAATTTCCAGAATCGTGTCCCGGACCAGCTGGGGAATCTCCACGTAGCCTTCCGTGGTCACCTCACCGGCGACGTGCACCAGTCCGGTGGTCACGAGGGTCTCCACGGCTACCCGGGATTCGGGATCTGCCTTGAGCAGCCCGTCCAGGATCGCGTCGCTGATCTGGTCACAGATTTTGTCCGGATGTCCCTCCGTCACAGACTCGGAGGTGAACAGCCGGAGGGTGCGCTCGGCGCTGGCAGGCGTATTGCTGGAAGTCACGGGTTTACTCTACTTCGTTCCGGGGACACTCCCCTTCGGTGGACGTGCGGTGCGACTCGGGGCACAGCAGCGTCAGTTGTCTTCTTGCGGTTAAAGGGACGGCAGGGGCGCGTCAAGCTCGCCGGCAATGCGGTCCAGGATATGCCGGGCGATCTCTGCCTTGGTGCCGGCGACGGCAACCGGCTCGGTCCCGGGGGCGTCCTGCGGGGAGAGGATGCGCACCTCCGTGGTGTCCTGGCCGAAAACCAGCGAACGGCCCACCTGGTTCAGGACCAGCAGGTCACAGCCCTTGCGTTCCAGTTTTCGGCGGCCGTATTCCAGGACAGAGGACGTACCGTCACCGGTTTCGGCCGCGAAGCCGACGATCAGGGCCGGGCCGCTGCCGAGTTCGGCACGGCGCTGCACAGCCTCAGCCAGGATGTCGGGGTTCCGCACCAGGGTGATGACCGGATCGGCTCCGTCGTCGCGCTTCTTGATTTTGTTTTCGGCCAGCTCGCCGGGGCGGAAGTCGGCGACGGCGGCAGCCATCACCAGGATGTCCGTCTCCGCTGCGGCCTGATGCACCGCGTCCCGCAGTTCCAGGGCGGTCTCCACCTGCACCAGCTCAGCGCCGGCCGGAACGGGGACCTCCATATGGGCGGCGATCAGCCGGACGCGGGCGCCCTCAGCCAGGGCAGCTTCGGCGACGGCAGCGCCCTGTTTTCCGGAGGAGCGGTTGCCGAGGAAGCGGACCGGATCCAGGGGCTCCCGGGTACCTCCGGCGGTGACAGTTACGGTTTTTCCGGCCAGCCTGCCCGCAGCGGCCCCTACAGGCGCGGCAGCAGCCAGGGCGGCGGCAAAAATCTCCGACGGTTCCGGCAGCCGGCCGGGACCTGAATCCTTGCCGGTGAGCCGGCCCGATGCCGGTTCCATGACGACCGCCCCGCGCGACCGTAGGGCGGCCACATTTGCCTGCGTAGCGGGATGATTCCACATTTCCGTGTGCATGGCCGGGGCGAAGAACACCGGCCCGCGTGCCATCAGGAGAGTGTTGGTCAGGAGGTCGGAGGCCAGTCCTGCCGCGGCCCGCGCCAGCAGGTCCGCGGTAGCCGGTGCCACCACGATCAGGTCAGCCTCATGGCCGAGCCGGACGTGGTTCACCGTGTCCACGGCGTCGAACACCGAAGTGCTGACGGGGTGGCCGGACAATGCCTCCCATGTGGCGATGCCGACAAAACGCGTCGACGCCTCCGTGGGCACCACCTGGACGGTGTGGCCGGCTTCAGTGAACAGGCGCAGCAGCGATGCCGACTTGTAGGCGGCGATGCCGCCGCCTACCCCCAGGACAATGCGCACGCCTGCCCTACCTCCCTTGCGGTGGTTCCGCTATTCGGCTTATTCCGCGGTTTCGTTCGCGCGGACCACCAGCATGCCGTCGTTGATCTCGCGCAGGGCGATGGACAGCGGCTTCTCGTTGAGCTTGGTTTCCACCAGCGGGCCAACGTATTCGAACAGGCCTTCGTGCAGCTGGGAGTAGTAGGCGTTGATCTGGCGGGCGCGCTTGGCGCCGTAGATGACCAGGGCGTACTTGGAATCAGCGGCCGTCAGCAGGTCGTCGATCGGCGGGTTGATGATGCCTTCAGGCTGGGTAGACAAAAGATCTCCAAAGTTTTCGTGCGGATCAAGAACAGCAGCTCAGCGTTGGCGAGGGCTGATCCCCATGAGTGAAACGAGCTCTGCTGCAGCCCGCTGAACGTCATCATTGATGACAGTGTGATCGAACTCGGGCTCGGCAGCAAGTTCCAGTTTAGCGGTTTCCAGCCGGCGCTGCTGCTCTTCGGGTGTTTCCGTGCCCCGGCCGACCAAACGGCGGACCATTTCGTCCCACGACGGCGGTGCCAGGAACACGAAATTGGCCTCGGGCATGGACTCCTTGACCTGGCGCGCTCCCTGCAGATCGATCTCCAGCAGGACGGACCGGCCCTCTGCCATCGCTGCCTCGACCGTCCGCCTCAGCGTCCCGTACCGGTTATGGCCGTGGACGACGGCCCACTCCAGCATCTGGCCGTCGGCGACCAGCTGGTCGAACTCCTCGCCGCTGACGAAGAAGTAGTGGACGCCGTTTTCTTCGCCCGGGCGCGGAGCCCTGGTCGTGGCGGATACGGAAAGCCAGACATCCGGATAGTTGTCCCGGATATAGGTGGACACAGTGCCTTTGCCAACGGCGGTGGGACCTGCCAGAACTGTCAGCCGCGGTTGCGACACGTAGACCTCACTTGGTTTGTTGAAGGTCCGACGCCGCCGCCCGCGGTGCGCGGAACAGGCTCAGTCGGACTCGAGCAATTCAATCAGCGCCTTGCGCTGGTGGACACCGAGACCCCGCACGCGGCGGGTCGGGGCGATACCCACGGTAGCCATTATTCCAGCTGCGCGCCGCTCCCCCACACCGGGCAGTGCACGCAGCAGGTCCACTACCTTCAGGCGCCCCACGGCTTCCTCACTGGAACGCGAAACGATGACCTCTTCGATGGAAAGCTCACCGGACTTGATCCTGGACTTAATCTCAGCCCGCACAGTGCGGGCGGCGGTGGCCTTTTCCCGCGCCCTGGTGCGCTCTGCTTCGGTCAGTGGTTTGAGGTTCAATTGACTCTCCCGGACGAAGTCAGCCCGCCCGGTCCCTGTTTGGCCCGGCGGTCAGTCGGTTACTTGGCTAGTGTCCGAACCTATCCGCAAGGTGTCCGCTTTGCAACGGATACCGGCTTCGAAAGCCACTGCGAACCCCTACGCGCGGGGCAGCCCTTCCAGCGTCCGCTCCGCTGCGGCCTGCAGCGACGCTTTGTCCGGCCCCGCTTGGAGAATCTCCCGGCTGGAGGTGGCCAGGACGTTGCGGTAGGCGCCGCCGAACGTGGACTGCAGGTCCCGGCCAGTGGCGCCCTGGGCGCCGAGGCCCGGAGCCAGGATCGGTGCGTTGGCAGCTTCCAGGTCAATGCCCAGATCCGCCAGCGCCGTGCCGACGGTGGCGCCAACCACGAGGCCGGTGGAACCCAGCGGCAGCTCGCCGGCATTTTCGGCAGCCACGGCATCCACGATGCGCGCTGCGACCGAGCGGTCCCCGCCGACGTGCTGGACGGAGGCGCCTTCCGGGTTCGACGTCAGGCCCAGTACGAACACCCCGCGGCCGGTGGCGGCCGCCAGGTCCAGTGCCGGACGCAGCGATTCGTAACCCAGGTACGGGCTAAGCGTCACCGAGTCCGCCGCCAGGGGTGACCCCTCTCGCAGCCAGGCATCAGCGTAGGCCGCCATGGTGGAGCCAATGTCCCCGCGTTTGGCGTCGGCAATGGTCAGGACGTCCGACTCAGCGCAGGCTGCCAGCAGCTTCTCCAGCACCGCAATGCCGGCGGAGCCGTGGCGTTCGAACAGCGCCACCTGGGGTTTCAGGGCAGCAGCCCGCTCCCCCACCGCCTCCAGGACGGTGAGCGAGAAATGCTCGAGGCCGGCGGCGTCGTCGTTCAGTCCCCAGGCAGCCAGCAGGCCAGGATGGGGATCAATTCCGACGCAGAGCGGGCCGCGCGCGTCCATCGCCGCCCGCAGGCGCGCACCAAACGGTGCGCGCCTGCGGGCAGAGTTACCGGCCTGATCCTCAGGCAACGGTGGAGGCCTGGAGCTTGGCCGCGTATTCCTGGAGCGAGCAGACATCCCACTCGTAGGAACGCATCGCTTCGATGGCCTGCACGGCTGCGGTGAACTCGGACACCGTTGTGATGACCGGGCAGCCGATCGATGTCGCGGCGGCGCGGATCTCATAGCCGTCGCCGCGGGCCTGACCGCCCGAGGGGGTGTTGATGACCATGTTGATGTCCCCGGCGGTGATGAGGTCAACCACGGTGCCTTCGCCGTCCGGTCCGGTGCCCTCGCCGACCTTGCGGACGGTGGTGGCCTGGATGCCGTTGCGGCGCAGCACGTCGGCCGTGCCGCCGGTGGAGAGGATCTCGAAGCCGAGGTCGCTCATGAGCTTGACCGGCATGATGATCGCGCGCTTGTCCCGGTTGGCGACCGAGACGAAGACCTTCCCCGCCGTGGGCAGGGCCGAGTTCGCTGCGGCCTGGGATTTGGCGAAGGCGGTGTCGAAGTACTTGTCGATACCCATGACTTCACCGGTGGAACGCATTTCCGGACCCAGCAGGGAGTCGACGACCGTACCTTCCGGGGTGCGGAAGCGGCTGAAAGGCAGCACGGCTTCCTTGACCGCCACCGGAGCGTCCAACGGCAGGGCCGAACCGTCGCCAGTGGCCTTGAGCTTTCCGTCGGCGCGCAGCTGCGCGATCGTGGTGCCCATGCCGATCAGCGCTGCGGCCTTGGCCAGCTGCACGCCGGTGGCCTTGGAGACGAACGGCACGGTGCGGGAGGCACGCGGGTTGGCTTCGATCACGTAGAGCACATCCGAGGCCAGCGCGAACTGGATGTTGATCAGGCCGCGGACTCCGACGCCGGAGGCGATGGCACGGGTGGCTTCCACCACGCGGTCCACCACATCGGTGCCGAGCGTGATGGGCGGCAGCACGCAGGCCGAGTCACCGGAGTGAATGCCGGCTTCCTCGATGTGTTCCATGATCCCGCCGACGTACAGGTCGGTTCCGTCGAAGAGGGCGTCGACGTCGATCTCGATGGCGTCTTCGAGGAAGCGGTCCACCAGGACGGGGTGGTCCGGGGTGATTTCCGTCGCGTTGGCGATGTAGCGGGAGAGGTTGGCCTCGTCGTAGACGATTTCCATGCCGCGTCCGCCCAGGACGTAGGACGGTCGGACCAGGACCGGGTACCCGATCTCGTCGGCGATCTTCTTGGCGTCCTCGAAGGAGACAGCGGTGCCGTTCTTCGGGGCGATGAGCCCGCCTTCGTCCAGGACCCGCTGGAAGGCACCGCGGTGCTCTGCCAGGTCGATTGCCTCCGGGGACGTGCCCAGGATCGGGATGCCGGCGTCGGCCAGCGACTGCGCCAGCTTCAGCGGGGTCTGCCCGCCCAGCTGCACGAAGACGCCCAGGACGCCGCCGGTGCGCTGCTCGGCGTGGATAACCTCGAGGACGTCCTCAAGGGTGAGCGGCTCGAAGTACAGACGGTCCGAGATGTCGTAGTCCGTGGACACCGTTTCGGGGTTGCAGTTGATCATCACGGTCTCGTGCCCGGCTTCGCGCAGCGCCATGGTGGCGTGGACACAGGAGTAGTCGAACTCGATGCCCTGGCCGATGCGGTTCGGGCCCGAACCGAGGATGATCACGGACGGCTTGGCGTGCGCCGCAACTTCGTCCTCCTCGTCGTAGGAGGAGTAGTGGTAGGGCGTGTAGGCCGCGAATTCCGCGGCGCAGGTGTCCACCGTCTTGTACACCGGACGGATGCCCAGCACGTGCCGGACACCGCGGACCACGGACTCGGGCTGGTTGGTCAGCTTGCCGATCTGTTCGTCGGAGAATCCGTGTCGCTTGGCCAGGCGCAGCAGCTCTTCGGTGATCTGGCCGGCGGCGGCGATTTCCTGCGCCACCTCGTTGATCAGTTCCAGCTGGTCGAGGTACCAGGGGTCGATGCCGGTTGCTTCGTAGAGCTGTTCGGCGGTGGCGCCGCCCAGCAGGGCCTGCTGGACCTGGGCCAGGCGCTGTGTCGTGGGACGCTTGGCAGCTTCGATCAGCCCCGGCACCGCGGCGGGGTCCACCGGGTCGAAGGAGAGCTGGGAGCCCTTCTGTTCCAGGGAACGCAGGGCCTTCTGCAGCGCCTCGGTGAAGTTGCGGCCAATGGCCATGGCTTCGCCGACGGACTTCATGGTGGTGGTCAGCGTGGGATCGGCTGCCGGGAACTTCTCGAACGCGAAGCGCGGCACCTTCACGACGACGTAGTCCAGCGTCGGTTCGAAGGAGGCAGGAGTCTTCTTGGTGATGTCGTTCGGGATCTCGTCCAGCGTGTAGCCGAGCGAGAGCTTCGTGGCGATTTTCGCGATCGCGAACCCGGTGGCCTTCGAGGCGAGGGCGGAGGAGCGCGAAACTCGAGGGTTCATTTCAATGACGACGACGCGGCCGGTGTCCGGTTCAATGGCGAACTGGATGTTGCAGCCGCCGGTGTCGACGCCCACCTCGCGGATGACGGCGATCGCGATGTTGCGCAGGTTCTGGTACTCGCGGTCCGTCAGGGTCATGGCCGGGGCCACGGTGATGGAGTCGCCGGTGTGCACGCCGACGGGATCGAAGTTCTCGATGGAACAGACAACCACCACGTTGTCGTTCTTGTCCCGCATCATTTCCAGCTCGTATTCCTTCCAGCCGAGGATGCTCTCTTCGAGCAGCACCTCGGAGGTCGGGCTGTACTGGATGCCCGCGCCGGCGATGCGGCGCAGGTCTTCGGCGTTGTACGCCAGGCCGGAGCCGAGCCCGCCCATGGTGAAGGAGGGACGGACCACCATCGGGTAGCCCAGCTCGTCCGCCGCGGCGAAGGCTTCGTCCATGCTGTGCACGATGATCGACTTCGCCGATTCGGCACCGCAGCGCTCGACGACGCCCTTGAACTTCTCACGGTCTTCACCGAGCTCGATGGCTTCGATGTTGGCGCCGATGAGTTCAACGTTGTACTTCTCCAGCACGCCGTTCTTGTCGAGGGCGATTGCGGTGTTCAGCGCCGTCTGTCCGCCGAGGGTGGGCAGGACGGCGTCGGGGCGTTCCTTGGCGATGATCTTCTCGACCACTTCCGGGGTAATCGGCTCGACGTAGGTCGCGTCGGCGAACTCCGGGTCGGTCATGATCGTGGCGGGGTTGGAGTTGACCAGGATGACCCGCAGGCCTTCCTCCTTCAGCACGCGCAGTGCCTGCGTGCCGGAGTAGTCGAATTCGGCGGCCTGGCCAATGACGATCGGGCCGGAGCCGATCACCAGGACGGACTTGAGATCGGTTCTGCGGGGCATTAGCGGGATTCCTTGTTCTTGCTGGAGGCCATTAGGTCGACGAAGCGGTCGAAGAGGTAGGCGGAGTCGTGCGGGCCGGCGGCGGCTTCGGGGTGGTACTGGACGGAGAATGCCGGAATGTCCAGGCAGGCGAGGCCTTCCACCACGTTGTCGTTGAGGCTGATGTGACTGACTTCAACATTGCCGAAGCGGGCTTCCGGAGCGGTGACCGGCCCGTCAAGCGGTGCGTCGACGGCGAAGCCGTGGTTCTGGGAGGTGATTTCCACCTTGCCGGTGCGGCGGTCCAGGACCGGCTGGTTGATGCCGCGGTGGCCGTAGGGCAGCTTGTAGGTGCCAAAGCCGAGGGCCCGTCCGAGGATCTGGTTCCCGAAGCAGATGCCGAAGAACGGGGTGCCGGTGTCCAGCACGTCGCGCAGCAGCTTCACCTGGTCATCAGCCGTAGCGGGATCGCCGGGACCGTTGGACATAAAGACGCCGTCCGGGTTCAGTGCCTGGACATCCTCGAGGGTGGCGGAGGCGGGCAGCACGTGGACGCGCACACCGCGCTCGGCGAAGCGGACCGGGGTCATCGACTTGATGCCAAGGTCCAGTGCGGCGACGGTGAACAGCGGCTCGCCTTCCCAGCCGTGGGCTGCGGGCTCGACGACGTAGGCCGCCTCGATGCTCACTTCCTCCGCGAGCCGGGCACCGGCCATGGACTCCTGGGCGCGGACTTCGGCCAGCAGTTCGGCGTCGGTGCGCTGTGCTGCTTCGCCCGAGAAGATGCCTGCCTTCATGGCGCCGCGTTCACGCAGGTGGCGGGTGATGGCCCGGGTATCGACTCCGGAGATCCCGACGACGCCCTGGGCGGCGAGGTCTTCGTCGAGCGTGCGCTCAGAGCGCCAGTTCGAGGGCTTGCGGGCGGCGTCGCGGACGATGTAGCCGGCCACCCAGATGCGGCGGGATTCGGCGTCGTCGCTGTTTACACCGGTGTTGCCGATGTGCGGAGCGGTCTGTACCACCAGCTGGCGGGCGTAGGAAGGATCCGTGATGGTTTCCTGGTACCCGGTCATGCCGGTGGCGAAGACGGCCTCGCCCAAGGCAGTTCCCTTGGCGCCGTAGCTGCGGCCGCGGAAGGTCCGGCCGTCCTCCAGCATGAGGACAGCTGTACTCGGGGCGGGCGTTTGGTTCACTGTCACAGTTGTTCCTCGCTAGATGTTGCAGATTCCGGCAGCAGCGCCTTGATCGCCGAAACCAGGGGTGTCTTGTGGTCGGCTGCCCGGGTGCGGAACCCGGTGTCGACCGGTTTTGGTCCGAGCTGCCAGGTCACCAGGACCAGGCCTTCCTTCTCCACGAACTTTCCGGCCATGCCGCGTTCCAGGCGTACATCGCGCAGGTCGGCCCGGGGAATCCAGACGTCCGGTGCTCCCTTGCGGGCGAAAAGCAGTCCCTCGTCGAACACGGCAGCGGTGGCGACCGACTTCACGCCCAGACCGTAGACCGCTACCCGGTCCAGCCAGTCTCCGGCGGTGGTGGTGGCCACATACTGGCCGTCTGCCTCGAACCGCGGAAGGTCAAGGCCGTCAGGCAGCGGGCGGGGCCGCGGAATATCCGCCTGCCGCTGCCGGCGGCCGCGCCAGCCCAGCGCAAAAAGCGCCAGGATAACGGCCGCGCCGATGACGACGCAGATAAGAAATATCAGCCAATCCACGGCGTCTCCTCAGCGGGTGCGGGGCGCGGTGCGTTCAAGGCCCCGTCCAGGACGGTGGGGTGTCCGGCAAAGAAAGCCGCGCGAACCGCTCCGGGCAGTTCCAGGCCTGCGTAAGGACTGTTTTTGCCCATGGTTGCCATCTTATGCGGGTCCACCACACGCCGCGCAGCCGGGTCAACCAATATGACGTTGGCCGGTTCCCCCGTTTCCAGCGGCCTGCCTTGCGTCGCAACCCGGCCAATCTCTGCCGGAGTGGCCGATGTCACGCGGGCAAAGTCCGCCCACGTCATCATTCCCGTGTCGATCATGGTCGCCTGGACCACCGAGAGCGCGGTTTCCAGTCCGGTCATGCCCATGGCTGCCTGGGCCCATTCGCATTCCTTGTGCTCGCTGGGGTGCGGGGCGTGGTCAGTGCCGACAATGTCGATCGTTCCGTCGGCCAGGCCGCGGCGAAGCGCCTGGACGTCCGATTCGGTGCGCAGCGGAGGATTCACCTTGTACACCGGGTCGTAGCTGCGCACGGACTCGTCGGTCAGCAGCAGGTGGTGCGGCGTGACTTCGGCGGTGACGCTGATGCCGCGTTCCTTGGCCCAGCGGATGATCTCCACGGAGCCGGCGGTGGAGACATGGCAGACATGCAGGCGTGAGCCGGTGTGCTGGGCCAGCAGGACATCACGGGCGATGATCGATTCTTCGGCGACGGCGGGCCAGCCGGGCAGCCCGAGGATGGCGCTGACCTCGCCCTCGTGCATCTGGGCGCCGTCGGTCATCCGCGGTTCCTGGGCATGCTGGGCGACGACGCCGTCGAACGCCTTCACGTATTCCAGCGCGCGGCGCATCAGCACCGGATCATGGACGCACATGCCGTCGTCGGAGAAGACGCGGACGCGGGCACGTGAGTCGGCCATGGCACCGAGCTCGGCCAGGCGTTCGCCCTTCAGGCCCACGGTCACGGCACCGACGGGGCGGACGTCGACCCAGCCGGACTTCAGGCCCAGGCTGTAGACCTGCTCCACCACGCCGGCGGTATCAGCCACCGGGTTGGAATTGGCCATGGCATGGACCGCGGTGAAGCCGCCCAGGGCGGCGGCGCGGGTACCGGTTTCAACTGTTTCCGCGTCTTCGCGGCCGGGTTCGCGCAGGTGCGTGTGGAGGTCCACCATGCCGGGCAGGGCGACGAGGCCGTCGGCGTCGATCACCAGGGAGCCTTCGGGCGCCTCGAGGTCCTGGCCCACGGCGGCGATCACGCCGCCGCGGATGAGGAGGTCGGCACGTTCGGCGCCCAGCAGCGAGGCGCCGCGGAGAAGGTAACCGGATGCCGAGTGGACGGGGTTTACGGAGGGTGCGGGTGTTGCAGTAGTCACTGTGCGGAAGCTTCCTGTGGTGTGCGCTGTGAGGTGCCCTCGCCGGAGAGCAGGAGATAGAGGGCGGCCATGCGGACGGAGACGCCGTTGCTGACCTGTTCCAGCACGGTGGAACGGCGCGAATCGGCGGCGCGGGAAGAGATTTCCAATCCGCGGTTCATGGGGCCGGGATGCAGCAGGATCGTGTCCTCCAGCCCCAGGGCATCCAGCCGGTCCAGGCGGACGTCGTCGAAACCCCAGCGGCGGGAGTACTCACGGACCGTCGGGAAGAAGGCCGAATGCATCCGTTCCGCCTGGACGCGGAGCATCATGACGGCGTCGGGGCGGGTCTCCAGCGTCTCATCCAGGGAGTAGCTGACCGTGCAGGGCCACGTTTCGACGCCGAAGGGCAGCAGCGTGGGAGGAGCCACCAGGGTGACATCCGCGCCCAGGGTCTTCAGCAGCCACAGATCGGACCGGGCCACCCGGGAATGCAGGATGTCCCCTACGATCGCCACGTGCATGCCGGAGAGGTCCGTTCCCTGTGAGCCGGTGCCGTGCAGCCGCGCCCAGTGCCGGCGCATGGTAAAAGCGTCCAGCAGTGCCTGGGTGGGGTGCTCATGCGTTCCGTCGCCGGCGTTAAGCACGGCGGCATCGATCCAGC
This sequence comes from Arthrobacter caoxuetaonis, assembly GCF_023921125.1. NCBI lineage: Bacteria > Bacillati > Actinomycetota > Actinomycetes > Micrococcales > Micrococcaceae > Arthrobacter > Arthrobacter caoxuetaonis. The sequence goes on from NZ_CP099466.1 coordinate 2,009,099, forward strand.
CGGAGCCGGCCAGCCGCGCCGGAGCGCCGGAGGCGCCGTGGCGGATGACGACGGCGTCCGCACCGATAGCGGCCAGCGTCTGCGCCGTGTCCTTCAGCGACTCTCCCTTGGACACTGAGGAGCCCTTGGCGGAGAAGTTGATGACGTCGGCCGACAGCCGTTTCGCTGCGGCCTCAAAGGAAATGCGGGTACGCGTGGAGTCTTCGAAGAAAAGGTTCACCACTGTCCGTCCGCGCAGGGCCGGAAGCTTCTTGACCTCACGCTCCCCTACTGCGGACATGGCCTCCGCTGTATCCAGGATGGAGATGGCGTCCTGGTAGGAGAGGTCCAGAGTGGAGAGCAGGTGCTTCATACGGTGCCTTCAATGACTACTTCGTCCACGGCCGGAGTGTCCGTCTCGGCCAGCCGGACGCGCACCGTTTCCACGGCGGCGGTGGGCAGGTTCTTTCCTACGTGGTCTGCCCGGATCGGCAGTTCCCGGTGCCCGCGGTCCACCAGGACCGCCAGCCGGACGGCGCGCGGCCGTCCCAGGTCGATCAGCGCATCCAGGGCCGCGCGGATGGTCCGCCCGGAGAAGAGCACGTCGTCAACCAATACGACGACTTTGCCGTCGATGCCGCTGGGGGGCAGTTCAGTGGGGTGCGGAGGACGCGTGGGCTGGCGTGCCAGGTCGTCACGGAACATCGTGACGTCGAGCTGCCCGGTGATGGCAGCGGCATCCACGGAGGGATCAGCGGCTGCGATTTTTGCGGCGAGGCGGCGGGCCAGCGGATAGCCGCGGCGGGGAATACCCATCAGCACCAGGTCGGTGCCGCCCTTGTTGGCCTCGAGGATCTCGTGGGCGATGCGGGTTAATGCTCGGTCAATATCAGCTGAAGCCAGAACGGTGCGGGCAGGCATAACGGCCTGCGGCGGATCACTGGGACCCATATTCTGCTTCCTCCTTCCCCGCCTCACAGGACGGATTTAAAGGTTGAATGCCCTCCAAAACTATCACAGCAGGTGAGCCGTATATTCTGGGGCGATGACAGGCACAGGAGTATGACGTCCCTGCCCGCGGGGCAGCCACAGCAGCCAGCGCAGCCCGGCCAGCCGGGACTGCCGGGGCAACCGGGCCATCCTGGTCAGCCAGTGCACCCGGGACATCCGGCTGCTGAGCTGCCCGGCTTCGGCATGCCGCGGTCCGCCCGGCGCGGCAGCGCAGGAGTGCTCAACGTGCTGCTGCTCATTGCAGCGGCCGCCGTGGTGGCCGGCGTCGGAATGTTCCTGTTCGCAGCCCTGGGAAGCGAAGCCTTCCTGCTGTGCGGCATCCTGGCCCTCATCCCGCTGGGGATCTGCCTGCTGGGCCTGCACTGGATCGACCGCTGGGAGCCCGAACCACGCGGAGCACTGGTGTTCGCTTTCCTCTGGGGCGCAGGCGTTTCGGTGGCGATTACCCTGCTGCTGGGCAGCATGGTCAATGAGGTCCTCATGACGCTGCTCCCCCTGACGCCGGCGGACGTCGTCGCCACAGTGGTCCAGGCGCCCCTGGTGGAAGAAGTGGCCAAGGGGCTCGGGGTGCTGCTGCTTGTCTTTGTGCGCCGAAGCCACTTTGACGGCCCCCTGGACGGGATTGTCTACGCGGGAGTTATCGGAGCCGGCTTTGCCTTCATCGAAAACATCCTCTATTTCAGCGCCGCCCTGCTGGAGGCCGGCAGTATCGGGCTGCAGCTGGGATTCGTGTTTGTGCTGCGCGGTTTGTTCTCGCCTTTCGCCCACGTGCTTTTTACCGCTGCGATCGGCCTGGCCCTGGGAATCGCGGTCCGGAAGCCGGGTGGCGGACGGATAGCTGCGGGATTCACCGCCGGGCTTGCTGCCGCCGTGGCCGGCCACATGTTCTGGAACGGCGGCATGGCACTGGTCTATGACGATTTCTTCCTGTTCTACTTCCTGATGCAGGTCCCGCTCTTCGGCCTGGCCGTGGCAGGGGTTGCGTACCTCAGGAAGGCTGAGCAGCGCCTCACCAGGGAGCGGCTGAGTGAGTACTGTGCCGCCGGCTGGTTCACGCCGACGGAGGTCCAGATGCTCTCCACCGCGGACGGTCGCCGCCGGGCAGTGGGCTGGTCCGCCCAGTTCGGCGCCAGGGGACCCATGAGGGCGTTCATCCGGGAGGCGACCAATCTGGCACTGACCCGGCAACAGCTGGTCAACGGCCGGGACCCGAGGCGCAATGCGGCCCGCGAAGAACGGCTGCTGGAAGAACTGACCCGCACCCGCGAGTCACTTCTGCAGGCCGCCGTGTCCCGCCGGGAATAGCTGCCGCCGCCGAGCGGTTCAGGACAGCACAAAGCCCGGCAGGAGTAACCTGCCGGGCTTTGGAAAGCATCGCTGCGGCTTAGGCCAGCAGGGAGTCCTTCAGCTGGTGGAGCCTGCTCAGGAGTCCGTTGACGAATGCGGGCGACTCATCCGTGGAGAGCGCCTTGGCCAGTTCAACAGCCTCGCTGATAGCGACCTTGTCCGGGATCTCCTCGTTGTAGAGCAGTTCCCAGCTGCCGATGCGCAGGATGATGCGGTCTACTGCCGGCATCCGGTCCAGCGCCCAGCCCTGGGAATACGTACCCAGGAACTCGTCGATCTGTTCCTGCTTGGCGATCACACCCTCCACCAGGTCCATGGTGTAGGGATTGATGACCTGGTCCGTCTTTTCCCGGCGGGAACGGAGGGACTCAAGCGGAGACATGGATCGCTGTTCCGCTTCGAAGAGCACTTCCAGTGCCCTGGTTCTTGCTTTGGTGCGTGCACTCACTCGTTAACGCGTCCCAGGTAGTCGCCGGTGCGGGTGTCGACCTTGACCTTGGTTCCGGATTCCAGGAACAGCGGGACCTGGATCTCGTACCCGGTCTCAACGGTGGCGGGCTTGGTGCCGCCGGTCGAGCGGTCGCCCTGCAGGCCCGGCTCGGTGTACGTGATTTCGAGGACGACGGATGCCGGAAGCTCGATGTAGAGCGGAGCACCGTCGTGGAGGGCGATGGTCACCATCATGGACTCGAGCATGAAGTTGGCGTAGTCGCCCACGATCGAGCCGGGGACGGTGAGCTGGTCGAAGTCGGACGTGTCCATGAACACGTAGTCTTCGCCGTCCTTGTACAGGTACTGGTAGTCGCGGCGGTCAACCGTGGCAGTCTCGATCTTGATGCCGGCGTTGAACGTCTTGTCGACGACCTTGCCAGAACGCACGTTGCGCATCTTGGTACGGACAAACGCACCACCCTTGCCCGGCTTTACGTGCTGGAACTCGATGATGCTCCACAGGTTGCCTTCAAGCTTCAGCACTGTGCCGTTCTTGATGTCGTTGGTCGTAGCCACAGTTTCTCTTTCGTCGTTTCGCGTATCTGCGTGTCTGGTCCGTCGACCATTCTACCTGTTCAGGAAATGCCTACAGGCTGAGCCGGATGCCGCTCTCCGGCTCGGAGGCGATCTCCTGGTACGCGGCGAACAGCAGCGAGGTGTCCGGCACTTCCAGGATCGACGGTTTGCCCGGCCCGTCGAGGACCACGAAACGCAGCAGGTCGCCGCGGGACTTCTTGTCCCGGCGCATGCCGTCAAGCAGCGCGCTCCAGCGGTCCTTCCGGTACGTCACGGGCAGGCCCAGGGACGTGAGGATCTCCTTGTGCCGGTCGGCCGTGGCATCATCGAGCCGTCCGACCATCCGGCCAAGTTCCGCCGCGAAGACCATACCGACGGAAACAGCCGCACCGTGGCGCCACTGGTAGCGCTCAGCCAGTTCGATCGAGTGGCCCAGGGTGTGGCCGTAGTTCAGGAACTCCCGGCGTCCGGCTTCGCGCAGGTCACCGGAGACGATGTCGGCCTTGACCCGCACCGCGCGCTCCACCAGTTCACGGACGACGTCGGAGCTTCCGTCCGCGACCGCGTCCAGGTTGGATTCGATCAGGTCCAGGATGGCCGGATCGGCAATGAAGCCGCACTTGACCACTTCGGCCATGCCGGAGAGCAGTTCGTTCTTCGGGAGGGTCCCCAGTGCATCGAGGTCCACCAGCACGCCGGCCGGAGGATGGAACGCGCCAACGAGGTTCTTGCCTTCGGCAGTGTTGATTCCGGTCTTCCCGCCAACGGCGGCATCAACCATGCCGAGCAGGCTGGTGGGGATATGCACTACCTTGATCCCGCGCAGCCAGGTGGCTGCCACGAAGCCGGCGACATCGGTGACGGCGCCCCCGCCCACGGCCACAATCGCGTCGGAGCGGGTGAAATCGTTCTGCCCGAGCACCTGCCAGCAGAAGGAGGCAACCTGGATGTGCTTTCCCTCTTCGGCATCGGGAATTTCGGCGGTCAGGGCCGTAAGCCCTGCCTCTGCCAGTTCGTCCCGGACGGTGTCCCCCGTGGTGCGCAGGGCGCGCGGGTGAATGACCAGGACGCGGCGGACGCGCTCCCCCAGCATCCCCTGCAGCCGGCCCAGCAGGCCGTTGCCGATGACGACGTCGTAATTCTCGGCGGGCTTGTCGCCCGTCACCTGGATGACAGTGGGTTCTGCGGGCATTAGTGCTCTCCTTCGGCCAGGGCTGCGGTGATGCGTTCCACGACTTCCGCGACGGAAAGCCCCCTGCTGTCTATAACTATGTCTGCCAGCGATTCGTAGATGGGCCGGCGCACCTCTGCCAGCGCGGTCCAGCGTGCGGCCGGGTCCCCGGCCAGCAGCGGACGGTGCGCGGTACGGGAGATCCGGGGCAGGACTGTCGCCAGGTCAGTGTCCAGGAAGACAACGGTAGCCTGCGCCAGCAGTTTGGCAGTGCCGGAATCCAGCACTGCTCCCCCGCCCAGGGAAATCACGGACCGGACCGGGGAAGCCAGCGCACCGGCAACAGCGCGTGCCTCAGCCCGGCGGAAAAAGCTCTCGTCGTGCCGGGCGAAGATCTCGGGGATCGGTCCGTGTTCGGCGACGACCAGCTGGTCCGTGTCGACGTACGGCAGGCGGAGGCGGGCGGCGAGCTGGCGGCCGACCACGGATTTACCGGCCGCCATCAACCCGATCAGGACCAGATGCTGCTGCTCAGGCACCGCTGCCGGTACCGGTCGAGGCGAGCGAGGCCGGGATGTTCTCGAGGTAAGTGCGCAGGTTCCGGGCGGTTTCGGCCACGGAATCGCCGCCGAACTTTTCCGTCACGGCCTCAGCCAGGACCAGGGCAACCATGGCCTCGGCGACGACGCCGGCTGCGGGTACGGCGCAGACATCCGAACGCTGGTGGTGGGCGCGGGCCGGTTCGCCGGTGCTGACGTCCACGGTCTTCAGCGCCCGGGGCACGGTGGCAATCGGTTTCATTGCCGCACGCACGCGCAGCACCTCGCCGATGCTCATTCCGCCTTCGATGCCGCCTGCACGGTTACCCGAACGAATGACCCGGCCCTCTTCATCCTGGAGGATTTCGTCATGGGCGGCAGATCCCCGGCGCGAAGCAGTCAGGAAACCGTCGCCGACTTCCACTCCCTTAATGGCCTGGATGCCCATCAGGGCACCTGCCAGGCGGGCGTCCAGCCGGCGGTCCCAGTGCACGTAGCTTCCCAGTCCCGGCGGAAGGCCGTAGGCGAGGACTTCGACGACTCCGCCCAGGGTCTCGCCTTCCTTATGCGCGGCGTCGACCTCCGCGACCATCGCTTCGGAGACGGCCGCGTCAAAGCAGCGCATCGGATCAGCGTCCAGCGCCGCGACGTCGGCAGGAAGCGGCAGGGTAGAACCCTCCGGCGAGTTCACTGCGGCAATGCCCACCGTGTGGCTCACCAGCTCAATGCCGAGTTCCTTCAGGAAAGCCGAGGCGACGGCACCCAGCGCTACCCGCGCGGCGGTTTCGCGGGCGCTGGCGCGTTCCAGCACGGGCCGGGCTTCGTCAAAACCATACTTCTGCATGCCGGTGAAATCTGCGTGCCCCGGACGCGGCCGGGTCAGCGGGGCGTTGCGCGCCTGGTCAGCGAGGACCTCGGGATCCACCGGATCGGAAGCCATGATCTGCTCCCACTTGGGCCACTCGGTGTTGCCCACCTCAATGGCGATCGGGCCGCCCTGGGTCAGTCCGTGGCGCACACCGCCCAGGATGCGCACCTGGTCCTGCTCGAACTTCATCCGGGCGCCGCGGCCATAGCCAAGACGGCGCCGTGCCAGCGCTTCCTGGATCGACGGGGTGCTTACTTCGACGCCCGCGGGGACGCCCTCAATAATTCCGACCAGTGCAGGCCCATGGGACTCACCGGCGGTCAACCAACGCAACATGGATTCAATACTGCCACGTTCGGCAGGGGGCTTCAGCGCGGAGGCAGCCCCACTGCGTCACACATCACGTTTATGACGGCGGCCTCGTCGCGAAAGGCCGGACCGGTGAACAGGCGCACCTGTTCCACCGCCTGGTAAAGCAGCATTTCCAAGCCGGGCACGATCTTCCCGCCTGCGGACTCCCAGGCGGAGGCGATCCGGCTGGGCCAGGGGTCGTACGCAGCGTCCAGCAGGACAGCTCCGCCGCACTGCGCTCCGAGCGCCTGGAATTCGTCCGCCACTGCGTCCGCACCGCGGGGCGGCAGTGTGCAGATGACGACGTCGGCACCGGCACACGCCTGTGCCGCTTCGTCCCAGCCGTGCAGGTTGACGGTCACGCCAAGCCGGGATCCCACGTCCCGGACTGATGCGACGCCCGGGGCACTGCCCCGGTAGTTCCGGGCATAGACGTCCACAGCAGGGCTGTCCAGCTTGGCCAGCGCGGCGACTGCTGCACAGGCGGTTCCCCCGGCGCCCAGCACAACTGCGCGGGGCGCCTCCCGGGCACCGGCGTGCCGCAGCGCGTTAACCAGCCCGGCGACGTCGGTGTTCCACCCGGTGAGGACCGATCCCTCTGGAGTGGCCTCGAACGTTACGGTGTTGAGGACGCCGAGCGTCTCGGCCAACGGATCAAGCCTGTCTACCGCAGCAGCCATAACAGCCTTGAGCGGCATGGTGACGGACAGGCCGTTCCAGCCCGGTTCCCGCCGGACAGCGTCAGCGAACTCTGCCGCCGCCGATTCTTCGACGTCGATAGCCTCGTACGAGCAGTCGAATCCGAGGTACTGGTATGCGGCCCGGTGAAGCTGGGGCGAGCGGGAGTGCCCGATCGGATGCCCCAGGACCGCTGCCCTTAGGCGGGTGGACAATTTACTCGCACCTTCCGGCTTTCTGGGTGCCGCACCATTCCTGGTACTCGGCAACGTACTTGGCGTGTTCGGCGAGGGTGGAGGAGAACTTCGTCTCGCCGGAGTCCAGGTTGACCGTCACCCAGTAGAAGTAGGGCACGTCCGCCGGATTGGCCGCCGCGTCAATGGCCTCGACGCTCGGTGAGCCGATGGGTCCGACCGGCAGCCCGGGGTTCGCGTAGGTGTTGTACGGATTGGAAGTGTCTGCCTTCTCATCCGGCGTGAGGTTGTAGCTCTTCCGGTTCAGGCCGTAAGTCACTGTGGCATCGGACTGGATCAGGCCGTTGGTTTCCGTGTTGTCGCCGCGCAGCCGGTTCTCGATGGCTCCGGCCACCGTGGCGTAATCCGCTTCGCCGGCTTCGGCCTGGATGATGCTGGCCTTGGTGAGCACGTCGTACTGCTCGGCAGGATCCGTGACGCCCGATTCTTCCAGCGCAGTGAATGCGTTGGCCACCATCTCCTCGATGATCTCCGCGGCGGTCATGTCGACCGGGAAGCGGTACTCCCCCGGGAAAAGGTAGCCTTCCAGGCTCACGGCCTCGGCGGGAAGTCCGAAGTCCTGCGGGGACGCGGCAAGTGCCTCGAACTCCGCCAGCGGGATGCCGGTGGATTCGGTCAGTCTGTCGAAGGTTTCGTTCAACCGCAGATCCCGGTCGATCGCCGCGTAATGGACAGCGGTGCCGCCGTCTCCAAGCAGGGCCGTGACTGCTCCGGAGGAGGACATCTGGTAGCGCATCTCGTACGTACCGGGCTGGATCTCGCGCCCGTCCGATTCCTGCTGGAAGGTCTCGACGAACTTTTCACTCGAGGCCACGATGTCCTCGCTGACCAGGTTGTTGCCAATAATCAGGGGGCCGTCGCCCGGATGGACCACGAAGGAAACCGTTCCTTCGCCGGGGCCCGGGTAGTCCTTGGTTTCGTTCATCCCCAGCAGGTCGCGCAGGAACACGGTCAAGCCGAACACCACACCGGCGAAGACAGCGAGCACAACCGCCATGACCAGTGTGCGGCGCCGCCGCCGACGCTGTTTGTCTCGCGAAGGACGGCGGCTTCGGCGGCTGGCAGGCTCTTCGGCAAAGAAGTGCTGGACCGGCGCGGGCTCGTAGCCGGGATCGTGCTGGTCCTCCGGGTGATTCCCGTAGTCTTGTCCGCCGTCTTCCCAGCGTGCATCACTCTGGTGGGTGTCCTGGTGGTATCCGTCCGCAGTGCCGTAGTCCTGGCCGTCGGCAACATAGCCGTCGCCCTGTGTGCCGGCGCTCGGATCAGGTTCCGATTCGTGCCCGGAGGCACGGTGCCCGGGGTAGCTGTGACTCACGACGCAGAGTCGCTTTCGGGGCGGATGTCCTCGGAAATTGTTTGCTCCTCGTTCGGGGCCGGAGCATCAAGCTGCTCACTCCGGCCAGTGATGACGGGCACCCCCACATCGCGTCCTAGGGAACGCTGCATGTCAATGGCCTGCTGCAATATCCCAACAGCGGCCACTTGGTCTACCACTCTACGGTGATTCCTTGTCTCCAAGCCAGCTTCTCTCAGGGACCGGTGTGCGCTGACTGTGCTCAGCCGCTCGTCGATCAGCCGGACCGGGACGTCCAGGCCGGCACGCCCGAGTGCTTCAGCCAGGACCTTCGCATACTCCCGGGCCATCTGCGTCGATGCGGTTTCGGTCCCCCGCATGCTCTGCGGAAGTCCGACGAAAACCTGCACGGCCTCCTGCTCGGCTGCCTCACGGACAAGCACCCTGACGTCGCTGTTCTTCTTGGCATCACGTTTCAACGTGCGTACCGGAGTGGCCAGGACGCCGTCGGGATCGCACGAAGCGACCCCGACGCGCGCCAGGCCAACATCAACGCCGAGCTTTCTTCCGCGCGGATACGCTGACACGGTTTTCCGCTAGCTCCGGTTCGCCACCGCTGCGCGGATGGCAGTCAGTGCTTCGGACACCTTCGAAGCGTCGGTTCCGCCGCCCTGGGCGACGTCGTCCTTGCCGCCGCCGCCGCCGCCGAGAACGCCGGCAGCAGTCTTGACCAGGACGCCGGCCTTGACGCCTGCAGCGCGTGCTGCCTCGTTGGTGGCGACAATGACGACCGGGCGGCCGTTGGCTGCACCTGCGGCCGCGACCACTGCCGCCTCGCTGCCAAGCCTGCTGCGCAGGTCCAGTGCGAGGGTGCGGAGGTCGTCCGCTCCGGAGACCGTTCCGGCGTCGTGCACCAGCAGGCGGACTCCGTCAATATCGACGGCGGTGTTCACCAGCGCTGCGGCGGACGCAGCGAGCTGCTCGCGGCGCAGGCGCTCGAGTTCCTTCTCGACCTGCTTCAGCTTCGCCAGCGTGGCGGACACGCGTTCGGGCAGCTGGACCGAGGGGACCTTGAGCAGGTCGGAGAGCTCATTCACCAGTGCCCGCTCGGCGGCGAGGTGGCGGAAGGCGTCCATTCCCACGAAAGCTTCCACGCGGCGGTTGCCGGATCCCACGGACTGCTCACCCAGCAGGGTCAGGCTTCCAATCCGGGAGGTGGAGTCCACGTGGGTGCCGCCGCAAAGCTCACGCGACCAGTCGCCGTCGATCTCCACGACCCGGACCTCGTCGCCGTAGGCTTCACCGAAGAGCGCCATGGCGCCCAGTGCCTTGGCCTCGGCAAGGGACATGATCTTGGTCTCGACCTTGTGGTTGTTGCGGATGGCCAGGTTGGAAACCTCTTCAATTTCCGACTTGGCGGCCTCGGACAGGCCTTCGCCCCAGGAGAAGTCGAAACGCAGGTAGCCGGCCTTGTTGAAGGAGCCGCGCTGCAGCGCTTCCGGGCCGAGGATCTGGTGCAGTGCGGCGTGCACGATGTGCGTACCGGAGTGCGCCTGCTCAGCGGCGTGGCGCTGCTCGGCGTCGACAGCTGCCAGTGCCAGGGCGCCGGCGGAGACCTCACCCTCCCGGACGACTGCCTTGTGGACCGTCAGGCCCTTGACCGGACGCTGGACGTCAGACACTTCCAGGACGAAACCGTCACCCGTGATGAGTCCGACGTCGGCGGCCTGGCCGCCGGCCTCGGCGTAGAACGGTGTTTCATTCAGGACCAGCTGGATCTCAGTTCCCGGACCGGCGTGGGAAACGGACTCGCCGTTGGAGACGATTCCGCGCACGGCGGATTCGGTGGTGAGCTCGTTGTAACCGGTGAAGACCGTCTGGCCGGACTTCAGCAGCTCGTTGAAGACAGAGACGTCCGAGTGCCCGTGCTTCTTGCCGCGGGCATCAGCCTGGGCACGCTGGCGCTGTTCCTGCATGAGGGACCGGAATCCGGCCTCGTCCACCTTCAGGCCGGCTTCCTCGGCCATTTCCAGGGTGAGGTCGATCGGGAAGCCGTAGGTGTCGTGCAGGGCGAAGGCATCGGCGCCGGACAGCGGACGGCCGGCGGCCTTGGACTCCTGGACAGCGGCATCAAGGCGCTCGGTGCCCGAAGCGATGGTGCGCAGGAACGCCTTTTCCTCGGCGTAGGCAATGCGGGAGATCCGCGCGAAGTCGGTCTCGACCTCCGGGTAGGTGCCCTTCATGGCGTCGCGGGAGACAGGCAGCAGCTCCGGCAGCACGGCGGTTTCGACGCCCAGCAGGCGCATGGCCCGGACGGCACGGCGGATCAGGCGGCGGAGAACGTAGCCCCGGCCTTCGTTCGAGGGCGTGACGCCGTCGGAGATCAGCATCAGCGCCGAACGGACGTGGTCGGCGACAACGCGCATCTTCACGTCGTCGGAGTGGTGCGGATCTGCGGGGTCTTCGGCTGACGTGTAGGTCTTGCCCGAGAGCTCGGCGGCCTTGTCCAGCACGGGACGGACCTGATCGGTCTCGTACATGTTCTCGACACCCTGCAGGATCATGGCCAGGCGTTCCAGGCCGAGGCCCGTGTCGATGTTCTTCTGCGGCAGTTCCCCGGCCACATCGAAGTCGGTCTTGGACCGGACGGCGGAGAGCTGGTACTGCATGAAGACCAGGTTCCAGATCTCGATGTAGCGCGTTTCGTCGACCGCGGGGCCGCCTTCGAGGCCGTACGCCGGGCCGCGGTCATAGTAGATCTCGGAGCAGGGTCCGCCGGGGCCTGCCTGGCCGGTGTTCCAGTAGTTGTCAGCCTTGCCGGTGCCGATGATGCGCTCGTTGGGCACACCGACCTTGTCGCGCCAGATCGCACGCGCTTCATCGTCGCGCTCGTCGCCGTCTTCGTACACGGTGACCCAGAGGCGTTCGGGGTCCAGGCCGTAGCCGCCCTCTGCCACCGGGCTGGTCAGCAGCTCCCAGGCGAAGGTGATGGCGTCTTCCTTGAAGTAGTCGCCGAAGGAGAAGTTGCCGGCCATCTGGAAGAAGGTACCGTGGCGGGCAGTCTTGCCGACCTCTTCAATGTCAGCGGTCCGGATGCACTTCTGCACGCTGGTTGCGCGGTTGTACGGCGGGGTTTCCCGTGCCGTCAGGTACGGAATGAAGGGCACCATGCCCGCAACGGTGAACAGCAGCGACGGGTCGTTGGTGACGAGCGACGCGGAGGGAACGACCGTGTGGCCCTTCCTGCTGAAGAAATCCAGCCAGCGGCGTGCGATCTCGTGGGACTTCATGGTGTTTCTTACCCTTCTGGTAAATCATTCCGCGCAGGGCAGCTGCGCGGTGAGAGAAAGTCAGCGGCGGGCCGAGGACATCGTGTCGGCGACCGTGTCCGCGGTGTCCAGGCCCAGGGCGGAGCGGAGCTCGCCCTCGCGCTGGGTCATGGCGTCGCGGAAGGCATCGGTGAAATCGTGCAGGGCGTCGGCAGCAGTGCCGACGGCGCGGTTGAGTCCGGCAGGCCCAAGGGTGGCCTTCGCTTCGGAGACTCGGCGGACGGCAATAACGCCAATGGTGATGCCGATCGACATCCAAAAGACGCGCTTAATCATGGTCTGCTCCTGTTATGGACTGCATGTCTGTGGGACTAGCGGCTGCGGCGGCCGCGGCCTGCGGGCCGGCGGGAAGTCAGTGCTGTCCGCACGCCGTAGGTGAAGGCGGAGACCTTGATCAGCGGCGAGCCAACCGTGGCGGCGACAAGCGAGGTCAGTGCCGAAATGTTGGCTGAGGCGTCGGAAACGTTGGAGGAGATCCCGTCGACCTTTGCCAGCTGGAGGTTCGTGGTGGAGACCGTGGTCGTCACTTCGTCGATCAGCGGGGTGGTCTCGTCGCTCAAGGTCTTGATCGATCCGCGAAGCTCGTCGAACACCTTCCCAAGCTTGAGGATGGGGACGGCCAGCAGCGCAACCAGCACGGCAAAAACCCCGGCTGCGATCAGACCGGCTATATCTCCACCTGACATGGTTCTCCTTGGGTTGTTTTCGAAGAGTTTCCGCTATGTACCTTACCCATTGACGGGGCCGGACACTTACTTGGCGGCGGCGCGTTCCCCACCCGGCCGGTGCGCGGACACGGCCGGGAAACGAAACAGCCCGCGGCGCAAAGGCCGCGGGCTGTTCCAGTTTCGCCTTGGCTCCCGCAGGCGGGAGCGCAGTCGAATTAGCGTGCGTAGTATTCCACCACGAGCTGCTCTTCGCAGGTCACGGGGATTTCCGAGCGCTTCGGGCGGCGAACCAGGCGAGCCTGCAGCTTGTCCAGGGAGACATCCAGGTAACCCGGAACAGCGGGCAGGACGTCGCGGTGGGCGCCGGCAGCGGCAACCTGGAACGGCGTCATGGTCTCGCTGCGCTGGTGCACATGGATGAGCTGGCCTTCGGACACGCGGAACGACGGGCGGTCCACGCGGGCGCCGTCAACCATGATGTGGCGGTGCACAACAAGCTGGCGGGCCTGGGCGATCGTCCGGGCGAAGCCGGCACGCAGCACGAGGGCGTCAAGACGCATCTCGAGAAGCTCGATCAGGTTTTCACCGGTCAGACCGGCGGTGCGGCGGGCTTCCTCGAAGACACGGGTCATCTGTGCTTCGCGGATGCCGTACTGTGCGCGCAGGCGCTGCTTTTCGCGCAGGCGGACTGCGTAGTCGCTGTCCTGCTTGCGGCGGGCGCGGCCGTGCTCACCCGGGGGGTAAGGCCGGCGCTCGAAGTACTTTGCTGCCTTGGGGGTCAAAGCAATGCCGAGGGCGCGCGAAGCGCGGGCCTGACGGCGTGCACGTGTGTTGTTAGCCACGTTCACCTTTCACTGTTTGGCGGTTTTGCCGTGTGCCGCCGGGTTGCCCCGCCGTACACGGCTAATACGTAGTCACTGGCCTCCATTAGGGAGAGCTCCGGCCAACCGCTGCCTTCTGCTGCAACGCAGCTGCCGGGACACAGATCCACCATGCTCCGGAGGGTATCCGGCGTCGTGGTGGGGAGTTCCGGCGTTGCGCTTGCCAGTCAACCATCAATCCTAGCACGCAGGCGCCTGTACCCGGAGCCTGCTGCTGCGGCGGTACGCCACGGAAACGTCCGGCCTACTTGCCGCGGATGATCCCGCGCAGCCGCTCCAGCCGGGCAGAGATGTCCCGCTCCGCACCGTTGGCTGTGGGCTGGTAGTAGTCCTTGCCCACCAGATCGTCGGGAGCGTACTGCTGGGTGGCCACGCCGTGCGGCTGGTCATGCGAATAGATGTAGCCCTTGCCGTGCCCGAGCTGCTTGGCCCCGGGATAGTGGGCGTCGCGAAGGTGCGGCGGAACGCCCGTGCCGTAGCCGGCCCGCACGTCCGCCGTCGCGGCGCCGATGGCTTTGTAGGACGCATTGGACTTCGGCGCCGTGGCAATGTGCACCACCGCCTCGGCAAGGATCAGCCGGCCCTCAGGCATGCCGATCATCTGCACCGCCTGGGCGGCGGCTACGGCGGTCTGCAGCGCGGTCGGGTCCGCCATGCCCACGTCTTCGGCAGCCGAGATCATGAGCCGCCGGGAGATGAACCGCGGGTCCTCCCCCGCTTCGAGCATCTTGGCCAGGTAGTGCAGGGCGGCGTCGACGTCGGAGCCCCGCAGCGACTTAATGAAGGCACTGGTGACGTCGTAGTGCTGGTCCCCCGCGCGGTCATAGCGCAGGGCCGCGACGTCCAGGGCCTGTTCGGCATGCTCAAGGAGGACGGCAGGAACCTCCACGTCCGGATCACGTTCGGAATAGGCGACGCCGGCTGCGGCTTCCAGCGCGGTCAGCCCGCGCCGGGCGTCCCCGGCCGCGAGGCGGACCAGGTGCTCGAGTGCTTCGTCGCTGAGCTCCACCCGGCCGGCGAGGCCGCGTTCATCCTTGACGGCGCGGACCAGCAGGCCCGCGATGTCTTCTTCGGTGAGCGGCTTGAGCGTCAGGAGCAGTGACCGGGAGAGCAGCGGGGAAACAACGGAGAAGGACGGGTTCTCCGTGGTCGCCGCGATCAGGACCACCCAGCGGTTCTCCACCCCGGGCAGCAGCGCATCCTGCTGTGCCTTGTTGAAGCGGTGGATCTCGTCGAGGAAGAGCACGGTTGTGACGCCGTGCAGGTCCCTGGATGTCAGGGCCTCATCCATGACCCGGCGGACGTCCTTCACGCCGGAGGTGATTGCCGAGAGCTCCACGAATTTGCGGCCCGGGCCGCGGGCGACCACGTGGGCAAGTGTGGTCTTGCCGGTTCCCGGAGGGCCCCAGAGCATGACCGAGGACGGGCCCGCCGGTCCGCCCTGCGGCGCTTCGGCAAGGGTCCGCAGCGGTGATCCAGGGGTGAGCAGGTGCTGCTGGCCCACCACCTCATCCAGGCTGCGGGGGCGCATGCGTACCGCCAGGGGGCTGCGCGGGCGCTGCCGGGCCCCGTCGTCGTCCCGTTCCCCGGCCGCGTCGCCGCCGTCCCCGGGGTCCTGGTCCTCATCGCTGCTGAACAAGTCATTCACGCTTCAAGGCTACCGCCCCGCCGAGAGGCCACTTACGGCTCTTTTCAGCGCTGAAACGAGCCGTAACTGGCCTCTCGCGGGTCAGAGCGTGACGGAACCGTCGATGCAGGTGACCGACTCGCCGCCGATCCAGATCCGGCCCTCCCGGGTGAACACCCGCACCAGGCCGGAACGGTGGACGGCTGTGCCCTGGGTGACGGTGTAGCGTTCTTCGGCGATGCCCTGGCCGATCAGCCATTGGGCCAGGCCTGCGTTGAGGCTGCCCGTGACCGGGTCCTCCGAGACACCCAGGCCGGGCGCGAAGGCACGTACCTCGAAGTCCGTCTCCGCCGATTCGGGCTGCGGGCCTATAACCCCCACCCGGAGGCCGCCAATCGCTGCATGGTCCGGCGTCAGCGACAGCACCGTTTCGGCGTCAGGGAGCAGCAGTCCCAGCCAG
This sequence comes from Arthrobacter caoxuetaonis, assembly GCF_023921125.1. Classification (NCBI taxonomy): domain Bacteria; kingdom Bacillati; phylum Actinomycetota; class Actinomycetes; order Micrococcales; family Micrococcaceae; genus Arthrobacter; species Arthrobacter caoxuetaonis. The sequence goes on from NZ_CP099466.1 coordinate 2,024,564, forward strand.
CCCGGACCGTTGTCCACCCACTGGTGGCCCTTGACCTGGTCCGGCCGCAGGCCCAGGGCGGCTGTGACCCTGGCCAGAATGTCCTCTTCCACGGGTCCGGTGCGGATCAGGCGGGGCGCCGCGAACGCAGCGAGGCCGGCATTGACGCGCAGGGGAACCAGGCCGATTCCACATTCCTGGACCACGAGGCCCGGTTTCATCGGGGTGTTTCCCGCTTCCGTCCAGGCGTGGCAGGTGCCCAGCGTAGGGTGCCCGGCAAACGGTATCTCCCCTCCGGGCGTGAAGATCCGGACCCGGTAGTCAGCCTCGTCCTGGATGGCCGGGAGCACGAAGGTCGTCTCCGACAGATTCGTCCAGCGGGCAAACTGCTGCATCTGCTCGTCGTCGAGGCCCTCCCCGTCCAGCACTACGGCAAGCGGGTTGCCCTGGTACGGCTTGTTGCCGAAGACGTCTACCTGTTTGAACCAGCGTTGTCTCATGCGGACACTGTAATGGCTGGCCGGGGCGGCACCGTTCCCATTCCCGTGTCCGTTGCTGGCTAGGATCGGCGCGGAAGCGATCGGGATCCTGGTCGCGGCCGAACTCCTTGTGTCGGTTGCCGCCCGTCCGGCAGCGGGCTGGCTGGCGGATAAGCGCCCGAGGACCGTCACCGCGGCGTCCGGCGCCCTGCTCTATGCCGTGAGCTGTCTCGGCTACACGCTGGCCGGTTCCTTGTCCGTTGCCTTCGGCGCAGCGATCCTCGGCGGTGTGGGCGGGGCCCTCTTCTGGGTGTCCATCCGCGCCCTTGCCGCAGAGTTCCCGGACCGTGACTCAGGTTCCATGGCTGGCCTGCTCTCTTCCGAAGCGTTTGGTCGTGCTGCTTTGCGCTCCGCGCAGGCGTCCGACGTCGCCGGAAGATGATCCCGGGCCGGTCCAGGACGCGCCGCCGCGCTCTGGGTACTCACCAGCGTTTCCTGGGCACTGCTGCTGCCGATGTACGGGGAAGTCGCCGCGGAACTGAACCCGCGCCGCCTCGGCCGGGCGATGAGCATCCTAGGAAACGCGGGCCTGCTCGGCGCGGCCATTGGTTCGCTGCTGGCGGGCTTCGTCTACGCCGGGGGCTCCTGGCTGGCAGCCTGCCTGGTCTTCGCTGCAGTTCTGCTGGCTGGAGGTGTGCTGGGACCGTTGGCGCTGGCGAAGATGGGCGTCCGGGACCGTCCCGGTTCGGCCGCGGCGGACACATCCCTGGAGCTGCTGCCGGAATAGCGCGCGCCCTAAGACAGCCCGTTACGAACTGTTGCGGCGTGTGTACGCCTCACAGCGCGGGTTTGCGCGCGGGATACCGCGCCCCTAGATTGGTAGCCAGAATCAAGAGTTCCAGCCAGAGGCCCTGGCCGGCTGGACGGCAACCCTCTCGCCGTAGCGGGGTGCTCCAGGTGACGATTCGGCCGTTCCGGTGGATCTCCCGGTCCGGCAAGTACAGCGCCGCATCCGGCTCCTTGCCGCAGGCTGCGCGTCAGGCAGAGGAATCTTCATGGCACTCGAAACCGATCTCCAGCCAAATGCACTGCGCCAGGCCTTTGGGCGCTTCCCGTCCGGAATCGCAGCACTCTGCGCCGAAGTTGACGGCGCCCCGCAGGGAATCGTGGCCTCCTCCTTTACTGTCGGGGTCTCCATGGATCCGCCCCTGGTGATGTTCGCCGTGCAGAACACCTCCCGTACCTGGCCGGTACTGCGTTCGGCGGGCCGGATCGGAGTCTCCGTCCTGGGTTCCGGGCACGACGGCGTCTGCCGCCAGATCGCTTCCCGCGACGGCGACCGCTTTGCCGGACTCGATCTGCACAACGCCGGTTCCGGCGCCCTGTTCCTCGACGAGGCAGCGCTCTGGTTGGAGACATCGGTGGAGAATGAGGTCCCGGCCGGGGACCACGCCGTCGTCCTGCTTCGGGTTCACGGCTATTCCGCCCACGGGGATGCCTATGAGCCGCTGGTCTTCCACGGTTCGGCGTTCCGCAATCTGGCTGTCCCTGCCTTCGCCTGACCAGCCTCAAACTCACAGAACTCATATAGACTCATCGAGCCCGCGCAAACTCACAAAGCACACAGCGACTCACAGGAGTCTGTCCGCATGGAAAACCCGTTCCGACCTTCCGCCGGGGCCACTCCCCCGCAAATCCTGGGACGGGAGGGCGTGCTGGATGAGTTCCAGTACGGACTCCGTTTGGGGTCCGGCGCCCCCGGCCTGCTGACGATCTTTACCGGTGCACGGGGCATCGGCAAGACCGTCATGCTCGGCGCCGCACATGACCTGGCCCGCGAAAGCGGCTGGGCTGTCATCTCCGAGACCGCCACGCCGGGATTCGTCGGCCGCATTGGCGAATCGATGCGCCGCCTGGCCGAGGAACTGGGGGACGGGCCCAAGACCCGCCGCATCACCGCCCTCGCAGCTGCCGGTTTCAGCATTACGACCCAGCTGCCGCCCGAACGGCAGGTCGCGTGGCGCGGTGTCGGGGAGGAACTGTTGACCCTCCTGGACGAACACCGCACCGGCCTCATCATCAGCGTGGACGAGATCCACGCCGCTGACCGAAGCGAGCTCGCGCAGCTTGCCGCCAGCGTGCAGCATTTCATCCAGGCCCGGCTGCCGATCGGACTGGTCTTCGCGGGGCTGCCAGCGGCAGTTTCGGATCTGCTGAACGAGGGCGTGGCGACGTTCCTGCGTCGGGCCGACAAGATCGACCTGCATGCCGCTGCTGTGCGGGAGGTTGAAGAGTCCTTTGCTTCGACCTTTGCCGGCGCCGACTTCCAGATCAGCCCCGATCTGGTGAGCCGTGCCGCACAGGCGACCGGCGGCTATCCGTTCCTGATCCAGCTGGTGGGCTACTTCCTCTGGCGGGAGGCGGAGACGCAGGCCGGCCACCTCGGAACGGATGCCGTCCAGCGGGCCATAGACGCAGCCCACCGGCGCAACGCGCGCACCGTCATTGAGGCAGCCCTGGCGACGGCGTCGGCCAAGGACCGGGAATTTCTCTCAGCCATGGCGGTGGATGACGGCCCGTCCCTGGCCGGCGACATCGGCCGCCGCCTTGGCGCGAAAACCAACCTGGTGGCCAACTACCGGTCCCGGCTGCTGGCAGCCGGACTTATCGAGTCCACCGGACACGGCAAAGTGGACTTCGCCATCCCGGGCCTGCGGCAGCACCTGCGCCGTCAGGCGGGCATGAGCGCTCCACCCGCCGAACCCTAAAAAGCACAGACGCTTAAAGCACAGAGCCCGGCCGCCTAAGTGGCGGCCGGGCCCTTATGCAGGCTGGGTCGGGCTAGGAAGCGGGAGCCTCGGCCGGCTTGTCCTGCTTCTTCTCCGGCTTGAAGTCGACGCCGGCTTCCTTGCGCTGCTGGGCACTGATCGGCGCCGGAGCGGAGGTCAGCGGATCGTAGCCGCCGCCGGACTTCGGGAAGGCGATGACGTCGCGGATCGAGTCGGCGCCGGCCAGCAGGGCCACCACACGGTCCCAGCCGAAGGCGATGCCGCCGTGCGGCGGAGCGCCGTACTTGAAGCCTTCGAGCAGGAAGCCGAACTGCTCCTGGGCGGTCTCCTCGGAGATGCCCATGACCTTGAACACGCGTTCCTGCACATCGCGCTGGTGGATACGGATGGAACCGCCGCCGATCTCATTGCCGTTGCAGACAATGTCGTAGGCGTAGGCCAGGGCCGAGCCGGGATCCGTATCGAAGGTGTCCATGAACTCGGGCTTCGGGGAGGTGAAGGCGTGGTGCACCGCAGTCCACTCGCCTTCGCCTGCGGCGACGTCACCGGCGGCAACGGCCGCGGCGGCGGGCTCGAACATCGGGGCGTCAACGATCCAGACGAAAGCCCAGTCCTTCGGATCGATGAGGCCGGTGCGGTGGCCGATTTCAACACGGGCAGCGCCAAGCAGGGCCCGCGCCGAGGACGCGTCGCCGGCGGCGAAGAAGATGCAGTCGCCGGGCTTGGCGCCGACCTTCTCTGCCAGGTTTTCGCGCTCGAAGTCGGTGAGGTTCTTGGCGACCGGTCCGGTGAGGGTTCCGTCTTCCTGAACCAGGACGTAGGCCAGGCCCTTGGCACCGCGCTGCTTGGCCCATTCCTGCCAGGCATCGAGGGTGCGGCGGGCCTGCGAGGCACCGCCGGGCATGACCACGGCGCCGACGTAGGGTGCCTGGAAGACGCGGAAGGTGGTGTCCTTGAAGAACTCGGTGAGCTCGGTCAGTTCCAGGCCGAAGCGCAGGTCCGGCTTGTCCGAACCGTAGCGGGCCATGGCGTCGGCGTAGGTCATCCGGGCGATCGGGGTCTGGATCTCGACGCCGATCAGCTTCCAGAGTGCCTTCACGATCTGCTCGCCGAGGGCAATGATGTCATTCTCTTCGACGAAGCTCGCTTCGATATCCAGCTGGGTGAACTCCGGCTGGCGGTCGGCGCGGAAGTCCTCGTCGCGGTAGCAGCGGGCAATCTGGTAGTACTTCTCGAAGCCGCCTACCTGCAGGAGCTGCTTGAACAGCTGCGGGGACTGCGGCAGCGCGTACCAGGAACCGGGTGCCAGGCGCGCAGGCACCACGAAGTCGCGGGCGCCTTCCGGGGTGGAACGGGTCAGGGTGGGGGTTTCGATTTCGACGAAGCCCTCGCCGTGCAGCAGTTCGCGGGCTACGCGGTTGGCCTCGGAGCGCAGGCGCATCGCGGCGGCCGGGGCCGGGCGGCGCAGGTCAAGGTACCGGTGGCGCAGGCGTGCCTCTTCGCCGACCTCCACGTGCTCGTCGATCTGGAACGGCAGCGGATCGGAGGTGTTCAGGATGACGACGTCGTCGGCAATGACCTCCACCTCGCCGGTGGCCAGGGCAGGGTTCTCGTTGCCTTCGGGGCGGCGCTCGACCTTGCCGGTGATCTGCAGGACGTACTCATTGCGCAGGCCGTGGAAGACGTCCTCTTCACGGACAACAACCTGGGCGACACCGGAGGCATCACGCAGGTCGAGGAAGGCCACGCCTCCGTGGTCCCGGCGGCGGGCTACCCAGCCGGCCAGGGTGACGGTCTGTCCAATATGCTCGGCCCTCAGGGAACCAAGGGCATGTGTGCGCAGCACAGCAGTCCTTTCAACTTCGATTGGTTGCGGAAACCACCTGTTTCCGCCCATTGTGAGTAGAGATCTTCTTTGAGTTTACCGGTGATACCTTCTGTTCCCGGCCAAGGGCAGACTGATCGGAGGATGAGTGTCCGGCAACGCTGCCATGCACCGCCCGCTGGGCGGCTTCGACGCGACGACTGCCGGCATCGGATCCATCGTGGGCGCCGGAGTCTTCGTCGTCTTCCCCGCGGCCGTGGCTGCGGACGGCGGCCCGCTGGCGTTACCGCTGGCGATCGCCGCCGTCGTCGCCTATGCGTGCGGCGTCGCGATTTTCCAGATCAGCGCGGCGCTGGATGAGGGCCAGGCCAATTACGACGACGGCGGCACCCGGGCGGCGCGGGTCATCCTTGGCCCCACTGCGGCTTTCGTCACCGGATGGATCTTCCTGTGCTCCCGGCTGGCGGCAGCTGCGGTGGCGGCGCTGATGCTGGGCACCTACCTGCTGCCGGACTATGGCGTTGCGGTGGCAATAGGCGCGGTCACAGGAACTGCCCTGCTTAACCTGGCCGGCGCGACGCGCAGCGATTGGGTGTCCCGGTTCATTGTCGCGTTCGTGATCGCCGTGCTTGCCTTCGTTGCCGTGGTGGCATTCAACTCGGATCAGCCCGGCGGGATCCCGAAACTCGCTACGCTGCCTGAACCCGGCTTTACCGGGGTGCTGGAAAGCTCGGCGCTGCTGTACTTCGCGTTCATTGGCTACGGCTATCTGGCTTCGCTGGGGCCGCACGTCCGCTCCCCTGGACGCAACATTCCGCTGGCGCTGCCGGCAGCTATCGCCGTCGTTTTGGGCCTGTACCTGGTGCTGGGTGAATCGCTTCTCAGCTATTTCGGAGCGCCGGGACTCGCGGGGCAAACCGCACCCATGGTGGTCCCGGTGGCTGACATGAGCGGCGGCGTGGGGACCGGCGTCGTCCTGATTGCCGCGGCTGCCGCTGGGCTCGGCGCGCTCTCTGCCCTGAACGCGGGCTGCGCCCGCATCGCCGCGTCCATGGCCGCCGAAGGCGAACTCCCCCGGCTGTTCGGCAGCCAGCGGTCCGTCCTCCGGGGGCGGCCGGAAACGCCCTGGGTCGGCGTGGTGGCCGGAGCCGGCGTCGTCATTGTCCTCATCTTGGCCTTCCCGGCGCCCACGCTGCTGGGGGTCGCGGCATTTACCGGGCTGCTCTATGCCGGGGGCACCGCGGCGATCGCCTTCACGCTGCACTCGCGGCGCTGGTATACGCCGCGCGCACTGAACGTGCTGGGCCTTGCCGGAGCGCTGCTGCTGGCGCTGTCCCTTCCGCTGCTGGACATCGCGCTGGGGCTGATGGCGGTTGTTGCCGGTGCCGTGGTGCGGCTGACGTTCCGGCGGGGACGTTGACTGCCCCTGTATCGTGGAAGCCAGCAACACGTCTATGACATGGGGGTTTACGTGCAGAAGTTCACCAAGGTTCCGGGTCTGAAACTGCTGGTCCCCCAGCTCCTGCTGCTGGCGCTGGCTCTGGTCCTGAATCTCTCTATTCCGGAAAAGAGCGCCCTAGTCTGGACCGCTTCAGCCCTGCTGGCGATCGCGGTCCTTCTGACTCTGCTGTCGGTCCTGCTGGCCCGTAAGCACGCTGCCGCTTAGGCGGTTCCCGCCACCAGCAGCCAGGCTTCCACTTCCGCGAGCAGCTCCGCTTTGCGCTCATCCGACGCGAACGACGCCGTAATGGAGTTCTCCGCGAGCCTGGCCAGCTGCGCGGGGTTGAGGTCGAAGGTCTCCCGCAGGACGGCGAAATTGTCATCGACGTAGCCGCCGAAATAGGCAGGATCATCGGAGTTCACCGAGACGTTCAGACCCTGTTCCAGCAGCAGCGGGAGCGGATGGGATTCCAGTGAATCGACGGCCTGGAGCCGGACGTTGGAGAGCGGGCAGATGGTCAGCGGGATCTGGTCACGTTCCAGCCGGGCGACCAGCTCCGGGTCATCCATGCAGCGGATGCCGTGGTCAATCCGGTCCACCAGCAGCAGGTCCAGGGCCTGTTCGATGTAGTGCGACGGCCCCTCCTCCCCCGCGTGCGCGACCAGCTTGAGGCCGGCGGCACGGGCCTGCTCATAGAGCGGCACAAAGTTCTCCGGCGGGTTGCCCAGCTCGGCAGAGTCCAGGCCGATGCCGATGATCGGGGCCTTCATGGCCAGCAGCTCTGCGAGGACCCCGGATGCTTCCTCCTCCGGACGATCGCGGAGGAAGGCTGCGATCAGCGCCGTGGAGATGCCGTACTCCGCCTCGGAGATTTCCAGCACCGAGGCCACACCGCCAATACAGGTTTCCAGCGCGACGCCGCGGGCCAGGTGCGCCTGCGGGTCCACCATCAGTTCCACGTGCCGGACGCCGGCTGCCGCGGCGCGGGCCAGGTAGGCGCGGGTCATGTCCGCAAAGTCCGCTTCGGTCCGCAGCACGTCCATGTTGGCGTAGTAAAGGTCCAGGAAGGACTGCAGGTCCGTGAACTCGTAGCGGGCTCGGAGTTCGTCCAGATCCGCGTAGGGCAGCTCGATGCCGTTGCGGGCAGCCAGTTCGAAGATCAGTTCCGGTTCCAGCGTTCCTTCAATGTGGAGGTGGAGTTCGGCGCAGGGCAGCTTGCTCAAGGGGGTCCTCTCAAAAGTTCCGTCCGGCGTGGCGCGCCGCGCCGTCCTCTTAAGCCTAGGTTGCCTTCGCCGCGGAGACCATTCCGGGAATGCGGACAGGGAAGCTGCGCGTCAGCGTCCCGGGAACATCCCCGGGTGGCCGAAAACTACAGGGAGGATTGCGATGGCTCCGGCTGCTCGCCGGCCAGCCAGCCGACGACGCCGGCCGCAGGTCCGCTCGGAGCGCTGCGCCAACCGGTTCCAGCCCACAGATGGAGGGTATCGGCGTCGGCGGATTTACCGGCGGCCTGGCGCAGGGCGCGGGTGAGGTGGTGGACGGCGGGATAGGCGTTCAGCGCATCCGGCTCGTGCCGGTCGATAAAAGCGTTGCGCAGCGCCCGTGCCGGACGGCCCGTGAAGGCCCGGGTAGGGACGGTTTCAGTGAAGGTATCGTCGGCCAGGGCTGTCCGGTGCGTTGGCGAGGTGCCGGCTTCGTCGGCGCGCAGCAGCAGCGTGCCCACGGCCACCGCTTCGGCACCGGCTGCCAGCAGTGTGCGGACCGCAGCGGGTCCGTCGACGCCGCCCGCGGCAATGATCGGCAGAACCGTCTCTGCGCTGACTGAGCGGACCAGGTCTTCGGTGCTAACCGGCTCAATCCTGCGTGCCGGGTCGAAGGTGGCACTGTGTCCGCCGGCGTCGGGGCCCTGCACCACCAGCCCGTCCACACCCGCTGCCTCCGCTTGGCGTGCTTCCGCGGGCAAGGTTACCGAGGCAAGGACGCGGGTCCCGGCAGCCTGCAGCGCGGCAATATCCGCCGGCTCCGGCAGGGCGAAGGTCAGCGATACAACCGGGACCGGATCGCGGAGAAGGAGCGCGAGTTTTTCCTCCCAGAAGTCCACGTCGGCCACTGACTGCTCGCTGAGGGTCAGCCCGTAGCGGTCTGCTTCGGGCTGCAGCCGCCGGGCATAGGCGCGGAAGGCAGCTTCGTCGACGGGATCCGGGGCCGGAACGAAAAGGTTCACGCCGAAGGGATGCCCACTGGCTCGGAGCATGCTGATCTCCGCGGCGAGGGCCTCCGGCGTTTTGTAGCCGCCTGCCAGGAATGGAAACCCGCCAGCTTCGGCAACGGCGGAGGCCAGCGCCGTCGTCGTTGGTCCACCGGCCATGGGTGCAGCGGCAATCGGCAGGCGGGAGGGCAGGATGGGATGGTTCATCGAGGCGCCTTTCTCAATGTAGGCCAGGTCATTCGGCGGCGGCCTGTCCGGGGGTAAACAGGTCCTCGATCCGGCAGTCGAAAACGGCGGCCAGCCGGAAGGCAAGCGGCAGTGACGGATCGTACCGGCCCTTTTCTATGGAGATGATGGTCTGCCGTGAGACTCCCAGTTCGTCAGCGAGGTACTGCTGGGACCAGCCGCGCTCTGAACGACGGCGGCTCAGCGAGTTCTCCATCAGGCAGCGGTTTTCTTTTGCCAGAGGTAGCGCACGCCGAAGTCCAGCATGGCGAAGGCCACCACGCCTCCCAGGACCAGCCCGGCAGTGCCCTCGGTTCCCAGGAACGTGAGGGCGGCGCAGCCCAGTCCCCCAACCAGGAGAATGTCCGTGAACGCGCCGCTGGCCGCTTTGTCATACCAGGCGGATTCGACGGAGTCTTCGGGTTTCTCGATGGCACCGGCGATAGTTGAGCGGTCAACGAGCACCACCCAGGCCAGCACCGCTGCGATAGGCAGCGTAAAGACGGCCATGATACCGAAGGCCAGCAGCGGGCGGTCTCCGTTCCGCAGCAGCATAAAGAGCCAGCCCAGTGCAGCTGACACAAGCACAGCAACGGCCAGCGAGGCGGCCAGCAACTGGGCGGTGCTGCCGCCAAACCGCGCACGGCCCCATTTGCTCCGGGCATTCTCCACGCTCATCAGTCAGCCTTTCTCCGGTTCGGAACCCACCTGTCAAGGAAACTGTACTGTCAAGCGGACTGTACGTAAAGGGTGTTTGACCATTGGGTCGCACTGCGAGGCGGACGACAGGCTCTTGCGTTGGAGCGCGCATGCTCTCAGGACGACGCGGCAGAAGTCGGCTTGAGCGAGATGGAAAATAAGTTCGTTCTGTTGGACGGCGATGAGCCGCCGCAACTTCCTTTGGCAGGATGCGGATACGACATTTGGAGGGCCAGCTTGGCCCACATGGGCGTCCTCACCGCGCCGGGGCTGCGGCGGCAGGGACATGCTGCCACTGCCGTTTCGGTTGCCGTGGGCGAGGCGATGGATGGGGCGGTCAAGGATCCCTCAGCGGGACTTTTGGGGCCTGAACTCATTCCCATTTACAGGCATCCTCGTTTGATTCATAGTCTAGGCATGAGATGGGTTGGCACTCTCCCCGAAGACGCCCCCGACCCCCGCGCTGAATGGGTCGAGAACCTGACGCGCATGCCCATTCCGGTGCTAGGGCTTATGCCCCAGCCGTCGCTGGAGGACACGGACTCCGTCAGCCTGAACTACGCCCTGGATGACCGTGGGTACAGCGAAATGACAGCGAGCATCACCTACACCCTCTGGCGAAACCCGGATGATCGCTCAGACCCGGCTAACCTCGCGGACCTCGACGAGGAGACCCGAAGGGCGCTCGAAGAAGTTCCGCCATGGCCCCGGCCCCCTTGGCTGATCGAACAAGTGGAGCGAATGCGCTACCCGCAGCTGTGGGAGGCCGTGCGAACCACTTGGCACCGCGAGCCGTCCGAGTGCTCTTCACTTCAGAGCCTCCTGGCTGACCATGTCAACCACATCCTGATGAACCAGTATCGGCAGGAGCTCTGGCCCGGCGGTAAACCCTGGGACCAGCACGCACCCGCAGTGACCGGCCGGATGGTCAACAGCCCAGCCAGAACCGTTATCAACGGAGTCGACGTACCCGGTGCAGAGGTCGATACTGACCCGTTCGTGTACGGCATCGGAGCCCGCCTCGCTGGCGGCGGCGTCGTGACCGCAGTACTTCCACGCGCTGATCTCAAACGGATCCAGGTCCGGTTCACGATCCGAAGCTAACGGCCACACTTCTGTGCCCAAAAAGGGGATCGGCTACCGCGACACGACATTTCTACTTGCTGTGGTGGGAGTATGACGGAATGGCTACTCTCGATTTGCGTATTCTGCCCGCGGGAGAGGTTGAGCTGCACGACGAGCGACGCCGACGCCGCTGGTCCGTGGAGCTCGAGCCGTTCGAGATCGGAGTCGTTCCTATCACTAAGGCCGAATACGCGCAGGGGATGGGAACTGGCGAATCGATTGCACGTTCGCCCGCGGTCGACCTGAGCTGGTTTGATGCGGTCATGTTTTGCAACGCTGCGTCGGTTCGGGACGGCCTCGCACCCGTTTACCTAGTGAACAAGGAAGGCGTGACTTGGCAGACCGAAGTCTCCGGGTACCGGCTGCCAACGGAAGCTGAGTGGGAGTATGCCTGCCGAGCAGGTACGACCGGCCCGCACTACGGGCCCCTCGCGCACATCGCGTGGACGGCCGAGGATGAGGTGGAAGAACTTCAGGCTGTCGGGTCGAAGGAGCCTAACCTTTTCGGCTTGTATGACACTCTGGGGAACGCCTGGGAATGGTGCTGGGATCTGCTCGACCCAGCACGCTATGGGGACTACCGGGTTTTCCGCGGAGGTGGATTCGCCGATAAGCGATGGAGCGTCCGGGCGTCCACACGGCGGGGCGGAGGGCCGGGGATGAAGCATCCCGACGTCGGCATGCGAGTGGCCAAAGGGGCATTTCACACGGGGCAAGCAGCACAAGGTTGGTCAGCTGAGGCAGACATTGAGCGGGGAGTATTCAGCGGACCTTTGCCGTCAGGCTGGACGCCCCTGGCCGAATAACACATACCACCCATTTTGCGGCCCCCGTTGACGCGCAGAGGGATCCTCTAGCGCTCATTCGAAGACTAGGCGTTTAGGAGCACAGTCGTTTGGGTTCCAGCATGCATGGAACCGGCACGGAGGGCCGTGCTCCATGGGCCGGCCTCATGCGCGCCGATCGGCGCTCCACCATACGTAGAGAAGCCACACCGCCAGGACCCAAAGGAGTACCGCGACGATGATGGTGGATGGCGACGGCCCAGGACTGCATTCACCGGCCACGGCAACAAAGTCAGTACAGGTTCCCGCCCGCCAGAACATCGCCACCACGCCTGCAATCGACGCCGCAATGGCAGCATATAGCCACTTGAAACGACGTTTTCCCCGCTTGATCACGATTTCCTCCTGACCAGGCCGGCAGCTTTGATATTGCTGTCTCGCACACTACGTTATGCCCACCGGCGAAGAAACTCTGCATTGGATCAGAGCCCACGCAGCCGTGCGTGCATCCGCGATCACTCGAAAGTAATGGTTCTAGATCACTGCTATATACGCCGAGGATGCCGGTCCCCTAGGTGCTGCCAGCCGGCGAAGGAACACGCGCTGCTCATCACCCGGGAAACCGTCCCGCTTGAGGGTCCTTCAGCGCGACGCACAGCGGAAGGCAGGTCAGCACTTGAGACGTCCCATTAGCCGATCCCTGACCGCGACGCTTGCCGCATCCAACAGAATGGTAATGAACGAGCGGACTCGTCCGTAACCTGACGGATTGGACGACATGGATTTCTCCATCAAGGGTGAATTCTTACGAATGCTAATCGGTACCTGGATTCGAGGGGCCTTTGGATGGAGCTTGTTCGGATCCACCAACGGTTCGTTTAGGGTGGCACAGAGCCTATCGCGACGATAATGCGGATTTCCAGAAGAAGAGTTAGGTTTCCGACGGTGCAACCAACCACAACCGATCTTTCCCGGAGCAGCACGCCCTGGTGGTCAACCAGTTGGACGCGAACGCTAATTGGTTTGGCCCTAATTCCCGCTTACGTGCTCCTCCTGCATCATTTTGCCTACCTATCCACAGATGCCATTCAGACCCGCTCCCAAGGACTTGCTGCGGCACTGGGTGACGCAGCTTTATGGGGTGCCGTTGCGATGGCAGGTTTCGGACTACTCGGGATCCTGGCCACCTCCTACTTCCCAAACAGGCGTCCCGCCGTCCCCGCATGGTCCCTCGTCGTCTTGATGCTGCTTAGCATGGTCAGCATATGGATCCTGACCGTGCTCACCATAGGTGCCTCAAGCCTGCATGATTCGCCGACCCCACCTTCGCTTGCACAGCGACTCCACGTCGGGAATTGGGCGCATTTCTTGTACATACCGGTAACACTTCTCGTCGCTGGATCAGCACTGATCCAGCGAATGAAAGGCCAACGTCAGCACAGGCAATGGTCCTGGATTGGGTTCACGCTCGGCACCGCTCCGTTCTTTGCCGCTACCCTGCTACTCGCGATCGAGATCGGCGCAGAACTCGGCTGAGTGAAGCGTAGTCCCCTACTCCGGCCGTCGATCCGCCCTCATTCACCGAGCACGCAGCGATTCAAGAAGCTGAACCGTGAGCGCCGCGGCGCGCACCCTGTCCCGTAAGCCGGTCCATCAGCGCGACGCACAGTGGGAAAGAAGGTAAGGACTAGAGGCGTCCCATTAGCCGATCCTTCACCGCAACAGCTCATGGGCACGGGCGAGCCGGAATATGCCCAGCGGAACTTGGTCCGCTTCGCCTGTGGGCATGGGGCAATGGCATCGCCCTCTGAGTGTTGCTAAACAAGTACAACTCAGTCGAGGGAACTAATACATCCGATCCCACGAGCCAGCGATAGGATCGGCGCATGACCAATCTGAATGCAATTCCCAAGGAGACAAAGGACTGGTCATTCGTGGCCGATGAAGGCTGTTCTGAATGCGGATATTCGCCCCACTTCGGTCAGGAGACCGGGAGCCGCCTTCGCCATACCGCGACCGCTTGGAGAGAATTACTCAGCCATCCTCAAGCTTCCCAGCGACCCGTAGCCCATGTATGGTCGCCTCTCGAATACGCAGCCCATGTCCGTGACATGTGCCGGCTGGCATGTGAGCGAGTCAGGCTCATGCTGGCAGAAAGCGTGCCGACTTTTTCAAACTGGGATCAAGACGAACAAGCCGAAATCAACGACTATCTGAACTCGGACAGACTCGCCCTCTCTGCAGATCTAGAAAGCCACTTGGAACTTGCTGCTCGTGTATTTGACCAGGTTCCCTCCAGTTCCTGGGAACGCGCAGGGCTCCGTGGGGATGGCAAAGAATTCACAGTGCAGTCCTTTTCATGCTTTGTCCTCCACGAGGTCGAGCATCATCTTCAGGATGCGTCGGAAGGACTGCGCAAAGTCCTCTAGTGTGCTGCCAGATCTACCGAGGACCAGGTCGCCGGTGGCCAACCTCAGCATTTGAAAAGCGCGTCATGCGCCCCCTGAGGGATCCCTTAGCGCGACGCAGGTGAGCCGACCTGGCGAGCGATATCGCTTTGCAGTTAGCCTCGCCTCAACCTCGCCCTATAGCCAAGAGTGATTACTGTAGTTGCGATTAGTCCCTGGCCCAGTCGCAAATGCCCGGAGCTTCAAGTGATGCCCCTGCGTATCCCCGGCCACCCGGCGCGCTTTCGCATAGCTCCTCGGCCATTGCCTTACTCAAGCTATAGACGGGCGGGAAGGCTGCGATGATGAGCAGCGTCACCGTAAAAAGGCACATCGCCCATGCCTTCCAGTTTGTCTCCGCGCGTCTCATGGCCCTCCAGGTCAGAAGAGCCGCAAATGCCAATGCGACAAATGGCAGGTACATCGCTACCTGGGTCCACACTGCACCCGTTCGCTGGACAAAGGAAACAAGAGTTACTGCGAACATGACGACCGAAAGCAGGATGGGCAGAAGCGTTACGACTACCACAACTGACACGAGGAGATCAGGCCTGGTTGACCTGCCCTGCCGCTTGAAACCCGTCGCGCTGCGCTGGGTACTCAACGCAGCGCATCCACAGCTGCGTTCTCGTAAGTGGCACGGCACAACTGCTCTGCGCGCACTTCAGGGTTCAACTCTTGCCATGTGTGTGCTTGGGCGGTGACTTCTGATTCGGGTAGGCCCATAGCTCTCAGCTGCTCGGGTGAAGCCATCACGCTGTTCTCCGGCCCGATCAGGTTGCTCCGGTCCAGGGCCGCGCCGGGACCGTTGGGATAATCAGCAGAACAAGCGATGAACGGTTCGTAGACCGCTGTCGTAGGATCATCCGTCAGTCCAGAAGGCTCCATTGCCGACCCCGATAGGGCAGCCAGTTCGGCAGCCGCCGTGCCCAGGCGGGGCTGTGCAGCGGGTTCATCGAGCTCCGACGCAGGCATTGTGGCTATCCCGAGGGCAAAGCCACCCAAGATCGATAGTCCAACGATCATTCCTACTGACGCTTTTCTGTTAATGGTGGTCCCCTGGCCCGCTGCTGCACCCCCTCGGTGCAACGGCCCCAGCCTAGCGGACGGTGCAGGACTCACGCCGAAGGTAAGCACTTGAGGGGTCCTATTAGGCGATCCGCTGGCGGAACTTGTTGGTGAGGCAGGATGAAGGCATGTTTGAACAATTCGTCGAATTGACAGTTGATGTCCGAGATCGAGAGTCTCAGCTCTTCGTTCGAGTTGGAGGGGAAGGGCCACCTGTTTTGCTGCTTCATGGCCACCCGAGAACTTCGGCGACGTGGCACCGAGTAGCACCTAGGCTGGTCGAGGCCGGGTTCCAAGTTGTTTGCCCTGACCTACGCGGATACGGGCGGTCCAGCAAACCGGAGCCCACTCGTGATCATTCAGCACATTCCAAACGTGCCACCGCGCGGGACATGCTTCACCTCATGAACCAGCTGGGCCACGAACAGTTTGCTCTAGCCGGCCATGACCGGGGCAGCTACTCCGCACTCCGTCTTGCCCTTGACTACCCGTCAGCGGTGTCAAAGCTCGCACTGCTGGACTGTATCCCCATCAGCGAACATCTCTCACGCGCCAACGCGAACTTCGCAACAAGGTGGTGGCACTGGTTCTTCTACGCCCAGCCGGAGATTCCTGAACGGGTCATAACCGCCGACCCCGACAGCTGGTACCAGGGTGATCCCGTGATCATGGGGCAGGAGAACTACGACGAGTGGCGTCAGGCAGTCCGAAATCCGGCGACAATCCGGGCAATGCTGGAGGATTACCGTGCCGGCCTAACGATCGACCGGGAACACGAGGAAGCGGATCTCGCGGCTGGCAAGATTCTGCAGATGCCGTTGCTGGTGCTTTGGTCCCTGCGGGATGACTTGGAACTGCTGTACGGTAATCCGCTCGACATATGGAAGGACTGGGCGTCCGACCTTCGTGGGCACGGCGTCGAGTCCGGCCACCACATGGCAGAAGAAGCCCCCGACGAACTT
Organism: Arthrobacter caoxuetaonis; assembly: GCF_023921125.1. NCBI lineage: Bacteria > Bacillati > Actinomycetota > Actinomycetes > Micrococcales > Micrococcaceae > Arthrobacter > Arthrobacter caoxuetaonis. The sequence goes on from NZ_CP099466.1 coordinate 2,040,597, forward strand.
GCAATGACACTCATCAACTTCTTCTGACTCTGCGCAGTTTTCCACCCCGGGGATCAAAGAGTTCCGAGTACCGCCGCTGGGCATCTGGTGAGTCGACGGTGAGTTCAGCCCATCGTTGCAAAACCCAGGCCGAGACCATGAATAAGACTGGGGCTCAGAGATTCTGTCTCCCACCTCAGGCCATCCAGAGGCGTCCTAGTGGGGGGGGTCCCTCACCGCAGCGGCACTCCCCGGAGTCCTCCGCCCCGCCGCCCCATCAGGCCTAGGAACTCCGATTCGCATATACCCCGCCCGCATTAATTCGCGGTGAGGGTAGCCCAAACGCTACAGCTTTTAGCCGGTGGACACCCCGGGCTGACCGGCGGCATTGCAACAAAAAGCCTGGCCGGCGCACCGCCGTCGTCTGGGGTCTGGTCCGCCCAGCGGGCGGATCCACAGATAAGCCTGATTAGCGGTGCGCCGGCCAGGCCAGTCCGGGTTCAAACCGGTTAGTTGCCCCCGGGCTGGAGTTCAACCTCGATGGGCTCATAGTCGGCGCCCTTGGTATCCACGCCTTCTTCTTCAAGCTCGGCCAGGGCCTTCTCCACGTATTCGTTGGTCCAGGCCGTGGCCGGCGGTTCGGAGGTGATGATGGTTGCTCCGGTCTCGTTCTTGGTGCCCATGGCAATTTCGACCGTCTTGTCCCACGCTGCTTCGTCGATCAGGCCGACGCCGTTGGTTGAGGGCCAGATCAGCTTGGACGTTTCGTTGGTCATCCACAGCTGGTGGCTCTGGCCCAGCGTGGACCCGGCCCCGGTGACGATTTCCGCTGCTTCCTCAGGGTTGTCCTTCGCATAGGCCCAGCCCTTGATGGCTGCCTTGATGAAGGCGACGGTCGTCTCCTGGTATTCCTCGTCCTCCAGCCGCTGGGTGTCAGCCCAGATGGCGTCCTGGAGCATCGCCGTGCCAACTTCGTTCCAGTCGATGACGGTGAGGTCTTCCGGCTGGAAAAGCTCGCCGGTTTCTGGATTCTCCGTTTCGAGCACCTGTGCGTACTCGTTGTAGGTCATGGCCTGCGCGGCGTCGATGTCCCCGGCGAGGAAGCCGTTCATGTCGAAGGCCTGCTGGATCAGCTCGATGTCATCGATTTCGACGCCGGCCTGCTGCATCCCGGCGAACAGTTCCCATTCGTTGCCATAGCCCCAGGAGCCGACCTTCTTGCCGGCCAGGTCTTCCGGCCCGTCGATCCCCGAATCGGCCATCGCGACCTGGAGGGTGGCACTGCGCTCGAAGATCTGGGCGACGTTGGTGATCTCGGCTCCCTGCTCAATGGAACCGAGCACCTTCGGCACCCAGGAGATGGCGTAGTCGGCGTCGCCGGAGGCCAGGACGTCCTGCGGGACAATGTCTGCGCCTCCTTCCAGGATTTCGACGTCGAGGCCCTCGTCCTCGAAGAAGCCCTGGTCCAGGGCTGCGTAGTAACCGGCAAACTGGGCCTGGGCGAACCACTGGAGCTGCAGCTTGACCGGGGTCAGCTCATCGGCTGCTTCTCCCCCGTCTCCGGAGCCGCCGCCGCACCCGGCCAGTGCCAGTGCGGAGGCAGCCAGCCCGGCGGCCAGGACGGTCAGCGGTTTCCTGCGTGTATTCATGTTCTTCCCCTCGTTGCGGACGGTGTGGTGCGGTGGTGAAGGTGTGGTGGTGCAGAAAGTGTGGTGCGGTGGACCATCCTGCGGAGCCTCAGGGGGCACCGCCGGAATGGCGGGAAAAGTACATTTCCAGCCCCGCGGTGACGGCGTAGAACACCAGTCCCAGCAGGACTGCACCCACGACGTAGGCCCAGGCCAGTGTGTAGTTGCTGCTCGATGCTGCTGAGGTCACAGACTTGCCCAGCCCGCCGACAGGTCCGCCGAAGTACTCCGCGATCAACGCGGAAACCACGGCCAGCGACGACGCGATCCGCAGCCCGGTGAACATAAAGGGCACAGCGCTGGGCAGCGTGACGGAACGGGTGATCTGCCAGGTCCCGGCGGCGTAGGAACGCATGAGGTCCCGGTGCACCGGAGCCACCTGCCGGAAGCCGCGGAGCGAGTTCACGTACACCGGGATGAAGACCGCAATGCCGGCCACAATTTGCCGCGTAGCCTGCTGGTCCGCTCCGTACATCGTGTAGAGCACCGGTGCCAGCGCCACGATCGGGATCACCGAGAGCGCAACGACGAGCGGTGCGGCCAGACGGTCCAGGACCGGTCCCGCTGCCGCAGCCACTGCGGCTGCCACGCCCAGCAGGGCTCCGGCCACCAGTCCTACGGCTGCGTTGGCTCCCGTTACGGCGGCTGCCGCCGCCACATTCCCTGCGTTGGCGATGACAGCCTCCGCGATGGCCAGCGGCCCGGGAACAATGAAAGGCTCGATCTCCAGCAGCCACACGGCCCCCTGCCACAGGAGCAGTGCCGCTGCCCCCAGCAGCAGCGGACCAGCGAGGTTCCGCCCCAGCCCGGACAGCTGTCCGGGATCGACCCCCGCCGCACCCCGCGGGCGCGGCGCAGGGCGTGTTTCCGGCGCCGTCGGCGGATCCTTGACGATTCCACTCACCGTGTCTCAGCTCCCCGGACCACAGCAGGTTCCGCTCCGTGAAGTGCCTCGCGGACCGCGCGGATGGCGTCGTAGAACACGGCTTCCTCACGCAGGGCCGCTCCCCGGGCGGCGGCGGTCCCAAGCGTGATGTCCACGATGTCCCGGATCTCGCCGGGCCGCGGGGACATGACCACCACCCGGTCGGAGAGGAACACAGCCTCGGGAATGGAATGGGTGACAAACACAACGGCGCAGCCCGTCTCCGCGCAGATGCGCACCAGCTCGTTCTGCATCCGTTCCCGCGTCATCTCATCCAGCGCACCGAACGGCTCGTCCATCAGCAGGAGTTTGGGAGACTCCGCCAGGGAACGGGCAATCGCGACGCGCTGCTGCATGCCTCCGGAGAGCTGGTCCGGATAGTGTTCTCCGAAATCGGAGAGCCCGACCATCTGCAGCAGCTCATCGGTCCGCTCCCGCCGCCGGGCCGGGGAAGCTCCGTGGGTCTGCAGCGGCAATTCGATGTTCCCCCGGACGGTCCGCCACGGGAGCAGGCCCGCCTGCTGGAAGGCGATGCCGTAATCCTGGTCCAGCCGTGCCTGCCGGGCTGACTTTCCAAAAACCGTGATCGCCCCGGAGCTGGGTGTGTCCAGGTCAGCGATCAGCCGCATCAGCGTGCTCTTGCCGCAGCCGGACGGCCCGATCAGGGAGACGAACTCCCCCTCGGCGACCGTGAGGCTGACATCCCGGAGTGCGTGGACTTCGCCTCGGCCCGATCCAAAGACCCGTGTCACGCCCGCTGTTTCGACTGCGGCGGGCTGTTCTGTACTGGCGCTCATACTGCCTGTTCTCCTCTGCGGTAACGGCGCAGCGAAACGCCGATCAAAGCAACGAATCCAACCGCGGCCAGGCCCAGCGCCACGGCCCCAAAAATCGGCGCCCAGGGTTTGCCGGGGTCTCCGCCGGCAGCTGCGGCGAATTCAACGATCATGCGGCCAATCCCGCCGCGCAGGCCGATGGACACCTCCGCTACGACGGTTCCCACGACGGCGTTGGCAGCGGCAAGGCGCAGGGCAGGCAGCAGATAGGGAACGCTGGCCGGCAGCCTTAGGCGCAGGAACGTCTGCCACCAGCCCAGGGCGTAGGTGTGCATCAGGTCCACGTGAGCTTTCTGCGGCGCGCTGAAGCCGCGCAGCGCCCCCACCGCCACCGGGAAGAACGCCAGATAGGAGGCGATCACGGCAACGGACATCCAGTTTTCCCAGGTGAAGGGGCCAAACTCGAGCTGGGATCCCCAGCGCCGTACCAGCGGTGCAATGGCAATCAGCGGCACTGTCTGGCTCAGGATGATCCAGGGCAGCATGGCCGAGTTCGCACTGCGGAACCGCTGCATCAGCATCGCCAGCCCCAGCCCCACGACCACGCCCAGCAGCCACCCCACACCGGCAATCCCGAGGGTGAATCCCGCTGCCTGAAGCACGGATACCCACATAGCGTCCGCGGAGGCGGCTGAGGATTCCGGAGCGAAGAGCCGGGTGAGCATGGTCCAGACGTGCGGCATGGCCAGGTCCGTAGTCCGGGGCAGCACCGGTGTGCCTCCGATGCTTACCCCTTCTGCCGGACCAAGTGCCTTGTACAGCTCCCAGAGAAGGACCGGCAGCAGCACCCCTCCCAGCCCCCACGCGATTACGGACGGGCGCCACCGCCGTCGTACTTCCGTTTTCATGCCTTCGCAGCCACGTGGTCCCGCAGGGCAGGAATCACCGTCTCCCCGTAGACGCGCAGGGTTTCTTCCTTGTTGTCATGCTGGAGGTAACCGGCGAACTGCGTGACGCCCAGGGCCTTAAGCTTTTCGAGTTTCTCCATGTGCTCCTCGGCAGTGCCCAGGATGCAAAACCTGTCCACGATTTCATCCGGCACGAAGTCCGCATGGGTGTTCCCGGCCCGTCCGTGCTCGTTGTAGTCGTAGCCCTGACGCCCGGCAATGTAGTCGGTCAGGGCCTGCGGAACGGAGGAATCCGAACCGTACTTGGACACGATGTCCGCCACGTGGTTGCCCACCATGCCGCCGAACCAGCGGCACTGGTTCCGCATATGCTCCCGGTCGGTGCCGATGTACATGGGTGCCGCCACGCAGAAGGAAATGCTGTCCGGATCCCGGCCGGCGTCGGCGGCTGCCTGCCGGACGGTGCGGATCATCCACTCTGCAACATCGACGTCGGCCAGCTGGAGGATGAACCCGTCCCCCACCTCTCCGGTGAGCTTCAGTGCCAGCGGACCGTACGCCGCCACCCAGACTTCCAGCTCGGATCCTTTGCTCCAGGGGAACTGCAGGGTTGCCCCGTTGTATTCAACCGGGCGGGAGTTGGCCAGCTCCCGGATCACGTGGATCGACTCGCGGAGGGTCTTCAGCGTGGTCGGCGCGCCGTTGGTCACCCGCACCGCCGAGTCTCCGCGGCCGATCCCGCACACGGTCCGGTTCCCGTACATCTGGTTGAGCGTGGCGTACGTTGACGCCGTCACGGTCCAGTCCCGGGTCGCAGGGTTAGTGACCATCGGGCCGACCTTGATCGACCGGGTCTCAGCCAGGATCTGGCTGTAGATCACGTAGGGCTCCTGCCAGAGCAGGTGCGAATCGAAGGTCCAGACGTAGTCGAACCCGTGTTCCTCGGCTTTCTTGGCCAGTGCCACCGTCCGCTGGGCGGGAGGATTGCACTGCAGTACCGCTCCGAATTCCATGTTTCCCCCTAGACCAGGTACTGGCTGGTTGCGCGGCGGACGTACTGCCCATGTCCCTTGCTGCCCAGGTACTCGTTGTTGTTGATGACCACCCTGCCGCGGGACATCACCGTGTCCACATGGCCCTCGATCTCGTAGCCCTCCCAGGCCGAGTAGTCCATGTTCATGTGGTGGGTCTTTTCCAGCCCGATCGAGGTATGTCCGTTCGGATCGTAAATAACGACGTCGGCGTCGGCGCCCGGGGCGATCACGCCCTTGGTGCCGTACATGCCAAACATGCGTGCCGGCGTCGTGCTGGTGATTTCGACCCAGCGTTCGAGGCTGATCTTTCCGTCCACGACACCCTGGTACATCAGGTCCATCCGGTGCTCCACCGAGCCGATCCCGTTGGGAATCTTGGAGAAGTCCCCCACGCCCATGTCCTTCTGGCCCTTCATGCAGAACGGGCAGTGGTCGGTGGCGACCATCTGGATGTCATTGGTGCGCAGCGACTGCCACATGTGGTCCTGGTGGTGTTCGTGCTTGGACCGCAGCGGCGTGGAACAGACCCACTTGGCACCTTCAAACCCGTCCGCACCGAGCTGGTCCTCCAGGGAGAGGTAAAGGTACTGCGGGCAGGTCTCCCCAAAGACGTTCTGCCCGTTGTCCCGGGCCGCGGCCAGCTGCTCCACGGCCTGCTTCGCCGAAACGTGGACCACGTAGAGCGGCGCCCCGGTGAGGTTGGCGAGCATAATCGCCCGGTGGGTGGCTTCCTCCTCCATCTGCCAGGCACGCGCGACGCCGTGGTAGTAGGGATCGGTTTTGCCCTGGGCCAGAAGCTCCGCGACCATGGCGTCGATCGCCGGGCCGTTCTCGGCGTGCATCATGGTCATCAGCCCGGTCTCGGCTCCCACGCGCATTGCCTTGTAGATCTGCGCGTCATCGCTGTAGAAGACACCCGGGTAGGCCATGAACAGCTTGTAGCTGGAGACGCCCTCGTCCGGCAGGGCTTCCATGGCCTTGAGCGAGTCGTCATTGACGTCGCCGATGATCTGGTGGAATCCGTAGTCGATGGCGCATTCTCCGGCGGCCTTTTCGTGCCACGCCGCGAGGCCGTCCATGACCCGCTCGCCGTAGCGCTGGATCGCGAAGTCCACGATGGTGGTGGTGCCGCCCCAGGCAGCCGCCCGGGTGCCGGTCTCGAAAGTGTCGGAGGCTTCGGTGCCGCCGAAGGGCATCTGCATGTGGGTGTGGGCGTCGATGCCGCCGGGAATCACGTACTTGCCGGTGGCGTCCAGGACCGTATCCACCGACCCGGCGAGGTCGTGGCCCAGCAGGGTGGAGCCCGGTGCCAGCACCGCGGCGATTTCCTCTCCGTCCACCAGGACATCCGCAGCGCTGCGGCCGGTCGCGGTGACGACGGTGCCGCCGGAGATCAGTATTGTTGCCATGTAACTGTTCCTTGCCTCTCTCTGTGCCAGTCCGGGGGTGCAGCTACGGGGCGGTGATCGGGTCGTAGGCGTCGGGGCGGCGGTCCCGGTAGAACTGCCAGTTGTTCCGGGCTGTGCGGACCAGCTCCATGTCCAGGTCCCTGATCATCAGTTCCTCGCCGTCCCGGGCCCCGACCTCACCCACGTAGTTGCCCTGCGGATCGGCAATGTAGGAGGTCCCGTAAAAGTCCACGGCTTCTTCACCGAATTCATTGGTCTCTTCGCCCACCCGGTTCGGCACCACCACGAAGTAACCGTTGGCTGCCGCTGCAGTAGGCTGCTCGAGTTCCCACAGCCGGTTCGAAAGTCCCGGCTTCGAAGCATTGGGATTGAAGACGAGCTGGGCGCCGTTGAGTCCCAGGACCCGCCACCCTTCGGGGAAATGACGGTCATAACAAATAGTGACGCCGACTTTGCCGACAGCGGTGTCGAAAACGGGCCAGCCGAGGTTTCCGGGCCGGAAATAGAACTTCTCCCAGAACTTCTCCACGTGGGGAATGTGGTTCTTGCGGTACTTGCCCAAATACGTTCCGTCGGAGTCGATGACTGCCGCGGTGTTGTAGTAGACGCCGGGCTGGTCCTCCTCATAGACCGGGAGGATGATGACCATGTTGTGTTCAGCCGCGAGCTTCGAGAAGCGCTCGGTCAGCGGACCGGGTACAGCCTGTGCATATTCGTAGTACTTGCTGTCCTGGACAATTCCGAAGTACGGCCCGTGGAACAGTTCCTGGAAACAAATAACCTGCGCACCCTCAGCGGCCGCCCGGCGGACGAACTCCTCATGCTTGGCGACCATTGATTCTTCGTCGCCGGTCCATGTGGTCTGGGTCAGTGCAGTTCGAACGATTGTCAAAGCAGACTCCCTATTCCGGCCGGCATGGTGCTGCCGCCTGTTTCGAAAAGACCGGTGAAGGTCTTTGTCCATAATTTGCCTCCAACATTTCTCCTGCGTTTCGGAGGCATTAAAGCTGTGGAGCAACTGTGTTCTCCGTGCCCGACATCCTTGGCTAACCGGACGAGTTCTGCAAGAGTGTAGAAATCGCCGCCGGTCCGCTTTCATTCCGGCGGCTGGCATCTGATGCCCGGCTGGTCTGCTGGGATCTGCCGGCCTTGATTTGGGCCCTGGCCGCTTTTTCTTTCCCGCGTGCGCAGCAGCTCCCGCGGGACCGCCCGCCCAGAGAAGCCCAGCGAGGTCCCATGACTTCCTTGTTCCGTTCCGCCCTGCACGATCGAGCTGCCAGACGCATTTTCTTCCCCGCCACTGCAGCGGCCGGCGTCCTGCTCCTGGCAGGCTGCTCCGTTCCGGCAGACACCGCCCGGGCCGCCGAAGGAAGCACCCTCGAGACCGCCAACACCGGCGTGCACTACCCGCTGGAGCTGGACAACTGCGGAACCGCTGTCTCCCTGCAGGCGCCGCCTGAAAGGGTGGTCACGATCAAATCCACCTCCACCGAACTGCTCCTGGCACTTGGCCTTGGGGACAGGATCGTGGGCACAGCGTTCTCTGACGGTCCGGTGCCGCAGGCCTGGGCCGGCGACGCCCCTCCGGTCCTCGCCGGGAAAGTTCCGTCCCTCGAGGCGGTGCTGTCGCTGGCTCCTGACCTGGTCTTCGCCGGATGGGAATCCAACTTCTCCGCCGACGGGGCGGGGGAACGCAGCCAGCTGACGGACTTGGGGGTGCAGAGCTACGTCTCGCCTGCCGCGTGCCAGGGGAACGGCTACCGGCCCAGTCCGCTCACGTTCGACGATGTCTTCGCCTCGATTGAGGAGGCCGGGGACGTTTTTGGGGCGCCGGAAGCTGCTGCCGAACTGGTTCGGGAACAGCGGACGGAGCTGGATGCGGTTGTTCCCTCCGGCAAGGGCTACAGCGCCCTCTGGTACAGCTCGGGATCCGACACTCCCTTTGTGGGCGCCGGAAGCGGAGCGCCGGCTCTGCTGATGGAAGCGGCCGGACTGGAGAACATTGCCGATGGAATCGATGCCGGATGGAGCCCCTATTCCTGGGAGGCCGTTGCCGAAGCGGATCCGGACGTCATTGTGCTCGTTGACTCGGCGTGGGGCAGCGCCGACAAGAAGAAATCCGTCCTGGAAGCCCATCCGGTGATCTCGCAGCTCGCCGCGGTCCGGGAAGGACGCTACCTGGTGGTGCCGTTCGCGGCGTCGGAGGCCGGGGTACGCAACGTGGAGACGGTCCGGTCCCTCACCGAGCAGCTGGCTGACCTTGACTGAGACTCTCCCCCGGACCCTCGCCCCGGGACGCCGGGAGCCCGCACCCCGCCCCGCTTCCCGGCGCATCTGGCTGGTGACCGCCGGACTTGCTGCGGCGCTGGCGGCAGCAGTCCTCTGGGCGCTGACTGTGGGACCGGCAGGATTGGGCGTCCGCGAGGCGTGGCTGGCCCTGACCGCACCGGGCAGCAGCTCGCTGACTCCGGTGCAGGAAGCCATTGTGCGGGACCTGAGACTGCCCCGAATCCTCACGGCGGCGGCGGTGGGCGCAGGACTGGCCCTGAGCGGTGCGGTGATCCAGGCACTGACCCGCAACCCGCTGGCGGACCCCTACCTGCTGGGGCTGAGTTCCGGTGCCGGCCTCGGTGCCGTCACCGTGCTGCTCCTGGGTGCCGCCGTCGTTCTTCCGGTTGCGGCCTTTGCCGGGGCCATGCTGGCCATGGTGCTTACGCTGGGCCTCGCCGGTTCGCTGGGCACGATCACACCCACCAGGACCGTGCTGGCCGGACTGGCGGTCTCCTCGCTGGCGGCTGCTGCCACCTCCTTCGTGGTGTTCTGGACGGCGCAGGGGGATTCCTACCGCGAGGTCCTGGGCTGGCTGATGGGATCGCTCGCCGGAACCGGATGGAACACGGTGGCCATTGCACTGCCGGTACTGGCCGTCGTCGGTCTTCCCCTGATGCTCTGCGGCCGGATCCTCGACGCCTTCGCTTTCGGTGATACCGCCGCCGCTGCCCTGGGCATCCATGTTCCGGCGGTGCGGTGGGTGCTGTTGGGTGCCACCGCGGTACTGACCGGTGCCATGGTGTCGGTCAGCGGATCAATCGGCTTCGTCGGATTGGTGCTGCCGCACGCCGTCCGCCTGCTGACCGGGTCCCGGCACCGCGTGCTGCTCCCCCTCAGCGCCCTCGCCGGCGCGCTCTTCCTGGTACTGGCCGATACGGCGGCCCGGTCCGTGTTTGACCCGCGGGAGATTCCGGTGGGGATCGTCACGGCGCTGATCGGAGCACCGGTGTTCATTATGCTGCTGCTGCGGCGCAGGAGGATTGGATGAAGCGCACGCAGAGCCTCGACACGAGCCGGGTGACGCTGGCCCGCGGCGGCAGGATGCTCATTGACGGAGTGGACTGCAGCATCCGGTCCGGAACGCTGACCGGGATCCTGGGACCCAACGGTGCCGGGAAGTCGACGCTGCTCCACCTGCTGGCCGGAATCCTGATTCCCGATTCAGGGACGGTACTGCTCGGCGGTGTTCCCCTGGCCGGCGTCGGCCGGCGCGCCCGGGCCCGGCGCATCGCCCTGGTCGAACAGGCCCTGCCCACCGACGTCGCCCAGCCGGTGCGGGACCTGGTGCTGCTGGGCCGCACCCCGCACCGGAGCCTGTTCGCCGCCGACGGGCCAGGGGACCACGACGCCGCAGACCGGGCCCTGCAGGCGGCGGGAGCCGCGGCGCTGGCAGACCGGATGTATGAGACCCTCTCCGGCGGGGAACGCCAGCGGGTACAACTGGCACGCGCCCTGGCTCAGGACCCGTCGCTGCTGCTGCTCGACGAGCCGACCAACCACCTGGACATCGGGGCGCAGCTGGAAACACTGGACCTGCTGGAGAAACTTGCCGCGGACGGCATGGGTATCGCCGCGGCGCTGCATGACATCAACCATGCCTCAGCCAGCTGCTCCCACGTGATCGTGCTGCACCGCGGCCGGGTCGCGGCGGCAGGGGCTACGGCGGCCGTCCTCACCCCGGACCTGATCCGGACCGTCTACGGCGTGGACGCGGCGATGGTTCCCCATCCGCAGACGGGACGTCCGTTCATCGCTTTTAGTCAGCGCTGATGCGTGCCCGGCGGCGTGCCTCGGAGGCAGCCGCTGCATACCCTGCTGCGTAGCCGTCCTCATATCCAGCCGCATGGCCGTCGTCGTACCCTGCGTTGTATCCGGTTTTGGTGCCGGACCGCCGGCCGTCCTCGTAGGCTTCCGTGCTGCCCTGCCGGAACATGTCCTCAGCGGCAGGACGGAGCAGCGCCCGCGCTCCGGGGTCCTTGTCCATACCGCCCACGGTGACCAGCGTGTCCAGTCCGCGGACCAGCGCCACGGGAAGGCCAGCTGCCTTGCCCTTGACCAGGTCTGCGGCCGCAGCGATCTCGTCTGCCACCGCGGACACCGTGGCGGACATCGGCCGGCCCGAGCCGTCCGGCTGCCCGCGCAGGTCCAGCAGCACGCTGATGCCTGCGGCACCGATCGCGGCGTCCGTCTGGCCCTGGCGCCACGGCCGGCCCAGCGTGTCGGTAATGATGACGCCGACGTCGACGCCGAAGTCCCGTTTCAGGCCGCGGCACAGGGCGCGGGCCGAAGCGTCCGGATCCAGCGGAAGCAGCAGCACCGTGCCTTCGGCGGTGTTGCTGGCGTCTACTCCGGCGGACGCCGCCACGATGCCGAGCCGGTTCTCCACGATGCGCGTGGTGCCGTTCCCGGTCTCCCGGCTGGCCACCACGCGAACCGTTTCCTGCTCAACGGCTTCTTCGCGCCGGTCCGCCGGAACCGTGCGGCCCTCGGCCTTGGACACGATCTTGGAAGTGACGGCGAGGATGTCCCCGCTCCGCAGCTCCCGGCCGCAGGCCCGGCCAATCAGCTCGACCAGGTCATCTCCGGCCCGTACTTCGCCGATGCCGCGCACCGGCGTGATGACCAGCCGCCGTGCCGGGGAGGAATCGCCGGCGGGGATGGACGCCTGCTCTGGCTTCGCGGGTGCGCTGGGAAAAGACGGCGCAGTGTTCATCGGTGCAGCTCCGGGAGGACGTCGCGGGAAAAGGTGTCGATCCATTCACGCTGGTTGCGGCCCACGTTGTGCAGGTAGACGCGGTCGAAGCCAAGGTCAAGGAACTTCTGGATGTAGGCGCGGTGGACGTCCGGGTCCTCTGAGATCAGCAGGCGTCCCTCGAAGTCCTCCGGCCGGACGAGCCGGGCCATCTGCTCCAGCTCGAAGGGCGAGCGGATGTCAGCCTTCGGGAACTTCATGCCGCCGTTGGGCCACTCGGTCATGGCGTTGGCCAGCGCTTCCTCATACGTGGGCGCCCAGCTCATGTGCAGCTGAAGAACCTTGGGCATGTTTTCGGGGTCCTTGCCTGCCTCGCGGGCACCGGCGTCGAAGCGTGCGAACAGCCCCTCAATCTTCTCCAGCGGTGCTCCCACCGTGATCAGGCCGTCGGCGTGCTTCCCGGCACGCTTGGCCGTGACCGGACCGGCGGTGGCGACCAGGATCTCGGGTGCAACCTCCGGCATGGTCCAAAGCCGGGTGGATTCCATCTTGTAGAACGTTCCGCTGTGGCGGACATCCTTGCCGGCCAGCGAGGCAGCGAAAAGCTTGGAAATGATCTCAATCGCCTCGAACATCCGGTTGATGCGTTCGGGTGCCTCGGGCCAGTACTGGGCCGTGACGTGTTCGTTCAGCGCTTCGCCGGAGCCGAGGCCCAGCCAGTGCCGGCCCGGGTACATGGCCGCCAGGGTCGCGGAGGCCTGGGCCACCATGGCCGGATGCCAGCGGAAGGTCGGAGCTGTCACGCCGGGCCCGATATCTCCCTTGGTACGTTCCCCCAGGGCTGCCAGCACGTTCCAGACAAACGCGGATTGTCCTTGTGCCGGGACCCACGGCTGGAAGTGGTCTGCGGCCATGACGCCCGAAAAACCGCGCTCCTCGGCATACGCGGAAAGTGCCACGGCCTCGGTCGGATGGAACTGCTCGAGCATGGCCGCATAGCCGATCCGCAAGGGGGTTTTCATGCAGCCACTATAGGCCAGCCCCGTAGCTCAATCCGTGACCGGCATGTTTCAGCTGTGCAACATTGCACCCCGCGAAGCGATCTGCGGAAGCAGGTCCTCCGCGGGAGGTGTCCATACGGCAGGATCGGCGGCGCTCTGGTCTCCGGAGCGGATGTCCTTGACCTCATGGCTTCCGTCTTCTGCCGTGAACCAGACGAACGGGATGCCGCGGCGGTCCGCGTACTTGATCTGCTTGCCGAACTTCTCTGCCTTGGCGGCAACCTCGACGGCGATGCCCCGCCCGCGCAGGGCAGCGGCAACATCCTGGGCTGCCGACCACGAATCGTCGTCGGCCAGCGTCACCAGTACCGCGGTGGGCACTGAACGGGAGGCTTCCGCGAAGTCCTGGCTGAGGATGCGCATCACCAGGCGGGTGACACCGATGGAGAGTCCGACGCCGGGGAACGTGCGGCTGCCCTTGGCAGCGAGGGAATCGTAGCGGCCGCCGGAGCAGATGGAGCCAAGCTGCTCGTGGCCCACCAGGACCGTCTCGTAGACCGTGCCGGTGTAGTAATCCAGGCCGCGGGCAATGGACAGGTCCGCAATGACCTTGCCCGGTGCCCGGCGTGATGCCTCGGCGATCACCTGTTCCAGTTCATCCAGGCCGGTCTCAAAAAGTTCGTTTGTTACGCCCAGCGCCCGCACCTCATCCGCGAAGGAGACGTCCTCGGACCGGATGGAGGCGAGCTTGAGGGCCAGTTCAGCCTGCCCGGGTGTGGCACCCAGTTCTTCCTGCAGCAGTTCCGCTACCCGTGCCGGACCCACCTTTTCCAGCTTGTCGATGCTCCGCAGCACGCCGGCGGTGTCCTCAAGACCGATACCGCGGTAGAAACCCTCGGCCAGCTTGCGGTTGTTCACGCGGATCCGGAAATCCGGGATGGGGAGCGCGCCGAGGGCCTCGGCGATCACCAGTGCCAGCTCGACGTCGTACCGGAACGGCAGGTCGCCGTCGCCCACGACGTCGATGTCCGCCTGGGTGAACTCCCGGGCACGCCCTTCCTGGGGGCGCTCACCGCGCCAGACCTTCTGGATCTGGTAGCGGCGGAACGGGAAGGCAAGGTGGCCGGCGTTCTCCACCACATAGCGGGCGAACGGCACAGTGAGGTCAAAGTGCAGGGCCAGCTGGTTCGGGTCCTGCTTACCGGCGGGCTCGCCCTCTTCGGCCTGCAGCCGGCTGAGTGCGTAGACTTCCTTGTCGATTTCGCCCTTGCGGAGCAGCTGGCCCACCGTTTCCACGGCACGGGTTTCGATGTTCGCGAAGCCGTGGAGCTCGAAGGTCCGCCGCAGGACGTCCAGCACATGGAGTTCCACGAGACGCTCCTGCGGTAGCCATTCGGGGAAACCGGACAGTGAGGCCTTGCGTGCCATGCGGGCTGACTCCTTGAGAGTGGATCGGCTCCGGCGGCGGACGCACTGCTGCGCTGCGGCCGGATGACTGGGAATGCACACCTGCGGCGTGCCTAAACTGTGTGCGGCACTCATTTTAGCCTCTCCGGCTGCTCGGGTGCCGCAGCGCATCAGCAAGGCGCCGCCCGGCGGTGCCCCCAGGACTTGTCCCTTCGAAGGAGGCAGCGGTGAAGGTCAACAACCGCACCGACCGTGAAACCCGGCGTCGCGTGGCCCGGATGGAAGCCCGCCGTGCCCTGGCGGCGCACCAGGGCCGGCGTCGGAAAATGGACAACGTCTATGCCCTGACGGCCGGGGCCCTCGTTTTGGCACTGGCCATCGCATTGCAGGTTTTCTGGTTCTCCTCGAATCCGACGGCCGAGGATCTGGAACTGCTCCAGCGGGAGGCAGAGGCCGCCCCGGCAACGTCTGCGCCCTCCGCTATCCCGGATCCTTCCCTTGCCGCAGGGCAGGTATTCGACGGCACCCTGGAACTGAACGGCGAAGAAGTGGAGGTTGAACTCGACGGCAACGCGGCGCCTCAGGCCGTAGCCGTCTTCAAGTCCCTCTCCGACTCGGGGTTCTTCAACGGCAAGGACTGCCACCGGCTCGTGACAGCCGAGACGATGGGAGTGCTGCAGTGCGGCTCCGCCGACGGCACGGGCGCCTCCGACCCGGGGTACCAGTGGGGTCCGGTGGAGAATACTCCGGCGGACGGTGTCTACCCGGCAGGAAGCATCGCCGTGGCCCGGGGTGCCACCGGCGACTCCCACGGCACGCAGTTCTTCATCGCTTACAAGGACTCCGTCATAACGCAGGAAACCGGCGGATACACGATAATGGGTAAGGTAACGTCAGGGCTTGAGGTTTTGGAGACGATCGCCGCATCCGGGGTCGCCGGCGAAACCCAGGACGGCACGCCTCTGGCACCGGTGACGATAGATTCGTTTACCCTGAAGTAATGGCTCAGCGGGATTCGCTCAGCGGCCACCATCGAGTGAAAGACTTTTAGCGGTGACAGACAGTCAGAAATCCGACGAAACCACCGGAGCTGCTCCGGTTGAACAGCGCCCTTCGGCACCGAGTCCTGCCGCTTTTGCGGCACGGCACCCGGCACCGGCACCGGCAGCGCCCCGCCCGGGCGCCGGAACAGCGGCACCGGTGGTGGCCGCTCCGGCGACCCACACCACTGCGCTTGATGAAGCCGCCAAGTTCGCCCGCATCGAAGACGACGGACACGTTTTCCTGCTCGTCAACGGCGAGGAATTCCCGGTTGGGCAGTACCCCGATGCGACACGCGAAGAGGCACTCGCCTACTTTGTACGCAAGTACGACGACGCCATGAGCCAGGTCATCCTGCTGGAGCAGCGGCTGGCTGCGAAGGCGCCGGCCGGTGACATGCACAAGACCCTCAAACACCTCGCCGAGCAGGTTGCCGAACGCAAGATGGTCGGCGACGTCCTGGCGCTCGATGCCCGCATCGCTTCCCTGGAGAACGGCATCAAGGAAGCCGAGGCCGCTGAGCGTGCCGAAGCCGAGGCCGTCCGCGCCCGCGAGCTTGCAGCCCGTGAAGCAATCGTGGCCGAGGCCGAAGAGATCGCTGCCAAGGATCCCGCAACGATCCAGTGGAAGACCAGCAGCAACCGGATGAACGAACTGTTCGAAGCGTGGAAGGCCGCGCAGAAGAACGGTCCGCGCCTGGGACGCAGCAACGAGGACTCCCTGTGGAAGCGGTTCCGTTCCGCCCGCACCGTCTTCGACCGGCACCGCCGCGCGTACTTCTCCCAGCTGGACAGCGAGAATGCCGAAGCCAAGAAGGCCAAGGAAGCACTCATCGCCCGCGCCGAAGCCCTCTCCACCTCGACGGACTGGGGCAACACCGCCGCCGAGTACCGGCTGTTGATGGATGAGTGGAAAGCCTCCAAGCGTGCCAGCCGCAAGGACGACGACGTACTGTGGGCCCGCTTCCGTGCCGCGCAGGACAAGTTCTTTGCAGCACGCCAGGCTGCCAACGAGGTCATCGACGAGGAATTCGCTGCGAACCTGGTCGTCAAGGAGGCACTGCTGAAGGAAGCGCAGGAGATCCTTCCCGTCACGGACCTCAACGCCGCCCGCAAGGCCCTGCAGTCGATCCGTGACCGCTGGGAAGAAGCAGGGAAGGTTCCCCGTGCCGACATGGGCCGGATGGAAGCCGGTATCCGCAAGGTTGAGGAAGCCGTCAAGGCTGCCGAAGACGAGCACTGGCAGCGCAGCAACCCGGAGACAAAGGCACGCACCAACAGCGCGCTGAGCCAGCTGGAAGCCGCTATTGCCTCCCTGAAGGACGAGCTCGCAGCCGCCGAAAAGAACGGCAACGCCAAGAAGATCGCTGATGCCCGCGAAGCGCTGGCCGCACGTGAGCAGTGGCTTGAGACTCTGCGCCGTTCCGCCCAGGACTTTTCCTAGGCACAGCCTGTACTGACACGGCACGAAGGTCCGGTCCCCGCTTATCCACAGGCGGGGACCGGACCTTTCGCTTTAACTGACGGCCGGTACAGTCTGGAGGGATGTCCCAGCCATGGCCGCTAGCCGGCACTATCCCAGAGATCACGTCCACCGGCGGGGCGCTCTTCCACGCGGGGGAACTCTTCTCCGGGCCGGAACTGCACGGGATGTGCCGCGACGGGCTGCTCACCCGCGTGTACGGCTCCACGTACGTGCGGTGGGACGTCCGCCCCGGCCCGCTGGCAAGGGCCCTGGCGGCGCAGCACGCGCTGCCTGCACCTGTCCGCGGGCGCTACGTGTTCGGACGCCTCACAGCAGCATGGATCTTCGGCTGCGCTCCCCCGCCCGCGCGGCTGGCCCTGCTGGCTGATAACCGCCACCGCGGGACAGCGCTGCCGCCGTTCAGCGGCGCCGTCCTGCACGAGGTGGCACTGGGTCCGGCTGACCGTCTGGATCTCGGCGGCGCAGCCGTGACGCAGCCGCTGCGGACCGCCGTCGACGTCGCCCTGCACTGTCCGCTTCCGGACGCCGTCGATGCCCTGGCGCGGATGGCACGTGAGCCCGGCTTGAACGCTTCGCTGGTCTATGTCCGGTCCCTGCTGCTCAGCATGCGCCGCGTGCCGGGGACCAAGCGGGCCCTCGAAGCCGTAGAAGCCGCCGCTGGGCCCCCGGGCTAGACGCGGCGCTGGCTGCCCGTGGTGCGGTAGACGTCGTAAACACCGTCGATCCGCCGGACGGCGCTGAGGATATGGGTCAGGTACTTCGGATCACCCATCTCGAAGACGAACTTCGACATAGCCACCCGGTCGCTGGAGGTGTTGACGCTCGCGGACAGGATGTTCACGTGGTTCTCGGAGAGCACCCGTGTGACGTCCGAAAGCAGGCTCTTGCGGTCCAGTGCTTCAACCTGGATTTCCACCAGGAACACCGAGGACTGCGTAGGTGCCCAGTCCACCGAAACGATCCGGTCCGGCTGGTCTCTCAGTTCCTGGACGTTACGGCAGTCGTTGCGGTGTACTGAGACGCCGGAACCGCGCGTCACGAACCCGACGATCGGATCAGGGGGGACGGGCGTGCAACACCGGGCCAGCTTCACCCAGACATCGCCCACTCCGCGGACGGTGACGCCGGAGTCGGAGAATTTGGGCCGCCGGGCGTTGGCGGAGGAGACCGGAGTCTCGGCCAGGTCCTCTTCGGCTCCCTGGTGCCCGCCCATGAGACCGACCAGATGTTCGATCACGTTCTGCGCTGAGGTGTGGCCGTCTCCGACAGCGGCGTACAGTGCCGAAATGTCCTGGTGATGGAGTTCCTGGGCCACCGCTACCAGGGCGTCGTGCGTCATCAGGCGCTGCAGCGGGAGGTTCTGCTTCCGCATCCCGCGGGTGAGCAGGTCCTTGCCCTTCTCGATCGCCTCTTCGCGGCGCTCCTTGGTGAACCACTGGCGGATCTTGTTACGGGCCCGCGGACTCTTGACGAAGCCCTGCCAATCCTGGCTGGGACCGGCGCCTTCTGCCTTGGAGGTGAAGATTTCCACCCAGTCACCGTGCTGGAGCTCGCTGTTGAGCGGTACCAGCTTGCCGTTGACCCGGGCACCGATGGTGCGGTGGCCCACCTCCGTGTGCACCGCGTAGGCGAAGTCCACCGGCGTGGAGCCTGCCGGAAGTGCCATGACCTCGCCCTTGGGCGTGAACACGAAGACTTCCCGGGCATTGATTTCAAAACGCAGCGAATCCAGGAATTCATCCGGATCGGAGGTTTCCTGCTGCCAGTCCACCAGGGAGCGCA
The DNA here is from genome assembly GCF_023921125.1 of Arthrobacter caoxuetaonis. NCBI lineage: Bacteria > Bacillati > Actinomycetota > Actinomycetes > Micrococcales > Micrococcaceae > Arthrobacter > Arthrobacter caoxuetaonis. Next base: position 2,059,055 of record NZ_CP099466.1, read on the forward strand.
ACCAGCCCATGTCTGAGTTGTCCGGAGCCGGAGCACCGTTCTTGGCGCTGTCCTTATACTTCCAGTGCGCGGCAACACCGTACTCGGCCCGCCGGTGCATGTCATGGGTGCGGATCTGGATTTCCACCGGCTTGCCGCCGGGGCCGATCACCGTGGTGTGCAGCGACTGGTACATGTTGAACTTCGGCATCGCGATGTAGTCCTTGAAACGCCCGGGCAGGGGGTTCCAGCGGGCATGCAGCGCGCCGAGGGTGGCGTAGCAGTCACGGACGGAATCCACGAGGACGCGGACGCCCATCAGGTCATGGATGTCGTCGAAGTCCTTGCCCCGCACAATCATCTTTTGGTAGATCGAGTAATAGTGCTTGGGGCGGCCCGTGATGGTGGCCTTGATCTTCACGTTGTGCAGGTCGTCGGCGATCTGGCTGCGGACGGTGGCGAGGTATTTCTCGCGCTCCGGAGTGCGGTCCCCGACCATCCGGACAATCTCTTCGTAGACCTTGGGATACAAGGCGGCAAACGAAAGGTCCTCAAGCTCCCACTTGATCGTGTTCATGCCCAGCCGGTGGGCAAGCGGAGCGAAGATCTCCAGGGTTTCGCGGGCCTTGCGGGCGGAAGATTCGGGCGAGACAAAGCGCCAGGTCCGTGCGTTATGCAGGCGGTCCGCCAGTTTGATGACCAGCACACGGATGTCCTTGGCCATGGCCACGACCATCTTGCGCACGGTCTCGGACTGGGCTGCGTCGCCGAAGGTGACCTTGTCCAGCTTGGTGACTCCGTCGACCAGCATGGCGACTTCGGGACCGAAGTCGCTGCGGAGTTCATCCAGGGTGTAGGACGTGTCTTCGACCGTGTCATGCAGCAGGGCCGCAGCCAGGGTCGTGCCCGTCATGCCGAGCTCGGCAAGGATCGTCGCCACAGCTACCGGGTGGGTGATGTATGGATCGCCGCTCTTGCGCTTCTGGCCCTCGTGGCTGCGTTCCGCCACCAGGTAGGCACGCTGGATGAGGTCCAGGTCCTCCCGCGGGTTATTGGCCCGGACAGTGCGCAGCAGCGGCTCCAGCATGGGCGAATAGGCAGTTCCGCCGCGGCCGGCCAGGCGGGCAAGGCGCGCCCGGGTGCCGTGACGGCGGACGGGCACCGGGGGTTTCGGGGCCGTTTTTTGGGCACCCTTGGATGCCGGTTCCGCGGATCCGGAAACCGGCTGGAGGCCGGACGAACCGTTCTTCGAGGATTCTGGCTCCGGCGGATTCACCGTGCCCGGGGCTGCGGATGCACCCCGGTTTTTTCCTGCCTCATCGGCAGGCGTCGCGCTGTCGGCCAACTGCTGCCCTCTCTTCCCGGTATCTGCCCAGTCTATGCCTCCAAACTGCTGTGCTTACACCGCCGGTTCCGTTCTTCCCCCGGGGAGAAGGAACGGAACCGGCGGTTGAGCCCAGCTGGAAGCCCTACGTTGCTGCGGTGGGAACTGCAGCCGAACGGGCGCTGTGTGCGCGCTGGTCATTGACGCGCTTGGCCTGCTTGACGATCTCCGGTTCCTTCCGGCGCAGCCAAGCATAAAGCGGTGCCGCCACGAACAAAGTTCCCAGGGTGCCCAGGATGATGCCGATGAACAGGGCCAGCGACAGGTCCTTCAGGGTGCCGGCGCCCAGGAGGTAGGCACCGATGAACAACACGGACGCCACGGGAAGCACTGCCACCACGGACGTGTTGATGGACCGCACCAGGGTCTGGTTGACCGCCAGGTTCACCTGTTCCGCGAACGTCCGCTTGGTCTGTTTCTCCAGGTTCGCCGTGTTCTCCCGAATCTTGTCGAAGACCACCACGGTGTCATACAGCGAGTAGCTCAACACGGTCAGGAAGCCGATGATCGCCGACGGCGTCACCTCGAATCCACTGAGTGAGTAGAGCCCCGCCGTCGTGATCATGACGGCGAGCAGTCCGGTGACCGCCGCGAGGGACATTTTCCAGGTGCGGAAGTACAGTGCCATCAAGATGGCGGCAAGGGCCACGAAGACGACGAGGCCTACCAACGCCTGGCGGCTGACGTCATTGCCCCAGGTAGGACCTATGAACGTAGAGGTCACGTTGTCTTCGGTGACGCCGTAGTCCTCGGCCAGTGCGGCCTTGACCTCGAGCGTCTCGTCGTCGCTGAGTTCCTCTGTCTGGATCCGCATGGTGCCCGGGGAAATGTTGGTGACCCGGGGATCGGAGCCGGAGACGACGCCGGCTACCGCTTCTTCGCCCACGGAGACCTCGGTGTTTTCCACGCCCGAGACGGTGAATTCGGAACCGCCCCTGAAGTCGATGCCGAGATTGAACCCGCCCTTGACGACGGGAATCAGGATCGAGAGCAGAATGGCGGCAGCTGCGACGATAAACCACAGCTTGTAACGGCCCACGAAGTTGTAGGAGCGCTTGCCGGTGTAAAGCTCATTGCCGAACCTGGCGAATCTGGGGAGCTCGCTCATCAGTTGCCCTCCTTTTCCGCATCGCGGCCGGGACCGGCCATGGAATCCTGCTTGTTCTGCTCGTCCGGCGCTGCGGCCGTGGAGCTCTTGCCGCCATCGGCCTCACGCTGGGCGGCAGCCTCGGCTGCACGGCGCTCGGCGATGGTCATGCGGCGTTCAGCCTCGCGTGCTGCGCCCTTGTTCTTGCCCTTGGCCGCGGCCGGTGCTGCCGCGGACCCGGAGGTATTCGCAGCTGCATCACCTGCAGGCGCCGGCTCGCGCAGGCGTCCTGCGCCCCGGTAGACCGGGACTGCACCAAGACGTGTTGCGTCCAGTCCGGACCACTTGTGGCCCTTGCCGAAGAACTTGGTCTTGGCCAGGAGGACCATCACCGGGTGCGTAAACATAAAGACGACGATGAGGTCGGCGATAGCCGTAAGGCCGAGCGTAAATGCGAAGCCGCGGACGTTGCCGACAGCCACGAAGTAGAGCACGACGGCGGCCAGCAGGTTCACTGCCTTGGAGGCCAGGACGGTGCGCTTGGCACGCTTCCAGCCGTTGTCCACGGCGGACACCAGTCCCCTGCCGTCACGCAGCTCATCGCGGATTCGTTCGAAGTAGACGATGAACGAGTCGGCTGTGAGGCCGATGGCCACAATCAGGCCTGCGACGCCGGCCAGTGACAGCCGGTAGTTGTGGGACCAGCCGAGGATCGCGATGGCCAGGTAAGTCAGGACGCCGGCGACAACCAGGGACGCGATCGTCACGAAGCCCAGCGCCCGGTACTGGAACAGTGAGTACACCGCCACGAGGATCAGGCCGATGATGCCGGCGACCAGGCCCATGCGGAGCTGGTCGGCACCGAGGGTCGCGGAAACCTGCTGTTCGCTCTGGATGTCGAAGCTGATGGGCAGGGCGCCGTACTTCAGCTGCTCGGAAAGCGCCTTTGCGCTCTCCTGGGTGAACTGGCCCGTGATCTGTGCGTTGCCGTCCGTGATCAGCACGTTCATCGACGGTGCGGAGATGACCTGGCCGTCGAGCACAATGGCGAACTGGTTCTGCGGGCTTCCGTCACCGAAGGTCAGCAGACGCTCCGAGACGGCCCGGAACTTCTCCGTACCTTCGCCGTTGAAGTCCAGGTTGACTGCCCACTCGTTCAGGGACTGGCCCTGGCCGGTCTGGGCCATCCCGAAGCTGGCGTCTTCCAGCATGGATCCGGGGACCTCCACCGGACCGAGGATGTACTTGCCGGCGGTGCCCGGCTCGCAGGCAACCATGGCCTGGTCCGCGGGGGCGGGCTCAACGGAGGCTTCAAGCGCTGCCGGGTCCAGGCAGTTGGTGCTCTCGAATTCCTTGTACAGCTCAGGCGTAACCCAGTTCATGTCCGAACCGTTTTCCGGCTCGGCCGTGGGTGCCGGCAGCTGGTCATCCGGCGTCGGCGTCTCCGCGGCAGGAGCCTGTCCGGGCCCGCCCAGGATCACCGAGCGGAACTCCATGGCAGCCGAGGCCTGGATCAACGCACGGGTTTCAGCGGAAGGCGTACCCGGGAGCGAGACGACGACGTTGCGGCCGGACTGCGTGGTGATCTCCGCTTCGGAGACACCGCTTCCGTCCACCCGCTGGCGGATGATCTCCACAGCCTGGTCGAGCTGCTCCTGGCTGATCTGCGTATCACCGCCGGTAACCTTCGGGGCGAGGATCATCTGGGTGCCGCCCTCAAGGTCCAGGGCAAGCTTCGGAGTCCAGGTGGCGTTGCTCCACATGGAGCCGCCGCCGAGCAAAAGGGCCAGGGCAGCAAAAAGGACGCCCAACCAAATGAGCGTCTTTTTCGCGGCCGGGCCGGAGCCGTTTCGAGGCATAAGGGTTTTCCTTTAGGGCGTAAGCGCCGGAGACAGTGTGGTCCGGCGGGCCCGCGGCATCAGTGAAGCCGCAGGCCCTCGGAGAGTCTAGTTGTCTTTCTTGTTCTCGCGGTTCAGGCGCTCGAGAGTTTCCTCGGCAGTCTCCTCCTGCGCGGCAGCGTCGTCGCGTGCGGCGTCAGCAGTTTCCGTGCGCGGAGTTTCACCGGTCAGGGACGAAGCATCATCCGGTACGACGGTTTCCGTCTCTTCTTCCACCGGAGTCGTCGTGACCACCTTAGTGAGGGCCTGCAGGTGGATGGTTGCGGTGTTGCCGGGCGAGAGTTCCAGGACGGCCTTGTTCTCTTCCTGGTCGACGGAGACGATGGTGCCGAACAGGCCGAACTGCGTCATGACCTCGGTGCCCGGAACCATCTGGGTCCGCTGCTCCTGGACGGTCTTCTGGGTCTTCTTCTGCTTTCGGAACATCATGATGATGAACAGGCCAAGAAGAACGGGCAGAAGAAGGCTCGTCAGGTCAAAACCACCCTGGTTGGTGTTTTCGCTGGTCTGGGCCAAGACATTCAAGAACACGAAGGGTTCCGTTTCTGTTGCGGTGTAAAGGTCGGTTAGTCGATCTTGCGCGGCTGCCTGCCGCTCCGGGCTGCCCACCCTGCGCAGGCAGGAGGGCACGCCGGAGGGCGCAAGCGTTTGATCAGTCTAAGGGACAACGCAGCGCCAGCCGCTTAAGTTTCATTCTGCATCTCTTCGGCGGCGTTTGCATCCCGGCTTAGTTCTCCCCGGAAGTACCCGAAACCGGCAGATCCGGCAGGAGCTGCGCGGCGGCGTCGGGCATCTGCAGCCCGAGGTGTTCCCAGGCCGCGCGTGTCGCAATCCGGCCCCGCGGTGTCCTGCCCAGCAGTCCTTCGCGGACCAGGTACGGCTCGGCGACCGTCTCGACAGTCTCCGGTTCTTCCCCGACGGCGATGGCCAGGGTGGAAAGTCCCACCGGTCCCCCGCCGAACTTGGTGACCAGCGCATGGAGCACGGAGCGGTCCAGCCGGTCCAGGCCGCGGGCGTCCACCTCATACATGTCCAGTGCGGCCCCGGCAGAGCGCGCGTCGATCTGGTCGATGCCGTGCACGAGCGCCCAGTCACGCACACGGCGCAGCAGGCGGTTGGCAATTCGCGGCGTACCGCGGGACCGGCCGGCGACCTCCGCAAAGCCCGCCGAGTTCACCTTCATGTCCATGAGCATGGCGGAGCGGCGCAGGACCAGTTCCAGCTCGGCCGTGGAGTAGAACTCCAGGTGGCCGGTGAAGCCGAAACGGTCGCGCAGGGGGCCGGGAAGCAGGCCGGCGCGGGTGGTGGCGCCGACCAGGGTGAACGGCGGGAGGTCGAGCGGGATCGCCGTCGCGCCTGCGCCCTTGCCCACCACGATGTCCACGCGGAAGTCTTCCATCGCCATGTACAGCATTTCCTCGGCGGGACGGGACATGCGGTGGATTTCGTCCAGGAAGAGCACCTCGCCCTCCGTGAGGGAGGAGAGGATGGCGGCGAGATCGCCTGCGTGCTGGATCGCTGGGCCGGAGCTGATCCGCAGCGGTGCATTCATCTCGGCGGCAATGATCATGGACAGGGTGGTCTTGCCCAGACCCGGCGGCCCGGAAAGCAGGACGTGGTCTGCGCTCCGTCCGCGCAGCCGGGATGCTTCCAGCACCAGTGAGAGCTGTTCGCGGACGCGCTTCTGGCCCACGAAGTCGTCAAGGTTCTTGGGGCGCAGCGCGGCTTCGACGGCCTTGTCGTCGGGGTCCGGCGTCGGTGTGGTGAGCGTTTCGGCGGAAGACACTCTAGCCGGCCTGCTTCTGCGGTGCCCGGCGGGTGCCGTCCTGGCCAAGACGCCTGAGCGTCAGGCGGAGGATCTCCGCTACGTTGCCGGAGGCTGCGGCGTCGGGATGCTCCGCAGCGGTGGCGTCCACTGCTGCTGCGGCGTCCTTCTCCGACCAGCCCAGGCCGGTCATGGCGGAGAGCACCTGGTCATTCCAGGCCGGGACGCCGGCGGGAGCTTCCTCGGTGCCGTGCGGCACCAGCTTGTCCGCCAGTTCCAGCACAATCCGGCGCGCCCCTTTGGGACCGATGCCGGACACCTTGCTGAATGCCTTGTCGTCCCCGGTGGACGCGGCCACCCGGATAGCCTCCGGGCTGTGCACCGCCAGGACTGCCAGGGCCAGCCGGGGGCCCACCCCGCTGACGCTGAGCAGCGCCTCGAATACTTCCCGCTCCCCCGGATCCGCGAACCCGAAGAGCGTCATGGAGTCCTCACGCACGATCAGCGCCGTGTGCACCTGTGCTTCCGCCCCGGGCCGGAGCCCTGAGAGGGTTTGCGGCGTCGCCTGGACGAGCATGCCGATGCCGTTGACGTCGAGGACGGCGGAAGAAGGGCCGACGTGCGATACAACACCGCGCAGCGAGGCGATCATGGGGAGACTCCGTGCATTGATCCGATTGCAGAATAGAACATATCTACGAACAGCCTACTGGTCCGGCAGGCATTTCCGGCACTTTAGAAGCGGGCGCGTTTTGCCTTGGCCTCGGCCTCGGCCCAAAGCCGCTGCGCCGCAGTCAGCCCGCCCTGCACCGGACCGCCGCCGGAGGAGGCCGATCCCTGCGTGGCTGCCTGCCCCGGTCCAAGCGCGCCGCGCCGCCACGCATGGGTGATGGCCAGCGCCAGCGCATCGGCGGCGTCGGCCGGCCGCGGCATTTCGGTGAGCCGCAGAATCTTGGTCACCATGCGTCCCACGGCTTCCTTGTTGGCAGAGCCGGAGCCGGTCACCGCGGCTTTCACCTCGGTCGGGGTATGGAGCGCCACCGGAATTCCACGGCGGGCAGCGGCAGCAATAACGACGCCGGAGGCCTGGGCCGTGCCCATCACCGTGGACACATTGAGCTGGCTGAACACCCGTTCCACGGCAAGAACGTCCGGGGAGTGCGTATCCAGCCACAGCTCAATGGCTTCGGAGATCGCCAGCAGCCGCGCGTCCAGCGCTGTACCGGCTTCGGTCCCCGCGACACCGACGGCCACCAGGGTGGCACGCCGGTTGCCTTCGACGTCCACGACGCCCAATCCGCAGCGGGTCAGTCCCGGGTCAACTCCCAGGACCCGGAGAGGCACGCGGTGCTCAGTCTTCTTCGAGCTGTGCGAGGACGTCTGCTGAAATGTCCGCGTTGGAGTAGACGTTCTGGACGTCGTCCAGGTCCTCCACCGCGTCGACCAGCTTCATGAACTTCCGGGCGTTGTCTGCATCGAGTTCCACGTGCATGGAGGGCAGGAACTCTGCTTCGTCGGTGTCGTACTCGATTCCGGCTTCCTCGAGGGCAGCAACGACGGCCCGCAGGTCCGCGGCTTCGGAGATGATCTCGAAGTTCTCGCCCGCTTCCTTGACCTCGTCAGCCCCGGCGTCGAGCACCGCCATCAGCAGGTCGTCTTCGGTGAGGTCCTTCTTCGGAAGGGTGACCACGCCCTTGCGGGTGAACATATAGGCGACCGAACCCGGGTCGCCCATGTTGCCGCCGTTGCGCGTAACGGCCAGGCGCACCTCGGAAGCGGCGCGGTTCTTGTTATCGGTGAGGCACTCGATCAGCAGAGCAGTGCCCTGGGGCCCGTAGCCTTCGTACATGATGGTCTGGTAGTCGACGGCTTCGCCCAGGAGCCCGGCGCCGCGCTTGACGGCACGGTTGATGTTGTCGATGGGGACCGAGGTCTTCTTGGCCTTCTGCACGGCCAGTTCCAGGCCGGGGTTGCCGGCCATGTCAGCGCCGCCGGCACGGGCGGCTACTTCGATGTTCTTGATCAGCTTGGCAAAGGACTTGGCACGCTTGGCATCAATTACGGCCTTTTTGTGCTTGGTGGTTGCCCATTTCGAGTGGCCCGACATGCTTTACGCGTCTCCTCTGATCATCTGGATAAATAGTTCGTGGATGCGGCGCTCCCCCGTTACCTCCGGATGGAACGAGGTGGCCAGCAGTTTCCCCGAACGCACTGCGACAATTCTAGCGACTGAATCCCTCCCCTTAGCGATGGCTTCCGTGGAGGCCGCCTGCGGGAGGACCTTCGCCAGGACCTGCACCGAGGAGCCTACCTTCTCAACCCACGGTGCGCGGATGAAAACTGCGTGCACAGGCGCAGCCGGCTGTCCCGGCTCCTGCGAGGGGAGGTCCTGGAGCCCATCGAAGTCCAGGGTGGTCTCGAACGACTCACGCTGGCGGCCAAAGGCGTTGCGCCGGACTGTCAGGTCCAGGCCGCCAAGGGTCTGCTGAGGTTCACCCGCTGCGTCCAGGGCCGGGTCCGTGATCCGGTCCGCCAGGAGGATCATGCCCGCACAGGAGCCATAGACCGGAAACCCATCCCGGATTTTTGCCCGCAGCGGCTCGGCAATGCCGTAGAGCCGCATGAGTTTGTCGATCGTGGTGGATTCCCCGCCGGGCAGGACCAGCCCGTCCAGGGCATCGAGTTCGGACGCCCGCCGGACCGGAATGGTCCGTGCGCCGGCTGCTTCCAGCGCCTGGACGTGTTCGCGGACACCGCCCTGCAGGGCAAGCACTCCCACCAGCGGTGCAGCGGTGGCCCTGGTGGTGATCTCGGTCATTTGACCAGTCTAGGTTGCCGGGTGCCTTCCGGTCCGGTTAGTGACCGTGGGATATATTCGGTATCCATGAGTTCTTTCTCCATCCTGGTCGGCAAACTGGTCCGCGGCGCCTCACGGCTGCGCGGCGGAGGGTCCGCCCTTCCCGGCCTGGTGGTGGAGAAGATCGACCCGGATTTTATCCGCCGGACGCTCTCCACCCTGCCCCTCGGCGTCGCCGTCGTGTCAGGAACCAACGGCAAGACGACCACCACCAAAATGGTGGTGGAACTGCTCGAAGGCCAGGGCCTGAAGGTCTTCACCAACCGCACGGGAAGCAACTTCACCCGCGGCGTAGCTGCCGCGCTGCTCGGTGAGGTGAACCTGCGCGGCCGCCTTGATGCTGACATTGCGGTGCTGGAACTCGATGAAGCGCACGCTGTTCACTTCGTGAAGCTGATCCAACCGCGCTACGCCCTCCTGCTCAATGTCCTGCGCGACCAGCTGGACCGGTTCGGCGAGATAGACAAGACCACCCGCCTGCTGGAGCAGATAGCCCTGGCGACGACCGACACCGTGGTCCTGAACCGTGAGGATCCCAGGGTCGCGTCGATTGCCGATTCGCTGACCAGCCAGAAAGTGACGTACTTCGGGCTTGACGCGTCGCTGCGCAGCACCTTCCCGAACGACGACGAGATGCGCGGATCACGCTCCGAAGCCATCGCCGCTGCCCAGCCCGCCGACGTGGTGCTGACGCGCGTTGCCGAAGCTGACGCTGACTTCGTGGTGGACGGAACCCCCACCACCACCGGGCTGAAGCTCCGCGGCGTGTACAACATCTTCAACGCTGCCGCCGCCCTGGCCTTTGCCCGGCAGATCCTCGGGCCGAAGGCAGACCGTGCCAAGCTGTTCGAGTCCCTGGCCAAGGTGGAACCGGCGTTCGGGCGCGGGGAATCGCTGACCGTGAACGGGTCGCCGCTGGAACTGGTGCTCGTGAAGAACCCCTCGGGCTTCCGCCTGGGCCTGAAGTCCTTCGCGGCGCACGGCTACGCCACCATGATTGCGATCAATGACAACTACGCCGACGGCCGCGACATGTCCTGGCTGTGGGACGTGGACTTCGACACGCTGTCCGGCGGCGTCGACATGGTGACGGGCGTCCGCGCCTATGACATGGCGCTGCGCCTGAAGTACGACGACGTTCCCGTCCGCGGCGTCGACACTGACATTCCCGATGCGCTGGCGAAATTCATCTCCTCGGCGGGAAGCCAGCCCATGCGGATTTTCTGCACCTACACGGCCATGCTCGCCGTACGCCGGGAACTCTCCAAGATCACGAAGGTTGAGGTGGTCTCATGAGCCGCGACATCCACATCCTGCAGCTTTATCCGCGGGACATGAACATTTACGGCGACTGGGGCAACGTCCTGGTCCTGAAGCAGCGCCTGAAATGGCAGGGCTACAACCCGGTTGTCACCGAGTACAACCCCGGCGACGAGTTCCCTGCCGACGTCGACCTCATTGTGGGCGGCGGCGGGCAGGACAGCGGCCAGGTGGTGATCCAGCAGGACCTGCAGGCCCTGGCGCCCACGCTGCGCCGCCTGGCCGACGACGGCCTGCCAATGCTGGTGATCTGCGGGCTCTACCAGCTCTTCGGCCGGTTCTTCAAAACCCACGACGGCGTCCTCATCCCGGGCATCGGTGTGCTGGACATTGAAACGCACGGCGGTCCGGACCGGCTGATCGGCAATGTGCACTCGGTCAGCGATGAGTTCGGTGACATCCACGGCTACGAGAACCACAGCGGGCAGACCTTCCTGGGCCCGGATGCGAAACCCATGGCGCTGGTCCGCAAGGGTGAAGGCAACAACACCAAGGACGATACCGAGGGTGCCCGCTACCAGAACGTCGTGGCCAGCTACCTCCACGGTTCACTGCTGCCCAAGAACCCGGCCATTGCTGACTTCCTGATTGAGCAGGCCGTCACCCGGCGCTACGGTTCCTATGAACCGGCCCCCGTCCCTGATGCGGACCTTGCCGAACTGGCCCGCTTGTCCGAACTGGCCCGCTCCCACGCTGCCAACCGCCCCCGGTAGTTTGTGCCGGGGGTCTCCCCGATGCGGATTCTCTCCCTCCGGCTGCCGCGCTTCCCACCCCTCGTTACCCCTGTGACAAATGGGACCCCAGCAGGCACCACCCGCCACAAGCAGTGGGGATCTGTGCACGCCAACCCCGTAAGGTGACGCCTCGAGACCGCCGGACGGGCCGGGTTAGGCGGCTTTAATACTCCAAGCGAGCTCTGCGAGCGAAGGAGTTTCGTTGCCGCCGTTCCGGCCCGCCCGGTGGAGCCGGACTGTGGCGGAGCCGCCCGCCCCGGAGCAGCAGGACCTAACGAAGAACCCGGTACCGCAGATGCACGCCGCCGTTGCCGAACGACGCGTTCTCCACCAGCTCAAGGTTGATCCGTTGGTTCAGCCCTTCAAACAGCGAGATGCCGGCACCCAGCAGGATCGGAACGACGTGAAGCTGGATTTCGTCCACGAGTCCGCGCTGCAGGCACTGACGGGAGATCTTGCCGCCCAGCAGGCTCACCGTTTTGTCCCCGGCGTCAGCCATGGCCATGTCGACAGCACCGGCGATGTCATCGACGACGAACGTGTACTTCACCCCGTCCTTGACCACGGGTTCCTGCGCCTCATGCGTCATCAGATAGACCGGCACTCCCGGCAGGCCGCCGTAGGGCTCTTCACCGTCTTCGACTGTCCGGGCCCGGTTAGCGCCACCGACGACGGCGCCGATCTCGCCGACAACGCGGTTCACCAGTGCGGTGTCCTCGTCACCCGCATCGACGTCGAACATCCAGTCCACTCCGTCGTCCGGATCTGCCATGTACCCGTCGAGCGTCACCGTTGCATGAATCAGCACGTTTGCCATTGCCTGCTCCTTTTTCGGCCAGCCGTTGGACCAGGCGGCGCTTAGTTGCAGGCCGTTCTACAGGCTGACGGCCGCGAGATCCAGCGCAGGAGCAGGATCGGTGGCGAGCCGGGCATGTGTTTCCACATCGAAACGCACGCCTCCGTACTCCAGCCTTTGACCGTTCTATCCCCTCAGGAAGAAAACCAGCCCGCTTTGCCGCGGCACAGGACGCCGGGTTATTCAGCCGGTGCCCCAGCTCAATCCGGAACAGGTCGAGCTCCTGAAAAGCCCAGCTCGCCACACCCGCAGCAGCACGCCCGGCGAGTCCAAGTCCTCGGCCATCACTGGCAATCCAGTACGCGAGCCAGGTTGTGCGGTGCCGGCGATCTATGTGGCTGAGCCCAACGTTTCCGACTGCCCGTCCGTCCACATCGATGGCGAAGCTGCACATACCGGAGTCCGGGTCCCAAGCCAACGTGGAGCGGATAAAAGCCATTGCGGCGTCCACGTCATGGACGGCCGAGCGGTCCAACTGGGTATCCAGATCAGGAGTCGACTGGACAGCAGCGAACAGGCAGGCTGCATCATCCGGCTGCCAGGGTCGTAGCGTCATTCTCACCAGCCGAGGCTAACAGCAGCTGTCCCTTCACGGCCCAAGATTCCGTACCGCCCCCCCCCCCGCTGTCCGCCGGGGCACCCACGCACTAACAGACCACACCGGGCCGTGCGACTGCCGCCGGTACCTACGCACCCACAGTCCACACCGGGCCAGGCGACGGATGCGTCCCGCTGGCACCCACGCAGCCGCAGGCCGGTCCGGGTTAGGCGGCTTTAATACTCTCTGCGAGCCCTGCGAGCAGGGAGTTTCGTTGCCGCCGTTCCGGTCCGGCCTGCGGCGGTCCGGCCGCGGCGGCACCCGCGGCGGTCCGGCCCGCCGCGGACCCGGCCAGTGGACGGCCAAAGCTCACCGCTTCGCCACATCCTCCGACACCAGCCATTCGCGCGCCCCATCCTCGCCCGCCCCCATCGACTCCACGACGGAAACCGTCCGCTGGCGTACCTCGGCCTGCTGCCCTTCTGAAGCACACGGCCCCTGCGGCAGGTCAGCTGCCACGGAGCACCAGCGGTACGGGTCGCGCACAATGACGGACGGCGCCCAGGCCAGGTCGGAAACGCGCCAGTCGGCTCCGTCGTCCTCTTGGACGAACTGCGCCCTCACGATCAGGCCCTCGTTGTTCACCGCGTACCAGGGCGAGAGCTCCGTGACGGCATTGCCCAGGCCGTAGATGATCCAGGTGCCGTTGTAGTTCTCGATCGGCAGCACGGAGTGGGTGTGGTGGCCGTAGATCAGGTCGAACTCTCCACTGTCGGCCAGGGCGTGGGCGGTTTCCATCTGCTGGCTGTTGGGTGCGGAAGCATACTCGTCGCCCGCGTGAATCGCCCCGATGACGAGGTCTGCCCCCTGTTCGCGTGCAGCCTTGGCCCGCTGGATCATGTCTTCGGCGTCCAGCATGTCCACCTGCCAGGGGTACTCGGCGACCAGTCCGTTCAAACCGTAGGTCGCTTCAACAATGCCGATCCGGGCCCCGGACGTGTCCATGATCAGCGGGACCTGGGAGTCCTCCTCCGATGCGTAGGATCCGGTGTGTTCCAGTCCCAGCGAGTCCAGGACCGACAGCGTTCTGTTCAGCCCCTCAGTGCCGGCGTCGATGGTGTGGTTGCTGGCCGTCGTGCAGGCCTGGTATCCGACGGCGGCAGCCGCTGTCAGGATCTGCGGCGGTACGTTGAACATGGGATACCCGGCGTACGGTCCGTCCGCTTCGGCAACGGGGGTTTCCATGTGGCAGACGGCCAGGTCGGAGCCAGCGACGTAGGCGCGCATACCCTCCAGCAGGGGTTCGAAGTCCAGCGGCTGTTTTCCACCCGCCCGCGCATCGGCGGCGGCCTGGTCCCAGAGCTGCGGATGCACCAGCAGGTCACCGGCGAGCATCACGGTAGTGCAGCGGATGCCCGGACATTCGGCGCCGGCTCCCGGTGTCACAACCGGTTCGGGCGTTTGGCTTGGAGCTTGTGACGTCGTGGACGGCGCTGCAGCGGACGGCGTCTCCTCGTCTCCGGAGGACGCGGTGCACGAGGTCAGTGCCAGTCCAAGGGCCAGGGCAGTTGCCGCGAGTTTGGCGGCGGTCCAAACTGTCGTCTTCATCGTTCCCCCCGGAACACTCGTGACCGCCTGCGGAGCACCCGTGCGGGTACCTTCTGGTGGTCAGGGATGAGCATACGCGGCCCGTCGGCTGGTTGCGCGGGGGCGCGTATGAAAGTCTTGGTTTTCATGAGCAATGCCCTTCTTTCACCCAGCGCCCTGCCGTATGAACTGCCGGATTTCACGGCCATCGCCGCCAAGGATTTCATCCCTGCTTTTGAAGCCGGGATGAAAGAACAGCGTTCGGAGATCGACGCCATCACCGCCTGTCCGGAACGGGCAACCTTCGAGAACACCATTGCCGCGCTGGAGCGGTCCGGCCAGATCCTCTCAAGGACCTCCGCTGTGTTCTTCAACGCGGCGATGTCCCACGCCACGGCCGAGGTCCAGGAAGTTCAGAAGCAGGTGGGCCCGCTCCTTTCGGCCCACGAAGATGCCATCTACCAGGACTCCGCGCTCTTCGAACGCGTCAGCTCCGTGCCCGGGGACGGGTTGGACGATGAGTCTGCCAGGCTGTTGGCTGAATACCGGCGCAGGTTCCTGCGCGCCGGCGCCGCACTGGACGACGCCGGCAAGGCCAGGATGCGTGAGCTGAATACCCGCCTGGCGGAACTGGGGACGGCGTTCTCGCAGAAACTGCTGGCCGACACCAATGAGTCCGCCCTGGCGGTGGATGACGAGTCCGAGCTGCAGGGCCTCTCCCCCGATGACATCGCCGCCGCGGCCGCAGCTGCCGGCGAGGCGGGGTCCGGCTCGAAGTACCTTCTGTCCCTGATCCTGGCAACACCGCAGCCCGCGTTGGCACGGTTGAAGAACCGCAGCACCCGGCAGCGGCTTTTTGAAGCCTCGGTCAATCGGGGTTTCCGGGACAACGACGGGAACACCCTTGGCATCGCCGCCGAGATGGCAGCCCTCCGCGCCGAGCGTGCAGCCCTGCTGGGCTACGACAGCCACGCCGAATACGCCGTCGGGGACCAGACCGCACCTACGATCGGTGCCGTCCATGACATGCTCTCCAAACTGGTGCCCCCGGCGGTCCGCAATGCCGGCGCGGAGGCGCAGAAGCTGCAGGTTGCGGCTTCGAGGGACGGAATCCATGAGCTGCAGCCGTGGGACTGGGCCTACTACTCCGAGCAGGTCAGGCGGGAAGAATTCGCCGTGGACCTGGATGCGCTGCGTCCCTGGTTCGAGCTGGACCGGGTCCTGAACGACGGCGTTTTCTTTGCCGCCAACCAGTTGTACGGGATCACCTTCACCGAACGCCCGGACCTCACCGGCTACCATCCTGACGTCCGGATCTGGGAAGTCCGGGATCAGGACGGCAGCGGACTTGGCCTGTTCCTGGGCGACTACTTCACGCGGGAGACCA
The DNA here is from genome assembly GCF_023921125.1 of Arthrobacter caoxuetaonis. Lineage (NCBI taxonomy): Bacteria > Bacillati > Actinomycetota > Actinomycetes > Micrococcales > Micrococcaceae > Arthrobacter > Arthrobacter caoxuetaonis. Next base: position 2,074,447 of record NZ_CP099466.1, read on the forward strand.
AGAGCGGCGGCGCCTGGATGAACGAATTGGTGTCCCAGTCCCGGCTTCTGGGCAGGAAACCGGTTGTGGTGAACAACCTCAACATCTCCCGTCCTTCCGAAGGCGAACCGGCGCTGCTGACCTTCGACGAGGTCGTCACCGCCTTCCATGAATTCGGCCATGCCCTGCACGGTTTGTTCTCCGACGTCGAATTCCCCTTGTTCTCCGGAACCGCCGTGCCGCGGGACTTCGTGGAATACCCCTCGCAGGTCAACGAGATGTGGATGCTCTGGCCCGAGGTGGCAGCCAACTTCGCCCGCCACTACCAAACCGGCGAACCGCTTCCGCAGGAAACCCTCGACCGGATTCATGCTTCATCGCTCTGGGGCGAGGGCTTTCGCACCACGGAGTACCTGGGAGCCACCCTGCTTGATCTCGCCTGGCACGAACTGTCCGCGGGCGAAGCGGTAACGGATCCGGAAGCCTTCGAAGAAAAAGCCCTGGCCGACTCAGGAGTCAGCCTCCCGCTGGTGCCGCCGCGCTACCGGACCGGATACTTCAAGCACATTTTCGCGGGCGGCTATTCGGCTGCGTACTACTCCTACATTTGGAGCGAAGTACTCGACGCCGACACGGTGGAGTGGTTCAGGGAAAACGGCGGTCTGACGCGCGCGAACGGCGATGCGTTCCGCAGCAAGCTGCTTTCGAAGGGCTACTCGGCCGATCCCCTGGAGTCCTTCCGCAACCTGCGGGGCCGGGACGCGGAAATCGGCCCGCTGCTGGCCCGCCGAGGACTGTCCTGAGGCCATGGCAACGATCGCGTCTTGCCAGCGCCTGCAGCATGCCTGGTTTACCGCCCTGGCATCAGCCACAGGCGGCCGCTCGTTCGGAACACATGAGTCACGCTGGGTGTGGCTTCCGGCTCGCCGCCAGCTCATGCTGATGTTCCCGGACGAAATCTCGGCTGCAGGAATCCGTCCCGGACTGGCTGAAGGATCCCGGCTCGGGGCTTCCTCAGTTACGGCGTGGCTGGGCGGGTCCGTGGACCCCGCACCGCTGGAGGCTTTCGGCTTCCACCGCGGCCCGCAGACCTGCTGGATGACGGCACCCGTGCAGGCACCGCAGGCGTGGCCCGGCACGGCCGCCGCGGTGGAGATCCAGCCGCCGGAGGTCTCCGGCGCAGATGCCGAGGAGCTGCGGGTCGGGCATTCGCAGCCGCGGCAGGCCTGGCATATCGCTGCCCGTGATTCCGCCCGCATGACCGGGCGGGCCTACGCCTTTTATCCCAGCGGGATTGCCGGGCTGTCCGAGGTCGGCGGAATCTTTTCCCTGGCTGTCGGAGCGTCGAGCCGGCGGCGCGGCTTCGGAACGGCTTTGCTGAGTTCCGCCGCTGCTGCTGCCGAAGCCGCGGGTGCGAAGGACCTGATCGTCAACGCGACGGCGCCGGGACAGGACCTTTGCGCTGCCCGCGGCTTCTCCCTGGTGGGCCGGGGGCGGACTTACACCATGGCGATCGGCTAGCGGGAAGCAGGACGCAGGACGCAGGACGCAGGACGCAGGACGCAGCAGAGCGAAGCAGAAAACCAGAGACACAGAACAGCGGCCGGACCAGCATGAGTGCTGGTCCGGCCGCTGTCCTTAAAAGGAGGTGCTGTACGTTACCAGCCGCGCTCGGCGAGGCGGTGCGGCTGCGGGATCTCGTCGACGTTGATGCCGACCATTGCTTCACCCAGACCGCGGGAAGCCTTGGCGATTTCGTCGGGATCGTCGTGGAACGTTGTTGCCTTCACGATCGCGGCGGCGCGCTCGGCCGGGTTTCCGGACTTGAAGATGCCCGAGCCGACAAAGACGCCGTCGGCTCCCAGCTGCATCATCATGGCTGCGTCGGCCGGCGTTGCAATACCGCCGGCAGTGAACAGCACGACGGGCAGCTTGCCGGAGGCAGCTACTTCCTTCACGAGTTCGTACGGGGCCTGCAGCTCCTTGGCCGCGACGTACAGCTCGTCTTCCGGCAGGGAGGACAGGCGGGCAATTTCGGTGCGGATCTGCCGCATGTGCATGGTGGCATTGGATACATCGCCGGTTCCGGCTTCACCCTTGGAACGGATCATCGCCGCACCCTCATTGATCCGGCGGAGGGCTTCACCGAGGTTCGTCGCACCGCAGACGAAGGGAACCGTGAACTTCCACTTATCGATGTGGTTGGCGTAGTCGGCCGGCGTGAGGACTTCGGATTCGTCAATGTAGTCGACGCCGAGGGACTGCAGCACCTGCGCCTCAACGAAGTGGCCAATGCGTGCCTTTGCCATGACGGGAATCGAAACAGCGTCAATAATGCTGTCGATCATGTCCGGATCGCTCATGCGGGAGACGCCGCCCTGGGCACGTATGTCAGCGGGCACCCGTTCCAGTGCCATGACGGCAACGGCACCGGCGTCCTCGGCAATCCTGGCCTGGTCAGCGGTGACGACGTCCATGATCACGCCGCCCTTGAGCATTTCAGCCATTCCGCGCTTGACCCGGCTGCCTCCGGTGGAAGCTGCTGGCTGGGAAGGGTTTTCTTCAGACATGGCGAAGCTCTCTGGTAGGACGGCGGTAGAAGGCCATCCTAAGCCCCGTGAAGCGCACGCCGAGGCTATTGCTGCGTATCTTTTCCGAGGTCCTTGCCCATGAACTCGGCGGCGGCCTGGCGCCGGACCGTGCTCATCCGCTGGAAGATCGTGACGCCGCTGGCCAGGCACAGCGCAATGAGCACTACCAGGAGCACCAGTTCGGGCACTCCCAACCCCACCAGTCCGGTGGCAGTCAGCAGGAAGACCAGCCGCTCAGCCCGTTCGGCCAGGCCTACGTTGGCGTCGAAGCCAAGGGACTCGGCCTTGGACCGGATGTAGGACACCAGCATGCCCAGGACCAGGCAAATGAGCGCCGCAATCCCGATCGCGTCGTTGTCCCCGCCCGTGAAGAACCAGATGCTGACGCCGGCGAAGAGGGAACCGTCGGCGAACCGGTCCAGCGTGGAATCCAGGAACGCACCCCATTTGCCCTTGCGTTCCTGCTGCCGGGCCATGATCCCGTCAATGACGTCGGAGAAGACAAAGAGCAGAATGAAGATCGTTCCCCAGAACAACTGGCCCAGCGGGTAGAAGACCAGGCCGCCGATCATGACGCCGAGCGTACCGATAATCGTGACGGCGTCCGGTGAGACCCGGTGCCTGATCAGCCAGGTGGCCAGCGGGGTGAACAGCGTGGTGAAGAACCCTCGGGCGTATTTGTTCAGCACGCCTGGGACCCACCGGTTTCTGCGGCGGACGGCTCGGGTTCGGCCGGCCAGGCATCGGCCACCTGCTGCCGTACCTCGCCCAGGGTCTGGGTGATTGCCTTGGTGTGCGCAATGATCGGGAGGAAGTTTCCGTCGCCGCTCCAGCGCGGAACGATGTGCTGGTGCAGGTGGGCAGCGATACCGGCTCCCCCGGCGGTGCCCTGGTTCATGCCCAGGTTAAAGCCGGCAGGCGCGGATACCTTGCGGAGAACGCGCATCGCGGTCTGCGTGAGCGCTGCGATTTCCGCCGTTTCCTCCACGTCGATATCCGTGTAGTCCGGAACGTGGCGGTACGGGCAGACCAGTAGATGGCCGGCGTTGTACGGAAACAGGTTCAGGATCACGAAGGCGTGCTTGCCGCGGTGGACGATCAGCGCTTCTTCATCGGTGTGCGACGGCGCCGCGCAGAACGGGCAGTTGTTTTCCGAGGAAACCTGCTCCTGCCCGCCCTTGATGTAGGCAAGGCGGTGGGGGGTCCAGAGCCGCTGGAAGGCATCCGGCACTCCGGCGAGTTCGAATTCATCCGTCACTTCGCCGTCGTGCGGATACTGCTCCTGGCTTTCCATCTGGACTCCCCCGCGCCGCTACTTGTCCCGGTTCCGGACAGCTTCGACGATCCGCTTCACGGCTTCTTCGACGGGCACACCGTTGTCCTGGCTGCCGTCACGGAAGCGGAAGGAGACCGCGCCTGCCTCGGCGTCTTCGCCGCCGGCGATCAGGACGAACGGGATCTTCTCCTTGGAGGCGGTGCGGATCTTCTTCGGGAAGCGGTCGGTGCCGGCGTCCACCTCGGCGCGGATGCCGGCGGCCTTGAGCTTGTCCACGACGTCGTACATGTAGTCGTTGAACGCTTCGGCAACGGGGATGCCGACGACCTGCACGGGAGCCAGCCAGGCGGGGAACGCACCGGCGTAGTGCTCGGTCAGGACCGCCATGAAGCGCTCCACCGAACCGAACAGGGCGCGGTGGATCATGACCGGGCGCTGACGGGTGCCGTCAGCGGCCTGGTACTCGAGCTCAAACCGTTCGGGCAGGTTGAAGTCCAGCTGGATGGTGGACATCTGCCAGGTGCGGCCAATGGCGTCACGCGCCTGCACGGAGATCTTCGGTCCGTAGAACGCTGCTCCCCCGGGATCCGGCACCAGGTCCAGGCCGGAGGCCTCAGCGACCTCGGCCAGGGTGCGGGTGGCTTCCTCCCAGACCTCGTCGGAGCCAACGTACTTTTCCGGATCCTTGGTGGAGAGTTCCAGGTAGAAGTCGTCCAGGCCGTAGTCCTTGAGCAGGTCCAGCACGAAGTTCAGCGTGTTGGTCAGCTCGTCCTTCATCTGCTCGCGGGTGCAGTAGATGTGGGCGTCGTCCTGGGTCATGCCGCGCACGCGCGTCAGGCCGTGGATCACGCCGGACTTTTCGTAGCGGTAGACCGAGCCGAATTCGAACAGCCGCAGCGGCAGTTCACGGTAGGACCGTCCGCGGGAGCGGAAGATCAGGTTGTGCATGGGGCAGTTCATCGGCTTCAGGTAGTAGTCCTGGCCGGGCTTGGTGACCTCGCCGGTCTCCGGGTCGGTGACCTCATCCACGTGCATCGGAGGGAACATGCCGTCCCGGTACCAGTCCAGGTGGCCGGAAACCTCGTACAGGTGGCCCTTGGTGATGTGCGGCGTGTAGACAAACTCGTAGCCGGCCTCGGTGTGGCGCTGGCGGGAGTAGTCCTCCATGGCCTTGCGGATGATGCCGCCCTTGGGGTGGAACACCGGCAGGCCGGAACCCAGCTCGTCCGGGAAGGAGAACAGGTCCAGTTCGGTGCCCAGCTTGCGGTGGTCGCGGCGCTCGGCCTCGGCCAGGCGTTCCTGGTAGGCCTTCAGGGCCTCCTTGGTGGGCCAGGCGGTGCCGTAGATGCGCTGCAGCTGCTGGTTGGCCTGGTTGCCCAGCCAGTAGGCGGCGGAGGAACGGGTCAGCGCGAAGGCGTTGGAGATCAGCTTCGTGTTGGGCAGGTGCGGGCCGCGGCACAGGTCGCACCACACAACATCGCCGGACTTGCGGTCAACGTTGTCGTAGATGGTGATCTCGCCGGCGCCAACCTCGATGTTTGCGCCCTCGCCTGCTTCCTCGGCGCCGTCCTTCTTGCCCAGGAGTTCCAGCTTGTACGGCTCGTTCGCCATGGCTTCGCGGGCTTCGTCCTCGGTGACCACGCGGCGCACAAACTTCTGGTTCGAGTTGACGATCTTCTGCATCATCTTCTCGAGGGTCTTCAGGTCCTCCGGCGTGAACGGCTCGGCGACGTCGAAGTCGAAGTAGAAGCCGTCCTTGATGTACGGGCCGATGCCCAGCTTGGCGTCCGGGCGCAGCTGCTGCACGGCCTGGGCCATCACATGTGCGGTGGAGTGGCGCAGGACGTTCAGGCCGTCTTCGGAATCGATGGTCACTGCTTCGATGCCCTGGCCCGGGGCGAGAGGGGTGTCGAGGTCCTTCAGGACGCCGTCGACCCGCATCACGACTACCTCGCGGCGCTCAAAGAAGAGCTGAGCACCTGTGGTGCCAGTATCCACCGTGGTCTCTTCGCCGTCGACGATGAGGGTGAACTGTTCCGGCACTGACACGTTTGTCTCCTAGATTCGTTTGTGCTGGCACCTGCGCACGGGTTCGTCCGTGCGTCCAATGGCACGCCTTTACGATGTTATCCGCTGTGCTTGGGCCCCACCAACCTGCCGCGCTCATCCGGGGCTGGACTTACGGGCAGGGAAGCTGTGTCCGTAAGGTCCCAGGCCTGAAGCGCCTGCAGGCTCATCCCCCGGGCTCCCGTGCGGCGGGTGAGCCCCCGGATCAGCATCAGTTCGGTGCCAAAGAGCAGGGGGCCGGTCTTTTCCTGGGCTTCAGTGAAGAAGGTGCAGTCCACGCATCCCGTGCCGTCGTCGAGGCTGATGAACACCACGCGGCGCCCGCCGCGCATCGGCGGAGTCTGCGTGGCGACCCGGATGCCGGCCACCAGCACCTCTGAGCCGTTGCGCAGCTGCAGCAGCGATTCGGCTTTGGTCACGCCCAGGGCTGCCAGCAGCGGTTCATAGCTGTCCACCAGATGGGCGCTGACGTCGACGGCGAGCAGGTCAAGTTCGGTGCGGACCCGTTCCGGCAGCGTTGGTTCAGGCAGCTGGGGAACCAGGTTCGCCAGTTCCGTGTCCCCCAGCGGCAGGGACAGCTGGCCGGGAATGGGATCGTATTTCCGGGACCCGGATTTCCCGGTTGTCTCAGCCAGATGCTGCAGCAGGTCCGCCCGGCTGCCGCGGGACCCGGTCTCGCGGGTGAGCGAATCGAAGGCACCCAGCTGGGCCAGGCGCTGGAGCGACGGCCTGGACAATTTGGCGCGGGCCCGCAGGTCCGCCAGGGAGTCGAACGGCTGCCCGGCGGCGATCCTGCGGACTTCAGCGGCCGAGAGGCCGTAGATTCCCGCGAAGCTCAGCCGGATGCCCAGGCGTTCCGGCTGGCCCTTCCGGCCCGGGCCCGCGGGCACGGCCGGTACCCGTTCCACGCGGTACTGTTCTCCGCTGCGGTTGATGTCCAGCGGCAGGATCGGAATGCCCATCCTCCGGGCTTCGGCAACCAACAGCCGCCGGGGATACATTCCGGGATCATGTTCGAAAATGCCGGCGAGGAAGGCTTCGGGGTGATGGGTCTTGAGCCAGGCGGACTGGTAGGTGGGAACCGCGAAGGCAGCACCGTGGGCTTTGCAGAATCCGAAGCTGCCGAAGGCCTTCAGCGTTTCCCAGACCTTGTCGATGGTCTCCGCGTCGTAGCCGCGTTTCTCCGCAGCCCGGCGGAAGAAGTCCTCCACCCCCGTTTCGGCGTCGGGATTTCCCAGCAGCCGGCGCAGTTCATCTGCCTTGGCCAGTCCGCAGCCGGTGAACACGTCGAAGGTCCGCAGGACCTGTTCGTGGAAAACTGTCACTCCGTGGGTTTCGGCCAGCACCGGGCGCAGCGATTCATGCGGGTATTCCTCCGGTGACCAGCCGTGGCGGTGTTCCAGGAACGGACGGACCATGTCCGATTTCATGGGGCCGGGCCGGAAGAGTGAAATGTCGATGATCAGGTCGTTGAATTCGCGCGGCGCCATTTTTCCCACCAGTTCGCGCTGGCCCGGGGACTCGATCTGGAAGCAGCCCAGGGTGTGCGTGCTGCAGATCAGGTCATAGGTGGGTTCGTCATCCAGCGGCACGGCATCCAGGTCGATCCGCCCGTTGTCGGCTATCCAGGCCGGAAGGCTTCCGTCCGCAGCAGGCGGGTGCGCGCCGGCAGCTGCCACTTCCTCCCTGCCCGGGTGGATCCGGATGATCTCCTTCAGCGCGAACGCCATGGCCGACTGCATGCGGACGCCCAGCACGTCGAGCTTGAGCATGCCCATCGGATCCATGTCGTGCTTGTCGAACTGGGACATGGGAAGGCCCAGGCCGCTGGGCTGCACGGGGGTGCGGTCCAGCAGGGATGTATCTCCCAGGATGACCCCGCACGGATGCATGGAGATGTGCCGGGGCAGCCGGTCCAGCCGCTCAGTGAGGTCCACCAGCAGATCCAGCTGGCGGTTCTGCTGGACTGCCTCGGCAACGTCCCGCAGTTCGGGTTTCTCTGCGAGCGCCTCACGGAAGTGGCTGGCCGAGAAGCGCCACAGAGCCTTCGCGACGGCGCCGACCTCCTCTTCGGGAAGGCCCAGGGCCATACCGGCATCGCGCACCGCCCCGCGTGCCCGGTATCCGTTCTGCATGCTCATCAGGGTCACCCGCTGCGCGCCGAAGCGTTCGAAGATGCGGTGGTAGACGTTGTGCCGTTCGGCGCTTTCCACGTCAATGTCGATGTCCGGCAGCGTGGAGCGGTCCCGGGAGAGGAACCGTTCGAAGATGAGGTCGTGGGCCAGCGGGTTCACGTGGCTGACCCCGAGCAGGTAGTTCACCAGGGAGGAGGCTCCGGAACCACGGGCTGCTGCCCGCACCCCCATTTCCCGAATCATCGTGGAGACTTCGGCGACGGTCAGGAAGTAGGACGCGAAACCGAGCCGTTCGATAATGCCCAGCTCGTGTTCGAGCCGGTTGCGCATGGCCGCTTCCGCGGTGGAATCCAGATGCCCGAAGCGCCTGCCGATGCCGGCTTCGCAGCGTCCGCGCAGCTCAAGGCCCGGTTCGGTATCGATCCCGATGACCGAGGCCTCCGGCACCACCGGCTGCTTCCATCCCATGTCCGACGCCGGGTCGATGCGGCAGGAATCGGCGAGCGCCTCCGTGGCGGCGAGCAGTTTCGCCGCACCGGAGCGCCCGTAACCGGCTTCGTGGCTGATTTCCGCTGCGAGCGCGGCCATCTGTTTCCCGGACTTCAGCCAGCCCTGGCCATTGGGCTGCAGGTCTGCCAGCTGCGCCATGGAGGTCAGGGCACGGGCGGCGTCGAGCACGTCTGCGGTAGCTGCTCCGTCTTCATCCACATAGCGCACTGCGTTGGTCAGCACTGCGGGAATGTTCATCTCATCGGAGAGCCGGAGCAACCGTACTGCGTGGGCCAGGCTGAGGTTTACCCCCGGGGCGCTGAGGTGGGTGACCACCTCGACGGCGAGCGCAGCACGCGGCACAACCGCCAGCCAGCGGCGAAAGAGAGTGCGCGCGACGGCGTAGCTGCGGCTGCGCATGGCACGTCCGACGTCGGAGTAGGGGCCCACCAGGACAGTGAGCAGCGGTTCCCCGTCCTTCCCGGCTGACCGGGAGGCAAGCTGTTCCAGTGTGATCCCGGCCGGCCTGCCGGCCCTGCCGCGGGAAGGCGACGTGCCTGCATGTGCATCGGAGATCAGCCGGCACAGCGCATGGTATCCGGCGCCGCGGTTGTGCCCGTGGGCCAGGATCACCACCCTCCCGGTGACGGCGGCATCTTTGCCTTCACCGTCCAGGATGGCGAGGTCCACCCCGACGACCGGGTCTATTCCAGCATCCATGCAGGCGCGCAGGTGTTTGACCGTGCCGTACAGGCCGTCCCTGTCGGTGCAGGCCAGCGCGTCAGCGCCGTCGGCTGCGGCGGACCGGGCCAGTTCATCCGGCCAGGACGTGCCGTAGTGGGCGCTGAACGCGGTGGCGGCGTGGAGATGGGTGAAGCTCATGGCAGCAGGACGCTAGGCACTTTCCCGCAGGGCGTCATGGATCCGGATCAGCCGCCAGGTGTTGGAGGCAGTCTGCCTGGAAATATCCAGGGTGCGCAGTGCGGAGCGGGGGTTCAGGCGTGCCTGCACCCGCCAGATCTCCGAGTCCACCAGCCCGGCCCCGTGTCCGCGTTCTGCCCGGGGTTCTTCCTCCCACCAGCTGCGGCGCTCATACCAGCGCACCGGATTGGCTGCGACCTTGTAGGTCCTCCCCTGCCAGGTAAGCCGCAGCGGGATGCCCGCCGGGGAGCACACCACCTCTATTGCTTCGCTGAAAAGTCCCACGGCTGCCCCTCCACGTGCCTAGGCCAGGCTGAAACACCTGGCTGAAAACATTCGAACATATATTCGAACTCCAGTGTACGGCTCCCGTCTGACAATGGGCACGGCGGTGCCTAGGAACCTGGTGGGAGTCCTGCGCCCGGTTCACTCCGACGCCGCCTCAACCCGGGACTGCGTCGAAAGCGGTATCTCCTCAATGAACAGGCACAGCACTCCGCCGGCGGCCACGATGGGCACGCTGAGCAGGAAAATCGGCGGCATGGCCTGCCCGAATGCTGAAGCGATCACTTCCTGGGCCTGCGGCGGCAGGCTCTGCAGCAGGGCCGGTGTCAGCGAGTTGATGCTCCCTCCGGGAATGGCGTCCGCGGACCCGGCGGGGGCGCCGGCCAGCTGGTCCGTCAGCCGGCTCACGAAGATGGACCCGAACGCTGCAATGCCGAAGGACGCGCCGATCTGGCGGAAGTAGTTGGCTGAGGAGATCGCCGTTCCCATGGTCCGCGGCGGCACGCTGTTCTGCACAATCAGGACGAGGTTCTGCAGCAGCGCCCCGATTCCCATGCCCAGGACCGCCATCCCCACGGCCGTGAACCAGTAGGGGGTCTCGGCCGAAATGCGGGAAAGCAGCAGCAGCCCGCAGATCACCACGGCGCACCCCGCAACGGGGTAGATCTTGTACCGGCCGGTGCGCGAAATCAGCTGGCCCGTGCCAATGGAGGTCAGCAGCAGCCCTCCCATCATCGGCAGCATCATGAGGCCCGACTGCGTGGCACTGGCCCCGCCCACCATCTGCAGGAAAGTAGGCAGGTAGGAAATGGTGGAGAACATGGCAATTCCGACGGCGATACCCGCCAGCACCGGCACCAGGAAGTTCCGCATCCGGAACAGGCCCAGAGGCAGGATCGGTTCCGAGGCCCGGGATTCCGCCCACACGAAGGCGCCCCCGGCCAGCAGGGCAGCAGCGGAGAGGCCCAGGATCTGCGGGCTGGACCACTCATAGGTTGTCCCGCCCCAGCTGGTCACCAGGATCAGCGCGGTTGAAGCCGCCGCCAGCAGCGCCGCTCCCAGGTAGTCCAGGCGCGGCCGCACCCCGCTGTGCCGCGGCAGGTGCAGGGAGATGATGACCACGGCGAGCGCCACCGCGCCGATGGGCACGTTGATGTAAAAGACCCACCGCCAGGACCAGGAATCGGTGATCCAGCCGCCCAGCAGCGGCCCGCCGACTGAGGCCAGCCCGAACGCGGCACCGATCAGGCCCATGTACCGTCCGCGTTCCCGCGGGGAGACCAGGTCCCCGATGATCGCCTGCGCCCCAATCATCAGCCCGCCGCCGCCAATGCCCTGCAGGGCCCGGAAGGCGATCAGCTGGCCCATGCTCTGCGACAGGCCCGAAAGCACCGACCCCAGCAGGAACACGGCAATCGCGAAGATGAAGATGTTCTTGCGGCCGAACAAGTCACCGAGCTTGCCGTAGATGGGCAGTCCGATCGTCGCGGCCAGGATGTAGGCGGTAACTACCCAGGACAGGTGCTCCAGCCCGTTCAGGTCCCCCACGATGGTCGGCAGGGCCGTGGCTACGATGGTCTGGTCCAGCGCTGCGAGCAGGACCGAGAGGACAAGGCCGGTGAAAACCAGTATCCGGCCCCGCCGCGCGCCTTCTCCGGCCGGTTCCCCGGGTGCTTCCCCGGGGGTTCCCGATCCGGGTGCACCGGGCCCTGTCTCCCGGCCGGGAGCTGCGGACATTGCCGATCCGGGTGCCTCCTGGCCGGAGTCACGCCCTCCCGCAGGACGTGCCCCCGGGCTTGCCGCCGAGCGTGGCTCTATCCAGGGTGTTCGGCCTGCCGAGCCTGTTAAGCCTGCCCGGATGGCACCCTCCCGGGCGGCTGCCTGCCGTTCCTCCGGCGTTTTACGGTGCCGGGGTTTCCTGGGCCTCCCTGCCCGGTCGGTCCGCAGCGGAACAGCCGGGGAGCCGGCAGGGACCTGGGCCGCGTGCCTGGGGTGCCCGTGTACGCCGGAAACTTCAGTGCCGCCGTCGTGGGCCGGGACTGCCGGGTGTGCACCGGGGCGGACCATCAGCGTTTTGCCTCCCCGCCGAGCTGCACGTTTGCCTCTGTGGCCAGGGGAATCTGCCGGATAAAAAGTGTCAGCACGAACGCCGCTCCCAGTGCGGGGATTCCGAGCAGGAAGATCGGCGGCAGGGCGGTTGCAAAGGCATCGGCGATGAAGTCCCGCGCCGGGGCCGGCAGCGCCTTCAGCTGCTCGGGGCTGATGGAGTTCACTCCCCTGCTGGTCACCCCGCGCACGGCATCAGGGGCGTTGGCCACCTCATCGTTGAGCCGGGAGATAAACACGGAGCCGTAGATGGCGATTCCCAGCGTTCCGCCGATTTGCCGGAAGTAGTTCGCGGAGGAAACCCCTGTGCCCATGTTCCGGGGCGGAACACTGTTCTGCACAATCAGCACCAGGTTCTGCATCAGCGCGCCAATTCCCAGGCCGAGTACGAACATGCCCAGGGCAGTAAACCAGTACGGCGTTTCCGCGGAGATGCGTGAGAGCAGCAGCAGCCCCAGGATCATCACCAGCGATCCCAGGACCGGATAGCTCTTGTAGTGTCCGGTGCGGGAGATGAGCTGGCCGGTCCCGATGGAACTGAGCAGCAGGCCGGCCGTCATAGGCAGCATCATCAGCCCCGAGTCTGTGGCGCTGGCTCCGTTGACCATCTGGAGGAAGGTCGGCAGGTAGGAGATGCTGCCAAACATCGCCAGCCCGACGGCGAGCCCCACCAGCGTGCACACCACGAAGTTGCGGATCTTGAACAGCCGCAGTGGAAGGATCGGCTCGGAAGCCCGCAGCTCTACGGGGATGAACACGGCAATGGCGATCAGGGCTGCTGCGCCGAGGCCCAGGATGGTCGGGGACGTCCAGGCGTACGTGGTTCCGCCCCAGCTGGTAATGCCCACCAGTGCCGCACTGGCGAAGGCGAGCAGGATGGCGCCGGGGTAGTCCAGCTTGATTCCGGCTGCGCTGCGCTTGGGCAGGTGGAGGGAGGTGATGATCAGCGCCAGGGCAATGGCTCCAAGCGGCAGGTTGATGTAGAAAACCCACCGCCATGACCAGTACTGGGTCAGGTAGCCGCCAAGCAGCGGTCCGCTGACCGAGGCGACTCCAAATGCAGCGCCGATCAGTCCCATGTATTTTCCGCGCTCGCGGGCGGGGACGATGTCCCCGATGATTGCCTGCGCACCGATGATCAGTCCGCCGCCGCCCACGCCCTGCAGCGCCCGGTAGGTGATCAGCTCTGCCATGCTGTGCGCCTGGCCGGAGAGCGCCGATCCGATGAGGAAGACGATGATCGCGAAGATAAAGATGTTCTTGCGGCCCAGCAGGTCACCGAGCTTGCCGTAGATGGGCAGCCCGATTGTGGAAGTCAGCAGGTAGGCGGTGATGACCCAGGACAGATGGTCCAGTCCCTGCAGGTCGCCCACGATCGTGGGAAGGGCGGTGGAGACGATGGTCTGGTCCAGGGCCGAGATCAGCACGGCCATGATCAGGCCGGAAAATACCAGCACGATCTGCCGCCGGCTATGCGGTGACGGGGCTGGTGTGCCGTGCTGGCCGGTCGGTCCAGGGGGCTCCGCGGCAGCAGATGCGGGCGGGAGACGGTAGGACGACGCCGGCGACCCAAGATCAGTGGCGGCGCGGGCCCCCGTATGGGTCGCTTCGGCTCCATGGGCAGTAAATCGAGCGGCCAATGACGCCTCCTTGGAAGGTCCTCCGTGGATGGTCCGGAACCAAAACCCACTAACCATCAGACGCCCGCCATCCTGCCAAGTCAACGGTCGGCGGAGGCCCTTGGACCCGAATACTGCACGGACCGGCAGGCATCGCCGCTGCGGAGGGCACGAACTTCCGCAGCCGGGATCTGCTCCATGCCTCCGGCATTGTTCCGCGGGTATGACGGGCGCAAACTTGCACTAACCGCGGACCGGCCATGACGTCGAAGCCGCACGGGATCCCCTCTTCCTACCGGGTGCGCCATGAACTGGACAACATGAACCGGACAATGAGCATCATTTTCCGTGCCATCCCCCTTCTCATGGGTGCGGTCTGCCTGTCTTACGGCCTCTACATCCTGGCCGGGCCCGACGACGCCGATCACTTTATTGCCGGACACGTCACCGTGGGGCTGAGCGCCATTTGTTATGCCCTGTTCACGACTGCGGCAACCATTATCAGGCAGCTCATCAACCGTTACGGGCGCGTGTGGGAGGTCATCCTGCCCCTATCCGGCTACGTGGCCGCTGCCGCCGCCATCCTCTGGGGCATAGTTCTGGCGAACCGGGACAACACCCCGGAGAACCTCACCGCAGGCTTCGTCGTGATCGGCGTAGGCTTGGTCGCCGCCTGCGTCAGCACCGTAGCGGCCGCATCCACAAAGTTCACGCTGATCCAGTCGGCACAGCTGCTTGAGCCGTTGGGCGGCCCGCCGGAGGGTGCCCATACCCGCGCCGTTGGGACGGCGCTGATCATCGTTCCGGGTGCCGCCGCTGCCGCCGGTTTCTCCCTGGCCACCGGCCTGCTGCTGCGCGGAGACATCCCCGGGTTCGTCGCAGGACACGTTCTGATAGGCCTGTCGGCGATCTGCACGTCGCTGATATCCCTCGTCGCGAGCATCGTGCGCCAGGTGCGCAACGTGTTCAGCGACGGCGAGCGTTTCGCCTGGGCCTGGCTCGTCGGTGCCGCGGGCATGGTCAACCTGCTCCTCGGGCTCTTTGTGCTGTTCAGCTCAAACGAGCCCTACCGGCTGGCACCGGGATGTGTGCTGATCGGCCTTGGGCTGATCTGCTTCAGCATTCTCTCGAAGGTGCTGCTGCTCGCGCTCGTCTGGCGGCGCACGTTTGCCCTCGCCAACCGCATCCCGCTCATGCCCATCGGAACAGCGCTCACCTGCCTGTTCTTCGCCGCGTTCCTTTTTGAAGCCGCAGGCACGGAACCGGCGTTCTTTGTCGGCGCGCACGTCCTGGTTGGACTCGGAGCTGTCTGCTTCACGCTCTTCTCAATCGTGTCGATCCTGGAAGAGGGAACGTCCTAGCGGCAGGTCGGGGAGCTGCTGCTCAGCCGGCAAATTCAATACCGTCCGCCGGACGCGGCCTGGTGAGCCAGTAGCGGGACCCATCCGGGCTGCGGCGGAGGATTCCTTCATCGACCATGGCCCGCCGGAACATTGCCGGGTCCGTGGTGAAGGCGGCGAGCCTCCCGGTGACCTCGGCTTCCGTCAGCCGGGCACGGCCGGGAGGACCTGCCGCACTGCCGGGGCCGGCGTCGGCCGTTTCCGGGCCCTGCGCACCGGCGCCGAGGGCACCGTACCGTGAGAAGACCTCACCGGCCAGATAGTGCAGGACTTCCAGGCGGTCGGCCCGTTTGGAGGGCAGGCTGCCTGAGCTTGACGGGCCCAGGTGCCGCAGCGGGGACTCATCCCTGGGCGCCCGGTCCGCAGCGAGCAGGCGGGAGAAGACCTCCGGGACAGGATGCAGGCCGTCCTGCCCGTCCCGGACCAGCCCCGCCTTCATCAGGACGTCCAGCGACTTCGTTCCGGCACGGTCCAGATCGCGGCCGGAGAGGGGTTCGCCCTGCCCTGCCGCGGTGATGATCCGGCCATACAGGTCCAGCCTGCGCGAATCTGCGAGCGCAGCAGCCGCCGCTTTCCATCTGGAACTGCCGGCTGTGCCTGGATCTTTCAACTGCGGTGCCTTTCAAGCCATATGGATGCGGATATTTGTGCGGCCGGCGCCTGTCCGGGCCATGATCTGTGACGTAGCCTACTGCAACAGGAATCGGGACCGAGGGGAGCTGCGCATGGAGTCGTGCTATCCCGTGCGCTCCTTCGCGGCTGCGTCCGTAGCGGCAGCAGGCAGCGCGGTTGCGGAGCTTGCTTCCCGCATCTCCGGCCTGCCGGTCTACGCTGAGGCCCTCCCGGATCTTTCCCGTGCCTGGTTCGGCGGCTCCTTCCGCCCTGCCGGATGGGAGGTTCCGCCGCCCTGGGATCCCCTCTCCCGTGACTACCCGTGTACAGACGGCTGGGTACGGCTGCATACCAACGCCCCTCATCACCGCAGGGCTGCGCTCGCAGTCCTGGGCCTGCCCGCGGATGCCGGCCCGGAGACGGCGGCGGTGGCCGTCAGCGCATGGAAAGGCGGGGAACTTGAAGAAGCCGTGGTGGAAGCCGGCGGCTGTGCGGCCCGGCTGCGGACGGTGGAACAGTGGCAGGCACATCCGCAGGGACAGGCTGTCCGGGCCGAACCCCTCATCGGCTGGACCCGGCGCGCCGCGCAGCTGCCCGTTGAAACGACTGGGTCCCCTGAACGGCCGCTGGACGGTGTCCGGGTCCTGGATCTTACCCGCGTCATCGCCGGACCGGTGGCTACCAGGTTTCTTGCCGGATTCGGTGCCCGGGTCCTGCGCGTTGATCCGCCCGGCTGGCAGGAGCCGGCACTGGAAGCGGAGATGACGGTGGGCAAGAGCTGTACCCGGCTGGACCTCCGTACGCCCGGCGGTGCTGCGAAGGTCCGCGAGCTGATCTCAGCCGCAGACCTGGTGGTGCACGGCTACCGTCCCGGTGCCCTGACCGGACTGGGACTGGACGAACACCGCCTCCAGCAGCTGTGCCCCGGCGTCGTAACCGTGGCGGTCAATGCCTGGGGCTGGACCGGGCCGTGGCGCGGCCGCCGGGGTTTTGATTCCCTGGTGCAGACGGCGTCGGGAATCGCCGACGCCGGCATGGCCTGGTCTGCGGCGGGTGCGCCGCGGCCGCTGCCGGTCCAGGCGCTGGACCACGCCACCGGGTATCTGGCTGCAGCGGCAGCCGTTCGGGCCTGGTCCCGGCGGCTGGACGGGGAGGTGTATGCAGCTAGGCTCTCCCTGGCCCGGACAGCGGCGGAACTGCAGCGTGCTGCGGAGGCCCGCCGTCCGGTGCCCCCGCCCTGGGAGTTCCCGAAGGAACCGTCCGCCCCCGCCCTGCCGCGGACGGCGGAGCAGACGTACTGGGGACCCGGCGAGCGCCTGGCACCGCCCGTTGTCTTCAGTTCGGTAGGACCGGTTCCCGTCATGAAGTGGGAGCTGCCCGCGGCACCGCTGGGATCAGCGCCCGCGGCCTGGTAGCCGGCGAACCGGGCTAGCTGCGGCTGAAAGCGTCCAGTTTTGCCTGCGTTTCGTCTTCGCGCCGGGTGCGCAGCTCGTAGTCGATGAAAGCGTCGATCATGGCGCGGTAGGTCTTTTCCACGACCGTGGAGTCCTGTTCCTGTGCTTCGGCGGCTTCCCGCACGTGATTGATGACTTCCTCTACGCGGTCCCGGGCGCGGACCTGGGCGTCGTCGTCCTTCAGGCCCCCGGCAAGCCGGACCAGGCGTTCGCGGCGCCAGATCAGCGCAACAATTTCTTCGTCGATCTCGTCAATGGCCGTGCGCACGGCCCCAAGCTGTTCGGTAGTCGGGTCTGTTTCCACTGTTTCTCCCATAGGTTCGAGTTTACCGGGACCCCGCTGCGGCCTTGCCCTGCTCCGCGGGCCGGCCGAGTTTCGAGGGCCACCAGATCCGCGGGCCGATGTCGTAGGACAGAGCGGGAACCAGCAGGGAGCGCACCACCAGGGTGTCCAGCAGCACCCCGAAGGAGACAATGAACGCCAGCTGTGCCAGGAACAGCACGGGGATCACACCCAGCGCGGCGAACGTCGCCGCGAGCACAATCCCGGCTGAGGTGATCACCCCGCCGGTGATCATCAATCCGCGGATCACTCCGTCCCTGGTTCCGTGGCGGATGCTCTCCTCCCGGACCCGGGTCATCAGGAAGATGTTGTAGTCCACGCCCAGGGCCACCAGGAAAATAAACCCGTACAGCGGAACTGCCGGGTCCGCACCCGGGAAGTCCAGGACGTAGTTGAACAGCAGCGCCGAAATGCCGAGGGTGGCTCCGAAGGAGAGCATGACGGTGAGGATCAGCAGTACCGGGGCAAGGATCGCGCGCAGCAGCAGCATCAGCAGGAACAGGATGACTACCAGTACCACCGGGATGATCAGGTTCCGGTCATGGAGGGCGGCGTCATTGGTGTCCACGTTGGTGGCCGTGGTGCCGCCAACCAGGACACCCTCGTCTTCCGAGAGGTCCGAACGCAGATCGCGCACCGTGTCTTCGGCTCCGGGCGAATCGGCGTCCTGGGTCAGGGTGGCCTCCAGCAGCACCTTCCCGTCCACCGTCTTGGGCGCAGCGGACTCGGCGCCGGGGATCGGCGGCACCTGAACGCCGTCGGAAGTTACCGGAAGCTGACCGGCCGGGGTGCCGCTGGCCGCGACGGTCACGGAATTGATGTTCGGGTTGGCCAGCACTGTGTTGGCCACGGCCTGCAGCTCATCCTGCGGTGCGATGATCAGCACCGGGCTGCCGGAGCCCGAGGGGAAATGCTCGCCCAGTGCTTCCTGGCCGTCCGCTGATTGCGTCTCGCCCAGCACAAAGTCGCTCTGCGGCACCCCGCTGGCCCGGAACTGCACAGTGCCGATGGCCGCTATAGCCAGGACAACTGCGCAGATAAGCCAGGTACGCCGCGGGTGGGCCCTGATGATCCGGGCTGTCCGCGCCCAGAGTCCCTTGGACTCGTGGTCGAGCTCGGCGTGCCCTGAGCCGACCGCGGGGCGGCGGGGCCAGAAGGCCGCCCGGCCGAAAACGAACAGCAGGGCCGGGAGCAGCGTCATAGCCGACAGGAAGGAGAAGGCAATGCCAATCGAAGCGACCGGTGCCAGTGCCTTGTTGGAATTCAGGTCGCTCAGCAGCAGGCACAGCAGGCCTGCGATCACGGTCGCGGCAGAAGCCAGCACCGGTTCGAACGTTCCCTTCAACGCAGCCCAGGTTGCCGTCCAGCGGTCCCGGTGATCGCGCAGCGATTCCCGGTACCGCGAGACATAGAGCAGCGAATAATCCGTGGCTGCACCAATGCCCAGAATGAAAAGAATGCCCTGGACCTGCCCGTTGATGCTCAGCAGGTCCGCGTCTGCCAGCCAGTAGACCACCAGGATCGCGGCAGACAGGGCGAAGATCGAGGTCAGCAGCACAAGGATAGGCAGCAGCGGCGATCGGTAGACAATGATCAGGATGAGCAGGACAGCGCCCACCGCGACCAGGAGCAGTGTCCCGTCGATCCCGCCAAAAGCATCGGAGATGTCTGCCAGCTGCCCGGCTGGGCCCGTGACATACCCGGACAGGTCCTGGGGCTGGCCGTCGGCTATGACGCTGCGCAGGTTTTCCACCGTCGCGGCGGCCTCAGAGTCATCCGCCACGGGCACGAACAGTTCGGCAGCCTTGCCGTCCTCGGAATACTGGACCGGGGAAACACTCCCGTCCACTCCCTGGGTGCCTGCGAGCGCCTGCGTCCGGTCCTCAATGAACGTTTTGTCCGCGTCCGTCAGTCCGGCGTCGTTGACGAAAATCACGACTGCTGGAATCGCGTTGCTGTCGCTGAACTGCGCCTGCAGGTCTGCGACCTGCGTGGAAGCACTGCTGGCGGGAAGATAGGACGACTGGTCGTTTTCGGTGACTTCGCTGATCTTCCCGAAGTACGGACCGCCGATCCCGCCCACCACGAACCAGACAATAATCAGCACCACGGGAATGAGGATGCGCAGCCAGGCCGGGGGCCCTGGCCTGGCTGAGTCTGCATCAGGGCGCTCGTGTGGGCCGGGGTTCGGGGAGATCGCTGTGCTCATGGGCCTCGTCGCATTCTCGCGAGAGCGCGGGTTGGCTCAAACCGGCCATCACCCCGCCCGTGGACGTGCACTGCCGCCTTCCATGAGAGACCTTCCGGTCCCGCCGCGTCAACAGGCTGCAGGACGGATCCCTCTCCCGGCGGGATGAAACCTCTTCGCCATATTCTGGGTTTGATGCCGGTTCAGTGGCAGGATCAGTACATGCTGCCCCAGTTGAGCGTCGTCACCCTTGGCGTGAGCGACGTCGAAGTTACCTATGCTTTTTACTGCCGGCTTGGCTGGAACGCGCTGCAGTACGTCCCCGGGGAAGTCGTGTTCTTCCAGGTTGGACACGGCATCGTGCTGTCATTTTTCCGCAATGACCACCTTGCCGCGGAGTCCGGAGCCACCGGTTCCGCGGCCATGGCGCCGGTCACCCTGGCACACAACGTGGAGTCACCGAAGGACGTCGATGCGATCCTGCATGAAGCAGCGGCTGCCGGCGGGTCCATCGCTGCCCCCGGAACGCAGATGAGCTGGGGCGGATACTCCGGGTACTTCACCGACCCGGACGGCTTCCGCTGGGAAATCTGCCACAACCCCGGCCTGTCCGTGGATGCGGAAGGAAACGTCACCCTGTCCGTCCTGGAATCCTAGGTCTCCACTCCAGGGTTTTCGGAGTCCTAGAACAGCGCGTCCTCCGGCGCTGACGCCGGACGTGCTGTGGCGGCCTCCAGCAGCCACGGACCGTCGTTGCTGACATTTCCCACAGCGTGGTCGGCCGGGTCGAGCCGGAACTGCCCGGCGGTTGCATAAGCCTGGTCCAATGCTCCCGCCAACAGGTCAATGGCCGCAGCCTGCCCCAGCGTCCCGGGCCTGATCCAGTCCGCGAGCGCAGCGGCTGAGAGCGGCAGGGGCAGCCGGTCGTGAAGGGACCCCAGGCTGGCCAGGACGGGATCAGCGTCCCGGGGATCGGGAGCGGCCAGGGTAATAATCGAGGTTGAGAGCAGCCACCGGCCGTCCTGCCCGGCCGGGACCGCAGGGTCGGCCCACCATTCGTAAAGGCCGGCGAACCAGCTCAGCTTTCCGTCGGTCCGGCGCACGATGTACGGCTGCTTGATACCGCCCGGGCCCTTCTTCCATTCGTAGTATCCGTCCATGGGCACCGCACACCGCCGTGAGAGGACTGCTTCCCGGAACGTGGGCTTCTCCAGCAGCGTCTCGCTGCGCGCGTTAAACCCGCGCACCCCCACGGAAATGTCCTTCGCCCAGGCCGGAACCAGCCCCCAGCGGGCCGTGTGGATCTGCCGGACCCGGGCACCGTGCACCAGCCGTTCCAGGACCACCGGCACGTCCGACGTGGGGGCCACGTTCCAGGACTGCCTGAGCTCAAGGTTCGCATCCGCTTCCGCTTCTGCTTCCGCCACCAGGTCCCCAATGGCCCTGGCCATGACGTATCGACCGCACATGTCTCCAGTCTGCCCGGCAGGAGTGCGGGCAGGGAATTCCCCGGCGCGCCCCCGGGCCTTCCCCTTCTTTTCCCCGCCCGCCGGCCCCGCTGCCTGGGAATGAAAATCCGTCCGCTGATGTTCCCTTGGCAGCACAACCGGCAGTACAAACACCCAGCAAGGAGAATTGCCTCATGACCGCACCCGCCGAAACCTTCCTCCCCGCAGCCGGAACCATCACCATGTTCTCGACCAGCTGGTGCGGCTACTGCCGTCGCCTGAAGTCCCAGCTGGATGCCCAGGGCATCGGCTACACCGAGGTCAACATCGAAAATACCGAGGGCACCGCGGAACTCGTCGAGTCCCTCAACGGCGGCAACCAAACCGTCCCCACGGTCCTCTTCCCCGACGGCTCGGCTGCCACCAATCCGTCCGCCGCCGAGGTGAAGTCCCGCCTGGGCCTCTGACCTGCCCGAACACTGTTCCGATGCCGGGAGCCGCGAAAGTGACTCCCGGCATCGGCGTCCCTAGGATGGAACAGTAGCCCCGGAACGCCGGGGTGCCCCTGAGACATCTCCCGAGAGGCAGCCCTCCCCCATGGTTCACAAGGTCCAAGCTGTAGTAGTCAAGGAAAAGAACGCTCCGGTATCCCTGGAGACCATCCTGGTTCCGGACCCCGGGCCCGGTGAAGCACTCGTGGACATCCTCACCTGCGGTGTCTGCCACACCGACCTGCACTACAAGCAGGGCGGGATCAGCGATGACTACCCCTTCCTCCTGGGACACGAAGCCACCGGCGTGGTCTCCGCCGTCGGACCCGATGTCACCGAAGTAGCCCCGGGCGACCGCGTGATCCTGAACTGGCGAGCCGTGTGCGGCGAATGCCGTGCCTGCCGCAAGGGCCAGCCGCAGTACTGCTTCAACACCCACAACGCCACCCAGAAGATGACCCTCGAAGACGGCACGGAACTCTCGCCCGCCCTGGGCATCGGTGCATTCGCCGAGAAGACGCTGGTAGCCGCCGGCCAGTGCACCAAGGTGGACGACGACGTCGATCCGGCTGCGGTGGGCCTGCTCGGCTGCGGTGTGATGGCCGGCATCGGTGCGGCAATCAACACCGGCGAGGTCAAGCGCGGGGAATCGGTGGCAGTGATCGGCTGCGGCGGCGTCGGTATTGCTGCGATTGCCGGTGCCAAGCTCGCCGGTGCCACCACGATTATCGCCGTGGACATCGATTCCGCGAAGGTCGACCTGGCCCTGGCCAACGGCGCGACGCACGGCATCAACTCCCGCGAAGAAGATCCGGTCGAAGCTATCCGCGCCCTCACCGGCGGCAACGGTGCCGACGTCGTCATTGAAGCCGTGGGCCGTCCGGAAACCTACAAGCAGGCCTTCTATGCGCGTGACCTGGCCGGACGTGTGGTCCTGGTCGGCGTGCCGACTCCCGAGATGCAGATCGAACTGCCGCTGGCGGACGTGTTTGGCCGCGGCGGATCGCTGAAGTCCTCCTGGTACGGCGACTGCCTGCCCTCGCGCGACTTCCCGATGCTGGTGGAGCAGTACAAGCTGGGCCGGCTGGATCTGGACGCCTTCGTCTCCGAGCGGATTGGCCTGGGCGACATCGAGGAAGCGTTCACCAAGATGCACGACGGCAAGGTCCTGCGTTCGGTGGTGGAGCTCTAATGGCGGCACGGATCGACAAGGTCGTCACCTCCGGTACGTTCAGCCTGGACGGCGGCACCTGGGACGTGGACAACAACGTGTGGATTATCGGTGACGACGCGCAGGTGATCATCATCGACCCGGCCCACGACGTTGACGCCATCGAAGCCGCGGTCGGCGAGCGGGAAGTCATGGGCATCCTGCTGACGCACGGCCACGATGACCACATCCGGGCGGCCCTTGCCGCCCAGGACCGGTTCAGTGCACCGGTGTTCCTGCACCCAGAAGACCGGATGCTCTGGGACGCAGTGTTCCCGGACGAAGGACCGGATGACGTCATCGAGGACGGCGACACGTTCGAAATCGCCGGAGTCACCCTCGAAGCCCTTCACACCCCCGGCCACTCCCCCGGATCGGTCTGCTTCTACGCCCCCGAACTGGGAACCGTGTTCTCCGGTGACACGCTGTTCAGCGGAGGCCCCGGAGCCACGGGCCGCTCCTACAGCGACTTCGATACCATCATCGAATCGATCCGCACCCGGCTGCTGACCCTGCCTGCGGAAACGGTGGTGAATACCGGCCACGGGGATTCGACGTCGATCGGTGCTGAGGCGCCGCACCTGCAGGAATGGATCGCCCGGGGCCACTAGCTCCGGCCCATTTCCTGGCGCTCATCGAGAGGACAGCTGCGGCTCGCAGCGCGTGCCGCAGCTGTCCTCCCGGGGTTCCGGGGCGGGTGCGGTCAGGGCCGCGAAACCTGCCACCCTTCGTTGCCCTCTGCTGCCTGCCAGTCCGTCGGTTCCCCGGCTTCCTCCAGGATGTCGGTCAGCCACCAGGTTTCGCCGGGAGCCCAGCCTGCGAGCATGGTCTTTTCGTAGCTCGTACCCTCGACGTTCCCGGCGGTTCGCAGGTATGCCTGCACGGTGAGATGCACGCCGTCGAAATCCTCCGAGACGGCCACCCAGTCCGGAATGCGCCAAAACCAGGTCTCCGCTTCAGGCGTCCCCGCGGCTTTTGACCAGGCGGCCCGGCGGGCCAGGGTGGCGTCCAGCGGATAGCGGCGCACCAGCTCTTCCCAGCTGGCCGGACTGTCGATTTCGTAGACGCGGGCCCCCGAACGGGCCCGGAGCGGAAAGGTCCGTGCCTGTCTCCAGGCCAGGGGATCCTCCACGAGGCTCAGTCCGGCCGGCCCGCTTCCGGGAAGCGCGGACGTGGTGACGGGAAGCCCCACGAGCGCAGGACCGGACCACCACCTGCCGGTCCAACCCGCAGCAACAGGAGCATTCGTTCGCTGCACGAGGATGGCCCCGTGCCACTGTTTCAGCTTGTCCCTCGCGCCCGAGAGGCTCACTTCCCCCGTGCCTTGGACAACGTTGCTCCCGATCCACTGCACGTAATGCTGCAGCGGTGCGCTGGGTTGTGTCCACCAATCCGATCCCGCTGAGCGCACGGCTGCGGCGGCGGCAGGAATCATCGCCTCCCGGACCTCGGGCTCGGTGAGCAGGCGTGAAATCTCGTCCGGCGGCCGCCAGTAGACAGCACGCCGGACCACCCTGGCCAGGCACTTGTGGAGCTCGGCAGCGCTGATTGCAAAGTCTTCGGGCACGGAGGTGAGCATGCGGAGCACACGCTCGGCATTCCTCGACAGACCCGGCGGCAGCAGCCGCCTGCTGTCGTAGAACTCTGCGGGGTGCGAAGGCGATGCCGACCGGGCAATCTCGAGGCTGAGCTCCCGTCCCCGCGGACCCTCCAGGAGTGCCTTGGCCGAGGAAGCAGATTCCATGATGTCAACCTATCAGCGGTTCGGGTTTCCGAGCCTGGTAGCGGAGCGAACAGCGGCCCGGTCACGGATAGTTCTTACGCAGCGGCGCATGGTGGCCCAGTCGACGGCGGCCAGGGGCGCTGCTGCCAGCGAACCCGGGTCCCGCGCCGCGTAACGAAACCGGCCGCGCACCAGCAGGCGTGTCTGGTTGAGGCGGACCGATTGCAGCATCCACAGCCAGGTGCAGCGGCTGTCCCCGTCCGCCCACAGCATCCACTCATTGGGCTGCACTTCCTTGATGTGCAGCCTTTGGCCCGTGCCGCTGGACATGACATCCCCAACGTCCAGTTCGTGCCGCGGCGGCAGGAGGGAAACCACGGGCGCAGTGCTGTCCGGCGCAGCCAACCGGTTGAAGACGTACCACCCGGCGCGGCTGTGGCCGACCCGGTTGAGATAGGGCCAGACATCCCCGGCCTGCGCGGGAACCATCATGCTGTGCGTGTATTGGAGCACCTTGCCGGAGAGGAAGCTGTCTCCGGGAAGTTCTCCGCCCGCATCCGTGCGGCGCAGCTGGGGCCGGATGATGCGAAAGTAGACACCCGCGGCTGACACGGCCGCCGCGGCAGCACCGAGCACCCGCCGGTAGGACTGCCCCCGGGGTCCGAACACTTTCCGCCATTCAGCCACGAGAGGCGCTAATCCTGTTCCAGGACGGAAAGGATGTTCCCGGCCGGGTCCCGGAACCAGGCAATCAGTGGTCCGCCGCGGCGGAAAACGCCCTGTGCGTCCACCCCCTCGAACGCCTCGAAGACCACTCCCCTGCCAACGAGGTCTTCCACGGCAGAATCAATGTCGGACACCGGGAAGTTCAGAACAGTGTAGGTGGCCGGAGTGTGGTTCTTCTTCGGGTAGATCAGCACGTGCTTCTCAGGACCCAGTTCCAGGCGGAGCATCCCGTTGTCTGCCGTCACGGGGAGTTCCAGCGTGGTGCCGTAGAACCGGCGGGCGGAGTCGACGTCGTCCACGGCAAACCCGCTGAATGCTTTTCCGTACTCGAACATGGTGGCACTCCTTCAGCTCGCAGTGCCCTCGATAGTAGTCCCCGAGTGCCCGGCCGGGCACCGTACCTCCCATTGTGGCCAACGCTGCGGGCGTACTGCCGGCGCCGCGGATTCGGCGCTACTGTGGTGGCGCCATGGAGTATTTCAGTGCCGAGGGATACGAATTCGCGCGCCAGGTCCTGCAGCGCGGCATTGCCGCCGCATACCTGCCGGCGTTCCTGGCAGCGGCGGCCCAGTTTCCGGCCCTGCTGGGCGAACGCGGCCTGCTGCCGGCCCCGGAGTACCTGGACCGTGCGCGCCAGCGGCGGATTCCAACACTGTTCCGTCTGTACTACTCAGACCGGCTGCTGCGTTCGGCGGCCTGGACGGGCGTCCTGGTCTCGGCGCTGCTGGTTGCCGGTTTTCCCCAGCAGGGACCGCCCTGGCTTCCGATGCTGGCGTTTGGCCTCCTCTTCTTCCTCTATCTCTCAATAGTGAACATCGGGCAGGTTTTCTACGGCTTCGGGTGGGAGTCCCTGCTGCTGGAGGCAGGTTTCCTCGCCGCGTTTTTGGGTTCGGACCAGGTTCCGGTCCCGGTCACCGTGCTGTTCCTCTTCCGCTGGGTCGTATTCCTGCTGGAGTTCGGCGCGGGATTGATCAAGATGCGCGGCGACACCGTCTGGCGGGACCTGACTGCCCTCTACTACCACCATGAAACCCAGCCCATGCCCAACCCCGCGAGCTGGTTCTTCCACCATCTGCCCAAGCCGCTGCACAAGGCTGAAGTGCTGGGCAACCATTTTGCGCAGCTGGTGGTGCCGATTTTCCTGTTCTTCCCGCAGCCGGTGGCCTCTGCTGCGGCGGCCCTGGTGATCCTGACCCAGTTCTGGCTGGTCCTTTCGGGCAACTTCGCCTGGCTCAACGTCCTGACCATCCTGCTGGCCTTCAGCGCGGTGGACGACGGCGCCGTGAGGGCACTGCTGCCCTGGGCCTCGTTCGCGGTCCCGGACCCGCGCACCGTCCCTTGGTGGTTCATCGCCGTGGTGCTGGCGATGACGGCCGCGATGCTCTACTGGGCCTGGGCGCCGCTGCGGAACCTGTTCAGCAGGAACCAGTTAATGAATGCTTCCTTCAACCGGTGGCACCTCTCCAACGCCTACGGCGCATTCGGGAGCATCACGCGGCGCCGGCACGAAGTCATCATCGAGGGCACGCTGGACGATCCCGGACCGGAGGCACTGTGGCTGGAATACCAGTTCCACGGAAAGCCCGGGGATCCGCGGCGGCTGCCCCGGCAGTTCGCGCCTTATCATCTGCGCCTGGACTGGATGATGTGGTTCCTGGGCCTGGGCGCCTCCGGGCGCGGCTGGTTTCCTGTCCTCCTGCAGAAGCTGCTGGCGGCGGACGCGCCGACGCTGAAACTGCTGCGGCAAGACCCGTTCAACGGCAGGCCGCCGCGCTGGGTCCGCGCCAGGGTGTTCACATACCGGTTTTCGACACCCGCTGAACTACGCCGGGACCATGTCTGGTGGATCAGGGAACCGGCCGGAGTGCTGGTGGATCCGGTGCGGCTCGAACCCGGCCGGCAGCCTTGAGCCGGCCGGACCCCACGGCGTAGGTCAGAACGGACCGGCTCAGACGCTGTCCGGCTTGGTCACCACCAGGTGCGTGGCGTGGTCGTACAGGAAGGTGACCGGACCGCCGGCATGCTGGAAGCCGTAGTTCGCGCCGTCGAAGTGTGCACAGGTGCCGTAGTTTTCAGCCCAGGTCCCGTTGAGGGCAGCTTTGTACTCATAGTTCCCGGGCGGCAGGTCCACGGTCAGCTTCCACAGTTCGTCGCTGCGGTCGAAGCCGAGCTGCACGGAGTCAGCTCCGGGATCCCAGTCATCCCCGCCCAGGACTGCGCCGAATGTGCCCGGAACGGCCACCGACCCCGGCTGCGGGAAGGACGGCCCCTCGTAGTTCTCCTCCGGGTGCGAGCCATGGGGCTGGGCTGCGGGAGGGGTGACTTCGGCAGAGACGAGTGCTTCTTCGAGCACCGCCTCACCCTGCGCTTCTGAGACGGTCACCGCTTCAATCGTTTGGCGGCTTCCGTGCAGGGCGGCCTGCAGCTGTTCCACGGCGGGGAACTCGGCTAGGGCGGCACGTCCGGCGCCTGTGATGCTCCAGCCCGCCCGTCCTTCCTTGAGGATCCAGCCCGCCTTGACCAGCTTGGTGCTGGCAGTGACCAGGGCGCGTTCACCGCGGGCGACGCCGCTGGCCAGCAGCGCCGTCTCTGCCTCTTCGAGGGGCACCTGCTCCAGGGCCTGCCGCAGCACCTCGGCACGGGAGGTCTTCCCGTGTTCGGACGGATCATGGGCCGCCAGGATTTCCAGGATGGCTTTCAGCCGGAGGGCGGTGTTTTCGATACTCTTCTTGGGCAATGCTGGTCCTTTGATTAGTCTGGCGCGCGGCCGCTCCGGAGCCGCCCACGCTGCGTTTCCGTTGCCAGATGCTAACGGGCTCAGGCAGTGGTTGGAAGCATCCGGCCCGGCCCGGCGGAGAATTTCAGCAGCGCGGAGGGGTCCCCTTGACGCAGCCGGGCGTACCTGCCATAGCCGGCCAGCAGGGCAGCTTCGGCCTCCGGAAGCGTCAGGTCCGGCGCCAGGTCTTCTGCCGCTCCCGCGGTAGCCGGGTCCCAGTCCAGGCCGAGCGCCTGATAAACCGCTGTCAGCACCTGCCGCAGCGGCGCGGCGTCCTGCACCACCACCACGGAGGAAAAGAGCCAGGCCCCGGCGACCACCCGCTGGGCGGTTCCCACGAGCTTGATGCGTCCCGGTCCGGTCCCGCCGTGGACGCTGTACTCACCCGGGCAGTACTCCCCCGGGATCTCGCCCACTGATGCCGCCACGCCCGCATCCTGCAGCGACGCTGCCAGCAGTGAGGCGAAGTCAGCGAAGCGCGGCAGGGAACGGGCGACGGCGTTGGCCTCCGGTTCGATGTGGTCAAGGATCAGGCACCCTTCGTGGTACGCAGCTGCCCTGCCCCCGGCCCGGCGCACCAGCGGCTCGAAACCCAGGTCCCGGCAGGCGGCCGCGGCATCTGCGAATCCAGGCAGCCTGGCATCACGCTGGCCGAAGGCCACGGTCGGACGGGGCCGGTAGACGCGCAGCGACGGGCCGAGCTCTCCCCTGCGGGCCGCAGCCAGAAGCGTCAGGGCGAGTTCAAGATCCTCCGCCGCCCCCAGCGAATCGCGCTGCCGGTAGACCTCCAGGACACGCGCCGGTTCCTGCACGGTCAGCTCCGGCCCAGCGGCCGGACAGTGAGGATCTGTTCGCTGCGACCAAAGGGCCCCGACTCGTCATGGAGCACCGAAGAGGTGAGCCCAATTCCGTCCGTGCCGAAAGTGACCCGCGTATCCAGGCCCAGCCAGCGACCCGCGGGCCTGCGGTGGAGGTGGATCTGCAGGTCTACGTTGGGGAACATCCAGCTGTCCCCTCCCGGCGGGACCCGGGCCGCGACGCCGTTGGCTGCATCCACCAGGCCCAGCAGACTGACCAGGTCCGGTGTCGGTCCGCCGTCGACCATTTCAAACGGAGACCGGACCCAAACCTGGCCCCTTCCCGGGCGGAGGCCGGGAACGGCACGGAACTCGAGGGTGTTGATGAAGTTCCCCGGCCAGGCGGTCATCCCGTCGAAGCCCGCTGCTTCCCGGGGGCCGGGCATGGCCTCGTCCTCCAGGGCGGCGACCTCTGACGTATCGCCCACGGCCAGCCGCCAGGCGGTGGCCTTGATGGCCGTGCGCCCGCCGGCAACGAGTTCGGCTTCCAGCAGTTCGATGGTGCGGCCGGCCCTGGCCACCTTGGTGGTGACGTCGAAGATGACCTGCGGGATGATGCCCAGGATCTCGAAACTGACCCGGGCCAGGCGGAGGTCCGGGCGCTGGTTGGTTTGCTCCAGGCAGTGCACCAATAGTCCCGCTGCCGGCGCCATATGCTGCTCGTGGTCGTTCCAGGCACCCTGGGTGTGGAGGGTTGATTCGAACGTCCCCTCGCCCAGCGAGCGGTAATACGATTCGGCCACTTTTCCTCCTGCCAGGTCCCAATGTGCGCTCCTAGGCTACAGGAGGCCAGGCGGCTGCCGGCCGGTCCGGCACCGGGCCGGCCCGTCTGTCTTTCCCGGGACGGGACGCCGCCGGCGGCCGCCCCTTCCACGGGACGGGCGCCGTGGGCAGAATGAGGAGCAGTGCGCCCGCGCGCCCGCCGTTCGCTCCGAGCGGCCGGCTGCGGCGAATCAAAGGAAACCGAGGAAGCATGAAGTACACGCATCTTGGCCGCTCCGGCCTGCAGGTCTCCCGGCTGTGCCTTGGCACCATGAACTTTGGTCCCAAGACCGGCGAAGAGGACTCCCACCGCATCATGGACGAGGCGCGGGAAGCAGGCATCAACTTTTTCGACACGGCCAACGTCTACGGCTGGGACAACAAAGGCCTCACCGAGGAAATCGTGGGCCGCTGGTTCGCCCAGGGCGGGGGCCGCCGGGAAGCAACCGTGATTGCCACGAAGCTCTACGGCTC
Source organism: Arthrobacter caoxuetaonis (assembly GCF_023921125.1). Classification (NCBI taxonomy): domain Bacteria; kingdom Bacillati; phylum Actinomycetota; class Actinomycetes; order Micrococcales; family Micrococcaceae; genus Arthrobacter; species Arthrobacter caoxuetaonis. The sequence continues at coordinate 2,104,379 of NZ_CP099466.1, forward strand.
CATGGGGCCGGGTCCCAATGACACGTACCTCTCCGCACTGAACATCCGCCAGGCGCTGGACGCCAGCCTCAGGCGGCTGCAGACCGACCACATCGACCTCTACCAGTTCCACCACATTGACCGGAACACACCCTGGGACGAGATCTGGCAGGCCATGGAGACGGCGGTGGCCCAGGGAAAGGTCATCTACAACGGCAGCAGCAACTTCGCGGGGTGGAACATTGCCGAAGCCCAGGAGAATGCACGCCGGCGCAGCTTCAACGGCCTCATTTCGGAGCAGAGCATCTACAACCTGGTTAACCGCGCCGTAGAACGTGAGGTCATTCCCGCGGCACAGAAATACGGGCTGGGCCTCATCCCCTGGTCTCCGCTGCAGGGCGGGCTCCTCGGCGGCATCCTGAAGGCCCAGGACGACGGCGGGCGGCGGGCCGAGGGACGGGTCCAGGACCTGCTTGCCAAGCACCGGGAGCAGATCCAGGCGTACGAGGATCTGGCTGCGGAACTGGAGATCGAACCCGGCATCCTCGCCCTCGCCTGGCTCCTGCACCAGCCGGCCGTCAGCGCCCCGATTACAGGTCCCCGCACCGCAGGACAGCTCGATGATGCCCTGGCCGCGCTGGACATCGAGCTCGACGCCGAGACCCTGGAGAAGCTGGATGCCATCTTCCCGGGGCACAAGCCGGCCCCCGAGGACTACGCCTGGTGATGCGGCCCGGACCGGCCGGGTGGATCCTGCCTGCTCAGGCTTCCGGGCACCGGTCGTCGGCCGGCTCAATCAGCTGGGGTCCGTTGTTCCGCACAGAGTTCACTTCGCTGGAGACGATCCTCGGGGTGAGCACCGGATCGGGAATCGTGTCCAGCAGGGCGGCGATGGCTTCGGTGTCGGTGAGTTCCGGATCCAGCCACAGGTCGTAAACATCCGGCGGGACGATCAGCGGAGTTCGGTCATGGATGTGCCCCAGTTCGTCCGCTGCCTCAGTGGTGATGATGGTGACGCTGAGCAGCCACTTGTGTTCGTGGTCCTCCGGGAGGCTGGGATCGGGCCAGAATTCGTACAGTCCGGCGAATGCGATCGGCTCCGGCGTGGTGGGATGCAGGTACGTCGGGATCTTGCCGTCCTCGGTTTTTTCCCACTCGTAGTAACCGTCTGCCGGAACAAGGGCCCGCCGTTTGACGGCGGCTTTCCGGAACGCAGGCTTCTCCAGGACGGTCTCCCGCCGCGCATTGATCAGCCGCGAACCGATTTTGGGGTCTTTGGCCCAGACCGGAACCAGTCCCCACTTGGCCGTTGCCAGCCTGCGGACCGTGCCGTCCCCGGCACGGCGTTCGGTGATAATCCGCACATCATCCGTTGGGGCGACGTTCCAGGAGGCTTCAACTTCCTTCCCCACCACCTGGTCCGCAGCGAAGGAAGACACCAGGTCCGACGTTGCCCTGGCCATCACGTATCGTCCGCACATGGAAGGCATTCTGCCCCAAATCGACCACGGAACCCAGTGCCGAGGCTGCCCCTTGCACACAGCTCACACGCAACTCACCACTCCTGGGATTCGAACATATGTTCTACTTAAGTCATGGACCCTCAGGCTGCGGCGCGGTTGGCAGCCAGGTATGCCAGGCGCGCCGAACCCATCGGATTAACCCCCGAAGAACTTGATTTTGACCACTTTCCGGTCACCACGTCCATGCCCGCAATTCCCGTCTGGGCATGGATCCGCTTTCCCGGCTGCGCAGAGCTGGTCAAGGGCGAGACCAGCACCTGGTCGGCCAAGGCCGTGCAGGTGATGTGGGAAGACGCCGGCATCCGGCGCTCCACCTGGGTCTGGGCCTCGGCGGTTTCCCGGCGGTCCACGGACGCCGGCCGCAGCCCGCTCGTCGACCGCACCCCGCCAGGAGGCCGGCCCAGGAAAGAGTAAGAATGAAAGGGTCAGGTTTTTTCGGTTTCCCAGAAAGGTCCAGCGCACGTGTTTGCCCCGTGCACCTGCATCCGGACTGCCGATTCAGCCACGGGCAGGATCGACATCGAAGTCTATGACCCGTTCTGCCGCCAGCGGATGCACCGCATTAGCGGCTCCACCCTCCGCGAGCCCAGTTACAACATTCCGCACTAAGGCCCTCCGGAACGGTCATCCTTCCATGGCGGCGATCTGCAGAAGGTTGCCGCAGGTGTCGGAAAACACCGCCGTCGTCACCGGCCCCATCTGGACCGGCGGCTGCGTGAACTCCACCCCCAGGGCAAGCAGCCGCTCATACTCGGCCTGCACATCGACAACCCCGAAGGAATTGAAGGGGATCCCGTCGCGGAGCAGTGCTTCCTTGAAGGGGCCAACCGCCGGGTGGGAGCTTGGCTCCAGCAGCAGTTCGACGCCGCCATCCTCTCCGGCGTTGCCGACGGTGATCCAGCGGGCATCCCCTGCCGGCTCGTCCGAACGCTTCTCGAATCCGAGGACCCTGGTGTAGAAATCCAGCGCCTTCTCCTGGTCATCAACGAAGATGCTTGCCACGGTGATTCTCATGCTGGTGTCGCCCTTGCCTGTCAGGGAAATGAATGGTGCGGCCGCGGCGAGAATAGACATCCAGTCAGTTGCGCGCAAGGGTGCGGCGAAAAACCGCCCCCTGCCCTGCACGCCGCTAGGACTGGACGTGGTTGCGGCGGTTGCGGTGTTCCAGCAGCAGCCTGGCACCGTTGAGGATCAGGCTTTCCACCGGTACTCCCTGTTCTTCAGCCAACTCTTCCAGCTCCCGCCCGAGCTTCCGCGGGATGTACACCTCGACATTCATGGGTTAAACGGTATCGCCCGCAGCGGCCCGCCAAGACCACGCCCCTGCAGCCGGAGTTCAGTCCGGGCGCCGGCCGGACTGTCCCGCCGGCACGCCGCGGAGGAGGACCGGAGCCTCGGCGTCGTTGTTGTCGATCACGATGTCCGCGGCGGACCGCGGGTCGCACGCCGAAAGGTAGAGCCGCTGTCCCTGTACGTAGCGGTGGTTTCCGGCCGCCTCCGAGTCGGGATCGGACCCGTCGCGCAGTTCCATGCGCCGGTACGATGTCTCGAAGGACACATCCAGGAACAACGAGGCATCCCAGATCTCCGCCAGTTCCGGGCGGTGGAGGAAGATCCCGTCCACCAGAACGAAGGCCCGCCCGGGAACCTGCAGTTCCGGCCCCTCAATCAGCACGTCTGAGCCCAGGTCGTGGCTCGCAGTGCGGCAGCGTCCCGAGCCGCCGGGCCGGAGCGGGTCGATGGCCAGGCGGCGGAACGCCCCATAGTCGTAGGAATCCAGCCAGAATCCCTCCGGGGAATCCGGACCCCGGCGGTAGCGTTCGGCGCGCACCCGGTGGAACCCGTCGATCGATACCCTTGCGGCCGGGCCGGGCAGGACACCGGCGAGCGCATCAGCAAAGGTGGTTTTTCCGGATCCGTCCACACCGTCGACCGCGACGAACACACGCCGGCCCAGTGCCGCCGGATCAGGGAGCATGTCCGCGACCTTCCGCAGCACCGCCCGCTTTCGCCATCCCGTTTCCATACCCCGAGACCCTACTGCAGCACCCGGCCTGCACGGTGCTAGGCTTGGAGGGATCGAACGTATGTTCTAACGCAGCGGAGGGCTGGAAGATGCCGGTTTTCTCGGGGAACACTCCCGGCGCTTCCGCGGGCTCCCGCCCGCAGGGCCCGTCCAGTGCGGACGCCGCCTCCGGGTTTCCCAGCCCGTCCCGGGACTATTTCGACGGCCGGATCGACCTGAACCGCCACCTGATCCGTGACGTGACCTCCACCTACATCGTCCGGGTCTCCGGCGATTCCATGTCCGGAACCGGGATCAGCGACGGCGATGAACTGATCGTTGACCGGTCGCTGACACCGCGCGACGGGTCGGTGGTCGTCGCCGTCCTCGAGGGTGAACTGGTAGTCCGCAGGCTCCGGCTCACCGGCCGCGGCATCGTACTGGCCGCAGAGCATCCGGGCTATGAGGACGTCCTGGTCCCGGATCCGGATGAGCTGTCCGTCTGGGGCGTAGTGACACGCTGCCTGCACCATGTCTGACTCCGGCGTCCCGGCGGCCGGCAGCCGGCAGCAGCGGATTGCCCTGGTGGATGTGAACAGCTTCTACGTCTCCTGCGAGCGCGCCTTCGATCCGCGTCTAGAAGGCATACCCGTCGTCGTGCTGTCCAACAACGACGGCTGTGTGGTGGCCCGCTCGGACGAAGCCAAGACGCTGGGCATCAAGACCGGGGAGCCGTGGTTCAAGCTGGCGGAGGCAGCTCCGCACCTGGGGCTGGTCCAGCGCTCCAGCAACTATGAGCTCTACGGGGACCTGAGTTCACGGGTCATGGAGCTGCTGGGCCGCTTCGCCCTGTGGCAGGAGGTCTACTCGATCGACGAGTCGTTCCTGGGACTCGCGGGCACGCCCGGGGAACTGGATGAACAGGGCACCCGGATCCGTGCCGCCGTCGCCCGCCATACCGGGCTTCCGGTGTGCGTCGGGATTGGGACCACCAAAACGCTGGCGAAGTTCGCCAACCGGATCGCGAAGCAGAACCGGCATCTGGACGGGGTCTGCAACCTCGAGACCATGGATCCGGCGGCGGTCCAGACCATCATGTCCCGCGTGCCGGTGACCGGGCTATGGGGCGTGGGCGCGAAGCTGGGCCGGCGTCTTGAGGCCATGGGGATCCGCACCGTCGCCGACCTGAAGGCAGCCGATCCGGCGGTGATCCGCAGCCGCTTCTCGGTGACCCTCCAGCGGACCGTACTGGAACTCAACGGCACACCCTGCCTGCCATTGGAGGAGGAACGCGCGGACCGGCAGCAGCTGATCTTCTCCCGCAGCTTCTCGGTCCCCGTGACCACCGCAGCGCAGATGCGGCAGGTGATGAGCATCTACGCCCAGCAGGCCGCCTCACGGCTGCAGCGCGAACACCAGCAGGCCCGGGTGCTCACCGCCTATGCCGGGACCTCGCACTTCAGCCACAAAGCGGCGTCGTTCCCCTCCGTGACGCTGAAACTGCAGAACCCCACGTCCGATCCGGTGGTGCTGACCCGTGCCGCGGTGGGGGCACTCGAAGACCACATTGTGGAAGGTATCCCCTACACCAAGGCGGGAGTAATGCTCACCGGCCTGTCCGACGCCGGAGCGCAGCCGGTCTTTGATGCGTTCGTCCCGGCCCAGGAACACCGCCACCTCGGGGAGCTGCTGGGCAGGGTGGCCGACAAATACGGTTCGGCGAGCATCGGGCTGGGCGTGGCCGGAATGCCCAGCGCCCGTCCGGAATGGACCATGTCCCGGAAGTTCTCCTCCCCGCGCTACACCACGGCCTGGGATGAACTGCCTGTCGTTAAGGCCCGTTAGAAGCTTTCCACATGGGTAGATGTCCCCATGGACGCAACCCGGACGGTTCCCTAGGGTGTACCGCATGGGGGAAAACAGGTGGGACATCCAGGTCCAGGGCGTACGGTCCTTGCTGCACGACTGCTCGGGGCTGGTAGCCGAGTGCGAACCCGCCAAGGACGCAGCACAGGAGGCGCTGAATGCCCTGGAAACAGCGCTCGCATCCTGTCCGGAAGTTGCCGACGCCGTAGACCGGCTGCGGTTCGACGTCCTCGCCAATGACATGACCGACATTCTGGTGCGCTGCAACAACGCCGTCCAGGGCACACTCGAGAGCGTGAACGCGTACGAAGCCGGCGACCGGGAAATGGCTGATAACGCCCGGAAAGCCGCCTCCCTTGCTGAATCATCAGCGGCATGGAACGCCCCGGTGCCGGGCGGGGCCGGACGGTGGATGGTCCAGTAATGGGTATTCTGCAGCTCGATCTCTCCGCCACGGCGACGTCGCCGGACCCCGAGGTGCTGGCTGCCCAGGCGCAGTTGCTCCGTTCCGCAGGCAGGGATTTCAAGGACGCAGTCTCGGCTGCGGCAGGCAAATGGACCGCGTTGGAGGGCCTCTACGACACACCCCACAAGTACCTCGTGCTGGGTGCAATGAACACGCCGTCCCGCCAGGCCGGAGTCCTCGCCGAGAACACGGCCGCCGCTGCCGGTGCCCTGGAGGACTTCGCGGAGGCTGTCCAGGCGATGCGCAGGGACCGGGCTGCCCTGCAGCGTGAAATCTCTGCCGCAAATGCCACGCTGCGACAGCTCCTGGCCGACGACACCGGCGGGCATGCATTCCAGGACAAGCTCCTGAACTACCAGTGGGAGTTCCAGGACCGGGTCAACGCCCTTACCGGCAGCTACGAGGAAGCACGGGAGATCTGCACTGCTGCGGTGTCCGGCATTGCCCGCGCCTCCGCAGACGTGCCCTCGCACTACCATGGCGGGGCCCTGGACCTGCAAAGCCATGATGCCGAGCGGCTGCACCGGCAGGCAACGGCTCCGGGCGCCTCGGCGGAGGACGTCCGCAGCTATTACGATTTCCTTGCCGGAATGGATGCCTCGCGGTATGCGGAGTTTGCCGCGGATTACCCGGAGGCGGCCGTCTATCCCCCGCGGCTTGGCCTTGCGGCAGAACAGCAGGCGGAGTTCTGGCACTCACTGACCCAAGGACAGCAGGAGTCGCTGGTCAAGCATCTGCCCGCCCTGGCCGGCAACACCGAAGGTGTTCCGTACGCCGTGCGGGCGGCAGCCAACGCCGCCGTGCTCGCCATGGTCCTGAAACCCTCATGGCGGGCGACGGATGAGCAGCGGGAGTCGTATAAGAGCATCCAGAACTCGATCAAGAAAAAGGACAACAAGGACCCGACGGGACTCAGCCTCATCGCGTTCGACCCGGCCGAGCCTCCGCTCGCCGCCGTGGCGGTGGGCAATATGGATACTGCTGCCAGCGTGAGCATCAATGTGTCGGGGATGGGAAGTTCCACCAGGGATATGGACGACGCCGTCTGGGCGGCCAACAACCTCCACGAGGCACAGAAGGCCTTCACCTCAGACCATGCCGTCGTTGCCTGGATTGGCTACGATTCACCGGACATGCCGCCTTCCACGCAGGTTCTCCTTTCCGACAAGGCACGAATTGGCGGGGACAAACTGGCAACCGTGATCGACGGGGTTTACAACACCCGTGCCGGGGACGTCCCCCGGGTCAGCATCACCGCACACTCCTACGGCACCACCACGGCGGCCTTCGCACTCAGCCAAACGGTCCACACCGTGGACACGGTGGTGTTTTTCGGCTCCGCGGGGATCGACCCCGAAGCCGCCAGGACGGCTGCCGACCTGAACGCCCGGGAGGTCTACGCCACGCAGGGAAAGGCGGACGTCGTCGCCCCCGGCGGTATCCTCGGCTCACATTTTGGCGACCCCCGCCTGAGTCCAACCGCCGAGTCCTGGGGATCGCGTGTCTTCAGTTCCGAAGAGCAGCACCTGGGAGGCGAGGAACGAAGCGGCAACGGCGGGCACTCCCTCGAGGGCACCGAGGACGGCGCCGGCCTGACGGAAACCGAGCGGGGCCGCGGGTACCTGGACTACGGGACGGCGAGCCTGTGGTCCATCGCCGCGGCGAGCGCCGGCGATGGAGACTTGCTCACTCTTTCCGATCAGTCCCTCACGGATGAGCAGATAGAAAACGCCAAAGCCCGCGCGGCAGACATCTACTATGGTCCTGGCCGGGCCGTGGATGCCGCCCAGCTTGCCGGGGCAGCCGCCGTGGACCGGCTCCAGGGCGTCAATGACGCAGCAGGCGATGCGCTGCAGGGCGCTGCCGCCCTCGGCGCGGACCTGCTGCAGGAGCACTATCTGCCGGATGTGGGGCCCTACGAGCATCCGCTTGATCCGCTGGTGGACGGCATCCAGCGTCATGTGGGCGCCGGGTTCGACAGGGGGCAGCAATCCTTCAACGACCTCGTCGACGAAGCACAGACTATGTTTGACTCAGCTATAGATACCAACCAGAAAGCGGCAGATGACTACTTCAAGAGGCAGTGGCTCGTGCTGGAGTTTACGGCGGGGACGCTGGTTAGGTATTTCGGCAGCCACTAGCGCGGGGCTTGCTGTCCTCTTGACCCTTTCCTCATGTGCCCAGGGAGATCCGATGAACTCTTCAACCGCTGATGCAGCCACCGGAAGCAGCACTTCCGAAACCGGCGGCCTTTCCGGGTCCGGTTCAAACCGCGCTGCCGCCGTGATCTACGACGACGTCATAGAGATGGCAGCGGGTGCCACCAAGGCGTCAGGGACCGCGGGGTGGACGTATGAAGACGGGTCCGCCTGGGATCCGGCTGCTCCGGACATCGTGTTCAATCCCAGTCCATGCCCCGGCCCCTCCGGTTCGTCGGAGCAGCTGTTCATGCAGTTTGAGCTGCTGGGTCCGGCACCTGCAGATCCGCTGGCAGCCCGGAAGCAGATGCAGGCGTATCTGGAGGAACAGGGATTCCGGATCACCCGGTCGATCGATCCCCCCGAAAGCAGCAATCCCAAGCGGACCTTCATAGTCAGTGCCGAGAGCCCGGACGGCGCCATGATTGATTACGGCGCCAACAGTTCCGAGCAGCTTTTGGGCCTGCGAAGCGAGTGCTCGGATCATCCCTCCCTGACCGGCGAGGTTGGTCCGGAAACCCCGTAGCGGGGACGGCACCGGCACCCGAGGCCTTTTCCGCGCAGACCTGATCTCAGTCGCCCTGGTCAGGTCGGGTTAGCCGCAGCTCTTCGACGTCGAGCCGGGTTTCCAGCAGGCGCAGGACCCGGTCATCAATCCGCCGTTCGTCCCGCAGTTGCAGGACGACGTCCCGTTTGCGTCCCAGCAGCGCCAGCCGCAGCTCCTGCTCCTGGTTTTGCCGCTCCAGCACCGGGGCGCCGTCCGCGGCGTCACCGTCAGCCTGCAGGACTTCAAGATGCTGGCGGTATTCGTGTTCCAGCCGGTCCGCAACCGCCCTGTCCGTTCCCAGCTCCGCCGCCAGCCCCGGAAGGGCAAGCAGTCCGTCCTCCGTGGCACGGATCTCGGCCAGCCTGCGTTCGGCCTGAAGCACGCTGTCCTGCGGCAGGTGCGCCCAGCGGGCAACGAGCGGCAGAAGCGGGCCCTGGACCGTCAGCGTGACCACGATAACTCCTGCCGCGACGAAAATGATTAATCCCCGATCAGGAAACGGCGTCCCTGCCGCCGTGTGCAGTGGAACTCCAAGCGCCGCGGCGAGGGACACGGCGCCGCGGAAACCCGCCATCCCGCTCACGACCCGGGAGCGGTTGCTGACCCGGCGCCTGCGCTGGGACGGTCTGCGGTCCAGGAACCGGATGAGGTAGGTAGTCCCAAACAGATAAGCGAGCCGGATGGCCACCAGCACCACGGACACCACGGCAACAGCCAGGACCCCGAGGGCGATCTGCCCGCCGCTGAGGATCCGGATCGCGGCGTGCAGTTCCAGCCCGATGAGGACGAAGAGCGCCCCGTTGAGCATAAAGGTGGAGAACGTCCAGAACGATCGGGATTGCCGCCTGGCAAGGGCCGAGGTCACACGCGAGCCGGTCTGGCTCATGATCAGGCCCGCCGCCACCACCGCCAGCACCCCGGATCCGCCGATCCCCTCAGCGAGCAGGAAAGCGGCAAACGGCGTCAGGAAGGTCACCACGTTGTTCAGCAGCGGATCGGTGACACGTTTCCGCAGCCGGATCCCGGCCCAGGCAATAACCAGTCCCGCGGCAACTCCTCCCGCATAGGCCAGGGCCAGCAGGCCGGAAATGGACAACGGGGTGTAGCCGCCGTCGCCCGCCACGATCCCCACCGCCACCGCGTACAGGACCAGGGCTGTGCCGTCATTGACCAGGCTCTCGGCCCGGAGCAGCGTGACGTCCCGGTGCGGCAGCATCCTCGCCATCGCCGAAACCGCCGTGGCATCGGTAGGAGCCAGCGCGGCTCCCAGGACCCACGCGGGACCCCACGGCATTCCGAGCGCATGTGCGGCGCCGGCAACCCCGGCGGCTGTCACCACCACCAGCCCGGTGCCCATCAGGATGATGCCGCGCTGGTTGCTGCGGATTTCCCGGAGCGAGGTAGTCAGGCTTTCCCAGTACAGCAGGGCCGGCAGGAACACCAGCAGCACAATCTCGGAGGGCAGTTCCACCTGCCGAAAGGCGGGAATGAGTCCCAGCAGCAAACCGCTGCCCAGCAGCAGCAGCGGAGCCCCAATCCGCACCCGCGGCGCGGCCAGGTTGCACGCGAGGATAGCCACCCCAAGGGCCACTACAAGTTCCAAACCGAGCACGGGTCACCTCCGCCGTATCCTCCGCCACCACGGCGCCGGCGGCCCGGTGTCCGGCTCCGGCGGCCGGGCTGCCTCCCGGCGTTCACGCCAGCGTTGAACCTCCAGCTCGACGTCCCGCAGCGGGGTGATGACCGGCGGTCCGCCCAGCAGCTGCCGCCGTGCCTCGACGATCCGCCGGTTGAAGTCCTCAACGGCCTCCCGCACCCGCGCGGCTGAAGGAATTCCGTCCAGCACACCGTCGAGTTCCGCATCCTCCACTCGAAGCAGCAGGGCAGGCGGGCCCAGGCCACTGATGTTCTCGCGTTCGATCAGGCCCTTGACCCACCAGTCGGGATCATTGGCCTCACCCAGGTTGGGGATGGGTTTACCCGCGTACTGCAGGTTGTCGAAGTCACCGCGCATCATCGCATCCCGGATCAGGTAATCCGCCTTGCTGGCCGGATCAACCAGTTCCTTCCTGCGCCGCAGCTCCGCCTCGCCGGCAGTTTCTTCCTCCTGCTGTTCAGGAAGTCCTGTCGCCCGTATTCTCGCTGCCAGTTCCATCCGGCGCCGGTAGGCGTCGGCCCCGCGGTTTCCCATTGCTGTTTTCCTCCCGGACACAAAGGGCTAGCGGTCGATCGTCTTCTCCAGTTCTTCAGGGTAGCGGGCGCCTTCGATCGGAATCCGGGCGGCCGCATCGTCAATGGCTTTGAGATCATCCGCGCTCAGGGTCACGCTCGTTGCCCCGAGGTTCTCATCCAGCCGCTCGAGCTTCCGTGTGCCGGGAATCGGCACGATCCACGGTTTCTGGGCCAACAGCCAGGCGAGGGCAATCTGGGCGGGTGACGCGTCCTTTGCCGCCCCGATGGCTTCCAGCAGGTCAACCATGGCCTGGTTGGCTTCCCGTGCCGCAGGCGTGAACCGGGGCAGCCCGCCCCTCATGTCTCCGGCAGCGAACTCGGTCGACGGCGTGATCTTCCCGGTCAGGAAGCCGCGCCCCAACGGGCTGAAGGGCACAAAGCCGATGCCCAGCTCCTGGCATGCGGGCAGCACATGCTCCTCCGGCTCACGCCACCAGAGGGAGTATTCGCTCTGGACTGCTGTCACCGGCTGGACGGCGTTCGCGGCGCGGATGGTTGCTTCCGACGCCTCGGAGAGACCAAAGTGCTTGACCTTCCCTTCGGTGATCAGGTCCTTCACGGTGCCTGCCACGTCCTCGATGGGAACGTTGGGGTCAACCCGGTGCTGGTACAGCAGGTCTATTGATTCGACGCCGAGCCGGCGCAGGGAGCCGTCCACTGCTTCGCGGATGTGCCTGGGGCGGCTGTCCAATCCCACCTGGCGGCCGTCTGCGTTGATCTTGAAGCCAAACTTGGTGGCGATAACCACCCTTCCGCGGTAGGGCGCCAGCGCTTCACCGACGAGTGCTTCGTTCGTGAACGGCCCGTATACCTCGGCGGTGTCGAAAAAGGTCACTCCGCGGTCCACGGCAGTGCGGATCTGGTTAATGGCGTCTTCTGTGGTTCCGCCGGGACCGTACCCCTGGCTGAAGCCCATGCATCCCAGCCCCAGTTCGGATACCTTGAGTCCCGCCATCCCCAGTTCGCGCGTCTTCATGCGATTCTCCCGTCGAAGCTTGCTGAGGCTCTTACTGCCCGGAAAACGACGCCGGCTTTCCGGCTGGGGCACTCCGCGGTTGCCCGTTGCATCCAACCCTGCGCGTACGGGTACTGGCCCGTCAACCGCCCGGGAGTTCCTGCCGGAATACCGGGACCCCCGCTTCAGTCGACCTGCAGCTTCGATCCGCCCGTCAGCTGCAGCAGCTCCACTGCGTCCGTGCGGAAAACGGAGTATGGGGTGCCGGCGGAGACCCAGACGTCATCGTACTTTTCCAGGTCCCGGTCAACGACCGTTTCCAAGGGCTGCGGATGCCCGACCGGAGCCACTCCCCCGATCACCTGGCCTGTGGCGGCACGCACCTGCTCAGGGGCGGCACGTTTGATGACGGCCTTGCCAAGCCGGTCTGCCAGTGCAGCCGTGTCCACGCGGTGCGCCCCGCTGGTGATGACCAGCAGGGGTTCGCCGTCGGCCATAAAGACCAGGCTGTTGCCAATGGCGCCGACGTCGCAGCCCAGCGTCGCGGCGGCTTCCGCGGCCGTCCGCGCGGATCCGTCCAGTTCCAGGACAACGGCGGAGGAACCGAGCTCTGACAAAAGGCTTTGAACCTTGGCGGCAGCTGGAGGCAGAAGGGTCATACAGCCGAGATTAGCAAGCTCAGGACCGGCGGATGTCCTCCGGATTCGGCCCGCCCCGGATCCCCGTGTCCAGGGCGCTGATGTCCGACAGCTCGGCATTGGTCAGGTAAAAATCGAAGATGTCGATATTCTCGGCGATGCGCTTGGGGCTGACCGACTTGGGAATCGCGCACAGGCCCTGCTGGATATCCCAGCGCAGGATGATCTGTGCGGGAGTCTTGCTGTACTTGGCGGCCAGGGCGGTGATGAGCGGATCCCGCAGCGGGTCCTTCACATTTCCGCTCTTGGCCGCGTAGCGGTTGACTCCGCCGATCGGCGACCAGGCCTGGGTCAGTATGCCGTTCTCAAGATTGAAGGCGCGCAGCTCGGGTTCGGTGAAGTAGGGGTGGACCTCTATCTGGTTGACGGCCGGGACCACGTCGGTGCGGGCCAGCAGCTCAGCGAGCTGGGCTGTTCCGAAGTTGCTGACTCCGATAGCCCGTACCCGGCCCTGCTCATACAACGTCTGCAGGGCCTGGTAGGAAGCGACGGTGGCGTCGAAGTCGGACGGGAGCGGCTGATGCAGCAGGTACAGATCCAGCGTGTCGAGCCCCACCTTGGCCATGCTCGTGTCGAACGCCCGAAGCGCCGAATCGTACCCGTAATCATCGATCCACAGCTTGGTCGTGATGAAAAGCCGGGCCCGGTCGACACCGGACTGGCTCAGTGCCGAGCCAACTTCCGTCTCGTTTCCATAGGCGGCGGCAGTGTCGATCAGCCGGTACCCGTTGGCCAGCGCAGTCTCAACGGCCACCGTAGTCTGCGCGGGCGGGTTGCGGTACACGCCAAACCCCAGGGCGGGAATCGTCACTCCGTTGTTGAGGGTCAGCATCGGCATGATGGCGTCCATGGGCATCTCCGGATCGCATGAGTGTCTTCTCCCTTCAGGGTCCCGCAGTCCGGGCCCGCTGCACAGTACTGCCGCCTGTCCGGCCGGCACGCGGGTGCTGATTACCTTCGCGGGGGGACGGTGCACGGCCCGGGAAGCTGACAGCACGCACTTCCGGGCATTGTGCAGTGCTCCCGCATCAGTCCAGACTGGGCTGACGGCCGTGTCCGGTATGCAGGTTTCGGCCGTTTCATGTGAACACGTCCGGCACCACCCCAGCAGAAGCGGAGCGAACCATGGCAGCAGAAGTACTCGTCATCATTGGCACGGGCGGCATGGGCCAGGCTGTGCTGCGCCGCAGCGGAGCCGGACGGAAAGTCCTCCTCGCGGATTTCAACGAAGCCCTCCTCGAGGACGCGGTAAACATCGGCATGGCGGAAGGGTACGACGTCGTGTCCCAGGCAGTGGACGTCTCCTCCCGGAATTCGGTGGCAGCGCTGGCTGCAGCCGCCCGCGAACTGGGCGCGGTCACCGCCGTCGTACATACCGCCGGCCTCTCCCCCGCCCAGGCTCCCGTCCAGGCGATCTGGGCCGTAGACCTGTTCGGCGTTGCGGTGGTGCTGGAGGAATTCGAGAAGGTCATCGCGCCCGGTGGCGCCGGCGTCATCATTTCCAGCATGTCTGCCTACATGGCCGGCGGAAACATCCCGGACGACGCGCTCGCCGAACTGGCAGCCAAACCGGCCGATGACCTGCTGGGACTGCCGTTCGTCACATCGATCGACAACCCGGGCTTCGCCTACAGCGCCGCGAAGCGTGCCAACCAGGTCCGGGTGCAGGCAGCCAGCCTCCGCTGGGGAGCGCGCGGGGCACGGGTTAACAGCATTAGTCCCGGCGTGATTTCGACGGCGATGGGCCAGCAGGAACTCGCGGGCGAATCGGGTGCCCAGATGCGGGCGATGATCGAAGGATCGGGAACGGGCCGGGTCGGCACGCCCGGTGACATCGCCAATGCCACAGCCTTCCTGCTCAGCAGCGACGCTTCCTTCGTCACCGGAGTAGATTTGCTGGTCGACGGCGGCGTCGTAGCTGCACTCGACTCCGGTCAGCGGGCACGGTCGGCGGGGTAGCCGGGAGCGGCCGGAAGGCCGGCGTACTGTTCCAGGGTCTGGGCGGACCCGGTCAGGGTGGCTGCGAGTTCAGGGCCGACGTAGCGCAGGTGCCAGGGCTCATAGCCAAAGCCTGTGGTTGCTTCAGCTCCTGCGGGGTACCGGATGATGAAGCCGTACCGGTGCGCGTTGGCAGCAGCCCAGGCGCCGGCAGGTGTCGCCTCGAAACAGGGCTCCAATGAGCAGGCGCCGTCCGGATTGCCGATGTCCACCGCCAGCCCGGTCTGGTGCTCGCTGTAGCCCGGCCGGGCCGAAATCGACTCGGCGGCCTGCTGGCCGTAGGTGTTGGAATAGGAGCTGTGCAGCTGGGTCTGGGCGTCCGCTGTCCGGAAGCCGCTGACGGCAACCAGGCCCACGCCGGCTGCAGCGGCGTCGGCGTTCATCTGCAGGTACGCGGCGGCCGCCTCTGCCCGCAGCTGCACTCCCCCAATGTCGGCCAGGTCCTGCGGAACATAGGCGGGGTCGGCCAGCGGACGGTGCTTGTTCACGATGACGCTCGTGCTGTCCGGCGAATCGAAATCAGGCCCGGCGGCGACTTGGGCGGCAGCTTCCTGAGCGCGGGACTCAAACCAGGACAGGTACCCGAGCAGGCACAGGCAAACACAGCCAATCAAGGCGATGTGTATGTTGACGTGCTGGCGCGGCATGCTCATTCCTCCACCGCAACTTTCCCATAACCGCTGCCCGCGGAACAGCAGCGACGCGAATAAGCGTCCACGTCCCCGGCACACGGCCGCGGTTCAGCCCGGGGCTAGCGCGGGCCGGTGACACTCACATACCGGCCGCCGAGCTGGTAGGCCAGGTCTTTCATGTCCTTTTCGCTGGGCGCTTCGGCACCGTTCTGCAGGACGAAAACGTGCCAGTTGCTGCCCTCGCCGAAGCCTGGCGGCACGTTTTCACCGCCGGCCGTCAGCATGCCCGACACTTTCTCCCGGTCTTCGGCATTGGAGAAGCGGACAAGCTGAAGCGCTTCGGTGCACATGGCGTACTCGGGGAGGTATCCGTCGAAGGAGATGGTGACCGGCTCCTGTTCCGTGTCCGGGTCACATCCGTAAAGGCCGTTCACAGCGGCGGACAGTTCGTCCACGGATTCAAAACTGGAAAGCTCCGTGGCCGGCGGCGGTTCTTCGGCAGCTGTGGCGGCACAGCCGGAGAGCAGACCTCCGGTGATCAGCGCTGCTCCTGTGATCAGCGCTGTTCGCGCAATGCCCGCCGATGCGCCCCGTGTCCGCTTCAACCTGCCCATGTGTCCATTCCCCCCGGTTACCGACGTACGTCCGACGAAAAGCTTACGGCCTCCGGTGGAGTTCCGGCGGAGCCGCCGATCAGCTGTCCGTTCACGGGGTCTTGCCGGTTCGTGCCGAGAATCCGCTCCGCAGCACGGTGCCCCGAGCACAGGGCAGCGTTCACGGTTGCGGGGTCAGCTTCCCAGGTCGCTTCGCCGGCCAGATGAAGCACTCCGTCGATGGGCGTTGCGATGCGGCTGTGATCCTCTCCGGTGCACCCCCGCGTCATGTAGGCGTACGCCCCGCCGGCGAACTCGTCGCCCTGCCAGTCCGTGATCCTGGCGTGCACCGGATCGGGGATCCGCGCGCCGTAGATTTCCCGCAGGGATGCCATGACGGACTCCACCACGCGTTCATCGGACCACCCGCGGATCGCCTGCGCGCACTCCCCGGCAGCGAACGTCAGCAGCGTCGGCTCGCCCTGCAGGCCGGTGAGGTCGTACCAGGAATGCCACCACTTCGCGGCTTCGCCCTGGCGGCGGATCGCATAGACGTCTTCGTCCCAGAAACGCTCGGGAAAGTGCAGGAAGATTTTCTCGAAGGCGTTCATCCGGAACCGGGTGATCGCACCGGCAACCGTCTGCGGCAGCGGCGGATCGAACGTCAGGCGCCCGGACTGGAGGACACCGACCGGGACCGTCACCACCGCTTGCGCCGCGGTGAAGAGGCCACGGTCCGTCTCCACGACGACGCCGCTCTCTACCCCTGCGGCTCCGGCCCGCGCAACCGTGGTCACCACGTGCTCAAGCCGCACATCAATTCCCGCGGCAAGATTCGACGCCAGCTGGTCATAACCCTCCGGAAAGACCACCTCGTCGCCGATGATGACTTCATCCTCCAGGCCACGTGCGTCCAGCAGGCGGGAGTCGGCACCGTATTGCTCTTCGCTGCGGTGGTCGAGGTACTCCACGACGCGTGCCGCCCGTTCCGTATCCCAGCCTTCAGCTGCCGCTGCATCGCTGACGGCGATCCGCGCCGCCTCAGCGTAGCTGGCACCCGGTTCCATCGCCCCGATGACAGCGGACAACCGTCCTTCAACGCTCGCTGCGTCGGCGATGAACCGCTCGGCAGCACGCTCCGGCAGGCGCGCACCATCGGGGCTGTAGTAGGCGATGGGCCGGCCGCCGGCCTGGTAACTGCCCACCGTGAATTCAACGTCCGGCATACCAAAAGAGCGCGTCAGCGAGTGCAGCGGACCGCCGTCGATCCCGTGAATCCAGGAGGCCCCGAGGTCAGTGACACGGCCGTTCAGGCGCTCGGTGTGCACGCGGCCTCCGATGCGTTCCCGTGCCTCCAGCACCACGACCTTCTTGCCTGCGGCCGCAAGCACCCGGGCAGCGCTGAGGCCCGACACTCCGGCGCCCACCACGATGGTGTCGAACTCTTCCGTACGGATGTCCACGCTCAACTCGCTTTTCAGATCATGGGAAACCTTCTGGATCTTCACACTAGCGGGACGCCGTGAAGCCTGTTTGCTCCCTGTCATCTCCGTTGCCGTCCGGCTTCACAAAGCCGCAGAAAGAACCCGTTTCCCACGGTTCACCGGACTTGGCGCGCGGGACCTGTCGTCCTCGGCATACCGTCATTCGTGCGAGGCTGGATCCATGGACCTTTTGGTATCGCCGGAGCTGACGATTCCCGCCGCGGAACTCCAGTGGCGGTTCTCCCGTTCGTCCGGCCCGGGCGGCCAGCACGTTAACACCACGGACAGCCGCGTGGCCCTGTCCTGGGACGTTGCCGGCTCAGCGGCGCTGTCCGAAGACGAGCGTGGGAGGCTGCTCCGGCGCCTGAAAGGCCGCCTGGTCGCCGGAGCGCTGGTTGTTACAGCTTCCGAACAGCGTTCCCAGCTCCGTAACCGGGAGATCGCCCTTGCAAAGCTGGCGGCTATGGTCGCGGACGCGCTCGCCCCCGGCCCTGCCGCGCGCCGCCGGACCAAACCGACCCGCGGCTCCAATTTTCGGCGCCTGGATGCAAAGAAGCTGCGGTCAGCAACGAAGCAGCAGCGGCAAAAGCCTTCGAGGGACTAGCGCCTTCCCCGCTCCGAAGCAGACGTCCGTGCCAGCGTCCTCATCCGGGTGCCCCAAGCGGAAGCATCCGGGCCATTGCCCGCAGCGGGCATCCTGTGCTCCAATCGGGTCACGGATAACGACGCCCATCCCTCCCGCCAGCTCCCGCTGATGAAAGGAAGGCAGCCGTGGAAACGAGCCATTACCTCGCCCTCCTGCGCGGCATCAACGTGGGCGGGCGGAACAAGGTACCCATGAAGACGCTCAAGGAGCATCTGGAGGACCTGGGCTACGAGCAGGTGGTGACCTACATTGCCAGCGGCAATGTGCTGCTCGAATCAGCCGATCCTGCTGAGCAGGTCGGCAGGGACATCGAAGCCGCCCTCACGGGCAGCTTCGACCTCGACGATGAACTCATCAAGGTTTTGGTGCTCAGCCGCAGCCAGCTGCAGCACGTCATCGACAACAAGCCCGCGAACTTCGGCGAGCATCCGGGCAGGTACCACAGCGACGCAATCTTCCTGATGGGCATTGATGCAGAGGAAGCCATGAGCGCGTTCAATCCGCGTGAGGGTGTCGATCGGATCTGGCCGGGCGACGGCGTCGTCTACTCCCAGCGCCTCAGCGCCGAACGCACCAAGAGCCGCCTGAGCGCCATCGCGTCCTCGCCGCTGTACAAGTCGATGACCATCCGCAGCTGGAACACGACGCAGAAGCTGTGGAACCTGTTCCAGGACTGACCTCGTTAAAGACCGCAGCACCGGACCTGCTGGTCCGGTGCTGCGGAAATATTGCGGTTGTAGCCAGGGACTAGAAGTCCCAGTCGTCGTCCTCGGTGTTCACGGCCTTGCCGATCACATAGGAGGAGCCGGACCCCGAGAAGAAGTCGTGGTTCTCGTCAGCGTTCGGCGACAGGGCCGAAAGGATCGCTGGATTCACGTCCGTCAGGGTGGACGGGAACATGGCTTCGTAGCCCAGGTTCATCAGCGCCTTGTTGGCGTTGTAGTGCAGGAACTTCTTGACGTCCTCAGCCAGCCCGACGCCGTCGTACAGGTCATGCGTGTACTGGACTTCGTTTTCGTAGAGCTCGTACATCAGCTCGTACGTGTAGTCCTTCAGCTCCTGGCGGCGTTCCTCGGAAACCGTCTCCAGGCCACGCTGGAACTTGTAGCCGATGTAGTAGCCGTGCACGGCTTCGTCACGGATGATCAGGCGGATCAGGTCAGCCGTGTTTGTCAGCTTGGCCCGGGAAGACCAGTACATCGGCAGGTAGAAGCCGGAGTAGAAGAGGAAGGACTCCAGCAGGGTGGAGGCCACCTTGCGCTTCAGGGGATCATCGCCGCGGTAGTAGTCCGTGACGATGTGAGCTTTCTTCTGCAGGTTCTCGTTCTCCGTGGACCAGCGGAAGGCCTCGTCGATTTCCTTCGTGGAAGCCAGCGTGGAGAAGATCGAGGAGTAGCTCTTGGCGTGGACGGACTCCATGAACGCAATGTTCGTGTAAACCGCTTCCTCGTGCGGGGTGAGCGCATCCGGAATCAGCGAGACGGCACCAACGGTGGCCTGCACGGTATCCAGCAGGGTCAGGCCGGTGAAGACGCGCATGGTCAGCTGCTGCTCTTCCGGGGTGAGCGTGTTCCACGACTGGACGTCGTTGGACAGCGGCACCTTCTCAGGCAGCCAGAAGTTGTTTACCAGGCGGTTCCAGACTTCTACGTCCTTGTCGTCCTGGATGCGGTTCCAGTTGATCGCCTGCACGTGGTCGATCAGCTTGAGCTTCTCGGTCATTGATAATTCCTTGTCTGAAGTGGATGAAGGGGGAAGCGGCCTACAGCATGCAGGAAACGCAGCCCTCAACTTCGGTGCCTTCCAGGGCGAGCTGGCGCAGGCGGATGTAGTAGATGGTCTTGATGCCCTTGCGCCAGGCGTAGATCTGCGCCTTGTTGATGTCACGCGTGGTGGCGGTGTCCTTGAAGAACAGCGTCAGGGACAGGCCCTGGTCCACGTGCTGCGTGGCAGCGGCATAGGTGTCAATGATCTTCTCGTAGCCGATTTCGTACGCATCCTGGTAGAACTCCAGGTTGTCGTTGGTCAGGTACGGAGCCGGGTAGTACACGCGGCCCAGCTTGCCTTCCTTGCGGATCTCGATCTTCGACGCCACCGGGTGGATGGAGGAGGTGGAGTTGTTGATGTAGGAGATCGAACCGGTCGGCGGGACAGCCTGCAGGTTCTGGTTGTAGATGCCGTGGGCCATGACCGAGTCGCGCAGCGCAGCCCAGTCTTCCCGGGTCGGGATGTGTACGTTCTCGAAGAGCTCGCGTACCCGTTCGGTCTGAGGCACCCAGTCCTGGTTTACGTACTTCTCGAAGTACTCGCCCGAGGCGTACTTGGACTTCTCGAACCCGGCGAACGTGCGGCCGGTTTCGATGGCCAGCAGGTTCGACGCCCGCACGGCGTGGTAGACCACCGTGTAGAAGTAGATGTTCGTGAAGTCGATGCCCTCTTCGGAGCCGTAGTGGACCCGCTCGCGGGCCAGGTAGCCGTGCAGGTTCATCTGGCCCAGGCCAATGGCGTGGGACTGGTCGTTGCCCTTGGCGATGGACGGAACCGAACCGATGTGGCTCATGTCCGACACGGCGGTCAGGGCACGGATCGCCGTCTCGATGGTCCGGCCGAAGTCCGGGGAATCCATGGTCTTCGCGATGTTCAGCGAACCCAGGTTGCAGGAGATGTCCTTACCGGTCTGGTCGTAGGACAGGTCATCGTTGTACGTGGTGGGCTGGGAAACCTGGAGGATTTCCGAGCACAGGTTGGACATGATGATCTTGCCGTCAATCGGGTTTTCCCGGTTCACGGTGTCTTCGAACATGATGTACGGGTAACCGGATTCGAACTGGATCTCTGCGAGGGTCTGGAAGAACTCGCGGGCCTTGATCTTGGTCTTCTTGATCCGGGAGTCATCGACCATCTCGTAGTACTTCTCGGTAACCGAGACGTCGGAGAACGGCATGCCGTAAACCTTTTCGACGTCGTACGGGGAGAAGAGGTACATGTCTTCGTCGCGCTTGGCGAGTTCGAAGGTGATGTCCGGAATCACGACGCCGAGGGAGAGGGTCTTGATGCGGATCTTCTCGTCCGCGTTTTCCCGCTTGGTGTCCAGGAACCGGTTGATGTCCGGGTGGTGGGCGTGCAGGTACACGGCACCGGCGCCCTGGCGGGCTCCGAGCTGGTTGGCGTAGGAGAAGGAATCTTCGAGCAGCTTCATCACGGGGATGACGCCGGAGGACTGGTTCTCGATCTGCTTGATCGGCGCGCCGACCTCGCGGATGTTGGTCAGCGCGAAGGCAACGCCGCCGCCGCGCTTGGAGAGCTGCAGGGCCGAGTTGATGGAACGGCCGATCGACTCCATGTTGTCTTCGATGCGCAGCAGGAAGCAGGAGACGAGCTCGCCGCGCTGCTTCTTGCCGGCGTTCAGGAACGTGGGGGTCGCCGGCTGGAAGCGGCCCTCGATGATCTCGTCAACCATCTGCTCGGCCAGCTTCTCGTCGCCGCGGGCCAGGTGCAGGGCAACCATGCAGACACGGTCTTCGTAGCGCTCGAGATAGCGCTTGCCGTCGAACGTCTTGAGCGTGTACGAGGTGTAGAACTTGAAAGCACCAAGGAAGGTTTCGAAGCGGAACTTCTTCTTGTACGCGCGCTGGTAGAGCTCACGGATGAAGTTCATCGTGTACTGGTCCAGCGTCTCGCGCTCGTAGTAGTCGTTCTTGACCAGGTAGTCCAGCTTCTCTTCCAGGTCGTGGAAGAACACGGTGTTGTTGTTCACGTGCTGGAGGAAGTACTGGCGCGCAGCCGCACGATCGGCGTCGAACTGGATTTCGCCGTTCTTGCCGTAGAGATTCAGCATGGCGTTCAGCTCGTGATAGCCAAGCCCCTTATAGGCCTCCGGCAGCTCCTTGGAGTCCGTCATGCCGGCTTCTGCGACTGATGTGTCCAAAACTCTTCCAATCCTTGGTTTACCGTGGCGACGTCCTCCGACGTGCCCATGAGTTCAAATCTATAGAGAACGGGGACCTTGCATTTGGCGGCGATGATGTCCGCCGCCAGGCAGTAGTTCTCCCCGAAGTTTGTATTTCCTGCGCCGATGACTCCGCGGATCAAAGACCGGTTGGACTCAACGTTCAGGAACTTGATGACCTGCTTTGGCACGGCGCCTTTGGCTGCGGCGCCGGGCTGGCCGGCGGTTCCGCCGTAGGTCGGCAGGACCAGTACGTAGGGCCGCTGTGCCAGCAGTGTGGGGGCACTGGTGAGCAGCGGGATCTGTCCTGCCTCGCGGCCGAGCTTGTCCACGAACCGTCCGGTGTAGCCCGAGGCGGAGGTGAAGTACACCAGGTCTGCGGCTGTGACGGGGTTTTGGCTATCGTCAGATGGCCGGCGGTGTTCGTCTTCCAACGAACCTGCCTGCGGCATCGCGATTCCCAAAGTCATGGCGTCCTGCTTCTGTGACTGCGGTGCTTGCTGATGGTGTGGATGCACTTCGTCGGTCCCGACGGCGGTGCGGCGGATGTCCGCCTGGGTTTGGTCCGGTCCGGGGGTAATCCCCGGATGGGACGCTTCTTCCGAAGTCCCTGCCGGCTAGGCGACGGAAGTAACGCTGGCCTGTGCCAGCTCTTCGATCTTGTCCGGGCGGAAGCCGGACCAGGAGTCCTGGTCCGTCACGACTACCGGAGCCTGCATGAAGCCCAGGGAACGCACGCGCTCAAGGGCCTCGGGGTCCTGGGACATGTCCACGCTCTGGTACGCGATGCCCTTCTTATCGAGGGCGCGGTACGTGGCGTTGCACTGTACGCAAGAAGGCTTGGTGTAAACCGTGACGGTCATGGTGGTCTCCCCTAGGTGAAGCTTGAAGTCTGTCCATTGATACTACATCCGGCCACTACATCTAGTGCGCCGCCACGGACCCTACCCCAAGATGATGTATTACAAGTATGTCATTCGACACGTCCGTCGTCCACAGTTTCTGCACAGGGCCAGCCGGGAGTTTGCGTGCATTTCCGCTCTGGAACAGGTGGTTCTCCACAGCCTGTGGAGACCGGATGCACAGCCTGTGAGGCGGCGTGAATAACTGCGTGTCGCTCCTGTTGGGCGTGTCGCACGTAGTGCCTGCTACCACTAGATATTGTGGTCGACGGCGATTCAGGGCACCAAGGAGAGGAAAGGACAGCCACATATGGTCAATCCCGTCCATCTCAAGACTCTGCTGGAAGTCATCCGCTCAGGATCCTTCGCGGCGGCGGCCCTGCACCTGGGCTACACCGCTTCCGCGGTCTCCCAGCAGATGTCCGCCCTGGAACGCGAAACCGGCACCACCCTCTTCGAGCGGTCCGCGCGGGCAGCCGTCCCCACGGAAGCCGCCGTCGTGATGTCCCGCCATGCCGCCAAGGTCCTCACGGACATGGACGCACTGCTGGCAGCTGCCGCCCGGGCCGAGGCCGGAACCGAACACGAGCTGCGCCTGGGCATCTTCCCCAGCCTGGCCACGTTCGCGCTTCCCCGCCTGGTGGGCTCACCGGGCTGGCGGGATGTGGGAATCAACCTGAAGGTCTTCGTTGCCGAGCCGGGGCAGACCACCCAGGGGCTGCGCGCAGGCGGGGAACTCGACGTCGCCCTGGTGTTCCAGGTGGGCCAGGGCGGGCTGGCGTGGCCCGCGACCGTCACCCGGCAGTGGCTCGGGGATGACAACTTCCGGGTGGTCCTGCCTGAACAGTGGGGCATCCGCCCGGGGTCCAGGGTCAGCGCCGAACAGCTTTCGGACATGCCCTGGATCATGCATCATCCCGGGACTCCTGATGCCTTGGTCATCGAGCGCCTGTTTGCCAGCTGCAGCCTCCATCCCCGGGTCGCCGCCTATTGCGATGACTTCAACGCCTCCCTGGAAATGGCAGCTGCCGGAATGGGTGCCGCCCTGGTGCCCGAGCTGGCGATGCGCGGCAGCAGCCGCGGCGTCGTCGTCCTTGACGTGCCCGAAATCCGCCTGGCCCGCAGCATCTTCGCCCTGCTGATCAACGACAGGCAGCTTCCCCGGACCCGGGTGTTCCTGGACCGGCTGGCCGAGGTCCTGCAGGAAATCAGCATTTCCCCCGGCGCCGCGGACGCCTAGCACCTGCCCGCTGGCCGGTTCGGCCGCCAAGGTGCCGCACATCGCAAAAATCGACGCCCCGCCAGGCCACGCGGCATACTTGCCGAATGGCACTGCGAGGGAAAAAACTGCCCACACCGTCCGCCGCAGCAGTTTCCAACCGGCTCACCGGCATGCTGCGCTACACCCGCGTCCAGCTTGCGTTCAAAGCCGCACTGGCGGTGGCAATTGCCTGGAGTGTGGCACCCCTGGTTCCCGGAGTGGCCTCACAGTATCCCTACTACGCTCCACTGGGAGCGCTGGTCTGCATGTATCCCACAGTCGCGGGCAGCGTACGGGCGGGCCTGCAAACCCTAGCCGGACTCCTGATTGGCATCGGACTGGCCCTGATCGCCCTCCTCTTCGGCGGTCCGACAGTCTGGACCATCGCGCTGATCGTTGGACTCGGTGTCCTTCTGGCCGGAATCCCCCGCCTTGGTGCCGGGCGCGATTACCTGCCGGTGGCCGCCTTGTTTGTCCTGGTGCTGGGCGGCGACGATGCTGACGGATACTCCTACGGTTATGCCGTTCAAATGGGTGTGGGAGTCCTGATCGGGCTGGCGGTAAACGCCGTTGTGTTCCCTCCCCTCCACCTCAACGGCGCCGTGGACGGACTGGCGGCGCTGCGGCTGAACCTCGCCAGGCAGCTGCGTGAGATGGGAACAGCGGTCGGAGAAAGCTGGCCGCCGGAGCATGAGGACTGGTCCAGCCGGCGCACGGAGCTCATTTCCTTTAGCCGTGAGGTACGCGAAGCGGTCCAGCTGGCGGATTCCGGCAGGCAGGGCAACCTGCGCCGCAGGCGCCACCAGCGGGACCTCAGTGCTGACTTCCGCGCCCTGCGCGCCATGGAGCGGGTGACCCTCTATGTGGAGGACATGACCGAGGTCCTCGCCACTGCCATCTGGAGTACTCCAGAGGAAACACCTGTCAGCCACGAGGTAGCCGGCTCGCTGGAGCGTGCCATGCTTGCCACTGCCGAAGCCGTTGAAACCTGGGACGACCAGACGGACGAATATTCAGAGGCCGTAGCGGCGGTGCAGGACCTCGTACGGCAAGTTAACAGCTCAGCGTCCCCGGACAGTCCGGTGGATGCCCCCGCTTCGCTGGCGATGAGCCTTCGCAGGGTCCTGCGAACGGTCCGCACCGAGGACGACCAGCCCTAAACTTCCTCCGGCCCTGCGGAGGTTTCCAAGTGCCTGCCCTCCAGCAGCCGTCCCCGGAGGCTGATGCTCAGCACGGTGCAGGCCAGTCCGGCCAGGATGGCAGAGCCGAAGGCAAACAGGGACGCCGGATTACCCTCTCCGACCACATAGTGCAGATGGCCTGCCAGGAGCAGTGCCAGCACCGTGGCTGTTCCGCTTGCCGCAGCCATGACGGCAGTCCGCGTTACCGCGGCAGCTGTGTACAGCCTGCCGCGGGACGCCAGCCCAGCCAGGCTCCACGCGGCGGCCACTGCAACCTGCATGCAGACAAAACCGGCGCTGACGACTGTCAGATATGGAGGCAACAGGTAGGCGTACTCGGGAAACTCATCAGCCAGCTCTCCGCCGATGAACGGCACTCCCATCGTTTGCAGCAGCAGAACAAAGAGGAAGACGGCGGGCAGCAGGACCCTGCGGAAGACGGGCAGCCAAGGATTCATGCGTTGATTATCGATCAAAGACGATCGTTAATCAATAGATAAACCGTCCTAGAGTGCTTCCGGCAACAGGCCAAGATCGGAGAGCTGCCGCGACATGCCGGCGCCGTCGGGGGCATAGATCCACGGAATGTCCCGGGGCTGCTCACTGCCCCTGCCGGCTGACCGGCCGCCCGCCAGCACGGCTTCGCTGGGGGAAAGCTCCCGGATAGCCACCGCCCGGACGTTCTGCGGATGGCTCCGGCTGAACTCTGCATACAGCGACTCATCGTGCTGCCCGTTGTCCCCAATGAGCAGCCAGCTGATGTTCGGGAACTCCTTGGCCAGGCGCTCCAGCTGCGTGCGCTTGTGCTCGGGCCCGCTGCGGAACCAGCGGTCCCGCGTGGGACCCCAGTCCGTGAGCAGCAGGGGCCCTGCCGGATACAGGTTCCGGGTGATGAACCGCGTCAGCGTCGCGGCGACGTTCCACGCGCCGGTGGAAAGGTAGAACACCGGACTTCCCTCGTTCTCACGGACCAGCCGGTCCATCATGACGGCCATCCCCGGCGTGGGAGTGCGTGCATGTTCGTCCAGGACAAACGTATTCCAGGCGGCCAGCAGCGGCCGCGGCAGTGCCGTCACCATGATGGTGTCGTCGATGTCGGAGATCACCCCGGTCCTCGCCTCGGGGTCCACGATGTACACGGGGGACACCGCCGGCGCGGCTTCGGGCTCAGCCTCGGGACGGAGGGTCACGGTGGTCCAGCCCGGCGTCAGGGACGCAGGCAGCACGACGTCGATGACCCCGCCGCGATCGGCAGTGACCAGGTGTTTCTCGTCTCCGACCTCGACGCAGACCACTGCTTCATTCACCGGCGGACTGATGAAGTTCCGCCAGCCCCGTACGCCGTCGCGCAGTGGCTGGACGCTTTCTCCGCTGCGTGCGGACAGCTTGCCGGGTTTCGCCAGCACCACTCTTCCGAGGACCCGCACCCACGTCGTCGATCCGTAGCCGGTGAAGGAAAGGATCGTCTGCACTCCCCCGCGTTTACGTGCGGCATTCATCCGGTAGGCGTGAAGGCGGTCCTCAATCCGCGCTCCAATATGAAGCGCCTGGTCCTTGGTCCGTTGTATGGCGGGCAATCCTGGTACGGGAGTAGAAGGCATGCCCCCAGTCTTGCAGACGCCTGGGACTGATGCGGTCCGGGAAAGACCGAAGGACGGTTCCCGCCGTGCGGTAACCGTCCTTCGGTTTGCGATAAGGGCTAGCGGTACTGCGAGCGGACGGGGCAGTCGAACGGGTCGCGGGCGGAGAGGCCCACGCGGTTCAGGTAGCGGACCACGATTGCATAGGACTCAGTGAGCGTTGCCTCGGTGTACGGGATCTTGTGCTTGGCGCAGTGTTCCTTGACGATTTCCGAAGCGCGGGCCAGGTGCGGGCGCGGCATGCTCGGGAACAGGTGGTGCTCCACCTGGTAGTTCAGTCCGCCCATGAACGTGTTCATGCCGCGGCCGGTGATGTTGCGTGAGGTCAGGACCTGGCGGCTGAGGAAATCGACCTTGGAGTCACGCGGGATCAGCGGCATGCCCTTGTGGTTCGGTGCGAAGGACGCGCCCATGTACACACCGAAGACGCCGAGTTGGACGCCGAGGAAGGCAAACGCCATGCCAACCGGAAGGAAGTAGAAGACCGCAGCCACGTAGAGGCCCAGGCGCAGGAAGACCATGGTGATCTCCGTGTAGCGTCCCTTGACCTTCTGCTTGGAGAAGAGGTGCTTGATCGACGTTGCGTGCAGGTTGATGCCTTCAAGCAGCAACAGCGGGAAGAACAGCCAGCCCTGGCGGCGGGTCATCCAAGCCATGATTCCCTTGCGGGTTTCGGCCTGCTCCACCTGGAAGGAGATGGTGTCCATCTCGATGTCCGGATCCTTGCCCACGGTGTTCGGGTTGGCATGGTGCCGGCTGTGCTTATTCATCCACCACTGGTAGCTGATACCAACAACGGCGTTGGCAAGGAAGCGGCCGGCCCGGTCATTCGCGGGTCCGGATTCGAAAACCTGGCGGTGGGAAGCTTCGTGCGAAATGAAGGCGAGCTGTGTGAACAGGATGCCCAGTGCGGCGGCGATCAGGAGCTGGAACCAGCTCTCACCGATCAGGAAGAAGCCGGTGCCGGCGGCGATGAGACCGGCACAGAGGAACGCGAAGGTGGTGATGTAGAAAGCACGGCGCCGTTTGAGCAGCCCTTCGTCGCGAATGATCTTCAGCAGCGCTGAATAGCTGCTGGTGACGGCGTTCTCGCGGTTCCTGGTGGTACGGGGTTGTGCATCAATACTCATAAGCGCCTCTGGCTGTCATCGACTTCCCAGCCGCGAAGGTAGAGCAAATGCTCAGTAGATGTTTGACAGCCTAACCCGAATTGCTGGAAATATGCTGTGACCAAGTCGTAACAATTACTTCTGCCCTGGCGCTTCGAATCCCGGCCCAGCCGTTGACCCCCCTCCCGGCAAGGCACAGCATGGCTGCACCAGCAGTCCGATTGTCCGGGGAGAATCCGTGATCAGAGTCCTGTCCATTGACGGCGGGGGCATCCGCGGCATCATTCCTGCGACCTGGCTGATGAGGCTGGAGGAACTGGCCGGAAAGCCCGCTTCCGAGCTCTTCGACATTGTGGTGGGGACATCCACCGGAGGCATCATCGCACTGGGCCTGACGTGCCCTTCCAAAACCGGGGAGCCGCACAGCGCCGCTGCCCTCCGCGGCCTGTACGTGGACCACGGGGCGGAAATCTTCTCCGATTTCCCAGGTGGCGGAGCCGCGAAGGCCGAGCAGGCCGGCCCAGACGCACCGGGCGGGTCCGGCGGGCAGGCACGGTATTCATCCGAGCCGCTGCGCCGGTACCTGGACGGGTATTTTGGGGACCGGCCTCTCTCAGCGGCTGTAAAGCCGGTCGCTGTGGTCACCGTTGACCTGGCACACTTCGCCGGCCTCCTGTTCAGCGGAGGCGGACTTGACCAGGGCGTCCTGGGCGATGCACCCATGGCCACCGCGGCGCTGGCTACCTCGGCGGCACCCACCTATTTCGAGCCCGTGCCCTACACCGGTACGGACGGCGTTCGCCGGCTCCTGGTGGACGGAGGACTGGCTGCCAATGATCCTGCTTTTGTGGGCCTGACCATGGCGATGGTCCAGCAGCGCCGCAGCACTGATAACCCCGGGATCGTGTTGGTTTCCCTCGGCACCGGTGTACAGGCCGGCGGCAGCTCGCTGGAGCCCAGCGCCGTGGCCCAACTCGCCCACCCCGGGCAGAAGGCTGCGCTGGAACCGATCGTCGAGACCCTGTACGGGGCGCCCGGGGTGCTGACGCGCCGCCTGATCGCCCTGCTTCTGGGAGAGCAGTACATTCGCGCACAGACCGAGCTGTTTCCCGGCGTCGACCATGCCCTGGACGATGCGAGCCCGGAAAACATCAGCGGGCTGCTGCGGACGGCGGACGCCCTGGTTTCCGCAGACGCCGCAGTCCTGCAGGATCTTGCCGGCAGGCTGGCACAGGACGGTTGACGTTGACGTTGCGTCAACCCGTAGCGTGGAAAGCATGAATCACGGAACCCGGAACGCGGCCGGACGTGACTTTCCTGTTCAGGAGGTTGCCCGGCTCGCCGGTATCACCAGCCGGACGCTGCGGCACTATGACGCGGTAGGGCTGCTGCCACCCTCGCGGATTGGCGGCAACGGCTACCGCTACTACGACCAGCACGCCTTGATCCGGCTGCAGCGGATCCTGCTGCTGCGGGAACTGGGACTGGGCCTGGCCGAGATAGCCGGCGTGCTTGAGCGGCAGGGCAACACGACGGACGCCCTGCGGACCCACCTGGCATGGCTGGAACAGGAAAAAGACCGCCTGGCCCGGCAAATCGCCTCCGTGACGCGAACCATCACAGCTTTGGAGAAAGGACAGGACATCATGGCCGAGAACACCTTCGACGGATTCGACCACACGCAGTACAAGGACGAGGTGGAGCAGAAATGGGGCAGGGAGGCCTACGCGCGCTCCGATGAATGGTGGAAGAACATGGACGACGGCGAACGCAGCCGGTGGAAGGCCGAGACCGAAGAACTGGGCCGGGCCTGGACCGAGGCCGCCGCCCAGGGGACCGATCCGACCTCCGCCGCGGCGCAGGGCCTGGCCGCCCGCCACGTGGACTGGCTGAAGTCCGTCGCCGGCGCGCCAACCGGCCCTGATCAGCTTTCCGGGTATGTACGGAGCCTGGCGGGCATGTACGTGGCTGATCCCCGTTTCGCTGCCAACTACGGCGGGGCCGAAGGTGCAGAGTTCGTGCGCGATGCCCTCCTGGTTTACGTCGAGGGCGGCATGGCGGACTAAGACCCCGCCACCACCGAGAGGCCAGTTACGGCTCCTTTGAGCACTGGTAAGAGCCGTAACTGGCCTCTCGGCGAAGGGGGCATGGTTAGTATCCATGCATGACACACGCCGATCTGTCCCCCGAACCGGCCGCTCCTTCCGGAACCCCGGCGGTCCTGGACCTTGGCAGCGCTCCCTCTGGCCAGCCCTGGCAGCAGCCGGAAAGGTATTGGGCCGGCTTGGAACGGGCAGTTGCCCACCTTCCCGCTCCCGCGGCAGTCCTGGAACTGGACGCGCTCCGCTGGAACGCCAGGGACCTGCTGCGGCGGGCCGGCGGCAAGCCGCTCCGGGTGGCCAGCAAATCGATCCGTGTCCGGTCCGTCCTGGATGCGCTCCTCCGGTTGCCCGGCTTTGCCGGTGTCATGGCCTTCACGCTCCCCGAAGCCCTCTGGCTTGCCCGGGACATCGACGACGTCCTGCTGGGCTACCCGACGGTGGAGCAGGCAGCCATCACCCGCCTGCTCTCCGATGAAGTCCTGGCCAGCCGTATCACCCTGATGGTCGACGACGAGGCGCAGCTGAACCTTATCGATTCCCTCGCCGCGCCGGGCCGTCGCCCAGAGATCCGGATCTGCCTCGACGCCGATGCCTCCTGGCAGGCGCCTTTACTGGGGTTTATCGGCACGCGCCGTTCGCCCCTGCATAACCCGGACGATGCCGTCGCGCTGGCCCGCCGCATCGCGGCCCGTCCCGGCTTTACCCTGGTTGGGCTCATGATGTATGAAGGCCAGGTGGCCGGGGTGGGCGACAACGTCCCGGGAGCCGGACCCATGAACCACGTGATGAGGTGGGTCCAGCGCCGCTCCATGGCCGAGCTGGCCCAACGGCGCACCGCCATAGCGGGCGCCCTGCGGGAGCTCTCCCCTCTCGAATTCGTCAACGGGGGCGGAACCGGGTCGGTTGAGACGACAGCATCGGATCCCGCGGTCACGGAAATCACCGCCGGATCAGGGCTCTTCGCCGGCCACCTGTTCGATACGTACCGGGCGTTCTCCCCCGCCCCGGCAGCTGCGGTCGCTCTGGACGTGGTGCGCCGCCCGCAGGACCGGACGGCGACGCTGCTCGGCGGCGGCTGGATCGCCTCCGGCCCGCCCGGGCCCAGCCGCGCACCCCAGGTCGCCTGGCCGCACGGGCTGCGGCTGCTGCCGAGGGAAGGAGCCGGCGAGGTCCAGACTCCCTTGGCCGGCCCTGCCGCGGAGCACCTCGCGCCTGGTGACCGGGTATGGCTGCGCCACGCCAAGAGCGGTGAGCTCTCCGAGAGAGTCAACGAATTCCATGTGGTCCAGCACGGAACGGTGACCGGCACAGTGCCCACATACCGCGGCGAGGGCAAGGCCTTCCTGTGACAGCGCGCCGCCCCGCTTCCAGCGCCCCAAAGCCGAGCGAATGGCGGAACTGGGCGGGCACGGTCCGGGTCCGCCCGGAACGCCTCGCCGCACCCGCCGGCATTCCGGAACTCCAGCGCGCAGTTGCGTCGGCGGTCTCTGACGGGCTGCGGGTCAAGGCTGTTGGGGCCGGACACAGCTTCACGGGCATCGCCGAAGCCCCGGGACTCCTGCTGGACCTGGGCCGCCTGCAGGGCCTCGTCCACGCCGACCGCGATTCCGGACAGGTGACCCTGCTCGGTGGAACGCGGCTGTACCGTATCCCCGGACTGCTGGCTCCGTACGGACTGGGTATGCCGAATCTTGGGGACATCGACCGGCAGACGATTTCCGGCGCGGTTTCCACCGGTACCCACGGCACGGGAGCCGGGTTCGGCGGGCTCGCCACCCAGGTGGTTGGCCTCACCCTCGTGCAGCCCGACGGCGGACTGCTCACCATAGGTGCTGACGATCCGCTGCTGCCGGCCGCTGCGCTGGGGCTGGGGGCGCTGGGCATCATTGCCTCAGTAACCCTGCAGTGCGTGCCGGCGTTCCTGCTCCGCGCCGAAGAGAGTTCTGAGCCGCTGGACGCTGTCCTGGCCGGACTCGCCGACAGGGTCAAGGCGAGCGACCATTTCGAGTTCTACTGGTTTCCGCATACAGAACGTGCGGCGACGAAGACCAACACCCGGCTGCCGGGTACTGCCCGGCGCGATCCCCTGCCGCCGCTGTGGGCGTGGGCAGATGAAACGCTTCTGTCCAACTCCCTGTTCAGGGCAACCTGTACTGCCGGAGCTGCGGTTCCCGCGGTCATACCAGTGGTCAACCGTGCGGCTGCCCGGCTGATGGGCGGCAGCGCCTACACCGATTCCTCCGCCCGGGTTTTCACCCAGCGCAGGACGGTTCGTTTCCGTGAACTGGAGTACGCCGTTCCCGCAGATCTCTTGCCTTCGGCTTTTGAAGGGCTCCGCAGGGTCTTTGCGCAAAACCCGCGGTGGCGGATCTCTTTTCCCATAGAGGTGCGGTGGGCCGCGGCAGATGACCGGTGGCTTTCCACCGCCTACGGCCGCGACACCGCATACATCGCCGTCCACCGCTACTACCGGGAGGACCCGGCAGAGTATTTCTCGGCTGTGGAGGAGGTCCTCCTCCCGCACGCCGGTCGTCCGCACTGGGGCAAGCTCCACACCCTCGACGCCGCTGCCCTGGCGCCCCGCTATCCCCGGTTTGCAAGCTTCCAGGAGGTGCGCAACCGGCTCGATCCGGGGCGGGTCTTCTCCAACGCCTATCTCGACCGGGTCCTGGGACCCTAAAGGAGCCGCGGCGACACAACGTCCCACGTCCCGTGGGACATGCCCGCCCCGCCGTACGATGAGTCCGTCATCCGACCCGAAGGAGTGCCGTGACTACAGCGTCCGCCCGCAGGAACACCACCGCCCCCGCCCGTACCTGGTGGTGGGGTTTCGTTCCGTTCGCGGCGTTGTCCGTGGTCCACGTCGCTGCACGGCTGGTCGAAGCGGAGGAAGTGGCCGCCCCAACCAAGCTCGTGCTGATGCCCCTGCTGGCGGCAGCCGCCGTCTGGGTGTTTCGGCGCAAAACGTGGACCGCACCGGGAATCCTGCTGCTCGCGGCACTGTTCTTCTCCTGGATCGGGGACGGTGCCGGAGCCTTCTTTCCGCAGGCACCTGAGCTCCCAATCATGCTCGGCGCCTTCGGCATAGCGCACCTTTGCTATATCTGGCTGCTCTGGAAGTATGCAGCCCCCGGGCCATTCCCCCGCTGGGCGCTGGTCTTTCCCGTGTGGTGGGTTCTGATGCTGGTGACCTTGTGGCCGTCCCTCGGCGGCCTGGCGATCGCCGTCGCACTGTATGGCATTGTCCTGGGCGGTACAGCCGCGACCGCTGCACGGTGCAACCCGGTGATCGCAGCCGGCGGAGTGCTGTTCCTAGCCTCGGACACGGTGCTGGCGTTCCGCATCTTTATGCCGGAGGTCATGCCCGGCTGGACCAGCGCGCTGGTCATGCTCACGTACTGCGCCGGGCAGGGGCTGATTGCGGCCGGTTTCCTGCGCGGACGTTCGCCCAGGGATCAGTAGCGGAGCAGGTCCCGGAATTCCCCGGACCCCAGAACGGCGGCGCCGACGGCGAGGCTGCGGGCGGCAAGCTCCTTGTCACTCGTCACCACGGTAACGCTGCGCCCCGAATCCGCCAGGCGTGCAGCGGCGCCCGCGACGGCGTCGTCTCCGTCCCCTTCGGCACGCACGACGCCGATGCCTGCCGGTACCTGCGCCTCCCCGACGCCGCGGGCCCGGCCTTCAAGGACCACGAGGAATTCGGGATACCAGCGGTCCGCAGGCAGTGACAGCACCGACGCGGACAATCCCTCCGAGGCGAGGCTGCCCATGGCTTCCAGCAGGCGGGCCGCTGCACCGGCGCGGTCCTTCCACCAGCCGTCCGGCACGGAACCCACCACGTTCGCCGCATCGACGACGACGGCGGGACGCACCGCCAGCAGCGGGCGCAGCTTCTGCCAGGAGGCTGCGAACCCCGGGTGCAGGGGCAGCGCCTCAACGTCTTCGACCGGTATCCAGGCCAGCTCACGGCTTTCCGGATCGCTGATCACCGGTTCAAACGGCTCCCGGACGTCCGCCATCAAGGTCGAGTAGGTCCACACCTGGAGGTCCAGTACGCTCATGAACCTCGGGTGGAGAGCCCCTGCGGGAACACCGGCTTCCTCCGCTGATTCCCGCAGTGCCGCCGCCTCAGCGCCTTCGTGCTGGTGCCGGGCTCCCCCGGGCAGCCCCCAGGTATCCCCGTGGTGGCTCCACGCGGCCCGGTGCTGCAGCAGCACGCCGCGGTCCGGATCGACGGCCAGCAGGCCGGCCGCACCAAAGCGGCCCCAGTATTTTTCCCCCGAAGGAGAAATCACCCAGGCGTCGCCCGGGTCACGCGGTCCGTGGGGACGCGGCGGCTCCCCGGTGGCAGGAGGTTCGATTCTCACGTCCCCTACCCTGCCACACCTGTGCTGTCCGGGGTGCTCAAAGGCTAGACTCCCCTCCGAAGGGCAGCGGCATCGTCCTCGGCCGGCCGCACCAATGGCAAGGGAGAAACCTGTGACAAACAGCATCATCGTCTTCGGCGCCACCGGCTACACGGGCCGGCTCGTGGTCGAGTCGCTGCTCAAACGCGGCGTGCGTCCCGTCCTCGCAGGCCGCAACGCGGGGAACCTGCAGGAGCTCGCCGCACCTGACCGGCTGGACTACCGGAGCGCCGATGTCCGCGACAGTGCCGCCATGCGTGCGCTCGTCTCGCCCGGCGACGTCTTGGTCTCCACCGTTGGCCCCTTTGAACGCTACGGCCATGCCGCTGCCCAGGCAGCCGTGGAAGCCGGGGCGCACTACCTGGACTCGACCGGCGAAGTCGGCTTCGTCCAGGAGCTTCGGCGCCGGCTGTCCCGCCAGGCACAGGAGCAGGGCATCACGATGGTTCCGGCCTTCGGCTACGACTATGTCCCCGGCTTTCTGGCCGGGACCCTGGCGATGCAGAGGGCCGGCTCGGCAGCATCAGCATTGCGCGTTGGCTACTTTACTGCCGGCACCCTGCGGCGCGGCCTCAGCCAGGGCACCCGGTCCACCCTCGCCGACAACCTCACGAAGCCGGCGGCCGTCTACCGGGACCGGAGCCTTGGCGAGGACCGCATCGCCGGCACGTCGGAGGTGTTCCGTGTCCTCGGACGGGAAAAGCGCGCGTTCCTGGCTCCGGGAACGGAAGTCCTGTTCATGCCGGAGGCGTTCCCGCAGCTGGCGTCAGTGGAGGTCTTCAACGGCTGGTTCCCCGCACTCAGCGCAGTGGCGCAGCCGCTCACCTGGCTGGCAGCCCAGATGGAGAGGACACCCTGGGGACAGCGGGCCCTTCAGTGGGCGGGAGGCAGGGTCACCGGCCCGCCCGGAGGCCCGGATGAATCCGAACGCAGCCGGACACTGAGCCTGGCGGCGGCCAGGGTCCTTGATGAGAACGGCAGCCCCCTGGCAGCGGTCCAGGTGCTCGGTCCCAGCGTCTACACCCTCACCGGAGAGCTCTTGGCCGAAGGTGCAACGGCACTGCAGGAGGGCAAAGCACTGCGGCACGGTGTCCTGGGACCCGTTGAGGCGTTCGGCCCCGCCGGACTCGTTGCGCTGTGCGCCGGGGCCGGGCTGGCGCCAATTCCGGGATAGGGAGACCCTCAGGGCACGTTGTGGCCGGCCGCCCGGATGAGCCCGTACCACTCACCCCTGGTCAGCGGGATGTCCGATCCCTGTGCAGCATCGGTGACACGCTGCGGCGTCGTGGTCCCGAGGACCGCCTGCATCCCCGCCGGATGCCGGGTGATCCAGGCGACCGCAATCGCGGTAGGCGTCACTGCGTACTTCCCCGCGAGCTTTTCAAGTTCGGCGTTCAGCTCCGGGTAGTCGGGCGAGTCGAAGAAGACCCCGCCCTGGAAGCCCCGCTGGAACGGCGACCAGGCCTGGAGCGTGATCTTGTTGATCCGGGCGTAGTCGACCAGGCCGCCGCCGTCCCGGGTGATCGAGTCACCATGGTCTGCCATGTTCGATGACAGGCCCTGGGCGATGATCGTCGAGTGCGTGATCGAGAGCTGTACCTGATTGGCCACGATCGGCTGCTGCACCGCGGTCTTGAGCAGATCGATCTGGCGCGGGGTGTGGTTGGAAACGCCGAAGGAACGGACCTTCCCGGAGGACTCCAGATGGTCGAAGGCACGGCCGACCTCCTCCGGTTCGACCAAGGCGTCAGGCCGGTGCAGCAGCAGTACATCGAGGTAGTCCGTGCGCAGCGCCTTCAGCGATTCCTCGGCCGAGGAGACTATGTGTTCATACGACTGGTCATAGCTCCACGGTTCCTCGACGATGCCGGTCTTGGTCTGCAGGATGATCTGCCCGCGCTCCGAGGAGCTGAGCTGCAGGGACTCGGCGAAGCGCCGCTCGCACAGGTGGTACCCGCCGCCCGGTCGGTTGAACCCGTACAGGTCCGCGTGGTCGAAGAAATTGATGCCCGCCTCGCGAGAGGCCGTGTACAGGGCGCGGATCTGCTCGTCGGAGTCCCCGGCAATTCGCATCATGCCGGCAATCACGCTGGGCACCTGCTGGTCGGTGGTTCCAAAGCGGACAGTCTTCATGGATTCCTCCCGGGTGGGTTCCGTGTTGGCCGGGGCGAACCTCAGCCAAAGGCCCAGCATAGCGGCAGGCGATCGGGAAGCTTCCTGCCCTCCTGAGAGAGACCCCGCAACCCCAGGCTTAAACACTTGAACCCCCGGCACGCTTTCGCGTGTCGAGGGTTCAAATAGTCTGGGTGGAGCTGAGGGGACTCGAACCCCTGACCCCCTGCATGCCATGCAGGTGCGCTACCAGCTGCGCCACAGCCCCAATTCAGTTCTTTAGATCCACTGGATATCCATCCAACCATATATCCCGGCTGCCCGGGAGATACCGGTGGAGCTGAGGGGACTCGAACCCCTGACCCCCTGCATGCCATGCAGGTGCGCTACCAGCTGCGCCACAGCCCCGAAATACTGTCCCAAAAGCCAGTAAATCAAGAAAATTGCCGGTCCGAATTCTTCCACCCGGGCCGAAGCAACTCCTCTACTTTAGTACAGAAGCCGCAGAGTGCAAAATCAAAGTACAACGCTGTGATTCCCGCTGCGGGCGGCGGAACCATGCCGCCAGCCCGCGCGGGAACACGCTATTCGGATTCCTGCGCAGCAGGGGTTTCGGGCAGCTGGAGATCAACTGCCGGGCAGTCCTTCCACAGCCTGTCCAGGGCGTAGAAGACGCGGTCTTCCTCGTGCTGCACATGCACCACTACAGTTGCGTAGTCCAGCAGGACCCAGCGTCCTTCACTGCGCCCTTCGCGGCGGACGGGCTTCAGCCCTTCCTTTGCCAGCTCCTCTTCGATGCCGTCAACAATGGCGTTGACCTGGCGTTCGTTCGATGCCGATGCGATCAGGAAGATATCGGTGATGGCAAGGCGTTCGCTGACGTCGATGGCGACGATGTCATCCGCCAGCTTGGCCGACGCCGCCTTCGCTGCGGTACGGGCAATATCCATGGATGATTCGGTGGCGCTCAACGTGTCTCCTTGTTTGGTATCAGCTGCCAAGGCCGCCGACGATCATTAATATGCCGACGGCGAGGGCAGCAAGGCCCGCACCTACGGCTCCCAGGGATACCAGGCGCATCCTCCGGGTGCGGCCGAGGCCTGCAGTCATGACATCCAGGGGGTCCAGGCCGAACGCGCTTCTTGCACCGATCGGCTTCGCCCCCTGGTCTGCTTCCAGCGGCGCATTAACCAGGGCATCGGCCCTGGCAAGAATTTGGGAGTGCCGGACTTCGGCGCTTTCGGCGGGCTGTTTGGCCCGGTCCGGGCGACTGTTGGATGCCGGCTTCCGGACCTGCCCCATTCGCCCGGTGCCCGGAGCATTCGGTGCCGCGGGGTTCGACGACGTCACGATCGGCACGTGTGAAGTGCGCGGCGGCTTCATGACCGGCCGGCCGACGCCGGGAACCTCCACAAACTCCAGCGGTGTCACCATCGCCAGGTTGTGGGCAGTCGTGGGGTCGGACTGGGGCGAGCGGCGCTGCTCGTTCTCCTGGGCCAGCCGCTGGATGTTCTGCGTTCGCCGGTTCAGCACCGCTGCGCGTTCGGCCAGGGCACGCTGCTGGGCCAGCAGTTCCAGGTCGACGGCGTGGGGATCAGACTGCTGCAGCGCTTCCATGGCAGCCACTTGGTTGCGGGCCTGGTGCTTGAGCGCTTCGCGCGCCGCGAGTGCCTGTTCCACGGACATGTTGGCGACGTCGGCATTGGGTGCCTCCGGCGCCGGAGCGGATGTGGTGGGTGCCTCCGGAGCGGACGTCTCTGCAGCTGCCCGCGCCTCTGCAGCTGCCCGCGCCTCTGCGGCTGGCGGCGCCTCCGCGGGAGCAGCGGAGGACAGTTGCGTGGCATTCGGGGAAACCATGGCATCCGGGGCACCGGACACGGCCGGGGCACGCGTCGGTGCCGGGGTGGCGGGCTGGATGGCCACGGCAGGTTCGGGCTGCTGGGCAGCGCGCAGCCGCCGTTCCCTGCGGCTGGCTGCCTGGACGGACGCGGCCGCTGCTGCGGGGGACGCCACTGGAGCGGGAGACGAAGAGGAGTCAGGAACTACAGCACCGGAACGGCGCCCCGACGAAGGTACGGGACTCTCAACAGCGGGTTTTTCCCGGTCTGACTGCTTGGGCTGTTGCTGGGCCTGCTGCGCCTGCTGCTGGGCGATGCGCAGCTGGCGCCGGGTTGGCGGGTTGGCGCTGGGGGGCTCCCTGCGGTCCTGGCTTTCGGTGAGTGCCTTGTAGGCGCGCAGTGCTTCGCGGTTGCGCGCCCGCTGCTGGGACTCCCGCTCCTGGGGCCCCGCATCCGCCGCCGAGCCAGCCGCACGGCGGCTGCGTCGAGGTGCGTCTGCGGACTCTGGACCGTTAGTCATTTCCTACCCATCCGGTGTTGGTTGCTCAGGCTACTGGTTCAGTGGTGGCAGCCGGAGCCTGCTGCTGCGCAGGTGTATAGAGCTTGTGCTTGGCGATGTACTGCACCACACCGTCCGGAACGAGATACCAGACGGGTTCCGATGCCGCGACCCGCTGCCGGCAGTCCGTCGAGGAGATTGCCATGGCTGGAATTTCCAGGAGCTTGACGTCGTCGCGCCCCATGTTCTGCAATTCATGGCCAGGCCTGGTCACCCCCACGAAATGGGCCAGCGACCAAAGCTCCTGGACATCCTTCCACGAAAGGATCTGCGCCATGGCGTCCGCGCCGGTGATGAAAAACAGCTCGGCATCCGGACGTGCCTGGCGCAGATCCCTCAGCGTATCAATCGTGTAGGTAGGCCCGGGCCGGTCAATGTCCACCCGGCTGACCTTGAACCGCGGATTCGATGCCGTCGCGATGACGGTCATCAGGTATCGGTGTTCGGCTGGAGTGACTTCCTGGGAAGACTTGTGCCACGGCTCGCCGGTCGGCACGAAGACCACTTCGTCGAGGTCGAAGACCGACGCGACTTCGCTGGCTGCAACCAGGTGGCCGTGGTGGATGGGATCGAAAGTGCCGCCCATAACGCCGAGGCGGTAGGGGCGGTGTCCGTTGTCCACCGATTCTTCTGCTGTAGGCATGCCAGTTCCAGCCGGTTCCACCTGGGGGCGGGGACCTATTCGGGGATTCCCTGGCCGTGGTCGTGCTTGTTCGGGAACTGGCGCTGCGGGTCAACGTGTTCCGGCGTCGCTTCGTGGCGGTGGCCGAGGCTGGTGAAGGCCATGGTCGCGAACATCAGCACCATGAAGATGCCAAAGATGACGGCGCCGTAGACGAGCGGGGGTGTTCCCTCTGCGTGTTCTTCGGCAACTTCGGCCGCCATCAGCGCAGCACTGGAAAGCTGGATCAGCATGAATCTCCCTAAATCAACCGCCGGTAACCCCGGCGGAGCATCGTTTCTAGATCAATGGTACGCGTAGGCGCCCGGAACAACGCAGTCCGGGTCCGGCGCAGGGCAGGTGTTTTTAGACGCGCACCTGGCCGTCGCCCTGGATGATCCACTTGGTGGTGGTCAGTTCCTTGAGGCCCATCGGGCCGCGGGCGTGCATCTTCTGGGTGGAGATGCCGACCTCTGCGCCCAGCCCCAGCTCGCCGCCGTCGGTAAACCGGGTGGACGCGTTGACGATCACCGCGGCCGAATCGATCTCGGCGATGAAGCGCTCAGCGTTGGCCAGGTTGTTGGTAATGATCGCCTCGGTATGGCCGGTGGTCCAGCGGCGGATGTGCTCGAGTGCTTCCTCCATGGAGTCGACCATGGCCACGGCAAGGTCCAGGTCCATGTATTCCCGGCCCCAGTCATCGTCGGTGGCCTCCACTGCCTGGGTGCCTTCGGGCAGGATCGCCCGGATGCGCTCGTCGGCGTGCAGCCGGACGCCGGAAGACGCCAGGACGGCCAGGACCTCGCGGGCCGCCGCTGCGTCCTTGTGGACCAGCAGGGTCTCCACGGTGTTGCAGACGCTGGGACGCTGGGTCTTGGCATTGACCAGGATGTCGACGGCCATCTCTTCAGGAGCGGATTCGTCGAGATAGATGTGGACGTTGCCCTCACCCGTTTCGATGACGGGGACGGACGCATTGGTGACGACGTTCTGGATCAGGTCGCGGCCACCGCGGGGAATGAGGACGTCGACCTTGCCGCGCGCCTTCATCAGCACGTTGGCGCCCGGCCGCCCGTAGGTATCGATGCTCTGCACCGCGTCAGAGGGAAGTCCCACAGTATCCAGGGAGTCCCGGATCAGGTTCACGAGCACGGTGTTGGTAGCTGCCGCCGCGCTGCCGCCGCGCAGGATCACGGCGTTACCGCTCTTGAGGGCAAGGCCGGCAATGTCCACGGTGACGTTGGGGCGGGCCTCGTAGATGGCGCCGACGACGCCGAGCGGAACGTGTACCTGCCGAAGCCGCAGGCCGTTGGGCAGCGTCTGTCCGCGGGCAACGGAGCCTACGGGGTCCGGCAGGCCGGCCAGGCTCCGCAGGGCTTCGGCCAGTCCGTCTATGCGTTCCGTAGTCAGCGTCAGGCGGTCCAGCAGTGCCTCGGATGTTCCCTTGTCCCGTCCGCGCCGCAGGTCTTCGGCGTTGGCAGCCAGAACCAGGTCGCGCCGGGACACGATGTCCTGGGCAATCTGTTCCAGGGCCAGGTCCTTCCACGCCCGGTTGGCACGGGCCATCCGGCGGGCAGCGACCCGGGCCCGGTCGGCGATGCTGTTGACGCCGGTCTCGACGTCCTCCGGCGAGGGCGCGGAAGAGGCGGTGCGGTCGTCGGTCACGGCAGCAGTATCGGCAGCGGTCATGCTCCCAGTGTAGCTGCGGTGCCGTCTGACTGTCCGGTCCGTGACGGCGCCTGTTCGCCTGCGCCGGCGCCGTGCGGGTGCAGGATCACCAGGTCATTCACGTGCACCACGGAACGTTCGTAGCCGCGGCCCAGCTCCTTCGCCAGCTCCTTGGTGGACCTGCCGAGCATCTTGGGCAGCTCATCGGAGGCATAGTTCGTCAGGCCGTGGGCAAGGACCCGGCCGGAGGTGTCGCGCAGCGCGACGGGGTCACCGGGTTCGAAGTGGCCTTCCACCGCCACGATCCCCGCCGGAAGCAGCGAACGGCGGCGCTCCCCCACGGCACGCGCGGCGCCGTCGTCGAGCACCAGCGAACCCTGGATCCGGGCTAGGTGGGCAAGCCACAGCAACCGGATGGGCTGGCGGACGCCGCGGGTGGTGAACCAGGTGCCGACGTCTTCGCCGGCCAGGGCGGCAGCAGCGTTTTCGGTGGACGTGACCAGCGCCGGGATGCCGGACTCCGCCGCGATCGTGGCGGCCTCAACCTTCGTGACCATGCCTCCTGTGCCCACTCCGGCCTTGCCGACTTTTCCGATGCGCACGTCTTCAAGGTCCTGCATACCGGTGACTTCCGGAATGCGACGGGCGCCAGCTGAGGGCGGGCCGTCATAGAGGGAGTCGACGTCGGAGAGCAGGATCAGCGCGTCCGCCTTGACCAGGTGCGCCACGAGTGCCGCCAGCCGGTCGTTGTCGCCGAAGCGGATTTCGTGGCTGGCAACGGTGTCGTTCTCGTTGACGATCGGTACGACGCCGAAGTTCAGCAGCCGTTCCATCGCCCGGTGGGCGTTGGCGTGGTGGGTTCGGCGCATCAGGTCTTCAACCGTCAGCAGGACCTGGCTCACAGTGACGCCATGCCGGCCGAATGCTTCGGTGTAGCGCGCCATCAGCAGCCCCTGCCCCACGCTGGCCGCTGCCTGCTGGGTGGAGAGCTGGGAGGGGCGCCGGCTTAGGCCCAGCGGCGCAAGGCCCGCGGAGATCGCACCCGAGGAGACCAGGATGATCTCGGTCCCCTGCTGCCTCCTGGCAGCCAGGACGTCCGCAAGGGACGTCAGTGCCTCGTCCGAAATGCCGCCGGCAACCGAGGTCAGGGAGGAGGACCCTACCTTGACGACGATGCGGCGGGCACGGGCGAGGCCCGCGCGGGACTGGAGCGGGCGCTTGGGAACGGACACGGTCTGTGCTTCAGATTCTTCTGTCATGACCGATCCAGCCTATGCCCAAGCCCCGCCCAATCCGACTTCGTGAAGGGATTAGTCCTCTTCGGCAGGCTTCGGGCTGGAATGCTTGTAGTTGACCGATTCGGTCCAGATTCCCGCCTTGCGCTCGGCTTCCAGCTCGGCACGTGCCGCTGCGCGGGCGTCCTTGCGCTGCTGGTGGTCCTCGCGCTTTTCGTTACGGGTCGGACGCGAGAAGTCTTCGATGCGGATGTCCGAACCGCGCGGCGAGGCAGCCAGCAGTTCGGCGCCGCCAATCATCGTCGGCTCCCAGTCGAAGACGACACCGTCGCCTTCACCAATAACCACGGCATCTCCCGGCTTGGCGCCGGCTTTGAAGAGCTGGTCTTCCACGCCGAGCTTGGCCAGGCGGTCTGCGAGGTAGCCGACGGCTTCGTCATTGGTGAAGTCCGTCTGCTGGACCCAGCGCACCGGCTTGTCGCCCAGGACGCGGAACAGCGGTTCAAGGTTGCGCTCCTCGCGGCGGATGGTGAATCCGCCCTTGGCGTTGACGGACCGCGGACGCACCACAGGTGCCACGACCCGGGGCGGAGCAGTTTCGATTGCCTTGCGGGCTTCAGCGACAATGGCTGCCATGGCGAAGCCGAGTTCACGAAGACCTTCGTGGCTCGCAGCGGAGACCTCGAACACCCGGTAACCGCGCTTCTCGAGCTCCGGACGGACGAACTCTGCCATGTCGCGCCCGTCGGGCACGTCCACCTTGTTCAGTGCCACGAGGCGCGGACGCTGGTTCAGCGGAACGACGTCGCCGTCGGCACCCGCGTAGCTCATGTCCACTTCGTACTTCTCAAGTTCGGCCTCGATCACGTCGAGGTCGCCGAGCGGATCCCGGTCCGTTTCCAGTGCTGCGCAGTCCAGGACATGGACGAGTGCAGCGCAGCGTTCCACATGGCGCAGGAAGTGGTGCCCCAGGCCCTTGCCTTCGGATGCACCCTCGATGAGCCCCGGAACGTCGGCCACTGTGAAGCGGACATCACCGGCCTGGACAACGCCAAGGTTCGGGATCAGCGTAGTGAAGGGGTAGTCGGCAATCTTGGGCCGCGCTGCGGACATGGCCGCGATCAGCGACGACTTGCCGGCGGAGGGGAAACCGACCAGCGCGATGTCGGCAATCGACTTGAGTTCCAGGACGATGTCCCGCTCATCACCCGGGGTGCCCAGCAGGGCAAAGCCGGGGGCCTTGCGCTTCTGGGAG
The DNA here is from genome assembly GCF_023921125.1 of Arthrobacter caoxuetaonis. Classification (NCBI taxonomy): domain Bacteria; kingdom Bacillati; phylum Actinomycetota; class Actinomycetes; order Micrococcales; family Micrococcaceae; genus Arthrobacter; species Arthrobacter caoxuetaonis. The sequence goes on from NZ_CP099466.1 coordinate 2,148,079, forward strand.
GAGAGCGAGGAGTTGCCCAGGCCGCCCTGGCCGCCGGCTGCGGCGACATATTCGGCGCCCATGCCAACAAGGTCGGCCAGGACCTTTCCGTCCTTGGACTTGACGACCGTACCTTCAGGAACGGACAGCACCAGGGTCTCCCCCGTCTTGCCTGCACGCCAGTCGCCCATGCCCGGTCCGCCGTTGCCGGCGTGGCGGTGAGGAGCGTGGTGGTAGTCAAGCAGCGTGGTGGTCTGGCCGTCCACGCGCAGGATGACGTCGCCGCCGTCGCCGCCGTTACCGCCGTCTGGACCGCCGAGCGGCTTGAACTTTTCGCGCTTTACGGACACGCAACCATGGCCGCCGGCACCGCCTGAAACATGCAGTACAACACGGTCTACAAAGCTGGCCATGGTTCTCCTTGTTGAAAAAATTTGGATCAAGCCAAGTCTACCCGGCTTAAAAAACAAGTGGGGCGGGCCATCATGGCCCGCCCCACCGGAAAAGCTTTTTGCCGAGAATTACTCGGCTGCTGCGACGATGTTCACGACGCGGCGTCCACGACGGCTGCCGAATTCAACGGCACCTGCCTCGAGGGCGAACAGCGTGTCATCTCCGCCACGGCCAACGCCTGCACCGGGGTGGAAGTGGGTGCCACGCTGGCGAACGATGATTTCGCCGGCCTTGACGACCTGGCCGCCGAAACGCTTCACGCCCAGGTACTGTGCGTTGGAGTCACGGCCGTTGCGAGTAGAGCTCGCACCTTTCTTATGTGCCATTTTCTAATCCTGCCTTTGCTCTGACTGATGTTGATGCCTAAGGTGCGGGCCATCCCGCGGATCCGGCCTTTGGCGGGCCGGAACGTAGGAATCAGGAGTTGATGGAGGTGACCTTGACCTTGGTCAGCGAGGAGCGGTAGCCCTGACGCTTCTTGTAACCGGTCTTGTTCTTGAACTTCTGGATGACAATCTTCGGACCCCGGAAGTTTTCGATAACTTCTGCCGTAACCGTAACCTTTGCCAGGTCCGCAGCGGCAGAGGTGACCTTGTCGCCATCAACCAAAAGCAGGGCAGGCAGCTCAAAGGTGCTGCCGGCTCCACCGGGGACGCGGTCCAGGGTTACGAGGTCTCCGACGGAAACCTTTTCTTGGCGGCCGCCAGCGCGGACAATCGCGTACACCACTTGGGAACTCACTTCTCTCGACGTTTAATACTTGGATGCGCACTTCCCCGGACCAGATTTGTGTCCAGGTTGCGCCATGCAGTTACGCCCTGTACCGAATAACGGCTTCGAAGGCGTTCGCACCGAAGTTCAAGGTTACGCTAAGGGACCCATAAGCCGCAAATGCACGGCGGATCCAGCGTTCCATCCACAACGGACGTCACTGCGCTAGGTACTACTCTATAACACTTCGCTGATGCCTGTGTCCGGTGCTGTCCGGGCTCCGTGGACGGGGGCGCGGGCTGAACGGTCAGCGGTTAACGGCAGCAGGCCGCCGCCCTGGAATGCCGGGCGGCGGCCTGCTGTTCGAAACGGACTGCAGCGGCCCTATAGATCAGACGCGGGCACCCCGACGCCGAGGATCACCGGAGCGCTGGCCTCGGCTTTGGGCCGCTCCGCCGGGGGTGCGGCTACAGCTGTGGTGCTGCTCCCCTGCGCGGCGGACTCAGGGCCGTCGGTTCCGGCCTTGATGATCTGCGCGTCAGCGGCGCCCTGCGGGCTGCGTGCGGCCCGGCGGCGCCGCGGACGGCGGGCAGGCTCTTCCACCGGAGAAACCGGCTGGACGTCCGCTGCGGACCCGCCGCCGGCAGACCCGTTCCCGGAAGACGCGGGCTTTTCCTCTGCCGCGGGAGGGACCGGAGAGACGTCGTTGAACGCCTCAGTCAGGCTTTCCAGCGTGAGCTGGGCATCCTGGCGGACCGGGCGGCGGCGTTCACGCCGCGGGACAACCACGGTTTCGCCCTGGATCCGCAGGATTGCTCCGGCTTCCGCCGGGAGGTCGTCGTGCGGCTCCTTGATCAGCGGCTTCTCAGCAGGCTCGGCAGGAGCCTCGGCCGGCGACGCAGGTGCAGCCTCATCAGTGCCGTGGGCTGCTGCGGCGGCAGCGGCAATCGTAGCCAGAGCCGCGCGTGCGGCCTCTGCCTTGGCTGCACGTTCATCCGGCTGGGTTTCCTCGGCCGGTGCCTGCTCCGCGGCTGCGGGGGCAGGCTGCTGCTGGTTCTGGTTCCGGTTGCGGCGCTTGCGCTCTCCGCGGGACTGCTTCTCCTGCTTCAGGTGCTGGGAGTGGTTGTCTTCCGAGACGGCGTGGCCGGCGTGGCTGGTGCTGCGCCGGTGCTCCACCGGGATGTCATGGGTAATGACGCCGCGGCCGGCACAGTGCGTGCACTCCTCGCCGAAGACTTCCAGCAGGCCGGTACCCATGCGCTTGCGCGTCATCTGGACCAGGCCCAGCGAGGTCACCTCGGCGACCTGGTGCTTGGTGCGGTCCCGGCCCAGGCACTCAACCAGGCGGCGGAGCACGAGGTCGCGGTTGGCTTCGAGCACCATGTCGATGAAGTCGATGACAATGATGCCGCCGATATCCCGCAGGCGAAGCTGGCGGACGACTTCCTCCGCAGCTTCCAGGTTGTTCTTGGTGACAGTCTCTTCGAGGTTTCCGCCGCTGCCGGTGAACTTGCCGGTGTTGACGTCCACTACGGTCATGGCTTCGGTGCGGTCGATGACCAGCGAGCCGCCCGAGGGCAGGAAGACCTTGCGGTCCAGTGCCTTGGCGATCTGCTCGTCGATGCGGCTGGCCGCAAAGATGTCTTCGTCCTTGGTCCACTTCTCGAGGCGGCCCACCAGGTCCGGTGCCACGTAGGTGACATAGGCCTCGATGGTGTCCCAGGCTTCCTCGCCGGAAACGATCAGCTTGGAGAAATCCTCGTTGAAGACATCCCGGACCACCTTGATGGTGAGGTCGGGTTCGCCGTAGAGGAGTTCAGGCGGCAGGGTCTTGGTGGACTTCGCCTTGGCCTCGATGTTCTCCCACTGTGCACGGAGCCGGTTGATGTCATTCATCAGCTCCTCTTCGGAGGCACCTTCGGCCGCGGTGCGGACAATGACGCCGGCGTTCTGCGGCAGGTGGTCCTTGAGGATCTTCTTCAGGCGGTTGCGCTCGACGTCGGGCAGCTTGCGGGAGATCCCGGTCATCGAGCCGCCCGGGACGTACACCAGGTAGCGTCCGGGCAGCGAGATCTGGCTGGTCAGGCGGGCTCCCTTGTGCCCGACCGGGTCCTTGGTGACCTGGACCAGCACGGAGTCGCCGGACTTCAGCGCCAGCTCAATGCGGCGCGGCTGTCCGTCCAGGCCTGCGGCGTCCCAGTTCACTTCACCGGCGTAGAGCACGGCGTTGCGGCCGCGTCCAATGTCCACGAACGCGGCTTCCATGCTGGGGAGCACGTTCTGGACCTTGCCAACGTAGACGTTGCCAATCAGGGAGTCCTGCTGGGTGTTGGACACGAAGTGCTCAGCCAGGACGCCGTCTTCGAGCACGCCGATCTGGATCCTGTCATCGCGCTGGCGCACGATCATCTGCCGGTCGACCGATTCGCGGCGTGCCAGGAACTCCGCTTCGGTGATGACGTGGCGGCGGCGGCCGGACTCACGTGATTCGCGGCGGCGCTGCTTCTTCGCCTCCAGGCGGGTGGAGCCCTTTACCGAGGTGACACGGTCGCTGACCGGCGCTTCGGCGTGGGCACGCGGAGCGCGTACCCGGGTGACGGTGTTGGGCGGATCGTCATCGGTTCCACCGGTCAGTTCCAGGTCTGCGTCTCCGCGGCGGCGCCGGCGACGGCGGCGGGAGGTAACGCCGTCGGCGTTCTCCTCCCCTTCACCGGTCGCCTGGCTGTTGTCTTCACCTTCAGCGGCGTCGTCGCCTTCAGTGCGGGTGCGTCCACGGCTGCGGCGGCGGCTGCGGCGCGAACGGCCGCCTTCCTTGGCATCCTCGTCGGTGTCATCCTCGGGGCCGGACTCGGGGGCAGCTGAAGCCACCGCCTTGACGGCTGTGAGGTCAGGGGCGTGGAAGAGCACCGAGGTAGGTGATTCCGGAATAGCGAAAGGGTCCAGGACGGCAGACACGGCAGCCGGTTCGGATTCTTTCGAAGCTGAAGCGTCCGCAGCAGCGTCATCGCCGGTAGTTTTCGGCGCAGCAGCAGCGTCGGCATCGGGAGCTGTCTCGGCAGCTTCCGACGCAGGAGATCCTGTCTTGGCGGCAGCTCGGCGGCGCGTCCGGGTACGCGGGGCTGCTTTGGGCTCCTCGGCCTCAGCGACGGGAGCTGCAGGCTGCCCGTCAGCCCCGGCAGCCGGAGCTTCCGATGCAGGTGCATCCGGTGCGGCGTCGACCTCGGTTGCCGATTCCGCGGCAGCTTCAGGCTTCTTCGCGGGACTGCGGCGCCGGCGAACCGCCTTCACGGGTTCTTCGGCTGCGCGTTCTTGAACCGCATCATTGGGAACGTCTGCCGCCTCGGGGTCCGCGGCGGGTGACGAGGCAGGTGCGCTCTGCTCGGCGGAGGCCCTGCGGCGCGGCGCGCGGCTCCGCTTGGGCTTGGCGTCAGCATCGGCGGAGGTGTTTGTGCCATCAGCTACGGCTGCGGCGGAGGCCTGCTCTGCCGCAGTTTCCGTAACTGCAGGCTCAGTCCCTGCTCCGGTGTCCGCCCCGGCGGCCTCGGCTGCGGTATCAACCGGCGGCTTGCGCCGTGCCCGTGAAGGGCGCTTGGCGGGTGCCTTGGCAGCCGCTTGTGCCGGTGCTTCCGACTGCCCTGCTGCCGAGCCGGCCTGCGCAGCTTCCGCCGGTTCGACCGCTTCTTCTGTTGTGCGTTCAATATTCATATAAAGCTATGCTCCGGCCCCCGCGGCACTGGCCACATTCCAATGCCCGGAGGGCAATGTATCGGCTGTGCGGGGGCATCGCAGCCTGCGCCAGCCGGAAGTCGTCTAAATGTCCCGCCAGGTCGCGCCATCGTGAGGGCACGGCATCACTCGCAAGACCAGCGGCGCTTTTCCTGCTACCTGCTCTTAACGGCGAGGCGTTTGGGCTGGGGTAGGACTGTACGGCGGATTCCCCTGTCCCATCCGGATTGATGGGCATTCGTGTCTCGGGAAGCATCGCCAACAGCACCGGAAGCCTGTCGCTGGACCATTGACGGAATGTGGTTCCGCCATCAGCCACAGTCATTATCTCACACAGCGGTCGTTCCGCCAGCTTGCTGGGCATAGAATCGGACGACCGACACCTGTCCGATAAGGAGCCCCGCGTGACTTCCAGCGCCACCCGCCCGACGATCCGTACGGACCGTGCCCGCGAAAACGGCGAAGAGAGCATCCCGCGGTCCGTCCGGCAGCGGCCTTTTGCCTGGCTGGTGCTCGTAACCTCGATCGTCGGCTGGCTTGGCTCCGGAATTCTGGTCATTGAACGCCTGCGGGTTTACGCGGACGCCGACTACATCACCAGCTGCGACATCAGCCCCTGGGTCTCCTGCGGCACCGTTTTCCAGACCTGGCAGGCGTCCTTGTTTGGTTTCCCCAATCCCCTGATCGGGATCATCGCCTTCGCAGTGACCGCCACCGTGGCCATGTCGATGTTCGCCGGCGCCCGGTTCGCCCGCTGGTACTGGGCGTCGTTCCAGGCCGGCATCACGCTGGGCATGGTCTTCGTGGTGTGGCTCTGGAGCCAGGCGCTCTTCGATATCTACGTTCTGTGCATCTACTGCATTGTGGTCTGGGCGGCGATGATCCCGCTGTTCGTCTTCACCACGGTCAGGAACCTCGCCCACGGGGTTATTCCCGCACCGCGCGGACTGGTCCGCTTCGTTTCAGAATGGGCGTGGGCGATCACGGCGCTGCTGTGGGTCGCCACAGCAGCATCCATTTTCTTCCGCTTCATGAATTCGTTCCTGGGAAGCTAGGTCCCGGGCTAGCCGAGCGGAAACGCCCAGCCGAGCACCGCGGGGTCCTGCTGGCCGTCCCACAGTGCCACAAGCGACGGCGGCGGCGCGGCGCGGCCGCCCAGGTCCAGGATCCGGACCAGGGAGAGTTCCCAGTTCTCGTGCTGCATCCTGGTTACCGTCCAGCCAGCCGGTTCGCGTTCGGGGGCCTCCACCAGTTCCTCGCCGTCGGGCATTCCGCTGGCCTCCAGGGTGATGCTCTGGGCCAGCTCCCGGCGTACCCCGTCTTCTTCGATGTACTGCCGTGCCTGCCCGACGCCGTCGATCACCGCTGCAGCGAAGGCTGCCACGTAAACCGGATCGCCGCAGGCATCGTAGACCCAGCGGCGGCCAAGCACCGAGTGCTCCATCGTGCCGATAAGGTACGTATCTGCCCCCTTGAGCGGTTCACCGCGGTACGTCAGCGGCACCTGCACCGTCAGCGGCCCCGCCTGCATGATGTGGGTCTCGATCCCCACTTCGCCCTGCGGGTCATCAAACCGGAAAGCGCCGACAGGGCGGGGGTCAACCGGTGCGCCGTCCGCACCATCTGCCGGGAACCAGGAAGCTTTGGACAGCCACTCCGAGATCAGTTCGGCCTTTGAAGGACTGAGGTCTGCGTTGTAGATATGTGCCATGGCCCACAGCCTAGGCCACCGGCGCCCGGAACGCGCAGGAGGCCGGCACCCTTGGCGGGTGCCGGCCTCCTGCGTTCCGGAGATGTGTCTGCGCTGTCCGGTTACTTACCGAACCAGATTGCGATCTCGCGCTCGGCAGATTCGACAGAATCCGAACCGTGCACCAGGTTCTGCTGGACCTTGGTTCCCCAGTCGCGGCCAAAGTCTCCGCGGATGGTTCCCGGCGCAGCAGTAGTCGGTTCGGTGGAGCCGGCCAGTGAACGGAAGCCCTCGATGACGCGCTGGCCTTCGAAGACGGCTGCCACGATCGGGCCGCTGAGCATGAACTCGACCAGCGGCTCGTAGAACGGCTTGCCCACGTGCTCGGCGTAGTGCGCCTCCAGCAGTTCCCGGGTGGCATCCATTTTCTTCAGCTCAGCCAGGGTGTACCCCTTGGCTTCGATGCGGGCCAGGATGGCGCCGGTCAGGTTGCGGCGGACGCCGTCGGGCTTGATCAGGACAAGTGTGCGCTCGGTGCTCACGCTGGATATCTCCTTGGAGGTTGTTGGGTGACTGGTACTAAGCCTAGCTGGTGCCGGCTTCGCCGGATTCGGACCCGTGGGCAGCTTCCCACTCAGCCTGTTCCTTGTCCCGCTGCCGGTTCTCCCGGTCCAGCCGCGCCCCCGTCCGGAGGGCATACCACCAGGTACCGGCGAACAGGGCCCCGACGAAGAACATCATGGGTTCCAGGAAGCCGGTGGCAATGATGGCCAGCTGAAGCGCCCAGCCAATCCAGGGACCTGCCGGCTTGGACAGGAAGGCACAGGCGCCAATCAGGGCTGCGGCGAGGAGGATCCCGCCAATCAGGATCACCAGGGGTTCCAGCTTCTCCCGCTGCAGCCCAAAGACAACAAGGGTTCCGAAGAGGACCACGAAGGCTTCGAGGCTGAGCACTGTGGAGGCGAACATGACGCGGATGGAACGGCGTTTTTTCGGCATGCCCGGGCGCCATTCGCGCTGGGCTTTGGTCATTCGTGCCATGGACTTACTTTCCGAGAAGGGTACGCGCTTCGGCGACCACGGTGATGGAACCGATGACGAGCACGCCGCCGGCGAGGTCGTTGTTTTCCTCTGCCTTGGCCACGGCCCATTCAATGGCGTTGTCCAGGCCCGGTTCGACCTGGATCGACTCGTCCGGGAAACCGGCGTCGACAGCGTCCTGCACGAGTTCCTCGGCCGGGATGGCCCGCGGTGAGCTGGACTGGGTGAGGCAGATGCCGGTGACGATGTCCCCGAGGACCTCGCGCAGTTCCGCGAGGATTCCTGCCGCGTCCTTCTCCGCCAGGATGCCGGCGACGATCACCAGCGAGGACAGGTTGAAGGACTCGAGGACGGCCTGGGCGCTGACCCTGGCACCGGCAGGGTTGTGGGCAGCATCGACAATGATCGTCGGTGCGGTGCGGACAACCTCCAGGCGCCCCGGGGAGGTGACCTCACGGAAACCGGTGCGGAGCAGTTCGGCGTCGAGTTCCTTGGTCCCCCCGCCAATGAAGGCTTCCAGCGCTGCGACGGCCACGGCGGCGTTTTGGGCTTGGTGCTCCCCATGCAGGGGAACGAGGAGGTCCTCGTAGCGGCCGGCCAGTCCGCTGACGGTCACCAGCTGTCCGCCGACGGCCATGGTCCGGGATTCAACCCCGAACTCGATCCCCTCGAAGCGGAACGGGACACCGGCCTCGTTGGCCTTCTCCAGCAGCACCTGCGCGGCTTCCACCGGCTGGGCCGCACTGACCAGGAACCCGTTCTCCTTGATGATTCCGGCCTTTTCCAGGGCGATATCCGCGACGTCGTCGCCCAGGAGTTCGGTGTGGTCCAGGGAAATGGGGGTCACCACCGACACGGCGCCGTCGCCAACGTTGGTGGCGTCGGTGATGCCGCCGAGACCGACTTCGATCACGGCCACGTCCACCGGTTCGTCCGCGAAGACTGCGAACGCCAGGATCGTCACGCACTCGAAGTAGGTCAGGCGCGGTTCGCCGGCGGCATCGAGTTCTGCGTCGACCATTTCGAGGTAGGGACGAATCTCGTCCCAGATCCGGACGAACGTTTCGTCGGCGACGGGTTCACCGTCAATGCTGATGCGCTCGGTAACCTTGCTCAGGTGCGGGCTGGTGTACCGGCCGGTGCGCAGCCCGTACGCCCGCAGGCCGCCCTCGATCAGCCGCGCCGTCGACGTCTTGCCGTTGGTTCCGGTGATGTGGATGATCGGGAACGCCTTGTTCGGCTCGCCCAGGATTTCCATGGCCCGGAACAGCGGAGCCATCCGCGGCTCCATCTTGTTCTCCGGGGCACGGCTGAGCAGTTCAGCGTAGACGCTCTCGACTGAGAAGCCATCGATGGAGCCTGAGGGGCTGTCTTCAGTGGTCATCAGATTTTCTCCACGGTCACGGTAAATGAGTCGTCCTGGTCTCCGGAGCCCTCGACCACCAGTTCTCCGGTCAGGGTTTCGGCCTTGACCAGGTCGGCATTGGCCTCCAGTGCTGCCGCGCTTTGTGCCCCGGTGACTACCGTGGTGCGGATCCGGTCACTGATGTGCAGGTTTGCGTCGCGGCGGGCCTGCTGGATGGCACGGATGGCATCCCGGGCGGCGCCCTCGGCGGCCAGTTCCGGTGTTACCTCAGTGTCCAGGACCAGGAAGCCGCCGCCGGGCAGGACTGCCACGGCCTTGGAAGATTCGCCGTCTCCGGACTCCACCACCGTTTCCAGGGTGTACTCGTGCGGTTCCAGCGCCAGTCCCCCGGCGGTAACCGTCCCGTCCTCGGCCACGGACCAGTCACCGGACTTGGAGCCCTTGATGGCGGCCTGGACGTTCTTGCCCAGGCGCGGGCCGGCGGCGCGTGCGTTTACCACCAGCTTCTGCGTGATGCCGAACTCGGCAGGATCAGCCTCTGCGGCATCAACCAGACGGACGGACTTGAGGTTCAGTTCATCCGCGATGATCGCAGCGAACTGGCCCTGGAGAGCTTCGGCTTCCGGAGCCACCACGGTCATCCCGGCAAGCGGCAGCCGGACCCGGAGGTTGGCGGCCTTGCGCAGCGAGGAGCCGACGGAGGCGATTTTCCGGGTGAGGTCCATGCGTGCCACCAAATCCGGATCCCGGGGGAAGGCACCGGCTTCGGGCCAATCCGTCAGGTGGACCGAGCGTCCGCCTGTCAAACCACGCCAGATCTCCTCGGTCACCAGCGGCAGCAGCGGCGCCGCCACACGGCAGACAGCTTCAAGGCAGGTGTACAGAACGTCGAAGGCCTGGGTGTCTTCGTCGAAGAACCGGGTGCGGCTGCGGCGGACGTACCAGTTGGTGAGCGTATCCATATAGGCGCGCAGCATTTCGCAGGCCACGGAAACGTCATAGGTGTCCAGCGCCGTCGTCATGTCCCGGATGAGGTCGCCCGTGGCGGCCAGCATGTAGGTATCCAGCGGTTCCGTGGATTCGTGGCGCAGGGATGCCTCATACCCGGCACCGTTGTTCGCGGCGTTGGTGTAGAGGGTAAAGAAGTGCCACACGTTCCACAGCGGCAGGATGACCTGGCGGACGCCGTCGCGGATCCCCTGTTCGGTGACGATCAGGTTGCCGCCGCGCAGGATCGGCGAGGCCATGAGGAACCAGCGCATGGCGTCGGAGCCGTCGCGGTCCAGGACCTCGGAAACGTCCGGGTAGTTCTGCAGCGACTTGGACATCTTCTGCCCATCGGAACCGAGGACGATTCCGTGGCTGATGACATTGCGGAACGCCGGCCGGTCAAAGAGTGCCGTGGCCAGGATGTGGAGCGTGTAGAACCAGCCGCGGGTCTGGCCGATGTACTCCACGATAAAGTCGCCCGGGTTGTGGTGCTCGAACCAGTCCGCGTTCTCATGCGGGTAGTGCACCTGGGCGTACGGCATCGAGCCTGAGTCGAACCAGACGTCCAGCACGTCCTCGACACGGCGCATGGTGGACTTGCCGGTGGGATCGTCCGGGTTGGGGCGGGTCAGCTCATCGATGAACGGGCGGTGCAGGTCCGGCTGGCCTTCCTTGTTCAGCGGCAACCGGCCGAAGTCCGCTTCCATCTCGGCGAGGGAGCCGTAAACGTCGGTGCGCGGGTAGTTGGGGTCATCCGAAACCCACACCGGGATGGGGCTGCCCCAGTAGCGGTTGCGGCTGATCGACCAGTCGCGGGCGTTTTCCAGCCACTTGCCGAACTGGCCGTCTTTCACGTTCTCCGGGATCCAGTTGATCTGCTGGTTCAGCTCGATCATGCGGTCCTTGATCTTGGTGACCTCCACGAACCAGGAGGAGACCGCCTTGTAGATCAGCGGGTTCCGGCAGCGCCAGCAGTGCGGGTAGCTGTGCTCGTAGCTGGCCTGGCGCAGCAGGCGCCCCTGGGCCTTGAGCTCGCGGGTGATCGGCTTGTTGGCATCGAATACCTGCAGGCCGGCGATCTCGCTCAGCGGGCCTTCGCCGAACATGGGCAGGAACTTGCCGCCCTCGTCCACGGAAAGGATCACCGGGATGCCGTTGGCTTCGCAGATTTTCTGGTCGTCCTCACCGTAGGCCGGGGCCTGGTGGACGATTCCGGTGCCGTCGGTGGTGGTGACATAGTCAGCCACGACGATCCGCCAGGCGTTGGCAGTGCCCCACTTTTCGGCGTCGGCGTAGTAGTTCCAGAGCGGCGCGTAGCCCAGGCCTTCGAGCTCCTTGCCCGTGTGCACGGAGGTGACGGCGGCACGGGCTGCCTCGGCGTCGTCGTATCCCAGGTCCTTGGCATAGGACGCCAGCAGGTCCTCGGCGAGGAGGAAACGGCCCTCCCCGGCTGCCGTGCCGTTGGGGCCCGCGGGCACGACGGCGTAGCGGACGTCGGGCCCGACGGCGAGGGCCATGTTTGTAGGCAGCGTCCAGGGCGTGGTGGTCCAGGCGATGGCGTTGACGCCCTCGAGCTCGGCAGAGAGCACGTTGTCTCCGGCGGTGATCGGGAAGGTCACCGTGACCGTCTGGTCCTGGCGCATCTTGTAGACGTCGTCGTCCATGCGCAGCTCGTGGTTGGAGAGCGGAGTCTCGTCCTTCCAGCAGTACGGCAGCACCCGGAAACCGCTGTAGGTCAGACCCTTCTCATGCAGGGTCTTGAAGGCCCAGATGACCGACTCCATGTACTCGACGTTGAGCGTCTTGTAGTCGTTCTCGAAGTCCACCCAGCGTGCCTGGCGCGTGACGTAGTCCTGCCACTCACCGGCGTACTTCATGACCGAGGCACGGCAGGCATCATTGAACTTGTCGATGCCCATCTTCTCGATCTGGACCTTGTCGCTCATGCCGAGCTGCTTCATGGCTTCCAGTTCGGCCGGCAGCCCGTGGGTGTCCCAGCCGAACCGGCGCTCCACGCGGTGTCCGCGCTGCGTCTGGTAGCGGGCCACCAGGTCCTTGACGTAGCCGGTGAGCAGGTGGCCGTAGTGCGGCAGGCCGTTGGCGAAGGGAGGGCCGTCGTAGAAGACGAACTCGTTGGAGCCGTCCTCCCCGGCGGGCCGGGCATCAATGGAGGCCTGGAAGGTACCGTCCTTGTCCCAGTACTTCAGGACCCGCTCTTCGAGTTCGGGGAACCTGGGCGAAGACGCTGCAGCTTCGGCGGAATCGCCGGCGGAGGCCTTGGGGTAGATCTGTGGCATGTTCGTCATCCTGATAGCGGCAAATGAATCTGGCTGTAAAAACAGGATGCAAGGGCGATTCACCCTTCCGGCTGACGCCGTGCGGGAAACCGCGGTACCACCTCGCTTGCCGCCGTCGCCCGCCCTGGTAGTCCAGATGCGTGCGCCGGCTGCCGCTCATTGACTGCTGTGACGGGCTTACCCGTCCGGTTCTACTGGGTGCCTGCCCAACGAGGAGAGGCACTGTTCTTCCGGAAGCTCGCCGGTGATGGCCGGGTCAAAGCTGCTTGGCCCAGTTTAGGCCACCTCCGGGCGTCTGTCGAAGCTGCGTGCCGGAGCCGGCCGTGCCGGGTGGCCGGCGCCCCCGCAGCCGTGCGGGCGGCGCGCCGCGTGGCCGTGCCGGGCCGCGCGCCGCTTGCCGGCACCGCGCCTAGCGGCGGATGACTTTGTGCTGCGCTGCCTGTGCCACTGGACGGATGACGACCTGGTCCAGGTTCACGTGGTGCGGAGCGTTGAGCGCGTAGGCCATGACGTCCGCGACGTCGGCCGCGGTGAGCGGCTTCTCGACGCCGGCGTAGATCTTGTCTGCGGCAGCTGCGTCTCCGAGCCGGTTCAGCGAGAACTCCTCGGTCTTGACCATGCCCGGAAGGATCTCGATAACCCTGATGTTGTGCTCCGCTTCTTCGAGGCGCAGTGCCTGGGTCAGTGCTTCCTCGCCGGCTTTCGCCGCGCAGTAACCTGCTCCCCCTTCGTACGCTGCGAGCGCCGCCGTGGACGTGAGCATGAGGATGGACCCGTGTCCGTTCTCGCGCAGCGCGGGCAGGAACGCCTGCGTCACGTAGAGCGCCCCCAGAACGTTCACGTTGTACATCCGGATCCAGTCGTCCGGCTTTCCCTCCGCCACGGAGTCCATGCCGAAGGCACCGCCGGCGTTGTTCACGATGGCATCCACTCCCCCGCCGTCGAGCACCTGCCGGGCCATGGCTTCCACCGAAGCCTGGTCGGTGACGTCGCAGGTGAGGACCTGGGCGCCGGTCTCTGCCGCCAATTCCTGCAGCCGGTCCTCCCGCCGGGCAACGGCGATGACATCCCAGCCGGTGTCCTTGAGGGCGCGCACTGCCGCCGCTCCAATGCCCGAGCTTGCTCCGGTTACCACTACGCGCTTGTTCGTCATGCGGGCCAGCCTAGCGAACGGCATCCCGGTTCGCCCGGAACCCGGCCGCGCTGCGCCTTGCATCCTTTGCTGCGCTAGCGCCGTTCAGCGGTGGTTTATCCCGTCGGCGTACCCGCCTAACCGCACGGTTTCCCAGCCCTGGTTACTGTTGTGACTCCTGCCACCCCCGTGCACGTTCCCGGTCCTGGTTACTGTTGTGACTCCTGAGGTCGCACCAGAAGCCATATGCAACTGCCTCTATCGCGTGCACGGTCCCAGTCTGAGCAGCATTCAATCCGTGTACGGTCAAGGTGCCCTACCTGTGGAGCCTCACGCCGTCCACTGTCGAGGCACCGAACTTGTGCAGGGATGGTCGACGCCGGCGCTCGGCTCCCAGCGCGCAGATTCCCGCCCACTGTTACCGGTGATCCTGGTGGGACCCCACCCGTCGCATCCGTAACGACGGCTGGGAAGCTGTGCACGGCAGGAAAGGCAGGGGCCGCATTCCGGGTCCCCTCCACCTCCCGGGGCTGCCCACACCCCGACGCCCTTCGCCCCGGCCAGACCTGACTCGTGCCGATCCCGCGCAGCTGTGCGAAGCTGGCTCCATGCCCCGTTCCGACAGAATCCCCGCCTGGCTCCGCCGCACCGGGATTGAGGTAGCCGGCTGGACCTTGATCGTGCTGGGCGCTGCCGCGCTGGTGCTCCCCGGGCCGGGCCTGCTGATGCTGGTCGCCGGGCTGGCAATACTGTCCCTGCGCTACCACTGGGCCAGCCGGTGGCTGCATCCGGTCAAGGTCCGGGCATACCGTGCTGCCGAGCAGGGGGTTCAGTCCTGGACCCGGATCGTCCTTGCGCTGACCAGCGCCGTGACCTTGATTGCCGCGGGGATCACCTGGGGACTGTGGCGCCGGGTTCCCCAGTGGTGGCCCCTGCATCACGACTGGTGGCTCCCCGGCGGCTGGAGCACCGGAGCCCTGCTCATCCTGTCCGGCTGTCTGGCCATCTTCCTGGTTGGCTACAGCTACGTGAGGTTCCGGCCGAGCAGGTAGTCCCGCAGCACAACGGCTTCATTCTCCTGCTCGTTGCGGGCTCCGAAGAGCAGGACGGTCTCCGGCCGCCCAGCGCACTGGGCCGCAAAATCCACGACGGCGTCGTTGTTCTCCAGTTCCTGGAGATACCGCCGGGTGAAGCCCTCCCACCGTTCCGGACGGTGCCCGAACCACTCCCGCAGTTCGGTGCTGGGTGCTGCGTCCTTGAACCATTCATCCAGCTCCGCCCTTGCCTTGGACATCCCGCGGGGCCAGAGCCTGTCGACCAGGACCCGAAAGCCGCCGTCGGGCTCCGCGTAGATTCGCTGCAGCCTCAGTTGGGAAGGAGTAACGCCGCCGATTCCAGCCATGTATCGGAGGCTAGGCGCTTCGCTCCGGTGCTGGGAAGGGTTTCGGTCCACGGGGAGGACACAGACGCACAAGCCGCACGGCACATGGGAGAATGGACACCATGGCTGAAAATATCCCGGGCACAGACACGCCCGCCGCGACCGTTTCCGTTCCTGACAAGCCCGCCCTGGAAGGGCTGGAAGAGACCCTCAGCCGCCGCTGGCGCGAAGAGGGAACTTATGCTTTTGATCCCGACACGGTCCGGGACGAGGTCTACTCGATTGACACTCCCCCGCCGACCGCCTCGGGTTCCCTGCACGTTGGACACATGTTCTCCTACACGCAGACCGACGTCCTCGCCCGCTACCAGCGGATGAAGGGCAAGAACGTCTTCTATCCGATGGGATGGGATGACAACGGCCTTCCCACGGAGCGCCGGGTGCAGAACTACTACGGCGTCCGCTGCGATCCGACCAAGCCGTACGATCCGGATTACCGTCCGCCGGCAACCGCGCCCAAGAACCAGCGCGATTTCGACGTGATCTCCCGCCGGAACTTCATCGAGCTCTGTGAAGAGCTGGCGGTCGAGGATGAAAAGGTCTTCGAGAACCTCTTCAGCACCCTCGGCCTGTCCGTCGATTGGACCCGCACCTACCGGACCATCGACGACCACTCCCGCGCCGTCAGCCAGCGCGCCTTCCTGGAAAATCTCAAGGCCGGCGATGCCTACATGGCAGAAGCACCGACCCTCTGGGACGTCACCTTCCGCACCGCCGTGGCCCAGGCCGAGCTCGAGGACCGCGAGCAGCCCGGCGCCTACCACCGGATCAGCTTCCACGCCCCGGACGGCGAGAAGATCTTCATCGAAACCACCCGCCCGGAACTGCTGCCCGCCTGCGTGGCACTGGTGGCACACCCCGACGACGAGCGTTACCAGCGCCTGTTCGGCACCACCGTGAAGTCCCCGCTCTTCGACGTCGAGGTCGAGGTCAAGGCACACCCGCTGGCCAAGCCGGACAAGGGCTCGGGCATCGCCATGATCTGCACCTTCGGCGACCTCACCGACGTCACCTGGTGGCGCGAGCTGAACCTGCCCACCCGTGCCGTGATTGGCCGCGACGGCCGCATCCTGGCCGACACCCCGGACTGGATCACGACGCCGGCCGCGCAGGAAAACTACGCAGCAGTCGCCGGCAAGACCGTCTTCAGCGCCAAGGAAGCCGTCGTCGAGATGCTGCGTGAAAGCGGCGACCTGGACGGCGAGCCAAAGAAGATCACCCACCCGGTGAACTTCTTCGAAAAGGGCGACAAGCCGCTTGAGGTTGTCACCAGCCGCCAGTGGTACATCCGCAACGGCGGCCGCGACGCCGACCGCCGCGAGGCCCTGATCGCCCGCGGCAAGGAAATCGACTTCCACCCCGCGTTCATGCGCTCCCGCTACGAGAACTGGATCGAAGGCCTCAACGGCGACTGGCTGGTTTCCCGCCAGCGTTTCTTCGGCGTTCCCGTTCCGGTCTGGTACCCGCTGGATAACTCCGGCAACCCGGACTACGACAACCCGATCCTGCCGTCCTTCGAATCCCTCCCGGCAGACCCGGCAGCGGACCCGGCACCTGGCTACGAAGAGTCCCAGCGCAACGCTCCGGGCGGCTTCATTGGCGACGCAGACGTGCTGGACACCTGGGCGACGTCTTCCCTGACCCCGCAGATCGTGGGCGGCTGGGGCGTGGATGAGGACCTGTTCTCCAAGGTCTTCCCGTTCGACCTGCGCCCGCAGGGCCACGACATCATCCGGACCTGGCTGTTCTCCTCCGTGGTCCGCGCTGATGCCCTGCAGCACGCGGCTCCGTGGAAGCACGCAGCGATCTCCGGCTGGATCCTGGATCCGGACCGCAAGAAGATGTCCAAGTCCAAGGGCAACGTAGTGGTCCCCACTGATGTGCTCAACGAGTACGGGTCCGACGCCGTCCGATACTGGGCCGCCTCCGCCAAGCTGGGCGCGGACACCGCCTACGAAATCGCACAGATGAAGATCGGCCGGCGGCTGGCCATCAAGCTGCTCAACGCCTCCAAGTTCGTGCTGAACCTCGGCGCGACGGAAGCCAATGTGGTTTCAGCCGACGCTTCGGTAATCACGAACCCGCTGGACAAGTCGCTCCTGGTGCAGCTGGTCGACGTCGTCAACAATGCGACGAAGGCGTTCGAGAGCTACGACTACGCCCGGGCACTGCAGATCACGGAGTCCTTCTTCTGGTCCTTCACGGACGACTACGTGGAGCTGATCAAGGACCGGGCCTACGGCGCCGCAGGTGACGCAGAGCAGGCCTCCGTCCTGGCAACCCTGGCCACAACGCTGGATTCGCTCCTGCGCCTGTTCGCCCCGTTCCTGCCCTTCGCCACCGAAGAGGTCTGGAGCTGGTGGCGTGCGGGTTCCGTCCACCGCGCCACCTGGCCTGCCGTGGAGGGTCTCGCCGCAGAAGTATCCGGTGCCGACGCTGCGATCCTGGGAACGGTTGCCCAGGCCCTCGGCGGCATCCGCAAGGCGAAGTCCGAGGCAAAGGTCAAGCAGCGCACCGAGGTCCTGGCGGCCACGGTGACGGCCCCGGCAGCGCAGGTGGCACGCCTGCGCGCGGGCCTGCCTGACCTGCTGGCTGCCGGTAATGTCCGGAAGCTGGACTTGGCTGAGGGCGACGGCGAGATGGCCGTGACCGGCGTCGAGCTGGCCCCCGCGGAATAGAACGAAAAGCACGTGCCCCCGGCCGGATGATCCGGCCGGGGGCACGTGCGTTTAAGGCTGCGAGGAGTTCCTGAGCGGGGAACTCACCTTAGCTAGCCGAACTGCGGGTTCTCGGTGCGGCTGCGCTTGAGTTCAAAGAAAGCCGGGTTGGAGGCCAGGAGCACGGCGCCGTCGAACATCTTTCCGGCTTCCTCACCGCGCGGAATCCGGGTGAGCACCGGGCCAAAGAAAGCGGTGCCGTTGAAAGCCACGACCGGTGTGCCGACGTCGTCGCCTACCATGTCGATGGCCCGCTGGTGGGACGCGCGGAGCTGGTCGTCGAACTTGTCAGTTGCGGCGATCTCGGCAAGTTCGGCCGGCAGGCCGGCTTCCTGCAGCGATTCGGCAATGACCGCGTCGTAGTCCTTCATTTCCTTTTCGTGGATGCGCGTGCCCATGGCGTCATAGAGCTTCTTGATGTTCTCGGGTCCGTGCAGCTCCGCGGCGGCAATGATGACCCGAACCGGGCCCCAGGCCTTGTCGATCCGTTCCCGGTAGGCTTCCGGCAGGTCGCGTCCCTCGTTCAGCACCGCAAGGCTCATGACGTGCCAGTCAGTACGGACATCGCGCACCTTTTCGACTTCGCCCATCCAGCGCGAAGTGACCCAGGCGAACGGGCAGGTGGGATCGAACCAGAAATCGGCTGTGGCAGTGCTGTTGGACACGGGTTTGCTCCTTGGCGCAGTGTGTTGCTGGGGTGGTGACGCTAGGCCGACTTGTTCCGCCGCTTCGCGATCACGTCGTGTGAGATCAGGGTGGGTTCCACCTTGTCGGTCACTGCCTCCCGGGTGATCACGACACGCGCGACGTCGTCCCGGCTGGGCAGGTCGAACATGACCGGCAGCAGTACCTCTTCGAGGATCGCACGCAAGCCGCGGGCACCGGTGCCGCGCTCCAGTGCCTGGTCAGCGATGGCGTCGAGGGCGTCGGCGTCGAACACCAGCTCCACGCCGTCGAGCTGGAACATCTTCTGGAACTGCTTCACCAGAGCGTTCTTCGGTTCGGTCAGGATCTGGATGAGCGCGGTACGGTCCAGGTTGGAGACCGTGGTGATGACCGGCAGCCGGCCAATGAATTCAGGGATGAGGCCAAACTTCAGCAGGTCCTCCGGCATGACCTCCGCGTAGGAGTCCGTTCCCTTGGTGGTCTCATTCAGCGGGGCGCCAAAACCGATGCCCTTGCGGCCGGACCGCGAGCCGATGATTTCCTCCAGTCCGGCGAAGGCGCCGGCAACGATGAAGAGGACGTTCGTGGTGTCGATCTGGATGAATTCCTGGTGCGGGTGCTTGCGCCCGCCCTGCGGCGGCACCGAGGCAACCGTGCCCTCCAGGATCTTCAGCAGTGCCTGCTGCACCCCTTCGCCGGAGACATCCCGGGTGATGGAAGGGTTCTCGCTTTTGCGCGAAATCTTGTCGATCTCGTCAATGTAGATGATGCCCTGCTCGGCCTTCTTGACGTCATAGTCAGCGGCCTGGATGAGCTTCAGGAGGATGTTCTCAACGTCCTCGCCCACGTAGCCGGCTTCCGTCAGCGCGGTGGCATCAGCGACGGCGAACGGCACGTTCAGCCGTCGGGCCAGCGTCTGTGCCAGATAGGTCTTGCCGCAGCCGGTGGGGCCGATCAGGAGGATGTTGGACTTGCCGATCTCCACGTCCTCGGTACCGACCGCGTCGGTCAGGTTCCCGGGACCGCGCGTCGCATGTCCGGACTGGATGCGCTTGTAATGGTTGTAGACGGCGACGGCGAGGGACCGCTTGGCCGGTTCCTGTCCGATGACGTATTCCTGCAGGGAGTCGAAGATTTCCCGCGGCTTGGGCAGGACAAAGGTATCGCCCTCGGTTGTTTCCGAGAGTTCCTCTTCGATGATCTCGTTGCACAGCTCGATGCACTCATCGCAGATGTAGACCCCGGGGCCGGCAATGAGCTTCCGCACCTGCTTCTGGCTCTTTCCGCAGAAAGAGCACTTAAGCAGATCTGTGCTCTCACCAATGCGAGCCATAGTTCAGTCCCCTTTAGATGGTCCCCGGAAAGGCGGTTGCCGTGCCGGAGGAATAACGTGCCGGAAGGAAATGCGTGCCTGTCAGCATGGTCCACTCTAGGACACTTGGAGGAGCTAATCAGTAACCAAGAAGCCCGTGGTGCGGTTTTTCCGCTCCACGGGCTTCCGTCGCTGCCCCTGCCATGCGTGGTGGATGCCCGCAGCTGGGCCAAGGCGCTTAGGCCCGAAGGGCAGCTCAGCTCTTGTTGATGGCCGGTGTCTTGATCTTGCGCGAATCGAGCACCTGGTCGATCAGCCCGTATTCGAGGGCCAGCTGTGCCGTCAGGATCTTGTCGCGTTCGATGTCCCGGTTGACTTCCTCCGACGTCTTGTTGGAGTGCAGTGCCAGGGTGTCCTCAAGCCAGGTCCGCATGCGCATGACCTCTGCTGCCTGGATCTCCAGGTCGGAGGCCTGTCCCCGCTCACCGCCGCCGAGGGCCGGCTGGTGGATGAGCACGCGTGCGTTCGGCAGTGCCAGGCGCTTGCCCGGGGTACCGGCTGCCAGCAGGACGGCAGCAGCGCTGGCGGCCTGGCCAAGGCAAACCGTCTGGATTTCCGGGCGGATGTACTGCATGGTGTCGTAAATTGCCGTCATGGCCGTGAACGAGCCGCCGGGAGAATTGATGTAGAGGGTGATGTCGCGGTCCGGGTCCGTGGATTCCAGCACCAGGAGCTGCGCCATGACGTCGTCGGCTGACGCGTCGTCAACCTGCACGCCGAGGAAGATGATGCGGTCCTCGAACAGCTTGGTGTAGGGGTCCTGGCGCTTGAAGCCGTACGGCGTGCGCTCTTCGAACTGCGGCAGTACGTAACGGCTGGACGGCATCTGCGGAGCCATGGCGCCCGGGGTTCCGAAATTGTGGTTCATTGCTTTACTCCTGAAGTCTTTGTGTGCGCTGCCCGGTGCAGGTTATTCCTGCTCGCCGTCCTGGTCCTGGTTGGTTCCGCCGCCGCCGGTAACTCCGCCGGCGTGGGCGGAGATCTTGTCGAAGAAGCCGTAGGCGAGGCCTTCCTCAGCGGTGAACCACTTGTCGCGGTCGTTGTCCTTCAGGATGGTCTCAACGCTCTGGCCGGTCTGCTCGGCGGTGAGCTCGGCCATGACCTGCTTCATGTGCAGGATCAGTTCAGCCTGGATGCGGATATCGGAGGCGGTGCCGCCGATGCCGCCGGACGGCTGGTGCATGAGGATACGTGCGTGCGGCGTAGCGTAGCGCTTGCCTTTCGTGCCGGAGGACAGCAGGAACTGTCCCATCGACGCCGCCAGGCCGGTAGCAACGGTGACGACGTCGTTCGGAATGAACTGCATGGTGTCATAGATGGCCATGCCGGCCGTTACCGAGCCGCCCGGGGAGTTGATGTAGAGGTAGATGTCCTTTTCGGGGTCCTCGGCGGAGAGCAGGAGGAGCTGGGAGCAGATCGCGTTGGCATTGTCGTCCCGAACCTCGGAGCCGAGCCAGATGATCCGTTCCTTCAGCAGCCGGTTGTAGATGTAGTCATCCCGGCTGGCCGGGTCCACAGTAGCCATAGTGGGTGTGCTGGGTGCATTTGCCATACTGAGTGACCTCTCGCTCTGGCGGGTTACCGGTCCGCTGTGTACACCGGATTGGCCTCCGCCGTTTATCTCTTCTTGGACACTAACCGGTCGTGTGTTGCTTTTGCTCCCGTTACGCGCACTGTTCGCTGACGGCGCACGGTGCGCCCGCCCGCCGCATGCGTCCGTGGCGCACGGCTTTGCGGAAGGCTGGAACTACCGGATTAAAGCACGCAGCACCGCAGCCTGGGCTGCGGTGCTGCGATGCTGGTTTATCTCGCTTGGAATAAAGCCTAGGCCTTGTCGTCGGCTGCCTCTTCGGCGGCGTCGGCCTCAGGTGCCGTCTCTTCGCCTTCCGGGCGGACGAACGCGGTCAGGTCGACCTCGGCGCCGGTGGTGTCGGAAACCTTCGCCAGTTCCAGGACCTTGGCGAGGGCCTTGCGGCGGCGGACTTCGCCAACCATCATCGGAACCTGGCCGCCCTGGTCAATGAGCTGTGCGAACTGGTTCGGATCCATGCCGTACTGCCCGGCCATCGACACGATGTAGTCGATGAGCTCGTTCTGGTTGACCCCGACCTCTTCCTTGTCCGCGACAGCGTCCAGGATGATTTCGTTCTTGAACGCCTGCTCGGTGTTCTCGCGGATCTCGGCGCGGTGCTCTTCGTTGTCATGGTCTTCGCCGGCAGCGTGGGCCGAATCAGAGTTGAAGTGCTGCTCAAGCTGCTCTTCGATGACAGACTCCGGAACCGGAACCTCAACCATTTCCAGCAGCTTCTCGAGGACCTTGTCGCGGGCTTCGACGCCCTGCTCCATGACCTTGGCTTCGGCTGCGCGCTTTGCCAGGTCTTCGCGGAGTTCGGCGATGGTGTCGAACTCGCTCGCCAGCTGGGCGAAGTCGTCGTTGGCCTCGGGGAGTTCGCGCTCCTTGACAGCCTTCACGGTGACGGTGACCTCGGCGTCGGAACCTGCGTGCTCACCGCCGGCCAGCTTGGTGACGAACGTTGCCGACTCGTCTGCGGAGAGACCGGTAACTGCTTCATCCATGCCTTCAAGCATGGTGCCGGCGCCGACCTGGTAGGACAGGTCCGCAGCGGAATCTACCTCTTCGCCGTCGACCTTCGCGACCAGGTCCATGGTCAGGAAGTCGTCGTTGGCAGCGGGCCGGTCAACGGACTTCAGCGTGCCGAAGCGGCCGCGAAGCTCGTCCAGCGCCTTGTCGACGTCGCCGTCTGCGGCTTCGGCCGGCTCAACGGTGACCTCGATGCCGGCGTAGTCCGGCAGTTCGATTTCGGGGCGGATGTCCAGCTCGACGTTGAAGACCAGCTGGCCTTCGTCCGAAGTGGGATCGGGAACTTCGCTGATCTCAACCTCAGGCCGGCTCAGGGGGCGGATGCCCGTTTCCTGGACTGCTGCCTGGTAGAACCCGTTCAGGCCTTCGTTGATGGCGGTTTCGAGGACGTAGCCGCGGCCAACGCGCTGGTCAATGAGCTTGTTGGGGACCTTGCCCTTGCGGAAGCCCGGGACCTGCACCTGGGTGGCGATGGTCTTGTAGGCCTCGTCGATGCTCGGCTTCAATTCCTCAAGCGGAACTTCTACGTTGAGCTTTACCCGCGTGGGTGTGAGGTTTTCTACAGCGCTCTTCACAGCGTTAGTTCTCCTGAGGGTTCTGGGGTTGGTCTGCACCGTTGTTCATACAGAGTCGGGGTGACAGGATTTGAACCTGCGACTTCCTGCTCCCAAAGCAGGCGCTCTTCCAAGCTGAGCTACACCCCGTCAGTGCACCTGACAGCCTACCGGCATTGTTGCAATCATGCACAATTCCGGACCTGCCCGGCACACCGCTCGAAGCGGAAGCCGCCGATTGTCCATCCGCCGAAAACCCGTGCTAAGGTAAATCCTGCCTTACGGCGCCGGGGATGTAGCTCAATGGTAGAGCCTCAGTCTTCCAAACTGATTACGCGGGTTCGATTCCCGTCATCCCCTCGGCGGAATATTTTCCCAAAAGAGTCCCGATCCACGGTACAGACACCGTGAACCGGGACTTTTTTGTGCCCTTATCCTGCTTGGCAGGACGGGCACCAGTACAGCTTCCGCGCGGCCATGTCCGTCATGACCACCGCGGTACCGCAGATCCGGCAGGGCAGCCCCTGGCGCTTATAGACGTAATGCGCTTCACTGGCCGGCGCCGGCTGCGACTGATCGCCGCGGTGCTCCGGACGCGTCGTAACAATCCTTCCGGCGGCGACGCCGTCGGCCATCAGCACGACGGCGTCCTTCCACAGGTCAAGCGCCGTGGCCTGAAGAACCTGTTTACCCGGCTGCCGGGGCGGTATCTGCGCCCGGAACAGCAGCTCGGCCCGGTAGACGTTGCCTACGCCGGCGAGGACTTCCTGGTTCATCAGCAGCTGTCCCACCGGCGAAGTCCGCTGAGTCAGCCGGCGAACGAACTCCTCCGGGTCTGCGTCCGGCTGCAGCGGGTCCGGGCCCAGCCTTGCCAGGACTGCCGAGCGTTCGTGCTCAGTGACAACCTCGCATGCCGTGGGGCCGCGCAGATCCGCCCATCCGTGATCGGATACCAAGCGGACGCGCACCGCGCCCCGGGGCTCAGGCGGGCCCGCATACGCGGCCATGCCGCCGTCGTCAGCTACTTCCTGCTCCCCCACCCGGCGCGGCGCACCGATGCTGGACGAACCGCGGAACGTCTCATCGCCGCCGAAATCGAAGGCACCGTAAAGTCCCAGATGGATTCGCAGGAAAAGTTCATTGTCGAACCCCAGGAACAACTGCTTTCCGTGTGCTGCGGCGTCGACGAGGACATGCCCGTCCAGCTGTGCGGCCCCCGCAGTAAACCGGCCCTGGGGGCTGGAAACCGCCAGCCTCTGCCCGGCAAAAACCGACCGGAATTGCCGGGCGAGCCGGTGGATGGAGTGGCCTTCAGGCATCAGCGGGTGGCAATGGCGCCGCTGGCCTCGTACTCCGCAATCTGTCCGATGCGCCGGACGTGGCGTTCGGCATCGCTGAAGGGCTCTGCGAGGAACGCGTCAATGATGTTCGTCGCTTCGGCGAGGCTGTGCTGCCGTCCGCCGACTGCGACGACGTTGGCGTCGTTGTGCTGGCGGGCAAGACGCGCCGTGTCCAGGTTCCACGCGAGGGCCGCCCGGATGCCGCGGACCTTGTTGGCAGCGATCTGCTCTCCGTTGCCTGAACCGCCCAGCACGATGCCCAGGGCATCGATTCCGGCTGCCTGGTCCGCGGCAACAGCTTTTGCGGCGTCAATGCAGAAACCCGGGTAGTCGTCTTCCGCGTCATACTCCTTGGGACCGTGGTCCACGACCTCATACCCCTTCGAAGCCAGGTGTTCCTGCAGGTGGGCGCTAAGTTCGAGTCCTGCATGGTCTGTAGCGATATGGACGCGCATGGGTTTCCGTTCATGGGTGTATGTGGTGGAACTTCCAGTACCAGCTTAACTTTTTTGCCCTCCTGTGACGCAAACGGGTAACGCCGCCTAAACTCCGGCCGATAGCTGAGAGTGCAAGTGGTTTCGCTGGGAACGGGCTCGCCCGTCGGCAAGTCCGGCATTGGAGGGTTCCCAGCGAAACCACGTCCACCTCCGAAGTAACGCTATGCAAGGATTTGCCATTGAAAACCGGGAAACTCGTCCTTCTTGCAACGTTGACGGCAGGCCTCGTTTTTGGAGGTCTTCCTCCTGCGGCGGCCGTGAATGCGGAGCCGGCGTTTCCTGATGCTGTCCTGGAGTCTCCCGGTGGCCCTGAGCCCCTCGTCCTTCCGGGCGAAGTCCCGGCAGATGCCCTGAATGGCGGTGCTGAGCCCCTTCCGGCGCAGATGTCCCAGGTTCCGGAGGTGTCCCCGGCTCCGGAGGTTTCTCCGGAGAGCACGGCGCCCGCAGAGCAGGCAGTCCCACTGGATGTCGCCGATGCCTCGAACGCCCCCGAAGAGACAGCCGTGCCCGAAGACGACGGCTACGAGTATGTGCCTGTCGGTGAAGGCCATGTCGTTCCCGGTCCTGACACCCCGCTGGTCACCGAGGCTGACGGCAGCGTCCGCTCTGCTGTTGAGACCGAACATCAGCACGTAGAGCCGATGCTGGCGCGCGGCGGCGCGGCCAGCATGCTCTCCGCAGCGGCACGGGCAGGAAACATCAAGGTCACCCTCGTCCGTGCAACGGTGCAAGGCAACGGGAACCTGGTGAATCTCAACTCCGCGCGCAACTCGATCTCCAGCGCCAGCAACTACTGGAAAACGATGTCGAACGGCCGTCTGTCGATGTCCGTAGCCAGTGAGAAGATTCACCGCAGCGCCACCGCCCATGCATACGATGACTACGCGACGATGATGAATAAGATCGCCAAAGAGCTGAAATGGGTGGACAACCCCTACACGGCGCTCGTGGTCTTCGTGCCCACGGCCGATCTGCGGTCCGGTGGCTACGGCGGCATCCTCGGCGGCGGGTGGACTGTGGGCGGCACGGCAGGACGAATCCTCATGCCCGCTCCGTCAAATTTCACCAACAACGTCGTCACGCATGAGTTCGGCCATGTCCTGGGGCTGCTTCATGCCAATAGCCTGCAGTGCACGAACGGGCGCTCGGACGTCGGCCCGGGCTCGAACGGGCGCTGGGCGGACGGTGCCTGCACCAGTCGTGAGTACGGCGACACCACCGACCTCATGGGTTCGGCCCAGAACCACCAGCCGGTGATCAGTTCATATTTCTGGCACAAGGGCAGCTTCGGTCAGGGCAACGAGGTCCTCGATATAGGCGAGGCAGGATCGCCGCGGACATTCACTCTGCGGCCCTGGGGCGGTTCGGGTGCCAACCGTGCGCTGAGGTTCGTCGATCCCCAGTCCCGTGAAGAGTACTACGTAGAACTCCGCCAGCCCGCCGGCTATGACCAATACTTGTCAGGCAGCAGCGCCGGAAACCGGGGCGTCAAGATCATCAAAGCTGATGCCGCGAACTCCTGGGCCCTAAACTCCCTCATCATTCCGCCTACCACCAAGCCTTTCTCCGGTTACTACAACACCAAGCATGCCTGGCAGCAGGGACAGACGTTCACCACCCACAGCGGCTCTACTGTCGCAATCCATTCGGTGAGTTCCACCTCTGCGTCCGTTACGGTAACCGGAAGCGGCAGCGCTCAGGCTAAAAGGGCAATTGATGCCGTCTTCGCCGCAAACCCTGGAACAGGGCCTGCCCAAGGCGGGATCGTTGGAGGGCAAAAGCAGAACGGTGCCTACCGCCAGCACCAGAACGGAACCATTTACTTCTCGCCTTCCCACGGCGCTTTTATTGTCGGAGGCGCGGTACGGAGCGGCTACTTGGCCCAAGGAGGGCACAACGGATCGCTGGGCTATCCAACGTCGTCCGAACTGCCGGGCGGCAAGGGCGGCGTCTACCAGAATTTCCAGGGTGGAGTCATGTATTGGAGCCCTGCCACCGGCGCCCGGAGTTCTCCGAACGGGGAAATACGTCAGGCATATGCCCGTCATTCCTACGAGCACGGACCGCTCGGCTACCCTACCAGCGAGCACGTCAGCCTGCCGGGCGGAGGGGTTTTCCAGAATTTCCAGGGAGGCTCCATAATGCGGCTCCCGGGTAAAACTGCGTACGCGTCGCTGCAGGGTCCCGTTCGTGATGCCTATGCCCGCCAGGGATATCAAAACGGAAAACTTGGGTATCCGATCTCCGACGAATACTCCTCGGCCGGCGGACGCATCCAGGATTACCAGGGGGGACGGCTGGTCTACTCGCGCGCATCCGGGATACACACAGTGAGCGGATCAATCGGGTCTGCCTACATGGCTGCCAAAGGCCCGGCAGGAAAAATGGGGTTTCCCACAGCAGGAGAGGTAAAGCTAAAGGGAGGGGCCTCGCAGCAATTCCAAAAGGGCGTCATTTATTCGAGCCCTTCAACGGGAGCTGTCCTGGTGCCCAAGGGAGCCTTGCTGGATCGTTACCTGGCCATGGGAGCGGAAAAAAGCAAACTCGGATTTCCCGCTGCGGGACAGTCTGCCGTCGGCAAGGGACTCGTCCAGCGATTCCAGGGCGGCACGCTCACCTGGTCACCAGCTACCGGTTCCAGGATTGTCGTAGGGGCTATCAATACGGCCTACACCTCGCTAAAGGGCCCCTCGGGCTCGTTGGGCTTCCCCACCGGCGGCGAGTCCGTCTCAGCCGGGGGAGCCTCTCAGACCTTCGAGAAGGGAACCATCTACTGGAGTCCTTCAACCGGTGCATTGGCCGTCAAGAAGGGAGCATTGCACGACGTATATCGCAAGAATGGCGCAGCGGCTGGACGCGTGGGCTATCCCGTGACACCGGAAATCCCCATAGGACGCAACGGCGTCTACCAGTCCTTCCAGGGCGGAACAATCTATTGGTCACCTACGACGGGCGCCCACCTCAACAACGGCGGCATTCGCTCTGCCTACGCGTCGTTGGGATATGAACAGGGATTTTTGGGCTACCCGGTGTCAGGGGAAGTTAAAATAAGGAACGGCGGCGTCTACCAGTCCTTCCAGGGCGGAACAATTTATTGGTCGCCCGCGACAGGCGCGCATGCAAACGCCGGCGGCGTTCGTGCCGCTTACGCCCGCCTCGGGTGGGAGAACGGATTCCTGGGCTACCCGGTCTCGGGGGAAGTGAAAATACGGAACGGCGGCGTCTACCAGTCCTTCCAGGGCGGAACAATCTATTGGTCACCCGGCGCGGGAGGTCACGCCAACGCCGGCAAGATTCGGGCCGCATATGCAGCGCAGGGCTGGGAAAATGGAAGACTCGGGTACCCGACGTCAGGCGAGTACCCAGTTCCAAATGGTTCCGAGCAAACCTTCGCAGGCGGGAAAATCACCCTGCGCAACGGGTCAGCCGTCGTGAAGTACCGCTAGGCTCGGCGTCCCCGGGACTCCCCCCGCTTGGCAGAACAGCCCCAAGTGAGAGAATGTTGCAATTGTTCATTGCCGCCGGCGTGGCCAGGTGCCACGCCGGCAACATTTCTCCACTTCGAAAGGCTCAACCTTGCCAGGTATGAATCTCACCCGCACTGAGGCGCGTGAACGGGCAGAACTGATCAACGTCGAGTCTTACGACATCAACCTTGACCTGACCCGTGGTGACGACGTTTTCGGCAGCACGACCGTTGTGCGTTTCACCGCCGAGCCGGGTTCCAGCACCTTCATTGACGCAGTCACCGCCAAGGTGCACAGGATTACCCTCAACGGTGTCTCACTGGACCCTGAGTCCGTCTCAGACGGTGTGCGCATCCAGCTGCCCAACCTGGCAGAGTCAAACGAGCTCGTGGTGGATGCTGATGCGTTCTACATGAACACCGGTGAGGGACTGCACCGTTTCGTGGATCCCGTGGACAACGAGGTCTACCTCTATTCCCAGTTCGAGGTTCCGGACTCCCGCCGGATGTTCGCCGTCTTCGAGCAGCCGGACCTCAAGGCAACCTTCCGCTTCACGGTGACGGCACCTGAGCACTGGGACGTTATTTCCAACTCCCCCACACCGGAACCGGTCAAGGCCAGCGCAGAGGATTCCACGTCCCCCAGCGCCACCTGGTCCTTCGAACCGACGCCCCGGATTTCTTCCTACATCACGGCGCTGATTGCGGGCCCGTACCAGTCAGTCCGTTCCGAGCTCACCAGCTCCGACGGCCGCACCATCCCGCTGGGCGTCTTTGCCCGCAGGTCCCTGATGGAGTATTTGGATGCGGAGAACATCTTCGAACTGACCCGGCAGGGCTTTGAATTCTACGAAGCCCAGTTCGGCACCCCGTACCCCTTCGAGAAGTACGACCAGCTCTTCGTGCCCGAGTTCAACGCCGGTGCCATGGAGAATGCCGGGGCTGTGACCTTCCTGGAAAGCTACGTCTTCCGCGGCCGCGTCCCCGATGCCACGGTAGAGCGCCGCGCCATCACCGTGCTCCACGAACTCGCGCACATGTGGTTCGGCGACCTGGTGACCATGCGCTGGTGGAATGACCTGTGGCTGAATGAGTCGTTCGCAGAATTCATGTCAGCCCTCGCGGCGGCTGAAGCCACCGAGTTCAAGCAGGCCTGGACTACCTTCGCGTCCATGGAAAAGGCCTGGGCCTACCGCCAGGACCAGCTCCCCACCACGCACCCGATCGTGGCAGAGATCCGCGACCTGGAAGACGTCCAGGTCAATTTCGACGGCATCACCTACGCCAAGGGCGCTTCCGTCCTGAAGCAGCTGGTGGCCTGGGTCGGCCAGGACAAGTTCATGCAGGGTGTCCGTGAGTACTTCGGCAAGCACTCCTGGGGCAACACGGAACTCTCTGACCTGCTCTCCGAACTCGAAGCAGCCAGCGGCCGCGACCTCAGCCAGTGGTCCGCCCAGTGGCTGGAAACCGCAGGCGTCAACACGCTGCGTCCGGAGCTGGAAACGGACGACGACGGCGTCATCACCTCCTTCGCTGTCCGCCAGAGCGCTGTACCGGAGTACCCGACGCTGCGCCCGCACCGTCTGGCCATCGGCTTCTATACAGCGGGCGAAGACGGCAAGCTGCGCCGCAGCGACCGGGTGGAACTCGACGTCGACGGGGAGCTGACCGGCGTGCCGGAACTCATCGGGCGCGTGCGTCCGGACCTGATCCTGCTCAACGACGACGACCTCGCTTACGCCAAAATCCGCCTGGACGACGCGTCCTCCCGTCTGGCGACCCGCCGCCTGCGCGACATCGATGAGTCGCTGCCGCGCACCCTCGTCTGGGCCTCCGCGTGGGACGCGACCCGCGACGGCGAAATCCCGGCCCGCAACTACGTCGAGCTCGTGCTGCAGAACATTGCCTCCGAATCGGATTCTTCCGTGGTCCAGGTCCTGCTGCGCCAGCTGGCAACGACCTTGGCCTTCTATGTGAATCCGCAGGACCAGCAGGCCATGACGGCTGCGGCTGCCGACAGCCTCTGGGAGCTCAGCCGCGGGGCCGCTGAAGGATCGGATTCCCAGCTGCAGTTCGTCAAGGCCTTTGCCTCCCACGCACAGACCCCCGAACAGCTCGATACCGTCGCCGGGTTGCTCTCGGGCGACCTCGTGCTCGGAGGCCTCGAAGTCGGCTCCGACCTGCGTTGGGAGCTGCTCGCTTCCCTGGTGGCCGGCGGCCGGTCAGGCGAGGCGGAGATTGCTGCCGAGCTGGAACGCGACGCGACGGCGACCGGAGCGCTGGCCGCTGCCGGAGCCCGCGCAGCCCTGCCCTCCGCAGAGGCCAAGGCTGCGGCGTGGGAAGCAATCGTCGAACGCTCCGACATGCCCAACGCTGCCCAGCGGGCCGCTATCGGCGGATTCAGCCGCGTACATGACACGGCCCTGCTGGAGCCGTACGCCGAAAAGTACTTCGGCGCCATTCGCGCTGTGTGGGACAGCCGCACGCATGAGATCGCCCAGCAGATCGTCGTCGGCCTCTACCCGTCGCGCCTCACCACACAGGCAACCGTGGACCGCACGGATGCCTTCCTGGCATCCCTGGGCGATGAAGCGCCGGCGCTGCGGCGGCTGCTGCTGGAAAGCCGCGACGGCGTCGTCCGGGCGCTGAAGGCACAGGCAGCCGACCGCTAACGGCACTGTTCCGCTGCGGTTCCCGCTCCCTTCCGCGGTGCTGCCAAGGTAACTTTGAGGCGTGAACCTCTCAGAGCACCGTTATGGCATCTCACTGGAATGGACCGGGAACCGCGGCAGCGGGACAACGAACTACCGCGGATATGGGCGGGACCACATTGTCCGCGCCGAGGGGCTGCCGGACCTGGCCGGGACCGCGGATCCCACGTTCCACGGTGACAAGGACCGGTGGAACCCAGAGCAGCTTCTGCTCACCGCACTCTCGCAGTGCCACATGCTCTCCTACCTGCACGTCGCCGTTAAAAACGGCGTCAACGTCGTTTCCTATCACGACGACGCCGAAGGCACCCTCCGGCTGAACCGCGACGGCAGCGGCGAATTTACTTCCGTACTGCTGCGTCCGCAGGTCGTCATCGACGATGGCGACCCGGACGCAGCCCTGGCCCTCCACGATGAGGCGCACCGCCTGTGCTTTATCGCCCGGAGTGTGAACTTCCCGGTGCGGCATGAGGCGGCAACCCGCGGATAGCCGTACCGGTAGCCTTGGATAAGCCGATTCGCCGAAGCTAAGGACGCCGCTGCACCGTGCAACTTCCAGCAACTATTTTTCCAGCCGTCATCAACTTCGATGTCACCGGCCTGCTCGAGGCCGGAATCATCGTCATCGCCGGACTCATCGTCTGGCTTGTTGCCCGCTACCTGATCTCCAAGGTTGTGGCCAGGGCCCAGAAGGGATCATCGCTGGTCCGCATCAGCGGGATGCGCTGGGCGCAGCCGGTGATGCGCAACCTCGACCACAAACGTCGAGCGCAGCGCGCTGACACCTTCGGCGCCCTGCTTCGCAGCTTCATCACGGTGGCGATCTGGACAATCGTGATCATCATGGTCCTTGACGCCATCGGCATCAACATCGCTCCCCTGCTGGCCAGCGTGGGAATCGTCGGCATTGCCCTCGGCTTCGGCGCACGCGAACTGATCCGGGACGCCCTTGCCGGATTCTTCATCACGATGGAAGACCAGTACGGCATCGGGGACGTGATCGAAGTCGGCACCACCACCGGCACCGTTCAGTCAGTGGGTATCAGGATCACCCGGCTGGTCGATGACCGCGGAGTGATCTGGTACATCCGCAACGGCGAGTTCGCCATGGTCGGCAACCGCTCCCAGGGAAAGTACAAGCCCGCTGCCGGTGACGACGCCGGCGAAGGTGCCGCAGCAGGCGCCACAGAAAACAAGGAAGTTAAAGGAAATGACTGAGACTCCGCACGGCCAGGGGCCGGCACTGCCGCTGACCGCTTCGACCCCCGGCACCGGCTTCACCCAGCCCGGCTATAACTTCTACGAAGTCGTCGGAGGCCATGACACCTTCGTGAAGCTGGTCGACGTCTTCTATGACGGTGTCGCTGACGACCCGCTGATGCGGCCCATGTATCCCGAAGAAGACCTGGGCCCGGCCAAGGAACGGCTGCTGCTCTTCCTGGAACAGTACTGGGGCGGACCCAGAACTTACGGGGAGCAGCGCGGCCATCCGCGGCTGCGGATGCGGCACATGCCCTTCCAGGTCTCCCCCGCTGCCCGGGATGCGTGGCTGAGGCACATGCGCACGGCAGTCGATGCCCTGGAGCTCCCGCCGCTGCAGGAGCAAACACTCTGGGACTACCTGGACCGGGCCGCACACTCCATGGTCAACTCCGCCTAACCGGCGGGACAGCTCCCCGGACCGGTGCTAGAAGAGCACCGACGGGGGGCGTACCAGTACGTGCCCAAGGTCAGTGGAGAGCCGCAGCCAGCGGCCGTTGCTGAAGAGTGCCGCGGTGCCTCCGGCAGAGCTCTCCGGAAGGAATCCGAGCGTCAGGGCTGCGAAGGCGGCCCCGGCAGGCAGCGCCACGCCCAGCCCGGCGATCTCTTCACTCCAAATCGGAACCCGGACGTTGTTGACCACCGCCGCTCCGGGCTGCCCGGGGATCCTCGCGGCCACTTCACGGATACCGCGGTGCGCCGTCTGTTCCAGCAGTGCCGTCTCGACGTCCGCCTCACGCTGCCATCCGGAGCGGGGAGCAGCTATCCCCGCCCAGCTCTCCGAGACGGACATGGGCGGGATGGGCAGGTTCGTTGCGTCCGCATCCATCCGTGCCAGCCGGTCCGCGACAGCTGAGAGCTGGACAGTGCTGTCCAGCGACGCCGGCCGTGCCAGCGGCATCGCCCGCATCCCGATGACGGTTGGCATCGGCTCGCCGAGAACCCGCGGCCGCAGGACACATACATACGCGGCGAGGACGTTCCCCACGGCCTGGAGACGGATCGCTCCGTCGTCGGCGCTTCGGGCGCGGGACACGAAGTTTCGGAGGTCCGCGGTGACCTGCCTGTCTGCCAAATCCAAGGACTCTGCCTGCATCACTTAACTCCCTCGGCTGGACTCTCAACGGAACGACGGCGGCGGAACGGCGCGGGTTCTCCCCGCCAGCCCCCAAGGATCCTGCGCTGGGCATCCGAGAGCGGCACCGGACGTCCGGTGGTGCGGCTGACCATGACCATCGAGGCTTCAGCCACCGCGTAAACGGTCTCTGCGGACTCATCGGTGAGCCTGAAACCGTAAGAGAAGCTGGACCCGCCCACCTCGGTGACCCAAATCTCGATCCATGCCGGATCCTGGCTGTAGGTCAGCGGCGTCATGTACTCAATTTCCTGGCGGGCCACCAGGGTTGTTCCGAACTCGGCGGTCACGGAGCGGAACGTGGATACGCCCGCCTTCGCATCGGCTTCAGGCAAGGGCAGCAAGGAGAGCCGGACCCGGGCCTCTTCGAGGAACTGCACGTACCGGACGTTGTTGACGTGGCCGTTGACGTCCTCGTCGCCGAAGCGCAACTGGATGGGAAATCGGTGCAAAGGCATGCGAACCATCTTCGCAGGTAGAACGCAGCTGGCGCGAAGTCAGGCTCCTGCCGGTAGGCTCCGGAACCTCTGCGCCATTGTATGGCCAGGGCCGAAATGTTGGGCCGGCCCTGCTGATGCGTCTAATCTCGAGAGAGATCCACGTCTGCCGGAACCCCGTATTCGGCAGACTGCCACCGCTTTTTGCAAGGAGACACACACCTATGGCGCCAGCCGACGACTTCGATCCGACGGCCGCACTGATCGAGCTTCTCGACCTGAGCAACGCGGGCGGTGCCAAGACCGACGAAGACATCTTCGTGGGAGGGTCCCAGCAGGAACCACGCAAGAGAGTCTTCGGCGGCCAGGTTCTCGGCCAGTCGCTCGTTGCCGCGGCGCGGACGGTCCCCCCGGAGCGGCTCATGCACTCCATGCACGGCTATTTCCTGCGCCCCGGTGACACGGAAGTGCCGATCACGTTCGGTGTGGAGCGGCTGCGGGACGGCCGGTCCTTCTCGGCCCGGCGGACGCATGCCTATCAGAACGGCCTGCCTATCCTGTCCCTCATTGCCTCATTCCAGCTCCCCGACGAGGGCCTGGACCATCAGGAGCCCATGCCTGAAGGCATACCCGATCCGGAGACCCTTCCTACGACGGCGCAGCTGCTCTCCGGTTTCGACCACCCGGTTGCGAAGGCCTGGTCGTATTACCGGCCCATGGACATCCGCCACGTGACCCAGCCCGTGTATTTCCAGGCCGACCCCGAACGCACAGCGCGCAACGCCGTGTGGATGAAGACATTCGGTCCGATGCCCGATGACCAGAACCTGCACCGCGCCGCGCTTGCCTATGCCACGGACTACACCATCCTGGAACCGGTCCTGCGGCGGCACGGCATTTCCTGGGCCAGCCGGGGCATGTCCGTAGCAAGCCTTGACCATGCCATGTGGTGGCACCGCCCGCTGCGTGTGGACGACTGGCTGCTCTATGTCCAGGAGTCCCCCAGTGCTTCCGGAGCCCGCGGTCTCTCCTCCGGACGGATCTTCAACCGTTCCGGAGAGCTCGTAGCCACCGTGGCCCAGGAAGGCATGCTCCGGCTGCCGGATTATCCCGCCTTCCAGTAGTCCCGCGCGCACGCAAAAGCGAAAGCGCCCTGCCGTTCGGCAGGGCGCTTTCGCGTGTCAGGCAGATTCCGCTTGAGCTAGTCGCGGGTCAGGCGACGGTGCGTCACACGGTGCGGCTTGGCCGCGTCGGCGCCGAGGCGCTCGACCTTGTTCTGCTCGTAGGATTCGAAGTTGCCTTCGAACCAGTACCAGTTGGCCGGGTTTTCGTCAGTGCCTTCCCACGCAAGGATGTGGGTGGCCACACGGTCGAGGAACCAGCGGTCGTGAGAGACGACGACGGCGCAGCCCGGGAATTCCAGCAGCGCGTTCTCGAGGCTGGAAAGCGTCTCGACATCGAGGTCGTTGGTGGGCTCATCGAGCAGCAGCAGGTTTCCGCCCTGCTTTAGCGTCATTGCGAGATTGAGCCGGTTGCGCTCACCGCCGGAGAGCACGCCCGCTTTCTTCTGCTGGTCCGGACCTTTGAAACCGAACGCCGAGACATACGCGCGGGAGGGCATCTCGACCTGTCCGACCTGAATGAAGTCGTGGCCGTCGGAGACAACTTCCCAGAGGGTCTTGTTCGGATCGATGCCGCCGCGGGACTGGTCCACGTAGGAGATCTTGACCGATTCACCGATCTTCAGCTCACCGCCGTCGAGGGGCTCCAAGCCAACAATCGTCTTGAAAAGCGTCGACTTACCGACGCCGTTGGGGCCAATCACACCGACAATGCCGTTGCGCGGCAGGGAGAAGGACAATCCTTCTATCAGCTTGCGGCCGTCGAAGCCCTTCTCCAGGTTCTTCCCTTCCAGGACCAGGGAGCCGAGCCGGGGGCCGGCCGGAATCTGGATTTCTTCGAAGTCAAGCTTGCGGGTGCGCTCAGCTTCCGCTGCCATTTCCTCGTAGCGGGCCAGGCGGGCCTTGGACTTGGTCTGGCGTCCCTTGGCGTTGGAGCGGACCCAGTCCAGTTCGTCGGAGAGACGCTTGGCCAGCTTCTGGTCTTTCTTACCCTGCACTTCAAGGCGGGCGCGCTTCTTCTCCAGGTAAGTGGAGTAGTTGCCCTCGTACGGGTAGAGGTGCCCGCGGTCCACTTCGGCGATCCACTCTGCCACGTGGTCAAGGAAGTACCGGTCGTGGGTCACGGCCAGGACGGCGCCGTGGTAGGAGGAGAGATGCTGTTCCAGCCACAGCACGCTCTCGGCGTCGAGGTGGTTGGTGGGCTCATCAAGCAGCAGCAGGTCCGGCTTCTGGAGCAGGAGCTTGCACAGGGCCACCCGGCGGCGTTCACCGCCGGAAAGGACCGTGACGTCGGCGTCTGCCGGCGGGCACCGGAGGGCATCCATTGCCTGCTCCAGCTGGGAATCGATGTCCCAGGCGTCAGCTGCGTCAATAGCTTCCTGCAGCTTGCCCATTTCTTCGAGCAGGGAATCGAAGTCAGCGTCGGGCTGCGCCATCTCCTCGGAAATCTCGTTGAAACGCTGGATCTTGCCGTAGATCTCCCCAACGCCCTCCTGGACGTTGCCCAGGACGGTCTTTTCTTCGTTCAGCGGGGGTTCCTGCAGCAGGATGCCCACGGTGTAGCCCGGGCTGAGCCGTGCCTCACCGTTAGAGGGAGTGTCCAGCCCCGCCATGATCTTGAGGATGGTGGACTTACCCGCACCGTTAGGCCCCACCACGCCGATCTTGGCGCCGGGGTAGAAGGACATGCTTACGTCGTCGAGGATAACTTTGTCGCCAACGGCCTTTCGGGCCTTGGTCATCGTGTAGATAAATTCCGCCATGCTCTCAGGCTAGTGTGTCGACACCACTATGTGCCATTTGGCGGGAAGCGGGCTGCAGGCGTCATCGGCACGATGCACCGGTTGCGGCGGCGGGGTTCAGCCCGGCGTATCAGCGGTCATCACCGAGCAGGCAGGCACCATTGGCCAGCGCAGGCACAACGGTCACGGTGGCGGTCCCGCTTCGAATCTCTGCCAGTACGCAGTCCTGCCCCACCGCCGCGGCGGAAACAATCGAATCAACAGCCAGTCCAGTGGGCGTGGAGTCCTGCGAGACTTCGACGACGTCCGGGCTGAATCCGGCGGCAGCGTAGGCTGCCCGCACTTCGTCCCGGGACGGCGCAGGAACCTCTGCAGCCAGCGCGGTGAGCTCCAGGCGGACGGCTTCTGCCTCTGCGGGAGCACCTTCCGCCGGCTCGGAAACGGCCGGCGCCTCCGGCGCTGCCGAGGACTGGGGTTCCTCGGCAGGCGCGGTTGCAGGTGCGCTGCAGCCGCCTACGGTCAGGATCAGTCCCACGAGGGTCACTGCTGCGAGCACGGTTGCGGAAGCAGAACGTCGCTGCTTCGTCCCCCGGGCACCGTCCGGGCCAGCTGCCGGTCCGTGATTAGCTGCGGTCATTGCGCCATTCTGCCACGCGGCCCGGACGATGCCGAGGCGCCCGGCCCGGCATACCGTCAGTAGGCCGCCGACGCCCGCTCGGGTTCCCCGGTGTGGGCCTCTGCGGAACCGAAATCCATTCCTATGCCGGCGTCCATTGTCTCCGCGGGCTGGAAACCCTCGGCTTCCCCGCTGCCCAGGAGTTCACCGGTGACCGGGTCGACGTCGCCCGGCAGGTCATGGCTGTCTTCCCCGGTGCTGCGCTGGGAAGACTTGTCACTGATGTTGCGCCTGAAATTAGCTGTCCCCCACATCAGGTCATGTCCCACTGCGTCGGCATCGATATCCACTGAGGTTCCGCTGCGGCCGCCGTCGGTGGCCCACTGACGGACCCTCAGCCGCCCGGTGACGATGACCCTGTCGCCCTTGTGGACACTCACGCCCGCGTTGGTGGCCAGTTGCCGGAACATCGACACGGAGTACCAGTTGGTATGGCCGTCCACCCAGAGCCCGGTTTCCCGGTCTATCCGCCGTTCAGTGGTGCACATCCGGAAACCGGCGATAGCCAGGCCGCTGTCGGCTGTGGTGGTGCGGACCTCCGTGGCAACGAACCCGCGAAGAGTGATCGAATCGGTCATGGTGCTTCCCCTGCTTTCGGTGGCGGCGCCCGCCAAGACGCCTGCTCCAGCCCGGCACATCCGCCGGTCGCCTCATCGTTCCCGACTCGGCGGCAGGGTTCGGCGGGTTCGGCCGGGCTGTGGATCCAGGGTGCCGCACTGCCCGGTCCTTGTGGCTGGGGAGGGAATGTCCGCAGGCAGAAGCGCCGCAGGCATCAGCGCGCGCCAGCCGGCAAGGGAAGATCCGGGAACTGAGCATCCGGCGTTAATGCGGGGACGCAGTGGTGCCCCCGGCGCGACTCGAACGCGCAACCTACGGATTAGAAGGCCGTTGCTCTATCCATTGAGCTACGGGGGCAGACCAATCGATGATACTACGCAGCCAGTGTGTGACATGGGCAGGCTCTCCGTCCGGGCGCGAATTTCGTTCCTGCGCGGAGGTGCCGAAAATTTTTTCCATTCATCTGCATCCAAATTGGATGCCCCGGAAGTAAAGGAGGTGTAGGCCACAAAGAAGCCGGGTCATGAGCCCGGCGAAACCAAAGGAGAAGCCATGCGCAGGACCGCCACACTTTTCGCAGCAGCAGGCCTGGCAGCCGGGGCCGGATTGGCGGCAGCCCCCGCGGCATCCGCCGCGGACGATGCCCAGCTCTCAGTCTTCCACGCAGTTCCCGACACCACTGTCGACGTTTACGTCAACGGAGCACTGACCCTCGACGATTTCACTCCGGGCAGCATGGCGGGCCCGCTCTCACTTCCGGCAGGAAGCTATGAGCTCGCCGTCACCGCAGCTGATGCCGCAGACGCTTCCGCTCCAATTATCGGTCCGGTTTCCGCCCAGCTCACCGCCGGCGGCAACTTCACCGCCGTCGCCAACCTGAGCGCGGATGGAACACCGACGGCGAACGTGTACTCGAACGACATGTCCACCGTGGACCCGGGCAAGGCACATCTGACGGTTCGGCACGTCGCGGCAGCACCGGCTGTTGACGTCCTGGCCAACGGGACCGCCGTCATCACCAACCTGGCCAACCCCGAGGAGAAGACACTGGCGGTTGACGCCGGGACCATCTCCGCCTCGGTCGCGGCAGCCGGAACCACTGAACCCGTCATTGGCCCGGCTGACCTCACCCTCCCCGAGGGTGTCCACACGATCGTTTACGCCTGGGGCTCGCTGGAAGACGGCAACCTGGCCCTCGCCACGCAGACGATCGAAGGCATGGAAAGCGCACCGAACGCCGTACCCGGTGCCTTGCCGGCCGCTGAGGACAACTCCGGTGCCATGCTGGCCGCAGCCGGCGGGCTGACCCTGATGGCACTGGCCGGCACGGCCTTCGTCGCACGCCGCCGCAGCACGGCCAAGGCTGAGTCCGGCCTCTAGGCCCCACGGCGCCCTGCGCCCTCCAGCGAAGGTGCAGCGCGGCTCCCATGGCCGCGCTGCACCTTCCTTCAGCCACCCCTTCAACCACAGTCCAGGAGGAGAACCCCCTATGACCAAGGCCGCACGTCAGCGCCGCTTCCTCGCGGGCGCACTGCTCGTCGCAGGAACCCTGGGAATCGGCGCCTGCGGCACCGGAGCATCCGCGCCGGAACCAGTTGCCACCCAGACGCAGGCCTCATCCAGTGCACCGGCGGCTGGGGCCCCTGCACCGGTTCCCCTCGGGGATCCCGGGAATATTCCTGTCCGGCAGGCCTCACCGGAGGCATCGGAAAGCATCCCGGCACCGGTCCGGGTACAGGTGGAAGGAACCGGGATTGACCTTGAAGTCGTGCCCGTCGGCGTAGAGGAGAACGGCGCCATGACCATTCCCGACAATCATTTCCAGGCCGGGTGGTACCGCTACGGGCCGGCTCCAGGTGCAGCATCAGGCTCTTCAGTGCTGGCAGCGCACGTCGATTCGCAGACCGAAGTCCTGCCCATCGCGTCCTTGAAGGACGTTGAACCCGGAACCCGCGTGATCGTCACCAGGGAGGACGGCACCACCCTCACCTACCAAACGGAAAAGGTTGAAAACATCGCCAAGCGTTCGCTTGACGGCCACCGCCTCTTCGACCGCACCGGCGGGCACCTGCTGAAGCTGGTTACCTGCGGCGGCAAGTGGCTCGACACGGAGAATGACTATGAAGATAACGTTGTGCTTACGGCAACACCGGTATCATAGGGACATTCCGCATGCTCAGCGGCCATCAGGCTGCACGTCGGCAGGCCAACGGCAGGAGAACGCAGCAGATGTCATCCGGTGCCCCCGAGTGGGACGACGGCCTCGACGAGGCCTTCGCCGCAGGTGAGGAGGCAGCCCTTGCCGAGGCTTACCGCCGCTTCGCTCCGCTGGTGCGCAGCATGTCGCTGCGGCGGCTGGCGGACGCGGCTGCAGCCGACGACGCCGTGCAGGAAGTCTTCATCAGGGCCTGGCGCTACCGGCAGACTTACTCTCCCGCACGCTCCACCCTGGCGGCCTGGCTGATCGGCATCTCCCGCAACGTTGCTGCCACGATGACCTCCTCCAGGATCCGTGAGGATGAAATCATGGAAGGCGCGGCGTCGAGGGAACAACGGTCTGTTCCGGCCGGGCCGGATCCCGAAAC
Organism: Arthrobacter caoxuetaonis; assembly: GCF_023921125.1. Lineage (NCBI taxonomy): Bacteria > Bacillati > Actinomycetota > Actinomycetes > Micrococcales > Micrococcaceae > Arthrobacter > Arthrobacter caoxuetaonis. The sequence continues at coordinate 2,188,344 of NZ_CP099466.1, forward strand.
TGTGGCGGACAAAGTTGTGCTCGACGCCGAACTCACCCGCCTGGGAGAACCCCAGCATTCGATCCTGCGGCTGGCCTTCCACGAAGACCTCACTCACCAGCAGATATCTGATCGTCTCGAGCTTCCGCTGGGAACCGTAAAGAGCCATATCCGCCGGGGACTGACCCAACTGCGGCAACGATTGGAGGTAAGCGATGCAGCACCTGCACGATGATGCATTGGCCCTCCTTGCCCTGGGTGAGGAACCAACCCCGGATGAGGCTGCACATCTTGAGCACTGCGAGCGATGCCAGGCCGAAGTCCTTTCCTATGGGCGTGTAGTCAGCGCCGGGCGCAGTACGGACGCAGCCCCGGCCGGATCGATCCCTCCGCCCGCGGTGTGGGCCGGCATCCATGAATCCCTGGGACTCTCAGCGGATCTTCGCCGGGATCCTTTCGAAGGCGTCCAGCATGCTGAAACCGGGCCGGGTTCGGGAGAGCCTGCCAACCATGGCCCCGCAAGCGAGGAACCCCCCGCACCGGTCTCCCTGGATGCTGCGCGCAGCCGCCGGCGGGGAACAAAGTGGCTGGCCGCCGCCGCTGCAGCCGCAGTACTCGCAGGCGCAGCCACCTGGGGCATCCTCCAGAACCAGGCTGCACAGCCTGAAGTCCTTGCCTCAGTGACACTGGAACCGCTGCCGTCCTACACGGATGAAGGCACAGCCACCGTGGATGAACTCCCGGACGGAGAGCGTGAACTTGTGGTTACCTCCACCGGCTCGGATGCCGAGGGGTACCGGGAGGTCTGGCTCATTTCGCCTGACATCACTTCCATGGTCAGTCTCGGCACCATGGACGGACGCGAGGCCAGGTTCCAGATTCCGGAGGGGCTCGACCTTGCTTCCTATCCCATCGTGGATGTTTCCGACGAGCCCAACGACGGCAATCCTGCACACTCCGGAAAATCCATCCTCCGCGGACAGCTCGATCTCTAGGGAACAAGGCGACTGGGCTGCAGGAATCCCCGCCAAGCTCCTTGAGGGCTTCACCCGGGCCGAGGGCCTCAGCGCTCCGCCGTGGCTCCTGGCCGCTCTTGTTGCCGGCGCGGCACTGGTTTCGATTCCCCGGGGGTCCTGGCGCTGGTTCGGGCTCTTTGTCACGTTCGTGCACGAAATCGGCCATGCCTTCGCTGCACTGAGTGCAGGCCACCGCATTAAAGGCATCGAACTGCGCTTTGACCACTCGGGGCAGATGCGCAGCCTGGGGCGCGGCGGTTTCGGGGCCGTATGGGCCGGTTTCTGGGGTTACCCCGTTCCCGCCCTCACCGGAGCCGTATTGATATGGGCAGCGGTCCAGGGATGGGCGCCGGCCGCCCTCTCTGCAGGCGTGCTCGTCCTCGCACTCTCGCTGCTCTTCATCCGCAACCTGCAGGGGATCGCCATCGCAGCCGGCTGCGCAGCCGCGTCAGTGTTCCTGCTCTGGTGGACCTCCGCTGCGACAGCGTCCTACGCCGTCGTTGCCCTCGGGATCGGCCTGGTCGTCGGCGGCGTGCGCGACTGGCTCAACCTGCTGGGCGTCCATACCCGCCGGAGACACGCACTGCCTTCCTCGGATGCTTGGATCCTCGCCCGGCAAACCGGCATTCCGGCAGCTCTGTGGCTCGGCGCTTTCGCCGTCATCATCGCTGCCTGCGCCTTTGCGTCCGGATGGCTGCTCGTGTCCCAGGGACAGGACCCGCGCTAGTAACCCGGCGCAGCTGGCGCTGCCGCGTCCCCGCCGCCCTCAGGATCATTCGGGGCAGACGCCGGGGCCGGGAAAGTGACCCGCAGTTCCAGCCGGTGCTGCCCGTCTTCAGCCTGGGTGAAGATCGCTTTGCCGGAAATTCCGGCAAGTGCTCCGGTTCCGGATCCCGGGATGATGTGCCCCGACGACGCCGTTGCCTCCCCCTCGGCGAGGCCCCAGTGCTGAATCACCATGGTTCCTTCGCGGCCTTCGACGCTGCCGGCGAAGACTTCACTGCCCACGTAGCCGGCACCTGCGGCGTTTCCGGCCAGCAGGAGGTCAGCGACGCTGGTGCCTGAGATGCTTCCCTCGAAGATCTTCACCGCCCGGACTGTGGAGAGTTCGCTGTTCGTCCCCTCCACCACATAGGGGGTCGGCTCCCACGAGGAGACGTCAAAGTCGGCAGTGATTGAGTGTTCTGTTCCGTCGGACATGCCTCCAGTATTCCGTGTCCCGCCCGCGATTGCATGCCCGTGATGCGCCGACGGTACCCTAGTCGCTGGGGCGCAGCCGTTCGCGTGCCCCGAAGACCCGCGAAGGAGAACCACCCCGCATGCCGTCCATTCCGGTTTCCGCCGACTCCCGATACATGCGGCCGCGCGTCCTGTGGATCACGTTCGCCGTCCTTCACCTGCTCTTCTTTGGCTTTCTTTCCCCGCTGATCTTTACCGGCGAAGTGCTCAGCGACATCCAGTTCTACCGCCAGTGGGCCTTCGAAGGCATCACGGAGGGCTACTGGCAGGGCATCAGCACGGACTGGGTCTATCCCATCGGTGCACTGGTGCCAATGCTCCTGGCGGCCGTCCTGGGCTACGGGCCGTACCAGCTGGCCTGGTTCCTCATTTTTGCGGGCCTCAACGCCGTAGCCCTGGCCGTCCTCACCAGCCAGCGCACCCGCCAGCGGTACGCTGCCGCCTATTGGTGGATGGGCATTACCGCCTTGCTGGCTCCGGTCGCGGTTGGGCGTGTGGACGGCCTGACCGTACCCCTGGTCATCATCGGGTTGCTGCTCCTGGCCCGGCGGCCGGTCGTCGCCGCGGCCCTGCTGGCAACTGCCACCTGGATCAAAGTCTGGCCTGCAGCGGTGATCCTGGCCGTGCTGGCCGTCTCCCGGCGGCGCCTGACCGTGCTGGCCACCGGTGCGGCGGTCTCGGCCGCCATCGCCGCCGTCGTGGCAGCAGCGGGCGGCGTCCGCCACCTCCTGAGTTTCGTCGGAGCCCAGGGCGACCGCGGGATGCAACTGGAGGCACCGTTCACGACGCCTGGATTGTGGCAGGCAATCCTGGGCAGTTCGGATGCGCACATCTACGAAGACATCATCATCAACACACGCGAAGTCCGGGGCGCCCTTGGCGAGCCGGTTGCCGCGCTGATGACCCCGCTCCTGGCGCTGGCGGCGGCCGCCGTCGTCGTCTTGCTGCTGTGGGCGCTGCGCCGCGGAGCCGACGCCGGGGCGCTGCTGGCTTCCGGCTCCCTGGCACTCGTGGGTGCCTTTATTGTCTTCAACAAGGTCGGCTCGCCGCAGTTCATGCTCTGGCTTGGCGCCGTCGCCGCTGTCGGCATTGCCTGGAAGGGCCGGTCGTGGCTCGTTCCGGCGGCCATGATGATCCCGATTGCCGGGCTGACCACTTTGGTCTACCCGATCTTCTACGAAGCGCTGTACAACGACCTCAACATCGGAGTCGCACTGCTGCTCACCGTCCGGAACATCCTTGTCATCGCCCTGTTCGCCTGGGCGGTCCTGGACGTCGTCCGGCTGGCACGCGCGGGCCGGGAGCTCAGCGAATCCGAAGTTCGCCCGGAGACGGCTCCGTAAGCTTCTTCCGGAAGAGCACCTTGGTCTTGGGATCAAGGAAGATCAGGTAGAGCGCGAAGCCCACTGCGGTAACGGCCGCAATCTGGCGGGCAGCGCTGAGGCTGAACTCAAAGTAGGGCCAGATGTCGAGCTGGTCGCTGATCGCATAGACCATGAAGAACGAGACAAAGAGGTACAGCGTCTTCACCTGCCAGTCGTCGCGGATGCCTGTGACAGCAAAGAGCGGGATCAGCCAGACGACATACCAGGACTGGATCATCGGTGCCAGCATGACGATCGCTGCGAAAGCCAGGGTCAGGCGCCGGACCAGCCGGCTGTAGTCCCCCACGAACATGAGCCAGGCGACAATGGCCAGGGAGGCCAGCCGGCCCACGGTGTGGATGAAGTCCGCAAAGGACCAGCCCGGGAGACCGAGCGCGTTGCCCAGGGTTGCCACGATGAGTCCCAGGAACCCGACCGGGGCGTACCAGATCCAGACGCTGCCCGGGGTGCTCAGCGCTCCTACCCAGCCGAAGCCCAGTCCGTTGATGACACCCAGGACAGCCAGCAGCCCCAGCGAAAGTCCTGCGGTGAGGAACCAGTAAAGGAACCTGCGCGGCCAGGAGGCACCTTTGCCTGCCCACATGAGACCAATGAAGGGCAGGAAGATCAGGGTGATGGGCTTAATGCCCACGGAAAGCGTCACCAGCAGGATGCCAAGAATGGCACGCTTGGTCGCGGCGTAGTACAGGCCGGCAAGGGCGAGCCCGATCATCAGGGCGTCGTTGTGGATGCTGGCGATGAAGTTGGTCAGGAACAGCGGGTTGGCGGCCGTGAGCCAGAGTGCCCGGTTCGGGTTGATGCCGTGCAGCTCGGCCAGCTTGGGAACGTAATACACGCACATGGCGACACCGGCCACTGATATCAGCCGGAACAGGAGGATGGAAAACTCTGTCTGCCCTCCGGTAATGCGGACTACGATTTCCTCAATCCACAGGAAAATTGGTCCATACGGTGTGGGACTCTGTGCCCACAAATCGTCCGCGCCGAGCTGCAGGTAGTTGGAAATCTGCGAGTAGCCGTCCTTGTAGGGATTCAGGCCGCTGACCATGACCAGCCCCTGGGCGATGTAGGCAAAGACATCCCTGCTGAACAGCGGCAGCGCCACCGTCATGGGCGCTCCCCAGGCCAGGACAGCCTTCAGCACGTAAGGCCTGGATTCGGGCCCCCAGTCCCCAATCCGCTGCCCCAGCCGGAGCCATGAGCGCACCAGGAGCATGCCGCCGACGGCGAGGAGGAAGACGGAGATGACCGCCCCTGCCGGCTCGAAGCGCAGCCACATGATGAAGCTCACCCGCCGCAGCTCGACGGACGACAGGGAAAGCCATCCGACACCGAGGGAACCGGCCAGCATCAGCAGCGAACCGACGAATCCTTGGACGATGGCGACATTGGGACGATCGGCGTTCACGTTCTCCGGTGAGGGAGACGAAGGCTCGGTCGCAGGGACCTGGGCGGTCATCGTGGGTCGTTCCAATCTCTGGTTCGTGCAGCTGTCCCAACGTTCAGGCGCCCGAATGCAGACGGGCGCCGCCGCGGATCCGCACAGGCTCATGGTCCGTCAGCGGGCCCTGCCAAGGCGGCTTCGTCAGTAGGCCAAATATTAGCATCGAGGTGTAACCGCTCCCCTGCTGCCCGGCGCGCTTAGCGAAAGGTGCGTCACGGCTCACATAGACTGGGCGGGTTGGATCGGACAAGGCAAGGCGGTATGGGCTGTGGGGCGCCACCGGGCAGAACCAGTAGAACACCGGCGGGGCAGGCGTACCCCCGAAACGGGAACAACTGCGCGCCGCAATCCCGAACTCCTGGCCTGGGGGGTGTTCCTCACCGGGACCAGCGCACTGAGCCTCACCTGGGCCGAGATACCCGCCGGACCGGCCGCAGGGGCGTCTGCCCTGCTGCTCACAGCCTTCGTCCTCGCCTGGTACCTCTCTCCCGCTGCGGCCACCAAAGCTGCAACGTCAGATGCAGCTGTTCCTGCGCGCATTCCTGCGCCGCAGCCAAACCCAGTGTCCGGAACCGTCGCCGGGCCAGGCAACAGCGGTGCCCCCGATACTGCGGCGCCCTCCGTAGCGGAAGCCATCGCCGCCGCAGCTGCCGCGAAAGCTGCGGCCCCGGAAGAAGCCCCTCTCCCGCGTATTCCGGCAGCCCCGGAGGCAGTACGGGAATTCCTCGGCTCTACGGACCGCCCGTCCTTCCAGCAGGACGGACCCAGCCGCTGGACGCGCACCTTTGGCCCGCCGGAAACCGGGTCACTGCCGCTGCAGCCGTACGTCCCCACCCGCCGGCGGACACCCGCAGCACCGGCAACCGACCGGCGCGACCGGAGTCAGCGCAGCCATTCGAGCTTCTAGCCCTGTGCCCGGTGCCCTGGCCAGCGGCCGGGGTACATTTGTCTCGTGCCAATAACAAATGAACGCATTGTATGGATTGACTGCGAGATGACCGGACTGGACATCAGTGCCGATGCCCTGATTGAGGTCGCCGTCCTGGTTACCGATTCAGAACTGAATGTACTCGGCGAGGGTGTCGACGTCGTCATCAAGCCCGAGGACTCCGCCCTGGAGCAGATGGGCGACTTCGTCCGGCAGATGCATACGACGTCGAAGCTGCTTGAGGAACTCCCCCACGGCATGACAATGGCAGAGGCTGAAGCCGAAGTCATCGAGTACATCACCAAGTGGGTGCCCGAGCCGAAGAAGGCACAGCTCGCAGGAAACTCCGTCGGCACCGACAGGATGTTCCTGGCCCGTGACATGCCTGAAGTCATCGATTACCTGCACTACCGGATCATCGACGTTTCCACGATCAAGGAACTGGCCCGCCGCTGGTACCCCCGCGCCTACTTCCAGGCCCCCGCGAAGCACGGCGGGCACCGCGCCCTGGGCGATATCCAGGACTCCATCAATGAGCTCCGTTACTACCGTGCCGCTGTCTTCGTTCCGGCGCCCGGGCCCGATTCGGCTGCCGCGAAGAAGATCGCCGCGGGACTGGAACGGGACGGCCTCGATGGTTAGCTCCGTCACATTTGGGGCCCACGGTGCCCAACGTGTCAGGAGCACCCAAAAAAGCGTGTAAGCTTGTATCCGCTGCCTCAGATAAATGAGTTCACACAGACCACTCGCCTGGACTTTGTGAATGAATATCTGAGTGCACATGGTGGGTATAGCTCAGTTGGCAGAGCGCCTGGTTGTGGTCCAGGAGGTCGCGGGTTCAACCCCCGTTACTCACCCCAATGAGGCTGGCATCCAGCTTCGACAGGCCGCCTCGGATATTTCCGGGGCGGCCTTCTTCGTAGTTGTTTCGTTTTTGCACAAGGAGTCGCTGCGTGGAACGCACGCTGTTCGAAGAGGACCACGTACTTTTCCGGGACCTCGCCCGCGAATACAACGAGCGGGAGATCGCTCCGGGCTATGCCGGCTGGGAAGCGGACCACATGATGCCGCGGCGTATCTGGAAGGCAGCGGGAGAGCAGGGCCTCCTCGGCCTTGCCGTCCCCGAAGAGTTCGGCGGAGCCGGCATGCCGGACTACCGTTACCGCGTGGTCCTCGATGAAGAGTTCGCCCGCTCCAACCACCTCGCCGTCGCGCTTGCGTTCCATCTCCAGGATGATCTGGTCCTCCCCCACCTGCTGGCCTATGGATCCGATGATCTTAAGGAACGCTGGCTGCCGCAGATGGTCAGCGGGGACAAGGTCACCTCCGTAGCGTGGAGCGAACCGGAGGCGGGGAGCGACCTGCGGGGCGTCCGCACCAAGGCGGTCAGGACCCCCGACGGCGACTGGCTGCTCAATGGCCAGAAGACCTTCATTGGCAACGGCATCAGCGGCGACGCTGCCCTGGTCCTCGCCCGGACCGACAGCAGCACCGGGCGGGGGTCGGGCGATTCCTTCAGCCTGTTCATGGTGGAGAAAACCGACGGTTACACCACCGGTCGCCAGCTGGACAAAATGGGAGTCAAGGCCTCTGATACTGCTGAACTCTTCTTTGACGACGTCCTCGTCCCGGCCGGGAACCTCGTGGGCTTGGAGGGGCAGGGCCTTAAGTACGCGGCAGAGCAGCTCCCCCAGGGACGTCTGGCCATCGCTGTCGCCTCCTCCGCTGTCGCCCGTGCGGTTTATGAAGCGACCAGGCAGTACACCCGGGACCGTGCTGCTTTTGGCCAGCGGGTCGCTGATTTCCAGAACTCACGTTTCGTCCTCGCAGACATCCTTACCGAGGTGGAGGTCACGGAAGCCTACGTCGATTCCGCGGTGCTGGCCTTCAACGCCGGGACCCTGGACGCCGTCTCAGCTGCCAAGGCCAAGCTCTGGGCCAGCGAGCGGGTCAAGTCCATCACCGACCGCTGCCTGCAGCTCCATGGAGGCTACGGTTACATCATGGAGTATCCCGTCGCGCAGGCCTTCCTCGCGGCGCGCCTCCTGACGATTTTCGGCGGAACTTCGGAAATCATGCGGGACGTCATCGGACGCAGCATTGCCGCCTAGCAACCTCCGCTCAGCCCTTCCCGGAAGAAAGAAGCACAACACGCAATGACCGTCCGTCCCATAGTCATTCACGGGGAACCCGTCCTGCACCGCCGGGCTGCCGAAGTCGAGGTCTTCGACGATGAACTGCGCACCCTGGTGGCCGACATGTTCGAAACCATGGACGTTTCCAACGGTGTGGGCCTGGCTGCCCCGCAGATCGGCGTTGGGCTGCGCATCTTTACTTTCCATTTCCCGAATGACGACGACGCACCGGACCGCGGCGTCCTGATCAACCCCGTCCTGGTCACGTCCAAGGTCCCCGGATCTGCGCCGGACCCGGATGAGGACACGGAGGGCTGCCTGTCCGTCCCCGGTGAGAACTTTCCGCTGCGGCGGGCCGAATGGGCGCGCATCTCCGGCGTTGATGAGACCGGAAAGCCGGTGCAGTTCGAAGCCACCGACTGGTTCGCGAGGGTCCTCCAGCACGAGTACGACCATCTGGACGGCAAGCTCTATGTTGACCGGCTCAATGACCGGTGGGGGCGCAAGGCACGCAAGGTGCTCAAGGCCAACGGCTGGGGTGTTCCCGGCCTGACCTGGATGCCCGGCGTCGATCCGGATCCTTTCGGCCACTGACACTCGAATACTGCAGCGGGAACAAACAACCGCCACAACAGCCGCTCATAGATAAAAGCAGTGCCCGTCCGGGTCACCGGACGGGCACTGCTTTTATTCGGGCAGAGGTGTTGCTAGGCGGTAACGGCCAGCTCCTCAGCCCGCGGGAACGCCGGCGGGTTCACATGTGCCATCTCTTCCAGGACACGGATGACCTGGCAGCTGTAGCCGTACTCGTTGTCGTACCAGACGTAGAGGATGGCGTTCTTGCCGTTGGAGATGGTGGCCAGGCCGTCAACGATTCCGGCGCGCTTCGAACCGACAAAGTCGGTGGAAACCACTTCGGGCGAATCGATGTAGTCGATCTGCTTGTGCAGTTCGGAGTTCAGCGAGGTCTCCCGGAGGAAGGTGTTCAGCTCTTCCTTGGTGGTCTCGGTCTCGAGGTTCACGTTCAGGATGGCCATCGAGACATCCGGGGTGGGAACGCGGATCGCGTTGCCGCTGAGCTTGCCGGCCAGTTCCGGCAGTGCCTTGGCAACAGCCTTCGCAGCTCCGGTCTCGGTGATGACCATGTTCAGCGCAGCGGAGCGGCCGCGGCGGTCACCCTTGTGGAAGTTGTCGATCAGGTTCTGGTCATTGGTGAAGGAGTGAACCGTCTCGACGTGTCCGTTCACGATGCCGAACTTGTCATTGAGGACCTTCAGCACCGGAGTGATGGCGTTCGTGGTACAGGACGCTGCCGAGAGGATCTTGTCCTCGTCGGTGATGGCCTGGTGGTTGATGCCGTGCACGATGTTCTTCAGGTCGCCCTTGCCCGGAGCGGTGAGCAGTACGCGGGAGACACCCTTGGCGCTCAGGTGCTGAGCCAGTCCCGCTTCATCGCGCCAGCGGCCGGTGTTGTCCACCACAATGGCGTTGTTGATGCCGTAGGAGGTGTAGTCCACGGTTGCCGGGTCGTTGGAGTAGATGACCTGGATCAAAGTTCCGTTGGCCAGGATGGTGTTGTTCTCTTCATCCACGGTGATGGTGCCGGGGAAGGCACCATGGACCGAGTCGCGGCGCAGCAGGCTGGCACGCTTGACCAGATCGTTTTCGGCGCCCTTGCGCACAACGATGGCCCGCAGGCGCAGCCCGTGTCCGCCGCCTTCGTGGTCAATGAGGATGCGGGCCAGCAGGCGGCCGATGCGGCCAAAGCCGTACAGGACCACATCGGTGCTGGTGCGCTCGTCCGCGCCGTGCTTGCCGGCGACGTCCGCCAGCTCCGTGCGGAGGAAGTCCAGGAGCGGGACGCCGTTGCCTTCACGCTGGTACTTGGTATTCATGCGGGCCAGGTCCACGGAAGCTGCGCCAAGTTCGAGTTCGGTCAGGGCGCGCAGGATCGGCAGGGTCTCGGAGACGGGAAGTTCGACGTCGTCGATCTGCCGGGCAAAGCGGTGTGCCTTCAGGATGTCAATGACGGAACGGTTGACCAGCGGGCGGCCGTGAACTGACGTGACAACGCTGTTCTCCCGGTAAAGCCGGCCAATAAGCGGGATCATGGCTTCTGCCATTGCCTCCCTGTCCATCCACGCATCCAGGCAGGTATCGGACTTCTGGCTCACAGATCTTCACATCCTTTGTCTCAGCCGGCACTGCTTTGTGACGGTTGGTATGACCGCCGGAACTCACACCGGCGGCAAGCCCTTGAGGGCCGGGTCTTCGTTGTGGCCGGCGGCAGATACTGCGTGCCGCGGACCACTACTAAGTGTATTAGGCCACAACAGCAGAGCAGGACCAGCCCGGGAGATCTTCATCACAGGCCGGCGGGCGGCTGCGGCGGGTGTCCGGACTTCAGGCACTATGGCAGGCACCTGCTACTTTTCCAGGACGGCTTCGCCGTTTTCCCTGGACCGCGCCTCGTCTGCGTCCAAGTCTTCAGGGGCCGGTGCCGCGGGGCCGGTGCCCCGGCCGCTGTCAGCCGGCGATTCGTGCGCCGGGTCATCCTCGGGCATGGGCGCCAGGTCCTCCAGATGATGCACACCCCTCAGCGGACCGAAGGAGGCAACCACGGGCGCCAGGACAGCTATGACGATTCCCGTCACGATGCCGGCGCGCACGCCGATGGTGGAGGCCAGGATGCCGGCGACCAGGGACGCAACCGCCAGCATCCCCCAGCTCACCATCCGGGTGGCGGAACCCAGCCTGCCCATCATGCCGGACGGGCATACCCGCTGGCGGAAACTCGTGGAAACCACGATGTTCATCGAGATGGCGAGCCCGGTCAGGAACATTCCGAAGAAACCCGGCAGCATGCCCCAGCCGGGTGTCATGAGCAGCAGGGCTGCGTAGCCAATCGCGGCGGGAAACATGGAGTAGCGCCATACGACGCCCGACCCGAACCTGTCCGCCAGCCATTTGACGCTCAGCCCGCCCAGGGTTCCGCCCACCGCGGTAGCGGCCATCAGGAGCCCCAGCCAGGTCCCGGTCTGGCCCAGCGTCCTCACCACCAGCAGGACGATCAGGGACACCACTATGTTGCCGCCGAGGTTCCACAGTGCGGCGACCAGCAGCAGGACGCGCAGCGGCGTTGTGCTGAGCGTATAGCGCAGTCCCGATCCCATTTCACGCCAGATGTGACGCTTCTCGGTTGATGCCGGAAGGGGCTCCTCGACGTTGAGCCGCAGTATCGCCGCGCAGGAGGCAACGGACGCTGCCACCTGGACCAGCAGCGAGTTCGAAGCGCCGACAGCGTGCGTGAGCCAGCCTCCCAGCCCGCGGCCAACGGCGTCGGCCGAAGCTCCGGAACCGGTCATCAAGCCGTTGCCTTCTATCAACTCGTCTTTGGCGACGGCGCGCGGTATCAGAGCAGCCTCGGCCAGGGTGAAATAGACGGCAGCCAGGCCCGCCAGGAACGACACGACAAACAGTTGTGCGGTGCTGAGCACTCCCATCCAGTAAGCAATGGGAAGCGTGGCCAGCAACACCACCCTGGCGATGAGCGAAATGAGGATCACCGGACGCCGCCGGCGCCTGTCCACGATAACTCCGACCGGCAGTCCAAAAAGGAGCCAGGGAAGGAAAACCATTCCCGAAAGGGCAGCAACGGCGAAGTCACTGGCCCCCAGTTCCACGGCGGCGATAACCGGCAGGGCGACCGCGGTCACGGATCCGCCCAGGATTCCCATGGTCGACGAAATCCAGAGGGCCCGGAAGTTCGCGTTGCGAAGCACCAGATGCCGTGATGGCGGAGACGTAGTGACCATCGACACAGAATAGCCGAGGTGGATGCGAGTGCATGACTCGCCGTGCGCTTGAAGAAAAGTGGCCGGAAATGAAGCGGAAAGCCCCTCCGCCTGTTGTTTCCGCTTCCGAACAGGCGTAAACGGCGCATCCGCGGGATCGCCGTCCCGGCACGCCGGGAGAACAAAGAGCGGCAAAGTACCGGCCGAACCAGCTCATGAGGGACGGGCTGGCCGATAAGCCGGGTTTTGTACCTGTCCGCCGTTACCAGCGGACGGGCGGCAATCATCCATCTACGAGTACCGTTGCCGATACCCTCCAGCGGCCTACCCGGATGCTCGGGCGGGCAGCCCTCAAACACATCCTGTCTGGCCTTGCTCCGGGTGGGGTTTACCTAGCTGTCCCGGTCACCCGGGACACTGGTGGTCTCTTACACCACCGTTTCACCCTTACCTGCGCATGAACGCGGGCGGTCTCTTCTCTGTGGCACTGGCCTGCGGGTTTCCCCGAGTGGGCGTTACCCACCACCCTGCCCTGCGGAGCCCGGACTTTCCTCGGCAGGTCCGGCCGAAGCCGTCCTGACGCGATTGCCTGGCCAACCCGTCCCGCGGTCAATGCTACCTGCCCGGGAACGTAGGATTAATCAGTGCTGATCCTGCTGCCGCCCTCGGAGGGCAAGACCCGCCCCGCACAGGGGCCCACGCTGAACCCCGATTTCCTCCGCTTTCCGGAGCTGGCCACGCCCCGGAAGCTCGTGCTCTCGGCCCTGGCCGAGACCAGTGCATCAGCAGATGCCCACAAGATCCTCGGCGCAGGACTCTCGCTGGCCGCCGAGGTCACCCGCAACACGGTGTTGGAGAGCGAGCCCTGCGCCCCGGCGCACCAGGTGTACTCCGGAGTCCTCTACGATGCCCTCGGCTATGCGTCCCTGACGCCGGCACAGCGGGCACGTGCCGACGCCGCCGTCGTTGTTGTTTCTGCCCTGTGGGGCGCCATTGGCTTTGCGGACATGATTCCCGCCTACCGGCTGTCCATGGGAACAAATCTTCCCGGCGTCGGGCGGCTCGCTGCCTTCTGGAAAGCAGCACTCACGGAGCCGCTGAATGAATGCGCTGCCGGCGATCTGGTGGTGGACTGCCGATCCAGCACCTATGCAGCGGCCTGGCAGCCGGATCCTGCGTGCAGCGCAGCAGTCAACGTCTTCCAGGTGCGGGGCGGGGAGCGCAAGGTCGTATCCCACTTCGCCAAGCACACACGCGGGGAACTCGCACGGCATCTGCTCACCAGGACAGGCGCAGAGCCGTCCACCGTTGACGAACTGCAGCACGCCGCAGCCGAAAAGTGGGAAGCAGAGCTCGTTCCGGCAAAGGGACGAAAACCGCATCAGCTCAACCTCATCCTGCCCGAAGACCACTAGTCCCGCGGCACGGTCGGATCAGGGAAGGTCTGCTACGAGCTCAACTTCGAAACCGTCAGCGTTTTCGAGGTAGGCAGCGTAGTGATCCGCTCCCCCGGCATGCGGATGCTTATCTCCGAAGAGCAGGCTCCAGCCGTGGCTTGCGGCGCGCCGGGCCAGAAGGTCGACGTCGGCAGGAGATCCCGCTCCGAACGCCAGGTGGTTCACCCCTGGCCTGCGCCGTTCGTGGTCCGCCGGAAGGACGTCGGGCCCTGCCTCAATCACGATGTAGCCCGCAGCGCCCTGCCAGCGCGCCCCGGTGGCCCACCGGTCCCGCAGCACGAAGCCCAGGCGCTCCAGCAGCCAGCCCAGGCTCTCTTCCGCCCGGGGCAGGTCCCGCACCCAGATCTCGGTGTGGTGGATGCGGCCAGTAGGGGCGCTATCCGCGGCGCTGGCTGCTTCCTTGGCAGAAGAACCCTCACTCTCCACGGCCGTCGGCGAGCCTGCGGGCGTCGCTGTGCGGGTTGATTCCCGCTGCTTCCACGGCACGCCGGCAATTCCGGCGTCCATGGCTTCGTTGGACAGGCGGTCCGCGTCCTTGTTGATCTCCCGCGGGATCCACTGGTACTTCACGCGGCGGGGGTCCACTGTGGCCCTGGCTTTGGCCGCTAGCCGCTGCATGTCCTCGTGTTTGATCTTCCAGCGCCCGCTCATCTGTTCAACGACGAGCTTGGAGTCCATCTTGGCCAGGATCCAGGCCTCGGGGTCGACCTCATGGGCCAGCTCCAGTGCAGCAATCAGGCCGGAGTACTCCGCGACATTGTTGGAAACGATGCCCAGGTATTCTGCCTTCTCCATGAGGATCTCCCCGGTATCCGGATCACGGACCAGGGCCCCGTACCCGGCGTGGCCCGGATTTCCGCGCGAACCGCCGTCCGCTTCGACGATGAGGGTCCGGCGGGCGGGAGCAGCTGAAGAATGGACAGGCGTGTCCGACGGGTCAAACAGGGTCACGGAACTAGCTGCCCCACTCCGAGGAGCGCACCAGGATGCAGCCGGAATCCGGGCAGAACACGATGTCGTCTGCTGCTGCCTTGCGGATATCTGCAAGGTCGCCCGGGCTCAGCTGCATGCCGGATCCCTCCGAAGTTCCGTGGAACAGCCGGGCAGCGCCAATCCCGTGCCGGGAAAGGGTGCGTTCGTAGACCGCCAGGAGGTCGGGCGCAAAACGTCCGGCAAGCTCGGTGCGCTGGCGCATGATTTCGGCGCGCTCGGCTTCAATCTCCGCAAGTTCTGTATCCCGCCGGCCCTCAAGGTCAGTGAGTTCCGTCTCGGCTGCCGCAGCCTCGGTGCGGCGCTCGGCTTCTACGGCCTTGACCGCTTCGAGGCGCTCCATCACCTCAAGCTCGGTGTCTTCCAGGTCCGAACGCCGGCGGCTCAGTGATTCGATCTCGCTCTGCAGCGCCGTGAGTTCCTTGGAACCGCCGTGGCCGCTGTCAAGGTGCTTCTGGTCGCGTTCCAGGCGCGCGACGACGGATGCAACGTCCGCTTCGGCTCGCGCGAGCTCGCGCTCAATGTCCGCGCTCTGCGTGGCGGCGGCTCCGAGTGCGGTGCGTGCCGCGGCGGCTTTCCCGGCCAGGGCCGTGAGGTCCGGGTTCTCGCGCACGCTGCGGGCGCGGGAGTCCAGCTGCTTCATCCTGCTGTCCAATGCCTGCAGGTCCAGCAGCCGCAGCTGCTCCGCCGATGATGCTTTTGCCACCAAATACCTCCACTTGATCCGCTTGCCTGTCTGGTGCGGCCCTCCTAGCCTATGCCACTGGGACCGCGCCTGTTCAGCCGGGGGTCAGCACAAAGTCCCACGGATCGGTATTGCGGCTGCTGACCCGGATTTCCACGGTGAATCCCTGGTCCGTCAGCACGTTCTCCAGCGCCTGGGCCGCCGGGGTCAGCCAGAGCCACTCGCTGCCGAAGTGCGAGACATCAATGAGGTAGGGACGGCCGTTCACGGCCGCTTCCCTCGCCTCTGAGGCGGGATGGTGCCGCAGGTCAGCGGTGACGTAGACATCCGCATGCTGGGCGCGGACGGCGTCGAACAGGCTGTCGCCTGCACCGCCGCACACAGCAACCCGGCGGACAAGTCCCTGCGGGTCCCCCGCCACCCGCACTCCACCGGCGACAGCCGGCATGATGCTGAAAACCAGTTCGGCGAAGTTTCCCAGCGTCGTGACCTCCGCGAGGTTGCCTACCCGCCCGATGCCTTCCTCGGGAAGTCCGTTGACGGCCGGAACCAACGGGACGGTGTCGTGCAGGCCAAAAGCATCTGCCAGGACATCGGAGACTCCCCCGACGGCGCTGTCGCCGTTGGTGTGGGCAGTCACCAGGGCGCAGCCGCCTTCAATCAGCCGGTGCACGGCGTCGCCCTTGAATCCGGTACCCGCCACCGAGTGGACGGGCTTAAGCAGCAGCGGGTGGTGCGTCAGCAGGAGGTCCGCACCCCACTCGAGTGCTTCGTCGATCACTTCATGCGTGGGATCGACGGCGAGCAGGATCCGCGTGACCGCGCGGGAGGGCCGTCCCGTAACCATCCCGACGGCATCCCAGTCCTCGGCAAGTGACTCGGGCCAGAGCTCTTCGACGGCCAGCAGGACATCGCCAACGGTGGGTTGGGAGAGGGTTTCCGCATCCGGAGTGGCCGGGGTGCCCGGAGTTTCCTGGGGAGTGTCCGGCAGGTCGGCGCCGGTGGCGTCATTGTCGCCGTTGCGTGGGGTTTCCATAGATATAAGTTCTACCCCACGGCACCCCTTTGCGGGCACACCGCAAACCCGGGAATCTTTGACAGCGCAGCCGCCTTGTACATGAGCATGAAGACCTATGTTCTTGGCGGAGGCTGCTTCTGGTGCCTCGACGCCATCTATCAGAAAACACGCGGCGTGCAGAGCGTGGTGTCCGGCTACACCGGCGGGTTTACCGCCCACCCGGACTACGACAGTGTTTGTTCTGGGATCACCGGGCACGCAGAGGTCGTGGCTGTGACATTCGATGAAAACATCATCCCCGCCGAGGTCATCCTGGATATGTTCTTCATCTCGCACGATCCGACGACGCTTAACCGGCAGGGATACGACGTCGGCACGCAGTACCGGTCCTCGATGTTCTACCGGACAGACCAGGAGCGCGAAGAGATGGAGAAAGCGGTCCAGCGGGCCCAGGCGCTGTGGAGTGACCCTATTGTCACGGTGATCACCCCGCTGCCCACATTCCACCGGGCTGAGGAGTACCACCAGGACTTTTACGCCAAGCATCCCGAACAGGGCTACTGCCAGGTGATCATCAACCCGAAGCTGGCGAAGGCCAGGAAATATTACGCCGAATGGCTTGACAACTAATCCTGTGAATGACCGGCGATAGGCTTGAGGAAACTGCCTTCACGCCGGCCCACAGGCCAACGAACAGAGGAAAATCCACATGGCACGAATTTACGACGACGTCACCCAGCTGGTAGGCGGCACGCCCCTGGTCCGCCTCAACCGGCTCACCGAAGGCCTGCCCGGCGACGTGGCGGTAAAGCTGGAGTTCTACAACCCCGCCAACTCGGTCAAGGACCGCATCGGCGTCGCCATTGTCGACGCGGCTGAAAAGGCCGGGGCCCTCCGCCCGGGAGGAACCATCGTCGAGGGCACGTCCGGCAACACCGGAATCGCCCTGGCCATGGTCGGCGCCGCCCGCGGCTACAAGGTCATCCTGACCATGCCCGAAACGATGTCCACGGAACGCCGGGTCATGCTGCGCGCCTTCGGCGCCGAAATCGTCCTGACTCCGGGTGCTGACGGCATGCGCGGCGCCGTCGAGAAGGCCAAGGAAATCGTGGCCACCACGGAGAACTCCATCTGGGCCCAGCAGTTCGCCAACCAGGCCAATGTGGAAATCCACCGCACCACCACTGCCGAGGAGATCTGGGAAGACACCGACGGGAAGGTGGACATCTTCGTTGCCGGCGTCGGCACCGGCGGCACCGTCACGGGCGTCGGCCAGGTCCTGAAGAAGCGCAAGCCCGGCGTCCAGATCGTCGCCGTTGAGCCCAAGGATTCCGCGATCCTCAACGGCGGTTCCCCGGGGCCGCACAAGATCCAGGGTATTGGCGCCAACTTCGTCCCCGAGATCCTGGACACCGAGATCTACGACGAGGTGTTTGACGCGTCCATCGAGGACTCCGTCGCCACGGCACGGGCACTGGGTACGCAGGAAGGCATCCTCGGCGGCATCTCCTCCGGTGCGATCGTCTGGGCCGCACTGGAACTGGCCAAGCGCCCCGAAAACGCCGGTAAGCTGATCGTGGCCGTTGTCTGCGACTTCGGAGAACGTTACATTTCCACGGTTCTCTACGACGACATCCGCGGCTAGCCAGCCCCGCCTGCGACGGCGGAGAACTACCAAGCAGAAAGTTCCACGTGCCTCTCCTGTCACGCCTGCGCGAAGACCTCGACGCCGCCGCGTCCCACGACCCGGCGGCCCGGGGTTCCTTCGAGAACCTCGTCGTCTACTCCGGCCTGCACGCCATCTGGGTGCACCGCCTGACGCACCGGATGTGGTCTAAGCCGGCGCTGCGCTTCCCGGCACGGGTCCTGTCCCAGGCCGCACGGTTCGCCACGGGAATCGAAATCCATCCCGGGGCAACCATTGGACGGCGGTTCTTCATCGACCACGGCATGGGCGTCGTGATCGGTGAAACAGCGGAGATTGGCGACGACGTCATGCTCTACCACGGCGTGACCCTGGGCGGCCGCTCACTGGCGAAGGTCAAGCGCCATCCCACCCTCTGCAACGGCGTCGTCGTGGGCGCCGGGGCGAAGATCCTGGGGCCGGTCACCATCGGGGCCAACAGCGCCGTGGGAGCGAACGCCGTCGTCGTCAAGGACGCTCCGGCCGATTCGATCATTACCGGCATCCCCGCGACCTGGCGGCACCGTGACCCCAAGATGAACCAGCCCGCCGTGGATCCGGCGGAGTACGTGGATCCCGCGATCTACATTTAGCAGCGCAAAGCAGAAGGCCGGCCGCACCCGATTGGGAGCGGCCGGCCTTCTGCTGTTCCGGGAACTAGTGGGTGTCCACGGCTTCGATTTCGGAGTGGTCACCGCTCCACAGCGTGTGGAAGGTGCCTTCGGCGTCGACCCGGCTGTAGGTGTGCGCGCCGAAGAGATCGCGCAGGCCCTGGGTCAGCGCGGCCGGAAGGCGCTTGCGGCGCAGGCCGTCGTAGTAGGCCAGCGAGGAGGAGAAGACCGGAACCGGGATCCCCAGCTGCACAGCCACGGAGACCACACGGCGCCAGGCCGGCAGCGCCTGGGCAATGGACTCGGCGAAGGCCGGGGCCAGCAGCAGGTTGGCCGGAGCCTTTCCGTCCGCGTAGGCCTTCATGATGTCATCGAGCAGTTCGGCACGGATGATGCAGCCGGCACGCCACAGCGAGGCAATCTCATCCAGCTTCAGATCCCAGCCGTAGGTCTTGGCAGCGCCGGTGAGCATGTCCAGGCCCTGGGCGTAGCTGACGAGCTTGGACGCGTACAGCGCCTGCCGCACGTCCTCCACAAAGGTATCCGGCAGCTCGACGCCGATTTCCTCACCGGCCAGGATGCCCTGGGCTTCCTCGCGCTGGCCGCGCTGGGAAGAAAGGGCGCGGGCGAAGACGGATTCGGCGATCGCCGAGACCGGGGAGCCCAGGTCCAGGCCCGAGACAACGGTCCAGCGGCCGGTGCCCTTCTGGCCGGCGGAATCCACGACGACGTCAACAAACGGCTTGCCGGTCTTCGGGTCGGTGTGGGCCAGGACTTCGGCCGTGATCTCGATGAGGAAGGAGCTCAGCTGGCCCCGGTTCCACTCGGTGAAGATCTGTGCCTGCTCAGCCGGTTCAATTCCGGCAGCGGAGCGCAGCAGGTCGTAGGCCTCGCCGATGACCTGCATGTCGGCGTATTCAATGCCGTTGTGAACCATCTTCACGAAGTGCCCGGCGCCGTCGGTGCCGACCCAGGTGCAGCACGGCTCGCCGTTGTACTTGGCGGAAATCTTCTCCAGCATCGGGCCGAGCGAGTCGTAGGACTCGCGGGAGCCGCCGGGCATGATGGACGGACCCAGGAGTGCACCTTCTTCACCGCCGGAAACCCCGACGCCAACGAAGTGCAGGTCCTTTTCGGCCAGTGCGGCCTCACGGCGGCGGGTGTCTTCGTAGTGGGAGTTCCCGGCGTCAATGACGATGTCGCCCGGCTCCAGGAGCGGCACCAGCTGGTCGATGACCGAATCCACGGGCGCTCCGGCCTTCACCATGATCAGGACGCGGCGCGGTTTTTCGAGGGAATCCACCAGCTCCTGCAGGGTCTCCGTGCGGACGAAGTCGCCTTCGTCCCCGTGGGCGTTCAGCAGGGCGTCCGTTTTTTCCACCGACCGGTTGTGCAGGGCCACCGTGTAGCCGTTGCGGGCCAGGTTGCGGGCGAGATTCGCCCCCATGACAGCCAGGCCGGTTACACCGATTTGTGCGCTCAAGTTCACTCCAAGGATTCTTCAGGTGCCGGGAACCAGCACGGTGTCGGCGCAGCAGTGGCGCCGTCTTCAGCCTTTAGCCTATTCTCCCGGAGGCCGCCCCCGCCACACGGCTGCTTGCCGCGGCCTGCACGCGGAGGTCAGGATCCGGCGGCGGCCGGAACCCGCCCCGAGCGGACGGCTGCTGAGAAGGCCTCATAGTCCCGCTCGTTTTGGTCGGCGTACCGGTCGCAGAAATCCGCAACGGATTCGTCGAAAACGTCCCCCTTGCCCAGGTAGGCTGCGATCGCGATGGGGTCCCCGGACCTGGCGTGCGCCCTGGCGAGGGTCCAGCCGCACGCACGGGCATAGAAACCCATCCCCATCGGCCGCATGCCTTCGATGACCGCGGAGCCTTTCATGTCCCGCAGCTGGCGCCAATACAGGTATCGGTTTTCCTGAACGCCTTTGGTCCAGCCCAGGAAAATATCGCTCGCGGCCTGCATCCTGCGCTGGCCCTGGACCACCCGCGCACCGGGATGGCGGTAGGCGCTGCGGGGCAGGTGGTCTTCCAGGACGGACCGCGTTGCTTCCTTGACCTGCAGGAACAGCGGGTCTGCGGAGTCGCGGCCTTGGAGGAGAACGATAAAGGCCCTTGTGCCGACGCTTCCAACACCCACGACCTTGCGGGCTACGTCGAGCATTTCGAAGCGCTCAAGGAGCTGGCGCCTGTCATGCTGCAGGTTCTGGCGGTAGGAATGCAGCTGGTCCCTCATGTCGTTCGCCATCTCTTCCGCGGACGTGCCGAACACTGCCTCCAGTTCCCGGACCGGGATGATGATCGGAGGCTGGCTGACAATCCGGTACGTGCCGTCCACACGTTCGGCAAGCTTGGACAGCGCCTGCAGGCTGTCCCGCGAGCGTGCTTTCCGAACTGCCTTCGCCACTTTCTCTCCCGCCAGTTTTGCCGCCCTTTTCTCTGCTTTGCCCTTGCTGGACTCGGCCACGAGCTGGATCGCTGCGAGCAGGTCCTGGTCCGACTGCCGTGCATACCAGATGTCCAACGTGCCCATCTGCGCGAAGCTGCGCATCGCTTCGCGGTATGACCGGATCGCTGCGAGGGACACACCGCGCGCATCCTCCCGGCTGAACATGTTGTGCCTGGCCGCAATGGTGAAACTCGCTGCCATCCGCAGAACGTCGTACTCGAACGGCCCGGGGAGGGTTTCGTCGAAGTCGTTGAGATCAAAGACCAGGGTCCGCTCAGGGGAGGCAAACACGCCGAAATTGGACAGGTGGGCATCACCGCAGAGCTGGACATCCAGCCCCGCCCGCGCGGTGTCCTTGAGATCCGCGGCCATGATCTTCGCCGCCCCGCGGTAGAACGTCAACGGCGAGGCCAGCATCCTGGCGTGCCTCACCGGTACCAGGTCCGGTTCACGGGTCAGGTTCTGCTCTTCGATGAGCGCCACCGGGTCCGGCCGCCCGGGTGACGGGACCCAGTCCCGGTGTACGGCGCGGGGTGTGGCTTGCCGGCGCTGCCTGCCCCCTGCGGCGCGCTCCGGAATGCTCTGGTGCCTGGTTGTCCTGCCCATAATCGGGGCCTTTCAATGCGGCTTGCTGCGCTGCCAGGGCTCCTGTGCACCGCAGCCGACCAGATCAGGATATCCGCCCGCTTCCGCCGTGGGCAGGTTTCCCGCATTCTTGGAAGCAAAGCGGTTCGACCTTGTCCACGTTGCCGGGACAGTGACCGGTACGGCAGGTCCGGAACGGCGCGGGGGCACGGGAGGGAAAGCCCAGGATTGTGCTGCTCATCGGAACCATCGTCCTGGCTCTTTTCACTACCTTGTCCCCGACGCTACGCGGAGTCCCGCAGCTCCCAGCGGTTCACTATCGAAGCGGCGCCTTCGAGGACGGCGATACCGTCCTCGAGAGTCTCTGTACCTGCGGTCAGGACCACCAGGCTGTATTCGGCGCCGTCTCCGAGAACAAACCCGGAGCTGCCCACATTCCAGGACAGCAGGTCATCCTGCAGCCAGCCGTTTTTCAGGCCCACTTCTGCCACGGAACTGAGGGTTCCGGCGCTGATCCCCCATGACTGCTCCGGCACTACGCTCTCCAGCAGCGTCACCGCATACTCATGCAGCTGGGGATCGATCCAGTCCACGCCCCGGGCCACAGCCGTCGCAATCCGCAACTGGTCCTCCGCGGTGGTCTCGTTCGTACCCCAGATTTCCGTTGCCACGGTCTCCGAGATGCCGAGCCGGTCATACGTTGCCTGCAGTTCAGGAGCTCCGCCAACCAGTGCGTAGAGCTGGTCAGTTGCCGTGTTGTCACTCCGGCGGATCATCTCCTCCGCCAGTGCGCGCTCCCCGGCCGATAGCTCCCTGCCCTCCTCAGTTGCCTGCCTCAGCAGGGTGAGGAGGATGGGCACCTTCACCAGGCTGGCTTCGAGATAGCGTCCCGACGGGTTGTAGGTCCAGGCCTGGCCGGTGTCGTGCTCGTACAGTGCAACCGAGAAGTCAATGCTGGTTTCGGCGTTGTACCGGTCCAATTCGGTCATCAGCTGCGTCTCGGGACGCGCAGTGGGCGACGGCGTCGCAGCTTGCTGAGGGACCGCGGCCTCTCCTTGGTCCGGTACGGGCGTGCAGCCGGCAACCGCGGAGACCAGCGTTCCCGCGGCCAGCAGCGATGCCAGGAGGGATTTGAAAAAGGTGGTGCGCAACGGTGGTCTTTCACATCGAACATGGGAATGGCCGCCTTAGTTGGCAGCCTGTTCCGTCTTACCACCAAAACCTCAAAGTCTGGTGTGTGCCGGCTGCCACCTTGGCGGGGCATTCGGCGGGTGTGCTCCGGGGGTCACCCTGCCTCCGCACGGGACGAAAAAACCCGCCTTCGGTTATTACCGAGGCGGGTTTTGTCCGTGGGTCCTACCGGGATCGAACCGATGACATCCACGGTGTAAACGTGGCGCTCTACCAGCTGAGCTAAAGACCCGACGTGACCCGTTATGCCAGCTGGGATATCCCGGCCAGCGCCGCATCACGAGGAATTACATTACCGGACAGGCGTCCTAAACGCCTAATCGGGCTGCGCTCCGGCGTCGTGCTGTGTCCTGCCGGGCTCGGGCAGGGAGCGGGCCAGATACTGCAGTGCTGTGCCCACCCCCATGTCGATCTTCAGGTCCGCCAGATCATCCCCCCGGGTCTGCCCGCGGTTAATGATCACCACCGGCTTTCCCTCTTTCGCGGCGTGGCGGACAAAACGCAGTCCGCTCATCACGGTCAGTGAGGAGCCCGCCACGAGCAGGGCACCGGCGTCATCCACGGCCGCGTAAGCGAGCCGGACGCGTTCCTTGGGAACGTTCTCGCCAAAGTAGACGAAGTCGGGCTTCAGCATGCCGTCGCAGACCGGGCAGTCCGCGACCGTAAAGCCTTCCGTGTCCGCGATCTCGGCATCGGCGTCGGGTGCTGTGTCCCACTCGGCACCGACCTGCTCCAGGTATCCCGGATTCAGCTTTTCCAGCAGCCGCGCGATCCCTTCGCGCGTGTAGACGGACCCGCAGGAGAGGCAGAGGACACGGTCATACCTGCCGTGGAGGTCGACGACCCGGATGCTGCCCGCATCGCTGTGGAGCCGGTCCACATTCTGCGTGATCACGCCCGTCAGCAGCCCGCGTTCCTCCAGATGGACCACGGCCTCATGCCCTGCGTTGGGCACGGCGTGCCGCAGGTGGTGCCATCCGACGTGGTTGCGTGCCCAGTATCGCTGCCGCATGACGGGATCGCCCACAAATTGCTGATACGTCATGGGATTGCGCGGCGGCGCGTCCGGTCCGCGGTAATCCGGAATCCCGGAGTCAGTGCTGAGGCCCGCCCCGGTCAGCAGTGCCATGCGGCGCCCCGCGAGAAGTTCGACGGCGGCATCCAGCTGCGCCCGCTCGGCATCCGTGGGATCCGTGGAAGCATCGGCCGGATCCCGGGTTACGAACCCGGTCAGGCCGGTTCCGGCGGGGCCGAAGGGTTTGCGCGCCAGGGGCATGTCAGCTACGGCCAGCCGTTGAGAGTTCCAGGAGCGCCTCCCGGTATGCTGCCTGGTCGCGGGGTTCACCCATCGCGGAGCTCAGGACCGTGCGGATGACGCCGTCGGCTCCGATGACAAAGCTGGACCTCGTGGCTAACCCGCGGTTTTCGTCAAACACACCGTAGCGCCGCGCGACGGCACCGTGGGGCCAGAAATCCGAAAGCAGGTCAAACTCCCAGCCCTGCTCCGCGGCCCAGGCCCGCAGCGAGTATTTTGCGTCGCTGGAGACTGCCAGCAGTGAAGCCCCGGCAGCATCGAACTCCGGCTGCAGGGATGCCAGTTCCGCCAGCTCTCCGGAACATACCCGTGAGAAAGCAAAGGGATAGAAAACCAGGACCACCGGTTTTCCTGCCAACCGCTCCAGGCTCACCGGCTCCCCATACTGGTTCGGGAGCTCGAAGCCGGGGGCGGGCTCCCCGGGATTGGGACCGGTTGCAGCCGGCATGCGCCGCTACTTCTTCCTGCGGCTCACCAGGCGGGTGGCTGCCCAGTCCTGACACACACCCGGGGAGGTGGTGACGTGCAGGCCCGCAGTGGGAGCTGCTTCCTCAATGTCGGCCGGGGGAACATAGCCGTTCCGGCCGGACTTGGGGGTGAGGACCCAGACGACGCCGCCGTCGTCCAGCGTGGTCAGCGAATCGACCAGTGCGTCTACCAAATCACCGTCATCGGCGCGCCACCACAAGATCACACCGTCGACGACGTCATGATCATCCTCCGTCAGGAGTTCGCCGCCGATGAGGTCCTCAAGATCCTCCCGGAGATCGAAGTCAACGTCGTCGTCGTAGCCGAATTCCTGAATCAGGTCGCCGTCTTTGAAACCCATTCTTTCCGCCACATTGCTCTCTGTGGCGGCATCGGCCTCGCTCACTTCACTCCTCCTGGTTGACTGCATAAATACAAGGGAATCACATCTTGGGGCGAACTGCCCGTTCCTGATCACAAGGGAACACCTTTTGGGGGCAAGCTTCAAGGGGTTTTGCGCCCTGCGGCCGCGCCCCGGACGTGATGCCCAAGGGTCCCTTGCCCCGCAGGCACGAGGTTCGCCGCGGACCCTACGAAAGAATTGGCCACCGGTCTACAGTGGCCTAAAGGGCTCCGGGGCCGCGCACGCCGCCCATGGGACCAAAGCACCCAGCCGCCCGGCAGACAGGGCCGGGAATCATCAGCGCAGCGTCAGACCAATGTCCAGTCACCATCTGTGCATAGGAGAATTTCGTGGCCGCAGAAGACAAAACGGACATCCTCAGCGGGCTTACGGGCCAGCTGCCGGACAAGGATCCGGAAGAAACCGCCGAATGGATCGAATCGCTGGACGATCTGATCCGGACCGAAGGCACCGAACGGGCGCAGTTCATCATGCGTTCCCTGCTCCAGCGCGCGGGGGCCCACTCCGTGGGTGTGCCCATGGTCACCACCACGGACTACGTCAACACGATCCCGGTGGACCAGGAACCGGAGTTCCCGGGAGACGAAGAGATCGAGCGCCGGTTCAGGGCATGGATGCGCTGGAACGCGGCCGTAATGGTCCACCGTGCCCAGCGCCCCGGCATTGGCGTCGGCGGCCACATCTCGACCTTCGCCGGAGCTGCAACCCTCTATGAAGTGGGCATGAACCATTTCTTCCGCGGCAAGGACTTCCCGGGCCGGGGCGACCAGGTCTACTTCCAGGGCCATGCGGCACCGGGAATGTACGCCCGGGCGTACCTGGAGGGCAGGCTCACCGAAGAGGACCTTGACGGCTTCCGGCAGGAAAAATCCCGGGAAGGCCATGCACTGTCCTCCTACCCGCATCCGCGTTCCATGCCGGATTTCTGGGAGTTCCCCACCGTGTCCATGGGAATCGGGCCAATGAACGCCATCTTCCAGGCGCAGCTAAACCGCTACATGGATAACCGCGGCATGAAGGACACCTCCAACCAGCACGTCTGGGCGTTCCTGGGCGACGGCGAAATGGACGAACCCGAATCCCGCGGGCTGCTGCACGTCGCGGCCAACGACGAGCTCGACAACCTGACCTTCGTCGTCAACTGCAACCTGCAGCGCCTCGACGGTCCGGTGCGCGGCAACGGCAAGATCATGCAGGAGCTGGAAGCCTTCTTCCGCGGCGCAGGATGGAACGTCATCAAAGTCGTGTGGGGCAGGGAGTGGGATCCGCTGCTGGAAGCGGATGAAGACGGCGCGCTGGTGGACATCATGAACTCCACGCCCGACGGCGACTACCAGACCTACAAGGGCGAGTCCGGCGGATTCGTCCGGGACCACTTCTTCGGCAAGAGTCCCCAGACCAAGGCCATGGTCTCAGGACTTTCCGACGATGACATCTGGAACCTGAAGCGGGGCGGGCACGACTACCGGAAGGTCTACGCCGCATACAAAGCGGCAGTCGAATTCAAGGGCAAGCCGACTGTTGTCCTGGCCCACACGGTGAAGGGTTACGGGCTGGGTCCGCATTTCGAGGCCCGGAACGCCACTCACCAGATGAAGAAGCTGACGCTGGATGACCTGAAGCTGTTCCGGGACTACCTGCGGATTCCCATCACCGACGAACAGCTCGAGGCGGATCCCTACCGTCCTCCGTATTACAACCCGGGTCCGCAGGCGCCTGAGATCCGGTACATGCTGGACCGGCGCCGGGAGCTGGGCGGGTTCCTGCCGGAGCGCCGCTCGGACTTCAAACCCATCCACCTGCCCGGCGAAAAGTCCTACGAAGTAGCGAACCGGGGCTCGGGCAAACAGCTGGCTGCGAGCACCATGGCCTTTGTGCGGCTGCTCAAGGACCTGATGCGGGACAAGGAGTTCGGCACCCGGATTGTGCCGATCATCCCGGATGAGGCCCGCACCTTCGGCATGGACTCCTTCTTCCCGACGGCGAAGATCTACAACCCCCAGGGGCAGAACTACCTGTCTGTGGACCGGGACCTCGTCCTGGCCTACAAGGAGTCCCCGCAGGGCCAGATCGTGCACATGGGCATCAACGAAGCCGGCTCCATTGCCGCCTTCACCGCTGCCGGGACGGCCTATGCGACCCAGGGCGTTCCCCTGATCCCGGTCTATGTGTTCTATTCGATGTTCGGGTTCCAGCGGACCGGGGACTTCATCTGGGCAGCTGCTGACCAGATGGCGCGGGGCTTCATGATCTCGGCCACCGCGGGCCGGACGACGCTGACGGGTGAGGGTTTGCAGCATGCCGACGGGCATTCCCCTATCCTGGCCTCCACCAATCCCGCGGTGCGGACCTACGATCCTGCCTACGGCTACGAGATCGGGCACATTGTCCGCCACGGACTGGAGCAGATGTACGGCCCGGACTCGGAGGACCCGAACGTCATCTTCAACATCATGGCCTACAACGAGCCGATCCAGCAGCCCAAGGCGCCGGAGGACCTTGACGTGGAAGGCGTCATCAAAGGCATCTACCTGCTCTCCCCCGCGAGCATTGACGGACCCAGGACACAGCTGCTGGCGTCCGGCGTCGCGGTTCCCTGGGCATTGGAAGCCCAGCGCCTCCTCGCAGACGACTGGAACGTTTCGGCGGATGTCTGGTCAGTGACCTCCTGGAACGAGCTGCGCCGTGACGGACTGGCAGCGGAAGAGCATTCCTTCCTGCACCCGGATGCCGAAGCACGGGTCCCCTTCGTAACGCAGCAAATGGCCGGAGCCACGGGGCCGATCGTTGCCTCGAGTGACTACATGAAGGCGCTTCCGGACCAGATCCGGCAGTTCCTGCCGAACGAGTTTGCGTCCCTGGGTGCCGACGGCTTCGGCTTCGCGGATACCCGTGCGGCAGCCCGCCGGTTCTTCAAGATCGACAGCCATTCCATGGTGGTCCGGTCACTGGAAATGCTGGCGCGGCGCAAAGAGGTAGATGCCTCGGCGCCGCAGGAGGCCATCTCGAAGTACCATCTGCTGGATGTCACGAAGGGATCCAGCGGCAACGCGGGCGGCGACGCCTAAGCCGGCATCCGCGCTGTGACAGGGCGCTAGGCCAGGCGGCCCCGCCGCCGCGGATGCTACAGGTCAGGCCGGCTACAGGTCTGTCTCGGCAACCAGGTCGATGTGGGCCTGCATTGCGGCCGCAGCCGCTGGCGGATCACCGGCGGTGATCGCGTCCGCTATGGCGGGGTGGGAGGCCGGGGAGGCTTCAGGACGCCCCGGCTGGCCCAGCGACGCGAGCCGGGTCTCGCGGACCTGCTCGGCGATGAACGTCATCATGGCCCCGCTTCGCTCCGGGAAGCCCGCCGGGGCATGCGCCTGGCTGAAGAGCTGGACCTGCCCCTGCTGACGATCATCGACACCGCCGGGGCAGCGTTGTCCCGGGAAGCCGAGGAGGGCGGGCTGGCCGGTGAAATTGCCCGGAGCCTCAATGACCTGGTGGGCCTGGACTGCCCTACTGTTTCGGTGCTGCTGGGACAGGGGGCCCGGCGGCGGCGTGCTGGCGCTGCTTCCCGCTGACCGCACGATCGCGGCGCAGCATGCGTGGCTCTCCTCGCTGCCGCCGGAAGGAGCCAGCGCCATCGTCCACCGCGATACCAGCCACGGCGCGCAGATGGCCGAGGAACAGGGCGTCACGGTTGGGGCCCTGGCTGCTCACGGAATCGTGGACCACGTTGTGGAGGAACGGCCCGACGCCTCCGCCGAGGCACCGGCGTTCTGCCGGCGGATGGCCAAGGCCGTGGAGTATGAACTTGCAACTCGGCGTTCCGTCCCCGGGGCGGAAAGCACTTGCTGGACGTGCTGAGAGGTTCCGCCGCCTGGGATCGGCCCTGTGAACGCCGGCATACGGACCTGCCGGCGGGGACCTTCCGAAAACCTCCCCGCCTCCTGTCCACAGTTGTAGCCTTCTCACAAAATGGAGGTTGCGGGCCCAAGGCCGTAAGCTTCAAAGATGCCAGCAACCCCACCGGTGACCAAGGCGACAACTCCGCCCGAAGCAGGCGGCGCAGACCCGCTGGTCCTTGAGCGCCTCAAAGCGAATATCGGCAAGCTCTCCACAGCCACACTGAAGCAATTGGACGTTTCCCTTCCGTGGTACCGCGGGCTTCGTCCGGATGAGCGTTCGGCGCTGGGTATGGTGGCACAAAAAGGCATCGCCTCATTCGTCAACTGGTACGAACGCCCGGCCTCGCCGGCCTGGGTGCTCAGCGATGTTTTCGGCACCGCACCCACCGAGCTGACCCGTGCCATCAGCCTGCAGAAAGCCCTTTCCCTCATCCGGGTCGTAGTCCAGGTTGTCGAGGACCGGGTCCCGGAGCTCGCTGCCGGTTCGGTGCAGGGCCCGCTGCGTGAAGCCGTTCTCCGGTATTCCCGCGAGGTCGCTTTCGCAGCCGCTGACGTTTATGCCCGCGCAGCAGAGACCCGCGGCGCCTGGGATACCAGGCTGGAGGCGCTTGTGGTCGACGCCATCCTGCGCGGGGAGAGTTCGGACGCGCTGCGGTCAAGGATCGCTGCGGTGGGCTGGACCTCGGCAGCGCCCGTGACCGTTATCGTTGGCAGTCCCCCGGCCGACCCCAACCCGACCTTCGTGAATGAGATGCGCAGGGTTGCCGGAAGGCTCGCCGAAGACACCCTTGTGGGCATCCAGGGCGACCGCCTCATCCTGGTCCTGGGCGGACTCTCCGACAAGGCCGGCGCCCTCTCCCGGCTTGCGGACCTGTTCGGGCCGGGCCCGGTCGTTTACGGCCCGGCGGCGGAGTCACTCGTGGAGGCCGGGCCATCGGCCCAGGCGGCGTTTGCCAGCCTGAGCGCTGCCCGTGCCTGGCCTGCTGCTCCACGTCCAGTGGCAGCCGACGACCTGTGGCCCGAACGCGTGATGTCCGGCGATGACTCTGCCCGGAAAGCCCTGATACGCAACATCTACCGTCCGCTGCTGGCCGCCTCCAACGGCTTGGCTGACACCCTTTCGGCGTATCTCTCCCTGGGGCACTCCCTTGAAGCCACGGCGCGGGAACTCTTTGTCCACGCCAATACCGTCCGGTACCGGCTCAGGCGCGTCTGCGACATCACCGGATGGGACCCCATGCTGCCCCGGGAGGCCTTCGTGCTGCAGACAGCCCTGGTGGTCGGGCGCCTCGCACCCGCCGGAAAAACAGCCGCGGAACGGCCGGCAGCCCGCTCCTGACCCCCCTTGCCAGCAGGGACTTCGCTTGTAGACTTCCTACAACACGCCCCAGACAGCTTGGTTCACCTAAACACCCGGCAAATCGCACCTTCTTTGGAAAGCTTGTTACGTGCTTGCAATCGTCTGCCCCGGCCAGGGGTCACAAACGCCAGGCTTCCTCGCTCCGTGGCTCGAACTGCCCGGGGTCCGGGAGCACCTTGAAGAGCTCTCCGACGTCGCCGGGCTTGACCTCGTGGCCCACGGCACCGTCTCCGATGAGGAAACCATCAAGGACACCGCCGTCGCCCAGCCGCTGATCGTCGCGGCCGGACTTGTGGCCGGCCGGCTGCTGTTTGATGCCGAAGCGCTGACTGCGGCCACGGTTGTCGCGGGACACTCGGTCGGCGAAATCACGGCCTCCGCACTGGCGGGTGCACTGCCGGAGGCGGACGCCATGGCCTTCGTGCGCGAACGCGCCAATGCCATGGCCCGCGCCGCGGCAGCGGTACCCACCGGCATGAGCGCCGTCCTTGGCGGCGATCCGGAGGACGTGGCACGCGTCCTTGCCGAGCTTGGACTCACAGCTGCCAATGCCAACGGCGGCGGACAGATCGTCGCCGCCGGCACGCTGGAGCAGCTCGGCCGCCTGGCTGAAAACCCCCCTGCCAAGGCACGGGTCATTGCGCTCAAGGTAGCCGGCGCCTTCCACACCGGCCATATGGAGCCGGCGCTCAGCGTCCTTGAGGCACTGCGCCCCACGCTTTCTCCCGCCGAGCCGCGCCCCACGCTGCTCTCGAATTACGACGGCACCGCGGTCGTCAGCGGTGAAGCCAACCTCGACAGCCTGATCGCCCAGGTGTCCCGCCCGGTCCGCTGGGACCTGTGCATGGAAACCATGACAGGCATGGGCGTCACCGGCATCCTGGAGCTTCCACCGGCAGGCACCCTTACCGGTTTGGCCAAGCGCGGCATGCGCGGAGTTCCGGCCCTGGCCCTGAAGACCCCCGAAGACCTCGCCGCTGCCCGGGCCTTTGTGTCCGAGCACTCCGGCGCGGCAGCAGTTACAACCCAAGAAGGTAATGCGTGAGCACGCCCACCCTGAAGCAGTCCCCCGTCAACGAGTTCAGCCGTATCCACGGCATTGGCGCGTTCCGTCCCGATGTGATTGTGAGCAACGACGACGTCTGCCAGTGGATCGAATCCTCGGACGAGTGGATCCGGCAGCGGACGGGCATTGTCACCCGCCACCGCGCTGACAAGGGTACGTCCGTTGTGGACATGGCCGAGATGGCCGGACGCGAGGCACTCGAAAAGGCCGGCATCGACGGATCCGCACTGGATGCCGTCATCATTTCCACCGTGACACACCCCTACGCCACGCCTTCGGCAGCCGCCCAGGTCGCTGACCGTCTCGGTGCCACACCGGCGCCCGCCTACGATGTCTCCGCTGCCTGCGCTGGCTACTGCTACGGAATTGCCCAGGCGGACGCCCTGGTGCGCTCCGGGGCCGCCAAGTACGTCCTGGTGGTCGGCGTCGAAAAACTCTCGGACTTCATCGACAACACCGAGCGCACCATTTCGTTCCTCCTCGGTGACGGTGCCGGCGCCGTCGTCATCGGTCCTTCCGATACACCGGGCATCGGGCCTTCAGTATGGGGATCGGACGGCAGCAAGTCCGGTGCAATCGGCATGACCCACTCCATGCTTGAAATCCGGGAGCTCTCCCTGGCTGCCGAGTCCGAAGGCACGATTCCGGCATCGGTGCTGGCTGAGCGCGAAACCAAGCTGTGGCCGACCCTCCGCCAGGACGGACAGACTGTCTTCCGCTGGGCTGTCTGGGAAATGGCCAAGGCTGCGCAGCAGGCGCTTGACGCTGCGGGCATCACGGCCGCTGACCTCTCAGCCTTTGTCCCGCACCAGGCCAACATGAGAATCATCGATGAAATGGCCAAGCAGCTGAAACTGCCCGAATCAGTGGTCATCGCCCGGGACATTGCCGACGCCGGCAACACCTCCGCGGCTTCCATCCCCTTGGCCACACACCGGCTGCTCAGCGAGCACCCCGAACTCAGCGGCAAGCTCTCCCTGCAGATCGGTTTCGGCGCAGGCCTGGTGTTTGGCGCACAGGTAGTTGTCCTCCCCTAGTTTTGATAGACCACACCGCCCCGGCGGTTGGAAAACCCACACCGGTCCAGCACCGGTACCAACGAAAAAAGGAGCCCCCATGGCTAGCAACGAAGAAATCCTGGCCGGTCTCGCCGAGATCGTGAACGAGGAAACCGGCCTGGCCCCCGAGGCCGTTGAGCTGGACAAGTCCTTCACGGATGACCTGGACATTGACTCCATCTCGATGATGACCATCGTCGTCAACGCCGAGGAAAAGTTCGGCGTTCGCATTCCCGACGAAGAGGTCAAGAACCTCAAGACCGTTGGCGACGCCGTCGACTTCATCTCCAACGCCCAGGCGTAGTTCGTGGAGGGCGGCCGCTGCCTGCGGCCGCCCTTTGCAGCATCACCTCGCCTCGCCGCAGAGCGGTGAGCCACCAATTTTCCGAGAGAGTGAATCATGGCCCGCAAAGTAGTCATTACCGGCCTCGGCGCAACGTCGCCGATCGGCGGAGACGTCCCGACCATGTGGAAGAACGCCCTGGTGGGTGTCTCCGGTGCCCGGACGCTGGAGGACGAATGGGTTGAGAAGTACGCCCTGCCCGTCACCTTCGCTGCACGGGTGTCCACGCCGGCCGCTGAAGTCCTCTCCCGGGTTGAAGCAAAGCGGATGGATCCTTCGACGCAGTTCGCCGTCGTCGCTTCCCGCGAAGCCTGGGCCGACTCAGGCCTGGCCGAGAGCGAGATTGACCACGACCGCCTGGCCGTCTCCTTCGCCACCGGCATCGGCGGGGTCTGGACCCTGCTTGACGCGTGGGACACGCTGCGGGAGAAAGGTCCCCGTCGCGTGCTGCCGATGACCGTGCCCATGCTGATGCCAAACGGTCCCGCCGCTGCCGTCAGCCTTGACCTGGGTGCCCGGGCCGGAGCGCACACACCTGTGTCGGCCTGCGCGTCCGGAACCGAGTCGCTGCACCAGGGCCTGGAACTCATCCGTTCCGGAAAGGCAGACGTTGTGGTCTGCGGCGGAGCGGAGGCAGCTATCCACCCCATGCCGCTGGCCTCCTTCGCCTCCATGCAGGCACTCTCCAAGCGCAACGATGATCCGGAACGCGCCTCACGGCCCTATGACAGGGACCGGGACGGCTTCGTGATGGGTGAAGGTGCGGGTGCGCTGGTACTCGAAGCAGAGGAACACGCCCTTGCCCGCGGTGCACGCATCTACGCCGAACTGGCCGGAACCGCCGTCACCGCGGACGCCTACCACATCACGGCACCGGACCCCGAAGGGCTGGGCGCCACCCGTGCCTTGAAGGCCGCGCTGTTCGATGCCCGCGCCCAGGCCGGGGACGTAGTCCACGTCAATGCGCACGCAACCTCAACTCCGGTGGGCGACAAACCCGAATACACCGCACTGAAGGCTGCGCTCGGAGCGCATGTGGACAATGTCGCTGTCTCGGCTACCAAGTCACAGACCGGACACCTGCTCGGCGCCTCGGGTGCCGTGGAAGCCGTGCTGACCGCCATGGCTGTCTACACCCGCCAGGCCCCCGCCACCATCAACCTGGACAACCAGGATCCCGAAATCCCGCTCGACGTCGTGACCACGGCACGCGATTTGCCCCAGGGTGACATCGTTGCGCTGAACAACTCCTTCGGGTTCGGCGGACACAACGCCGTTGTAGCCCTTCGCAGCCACTAGTTCCTGACAGCAGGACAGACAAAGGCCGGGATCCCTGCGGGGATCCCGGCCTTTGCCGATTGACGCTGAATATCGTGTAAGACGCGTGTAGAGGAGGAGGAATCAGCCGACCTGGTGCAGCCAGCGCACCGGTGCGCCGTCCGCTGCGTGCCTGAACGGCTCCAGTTCGTCGTCCCAGGCCTCCCCGAGCGCCAGGGACAACTCGTGGTAGACGGCCGCAGGGTCACCGGCGCCGTTTTCATAGGCATAACGGATGCGGTCTTCGGAAACCATGATGTTTCCGCTGACATCCGTGGTGGCGTGAAAAATCCCGAGTTCGGGTGTGTGGGACCAGCGGCTGCCGTCTGCACCCGCGCTGGGGTCCTCGGTGACTTCATAACGGAGGTGCGCCCAGCCCCGCAGGGCGGAGGCGAGCAGTGAACCTGTGCCCTGCGGTCCGGACCAGGCAAGCTCGGCGCGGACCATTCCGGGAGCGGCTGGCTGCGGGGTCCACTGAAATTCCGTCCGCTTTTCAACGACGGATCCGATGGCCCACTCAATGTGCGGGCACAACGCAGAAGGGGCTGAGTGCACGAACAATACGCCGTGCGCCATCACAACAGTCATTCCATCCTCCGTAGCTGTAGGTGCGTCTTCCCCAACGACCTGCAAAGCGGGACGGAATCCTGAAGTTGTAAGCCCTAAATCTCCTGCGGGCCCGTCAGTGCGGAACCGCTAACCGTGAGACCTAGCATCATTGTGCCGCAAGTTACTCGATTACGCCAATGAAACTACTTGGTTGCAAGTGCAAATCTGTCACGGAAGGCACCTGCCGTGACTCAGGCGCGCGGGTGGGCCTGCTGGTAACTCTGCCGGAGCCGGTCCACCGAGACATGGGTATACAGCTGTGTGGTAGCCAAGCTGCTGTGTCCCAGGATTTCCTGGACGCTTCGGAGATCGGCTCCCCCATCGAGCAGGTGGGTCGCGGCGCTGTGCCGAAGGGCGTGCGGTCCGGTGGCGGATGTATCGCCAAGTGCTTCGAAAAGGGCAGAAGTGACGGACCGGACCTGACGCTGATCGATTCGGCGTCCCCGGCGGCCGAGGAAGAGAGCCGGCCCGCTTTCCGCTCCTGCCAGGTCTGGCCGGCCGCGGCGCAGCCAGTCATCGACGGCCAGGGCTGCCGGCAGTCCGTAGGGAACGGTGCGCTCCTTGTTGCCTTTGCCGAGTACCCGCAGCGTCCGGCGTTCCAGGTCAAGATCGTCAACGTCGAGGCCGACTAGTTCCCCGACCCGGATACCGGTGGCGTACAGCAGTTCCACCAGCGCACGGTTGCGGAGCGCCAGCGGCCCTCCCTCCGCCGCAGCGGCAGCAAGGGTCTCAAAGAGAGTCTCGAGCTGACCCGGCCGCAGAACCCCCGGGAGGGTCTTGTTTCGCTTCGGCGCTTTCAGGCGCAGCGCCGGGTCAGCGGCGATCAGTTCTTCCCGCAGCGCCCAACCGGTAAACGACCGCGCGGTGGCCGCTCTCCGGGCCAGGGTCGTGCGGGCCAGGGAAGCTTCATTCTGCTTGCCGAGCCAGCCGCGGAGCACCTGCAGGTCGATATCGGCGAGGGTCGTCAGACCAAGGGCTGCAGCGTAATCCAGGAGGGCCGACACATCACCTTCATAGGCCCGGACCGTGTGCGCCGACCGTCCCCGCTCCGATGCAAGGTAGCTGCAGAAGGACTCGAGTGCCCGGCTGAACTCGGCCGGCCTGGGCGTGGTTCCTCCGGCATCTGCCCTGGCTTGGGCTGCCTCGGGAACGGCGGATTGGCGTGTCTGCTCCGCTGCTGCAGTGCTACCCGGCTCTTTGCTCACCGTCCTACCTTCCCTGCTTTCAGCGACCGCTTCAAGCAGGCACACCGGCGCCGGAGCACTGCTGGCGAAGCGCCTCGTTATCCGGACCCGCTTCCAGGTCGAGGAGCATCCGCTTGGCATCAACCCCGCCGGAATATCCGGTCAGTTTTCCGCGGCTGCCGAGGACCCGATGGGTCGGAACCACGATATTGAGCATGTTGCGTGCCAGCGCGGCGCCGACGCCGCGTGCCTTGGACGCGGCGCCCAGCTCAAGGGCCAGCTGTTTGTAGGTCCGGGTCTGGCCGTAGGGAATCAGCTTTACCGCACTCCATACCTGGCGCTGAAACGGGGTCCCTTCCTGCGACACCGGGAGGTCGAAGCAGCACCTCCTGCCTTGGAAGAACTCCTCCAGCTGCCGTTCAGCTGCTTCGAATCCGGTTTCCGCTGCCAGCCCGAAGCGGGCTGCGACCGGTGCGGCCGGATCGGGCGCTGACGGTTCCACCGCAATGAGCAGGGAGTCCTCCGCCACCAGGGTGAAGATTCCGAGGGGCGTGGCAATGACTTTATGGGTCCTCATGGCGTTGTCCTTTTCTGCTGGTTGGTATGGATTGGATGATTCCGATTGCGCTAACGGCCGGACCGCTGCCAGAGGCCCTGTGCTGTCCTGCGCGCCAGCCCAGCGAGTTCCAGGCGTGCCAGCCCGGCCCGGACGGCGGGAACGCCAAGGCCGGCCACAACGGCCAGCTTCTGCATGTCGGAGCCCTTCCTCAGCGGCAGTGCGTCCAGCAGGAGGATGTCCTCCGCCGCCAAGCCGTCGTGGTCCGCCCGCGGGGACCGGTCCTGCGCATCGGGAAGCGTCCCTTCGGGTTCTTCCCCCACCGGGACGGTGAAAGGATCAGCCAGTTCAAGGACTTCAGCGGCATCAGTCACACACACGGCACTGCCTTCGCGGAGAAGCCGGTGGCAGCCGGCCGAATTGGCTGAATACACCGGACCGGGGACAGTCCCGACGCCGCGCCCAAGGCCGGCAGCGTGATGGGCTGTGTTGAGGGCCCCTGAACGCCAGCGCGCTTCCACGACGACTGTCACGGCGGCGAGCGCTGCGATGAGCCGGTTGCGCTGCAGGAACCTCCACCGCGTGGGCGCAGACCCCGGCGGCACCTCGCTGAGGCTCAGGCCAGCCTCTGCCACGCCGCGCAGCAGATCCTCATTTCCGGTGGGATAAAAGCGGTCGATGCCTCCGGCCATGACGGCTATGGTCACCGGCACGCCATCATCCCCGGGCAGCTCCCGTCTTCCCGCGAGCGCTGCACGGTGGGCCTGGGCATCTATACCGTAGGCTCCGCCGGAAATCACGGTACTCCCCCGGGCAGCAAGTCCAGCCGCGATGTCTGCGGTGATTGCCAGGCCGTAAGACGTCGCGTCCCGGGACCCGACAACGGCGATGCAGCGCCGGGCGTCGGGAACTCTGCCCGGTCCCCGGCTCCAGAGACAAAACGGGGTCCCCAAGCCCAGGTCGTTGAGCGCCTCCGGCCAGCCCTCGAACTCAGGGACGAGCAGCTTTCCCCCGAAGCGGGCCACCGTGGCGAGGTCGCGTTCCGGAGCCACATCCGCCGCGCGCGGGAGCCAGCGCTCCAACCCCTGTTCAAACGTCCGGTCCGAGGCCTGGACGCCGTTCTCTTCGAGCAAGGCGGCCACGCTGCGGCGCAGGGCTCCCGCGGCCGGCTGGCGTCCCGCAGCGATACGGGCAGCGGACTCGGGGCCGGCGACTGCCACGAGTGCCTGGCCAAGTACGTCAGATGGTTCGATAAGCCGGGACAGCACTGCCCGGGCGAGCAGGATTCCGGGAGCGGCGGCGCTCATGCTGCGCCCGCTTGCTGCCGGAACGCGAGGGCCTGCCCAATGTCATCGGCGTCGGGACACGCGTGGCCGGATAAGTCGGCTACCGTCCATGCGACCCGGAGGACACGGTCATAACCGCGGGCAGTGAGTGTCTGGCGATCCAGTGCCCGGTCCAGCGCCGCCGTGCTGCGGCTTCCGGGGCGGAGCGGTCCGCGCAGGACCTGTCCGCTCACTTCGGCGTTCGTTTCGCAGCCCAGCGGCAGCAGCCGTTCCCGCTGGCTCGAGCGCGCCTGGCGGACCCTGCGGGCAACAACGGCCGTTGGCTCCGCCTTGCCGGCTTCCGTGAAGTCCAGCAGGGAGACCCTCCGGATTGCCAGCTGCAGGTCGACCCGGTCGAGGAGCGGACCCGAGAGCCTGCTGAAGTAGCGGCGTCTCTGCTGGGCGCTGCAGGTGCATTCGGCCCCCTTTCCGCTCGCCAGCCCGCAGGGGCAGGGATTCGCTGCGAGGACCAGCTGGAACCGTGCAGGATAGACGGCGGTTCCCGCTGCCCTGTGCAGCACCAGGGTTCCGCTTTCAAGCGGTTGGCGCAGGGCATCCAGGACCCTGGGTTCGTACTCCGGCGCCTCGTCGAGGAAGAGTACGCCCCGGTGGGCGCGCGAAGCGGCACCCGGGCGTGGAATTCCAGAACCACCGCCGATGACCGCGGCAGCCGTAGCAGTATGGTGCGGACTCTCAAAGGGCGGTCGCCGGACCAGGCCCGAGCAGGGCCGGCCCCGCCAGCCCAGGGAATGGATCGCCGTGACTTCCATGGCGGCAGTGTCCGCCAGGTCAGGCAGCAGACCGGGCAGGCGTTCGGCCAGCATGGTCTTTCCGGCACCGGGCGGGCCGGTCATCAGTAGGTGGTGGGCACCGGCGGCGGCAACCTCCAGCGCAAACCGCGCCTCCGACTGGCCCGCAATATCGACCAGGTCAGGCGCCGGCACGGCTTCCGGGGCGTCGTGGGCGGCAGTGCCGGAAGCCGGTTCATCCTCCGGAGGGAACACCAGGTTTTCGGGATCCGCTCCGAAGGCCTCCGCAACAGCCGCAAGTGAGGAAAAGCCACGAACGCGCGAGGATGGCACCAGTGCCGCCTCCGCGGCGTTGGCCGCCGCCACAGCGATGTCGGGAAAGCCCGCTGCGACCGCCGCCATGACGGCCGGAAGAACACCGTGGAGGGGGCGCAGCCTGCCGTCGAGGCCGAGTTCGGCGAGGAAAACTGTCCTTCCCGTCGGACGGACATCACCGGCTGCACACAGTGCCGCCATCACAATGGCCAGGTCGAAGCCGGAGCCGCGTTTGTGTACGTCCGCCGGCATCAGATTGACCGTGATCTTCCTCCGGCTCAGCGGCAGCCCCGAGTTCTTGGCAGCGGACTTCACCCGGTCGCGGGATTCGTTCAGTGACGCATCGGGCAGTCCTAAAAGGATGAACGCCGGAAGGCTTTGCCCGATGTCTGCCTCGACTTCAACCATCCGTCCCTCCAACCCGGTCAAACCCACGCCGTAGGTACGTCCGAGCCCCATCAGCCGATACCCAACAGGTGCTCGATCACAGGGGCGGGACGGTCGCCGGGTCCGTCTCCGGCCGGTAGCAGGACGGAGACGGCGTCCACCCGCCAGCTGCGCGTGGAAACCGCATGGGCCCGCGCCCAAGCAGCAGCCAGCAGGCACAGGCGTGCCAGTTTGGCAGCACTCACTGCTTCGAACGGGTGGCCAAAATCCAGGGACGACCTGGTCTTGACCTCCACCACCACCAGCGTGTCGCCGTCGCGGGCCACGACGTCGATCTCTCCCTGCCGGCACCGCCAGTTCCGTTCGAGAATTTGGTAGCCGGCAGCAGCAAGGTGGCCGACAGCGAGTTCTTCGCCTGTCCTGCCCAGGAGGTCTTTGGCTTTCATGCATTGATTCTGCGCCGGTCCCCGGGGGCGGAGATGACGCGCGGGCAGCACTGTGGATATGCACACCACCTGCCCGCACTGCCGGGAGAATGTGCAGGAGCAAACCGCTCGATCAGACCCGGTAGAGCACCGGCGTCACCTGCAGCCGCAGGGGCGCGGGGTCTACCCGCGGTGCAGCGTCGTCCGCGAAACCGTGAAAGCCGCGGAAGCCGTGCAGGAGACTGATGTGCGGCCGCAGCTGTGCAGCGAAACAAAGGGCAGGATCCCCCGCGGCGTACCCTGCCGGATCGGCAATGCCGCAGGCGGAGAGGAACTCGAGCAGCACAGCGTAGAGCTCTGCGTGCAGCGCTTCCAGCGCCGGCGTGGAGCGAAGCTCCAACGCGAGGGTCGAGCCGTGGCTTCCGAAGGCGGACAAATAGGTTGGTGTGAGCTGGAAGTCCGTGTCAGGCAGGGCGGCAGTTGTGTCCTTGAGGTAATCGGCCAGCGCTTCCCGGTACGCCTTTGGTCCTGTTCCCGTAACGGCTGACAAACGCGAGTACGCTTCGTCGGCCTTCCCGAAATGGATGAGGGTCAGGTGCAGCCGGTCCGGGGAGACCAGGCGCGTTCCCGGCGCGGCCTCCCGGGCGCCGGCCTGCAGCAGCAGCAGCCGGGCCAGGGCCGCTTCGTCAGGCTTGAGCTGGGCGTAGATGCGCACGCCGGAGAGTGCGCCGGGATTGGGCTGGGAGTTGGCCACGAGGGCAGTTTATGATGTCTGGTCCCGGCCCCGGCGGTACCTTGGAGAAATGGTCCTCGAGATACCGCTGCTGCGGGATGAGTCCCTCCTGCTGAGGCCGCACACTAAGGCGGATGCCGACGCCGTCGTGGCGCGCTCGGTGGACCCGCTGACCATTGCCTGGACCACGGTGCCGCTGGACTACACCCGGGACATGGCCCTGAACTACATCCGGGCGGTGGGCACACCCCAGCAGGACACGGTGTCCTGGGCATTGGAGAACGGGGGGCGATATGCCGGCAGCATCGACCTGCGCTGGCAGGGGGCGGGGACCGGCGGACTGGGATTCGTGACCTCCCCCGAGTTCCGGGGCCAGGGACTCATGAGCCGGGCTGTCCGCCTGGCGGTCGGCTACGCTTTCGATACCCTGGGCTGGGAACAGCTGAACTGGTCCTCCAACGTCGGTAACCTCGGCAGTTACAAAGCCGTCTGGCGCAACGGGTTTCCGCTTCCCGTCAGTGTGCCGCACATGCTGGCACATCGGGGCCAGATGATTGACGGCTGGTTTTCCGAGCTGGAGTCCAGTGCCCCGCGAACACCGCGGATCCTGTGGAGCGATGTACTGGGCCTCCTGCCGCGTCTCCCGGCTGCGCCGGGACCGGATACGGCCGCCAGCTAACCCAGTTCGTCGGCCTTGGGCAGGGTCAGGTCGTCGTTGCGCGTCAGCTCTTCGACGTTGACGTCCTTGAACGTGATCACCCGGACGCTCTTCACGAAACGTGCTGACCGGTAGACATCCCAGACCCAGGCATCCTGCAGGGTGAGGTCAAAATAGATCTCTCCGTCGGCTGACCGCGCCTGGAGGTCCACATGGTTCGCCAGGTAGAAGCGCCGTTCGGTTTCCACCACGTAGCTGAACAGCCCCACGACATCGCGGTATTCACGGTAGAGCTGCAGCTCCATGTCTGTCTCGTAGTTCTCAAGATCCTCTGCGCTCATGGCACCATCATCCCCCAACCGGGCCTGCAGCAGGCCCATCTTCCTCTGTTCGGCCGGTTCCCAGCCGCCAGGACAGGCGGTGCAGCGGAGAAGGCCCAAGCGTATCGATAGCGGCACGGTGCGCTTCGGTGGCGTATCCCTTGTTGATTTCCCAGCCGTAGGCCGGG
The DNA here is from genome assembly GCF_023921125.1 of Arthrobacter caoxuetaonis. Taxonomy (NCBI): domain Bacteria; kingdom Bacillati; phylum Actinomycetota; class Actinomycetes; order Micrococcales; family Micrococcaceae; genus Arthrobacter; species Arthrobacter caoxuetaonis. The sequence continues at coordinate 2,229,626 of NZ_CP099466.1, forward strand.
TGCAGCCGGGCGTACTCGACCATCATGGCGTCACGTTCGACCTTGGCCAGCACCGAGGCCGCGGCAACACTGAGGCACGTCATGTCAGCCTTGATCCGGGTATGGACCGGAGCCTTGCAGCCGCCCTCATCCTCCTCCTCGACGTCGAACAGGCTTGCCTGCGCCGCCGGGGAGAGCCAGTTGTGGTTGCCGTCCAGGAGCACGACGTCGGGGGTGAGGGTCTCGCAGACCTGGGCCCACGCGCGCGTACCGGCCAGCCGCAGCGCTCCCATAAGCCCCAGCAGGTCGATCTCCGCGGCGCTGGCGTGTCCGACTCCCCACGCCGGGCACCACTTCTTGATGAGCGGGACCAGTGCTTCGCGGTCCGCCGGCGAAAGGAGCTTACTGTCTCGGACCCCCTTAAGGGAGCGCACGGACTCGAGCTCGACCGCCACCAGCCCGACACTGACGGGACCGGCAAGGGCACCCCGTCCGACTTCGTCGCATCCAGCCAGGACCCGGTGCCCGACCGCGGTAAAAGTGCGTTCATACCGCAGCGAGGGGCCCTTCGCCCCCGCCGCCTTGGGCCGCGCGGTGCGTATGCTCCCAGCGGGCTTCGCTGCAGAGGCGCCCGCCGGAATCCGGAGCCTTAGCTGGGGTTCGGTGCTCACGGGGAAACCGTTTCGGCTCCGGCTGGTGCGGGAACGTTTTTGAAGACTTCGGGGTAGCTGCCGATGAAGCCGGCACGGTCCAGCGGCCAGGCGATGACAGCGGCTTTGCCTTCGATGTCCTCGATGTTGACGAAGCCCTCATTTGCGCCGTCCTGGTGTTCCCGGGAGTCAGCCGAGGCGTTGCGGTGGTCGCCCATGACCCAGACCTTGCCCTCCGGCACGACAACGTCGAAGGGTGCCTCGGAGGGAAGAGCTCCCGGATAGACGTAGGGTTCGTCGATGGGCTCACCGTTGATGGTGATTTTGCCGTCGGCGGTGCAGCAGGTGACATGGTCACCGGGCATCCCGATGATGCGCTTGACCAGATGCTGTTCGGATTCGTCCGGCAGCAGTCCCACGAACGTGAGCGCATCGGCGATGAAGTTCCCGTCATCCCCGTTGCCCGTGGGCGGCAGCCAGCCCTGGGTGTCCTTGAAGACGACGACGTCGCCGCGGGTGAGATCGAACGGCTCCGGTACCAGGAGGTTCACGAAGATCCGGTCATGGATTTCCAGGGTCTGTTCCATTGAACCGGAGGGGATGAAGAATGCCCGGAACAGGAAGGTCTTGATCAGGAAGGAGAGCAGGAGCGCGATGACAACAATGGTGAGTACTTCGCGCAGCCAGGCACCGAAACCGCGGCTCTTGCCGTCCTTGCCTGAGGCGTGGGCGGCATTGCGGCGCGGTTCGCCGGAGTCCGCGTTCCCGTCACGGGGATCGTCCGGGAAGTCCTGCGCCATGTGCTGTCCTCTTATTCCGCTAAATTCCATACGGCTTCCAACTCTAGCCGTTCAATCTCTGAGCTTCTTTCGAACGGCCATAGGATTTGCTGGGCGCGCCCAATCACACGATCCTGCGGGATGAGTCCACCTCCGGGAGCGCCGAGCAGCGACCTGGAATCAGCTGATTCGGAACGGTGGTCCCCCAGGAGCCACAGGCGCCCGGCCGGGACCTCGACGTCGAACGCCTGCTCGCTGGCGGCGTCGCCGGGGAACAGATAGGGCTCCTGGATCGGCGTGCCGTTGACGGTCAGGCTTCCGCTGTCCGAGCAGCACGCAACCTGGTCACCCGGAAGACCGATGACGCGCTTCACGTAGATGGAATCGCTGCCCGTCAGGCCCAGCCACTGGCCCGCTTTGGCCAGCCCCTGCTGCAGGAGGGGATCACTGCTGTGCAGGGGTGCCAGGGAGCCGCGTCCGTCGAAGACTACGACGTCGCCCCGCTGGATCTCGCCGCTGCGGTATTCCATCCTCGAGACCAGGATGCGGTCCCCGGGTGCAAGCAGCGGCTCCATGGACCCGGAGGGAATGTAGAACACGTCAAAGAAGAAGGCACGGACGACTCCGGCAAGCACAACGGCCGCTGCTGCGGCCCAGAACACGAAACGCCAGTCCCCCAGGGACCGGCGTTTCGCGTGCTTTCGGGGCGGGGCCCCGTCGGCGGATGTATCAGGCAAGTTATTACTTGGCGGGACGGAAGTCGCGCTTTTCCTTGATCTTGGCAGCCTTGCCGCGCAGGTCGCGCATGTAGTACAGCTTGGCGCGGCGGACGTCACCACGGCTAACGACCTCGATCTTGTCGATGACCGGGGAGTGCACCGGGAAGGTACGCTCCACGCCGACACCGAAGCTGACCTTGCGGACCGTGAAGGTCTCGCGGAGGCCGTCGCCCTGCCGCTTCATGACGAAGCCCTGGAAGACCTGAACACGGGTGTTCTTGCCTTCAACGATGTTGACGTGAACCTTGACCGTGTCACCGGCGCGGAACTCGGGGATGTCCGAACGCAGCGAGGCTGCGTCAACAGAATCTAGGATGTGCATTGTTACTCACTCCTGGTGAACGCCACAGGTCATCCACTTTGGTCACGGCAGCAAGGATGCGCACTCAGCGCACAGATACTGCCGAAGCTATGAAAACCGGCGGTCCGGGAATCGGTTGCCGGTGTGCCTTACCTGTTGGCCTCGCTCCCCCTGTGGCAGGTGCGGACCCAGATGACACAACTACCTATTGTGCCACAGCTTTGGTTCCAGCTCCCAACCGCATCCGGGTCAGGGCCGGGGCAGGACGGCCTCGGGCGTAACCGTCCAGCCCAGGGCTGCCAGCGTGGCCCTGTCTGCCTTGTCCAGGCTGGCCGGGTCGAGTTTGGCCAGCAGGTCCGGCCGGCGCTCGGACGTGCGCCTGAGCTGTTCGTCCCGGCGGAAACGGGCGATCTTCGCGTGGTTGCCGCTCAGCAGCACCTCCGGAATCGCACGTTCACGCCAGATTGAAGGCTTGGTATAGACCGGATACTCCAAGAGGCCATCGGAGTGGGATTCCTCGACCAGGGATTCAGGATTGCCAACGACGCCGGGCACCAGGCGGCCGATCGCCTCGACCATGGCCAGCACGGCCACCTCCCCGCCGTTCAGGACGTAGTCGCCCAGGCTCATGGGGCGGACGTCGAAGTTCTCCCCGGCCCATTCCAGCACCCTCTCGTCTATGCCCTCATAGCGTCCGCAGGCGAAGACCAGGTGCTCTGCCTCCGCAAGCTCATAGGCCGTGGCCTGGGTGAAGACTTCTCCGGCAGGCGACGGGACGATCAGGACCGGCCGGGTACCGGCGGTGTCCCCAGCACCGGCGTCCGCCAGGGAAGAGGCCAGCGCCTGGGACCAGGGTTCGGGCTTCATCACCATGCCGGCTCCGCCGCCGTAGGGAGTGTCATCCACAGTGCGGTGCCGGTCCGTGGTGAAGGCGCGCAGGTCGTGGACACGCACGTCAAGGAGCCCGTCCTGGCGTGCCTTGCCGATCAGGGACAGGTCCAGTGCGGCGAGGTACTCCGGAAAGATGGAGAAGACGTCGATGCGCACTTAGCTGCCTGCCCCGCCCTTGTCTGCCTCCGGGATGTTGAGCTCAAAGAGTCCGGCCGGCGGAGTCAGCAGCACATAGCCGTCTTCCGTGTTGACCTCCGGAACGATCGCCTCGACGAAGGGGACCAGGACCTCCCGCCCCTGCGTGTCTTCCACGATGAGCAGGTCCTGGACAGTAAGGGTACGCAGCGCAGTCACGGTGCCGACGACGTCGCCGCCCACCTTGGCCTTCAGGCCCACCAGCTCGTGTTCGTACCAGCCTTCGCCGTCCTCTTCTGCGCCGGCTTCGTCCGTGTCGATGAAAAGCTTCACGCCGCGCAGTTCCTCGGCGCCGTTGCGATCCACCACTTCTTCGAACCCGAGCAGGAGGATGTCCTTGTTCCAGCGTGCGCTCAGCACAGTCAGCGGGCCCTTGGACGCCGGCTCGACGGTGAGCACTGCACCGGGCACAAAGCGGTCTTCGGGGGCATCGGTCAGCACCTGCACGGTCACCTCGCCGCGGATGCCGTGGGGCTTGCCGATGCGTGCCACCTGTAACTGCATGGATTCTCCTAGGTTCGAAAGGGACTGCCGGTGGGGGCCGGCGGCGTAAAAAAACATCCGGCCCCTACACCATTATCTGGTGCGGGGCCGGATGCTAAGAACTGCTTGAATTGCTGGTGCGTCAGCGGCGCCGGTCAGTGTCGACGACGTCGACGCGGACCTGGTCGCTGCCGGCCAGGGCGGAAATCACCGTGCGCAATGCGCGGGCGGTGCGTCCCTGGCGGCCGATTACCCGGCCAAGATCGTCCTGATGAACACGGACCTCGAGGGTTTCCCCGCGGCGGTTGTTCTTTGCGGAAACCTTGACATCCTCAGGGGAGTCAACGATTCCGCGCACGAGGTGCTCCAGCGCTTCGGCCAGCAATCTACTCAGCCTCAGCCTCGGTGGAAGCGGCTTCTGCCTCTTCCTTCTTGGCCTTCGGGGTGATTGCTTCGGGGACAATCACGGACTTCTTCTCGGGAACCACGAAGGGCTCCTTCGGGGCCTTGGTACGCAGGGTACCTTCCTGGCCCTCGATGTTCTTGAACTTCTGCCAGTCACCGGTGATCTTCAGCAGAGCTGCGACCTGCTCGGTCGGCTGGGCGCCGACGCCGAGCCAGTACTGGGCACGGTCGGACTTGATGTCGATGTACGACGGTTCCTCGGTCGGACGGTAGAGTCCGATTTCTTCGATGGCACGGCCATCGCGCTTGGCACGGGAATCCATGACAACAACGCGGTAGTGTGCTGAGAACTTCTTGCCGAGGCGCTTAAGGCGAATCTTTACGGCCACTTTTGTGGTCACTCCTGATCTGAAATGGGGCGAACCCGTACTTCTGCTCCCGTGGGGCGGGCCATACGTTGGGGTTCAAAAGGACAAGATGCATGCACGGAGAGAGGGGCCGCGCAGATCGAGTACCTGACCATTGTGCCAGATGCCTCCATCTTTTGCGACTCGCGCCCCGCCGGGGAGGTTTCGCCTCCGCTCAGGCGGCGGCAACCCTGATGCGGTTGCGCCAGGGATCTTCGAAGCGCAGTTCGGCGCCCGTGTGGTGGCTGGAAACTCCGGCGGCCTTCAGCCGGTCAGCCAGCGCTCCGACGTCATCCTGCCCTGGAACCCGGATGAGCACCTCACCAAGCCCAAGCGTGTCCTTCCTGGGACCGGCGCCTTGGCTGTTCCACACATTCATTGCCATGTGGTGGTGATAGCCGCCAGCGGAAACGAACAGTGCCTGGCCATGGAAATCCGCCGTGCGTTCAAAGCCCAGGGTACCCACGTAGAACTCGGCCGCGGTGGCGGTGTCGCCGACCTGCAGGTGCACGTGCCCCACACCGGCTGCTGCTGCGGCAACCCGCGACATGGCCTCTTCGGAGAGGTGCTCCTGGAAATACTGCTGCGGGGGAAGCGCCAGCGATGCCATGCGGACGGTCTTGCCTGCCGCCGTCGCATCCCAGTCCCACGCCTCACGGGGACGGTCCCAGTAGAGTTCGATTCCATTGCCTTCGGGATCAGTGAAATAGAAGGCTTCGCTGACCAGGTGGTCCGCGCTGCCGACGTAGGCGGAAGGATCGAACTGTGCCGCCATCGCCACTGTCGCCGCAAGGTCCGACTGGGTCTCGAACAGGATCGCCGTATGGAACAGTCCTGCCTCTCCCCGCGATGCGACCTGCAGGCCCTGCGCGGGAGCCAGATGCACCAGCGGCACCGTCCCGCGCCCCAAATACAGGCCACCGTCAGCCTCTGCGACGACGTCGAGCCCGAGTGCTTCACGGTAATAGCCCCACACTCTCTCCATATTGCCCACCTTCAGCATCACGGTGCCCATGGCAAGGTCGGCGGGTAGGAGATCAGGGGTTGGTTGAAGGTTCATGTAAATAGCTTACTTGAAGCTTCATGTATTTCCTAGCGGGCGCGTTGTCGTCGTCAGCCCTGTTCGAAGGATTTGCGCATGGCCACCCTTGCTCCCAGCGAGTCCAGTCCAAGACGGCGTTCATTCTCCCGGACCCGTGCCAGCTCCCCCTCGGGATCAATAACGACGAACCCGCAGCTGCGGTAGAAGGGCGCGTTGAACGGAACATCGGCAAAGGTACACAGAGTCATGCCGGGATAGCCCTGCTCCCGGGCCCAGGCGAGTGCGGCCTCTACCAGGGCGCGCCCCACTCCCCTGCCTGCCTGCAGCGGATCGACAGAAAGCTGCTCGAGGTGCGCGTCCGTTCCGACCTCCTCGATCCGCGCGAAACCCTGCGGCGGCCGCCCTGCCACGAGTACCTGGAGCGCTGTGCGCAGCCCCTCCTCGCTCGTCGGCGGAGGCAAGCGGTCCACAGCGCCCGGCTGCGTCCCCGGGACATCCTGCAGCAGGGTGTCTGATGCGGCCTCGATCGCGGGAAGCAGGGACAGTTCGCCGGGCGACGCGGGACGGACAGCGCCGTTCATGCTGCGGCGCTCCCCCGGAAACCGCTTAGAAAGGCTTGGATCGCCTCCCGGCCTTCAGGGCTGTCCTGCGGGCGGTGGTTGCCGCCGGCTCCGATGTGCTCTGCTCCGGTGGATTTGAGAAAGGCTGCAACTTCCTCGTACAGCGGCTCCCATCCACCTGTCAGCACGAGAGTCGGGACCCCGGGAACGATCTCCAGGGGCGCTTCCCGCGGCGGGGCCTGCATCCGCCGGCGTGCTGCTGCCTTCGCATCGGGTACACCTGCGGGGTGCACCTCGGGGAGAAAGACCATCCGCTGCTGAGCCATCCGGATAGCTGATCTTCGGCAGGTTCGGGACATGTTCTAACCCAGCAGGTGGGACACTTCCGGAAGCTGCGGCATCATGGCCGGTATCCCCGGCCTGGCAGGCAGGGGGGCACCCGGGATCAGGCGTCCGTCGACCAGCTCCGCCACGGACTGCGTTTCCAGGGCAGTCAGGGCTGCCGCCAGCCGGGCTACTTCTGCCGGCTCCAGCAGCCTCGTGCACGCGTCAATGGACAGGAACCTGGCATGTACGGTATCGCCGGCCGCCCGAAAGCCGGAGGTGGCGGCCGGTACCGATCCGCCGTCGTACACGAATGCGAGGCCGCCGGCGTCCTGGGCCGAATCGACCGCACAGTCGAACACAAGCATCCGGCCGGCAGGAATCCGGTCGCCGAGAACCGGCAACAACGCACGTGCAGCGGCAGTCCGGGGATCTTCACCCGCTTTGACGACGGCGCCCGGCAATGCCCAGGGCCCGTCGCCTGAGCGGACGGCAAGAACGGCCCCCACGCTGTCGCGCACCAGGGCGGCAGCATCGACCCGGCGGCGGAAGACGCTGCCGTAGAAGCGCGCCAAACCCGAAGCTGCCACGTTCTTTCCTCCCCGTACGGATCACTTCACGATTGCGGTGAAGCCTATCCGCTCGGCGGAGGAATGACAGCTCTCAGGTCAGCCGGCTATTTCCCGAGGAACTTGTCGAAGCCCTTGGGAAGGTTCAGGGACGACGGATCAAAATCCCCGCCCTGCTGCCCGAAAGCCGAACCGGTGGGCAGCGACTTGCGTGCCCCGGCGCGGCGCGCCTCGGCCTCCGCCAGTTCCTGGGCGGCCTTGGCCGGGTTGCCGGAACGGGCCTTCTTCTTGCCCTTGGCAGCCTGCTGCTTCTTGCGGCTGCCGCCGAACCCTCCGGGGCCTGCAACGCCGGGCATCCCCGGGATGCCGCCGCCTGCAGCCATCTTCTTCATCATCTTCTGTGCCTGGGCGAAGCGCTCGAGCAGGCCGTTGACCTCCGAGACGTGGACGCCGGAGCCGCGGGCAATACGGGCACGGCGGGAGCCGTTGATGATCTTGGGAGCTACCCGTTCGTGTGGCGTCATGGAACGGACGATCGCCTCGACGCGGTCGATTTCACGCTCGTCGAAGTTCTCCAGCTGCTCACGCATTCCGGCAGCACCGGGCATCATCATGAGCATCTTCTTCATGGAACCCATGTTGCGCAGCTGCACCATCTGGGCGAGGAAGTCATCCAGGGTGAAGTCTTCCTGGTCGGCGAACTTCTTCGCCATCCGGGCAGCTTCATCCTTGTCCCAGGTCTTCTCCGCCTGCTCAATAAGGGTGAGGATGTCGCCCATGTCGAGGATGCGGCTGGCCATGCGGTCCGGGTGGAAGACCTCGAAATCCTTCAGGCCTTCACCGGTGGAAGCGAACATCACGGGCTTGCCGGTGACGGAGGCAACGGAGAGCGCGGCACCGCCGCGGGCATCGCCGTCGAGCTTTGTGAGGACAACGCCGGTGAAGTTCACGCCTTCGTTGAAGGCCTGCGCCGTGGCAACGGCATCCTGGCCGATCATGGCATCGATAACGAAGAGCACTTCGTCCGGCGTGATCGCCGCGCGGATGTCTGCGGCCTGCTGCATCAGTTCCGCATCGACGCCCAGGCGGCCTGCGGTGTCCACAATGACGATGTCATGCAGCTTGGTGCGCGCTTCCTCCACACCCTGGCGGGCGACGGCCACCGGATCGCCGGTGGCGGCTTCGAATTCCGAGCTGACGCCGGGATGCGGAGCGTAGACCGGCACGCCGGCGCGTTCACCGTTGACTTGCAGCTGCTTGACGGCGTTGGGGCGCTGGAGATCGGCAGCAACCAGCAGCGGGCTGTGACCCTGGTCCTTGAGGTAACGGGACAGCTTGCCCGCCAGTGTCGTCTTACCGGCGCCCTGGAGGCCGGCGAGCATGATCACCGTCGGCGGGTTCTTGGCCAGGGACAGGCGGCGGGTCTGGCCGCCGAGGATGCCGACGAGCTCCTCGTTGACGATCTTGACGACCTGCTGGCCCGGGTTCAGGGCCTGCGAAACTTCCAGGCCGAGGGCCCGCTCCTTGACCGAAGCAGTGAAGGCCCGGACCACGGGTACCGCGACGTCGGCGTCGAGGAGGGCACGGCGGATTTCCCGCACTGTGGCATCGACGTCCGCTTCGCTCAGACGCCCCTTGCCCCGCAGGTTCTTAAACGTGGAGGTCAACCGGTCAGACAGTGAATTGAACACGCGCTGCGCACTTCTTTCATCGGGTAGTTCGCCATGTTTGCCAGGCCCAGCTGTTAAGGGTACCAAGCGCGGGTGGGTATTCGCCGCATGCCCTTACACCGAAGCGCCCCCCGGTGGCACGCTGGAGAAATGGCTGATGAAGGCGTCCGCGAGACGCGCGTCCATACCCTGCTGATCCTAGGCGCCACCGGTGATCTGTCCCGCCGCCTGCTTTTGCCGGGGCTGGCCAGGCTGATCGCCCGGGGGCGGGCACCCGGGCTGGTGGTTGTCGGATCCGGGTCCCGCAGCTGGAGCCAGGAGCAGTGGCAGGACCGGGTGAGGGAGGCTTTCAGCTCGGAGAACAACGACGCCGATCCGGACGCGCAGCGCGAACTTTCAGCCGCGGTCCAGCGCAGCAGGTACCTTCAAATGGATTTGTCCCGGCCGGACGACCTGGGAGCCTCGCTGCAAACACTCGATGCACCCCTGGCCGTGTACTTTGGGCTCCCACCGGCCCTGACCCTTACGGCTGTGCAGGGGCTCAACCGCGACGACCTTCCCCCGAATACGCTGCTGGTCCTGGAAAAACCCTTTGGAACGGACCAGTCATCGGCACGTGAGCTCAACCGGCTCCTGGCGGACCTGGTGCCGGAAAAGGACATCTTCCGCGTGGACCATTTCCTGGGCATGACGACCGTCATGAACCTCGTAGGCATGCGGTTTTCGAACCGGCTCCTGGAACCCGTGTGGAATTCCCTGCACATCGAAAAGATGGAAATCCTGTTTGATGAGCAGCTTGCCCTGGAAGGCCGGGCAAAGTACTACGACAGCTCCGGGGCCCTGGAAGACATGATCCAAAGCCATCTGCTGCACACGATGGCCTTCATGGCGATTGGCCCGCCGGCCAGCCTGGGTGAAAGGGATCTGCGCGATCTGGTTGCGGCAGTTCTCCGGGCCTCCTCAGTGCCGGAGGACTTTCTGGCCAGCACGCGGCGTGCCCGGTACACCGCCGGCGTCATTGAGGGCAAGGAGATCACCGGCTATACCGAGTCCCCGGGGGTAGATCCCCACCGGGCCACAGAGACCCTCGCTGAGATCGAAATCGCCATCAACAACGAACGCTGGGCAGGTGTCCCGTTTATCCTGCGCTCGGGCAAGGCCCAAGCCCGGCGTCGCAAGGAAGCTGTCGTCACCTTCCGGCCGGTCAACCACCTGCCCGAAGGCTTCACCGGAGATACAGCGCTCCCCTCCCGGCTGAGGATCTCCTTCAATCCGGCCTTCCTGGAACTGGAAATGAACGTCAACGGCCCTGCGGACATCTTCAAGCTCGAACGCAGCTCCCTGACCGCCGAGCTGCATGCCTCCCGGCTGACCGCGTACGGAGAAGTCCTGGAGGCCGTCCTGGAGGGAAACGAACTGCTCTCCGTCCGCGGGGACATTGCCGAGGAATGCTGGCGGATCGTGGATCCCGTGCTCGCCGCCTGGCGTGGAAACAAAGTCCCTATGCAAACCTACGCTGCGGGTACGGAGGGTCCCCGGGACTGGAACACCAGCCGCAGCGGCCTGTAGCCCTTCGACCCTGCCGGCAGTTTGATGGACGGGCAGCACGAAGAAACCGCCCGGCCGAGAATTCGGCCGGGCGGTTTCCTCATAGGAGATGCCTGTTTGTGGTGGACTTGCAGCGGTGGACCTACAGTGCGGAGTCGCCCCGCTCGCCCGTCCGGACGCGCAGTGCTTCTTCGACATTGGTCACCCAGACCTTGCCGTCTCCGGCCCGGCCGGTGTTGGCAGTGGAGACAAGGACATCCACGATGTCGTTGACCCATTCGTTGGCGGCCAGCACCTCGACGCGCAGCTTCGGCAGCAGGTCGACGGTGTATTCCGCGCCGCGGTAGACCTCAGTGTGTCCGCGCTGGCGGCCGTAGCCGCTGGCCTGGCTGACGGTCAGTCCCTGGACTCCGTAGCTTTCCAGGGCGCCCCGGATGGCGTCGAACTTCTCGGGCCGGACAATTGCGGTGACGAGTTTCATGAGTTGATGCTCTCCTTGGTGGCAGCGGGAACGGTTTCAGCCAGCGGACGGAAGGTACCGCCGACGCCGACGCCGCCGAGTTCGTAGGCGGTCTCAGCATGTTCGCTGAGGTCCACGCCGTTGATTTCCTGCTCCTCGGAAACCCGGAAGCCGATGGTCTTGTGGATGGCCAGGCCGATGATGAGCGTCATGATGGCTGAGAAGAGGATTGCCACAATGGTCGCAACGATCTGTGCACCCAGCTGGGCCAAGCCGCCGCCGTAGAACAGGCCGCCGCCTTCGCCGTCAACCGGCAGTGCAATGAAGCCCAGGGCGACAGTGCCGATGAGGCCGGCGACCAGGTGGACGCCTACGACGTCGAGGGAATCGTCGTAGCCGAACTTGTACTTGAGGCCAACCGCCAGGGCGGAAACGATACCGGCGACCAGGCCGAGGGCCAGGGCACCAATCGGCGAGACGCTGGCGCAGGCCGGGGTGATCGCCACGAGGCCGGCCACGATGCCCGACGCTGCGCCGAGGGAGGTCGGACGGCCGTCGCGGATACGTTCGGTGATCAGCCAGCCGACCATTGCGGCGGCGGGAGCTGCCAGGGTGTTCACCCAGATCAGGCCGGCTTCTTCGGCAGTGCCTGCGGCTCCGCCGTTGAATCCGAACCAGCCGAACCAGAGCAGTGCAGCACCGAGCATGACGAACGGGATGTTGTGCGGACGGTGGCTCGGATCGGAGCCGAACCCGCGGCGCTTGCCGATGATCAGTGCCAGGACCAGGGCCGCTACGCCGGCGTTGACGTGTACGACGGTGCCGCCGGCAAAGTCGATGGCTTCCCCGACCACGGAGCCGATGGCTCCTTCTTCACCGAGCAGGCCGCCGCCCCAGACCATGAAGGCCAGCGGGCAGTAGACCAGGGTGACCCACACGGGGACAAAGATCGCCCAGGCACTGAACTTGGCCCGGTCTGCGATCGCCCCGCTGATGAGTGCGACGGTGATGATGGCGAAGGTGGCGCCGAAGCCGGCGCTGATCATGTCTTCGGTACCGATCAGGCCCTCAAGGCCGAAGGAGGCGAACGGGCTGCCGAAGAGCCCGGCAACGCCGTCTCCGCCGGTCATTGAGAAGCCCCAGAGAACCCAGACGACTCCGACAAGACCGATGGAGACGAAGCTCATCATCATCATGTTCAGGGCAGCCTTGGCCCGGGTCATGCCGCCGTAAAAGAATGCCACTCCGGGAGTCATGAGCAGCACGAGTGCCGCCGATATCATCACCCAGACGTGACCTGCTGTCAGATCCATCTTCGCGTCCTTCCACAATCGTGCGGGCATCTCCCGCCTGGAAAGAACTTTGCCCGGGTCAGGTTTCAGCATTCGGCCGGCCGGATTGCCGGAAGGTTACAAAGCCGGCGTACGTGTAAAAGACCAGTGACGGAAAGGTTTCGGGCACGTTACCCGGCAGTGGGAACTTGCCGGGGATGTTGGCTACAGGGGTTGCGGGCGGCGCGCGGATAGTATGTAGGCGACTCCCGTCCCCGTCCTGAGGAACTTTTCCATGCCCCAACAGAATCCTGCGCGCGGAAGCCGTGCACAGCAGCCGGACACGAACGGGCCCCAGCCGCCCAGGCGCCTCCGCCGTGCAGACCCCGCCAAGGCTCGCAGGAAGAAATGGATTGCCGGCGGCATCGCGGGCGCCGTCCTGCTGACGGCTGGAATCGCCGTTCCTCTCGCTTTGAACTCTTCGGAGGGTGAAAAAGTCTCAATTGCTGCTGCGGCCACTTTGCCGCCGGAGCCGGAGTTCGCCTATTACAACCAGGCCGGCCCGCCCGAGGGATCTCCCCTGAATGCTGTAGACCCGCTCTCGCTGGATATCAGCGCCACGACTACCGGCACGTCGCTGCCCAAGGGTTTGGTCGGTCTCTCACTTGAGGCAACGGATCTGGCTGATCCCGCAATGTCCGGTGACAACCCCGAAATGGTGCAGTCCCTCAGCGGCCTGGGACAGCCCCTGCTGCGTTTCGGCGGAAACGCCGTGGACCGGCGGTTCTTCTGGACCTCGGCCAATGAACCGATTCCCGGACATCTCCAAGGCGACAAGGCACATCCCGTTCGGGCGGTGACACCGGCGGATCTGGAACGGGTCAACACGCTCCTGACGGCCCTGGACGCCACCATCAACCTCACTGTGGATCTTGGCAACTACGATCCTGCCCGCGCCGCAGACATGGCCGCCCACGCCGACAGGATTTTTGGCGACCGGCTGGTGGGAATCACGGTTGGGAACGAGCCCAATGGATACGCAAGCAACGGCCTGCGTGATTCCAGCTGGACCATCGATGATTATTTCGTCGAGCTGAAGGCCTATGCCGATGCAATCTACGCGAGTGCCCCCGATGTCGCGATCGTAGGGCCGGGCGTGTATTCGCACTCTTGGTGGGAACCGTTTGCCAACGCAGACCTGCCACAGAAAAAGATCTTCTCGTTCCATCACTATCCGCTTTCCACCTGTGACGGGAAGAACGATCCAACGGGAGAGCCCATACTGGCGAACCTGATGAGCCAGAACATTCATGACCACGCGGACTACTACCGCGGGGAAGCACTGAAACCCGCTAACGAGGCAGGCCTGGAAACGTGGCTCACCGAAACCGGCGTCTCCGCCTGCCCGGGTTCCAACGAGACGACCAAGACCCATGCTTCGGCCCTGTGGGCGGCTGACTACGCCATCAGTGCCGCCCAGCTTGGCATCACCAGGCTGAGCTTCCACAGTTCGCTGCTTACCTGCCAGGGCGGCCCGCCCATGTCCGCCATCTGCACCGGGGGTGCTTACCTCCAGCCCAACGGGGTTGTCGAGGAACGCGCCAATTTCTTCGGTCTGTCCATGATCGCCGAGATGGCGCCGGGCCAGTTCCTGCAGGTCAGCGAGGAAGGTGGAGGTATTAGCCACTCCTATTCCGTCCATCACGACGACGGAAGCATCAGCGTTGTCCTGGTTAACGCCAACAACCCCGAGACGGACGCGCAGATGCAGGTAAGCCTGAAGCTCCCGGCCAAGCCCCTGACGGCGGCAATGACCCAGATGACCGGGGCCTCCTATGCCTCTGAGGACAGCACCATGATCGACGGGCAGAAGGCCGAGGCGGTCCCGGTGGCAGAGCGGCTGACCCTGCCCGGGTTCGCCTACGGCTCCGAGACGCAGGAATTCGCCCTTACCGCCGGAACCGTGACTGTCCTGAACTTCACGTTCCAGGAGTAGTCCCGGCCATACAAAAGAGAGCTCCCCGCACCGGATGGTGCGGGGAGCTCTCTTTTGTATGGTGCCGGGACTGTCGCTTGCTAGGACAGGAGGGCGTCCACAAAGGCTTCAGCGTCGAAGGGTGCCAGGTCATCCGGCCCTTCGCCCAGTCCCACGAGCTTCACGGGAACTCCGAGGGTGCGCTGGATGGCGACGACGATGCCGCCCTTGGCCGTTCCGTCGAGCTTGGTCAGGACGATGCCGGTGATGTTCACAACCTCGGCGAAAACCTTGGCCTGCGTGAGTCCGTTCTGGCCGGTGGTGGCGTCAAGGACCAGCAGGACCTCGTCTACCTCGGCCTGCTTCTCGATAACGCGCTTGACTTTGCCCAGCTCGTCCATGAGGCCGACCTTGTTTTGCAGGCGTCCGGCGGTGTCGATCAGCACTGTGTCGACTTCGCCGTCGATCCCGGCCTTGACGGCCTCAAAGGCGACGGACGCCGGATCGGCGCCGTCGACCTCGGAGCGAACGGTGGGCACGCCCACGCGCTGGCCCCAGGTGGCGAGCTGTTCGGCGGCGGCGGCCCGGAAGGTGTCAGCTGCACCGAGCAGGACGTCTTTGTCCTCCGCCACGAGCACGCGGGCCAGCTTGCCCACGGTGGTGGTCTTGCCGACGCCGTTCACGCCCACGACCATCACGACGGCGGGCTTATCGGCATGGCGGTCGACGGCCAGGGAGCGGTCCATGGACGGATCCACGAGCTTGACCAGCTCTTCGCGCAGCATCGCGTGGACCTCTTCGGGGTCGCGGCTGCCGGAAATCTTGACCCGCTCGCGCAGGGCATCGACCAGTTCCATGGTCGGTTCGGTGCCAAGGTCCGCCAGGAGCAGCGTTTCCTCGATCTCGTCCCAGACGTCCTCATCGATCTTGTCGCTGGACAGCAGGGTCAGCAGGGCCTTGCCGAGAGCGTTGTTCGATTTGGCCAACCTGGCGCGGAGCCGGGCCAGGCGTCCCTGTACGGGTTCGGGGGTCTCCACCACCGGCGCGGGCGTTTCCGCCTCTTCGAGGTCCCGGAGGTCATCCGGGACGATCACCGGCGAATCGGGTCCCGCTTCGGCGGTTCCCGGCCTGTCCAGGACGGCGGTGCTGCCTCCTGGCTGGTCGTCAGCGTCACGCGTCGTGGGATACATCCCCTTCGGCGTACGCCTGGTTCGTACCAGCAGGGCCGCCAGGGAACCGATCACGGCAAGCCCAATGACCACATAGATCACAATCGAAAGAGTCTCATTCACGCTTTCCAGCATGTCATACGGCACCGCACCCCGGCACCCGTCCAGCCGCTGGCAGCGGCTCGGATACGCCTCAAGCGGACAGGCACAAACCCCGCAGACTCTGCGAGAATCAAAACATCATGGCGAGCACACCCCGTATTCCCATTCCCCGCGAAATCAAGGTCCTCATCGCTGCGGCCTTCCTCATTGCCCTCGGCTTCGGCCTGGTGGCGCCGGTGCTGCCGCAGTTTGCTCAGAGCTTCAACGTCGGCGTCGCTGCATCCTCCGTTGTCGTCAGCGCCTTCGCTTTCACCCGGCTGGTGTTCGCGCCGGCCGGCGGCGCACTTCTGGAAAAGCTCGGCGAGCGCCCGGTCTACGTGATGGGGCTCCTCATCGTTGCGCTGTCCACCGCGGCGTGTGCCTTCGCCGGCAGTTACTGGCAGCTCCTGATTTTCCGGGGGCTGGGCGGGATCGGTTCGACCATGTTCACGATCTCTGCCATGGCACTCATCATCCGGCTGGCACCACCGGCCATCCGTGGCCGCATCTCCGGCGCCTATGCCTCGTCTTTCCTCCTGGGCAACATCGGCGGTCCCCTCCTGGGCGGCCTGCTGGCCGGTTTCGGCCTGCGGGTTCCGTTCCTGGTCTATGCAGCGGCACTGCTGGTTGCAGCCGTGGTCGTGGCGTTCCTGCTCCGGGATGCCAGCGGGACCGGGGCCCCCGGCGGGACCGCTCCCGAACGCGTCCACCTCTCCGTACGGGAGGCACTGTCCGACTCCGCTTACCGGGCGGCGATGGTCTCCAGTTTTGCGAACGGCTGGTCATCCTTCGGCGTGCGCAACTCGCTGCTGCCCCTTTTCGCCGCCGCGGTGCTTTCCGCCGGCCCGGAAATCGCCGGTATCTCCCTGACGGCGTTCGCCGCCGGGACCGCGCTGGCACTGACGTTCTCCGGCCGGCTGGCGGACAGCTGGGGACGCAAGCCGCTGGTCATCACCGGCCTGGCCGTCAACGCAGCGGCGACGGCGGCGATCGGCTTCTCCGGGAGCGTGGCAATGTTCCTGGTCGTCTCCGCCGTCGCGGGGCTCGGCACCGGGCTGCTGAACCCTGCGCAGCAGGCTGCCGTCGCCGACGTCGTTGGCAGCGGACGCAGCGGCGGCAAGGTGCTGGCCGCCTTCCAAATGTCCGCTGACACCGGTGCCATCATCGGCCCCATCCTTGCAGGCGTGCTCGCCGACCAGCTGGGCTACACCTGGGCCTTCGCCGTCACCGGTGCGGTGGCCGCGCTGGCCCTGCTGATTTGGCTCTCGGCACGCGAAACACTGGCTCCGGAGCAGCGGTTGGCCCGGACCCGCGGAAGCCGCACTACCATCGAGGAATGAAGCCCTTCCTGTTGCTGGCCTCCCGCGCTGAAGACGACGCCGCGGAGGAAGAGTACGAGTCCTATCTCCGGTTCGGCGGCCTGCTGCCCGCGGAGCTGCACCGCGTCCGGCTGGAGGCCGCTCCCCTGCCGGACATTGACCTGGACCGCTACAGCGGCATCATCATCGGCGGGAGCCCGTTCAATTCCTCGGATCCGGAAGAGTCCAAGACTCCCCTGCAGCACCGGGTGGAAAAGGAGCTCAGTGCCCTGCTGGACCGGGTAGTCGCACAGGATTTTCCCTTCCTGGGGGCCTGCTACGGGGTAGGGACGCTCGGCCGCCACCAGGGCGCTGTCGTCGACCGGCAGTTTGGTGAAGCCATCGGGGCGGTTCCCGTCACGCTCACGGCCGATGGCCGGGCTGATCCGCTTCTGGCCGGGCTGCCAGAGAAGTTCGACGCCTTCGTGGGGCATAAGGAAGCGGTGTCCAAGCTGCCGGCCCACGCCGTCAACCTGGCGGGCTCCCCCACCTGCCCGGTGCAGATGTTCCGTGTCCGTACGAACCTCTACGCAACCCAGTTCCATCCCGAGCTGGACCTCGCCGGGCTGCTGACGCGCATTTCTGTCTACCGGAATGCAGGATATTTCCCTCCCGAAGAGGCCGAGGCAGTAATGGATTCGGTGCGACCCGCTAAGGTCGACGCTCCCGGGACGATCCTGCGCAATTTCACCGCCCGCTACGCCCGGTAGCCGGTCAGACCCCTGCTTTGTCCAGCCGCTGGCTGATGACCGCTGATACCCCGTCCCCGCGCATCGAGACGCCATAGAGCGCATCTGCGACTTCCATGGTCCGTTTCTGGTGCGTGATGACGATCAGCTGGCTCGATTCCCGCAGTTCCTCGAAAATCGTGATGAGCCGGCCGAGGTTGGTGTCGTCCAGGGCTGCTTCGACCTCGTCCATCACGTAGAACGGTGACGGCCGCGCCTTGAAAATCGCCACGAGCAGCGCGACAGCCGTCAGCGAGCGCTCACCGCCGGAGAGCAGCGAGAGGCGTTTGATCTTCTTCCCGGCCGGCCGGGCCTCCACCTCGATGCCGGTAGTCAGCATGTCCTGGGGGTCCGTCAGCACCAGCCGGCCCTCACCCCCGGGAAAGAGGCGCCCGAAGACCCGCTCGAACTGTACGGCTGTGTCCCGGAACGCCTCAGTGAAGACTTCCTCCACCCGCTGGTCCACTTCCCGGATGATGTCCATCAGGTCCTTGCGGGTGGCTTTCAGGTCCTGGAGCTGGGTACTCAGGAACTTGTGGCGTTCCTCCAGCGCAGCGAATTCTTCCAGCGCCAGCGGATTGACCTTGCCGAGCGAGCTGAGGTCCCGCTGGGCACGTTTGAGGCGTTTTTCCTGCTCGGCACGAACATAGGGCACCCCCTCGGTGACCGGATTGCCGTCGTCGTCCACCGCCACATGCAGCGCTGCCCATTTGCCGGCGGCCTCCGTGGTCCCGGCGGGCACGGGCACCAGCTGGTCCGGCCCGTACTCGGCGACCAGCCGATCGGCAGTGATACCCAGTTCCTCGATCGACCGCGTTTCCAACGCCTCGATCCGCAGCCGCTTTTCAGCCCGCAGCAGCTCATCGCGGTGCACCGAATCCGTGAGCTTCGCCAGCTCCGCGGCGGCTTCAGCGTTGGCACTCCGCACTGTCGTGAGTTCAGCGTCCCATTCGGCCCGGACGGCTTCGGCCCGGTCCCGCTCGGCGGCTGCAGCTTCGAGCGAAACCCCGGCCCAGCGCGCGGCCAGAGCAGCTGCCTCGGCGACGGCGGCGGCACGGCTGGCCTGCGCAGCCCGAATCCGGGCCCGTTCAGCCGCAGCTTCGCGAGCCTTCCGCTCTGCCGCTGCCGCGCGTTCCAGCGATTCTGCACGGCCCGACACTGCCGCTAATTGCTCCTGGGCCGACCTCAGAGAGAGCCTGGCATCCATTTCGGCCTGCCGTGCCTGGGCAGCGGCCAGTGCCAGTGCATCCCGGCGCTCCGTCGAGGGCTCTTCCGCGTCCGCAGGCACCCCCTGGGCCGCAGCAAGCCGTTCAGTAACAGCTGCGAGGGCCTGCTGTTCCCGGGAGAGGTTCTCTTCCGCATCGGCGGCGAGGCGGGTGAGCCGTTCGGCCTCCCCCGACGCCGAGCGCAGCACGGAACCGAGTGCGCCGAGCCGTTCACCAACAGCGGCCAGCCGTGCATCCGAATCATGCAGTCCGGCCAGTGCTGCGTTCACGCGCGCCTGGGCAGCTTCCCGCTCAGCCGCAGCGCCGGCAATTGCGAACCTTGCCGCTTCCGCCCTCGCCGTTGCTTCGGCCAGGCGGGCCTCAGTCTCCTCGACGGCAGCCTGGACTTCGATCAGCCCCGGAGCAGACGCGGAGCCGCCGCGGGCACTGAATGAGGACAGCAGGTCGCCTTCCATGGTGACGGCCGTCAGCTCCGGGGCCTCGGCCAGCACCGCGGCAGCTTCCTCCAAGGTGTTCACGACGACGGCGCCGCGCAGCAAAGCGCGCACGGCAGCGTCCGCACCGGGTACCGCCTGCACTACCTCCAGAACATGGAGGCAGCCCTCAGGCAGCACCGGCATCCCGCCGTCGCCGGCTGTGGGCAGCGACGCGGCGTCCCCTCCGGCCAGGACCAGCGACACCTGGCCCCCACCGGACTGCTTGAGCAGGCTCAGGGCAGCCAGCGCCGGTTCCGTCCCGGATACTGCGAGCGCCTCAGCCGCTGGACCGAGGGCCGCACTGACGGCGCGCTCATAGCCCGGGCGTACGGTGAGCAGGTCAGCCAGCGGCGCCAGGACGCCGTCGAGCCCTGCCTCCTGCAGTTCCTGGGTGCCGTCCTTCCGGTCCAGGCCGACCGCGAGCGCATCCCGCCGTGCGGTCAGGGTGTCCCGGTCGCGGACTGCAGCGTGTTCCTCGTCCTGCAGCTTCCGGACCCGTTCCTCGATCGATTCGAGGACGGCGGCGGCTTCTTCATACTCCGCATCCAGGCTTTCTTCCCCGGCTTCGGCTCCTGCGGCCTGGTGTTCGAGTGCCGTGAAGTCTTCCTCGGCCTTGCGCCGCCGCTCCTCGCCCTGGGCGATGGAGGCGCGGAGCCTGCCCAGTTCCGCCTCCGCCGCTTCCACGCGGGAGCGTGCTGCCGCTACGGAGCCGGACAGCCGTGCCAGTCCCTCCCGGCGGTCAGCGGCGGCCCGGAGCAGGGAGGTGAGCCGGCGCTCCTCGGCGGCGGCGTCCTCCTCCGCGGCGGCGCGGATCTCCATGGTGTCTTCGAGCGCGCCTTCACGGTCTTCGACTTCGCGGGATAGTTCTTCGGCTTCCGCGCGTACCCGGGCGGCCTGCGCCTGCAGCTTCTCCGGGTCCCGGCCCGGATCCGGCGCCGGTTCGTCCGATCCAAGCAGGCGGCGGCGTTCCTGGGCAAGCGCTGCCAGGGCACGCAGCCGCTCAGCCACCGTGGACAGGGAGTACCAGGTGTCGCGGGCGGTGTTCAGGCGCGGAGTCGCAACGGCTGCCAGCCGTTCCAGCTCTGCCAGCCGGGCGCCCTGGGCCTGGACGGCCTGTTCGATTTCCTTCCGGCGTTCCCGAAGCGCATTCTCGGCAGCGGTGTCCTGTTCGACGGCGGCGGTGAGGGTCACGATGTCGTCGGCGAGCAGGCGGGCACGGGCATCCCGGACGTCCTGCTGGACCGTCTTCGCGCGCCGCGCGACGTCGGCCTGCTTGCCCAGCGGGCCGAGCTGGCGCCGCAGTTCCGAGGTCAGGTCGGTCAAGCGGGCCAGGTTGGCCTGCATCGCGTCGAGTTTGCGGACCGTCTTTTCCCGGCGGCGGCGGTGTTTGAGGATTCCTGCGGCTTCCTCGATGAACCCGCGCCGGTCCTCGGGAGAGGCGTGCAGCACTTTGTCCAGCTGCCCCTGGCCGACGATCACGTGCATTTCCCGGCCCAGGCCGGAGTCGGAAAGCAGCTCCTGGATGTCCAGCAGGCGGCAGGGGGCCCCGTTGATCGCATACTCGGATCCCCCGGCACGGAACAGCGTGCGGGAGATGGTGACTTCGGAGTACTCGATCGGCAGGGCGCCGTCGGCATTGTCAATGGTGAGGGACACCTGGGCACGGCCCAGCGGAGGTCGCCCCGACGTGCCGGCGAAGATGACATCTTCCATTTTTCCGCCGCGCAGGGTCTTCGCTCCCTGTTCCCCCATCACCCAGGCAAGGGCGTCCACCACATTGGACTTGCCTGAGCCGTTGGGACCGACTACGGCGGTCACTCCCGGCTCAAACTCGAAGGTGGTGGCCGACGCGAAGGACTTGAAGCCCCGCATCGTGAGGGTTTTTAAGTGCACTGGCCTCTGTCTCTCTTTTGTGGAAGATTCCCTAAAGCCGGGCGGTGCCCCACACTTAAGCGCAGTACTCGCAGAGCGTAATCCGGGATTTCGCGCGTTCCAGGCCGGGCAGGAAAGTAGGCTTCTAAGAGAATCATATGGTTCGACGGCGCCGTTACGGGCTTGACCGGGCCCGGACCTCGATCTTTTTTGGCAGCAGACAAGGCAGGCATTTTGAGCGGGAACTTCAACTTCCATCACACCAACACCGCGCTCCTGAGCGTCAAGAGCGTAGAAGCGCCCGTTGTTGTCAGTTCTCAGGAGTTCGACGAACGGCTCTCGCCGTCCTTGAAACGGCTGAGGCTTTCCAAGGGCCTCCTGGAACGGGTAGCCGGCGTCAGCGAACGGCGGTGGTGGGCACCCGGGTCGACTTTCGAGGACGGGGCGATCGAGGCAGGGGCCAAGGCGATGGCCGAAGCCGGCGTCGAGCCTTCGCAGATCGGCCTGTTGATCAATACCTCAGTGACCCGCAAGAACCTCGAGCCGTCCGTTGCCGTGAAAATCCACCACAGCCTTGGCCTGCCGTCCTCTTGCCTGAACTTTGACCTCGCCAATGCCTGCCTCGGGTTCGTCAACGGCATCACCATGGCCTCCAACATGATCGAGTCGGGCCAGATCGATTACGCCCTGATCGTCGCCGGCGAAGACTCGCAGGGCGTCCAGGAAGCCACGTTCGGCCGCCTGAACCGTGAAGACTCCACACGGCAGGACTACCTGCGCGAGTTCGCGACCCTGACGCTGGGCAGCGGGGCCGCGGCTGCCGTAATCGGCCGGGCCGGGGACCACCCCGGTTCGCACCGCATCCTGGGCGGGGTCTCGCGGGCCGGCACCGAGCACCACGAGCTCTGCGTGGGCGGCGAAGGCGGAATGTATACCGACACCAAGGGACTGCTGGAAGGCGGCCTGGACCTGGTGGTCACCGCCTGGCACGAAGCGCAGGAGAACGGCTGGGACTGGAAGGGCATGGACCGCTACGTCACCCACCAGGTTTCAAACTCCTACACGAACGCCATCATCAAGGCCGTGGAGCTGGAGAAGGAACGCGTTCCGATCACCTTCCCCCGGTGGGGCAATGTTGGCCCCGCCTCGCTGCCTATGACCCTTGCCCAGGAAGCCCGCACCCTGCATCCCGGGGACCGGGTGCTGTGCATGGGCGTGGGATCAGGCCTGAACACCACCATGATGGAAATCGCGTGGTAGCTGAGCTTTGGCCCGGTGTTCCGGCCGCCTGGTCCCGCTATGTCCAGGTGCCCTCCACCGCGGCTGTCGACCGTCCGGGAACCGTCCATGAGTGGCATCTCCTCGATAACGCTGCGGACCTTGAGTCCAGGGGCGTGGAACCTGCCGGGACCCTGCTCTGCGTCCATGGCAACCCCACCTGGTCCTATCTGTGGCGTGCCCTGTCGGCCGCCGGAAGCTCGGCTGAAAAGCCCTGGCGGGTCATCGCCGTCGACCAGCTGGACATGGGTTTCTCTGCCCGGACCGGAACGTTCCGCCGTCTGGCCGACCGCATCACCGACCTGGGCAACCTCACTTCTGCTCTCGGGCTCACCGGACCGGTGGTCACGGTTGGGCACGACTGGGGCGGGATCATTTCCCTCGGCTGGGCGCTGCAGCACCAGGAACAGCTTGCCGGGGTGGTGCTCACGAACACCGCCGTGCACCCTGCCGGGTTCTCCCTGCCGCCTGCCCTCCGGCTGGCACTGCATCCGGCGGTCCACGGGTGGGGCACCGTGAGCACGGATGCCTTTATCCGCGTCACCCATTCCCTCGCCCAGCCCGCCCTGGCACGGGAGGTGCGTGCTGCCTTTGCGGCACCGTACCGCGGGGCAGGCCGCCGGGCCGGCGTCGGAAACTTCGTGGCCGACATCCCCGCCGATGAAACGCACCCCAGCTACCGGGCCCTGGAGCAGGTCGCCGAAGGCATCCGCCGGCTCAAGATCCCGGCGCTGGCACTCTGGGGGCCGAAGGACCCGGTCTTCTCCGACCGGTACCTGCGGGACCTGATCAGCAGGATGCGGCACCTGGATGTCCACCGCTTCGAAGGCGCAGGGCATCTCGTCGGGGAGGACCGGGATATTGCAGGCCCGATCCTGGCCTGGCTGGAGTCCGTTGCCGGCCAGGCGGCGGAAACGCCGCAGACCGGGACGCCTGCCGAAAGCGCGGACGAGTTCCGTCCGATGCTCGCCGAGCTGCTCGAGCGCAACGAAGACAATTCACCCGCCGTCGTCGACATGGCCCCGGCTGCGTCCGGGAAAGCTCCGGCAGTGCTGTCCTGGGCCGAACTCGGCACCCGGGTTAACGCGCTTGCCGCCGGGCTGGCCGGCATCGGAGTCCGCCCGGGCAGCCGGGTGAACCTGCTGGTTCCGCCCGGCAGCGAGCTCACCACCCTCATCTACGCCTGCCTGCGCCTCGGCGCGGTAGTGGTGGTGGCCGACGCCGGACTGGGCACCAAGGGCCTGAGCCGTGCCATCAAGGGCGCTGGGCCGGACTTCATCGTGGGAATCGAACGCGGCCTGACCGGCGCGCGGCTCTTCGGCTGGCCCGGCACCCGCGTCCTGGCCGGCGAAGCTTCCCCGGCCAGGCGCCGCCTGCTGGGTGCAGCGCACACGGTGGCGGAACTGACCGCAGCAGGCACCGGACAGCCCGTCCCCGACTGGCAGGTTGAGCCCGACGCCGACGCCGCGGTCCTCTTCACCTCAGGCTCCACCGGCCCGGCCAAGGGCGCCGTCTATACCCACCGCCGGCTTGCCGCGATGCGGGACACGCTGCGCCGGACGTACAACCTCAAGGCCGGGTCCTCCCTGGTGGCAGGTTTCGCGCCGTTCGCCCTGCTGGGTCCGGCACTGGGTGCCACCAGCGTCACACCGGACATGGATGTCACTGCTCCCCGGACACTGACCGCCGCAGCCTTGGCTGACGCCGCTGCGGCTGTCCAGGCCACCACGGTGTTCGCCTCCCCGGCTGCACTGACCAATGTGCTGGCCACCGCCGGGGACCTCGACGCCGCTCAGCGCACCGCACTGTCACAGGTGGACCTGCTGCTCTCCGCCGGGGCTCCCATCCCGGAAGCGCTGCTGGCCCGGGTGCAGGACCTCGTCCCGGCTGCTGCCCTGCACACTCCCTACGGAATGACCGAGGCACTGCCGGTCACGGACATCAGCCTGGAACAGATCCGCAAGGCAGGTACCGGAAACGGCGTCTGCGTTGGCACGGCAGTAGCCGGCGCCCGCGTGGCCCTTGCACCTCTTTCCGCAGACGGCACCGCCGGCAGCGAGATCTCCGAGGCCCCCGGAACCACCGGGGAAATCCTGGTCAGCGCACCGCATGTGAAGGACCGGTACGACCGGCTCTGGATCACCGAGGCCCACAGCAGTTCGCTGCCGGGCTGGCACCGGACAGGGGACGTGGGCCATTTCGACGCCGACGGCCGGCTGTGGGTAGAGGGCCGGCTTGGCCATGTGCTCACCACCCCGGCCGGACCGGTCACCCCGGTCGCCGCGGAGCAGGCCGCCGAGTCAGTCCCCGCAGTCCGTCTGGCGGCCCTCGTGGGCGTGGGTCCGGCCGGAACGCAGGTGCCGGTGGCCGTGGTGGAAACCGCCGACGGCGTCCGCAGGCCCGGGCCGGCCGAAGATTCCCTGGCCGCCGACGTCCGCACCGCCGTCGCCGACCGCTGCGGACTGGATCTGGCCGCCGTGCTGGTGCTTCCGCAGATGCCCACGGACATCCGGCACAATTCCAAGATTGACCGCTCCGCTCTGGGAGTCTGGGCCGCCCAGGTCCTGGCCGGCGGACGGATCACGGCACCGGGGGCGCGCCGATGAGCCGCCGGATCCTCGTCACCGGCGCCAGCGGCCTGCTCGGCGGCGCCGTCGCCGGCGTCCTGGCCGGGCAGGGACACTTTGTGCGCACCCTGCAGCGGCGCCCCGCGTCCGTTTCCGGCCTGGAGTTCGTCGCCGGGTCCATCACGAACCGCACGGCGGTGGACGCAGCCATGGCGGGAATGGACGCCGTCGTGCACCTCGCTGCAAAGGTGTCCTTCACCGGCGAGTGGTCCGAGTTCCAGGCCACCAACATCGAAGGCACCCGCAACGTCCTGGACGCTGCCCGGGCTGCAGGGGTACGCGACGTCGTGTTTGTGTCCTCCCCCTCGGTCGCCCACTTCGGTGAGCCCATTGCCGGTGCGGGCGCGGGCACCGCGGATCCTGGACGGGCCCGCGGCCACTATGCCCGGTCCAAGGCCGCCGCGGAACTCCTCGCGCTGGCTGAGGATTCCCCGGGTTTCCGGGTTGCCGCCATCCGGCCGCACATTGTCTGGGGGCCCGGTGACACCCAGCTGGTGGAACGGGTGATGGACCGGGCGCGCTCCGGACGGCTGCCCCTGCTCGACGGCGGCGCTGCCCTGATCGACACCACGTACCTGGACAATGCCTCCGCCGCCATTGCGCGTGCACTGGACCGGATGGAATACGCCCGCGGACAGGCGCTGGTGGTCACCAACGGCCAGCCGCGCATGGTCCGGGAGATGATCTCCGGAATCTGCGCTGCCGCCGGCATCCCGGCGCCGTCGTTCAGTGTGCCCGGCTGGCTGGCCCGCGGCGCCGGCAGCGTTCTTGAAAAGGCCTGGCTCGCTGCCGGGGCCCGTGGACTGGTGGAGGACGAACCTCCCATGACCAGGTTCTTGGCCGAGCAGCTGTCCACCTCGCACTGGTTTGACCAACGGCACACCCGTCAGGTGCTCGACTGGCAGCCGGAGGTGTCCGTCGAGGAGGGCATGGCCCGCCTGGCCAAGCACTACGCCGCATAGGATGGCAGGGATGAAGACTCTCGAACAGACCCAGTCCTGGCCCGCAGGGAACGTTTCCGCCGCCGTCGTCACTGCCGACGGCACAGTGCTGGCAAGCGCCGGTCACCAGGACAAGCGCTATCCGCTGGCCTCCGTCACCAAGCTGCTGACCGCGTACGCGTTCCAGGTGGCCCTGGAAGAAGAGGCCGTTGCCCTGGACGATCCGGCAGGTCCGGAAGGGTCCACCATCCGGCATCTGCTGGCCCACACCGGCGGCTACGACTTTGGCGACCGTACGGTCCGCTACGAGCCCGGAACCCGGCGCCTGTACTCCAATGCCGGCTTCGAGGTGCTGGGTGAGCATCTGGAAGAGGCCACGGGCATCGCTTTCAAGGACTACCTCTCCGAGGCAGTCCTGACGCCGCTGGGCATGAAGGACACATCCCTGGACGGCTCCCCGGCTGCCGGCGCGGTCTCTACCGCGGCGGACCTGTCCCGGTTCGCTGCCGAGCTGCAGAATCCCCGCCTGGTCTCCGCGAACTCAATGGCCGCTGCCACCTCCGTGGTGTTTCCCGGCCTGGCCGGTGTGCTGCCCGGCTTCGGCCGGCAGAAGGAAAACGACTGGGGCCTGGGCTTCGAGATCCGCAACGGGAAGTCTCCGCACTGGACGGGACAGTCCAACTCCCCGCGCACCTTTGGGCACTTCGGCCAGTCCGGGACGTTCCTGTGGGTGGATCCGGAGCTGAAAGCCGCTGCAGTCGTGCTTACCGACCGGGACTTCGGGCCGTGGGCTGCCGAAGTGTGGCCGGTGTACAACGACGCCTTGGTTGCCGAGCTGCGCAGCAGCTAAACCGGCGCTACCAGCGGCCGCTGCGCGGACGCTTCTGGCAGACCGGGCAGGAGTAGGACGAGCGGTTCATGAACGAATCGCGGCGGATGAGAGTGGGAAGTCCCTCTGCCTCGCACCGCGGACACGGCTGGCCTTCCCGGCCGTAAGCGTTCAGCGACCGGGCAAAGTAGCCCGAGGCGCCGTTGACGTTGACGTAGAGCGAATCGAAGCTGGTGCCGCCGGCTTCAAGTGCACGGAGCATCACGTCCCGGGCTGCTTCCACCAGGCGCAGCGCATCTGCCCGGCGCATGGTGTCGGTGGGCCGGGCAAAGTGCAGCTTCGCCGCCCACAGCGCCTCATCCGCGTAGATGTTGCCGACGCCGGAGACCAGTCCCTGGTCCAGCAGTGCCCGCTTGATGCCGGTGCGCCGTGCCTTCAGCCTGCGGTAGAAATCCTCGAAGGAGAACGCCGGGTCCAGCGGATCGCGGGCAATGTGGGCTGCCTCGGAGGGAACCAGGGCCAGTCCGGTTTCGGACAGCCCGCCGGGTTCCCCGTCAGGAGTGGGCAGCAGATCGGCCAGGAACACTCCGCCGAAGATCCGCTGGTCCACAAAGCGCAGTTCTGCGGGCATGGGAGCGCCGTCCGCATCTTCTGCAGGACTCAGGGTGAACCTGACCTTGAGATGTTTTTCATCCGGCAGGGCAGAATCCTCCATCAGGAGCTGTCCGCTCATGCCAAGGTGCGCCATGAGCGCAAACGGCGGAGCGGCGTCGGGGGCCGAGGCTTCCACGAGCGGCATCCACAGGAACTTCCCGCGCCGCGCTACGTCATGGACCCGGGCACCTTCCAGGTTCCCGCGAAGGTCCTCAGGACCCGGGGCGTGCCGGCGTACCGAGCGCAGGTCCAGGACCTCAACGCGAAGGATGGTGCGGCCGCGCACCCAGCGGGCGAGGCCGCGGCGGACTACCTCGACTTCGGGCAGCTCGGGCACGGCAGGGCTAGGCGCCTGCGGGTGAGGCAGATCCGCCAGGCACGGGCAACGTGCCTGCTTCGCGCAAAAGCCTGCAGGTATCTGCAGCGGCTTCCTGTTCGGCATCCTTCTTGGAGCGCCCTGTTCCGGTGCCGTACGCGCGGCCGCCGATGTGCAGGACTGCCACGAAGCTGCGGGAATGGTCCGGACCGGAGCCGGTAACGCGGTATTCGATATCGCCCAGTTTCCGGGCGGCGGCGATTTCCTGGATGCTGGTCTTCCAGTCGGTGCCGGCTCCGAGGGCTTCGGCATCATGGAGCAGCGGACCGATCAGGCGCATGACCATGGAACGCGCGGTTTCCATGCCATGGCACAGGTACACGGCCCCGATCAGGGCTTCAGTGGTGTCGGCAAGGATGGAGGACTTGTCCTTGCCGTTGGTAAGTTTCTCGCCCTGGCCAAGAAGGATGTAGTCGCCCACGTTCAGCTGGCGCGCTACGGAGGCAAGGGCCTTGGTGCTCACGACGGCGGAACGCCGTTTGGCGAGCTCGCCTTCGGAGAGGTCTGGGTTGTCCCGGTACAGGGTATCCGTCACGGAAAAGCCGAGGATGGAGTCGCCTAGGAACTCCAGCCTCTCATTCGTGGGGATTCCGCCGTGCTCGTAAGCGTAGGACCTGTGGGTGAGCGCAAGACGAAGCGTCTCGGCATCGATATCGACGCCGAGACGCTTCAGAAGCTCTTCAGTGTTTTTCACTTGGTGATTTTGCCCCGAAAAGCAGTGCGCCCCTCCGCTGCCTGCCTCAAAAGGCATGCGGCAAAAGGGGCAAACACTGGTCTTAGACGTCCGCTACCTTGCGGCCCTTGTATTCAAGGAACAGCGCGGTACCTGCAGAGTCGGTTACGACCTTGGCCTGGTGAGGCAGGCTGTAGGTAACGCGGCCGTTCTCAACGGTCTTCACCAGGTTGGGCGCAGTTGCCTTCCACTGGGACCGGCGTGCACGCGTATTCGAGCGGGACATTTTCCGCTTGGGAACAGCCACGACTAACTCTCTTCTCTCTCGTCTGACTCTGTACTTTTTGCCGCTTCGTTGTCAGCGGCGGTGCCAGTCAACCCGGCGAGGGCTGCCCAGCGAGGATCCACGACTTCATGATGGTGACCCGGATCCTCCTCAAGGCGCACCCCGCATTCGGGGCAAAGGCCTTCGCAGTCCTCCCGGCACACCGGCTGGAACGGCAGGGAAGTTACCACTGCGTCCCGCAAAACCGGTTCAAGATCGATGACATCTCGCTCGATCCGGCGTTGCTCTTCTTCCTCTTCTTCTCCGAAGGACTCAGCGTCCTCGTAGTAGAAGAGTTCCTGCACATCGACGTCTTGGTCGTACGCGATGGGCGTCAGGCACCGTCCGCATTCTCCCCTCACGGGAACAACAGCGGTTCCGGATACCAAAATCCCTTCGTGCACGGCCTCAAACCGCAGATCGAGCTCAATGTCCGATCCATCAGGTACGCCGATCAGCGCAACACCGAAGTCTTTCGGTGCCGGCACATGCTCATGCATGGTCCGCATGGTTCCCGGGCTGCGCCCGAGATCCTTGACATTTTCTGCCAAGGGGGAACTCGGTTGTGACCGCGATGAAACGCTAATGAGAACTCCTGTAGAACATAGACCGACATATCATCTTAGCCTGACCGGGGGGAATCTCTCAAACCGGCCCTTCAAGGCCACTTCGCCGCGCGGCAGGCAGTGCCCGGCGCGGACATCTGTTACCAGTCTAAGGCAGGAACGGTGCGACGGCGGATTCATGGCCTGCGGCTGCTCTCGCCTAGTCTTGGGTGGTGTTCTTTCGACGTGCCAGGTCCCTGCGACTCATAGCTGCCCTTGCCGGTGCTGCGCTCTCCGCACTCCTGGTGTGGCTCCTGGTCGCGGTGAACCTTTTCTACTTTCCGTACACAGAAGACCCGCCGGCCCGCGCCGATGCAGTGATCGTCCTGGCCGGTGCGGCTTCGGAGCGCCTTCCCGTGGGGCAGGCCCTGGTGCGCGAAGGGCAGGCACCCGTCCTGGTGCTCTCCACCACCGACACGCCGGGCAACGCCAACATGGATCTGGTTTGCGATTACTCAACGAACCCCGCGATCAAGTGCTTCGCGCCGAACCCGCTGTCCACGCGGGCAGAAGCCCGGTCCATTGCGCGCCTGGCTGCTGACAACGGCTGGGAGGACATTGTCGTGGTGACATCGAAATACCACGTCGTCCGTGCGCAGGCGAACATCAGGCAGTGCACCAACGCGAACGTAACGATGGTCGGGTCAGAACCTAACCTCGGCCCCGTCCAGTGGCTGGGACGCTTCACGGAGGAAACCGGAGGCGTGGCCGCAGCGTTTGTTCGCCCGGCGTGCGCCTCCCCTATCGGCTAGGTCAGGCGAACAGGCGTTTGAGGACAGCCCGCGGGACGTAGTTGGTGATGTCTCCGCCCAGCGCGGCAACTTCCTTGATCAGGCTCGAGGACAGATGCGTGTAGGAACTCTCCGCAGCGAGGAAGACGGTCTCGACGCCGGTGAGCTGACGGTTCATCACGGCCATCGGCAGTTCGTACTGGTAGTCCTGGACCGACCGCAGGCCTTTCACGACGGCGCTGGCGCCGTGCTCCCGGCAGAACTCCGCAAGCAGGCCCTGCCCCATGGGTACAACCGACACCCCCGCCAGCGACCCCAGCGTCTCGGAGGCGATCTCGAGGCGTTCCTTCTCGGAGAACCGGTACTTCTTGGCGTAGTTCGTTGAAACCGCCACGATCACCTCGTCGAAGAGGTTCGTGGCCCTGGCGATGACTTCCAGGTGTCCGTTGTGGATGGGGTCGAAGGATCCGGGGCATACCGCGCGTCGCATACGTCGAATCTACCGGGTGCGGTGGGGTAATACTTGAAGGCATGACCTCAACACCCCGTACGCACATGCTCAGAGACTCACGGGACGGATCTCCGGCTCCCTGGCAGCGGACAGCGGCGGGGGCAAACCTGCTCGGAGACGACGGCAACCTCGGCATCACTATCTTCGAAGAGATCACTGCACTGGCGGGCCGGTACGAGGCGATCAACCTCGGCCAGGGATTCCCTGACGAGGACGGACCGGCAGACATCCGTAACGCGGCCCGCAAGGCAATACTCGCCGGAGCCAACCAGTATGCCCCGGGCATGGGACTGCCCGTGCTCCGGGAAGCCATCGCCGAGCATCAGGAGCGGTTCTACGGACTGACTCCGGATCCGGAAACCGAGGTCATGGTGACCACCGGAGCCACCGAAGGCATCGCTGCCACACTGCTGGCGCTGACCGGCCCGGGCGACGAGGTGCTGACCTTCGAACCGTTCTATGACTCCTACGGGGCCATGATCGGCCTCAGCGGCGCCACGCACACTACCGCTCCCCTGCTGGCCCCGGACTTCCTGCCGGACCTGGACGCATTGGAAGCAGCCTTCACCGACCGGACCCGCGTAGTGCTGGTGAACAATCCGCACAATCCTACGGGAACGGTCTTCCCCCTCCCGGTCCTGCAGCGCATCGTGGACCTGGCCGTGAAGCACGACGCCGTCATCGTCACGGATGAAGTGTATGAGCACCTCACGTTTGGCCCGCAGCACATCCCTGTGGCCACCCTCCCCGGGGCAGCAGAACGGACCATCACGCTGTCCTCGGCCGGGAAAACCTTCTCCCTGACCGGATGGAAGATCGGCTGGCTGACCGGCCCCGCTGAACTGGTCGCTGCCGTGCGCACGGTGAAGAGCTTCCTCACCTACAGCTCGGGCGCCCCGTTCCAGGCGGCGATCGCCGGTGGACTGCGGATGGATGATTCCTTCTTTGCCGAGGCCGCCGGCACCCTCCGCGCCAAGCGGAACGTCCTGTCCACCGGCCTGCGGGCAGCCGGCCTGGACGTGTTCCAGCCTCAGGGAACCTACTTCGTCGTTGCCGACGTCGCTCCCCTGGGCATCGACGACGCCACCGATCTTTCCCGGCGCCTGCCGGGACTCGTGGGAGTCGCGGCCATCCCGGTGGCCCCGTTCTGCCATCCCGAGGGCGCGGAGCGGACAAAGACCCTGCTGCGGTTCGCTTTTTGCAAGCGTTTTGACGTGCTCCAGGAAGCCGCTGAGCGCATCGCCCGCCTGGGCGAGGTGCTTTGATGACCGGCCGGCCGCCGTCGCGCCTGCTGCGGGGCATCGGAGCGCACGCCGAACTTGACGAAGACGCTTACACGGAAGGCGCCTGGATACTTTCGATCGGCGGGGCACAGCAGTCGCACGTGAACCTCGCCCGGCCGGAGGAGATCTTCTACGAATACCTCCGCCGCATCGGCAATGTGCTGGATTTGGCCGCCGAGCCCGGCCGCCCGCTGCGGACCCTGCACCTTGGCGCCGGGGCCCTCACGCTGGCGCGCTACCTTCAGGCCACGCGGCCAGGCTCGGAACAGACGGCTGTGGAACTGGAACGGGAACTGCTCGACTATGTGCTGGCGTATCTGCCGCTGCCCGAAGGAACCATTCTTGAAACCGTGATCGGTGACGCCCGCGCGGAGCTGCACAGGTTCGAATCCGGTTCCTTTGATGCGGTGGTGCTCGATGTCTTTGCCGGAGCCGATGCTCCGGAACACCTGGCTTCGGCAGGCTTCTACGCGGAGCTCAAAGACCTGCTGGCTCCGTCCGGCGTACTGCTGGTCAACGTGGGCGACGACCCGCCCCTGGCGTTCGCGCGCCGCCAGGCGGCAGCGATGCAGCAGGTCTTCGGGAACGACGGCGATGTGGCGGCCCTCGCCGAAACCAGCATGTTCACCGGCCGTCACCCCGGGAACGTTGTGCTGGCTGGAGTTCCGTTCCGCTGGCCGGCGGAATGGACCACGGCCCTTCTGGCGGCCGGACCGCATCCGGCATCAGTGCTGACCGGAACAGACGTGGACGCCTTCGTTCGCTGAAATCAGGAGTCCTTTTCTTCCGGCTCCCCCGCGGGCTCGGCGAACCACAGTGTTGTCTCGCCGTAAACCCTTTCACTGAAGCGCTCCAGGCCGGCAGGCCAGGACGGTTCCGGGGAACGGGTGGAGCGTTCCACGACGACGACGGCACCGTCGGCAAGGTGGCTTTCCAGCGTTTTGAGGACGCCAGCGAGGCCTTCTTCGTCCAGGGTGTAGGGCGGGTCCAGGAAGACCAGGTCCCATTTCAGGGCTTCCGGCACCCGCAGCAGGTACGTCTCCACTTTGGCCCGGTGCACACGGACGGCTTCGCGGCCCAGGACCTTGTTGACCAGGGCGGCATTGCGGTGGCAGACGGCGGCTGCCTTTTCGGCGAGTTCCACCAGGTCCACCCGGGCTGCGCCCCTGCTCGCGCTTTCGACGCCGAGGGAGCCCGATCCGGCAAACAGGTCCAGGACGTAGGCGCCGGAGAGGATTTCGTAGGACTCCAGCCTCGAGAAGAGCGCTTCCTTGACGCGGTCCGTGGTGGGGCGGGTTCCTGATCCCGGAACGCTGGAAAGGGGGGATCCGCCGGCGGCCCCGGCAATGATGCGGCTCATGGGTTCCACTCTAGCCAGCCGGAGCGTTGGGCCCGGAATCAGCCTCTTTCGAGGAAGGCTTCCTTCTCCGGGTTGAGGTAGGCCTCGATGGCCTCGTTCAGGGCCGGATGTTCCAGCAGGTCCGGATCCTCACCCACCAGGCCGTAGGCATCGGTACGCGCCTTCTCGATGAGCGGCTCATCCTGGATGGCCCGCAGCAGCTTCAGGGTGGACCGGCCTCCGGACTGCGAGGCGCCCAGGATGTCGCCTTCGCGGCGCAGCTCCAGGTCGCGGCGGGAGAGCTCGAAGCCGTCGGTCGTGGCTGCGACGGCGTCCAGCCGCTCCCGGCTGGGGTGCCCTGCCTCCAGGTTCGTCACCAGCAGGCAGGTGCCGGGAAGGCCGCCTCGGCCCACCCGGCCGCGCAGCTGGTGCAGCTGGGAGATTCCGAAGCGTTCGGCGTCGAGAATCACCATCATGGTGGCGTTGTGCACGTCCACACCCACCTCGATGACGGTGGTGGAGACCAGCAGGTCCGTCTCCCCCCGGTTGAAGGCGTCCATGGCTGCTGACTTGTCGGCCGGGTCCATCCGGCCGTGCAGCATGCCCAGACGAATCCCGGCAAGGACAGGCAGTTCCTGCAGCCGTTCCACCACCTCCGTGACAGCGGCCAGCGGCCGCTGGTTCCGCTGGGCTGTCTGCCGGGGAGCATCTTCGACGGGGGCCAGTTCCGTGCCGGGCTCTTCGTCCTGGTCCCCGATTTTGGGGCAGACCACGTAGACCTGGCGCCCGGCGTCGACCTCCTCCCGTGCCCGGGCCCAGATCCGCGGTCCCCAGGCCGGCTTGTCCGCCAGGGGTGCCAGGTAGGTGGAGATCGGGGCCCGTCCGGCCGGAAGTTCGTCAAGAGTGGAGACATCCAGGTCGCCGAACACCGTCATGGCAACGGTTCGGGGTATGGGCGTCGCTGTCATCACGAGCAGGTGGGGCGTGCCGTTGCGGCCCTTGGTCCGCAGGATGTCTCGCTGTTCAACGCCGAAGCGGTGCTGTTCGTCCACCACCACCAGGCCCAGGTCCGCGAACTGCACGTTCTCGGAGAGCAGGGCGTGGGTTCCGATGACAATCCCAGCCTCGCCGGACGCCGCGTCCAGAAGGGCAGCTTTGCGCTGGGAGGCGGACATGGACCCGGTCAGCAGGGTGACCCGGGTTCCGAGTTCGCTGCCGCCAAGCATGCCGCCCTCCGCCAGCGGACCCAGGGTCCGGGTGATGGAGGCGTAGTGCTGGGCGGCGAGAACTTCGGTGGGCGCCAGGAGGGCTGCCTGTCCCCCGGCGTCGATGACCTGGAGCATGGCGCGCAGGGCTACCAGGGTCTTGCCGGAGCCGACTTCTCCTTGGAGCAACCGGTTCATGGGGTGCGGCTTGGCAAGGTCGGCGGCCAGTTCGCCGCCGATGCGGGACTGGCCCGCCGTGAGGGTGAACGGCAGTGCGGCGTCGAAGGATTCCAGGAGCCCTCCTTCCGCCGGAGGGCGCGCTGTCGCGTCTTGCCGGGCGGTTTGGGCATGGCGGCGTGCCAGTGCGGTTTGGAGGACCAGCGCTTCCTGGTAGCGGAAGCGGTGCCTGGCTTTGTACGCCTGTTCAATTTCCGCGGGCCGGTGAATCGCTTCGAAAGCCGCCGGCAGCGCCATCAGCTTGTCCCTGGCGCGGATGGCCTGCGGAACCGGATCACCCAGGCGATCGGCCTGGAGACTGTCGAGCAGCACATCGATGGTCTTTTTGATGTCCCAGCTGGTGAGCTTCGCCGTTGCCGGGTAGACCGGGATGGGCCGGCGGGCCTCTTCCTCGTCGTCGGCTTCGTCGCCCAGCAGAACGTAGTTGGGGTTGGTCAACGTTAGCTGGCCCTTGTACACGCCCACCTTGCCCGAGAACATCGCCCTCGTTCCCACCTGCAGCTCTTTCTGGGCGTTGTAGCCGTTGAAGAAGGTGAGGTGCAGCAGGCCCAGGGACCCGTCGGCGTCGTCCGTGACTGTGATCTCCACGATCATGCCCTTGCGCGTCTGCATGCGCCGCGAGTTGTTCGACTGCACCCGCGCCACAAGGGTCACTTCTTCGTCGAAGGGTATCTCCGAAATACGGGTCAGCTCGCCGCGTTCAAGATAGCGGCGGGGAAAGTGGAAGAGCAGCTCCCCCACGGTCGTGATGCCGAGCTGCTTCTCGATCTTGTCCGCAGATTTCTTGCCGATCCGGCGGTCGAGCGGATAGTCGAGTTCGCCGGGGATCCTGTCCTGCATGGAGGCTTAGGCTTCGCGGGCCAGACCGCCGCCGGCGGTGGCACCGGGGACGGGAACCTGCGGGATTTCGCTGGTCTGGTGCCCGTCGGCGGAGAGCTCGGTAATCGTGACGTTGGTTGGTTCCCCAACAGTGCGCAGAAGCTCCAGCGCTGCCCCGGCGTCCGGCGTGTGCACATGGACCCGCCAGCGGTACCCGTCCCCAACCGGGCTGACGGCACTCATGATGACGGACTCCCCCAGTTCGTCCAGCTGCAGCCTCATGGTGGCGGCGTCGAGCGGGGAAAGGATGATGGTGCACATAACCTCCACGCCCTCCAGCTGGGGCTGGGTGCTGTGGATGTGCGGGTCCTGGACGTCGTAGCCGTGCAGGCCGTCGAGGAGCTCGCCCTGCAGTTCCTCGCCGAGGGCTGCGGCGCGGAGCGCGTCCAGCACCAGCAGGAAGCCGACGCCGCCGGCGTCCACCACGCGGGCATCGGTGAGGGTTTTCAGCTGCTCTTCAGTGCGGATGACGGCGGCAAGCGCGGCTGTCATCACCGCCCGCAGTGTCTCGGCCAGCCCGGCGTTGGAATCGTCCCCGCTCTGGGCGGCTTCAACGCGGGAAGCGGCCCGGGCTGCTTCCTCCAGGACTGAGAGCATGGTCCCGGGTACGGGATCGCTGAGCACGGACCAGGAACGCAGCTGTGCCCTTTCCAGAGCCCTGGCCAGCAACGGAGCCGAAAGCCGGGTGTCGCCCGCCAGCGGCTCGGCCATCGCGGTGAGGAAGACCGATAGCAGGGTTCCGGAATTTCCCCGCGCCTGTTCCATGGCGGAGCGGCCTGCCACTGAGAGCAGTTCGCCGATGTCCTGGGTCTCAAGTTCCGCGGCCGCAGCGGAAGCGGCCCTCATGGTGAGGTACAGGTTAGTGCCTGTGTCGCCGTCGGCCACGGGGAAGATGTTGATGGCGTTCAGCCGGTCGCTGTGGTTTCCCAGCGAGATTTCTGCCTTGCTCAACCATCGCTTCAGCGCCTGCGCGTTGGCGGTGATCTTAGTCTGCAAAGTAGTCCCGTTCCTTGCTGATGCTCATGCTGCTGCTCCGGAGGGTTTGTGCCTGGTGCACTGTTAGTCCTCCAAGGCACCGCTGACCCGAAGCAGCCTGTCCTCAAGGAAGCCTACCGCAGGGCCCTGACAGCGGCCGAGAACGCAGGGAGAATCTGTGCGAAAGTGGTGCCCATGGGTAAACGGCTGCATATGGAGGCCGCGGCTGCGCGGCACATGGGTTCCTGGAACGCCGGGGTGGCTGGAGAAGACGGTACCGTCCGGCCGTCGGGTGCCGTGAGAGCGGAGCCGGCACGCTCGTATCGGCGGAAGCGCGCCGTTGTGATCGCCCTGTCGGTCCTGGTTTCCACGTCGGTTCCGGCCCTGATAGTCCTGCTGGTGCTTTTCGGCTAGACCCCGTTCGAAAGCTGCCTTAACCCAGGAAATCCGCAAAGCGGATAGAATCAGCGGACTACGCACACACTCGCACGAACCATGGGGTACCGTTTTGCCACTTATTATGCCTATCTACGGCACTCGTCCTGAAGCCATCAAAATGGCGCCGATTGTCGCTGCGCTGCATGAATCCACCACGCTGGAGCAGTTCACGACGGTCACCGGCCAGCACCGGTCCATGCTCGACCAGGTGAACGGCCTCTTCGGAATTGTTCCGGACCACGACCTCAATATTTTCTCTCCGGGACAGACCCTTAACGGCATTCTGACGAAGACTATTGACGGCCTGGACAAGCTCTTCAGCGTCAGCCGTCCCGATGCGGTTGTGGTTCAGGGCGACACGACGACGTCCACTGCCGGCGCCATCGCTGCGTTCTATCACAGCATTCCCGTCGTCCATGTTGAAGCGGGCCTGCGCAGCGGTGATCTCTTCTCTCCGTTCCCGGAGGAAGCCAACCGCAAAATGACCTCCCAGATTGCCAGCCTGCACTTGGCGCCCACCACCACGAGCCGGGACAACCTGCTCAGGGAGAACATTCCCGCCGCGGACATTGTTGTTACCGGCAACACGGTCATTGACGCCCTGTTCATGACCGTCGACAAGAAGGTTCCGTTCTCCGACCCGGCACTGGAAAAGCTGGCGCAGGACGGCGGACGCATCCTGCTGGTCACCACGCACCGCCGCGAAAACCA
Organism: Arthrobacter caoxuetaonis; assembly: GCF_023921125.1. NCBI lineage: Bacteria > Bacillati > Actinomycetota > Actinomycetes > Micrococcales > Micrococcaceae > Arthrobacter > Arthrobacter caoxuetaonis. The sequence goes on from NZ_CP099466.1 coordinate 2,267,501, forward strand.
GGGCGAGGCCATGCGGGGCGTCGGCCGGGCACTGGCCAGGATCGCTGATGCAGAGCCGGACCTCACAATCGTTGTTCCGCTTCACAAGAACCCGGTGGTCCGGGCTGCCGTGATGCCCTTTATCGAGGGCAAGGAAAACGTCCTCGTGGTCGAACCGCTTGCCTACGGTGAATTCACCCGGATGCTCGCGATGTCCCACGTAGTCCTGACCGACTCCGGCGGGGTCCAGGAAGAAGCACCGAGCCTGGGCAAGCCGGTGCTGGTTATGCGGGAAAACACCGAGCGTCCGGAAGCCGTAGTCGCAGGCACGGTCAAGCTGATCGGCACCGACGAGGACAGGATCGTCACCGAGGTTGACCAGCTGCTGAATGACCAGGCACATTTCGAGTCCATGGCCAATGCAGTGAACCCCTACGGTGACGGAAAGGCTGCCTCACGCACCGTTGCGGCCATCGAGGAGCTGCTTGGGGTTGGGTCACGGATCTCTGACTTTGCCTGACTAGAGCCTTCAGATAAAGGCAAAACCGAAGATGCTGCTTGGGCACCGTGTATAACGGTGCCCAAGCATTTTTACACTTCGAGGCTTAGCGCACGTGCTCCGGCAAGCTCCAGAAAATCGTTGTAGATCTGCGTGGTCGGCGACACATGACCCTTTCCCCAATTGACATCGATGAATTCAACCCGTCCAGCATCAGGATGGGCGTCGATGACATCCTTAAACGGAGTCAGGTGTTTCTGGACATGGTGCCCATCGCCCGAGTTCTGGACATATAGAACAGAAGGATACTTGCCAAGGCCCCTGTAGCGTTCGACCGCTGAGATACGGGACAGGAGGCCGGGGTCAGAGACGGCCTCTTCCATGCCGCCAAAACAAGCCGCCAGGGCCGGCTCCGCACGTGCGCGGTGATACGCCCCGACAATCGTCTGGGGGTTGAAAGCTAGCACCGAGGCGTCCGGCAAATAGGACGCTACTTGCAGGGCGGTGAAGCCTCCTCCAGAACTTCCGGACAAGACAACTCTTTTTCCTCCCAATGTCCGTGCAAATTCACGAACTACATCGGCGATTTCCTGGTGCAGATTCACTTCTTTTGTCCCGAGGAACCAAGCCAGGTTTATCTGCTGATCCAGATCAAGGGAAGGATCCTGGAAGATGGCAAAGCTATTCCCCCCACGGGACTCTGAAGTCAGGCCCTGGAAGAGAGGCAAAGTGTATTTTTCCCTATTGATCGCACCATGGAATCTCACCGACAAGAGGTCGGTGTCACCCCGCCCAATGGACACCGGAAGCGTTAGCCCTCCAACTTCGATCGACAGAGTGGCCGGAGAGTCAGCGGGGAGCCTTCCGGAGATTCCTCCATATATCGAATGAACTTTTGCTCCGTAGGTCTGCGACCTGACAGGAACATCCTGATTCCAACTTATTAAGGGTTCCCGGCGGACCCCTAGAGTCGTCTGGCTGATCAACCCGTCAAACACCAGATCATGCCCGGCGGTGTCCACGATGGCCGACCGGAGCCCGTTATCCGGCTTGGTCACGTCTCCAGCGACATCCAACTTTTCAAGCAGCCGGTCCAACACCATCAGTCGACGGAGTCGCTGATTAGCGTCATCAGCCCGCACCCAATCCCGCAAGGTTTGCCAATATGCCGGAGAGAAAGCGCTTTCCGTGCAAGGGGCTACGTTACTTTCTCCTGACAGGGCATCCCGAACAAGCTCCGCGGCGAGACCTAGGGGATTCGAAATGCGGGGCGCTGTAAAAACGCCGTCACCGGCAGCAACCTCCACAGTATCGCGCCCAATTCGCACACTCCAGACAGTTTTGCCGTTTCGCACTGTCATCACCATGTCCGCATCTTGCGGACTCGTGGACAAAACCTCGGGGCCTCTTTCCCATCTCCGGCCAGCGCCGAATACAGTAATAAACCGGAAACGGTCCCCACTCCTCGTGGCCGACAGGACTGTAGCTTCCTCTCGCTTCATCCAATCGGTAGCCATCCATCCGTCTAGCGGATCTTCCTGTCCACGGACTGTCGATAGGGTGGGCATCTTTCCAGCCCACTGAATCGAAGCACGCCCCCGAACACGATTCAGGTTGTAGCCTTTCTTAGTCGGCTCTACCGTGGTCTCGTAATCTAGGTGCCAGCGCTGATGGGCGGTGATACTCTTCGAACTTCTGACAGTGTCAAAAACAATGAAGAAATCGCCTCCCCTGACGTAGATAATGCGCCTCGTTAGCTTGACTCCAGCGTAACCGTTATCTGACAACACAAAGTCGTCAGCCTCTTGAGTCAGCTTATACCTATCAAGCGAAACACGCGATGTAGGATCATACTTCACCCCATCAATATGGACAACGTTATGCCCAAGCCTTCGCACGCAATAATCGCGCATTTTGTCCTGCACATAGGCATACTTGCCAGCGTCGACTAGCCACGGGGATCCCTCCGCATGCAGGGTGACAGATGCCCCGTCCTGGTGCCCGTGAACACGATTGGCAGGTCCATAGGATATTGAATAGAACGTCTCGTTTACGAATTCTCGTTCAAAGTCACCCCATCCGCTTCGTCCAAAAACATAGCCAGCCTTGTAGACTTTTGTTAAGTCCGACGGCGTCTGACCGCTTGCTCCCTGAGTCTGCACATAGGTGAGTTCTGGCGATTGAAGTCCTGTAGGACCGCCGACATCAATATCACCGATCCGCTCAAAGAGACCATTCGGCTTGGTAGCATACGCCAATTCAGTAAGCGCGAGCTTAAGACGGTCTGCGTTTTTGGGCCGAGCAATTCCTTCGACATCCAGCCTAGTAAAAGCCGTCTCCCACCAGTCATGGTTTAGGCGGTGATATGCGATACTTCCTTCTGCATTAACTCCCTCATCGTCGAAACTCTCGTCGAACAACTCCATCAGTCGCTCTATGGCCAGATCAACCCACGGCTGATACTTGAACACCCGTCCGACTACAAGAAGTGCCTGATGCTGATGGAGGGCATGGTTTGAGTGACCCAGATGGGAGGGGTCGGCAAGCCACTCTCCGTGTTCCCATATTGATCGAGTCAGCCATTCATGGTCTTCGCCCTCAAACATCGGCAATGCAAGCGTCATAACCATGGCACGAATTCCGTCGACCATGTCGCCCCAGGCATATCGGGATTTACTGGCACCCGGAGGATTAGCAGCGATCCAAGATTGGCAAGTGTCGACCCAGAACTTCCGAGCGTTCGGATCGCCCGCCAGTGCGATTCGCCTCACCGGCTCCATCCATCGCAAGGTGTGAAACTGAAAGACCCAGTTTCGCTGAGCGAAGGGATCTTCATCCCACAGGATCGTTTCCGGAAGTTGCCATGCGCCGTGGGGTCTCATAGTGAGCCGGCCGCTCATAATTTCAGCTGCCATTTCGGCGTCATTTGAGGAGGATCCGAACTGACCACCAAATGCTTGACGGCGGCTTACCTCATAGTCAACATTCCTAACCAATGGATTCATCTGTTCCACCGTTCGCTGTAAGTTGATCGTAGATTTCGGTAACCGACGAGGCTAGATGGTTCCAGTCACGTTCGGCACGCACCCACTCCATCGCGCAGGTCGCTAGTTCGTTCCGCAGTTCGGGGTCGTCAAGAAGTCTCACCAACGCCGTCTGTAAATCTTCGAAGCTGCCTTTCTTGTGGAGCAGTCCAGTCTTACCGTCTTGGACGATTTCGGCAAGCGCGGCGACGTTTGAGGCGACCACTACCTTTCCCATGGCCATCGCTTCAAACGGCTTGAGGGGTGACACCATTTCGCACACAGCAAGTGGAAGCCTGGGGAACGGTGCTATATCCACAACAGAATAGTATTTCTCTACGTCCTCATGGGGAACCCTGCCGGTGAAAGTGACGACGTCATGTATGTCTAGTTCGCCCGACATCGTTTTAAAGCGCTCAAGTTCAGCGCCGTCACCCACTATTAGTACATGGAAATCGTCACGGGTGCTCTTCATCGACCGGGCAGCCAGCAGAAGGAGTTCCAGTCCTTCGTAATCCAAAATCGAACCAATATACCCGATTACGGTTTTTCCCAAGAGTCCGAGTTCTCGGACGAGCGACATATCTTTGTCGACTGGCTGAAACCGAGCGGTGTCTACTCCGTTGGGCACAACCGAAATTTTGTCCTCATCGACACCGCGTCGTATCAGTTCGCCTTTCAGCGCCTCGGTAATAGTCAGCACCCGTGTGGCACCCTGTGCAGCGTCAGCTTCCATTCGCGCGATCATCCGGTACATGCCACCCCCAACCCACTCCGGGTTGCGGGACCCGCGGGTAACCTCCCACAAGCCTCTGACCTCGTAGATGCTGGGAATACCGAGCCGGTTCGCGGCAGTAACTGTAGCCAACCCATTCCAGTGGTTTGACGCAGCGTGCAGGACGGCTGGACGGGCATCCATGGCGAATTCTTGAAGGGCTGCAGCGTAGCGTTGCACATAGTCGAAGAGCGGGTTCTTTCGCTCTACGCCCGGAGTAGTGGAGAGATGCGCGTAGCTCACACCATCTACGAGGTGCTCCGAGGGGATGGGCCCCATATCCTCCTTATTAGGCATATCGTATGGGTAACCTAGCCTGGTCACTCCCTGTACTTCATAGCCGCTCTTATTCAGCTGGGAGAGCAAACCGTGTGTTCGCGTCGCGTATCCGGCAGAATTGTAAGGAAGGGCGTTGTGGAGTGTGTAGAGAACCTTGTTGGAAATTGGCAAGTACTGCGGCTCGCCAGCTCGCCGAGGGAGAGGGAAACCTCTTTTAGTCAGGGCATAATTGGTCAGATTCGCTGTGTACTCGAACTCTGACAGTTGCTTCTTCACCCAAGCATCCTGGGGTTTGATTCGCTCCATACGCTTCAACAGGGGCACGGAAGTGTCCGGGCGGGGTCCCGCAAGTGCTCTCCGAGCGGCGCGCCGAAGTGCGTGCCACGGGATAGCAGCATCATTCATGTTCTCGAGAACCTCTAATGCCGACGTATAGCGTCCTCGAGCCAGGAATACAGAAACGTATGCAATTTTGGTTTCCTCGTCGGCGACGCTCAGGTCTTCCGAAGAGGGAGCATCCGCACCGCTTTCGAGAGCGATCGCAATCTGCGCTGCAGTTGTGGCGAGTGACGTCCCATTCCGGGCAATATTGCGGATACCTTCCGCACATCCGTTTGGAATGAGGAAGTCCAAGGCTCCAAGATTATCCACTCGTTTACCACCGGCGGCCCGCGCCAGACCGTGGATCACTGCGGCGACGTCTTTTTGCCGTTTACCGGAGTCCACCAACCCGCTTAGGGAAATATAGTATTCCAAGGCCATGAGGTGCGCTGGATCACATCGGAGAGCCTGTGCTAGCGCTTCCATTCCTTCATCAGGCCGCTGAACGTCGATAAGTACGCGAGCGTAGGTGTACCATAAGTCGGCGCTGTCGGGGAAGCGAGAGACGCTTTCCCTGCAGGTATCCAACACAGCTTCGGCACCGACTGCCTTTCGCTGGGCTTGAATCGACCGACGGAGTTCTCGAATCTTCGCGTTCCTTCTACGGCGCAGCACATTCGAAAGCTTAGAGGAGCCTCGTCGCAGGCTGTCGTTGGTGGGATTGTTCACGCCTTCGAGGCCTCCAGCATCCCCTTGGTATCTATAACTTCAACTTTGCTCAAGTCCATTTCGCCGAGTTTAGCGAAAGCGTCGTGATCGACGAGAAGAAGTATGACCTTGGAAGTTGCTATTGCCTCCTCAAGCGATACCAGGCTAACTCCCGTCCCGCTCAGCGGCTTTGGCAGTTCCACGACATGGGGCTCAACTACATTGATGGAAACATCGACCAGCCGCTGTGACAGCGTTTTTACGATGCCCACAGCGGGCGACTCGCGCAGATCATCCACATTTGCTTTGAAAGCAAGCCCCAAGGCCGCGACGGAGGTGGCGCCGGTACTCTTTACAGCTTTCAGAACCTGTTCGACAACGAACTCGGGCTTGGAATCGTTGACAGTCCGCGCAGTGCGGATAATATTTGCTTCATCAGGAGCCGCTGCAACGATAAACCAAGGATCGACTGCTATGCAGTGGCCTCCTACGCCCGGACCGGGTTGCAGAATGTTTACGCGCGGGTGGTAATTCGCCAAACGAATAAGCTCCCACACGTTGATGTCTAGCTTGTCGCTAATCATCGAAAGTTCATTAGCAAATGCGATGTTTACGTCACGGTAGGAGTTCTCCACGAGCTTGGCCATTTCGGCAGTCGTAGCGTCCGTCAGGTGAATATCCCCCTTGCAGAAGCTTGAGTAGAGGTCCTTTGCCCGTTCCGCAGCTGTACGGGTGGTTCCACCGATGATGCGGTCATTGGTAACAATTTCCACCATGATGCGGCCGGGCAGTACTCGCTCGGGGCAGTGGGCGAGAAGAATGGAACTATCGTCTTCTCCGAAGGAAAGATCCGGCCTCAGAGCCGCTACCACTTCACCCATGCGCTTCGTGGCCCCGGGCGGAGAGGTGGATTCGAGGATCAGCAGTTCCCCGCCCTGCAGCATGGGGGCAATGGAGGTGGCCGCTGCCTCGATAAAGGACAGGTCAGCGCTCTTATCAGCGTTAAAGGGAGTGGGGACAGCGACAATGAACGCATCGGCAGCAGGCATTTCTGCGGTGGCTGACAACCTTCCCGAAGTCACCGCCTGTTCCAGAAATTCTGCAAGATCTGGCTCCACAAATGGAACCTCGCCGCGGTTAACCGCATCAATCGTGCTCGTATTGACGTCAACGCCGATAACGCGAAGCCCATTGGTTGCAAGAATTGTTGCCGTCGGAAGTCCAATGTATCCGAGTCCAATAACGGCTACTGTGCTGATTGTCTTCATGATTTTCCCCTAGATAAATACTTGGTACTCAGGAGCGCCAAAAAATTTGACGTCTCCTGAAGCAATTAATTCGACATCGGAAACACGCCATGTATGATCTGTGTTTCCCCTGTACTGAGCATAGTTGAATCGGTCAGACGAGTATATTTTGCCGCCCGACTCACCAACTCTGCATAAGAACGCGCTGTCCTCCCCGCTTTGTAGTGGGGAGAATGGTGCGTCCTCAAAAACTGTTCTGGATCCAGTGATCGTTGGTCCCATGACGGAATGCGTGAATTTGTGCTCCCGGTCAGCGAAGCGCAGGATCGAGACATCCTGTCGGGCAACGTACATATAGTGAGCCTGTTTGCCGACGATGTCCGCTCCGGAGTAGCTCAACGAGTGGAGCAGGTCAGAAAGGTACTCGGGACCATAGAAATCGTCGTCGTCCATCTTGGACAGAACGTCACCCGACGATGCTTCAACACAGCGGTTGAGGCATTCCCCCAGAGGAACCGACACATGCTGGTGAAGTAACTCGACGTTGCCCACTCCATACTTCTGTGCAAGTGTCCTGGCGTGCCCTGGATCGAGGTCGAACCCATGTGTAAGAAGGACAAGCTCAGACTCAACGCCCCGCATCGAGCCAACAGTCTGAAATACATGCTCTAGCTGATGTGGTCTAATCGTCGACACGAGCAGCGAAACCGTAGGGCGCTTCCGATCGGCGGTACTTTCTCCTGGGAGAACTGCCCGTGCGAGCTGGTCGACTCGGTGAGCATAAGTGTGATGCCCCCAGATCTTGCGCTGTGCCAAATGTAACTGGCGATCCGATAATTCTGGATTTCGGAGTACAGCTTTGAGCGTAGCTTCGGCATGGGCTTGATCCCCGACGACAAATTGTTCGCTCGGCAGCCACATTTCTTCCAGAGCACGGCTCGGTGTGCTAATAACTGTCGTACCGGCGGCCGTTATTTCAAAAATCCTTCTCGCACACATGCTCGGGGAATCCACGACAGAGTTGACATTCAGAAATACTCGATACGCCTTGTAGGCGGTCAGCATCTGAGGGTAGCTGAGCGTCCCTGCCAAGTACGCCCTGAAAGCCTCGGGAAAACGGTAATTCTCATCCGTCGAAGAGTGCCGGGAGAAAATGTCCAGGCTCGTGCCTGTTTGCGCCGCTACAGTTGCAGCCGCTCCCAAGAGGAGCTCCAACTGGGCTCTGCGCTCGGGGTACTTGTGGGCAAAATACATCCCCGCGAAAGCTATACCCCTTTCGTGTCCGCCTGACCGGGGCCGTACAGGGTTGTGGATGGCCGGCTGCGCAGCGAATTGAAGCACGCCGATCCGGTCATGCCCCAAATCACTCTTATAGGCGCTGACCCGATCCGTATCGCTGGTGAACACATAGTCAAACAGTCTCGCGGTCTCCAGAAAATCAGCGTAGTGGGGTGGATCCTCTTTGTTCCAGAATACTGTTGGTATACCTGATTTACGACAGTATTCCACTAGCGCGCGAAACTCGGATTTGGGTCCGTCGGTGCCTGTCAGCTGGTACTGCCACTCACCACCGTTACCGTTCCAAGCCGATTCCACAAATAAAAGATCTGGTTGTGACCCGGTTATTTCTTCTGACCATCTGGCCTTCGTCAGTTCAACCTGCTGCCACTCAAAGCCAAACGCCATTCGAGAGAAGTCATCCAAGATCACCGCTGCTTTGATACCACGGCGACAATTCAGACCATCGGGGAAATCGAATTCATCGAAAGAAATCCTTCGCTGTTTTCCAAAGCCAAAGAACCGGCCGCCTGAGTAACGGGGCCGGGCATGTAGACCAAGACGTTCCGGGTGGCGTCGCCTACGGAACTCAGCGACGGCTCCGTATCCACCTGTCCTCAAATGCCAGGCGGCCCGCCTCAGCTGGGAAAGATTCATACCCATGTGCTCTTCCTTCGTCCAGGAACTTTTGGAATAACCCGAGCAGGTTGCAGTTCTTGGAACATCCTTCGCTTTATACGATCGGCTTCTGCATTGTTCCCCTCGGCCAGGAATTTGGTGTAGCGCCGGTACCATTTCAGGCCGTAAGCCGGGGGGCCGTCGTAAAGCAGGTCACCTTTGTCCAACCATATAATGCGGGTACATAGATCCTGCACCGTAGAAAGGCTGTGGCTTACGAGGAAAACGCACCCCGCCTGTCCCCTGAGCTCGTCCATACGGCGTTTAGTCCGCCCGCGGAACTCATCGTCACCTGTGTTTAGGGCTTCATCTAGAATCAGGATCTCTGGATTGATTGACGCCGCAATAGCGAATCGAAGACGGGCTGACATTCCGGAAGAATAGGAGCGCATCGGTAGATTTATGGCACTTTCCAAACCTGCTAAGTCCAGAATACCGTCATATTTGGCACTGATTTCGTCACGAGTCATCCCCATGGCAAGACACCCCAGGACGACGTTATCGCGACCCGAGAGGTCAGGAACCAACGCGGCAGAGACACCCAGCATAATCGGTGTAGAAGAAGCGTAAACCGCGCCCTGTGTAGGTTTGGCCTTCCCGCATATGAGCTTCATAAGGGTGCTTTTACCGGAACCATTCAGACCGATAACCCCGATAGACTCCCCGTGATTAGCCACGACCGTCAGGGGCTTGAGCGCGTGCACTCTATCCGGTACAACTGTCTTAGTCTTTGCAGGCCTGTTGAATAGGCTTTTATACCGCCCATATAGTCCGTCACCGCCTGCAGACTCCGCCTTAACCTGGTAAACCATCGACACATTGTCCACGACAACAGCCGGAGAGGAGTTGTACCAGAATGGATCATTCGTTTCTGCCATAAGTTTCCTCCCCCTTCCAGAACAACACGATACCGATAGCCAAGGCGCCTAATGACCACGCCGCCAACGCTGCCCAGCTTTGCCACGGAGGTGTTTCCGCATAGAGAAGACTGCTTCGAACTATCGACAGCAAAAGATAGAGTGGATTCGCTTCGACGACCGATTTGATCAGGGGCCAGCTTTCGTACCGCTCTATTGAGAACATAACACAGGATGCAAAGAGCCAGAAGCGCATGAAAAATGAGATTATATGCACCAGATCGTTAAAGCGCGCAACCAAAGGGGCGAGAAGGAAACCCACACCGAGGTTGAAGAGGACTTGCAAGAACACCGCTGGTATCAGCAGAAGCCAACGCCAGGTAATTTCTTCCACCGGACTTATCGTCAGTATGAGAAGCAACATGACTAAGAGCACCGGAATGTTGGCAATGAATTCGCGCACATTCACGGAAACAACTAAAGTAGCCCGTGGAAAATTGAACGCCTGTATGACATTCTGATTTGTTCTGATGACCCTAGAGCCGTTTACGATCGTGCGGGTACTGAACTGGAATAGAAACACTCCGATGACGAGATATCCAATAAAGTTCTCAATTCCTCGGCTGGCACCGAGCAGCAGGCCAAAAATCAGAAAATAGCCAATTCCGTTCAGTAGCGGGTTCAATAGCAGCCAAGCACTACCAAGCCTGTCCTGTCGGTTGCCGCTCTGCACCCTGGCCCGAGAATCAAAGAACACAAAGTGCCGGAAACTCCAGACCGAGATAAGATAGTCAATGAATGAGGGTTTCGCCCCCACCCGACTCAGTGACTTCAGATCCACCGATATTGGAGGGAGACCTACGTTTTCACCCGATTCAGTTCTAGGCGCCGTCATATCTGCTAATCCTTCTATAGAGCTCGGCTGTCGCGGTGGACAGGGCTTCCCACGTGCGTGTGTCCAACACATGCCGACGACCCGCAGCTCCCAGAGCGGAACAACGCGGTCCATCGATCACTAAGCTGCCGAGCATCTCTGCCAAGCTCCCGGCGTCCCCCGCAGGAACTGACAATCCATCCATTCCGTCTCGGACCACTTCATGAAGTGCGGGCAGGTTGCTGAACACCACGGGACGCCCGGAAGCCAGTGCTTCCACGGGCTTCAGCGGCGTCACCATCCGGGTCACTGGGAAGTCCTTGCGGGGCACGACAAAGATGTCGAGCGCCTGATGGTAGAGGTGCGCCTGCTCCCTGGGAACACGTCCGGTGAAGATTGTCCTGTCTTGAAGCCCAAGGTCTACGGTCAAGCGTTTCAGGCCAGGTCCGGCGACCCCGTCTCCGACAATGAGGCATCGCAGCGCAGGATACCGGGGCGCCAACAGAGCGAAGGCGTGGAGCAAATCATCCAGCCCCTCATAATCCACGAGGCTGCTGACCGTTCCGATAAAAAGGCCCTCCGCGGGCAGTCCCAACTGGGCCCTGGCAGCAGATGGAGTGGCGGGTTCCTGGAGGAAACCCTCCCCGACGGCGTTCGGCAGCAGCAGGGTCTGCTCAACAGCCACACCGGCTTCGACAATGCCTGCGCGCATAGCCTCACCAAGAGTGGCCACAGTTCCAGCCGAGCCCATGACGTCCGCTTCCCGTACGCCAAACTTCCGGTACCGTTCGCTCAGCTTCGCCTCGTCACCCCGGGTTGAGGCCCAGGTATCGGCCAGCTGGCCCCGTACCTCGTAGATCCAGGGAATCCCCAGAGATTCAGCAACGGCCCGGACCACCAGACCGTTAACGAAGTGCGTCGTCGTGTGGAGCACGGCCGGCCGCACCTCAAGCGCCAGCTTGAGCAGCTCCTCAGTTTGAAGTTGCAGCCGTGCTGCCATGCCCTTCGGGAGCCGAGCCGGCAGGAGCCGGTGGTAGGTAACGCCGTCGATCAGGTCAGTGTCTGCTGCCCCGAGCCGCCCAATTTGAACCGGATACCCTATTCGCGTCGCCGCATGGACGTTCCATCCCGAATCGGACTGCGCTTTGAGCAGGGAATGGGACCGCTGGGCATAGCCGCTGCCGGTATAGGGCAGGGAATTCGTCAGCAGATGCAGCACCGACTGAGCGCGGGGAACATACTCCTGGACTGGCGGCAGGCTCGGTGTCCAACCGTCAAATACACCCAGCTCGCTGGCCAGCCGGGTCCGCTGGCGTCGCTCACCCACCGTGGTCCGCCCGCGGCCCAGTACCTCGACTGCACCCGACATATCCCCCCGGTACCAGCGCAGGCGCGCCTGTGCGCCCGCCCAGCCGCGGGTCGTCTCCGGAGCTGCAGAGAGCAGTTTGTCCGCAATCTCAGGCAGCGCGGCAGCAGTAGCTACGTCCGCCAAGCGAACTTTGGCACGCGCCCCTATGCCGCTGTCCACCGTCTGGGACAGACGGTCTTTGACATCATCGTTGCGCCCCTGAACAAGCGCTCCAAGCGCCGGCAACAGCTGGCCGGGTGCGCTGGATGCCGCAGCAGCCAGTGGACGAACCAGCGATGCAGGCAGCCGGCGGGATACCTGGAGTGCCAGGACGGCGGGATCATCACCAAGGTGCTCGAGGACCGTTGCAGCCGCCAGGCACCCGTTCCTGGCAAGGTTTCGTACGTTCATTACCGGGCCGGCCCCGCTGCCACTGTCTTCAGAAGTTCTGCATACGCCCGCCCAAGCGTTTCGACGTTCGCGTTGCTCTCCACCCAATCGCGGCCGGACGTGCCCGTCAGCAACCGGCTTCGGTCCGATGCAAGCTCTTTCCAGAGCTGGGCAATGGCCTGCGGGTTGGACGGGACGACGTCGCCGGCCTCCGATTCTTCAACAATCTGTTTCGCTTCGCCCAGGACGATGCCGGTAACGTGCCGGCCAACGGCCAGGACTTCGTACGTTTTGGAGGGAATGGTGGTCTCGAAGGACTTCCAATCGTCCCGCAGTGACACCACGCAGGTATCCGCACGCCGGTAGTAGGACATCACCTCGGCTGTGCCCTGAGCCGGTTCATGGAACTCAACCGGTGCCCCGAGCGCCTCGGCCAGGGCTATCAGCTGGCGCCGCTGGACGCCGTGTCCCACCATGGTCAGCCGCACAGAGTCCGAGGCAAGGCTTGCTGCCTGGATGACGGTCTCCAGCCGCTGGCTCTCCCCGTGGTTTCCCAGATAGAGCACTTCCAGGCGTTCGGAGTCTGCCGGCGGCGGCGGAAGGAGTTCACGTGCAGCCGTCTCAATGCCGTTGCTGATGGTGGCGACGTTGCGCATGCCCCGGTCCCTGAGCGTCTGGGCAAAACCATACGTCACGGTTACTACAAGCTCAGCACGTTCCTGCAGGGCAACTATGACTCGTTCCGCAATGCTCTTGGCGCTGCCCTGCACAATGCGGGCATCACGGGCGATGTCCGGCCAGGCGTCCCGCATATCCGCTACAAAGGGAACGCCGCGCAGCTTGGCGACCATGTATCCGGCGCCCAGGATAGGCAGTGAGGGGACGGTGGCGATAACGACGTCGGGCTTGCGTCCCATCAGGCCGGCGAGAACGCTTCCTGCCGCGGAAAAACACTGATCCGCAAACCTGCCCAGTCGCGTTGTGGGATGCCAGAGGTAGGGCGCCCTGCGGATTCGCTCGCCGTACTGTCCGGTATCGCAGCGGAAAGCCTTCCCTGCGACACTGCGGGGCATGGTCCGCCGGCCGGCTGGTGCATGCGCCACAGGGGCGATCACATCGATATCCCAGCCGATCTCCCGAAAGGTCCGGATCAGCTGGGTCCAGCGGCGCTGCGGCGGGCTGTGCTCAGGAGAGTACGAGTGCGTTAGCAAAAGAACCCGCACATCCCCTCCATTCCTGTATCGCCACGGCTTTTAGGCTGCCTAAGGCAACCGTCAGTCTACCTAATAAATCGTTAGGGCTTAGACGCATAGTTCTGCCCCGGGTGCCGCAGTTTTACGTAATAGAGCGCTCCGGCTGCTGCCAGCAAAAGAATCACCGCCGACCGGGTGAGCCAGTGCGTGCTCCAGTCAACGCCCTCGTCCATCCCGGTGCTGGTGGCCGATAGCTCGGCTGCAGGACTGCTCGGTGCCGGGCTCGGGGCGGTTTCGGGACCGGGCTTCACCGCGGCCTCAGTGGCAGGACTCTGCGTCGGGGAGGCACTCGGGGACGCAGATTCTTCCGGCGCGTCAAAGATGTTGACCACCTCACCGGTCGACGGATTCCAGCGAAGGTCCGTGTAGAGCCAGGTCCGGCCATCAACGAGGTTTCCCGTCCCGGGCTCTATGAGGTATCCGGTGGCGGGGTGGATCAGGTATCCACTGGAACGCTCGATCTGGAAACCTGTTGCCGGATCGATGAGGGCCTGTTCAGGAACCGCCGGAACGGTTGGTACCGCTGCCGGCAGGCTCGGCACGTTCTCAGGCGGCGGATCGGCCGGCGGGGCTGTCTCAACGGGCGGGTCCGTTGGCAGCACTGGGACCGGCTCAGCACTTGGTTCAGGAGCCGGCGTGGTCGGGACCACCTGTTCCTCGTTCACTGTCTCCAAGGCAAACACGGGTGCCGCGGACACTGTTGCCAAGAGGAACCCTGCAAGCAGGCCGTATCGCAGCCGCTGGCCGAATGTGCCGGACATACTATTGGTTCTCCCCGTTCAGGCCTTGGACATAAGCGGCAAGTCTATCGGCTTTCAGGGCCTCGGAGATCCCGGCGATGGCGGCGTCGTCCTTGACGACGATCGACTGGCCGTCGGCAGAGGTTCCTACGCCGAGGTTGGGCAGGGTGAACATCTGAATGTCGCTGCTGCGCACGGAACGCAGTTCCACGGCCAGCCCGCCTGCCGACGCGGCATCCAGATTCTCGTCGACGCTGAGGAAAGGGGAAATCTCCCCCACAACGTTGTTGATTTTGATCGGGTTGGACAGCGTTTCAGCCGAAATAACGCGTGTCATCAGTCCGCGGACGAATGCCTGCTGGTTCTTCACCCGCTGATAGTCGCCGTCCGCGAAGGCGTACCTTTCACGGACAAACTTCAGTGCCGAATCACCCTGCAGCGTGATGGGACCGGCCGCGAAGTATTCGCCGTCGGCTCCGGAAGACTGGAAGCCGACGGCGTTCTCAACCTGGATCCCGCCGAGAGCCGTGGTGAGGCCCTTGAATCCCTCGAAATCGATCACGGCAACGTGATCGATGGGTACGTCAAACAGGTTTTGCACGGTCTCCACCGTCAGTGCCACGCCGCCCAAAGCCATGGCCGCGTTGATTTTGGCCTCTCCATGCCCCGGTATGTCCGTCCAGGTATCGCGCATGATGGACGTCACGTAAACACCGGAGCGATCACCCGGAATATGCACCAGCATCATCGTGTCCGACCGCGCATCGGCCCCCGGATCGCGCGTATCGCTGCCAATGAGGAGGATGTTGCGGGAATCTCCTGCCGCATCACCCTTCTCCGGGGCTGTAGCAGGCATCGCGTTGGCGATGGTTTGGGAGCCGGAGTCAAACGTACGGGCCAGGTTCCAGAGATAGCCGCCTGCCGCAAGAGCCACTACGAGCACCAGCGAGAGGAAAACCAGCAGTGTGGCACGGACAGGGTGCCGTGCACGCTCCGGTTCCGTTTCCGTGGAACGGTCGGGGAAAAAATCGGTCACGGTAATCCTTAGGGGTCCTTGCGGTGCGGATGCTGTCTGAGTTTACCGCCCGCACCCGCTTGCCCGATTCCAGACTGGCGCGGCGCGCCGGATACCCTTGGACCATGAAGTTCTTTCCGGCAGCCGTTTCCGCCGGCACCCTGGCCCTCGCCGCTCTCCTGACAGGCTGCACCCCCGTTGCCGATGTGGAGGCTGCTCCCGACGCAGCCAACCCCGACTGCGCGGAAGTCATGGTCGCCCTGCCGGAAGACCTCGCGGGCGCGCAGCAGCGCGAGACCACCGCACAGGCCACCTCGGCATGGGGCAATCCGTCCCAGATCATCCTGCGCTGCGGTGTGCCGGTTCCAGGACCAACGACAGACACCTGTGCCACGGTCAACGGAGTCGATTGGGTGCTGCGGGAAGAAGGCAGCCTGTGGACCGCAACAACCTACGGGCGCGAGCCTGCGGTTGAAGTGCTGTTCGACACCGAACAGGTTGCCTCATCAACCGTGCTGGTGGAGCTGGAGAACGCTGTATCCCGGATCGAACAGACCCGTGAATGCCTCAGCACCAAGGACGTCCAGCTGCCGGGCTAGGACTTCTAGCGAAGGCCCGTGCGGCGCTCCAGCGCCAGCGTAATCAGCTCGTCAATGAGCTCCGTGTACGGCAGCCCGGATTTGGCCCACATCTGGGGGTACATGCTGATCGGCGTAAAGCCCGGCATGGTGTTGATCTCGTTGATAACCAGTTCGCCGTCAACGGTGTAGAAAAAGTCCACCCGGGAGAGCCCCTCTGCACCGACGGCGTCAAAGGCCACACCTGCCAGTTCCCGAACCCGGGTCGTCACGTCGTCGGGCAGGTCCGCGGGGCAGCTGAGCTCGGCAGCGGCGCCGTCCACGTACTTGGCCTCGAAGTCGTACCAGTCATGCCCGCCGTCGCGCACTGCGATTTCGCCGGGCTGGCTGGTCCGCGGGTCCTCGTTGCCGCGTCCCTGAAGGACGGCCACTTCAATCTCGCGTCCGGAAATGCCCGCCTCGACAATGACCTTGGGATCGTGTTCCCGGGCTGCCTCAATTGCCGGCCGGAGCCCGGAGGCTTCGGTGACCCGGGTGATGCCCATGGAGGAACCTGCTCGTGCGGGCTTCACGAACACCGGGAACGCCAGCCCGGAAACACGGGAGAGGCATTCCTCGGGGCTGCGGTTCCACTGCCGGTCGGTGATGACCTCATACGGACCGACGGCGAGCCCGGCGGCCGCGAAGACCACCTTCATGTAGTGCTTGTCCATCCCGACGGCGGACGCCAGGACACCTGCCCCCACATAGCGGATGTCCGCCATCTCGAGCATTCCCTGCAGCGTGCCGTCTTCCCCGAACGGGCCGTGCAGCAGCGGCAGGACCACGTCAACACGTCCCATGGACTTGGGCAGGCTGTCCGGGGCGTGGGCTACGAGCTCACGCGAGCCTCCTTCGCCGGAGAGCACAACGGTCTCCGGCCCGGACTCTACCTCCGGCAGCGAGCCGCTCCTCAGCGACCACTGCTCCGGATCAACGGAGGCCAGGCTCCACTGGCCGTTACGCGCGATGCCGACCGGGACGACGTCGTACTTTGAATGGTCGATGGCCTCCAGCACGCCGGCAGCAGTCACGCAGCTGACTGAATGCTCACTGGAACGGCCGCCGAACAGGACAACGACGCGCGGTTTGCCGCTGGGCTGGGAGGAAGCGGGATCGATCGTCATGGGGCGTGCACACCTTCGGCTTTGAGTTCGCGGGCCAGCAGGCGCGGGCCGAGTTCGTCCACGGAAATGACGCCCTGCAGCACTGCAACGACGTTTTCGGTGATGGGCATGTAGACGCCAAGCTGGATGGCGCGGTCCAGCACGGCCTGGGCTGACTTGATGCCTTCGGCGGTCTGCTGCATTTTCCCGGTGACCTCGTCGAGGGTCAGGCCCTGCGCCAGCAGCCGGCCGGCGGTGTGGTTGCGGGACAACGACGAGGAACAGGTGGCAATGAGGTCGCCCATGCCGGAGAGCCCAAAGAGGGTCTCCGATTTGCCGCCCAGGGCAACCGCCAGCCGTGTGGTCTCGGCCAGCCCGCGGGTCATGACGGAGGCCTTGGTGTTATCCCCCATCTGCTTTCCCTCGCAGATCCCGACAGCCAGGGCAATGACGTTCTTGACGATGCCACCGATCTCCGTGCCGATCACGTCAGTATTCGTATAGGGACGGAAGTAGGGCGTGGTGCACGCTGAGGCGATCCAGCCTGCGGTTTCGATGCTGGAGCAGGCGACGACGGACGCTGTCGGTTCTTCACGGGCGATTTCCATCGCCAGGTTCGGGCCGGAGAGGACAGCGATGCGGTCCTGCGGCCACTCGAGCTCCTCGGCGATCACCTGGCTCATCCGCGCGTCCGTCCCAACTTCCAGGCCCTTCATAAGGGAAAGGATGATCGCGTCCTTGGGGACGAGGGACTTGAACTCGCGCAGCTGGGCCCGAAGCGTCTGCGCCGGTACAGCAAGGACTACCAGCTGCGCCCCGTTCAGGGCCTCTGCTACGTCATCGGTGGCCTGCAGGTTCGCGGGCAGCTGGATGTCCCCGAGGTAGCGTGAGTTGCGGCGGGTGGCGTTGATCTCTTCGGCGGCTTCCGGCCGGCGGGCCCACACGCGGACCTGCACTCCCCGGGAGTCGCCGGAATCGGCAGCGATCTTGGCGAAAGTCGTCCCCCAGCTTCCGGCTCCGAGGACAGCGACTGTCTGCGGCGGGCGTATCACTTCTTCTTCTCCGTGTCCTGCTCATAGCCTCTGCCTACCGGCTTCTGGCCTTTGCTTGAGGGATCCCAGCGTTCCTCAGGTGGTTCTTCACCGCGCAGCGTGGCCACCAGCGTGGTCATCTCTGCCATGATCCGTGCGGTCGCTTCCTCCAGCACGGCCTTCGTCAGCGGCAAGGAACGCAGATCGGACAGATCCACCGGTTCTCCTACGAGGAGCCGTACCCGCTTGCGCGGAAACAGGTGCAGCATCTTGCCGTAGCGCGGAAGCAGGTCCTGCGCCCCCCAGTGGGCCAGGGGTATCACCGGGGCACCGGTCTGGAGCGCCAGCCGGGCAGCTCCCGTGCGGCCCTTCATCGGCCACAGATCCGGATCCCGCGTCAGTGTTCCCTCCGGATACACGATGAGTGCTCCGCCGGCGTCGATCACTGCCTGGGCGCTGTCCAGGGAAGCTGCTGCCCCGGAGCCGCCGCGCTGAACCGGAACCTGCTTGGTGGCCCGCAGTGCTGGCCCCAGCACTGGTGCCTTGAAGAGTGACGCCTTCGCCAGGTATCGCGGCAAATAGCCCTGGCTGTAGAAGAAGTGCCCCACCACGAGCGGATCGATCTCGGTCACATGGTTCGGACAGGCAATAAAACCCTGCCCTTTGGGAAGGTTCTCGATCCCCTCCCAGCGCCGCGCCATCATCAGGTTCAGGACCGGTCGGACAACGGCCGCCAGGAGGGTGAACGTGATACGTGACTTGGCAGATTCACTCATGGCTACGGAGCCCTACTTCCCGTCAGTAACGTCGAAGTCCGCTCCAAGACCCTCAAGCTTGTCCAGGAAGTGCTCGTAGCCGCGGTTGATCAGTTCAACGCCGGTGACACGGGAGGTGCCCTCGGCAGCCAGGGCGGCAATGAGATGGCTGAAGCCGCCGCGGAGGTCAGGAATGTCGATCTCCGCACCCTTGAGCTGCACGGGTCCGGAGATGACAGCTGAGTGCAGGAAGTTGCGCTGCCCGAACCGGCAGGGAATGCTGCCCAGGCATTCGCGGTGCACCTGGATATTCGCTCCCATGCGGATCAGCGCGTCCGTGAAGCCGAAGCGGTTCTCATAGACCGTCTCGTGCACGATCGACACGCCTTCTGCCTGGCTGAGGGCGACGACGACAGGCTGCTGCCAGTCCGTCATGAAGCCGGGATGGACGTCAGTTTCCAGGACCAGCGGGTTCAGGCTGCCGCCCGGGTGGTAGAAACGGATGCCGCCGTCGTCGACGTCGAACGCGCCGCCGATCTTGCGGTAGATGTTCAGGAAAGCCGTCAGGTCCTGCTGGTTGGCACCCTCAACGTAGATATCGCCCTTGGTGACCAGGGCTGCCGAGGCCCAGGAGGCGGCCTCGTTCCGGTCCGGCAGCGCGCGGTGGTTGTACCCGGTAAGTTCCGGGACGCCTTCGATGCGGATGACGCGGTCCGTCTGGACTGTGATGATTGCGCCCATCTTCTGCAGCACGGCAATCAGGTCCAGGATTTCCGGCTCGACGGCGGCGCCGCTCAGTTCGGTGATGCCTTCGGCGCGGACCGCGGTCAGCAGCACCTGCTCGGTCGCTCCAACGGAGGGGTAGGGCAGCTCAAGCTTGGCTCCCTTCAGGCCCTTCGGCGCGGAGATGGAGATGCCGCCGGGACGTTTCTCCACCAGCGCACCGAAATTGCGGAGCATCTGCAGGTGGTAATCGATCGGCCGGTCGCCGATCTTGCAGCCGCCCAGGTCAGGAATAAAAGCTTCTCCGATGCTGTGCATCAGCGGCCCGCACAGCAGGATCGGGATGCGTGAATCACCGGCGTGGGCGTCAATGTCCCGGGAAGCGGCCGTCTTGGCGTTCTGCGGATCCATCAGCAGGTCCCCTGTTACCGGGTCCTTGGAAACCTCTACACCGTGCAGCCGGAGAAGGGATGTGACGACGTCGACGTCCTTGATTTCCGGAACATTGCGCAGCAGTGAAGGGGTGTTGCCCAGCAGGGCCGCCACCATGGCTTTGGGGACTAGGTTCTTGGCCCCGCGGACCGGTACTTTTCCTGTGAGAGGTACACCACCACGGATGGTTAGAACGCTGCCCATGAACACCTGTTTCTTTCGTCTGTTTTGCCCCCAAGGCCACTAGAGACTGCCTCCCCCAGCATAGGAGCAAGCACGCTGATACCGAAATATCGCCACTCACGCCGGGGCGCGGGATCGTGGCTTGTTTGCAGCGGGTTTTAGGGCCAAAAGCGGATAGGCCCTCCGGACGGGAGGGCCTATCAATTCTATGCCGGGACCTGCGTATGCAAAAACCGCCCCCAGGGGCGCCTCCGAGTCCGGAACGTCAGCTCAGGGGCCGCTAGGACCGGGCCGGAAGCGTGGTCGGTTTGAAAGCTGGACGCCTCGCTTCGAAGGCCGTGATGTCTGCTTCGTGCCGCAGGGTCAGGCCAATGTCGTCGAGGCCCTCAAGGAGGCGCCAGCGCGTGTAATCGTCGATCTGGAACGGTGCCGTGACCGTGCCGCAAATCACCGTCCGGGCTTCGAGGTCAACGGACACTTCGGTGCCCGGAGAGTTTTCGAGCACCTTCCAGATGAGCTCAATGTCGTCCTGGGCGACCTGAGCTGCAACAAGGCCCTGCTTGCCTGAATTGCCGCGGAAGATATCGGCAAAACGCGAGGAGAGCACAGCCCGGAAACCGTAGTCCTTCAGGGCCCAGACTGCGTGCTCGCGCGAAGATCCCGTACCGAAATCCGGGCCCGCGACCAGGACGGATCCGGCGTTGTAGGGCTCCTGGTTCAGGATGAACTCGGGATTCTTCCGCCAGCCGGCAAACAGTGCATCTTCAAACCCGGTTCGGGTGATGCGCTTGAGGTAGACAGCCGGGATGATCTGGTCCGTGTCCACGTTGCTTTGCCGCAGCGGAACGCCGATCCCGGTGTGAGTGGTGATCTTTTCCATGTGCTTCTCCTAGGCTGCCGCAGCAGCGGCGGTGCCCGCGGCCGCACCGGGCAGCGGATCGAGGTCCGATGGTGAGCTGAGGGTGCCGCGCACCGCCGTCGCGGCCGCCACGACCGGCGAGACCAGGTGCGTGCGTCCGCCCTTGCCCTGCCGGCCCTCGAAGTTGCGGTTGGAGGTTGAGGCGCACCGCTCCCCCGGTTCCAGCTGGTCGGGATTCATGCCCAGGCACATGGAGCAGCCGGCGAAACGCCATTCCGCACCAAAGTCCTTGAACACCCGGTCCAGACCCTCGGCTTCCGCTTCCAGCCGAACGCGTGCGGAGCCGGGGACCACCATCATCCGCACGTTCGGGTCTTTCTGCCGTCCGCGGATAATGTCTGCCGCGATCCTCAGGTCCTCGATGCGGCTGTTGGTGCAGGAGCCCAGGAAGACGGTGTCGACCCGGATGTCCTTCATGGGTGTGCCTGCCTGCAGGTCCATGTATTCCAGGGCGCGTTCGGCGGCTGCCTTGGCGTTCTCATCGCCGAAGTCCTCAGGAGAAGGCACGCTCTCGGAGAGTGAGACACCCTGGCCCGGGTTAGTCCCCCAGGTCACGAAGGGCTCCAGTTCATCGGCGTTCAGGTAAACCTCGGCATCGAACGTGGCGTCCTCGTCCGAAACCAGTGATTTCCAGTGCTCGACGGCGGCGTCCCAGTCCGCGCCCTGCGGCGCGTGCGGCTTGTCCTTGAGATAAGCGAACGTGGTCTCGTCCGGTGCCACCATGCCGGCACGGGCTCCGGCCTCGATCGACATGTTGCAGATGGTCATCCGCGCTTCCATGGACAAGGACCTGATGGCTGATCCACGGTATTCCAGGACGTAGCCCTGGCCCCCGCCGGTGCCGATCTTCGCGATCACGGCGAGGATGATGTCCTTGGACGTCACACCGGGCCGCAGGGTGCCCTCAACGTTGATGGCCATGGTCTTGAATGGCTTGAGCGACAGGGTCTGGGTGGCCATGACGTGCTCCACTTCGGAGGTGCCAATACCCATCGCCAGGGCTCCAAAAGCTCCATGGGTGGACGTATGCGAGTCTCCGCACACCACTGTGAGACCCGGCTGTGTCAGTCCCAGCTGCGGACCGACGACGTGGACGATTCCCTGCTCTGCGTCGCCC
Organism: Arthrobacter caoxuetaonis; assembly: GCF_023921125.1. Lineage (NCBI taxonomy): Bacteria > Bacillati > Actinomycetota > Actinomycetes > Micrococcales > Micrococcaceae > Arthrobacter > Arthrobacter caoxuetaonis. Next base: position 2,289,648 of record NZ_CP099466.1, read on the forward strand.
AGCGGGTGCAGGCGGACACCAAACTCGGCGCAGTTGGCGCGCAGGGTTTCGATCTGCGTCCGGCTGACCGGATCGGCGATCGGCTTGTCGATCTCCAGCGTGGGAGTGTTGTGGTCTTCCGTGGCGATGGTCAGGTCCGGCCGCCGCAGCTTCCGACCGGCAAGGCGCAGCCCCTCGAATGCCTGGGGAGAGGTCACTTCGTGGACGAGGTGGAGATCGATGTAAAGAAGGTCCGGAGCACCGTCCTGGCCCTTGGAGACAACGTGCTCGTCCCACACCTTCTCGGCGAGCGTCCTGCTCGCTGCGTGCTCTCCCATGACCTGCGCTCCTCGCCCGATGTGGTTCCGGCCTGTGCAGCCGAACCGCGGATTACTGATGGATTTAAGACAACCAGCATTGCAGCGGCCGGCGCCAGTTTTTCAGCTTGCATCTCAGATAATGAGACGGCAGTATCATTCTATGGACAACTCAAGCGGCGTGGGCGTTATTGATAAAGCTGCAATGGTGCTCGACGCACTGGAAGCGGGACCGACAACCCTCGCCCAGCTTGTAGCTGCCACCGGGCTGGCCAGGCCCACGGTCCACCGGCTGGCGCTGGCACTGGTTCACCACCGCCTGGTCGGGCGGGACATCCAGGGACGCTTTGTGCTCGGGAGCCGCCTCGTGGAGCTGGCATCTGCAGCCGGCGAAGACCGGCTCATCGCCTCAGCCGGACCCGTGCTGCTGGCCCTGCGCGATGCCACCGGTGAAAGCTCGCAGGTGTTCCGCCGACAGGGTGAATGGCGGGTGTGCGTGGCCTCCGCCGAACGGCCCATCGGCCTCCGCGACACCATCCCGGTCGGAACGCAGCTGTCCATGAAGGCAGGGTCCGCAGCCCAGGTGCTGCTGGCCTGGGAAGACCACGACAGGCTGCTCGAAGGCCTGCAGAATGCCCGTTTCACCCCCACGGTGCTGGCCGGTGTCCGGCGCCGCGGATGGGCGCAGAGCCTGGGCGAACGCGAACCGGGAGTAGCTTCTGTCTCCGCTCCCGTTCGGGGGCCGTCCGGGAGGGTCATCGCCGCCGTCTCCATCTCCGGGCCGATTGAACGCCTCACCCGCCAACCGGGCCGCATCCACGCCGAAGTCGTGACGCGGGCGGCGCAGCAGCTCACCGAAACCCTGCGCCAGGCTGCCGACTGACCCTGCCCTGCCGGCCGTGCCCGGCCTATCCTGAAGACCCAGCGGTCCGGAGAGCCTCCGGAAGAGTCCAAGGAGCGGCCATGAAACGCATGAGGGTGCTCTGGCACATAATCCGCCTCACTGGAGCCGACGTCGTCCTCTTCGGATTCCTTATTGTCTACGCGTCCGCTGCCCTGCTTCTGCCCCGGTTCGAACGCGGGATTCCGGGCCTCGGCGATTCCCTGTGGTACCTGTTCTCGTCCTTCACGACGATTGGGTTCGGAGACTACGTCGCCGTCACTTTCATCGGCAGGCTCATCACGGTATTCGTTGCCCTCTACGGCATCCTGGTGGTCGCCCTGGCCACGGGCGTGATTGTGGGCTTCTACAACGAGCTGCTCCGTGCCCGCACCAAGGACAGCCTGCGCGAATTTATCGGCGAGCTGGAGCACCTGCCGGACCTTTCCAGGAAGGAGCTGGAGGATCTTGCGGTCAGGGTGCGGCAACGGCACATCCTGGACTGAGCTCTCCCTCGGCGTTAAACCTAAACGGTTGGCGGGTTACAGCGCACGAGAGACACTTCTAATCAACTCGATTTCAGCTTGGACAGTCTGGCCCAAGCCGCTCTGACGTGTCACTCTCGCAACTGCAGCGGCTGACATCGCTTCGAACCGTTCCTGATCCTCCCACAGGCTTGCAATCCCCCTTGCCATTTCAGCCGCGTCTTCTGCTGGCGCCAGGATTCCACACGACGAATCCACGAACTCAGGGATAGCTGTAACGGCGTTTGTAACGGGCACGAGTCCTGACGACATGGCCTCATCTCTTGAGACTCCTTGACTATCCATTCTCGTGGGTGACAAGAACACACCGAAATTCCGATGCAGTTGCGCAATCTCCTGCTGTGTCAGGAATTGACGGCGCATTTCCACGTTAGGAATATCTTTCAAAGGTCGCAATACATCGTCAAACAGAGGCCCATCACCAACAATGAGGAACGAAGACCTGTCAAACAAAGGGTGGCTGCGCAACTGTAAAATAGCCTCCACCGTAAGATCGTTTGCGTACTTTCTCGAGGCGAAGGGGCGAATACTCAGCAATCTGAATCGCTGGTCCACGTCTTTTGCCTGGTAAGAAAATCTCTCTGTATCAATGAAGTTGTGTATGATGCTGAATCTGGTCGACTTAAGAGTTACACCCGTATCTTCCATGACCTCATGTGCAAAATACGCGGACACAAACACAAAATGCAAATTAGGATGTTGATAATTGAAAACCTGTCGCCATAGCTCGATGCGAGAGTCACTGCGAGCCTGAGCTACCTTCCGCTGTTCGTCTGTTTCATAGTTAAATTCTCTTCTATACCAGGGCTGGACTTCGGAGCCATGGAGCCAAATAATGGTTGGCACTTCGACAATGTGACGCTCCAAAATCTGCCACATCTTCTGATCAAGGAAATGGACCAAAATACTCTCGAAGTTGTTTTCTTTGATGGTTGAAGCCAGTTCTTCGGCACCGCCGACCTCAACGTCTACACCTTCAAACTCATACGTCCCTTGGGTAAGATTTTGGTTGAGCACAAACACCGCAGTGGGCATTCCTGCCTCACCATAGGCGCGGACTCGACTATGCACGAACCCGTGACGATAAAGATCATTGTAGGACGGGTAATGATTCGTGACAACGAGCTTCCGTTTATCACTGAGCAAGGGCACGACTTCACTTGTGCGATCTACCTTTTTTAGAGATATGCCAAAGACTTCTGCCGAACCTGTTCCCCTAATCCGCCAGCCGAATCTTAAAGAACGAGTACCAGCTGGAATTACTAATAATTCGTTTCGGTTCGTTCGTAGCACCTGACTATTTAGGCGCTCACCTTGGTGGTCAAGACATAAAACTATAAACGACAGGTCCAAACCGTCACTGGTAGCGGCATATACATACGGTTCCGCTAGTCTAAGACCGCGGTTCAAAAGCTGTTCTAAGGGAGTCGAGACATTTGAGTAAAGGAAACAGCGTTTTTCCACCGGTTGTTCGGAATCGACGCGGAGAGCAGTGCCGGTTGACCCGATGGAGATTCCTTTGGGATGATTTGTGCCCCCAAACTCCTGCGCGAGCTGGTCCGCATCCACATCAAACTTGGTGTGTTCGGGTGCAAAATCAGCACCCAAACCTTCTGCTAACGCGACTAGGCGTGTCAGTGGTATCCCTGTGTTCGTGCTGTTTTCCCACTTACCTACGTCCACGAGAGTCCTGGATCTAGGGGCATGATCGAAGGCTGGCAAAACCATGATGGCCATTCCGCCAATGAATGAACAATGTGACGTTCCCTCATCACCCGGGTCCAGTTCAGGCATCGAGGAAGTTCGCCATACTGTCGAGAAAGCAGGAGCAGTTGATACGCGTGTAAAAGCTCGACGAAGCCCGAGAGGATCACTAACCTCTGTCAAGCGGGATACCCCGTCAACTCCGGCAAATCCAAGGATACGCGCCGCGTCTTCAAGATAATGGGCGCCGTAGCTTGAGCTGGCCTCCCACAGGGAGACATAAGGCGCATCAGTGACTGTCGTTATGTCGAGTCTGGTGTTGGAGACCACATAACACCGGATCCCCGGCCCCGACACCGGCCCACCCAAACTGGTCTCAGGGTCAACAAGGAATACAAGTTCTTTTTCCGCCCAGGTCTGACGTGAATAATCACGCAGAATAGTGTCGATTTCCCCCCTGCTCTTCACTTTTGCAAGAACGGCAATTTTGCGCTCCGCCCATGATGGCCCACCGGCCAATGCCTTGGATGCAATGTAGGTGAGTCGAACGGTGGTCGTATACTCGTCGAGAACCTTCCGGAGTGCGCGCAGGCGCATATATGCCGCGCGGGCACTACGTGGGTTATTCGTACCGTCCAGGAACTTGTCAACCCGCCTTCTGGCCTCCTCCCTGTTATCAGATGATATGACTAAGTCACCAAAAAGAGCGCGGACCTTCGACGAGTAATTGCAGGTCACGGGACGGTTGCCAACGAGTAGTTCGAGTAGTTTACGCGAAACAATACTCTGGGACCCATGGGACGGACTGTGAAGTTTGTCGACTCCATCGGGGTCGGCTTCACCTGTAATGAAACTACTCGCGGCATCATTCATTTCATTATTGGCCGGATAACCTTGGCCATTTTCTGATGCTTTATCTAACCCTGGCTCATAAAAGAAAGGCAATAGATATACGCGCTCGTGCATCAGCACACGTTTGTACTTGGAAATCCGATCGATATCGGAAGTAAAGACATGATCAAACGCTGCTAAGAAATTTAGTGCTCCGTCGTTGGAGTCCGAATTGTCCCAGAGGACCGTAGGGATTCGACGCTCGCGACACCATAGAACTAAACTAAGTAACTGCGTCGCACTGAAATCTGAGCTTGAGTTCCGTTGCCCTTCATCTTGGCCGCGGTCAGTTTCGACAATCAAAATGTCAGGTGAAAATTGGTTGCATTCTCTTTCCCACCCTGCAGGAGTCGGCTGATGAACATTACATGTCATCTTGAACGCAGATGCAGTATATGTTCCTAGAATTCCCAAGACGCGGAGATCTGACAACCTTTTAACTCCGCTGTTGCCGTTAGAGATTGGTCTTGATAACAAAGAACCGGGCGCAAATCGAGACCCGTCAAGTGATTCAGCAAGCATCTCCTTCAGCGACCCATCCATTTTCTCTGAGCGCCTCGCGTTTCCCAGGGCAGAGTCCTGGACATCGCGTTCTTCGAAGGTGGTGTTAGGGTCGCATTTCGTTGAAGGCTTGGAGAGGGACGATTCATGCGGCTCGTTGACATCCGGCCTGTCTTCATAGAGTGGCTGCTCCATTGTCTTCCCTTTTCGTTTCCTCACCAATCGCTTACCCCCGAATCGTCTGAACGGCGAGCTTCATTCCACGATCCGTAAATGTGAATTCTACCCCAGCACGCTCTATTCCTTGGGTAGCAAATCGCGTGGTTATCTCAGGTGTACTCTGATGGCCAGATACTTCTCTCCCCGTAGAGGTCGGCCATCATTTAGTCGGGCAGTCGAAGAAGGACCGGGTGCCGACACGCGAAGTTAGCCGCTTGGACGGTGAGAGGACACGCGAAGCTATGGAAAGGTGGCTGCCGCCTGGTCCTGACCAATAGCTTGGAGCTGTAATGTCACCGTACTGTGGATCTACGGAACGTGAGAATCGTCCCGCCTAAGCCTGTGTCGGATGCCACTGTCCTGCCGGAATCCTGCTGATAAAAACTGCCAAGGTTCATGGCATCGCTTTTCGTTTGGCCGGGGACCCTGTCCAAGATCCTTTTTGTCGGTGTCACCGGCAGATTCTTAGATTGCTTAGCCGGCGAAATGATCCCACCCCACTGGCGGCGACTTCCTGCCCCGAACAGTCACCGTGCCGGCGCCGCTGCCCTTGGCGTCCGTTACCACGCCGATTCTTCGGAAGCCCCGCGGTAGCTCAGTCCCGTGCCCGAAAACGGCTAGCAGCCCATGGTCCTCTCCCCCACCTAGGACCCAGTCGACCGCGTTGGCCCCCATGCCCTTAGCAGCTTCCGTCAGTTGTTCTGCTTCGCGCAGCAATGCCTGAGGATCAAGGTCGACCCCTACTCCTGATGTAAGGGCTAGCCGGCCGGCATCGCGCACCAGCCCGTCAGAAATGTCCATCATGGCGTGAGCCCCCGCCACAGCCGCTGCGGGTCCGGCAGCCAAGGGCGGGCACGGACGGGACTGCGAGGCCGCGAGTGACCGCTCCCAGCCGCCCATGGCCGCGTAGTCCGCGCCGCTGTCCAGCAACGCCAGCCCGGCAGCTGCATGGCCCAGCGCCCCGCAGACCGCCAGGGTGTCCCCTGGCCGGGCTCCCGAGCGCAGAACGGGTGCCCGGCCCTGCAAGTCGCCCGTGACCGCAGCCGTAACCACCAGAGACTGACCGCGGCCAAGGTCGCCGCCGGCCACGGTGCATTGTTCGGCACCCAGTGCACGCAGCGCCGCGGAGAGGCCGTCTGCCAGGCCTTCCACCCAGGTAATACGGGTGTCCCCCGGCAGCGTCAGGCTAACGACCAGCGACGTCGCCACGGCGCCCATGGCATTAATGTCCGAAAGGTTCTGCGCCGCACACTTCCAGCCGACGTCGAAGCCGGTTGTGCGGTACCCGCCGGGCCACTGCAGCCGGAAGTCCTGATCCTGGACCAGAGTGTCTATGGAGATGACCGTCCGACCATCGGGAGCTGCCAGCATCGCAGCGTCGTCTCCGGGGCCCAGGAGGGCCTTTCCGGCTCCCAGCCGCGGGAAGATCCTTGCCAGCAGTTCCCCTTCACTGAGTTCCGCTACGTGCTGGGGGTGGTATGCCACGAAAATCCGTTGTCCTTTGCCTCACGCTTGCCGAGCTTTCATTATGCTTCATGGCTTCCCTGCGCCGGAGTACCCTCGCCCTATGAAGGGATCAGTAACACGGTTCGCCATTCTCCTGCGGGGCGTGAACGTCGGAGGAATAACGGTCAAGATGGCTGACCTGCGTGCAGTCCTCCAAGGTCTGGGGCTCCAGGCGGTGCGAACCCTGCTGGCCAGCGGCAACGCCGTCGTGACTTCTGACCTGGAACCCGTCGTGCTCAAGGCCAGCGTCGAGCAGGCGCTGCGTACGGAGTTCGGCTATGAGGCGTGGGTGATTGTGCTGCCCGTCACCCGCGTAGCCGAGCTTGCCGATGCGGTTCCCTATGCCGCAGACGATCCCGCCGTCCACGCCTACGTCACGTTCTCCTCGGATCCGGGGGTGCTGGACGAACTGGTTGGACTCGGAGCTGCTGCCGGACAGGAACAGGTTCGGCTCGGGGCCGAGGCAGTGGCGTGGACAGCCCGGAAAGGGTTGGCGCTGGATTCCACGCTTTCGAAGGCAACTGGAAAACCGCGCTATAAGTCTGCGACGACGACCCGCAATTTACGGACACTGCACAAAATAGTGGATGCTGGATAAACCGAGTTAAAGAAAACAGCCCCGGACATTTCTGTCCAGGGCTGTTGCCTAGTGACCCCAGCGGGATTCGAACCCGCGTTATCGCCGTGAGAGGGCGACGTACTAGGCCGCTATACGATGGGGCCATTTTGCTTCACTTGCTAAGTGAGCTCAATAAGTATTCCATACTCATTGATTCTTTCTCAAATCCGGCGAGAACCTTCTTTGATTAGCGCTGGGATACCAGGACTCGAACCTAGAATGTCGGTACCAGAAACCGATGTGTTGCCAATTACACCATATCCCAATGTGTTGATCCGGGCTGCTTCGGAAGCTTGAACATCCGGCTGCAACCCCTCAGCACGAGTTATTACTATACACGGGTTCGGGGCGGAGTACAAAACGGCTCCGCTTACTCGGCCCGGAGGCAAGGAACGCACGCTGTACAGGTCAGGATCACGCCAGTACCGGCGGCAGGAACCCTTCGACCAGTTCATTCAACGACCCGATTCTGGCCAGCGTCTTGGTTGCCGCGGCACCTTCCCCGATCCCGGTGCGGTCCAGCCAGATGCCCTGCAGCCCCGCGCTGCAGGCACCGCGGGCATCCACCTCGGGATTGTCGCCGACGTACAGGGTGCGGGCCGGATCAGTGCCCAGCAACCGTACGCCTTCAAGGAAGATCGCCGGATCCGGCTTCGCAGCGTCCACGGCGTCAATGCCCACCAGGACCTTGATCCGTTCCAGGCCTGCGGCATCGAGCTTGGCCCGCTGGTAGTCGTGCACGTTGTTGCTCACGGCCCCGTAGGGGATGCCGCGGGCATCCAGTTCGTCCAGGACCGGAACGACGTCGTCATATGCCTTGAAATGCCTGGGCAGTTCGCGGTCATAGGCATCGTTCCAGGCAGCCTCTGCGTCGTCGTCGAACACCGGGAGGCCGTGCGCCTGCTGCGCGTGTGCCACGCGCAGCAGGCGCTGGCGGGTGAAGCTCAGCTCCCCCGTCAGGTACTTGTCGTAGTAGCCCTGCGGATCGGCTGCGTAGAGGTGCTGGTAGGCCGCCCAGTCCTCCTCGGTGAAGTGTGCCAGGTCCGCGGCGCTGATTTCACGCAGCGTGTTGCCCATGGCCGTGCGGAGGTCCACGAGGGTCTCGTCGATATCAAAGAGCACCCCCATGGGCCTGCTGCTCCGCACTTCACTCATGGACGGCTCAGGCCTCGGCAGCGCGGAACGCGCGGATCCGTGCCAGTGACGAGTCCTTGCCCAGGATCACCATGGACTCGAACAGCGGCGGGGAGATCCGGCGGCCGGAGACGGCCGTACGGACGGGTCCGAATGCCAGCCGGGGCTTGATGCCCATCTCGTCCACCAGTGCTGAGCGAAGGGCTGCCTGGATGTTCTCGGCCGTCCACTCCTGCACGGGCTCGAGCGCCGCGAGCGTGGCATCGAGCACCTCGGTGAGGTTGGCCGGAAGGCCCTTCCGCGCGTCGTCCGCCACGTCAATGGCGTCGTCGGCCTTGAAAAGGAAGCCAAGCATGTCCGGAGCTTCACCCAGCAGCGTGATGCGTTCCTGCACCAGTGGCGCAGCTTCAGTGAGGATCTCCTCCTGGCGCTCAGTGAGCTGCTCCCCCACCAATCCGGCGTGCTGGAGGTAGGGCACCAGCCGGCCGCGGAAGTCAGCGGCGTCCAGCCGGCGCACGTGGGTGCCGTTGATTGCTTCGGCTTTCTTCAGGTCGAAGCGTGCCGGGTTGGAGAGCACATCGTGAATGTCGAAGTTCTGCACTAGTTCCTCGACCGTGAAGATGTCCTCATCGGCGGAGAGCGACCAGCCCAGCAGGGACAGGTAGTTGAGCAGGCCTTCGGGGATGAATCCGCGTTCACGGTGCAGGAAGAGGCTGGACTCCGGGTCACGCTTGGAGAGCTTCTTGTTGCCGCCGCCCATGACGTACGGCAGGTGCCCGAAGAGCGGCATGTACTGCGCAACTCCGACGTCAATCAGCGCCCGGTACAGGGCAATCTGCCGAGGTGTGGAGGAGAGCAGGTCTTCGCCACGGAGAACATGGGTGATCCCCATCAGGGCGTCGTCGACCGGATTCACCAAGGTGTACAGGGGAGCACCGTTGGCACGGACGACGACGAAGTCCGGGACGGTGCCGGCCTTGAACGTGATCTCGCCGCGGACCAGGTCGTTGAAGGTGATGTCTTCGTCCGGCATCCGCACCCGGAGCACGGGCTCGCGGCCCTCGGCTTTGAAGGCGGCGATCTGCTCTTCGGTCAGGTCCCGGTCAAAGTTGTCATAGCCGAGCTTGATGTCACGGCCGGCGGCGCGGTGCCGGGCCTCGATTTCCTCCGGGGTGGAGTAGGACTCGTAAAGGTGCCCCGCGTCCTTGAGCTTGGCGATGACGTCCTGGTAGATCTCTCCGCGCTGGGACTGGCGGTACGGTTCGTGCGGACCGCCAACGTTTACGCCTTCGTCCCAGGTGATGCCCAGCCAGTCGAGTGCGTCCAGAAGCTGCAGGAAGCTCTCTTCACTGTCCCGGGCCGAGTCGGTGTCTTCGATGCGGAAGATCATCTTGCCGCCGGTGTGCTTGGCGTAGGCCCAGTTGAACAGGGCGGTGCGGATCAGGCCCACGTGGGGCGTGCCGGTCGGGGACGGGCAGAAACGGACCCGCACCGGAGTGTTGTCGTCGACGGTGGGGAGATCAGCGAAGGAAGAAGGCTCAGTAGTCATGATGCTTCAAGTCTAGCCGCCGTCCACCCAGGGAACCGCGGCGGGTTCACGCCACGGCTGCCAGAAGCGCCCAAGGTATGCCCGCGCCCAGTACGGCACCAATCGCGGCGGCAGCCAGTTTCCTGCCGGAGAACTTCCGGTCCGGCCAGAACACTCCGGCAGCTGCGGCTGCTGCCAAGGCCAACCATCCGATCCACGCCAGGGGACCGACTGAGGGAAGGCCGGAGAACAGCATGGCGGCCGCGCCGGCACCGCCGCAAAAAACCAGCAGTCCGTTATCCAGGGCGGCGGCCCGCTGGAGCAGCAGGCCAGCCGCCGCCGAGGCTGTAAAGGCAAAGACGGCGGCTGCAACCGCCAGGGGTCCATCGAGCCACAGAATCAGCCGCAGCAATATAAAGCACAAGGCGACGGCGCCGAGCACCACCGGCCCCGTTGGAGCAGCTGCTGCCCAGCGGCTCAAATCGTTCCGCCGCTGGAGCACGGCCACCAGGACCACGGGGAAGACGCACAGCAGCAAGGCACTGCCTATCCCCCACAACCAGGGGGTGTCTTCACCTCTCATGCCGGCTTCCCCATGAAAAGGGGCTATTAGCAGCGCCGCAGACCACACACTTACGGCAGCGGCAGCGGGGAAGCCCGCTGCCCGACGCGCGCCGTCGTACGTTGAGTCCTCTGTCATTTCTTGATGTGCTTGCTAGCCGCGGGCAATATTGGCCAGCGTGCCGATTCCCTCGACCTGGACTTCGATCCTCTGCCCGTCCGTGATCAGGCCGACGCCGGCCGGGGTGCCGGTGAGGATGATGTCACCGGGAAGCAGGGTGAAAGCCTGGGACACGTACGACACCAGTTCCCTGACGCCCCACACCATCTCGGAAGTGTTGCCGTCCTGCACGAGTTCGCCGTCGAGGTAAGACCGCACAGCCAGGTTATCCGTGTCCAGCTCCGTCTCAATCCAGGGACCGACGGGGCAGGAGGTGTCGAAGCCCTTGGCGCGGGCCCACTGACCGTCGGTGCGCTGGGCGTCGCGCGCAGTGAGGTCGTTCGCGCAGGTGTACCCGAAGACCACTTCGTCCACCCGTTCAAGCGGAACGTCCTTGCAGATGCGTCCGATCACCACGGCCAGCTCGGCCTCGTAGGAGATCTCATCCGAGAAGGAGGGCAGGACGATCGGATCGTTCGGCCCGATCACGGAGGTGTTCGGCTTGAAGAACATCAACGGTGCTGCCGGGACTTCACCGCCCATTTCAGCCGCATGGTCCGCGTAGTTCTTGCCGATGCCCACGACTTTGCTGCGGGGAATGATCGGTGCGAGGAGGCGTACGTCCTCGAGCTTGTGCCGCTCCCCCGTGAGCTGCACGCCGGAGAAAAACGGGTCCCCCTTGATAACGGCAATTTCTTCATGGCCTTCATCGCCGTCGACGACGCCGAAGGTAGGGTCACTGTCCTGGATAAACCGAGCAATACGCATGGGTTCAAGCCTAGTCGAGAATGTGTGTACGCACGCATGGACCGTGGCTGGCTACCGGAGCAGGGTGAGTGTTCGCTAGCAGGGTGGAACAGCGTGGAAAGCAGGGTGGAACAGCGTGGAAAGCAGGGTGGAACAGCGTGGAAAGCAGGGTGGAACAGCGTGGAAAGCAGGGTGGAACAGCGTGGAAAGCAGGGTGGAACAGCGTGGAAAGCAGGGTGGAACAGCGGAGACAACGCAGCCTGGCTTTGGATGACTGGGTACAGGCCGGGACCACCCAGATACACACGGTTCCAGCATCAGGGGCGGGCTACGAACTAAAACGTGGAGAGCCGCTCTGAAGTTTTCCATGGGCTGCGCCTCGGTGACTGCTCACAACGCCGCGGCCCTGAACCGGGATGGGAAGAAGCCCTAAGACAAGACCCTTTCGCAGCACGTGGTGGACCGACCTGCGACAAATCGGCGCCTTGCCTGTCCTAGTCGCTCACGTCACCGTAGGCAGGACAGTCCAAACCGCAATGAAACTAGCCGGCATCGGCGTGCTTCCCCATCGAAGCCGCGGGCTGCTCGCATCATCCGACGGGAACATCCATCCGCCCCCAGCACCCGCGCGTGTGGTGTGGCAAAAATAGCGAGACCTCACGCGAAGACCCGGTTCCAAAGAACCTGCTTCAGCTGCTTGAGGATAAAGCACACGGGTAACTTCCCGCCCAGATGGGTGAGATCAACCGCCATCGTAGAAAATATCGGGCAGCTGCGGAACGCGGCGGTCGAAGTACACCTCGCCAGGAAACATCATTGCCAGCGCTTACCTGCAACCCGTCGAAGTGGTCTTTTAGCTAAGCTAAAAGACTGAAGTCCCTAGATCGGAGCGTCGCCTATGCCCACCCGAACGCCAACGTCAGAAGTCCTTAGAGCTCTTCTGACATCCAATTACTTGGACGGGCAATGCCCGGAGCTAGATTCCGTAATCGCTGCTTCAAGGCACCGCCCTGAGGCCTTTACGACGGTCATTCGAAAAGTATTTTACCGGACCATGGATCAGCAATTTAAGCGGCCGCAACAAAAGACTCTAGCTGCAACCGCACAATATTATAGACGATTGCGCGGAGTCATCTTGACGGATGAGTACCGATATTTTGACGCAGCGCTATCGCTCACCGCTTCTGCGCTCGAATCTGGTATAGCGGCGGCCGCCTCCGGTGATCAAACAAAAGCAATGTCCGTGATTGAAGCTGTGAGGAGGGAATATACTTTCCAATTCGGAGGCCTTGTAGACAGTCCCGAGGCGGTAGCCTTCCATGTGCTTGCCGGCCAGCTGCTCTCACTTACTGACCGTGAAGCCGCAGGCTATCATTTCACCAATGTTCAAAGAAGTGAATATAGGCGGCTGGTTCCACTGTTTTATTGGGATTCAGGCGCGACTACCTACTACACGCATGATACCGTGAACACCCAGCGGGCTCGAGACGATATGAAGAAGGCATTAGCAGCACCAATAAGCCTAAGACGCCCGGTGACTGACAACACGACTGTGATCGCAATTTCCGTCGATAAGACTTTCTTTCGAATTTACATAGGTTGGTTCCTGTTCTACGCACAACAACTCCCGGAAATCGACTTCGCCATTTATATTTGTGCACCAGCGGAAGAGGCCCGCACCCTAGTGGAAGACGGCGATCGATTCATAGCAGCACTATCGAATCTCAATAGTGGCTCGACGCCCTCGAATCTTGCGTACTACGGGGTTTCGACTCCAGATTTCGTCAACCAAGAGCGAACGTATTATGCATGTGTTCGCTTTTACGCGCTTCCGCATCTGCTAGCTCGATATGACAACGCGTACCTTGTGGACGCCGATCTATATTTCGAAAACGATCCTGGAGCGTTCTTGAAAAAAGTACGCGACTATACGTTTGGGACAGTGGTTAATGAGGGACTTATCGCTCTGCCGCCATGGCGCCGAAATATGGCTGGTAACGTCGTCGCAAATCGCTCTGTTCTGAGCACTAACCTGCTCGATGATCTTCTAACGTACATCTCTCACGGTCTAAAAGAATCCACAAGCTGGATGCTTGATCAGAATGCAATCACCTACGCTGTGGAACGTGCAGGACCTGCTGGCGGAGTCCGTTCGCTCAATGGCGCCGCGCGGCCGACGGTTGCCTCAAAGTTCATGACTCGATGGGAAAAGAACTTCACCGCTGCAAGAACATAGACGGAAAAGCCGCAAAGGCAGACCTTGGTCCGGGTATGGAGTGGCTGATGGCGGCCCACCAGCTCCAATTACCGCTCTGTCCCCGGACCCCGGGGAAGCATAGTGCCCCCGCAATCAACCGCGCCTCTGGGGGTATGGATACGCGTCATGAGTAGCTGCTCGAGAGTTTGGTGAATATGTCATTGACCCGCGGCGGATGTCTCGCCCGGTCACCCGCAGCATGGAAACCTGCGGCTGTCCGCGAGGTCTTCGGTGACGCTATAGAAACTGCATGCCACGCCGGAACCCGACCCTCCGGCCCCGCATACCGGTCGGGTTAAACAGGTCGGGCCCCGCACCAGGTGCGGGGCCCGTAGCCCGGAACCCCCAGGGGGGTTCTAATGGTTGTCCGGCGGTGACCTACTCTCCCACACCCTCCCAGGTGCAGTACCATCGGCGCTGCGGGTCTTAGCTTCCGGGTTCGGAATGGGACCGGGCGTTTCCCCCGCGCAATGACCGCCGTAACCCTACCAACCCGGCACACACCCACCCGGACCGAGTCCGGTGGTATGGCGGGTAAATCAGTGGATTACACGATAACCGTGTATTCAATTAGTTCCTGCAACCAGAACAACCCTGGCGGGTTGTTGGTTGGGAACCACATAGTGGACGCAAGCAGCATGATCACAACACCCTGTACGTTGGGAAACCGTTTGAAGTCGTGTTTCCCCAGGTGTTGGTGTGGTGTAAGTTATCGGCCTATTAGTACCGGTCAGCTTCACGGGTCTTTAGTCCCCGCTTCCACATCCGGCCTATCAACCCAGTGGTCTGGCTGGGGGCCTCTCACACACAAGGTGTATGGAAATCTCATCTCGAAGCAGGCTTCCCGCTTAGATGCTTTCAGCGGTTATCCCATCCGAACGTAGCTAATCAGCGATGCACTTGGCAGTACAACTGACACACCAGAGGTTCGTCCGTCCCGGTCCTCTCGTACTAAGGACAGCCCTTCTCAAATTTCCTGCGCGCGCAGCGGATAGGGACCGAACTGTCTCACGACGTTCTAAACCCAGCTCGCGTACCGCTTTAATGGGCGAACAGCCCAACCCTTGGGACCTACTCCAGCCCCAGGATGCGACGAGCCGACATCGAGGTGCCAAACCATGCCGTCGATATGGACTCTTGGGCAAGATCAGCCTGTTATCCCCGAGGTACCTTTTATCCGTTGAGCGACGGCCATTCCACAATGTACCGCCGGATCACTAGTCCCGACTTTCGTCCCTGCTTGAGATGTCTCTCTCACAGTCAAGCTCCCTTGTGCACTTACACTCGACACCTGATTGCCAACCAGGCTGAGGGAACCTTTGGGCGCCTCCGTTACTCTTTAGGAGGCAACCGCCCCAGTTAAACTACCCATCAGGCACTGTCCCTGACCCGGATTACGGGCCGAAGTTAGATATCCAGTATGACCAGAGTGGTATTTCAACGATGACTCCACCCGAACTGGCGTCCGGGTCTCACAGTCTCCCACCTATCCTACACAAGCCACACCGAACACCAATACCAAACTATAGTAAAGGTCTCGGGGTCTTTCCGTCCTGCTGCGCGTAACGAGCATCTTTACTCGTACTGCAATTTCGCCGAGTTTATGGTTGAGACAGCGGGGAAGTCGTTACTCCATTCGTGCAGGTCGGAACTTACCCGACAAGGAATTTCGCTACCTTAGGATGGTTATAGTTACCACCGCCGTTTACTGGGGCTTAAATTCCCAGCTTCGCCCTTGCCGTAAGGGCTAACCGGTCCTCTTAACCTTCCAGCACCGGGCAGGAGTCAGTCCGTATACATCGTCTTGCGACTTCGCACGGACCTGTGTTTTTAGTAAACAGTCGCTTCCCCCTGGTCTCTGCGGCCCACACCCGCTCCGGAAAGCAAGTTTCCATCACGGGGCAGGCCCCCCTTCTCCCGAAGTTACGGGGGCATTTTGCCGAGTTCCTTAACCATAATTCTCTCGATCGCCTTAGTATTCTCTACCTGATCACCTGTGTCGGTTTGGGGTACGGGCGGCTAAAACCTCGCGCCGATGCTTTTCTAGGCAGCATAGGATCACCGGATTCCCCCATACGGGGGTCCCATCAGATCTCAGGTGCGTCATCAAAGACACAGTGACGGATTTGCCAATCACTGACCCTACATCCTTAGACCAGGACAACCATCGCCCGGCCCGGCTACCTTCCTGCGTCACACCTGTTAATACGCTTACCTCCCAGGTTACGGTCCCGCGCTCCACCAAAACCCGGAACACCACAAGGGTGCACGGGCAGGTTTCGGGCGGTTAGTATCCCCCGCTTGGTATGGGCGGTTTTTCGCCGGTACGGGAATATCAACCCGTTGTCCATCGACTACGCCTGTCGGCCTCGCCTTAGGTCCCGACTTACCCAGGGCAGATTAGCTTGACCCTGGAACCCTTGATCATTCGGCGGACGGGTTTCTCACCCGTCTTTCGCTACTCATGCCTGCATTCTCACTCGTGTAGGCTCCACCACTGGTTTACACCGCAGCTTCACTGCCCACACGACGCTCCCCTACCACTCCAGACGGCTGAACCACGAAGGCTTACCAATAATCTGAAATCCACAACTTCGGCGGTGTACTTGAGCCCCGCTACATTGTCGGCGCGGAATCACTTGACCAGTGAGCTATTACGCACTCTTTCAAGGGTGGCTGCTTCTAAGCCAACCTCCTGGTTGTCTGGGCAACTCCACATCCTTTCCCACTTAGCACACGCTTAGGGGCCTTAGTTGGTGGTCTGGGCTGTTTCCCTCTCGACTATGAAGCTTATCCCCCACAGTCTCACTGCTGCGCTCTCACTTACCGGCATTCGGAGTTTGGCTGACGTCAGTAACCTTGTAGGGCCCATCGGCCATCCAGTAGCTCTACCTCCGGCAAGAAACACGCAACGCTGCACCTAAATGCATTTCGGGGAGAACCAGCTATCACGGAGTTTGATTGGCCTTTCACCCCTACCCACAGCTCATCCCCTCCATTTTCAACTGAAGTGGGTTCGGTCCTCCACGACGTCTTACCGTCGCTTCAACCTGGCCATGGGTAGATCACTCCGCTTCGGGTCTAGATCACGCCACTCACTCGCCCTATTCAGACTCGCTTTCGCTACGGCTTCCCCACACGGGTTAACCTCGCGACGTAACACTAACTCGCAGGCTCATTCTTCAAAAGGCACGCTGTCACAGCAACAAGGCTGCTCCAACGGTTTGTAGGCACACGGTTTCAGGTACTATTTCACTCCCCTCCCGGGGTACTTTTCACCTTTCCCTCACGGTACTTGTCCGCTATCGGTCATCAGGGAGTATTTAGGCTTACCAGGTGGTCCTGGCAGATTCGCACGGGATTTCTCGGGCCCCGTGCTACTTGGGATCCTCTCCAAGCGGCAGCATACATTCCGGTTACGGGGCTAACACCCTCTACGGCCTGGCTTTCAAACCAGTTCACCTATGCACCTGCACTCACTTCACCAGTCCGGCAGAACTGATACGGAAAGTCCCGCAACCCCAGTGATGCAACGCCCGCCGGCTATCACACACCACTGGTTTAGCCTCTTCCGCGTTCGCTCGCCACTACTAACGGAATCACTGTTGTTTTCTCTTCCTGCGGGTACTGAGATGTTTCACTTCCCCGCGTTCCCTCCACGCACCCTATGTGTTCAGATGCGGGTCACCCGGTCACTCGCGCGCCGGGCGGGGTTTCCCCATTCGGACATCCTGGGATCAACGCTCGGTTATCAACTCCCCCAGGCTTATCGCAGATTCCTACGTCCTTCTTCGGCTCCTGATGCCAAGGCATCCACCGTGTGCCCTTAAAAACTTGACCACAAAGATCAATAATTAATATCGCTATCGAGAAAACCACGGTTACCAGTACAAGACCGGTCACCAGGTTTTTCTGAAATTGCACTTAATAATTTTTAAGATGCTCGCGTCCACTATGTAGTTCTCAAACAACAACCCCGTCACACCCATCCACCAGACCAGGCACCCCGCAAGGGGAAACCCACAGCCCGGCATCCGGCATGCGCAGGAAAACCAGAAACAACAGATCCTGTTGCCTCAGGACCCAACAGTGTGCCAAACGATACCCACCGGGCAACCCGACCGGCCATGCTTTCCAACCCCCAGAAGGAGGCGTACTCACCAGCCGGACAGAACCCGGAAGAACCTATTTATTGATATTCCACCCTTGAGCACCCACCGGAGAACATATGTCTCCGACATGGGCATCTCCTGCAAAGCACACATCCAACACTGTGGAAGGACCTGCCACTTTGAGGTGCTCCTTAGAAAGGAGGTGATCCAGCCGCACCTTCCGGTACGGCTACCTTGTTACGACTTAGTCCCAATCGCCGGTCCCACCTTCGACGGCTCCCTCCCACAAGGGGTTAGGCCACCGGCTTCGGGTGTTACCAACTTTCGTGACTTGACGGGCGGTGTGTACAAGGCCCGGGAACGTATTCACCGCAGCGTTGCTGATCTGCGATTACTAGCGACTCCAACTTCATGAGGTCGAGTTGCAGACCTCAATCCGAACTGAGACCGGCTTTTTGGGATTAGCTCCACCTCACAGTATCGCAACCCTTTGTACCGGCCATTGTAGCATGCGTGAAGCCCAAGACATAAGGGGCATGATGATTTGACGTCGTCCCCACCTTCCTCCGAGTTGACCCCGGCAGTCTCCTATGAGTCCCCGCCATAACGCGCTGGCAACATAGAACGAGGGTTGCGCTCGTTGCGGGACTTAACCCAACATCTCACGACACGAGCTGACGACAACCATGCACCACCTGTAAACCGACCACAAGTGGGGGACCTGTTTCCAGGCCTTTCCGGTTCATGTCAAGCCTTGGTAAGGTTCTTCGCGTTGCATCGAATTAATCCGCATGCTCCGCCGCTTGTGCGGGCCCCCGTCAATTCCTTTGAGTTTTAGCCTTGCGGCCGTACTCCCCAGGCGGGGCACTTAATGCGTTAGCTACGGCGCGGAAAACGTGGAATGTCCCCCACACCTAGTGCCCAACGTTTACGGCATGGACTACCAGGGTATCTAATCCTGTTCGCTCCCCATGCTTTCGCTCCTCAGCGTCAGTTAATGCCCAGAGACCTGCCTTCGCCATCGGTGTTCCTCCTGATATCTGCGCATTTCACCGCTACACCAGGAATTCCAGTCTCCCCTACATCACTCTAGTCTGCCCGTACCCACTGCAGACCCGGGGTTGAGCCCCGGGCTTTCACAGCAGACGCGACAAACCGCCTACGAGCTCTTTACGCCCAATAATTCCGGATAACGCTTGCGCCCTACGTATTACCGCGGCTGCTGGCACGTAGTTAGCCGGCGCTTCTTCTGCAGGTACCGTCACTTTCGCTTCTTCCCTGCTGAAAGAGGTTTACAACCCGAAGGCCGTCATCCCTCACGCGGCGTCGCTGCATCAGGCTTCCGCCCATTGTGCAATATTCCCCACTGCTGCCTCCCGTAGGAGTCTGGGCCGTGTCTCAGTCCCAGTGTGGCCGGTCACCCTCTCAGGCCGGCTACCCGTCGTCGCCTTGGTGGGCCATTACCCCAACCAACAAGCTGATAGGCCGCGAGTCCATCCAAAACCGCATAAAGCTTTCCACCACCATGGCATGCGCCAGATGGTCGTATCCGGTATTAGACCCGGTTTCCCAGGCTTATCCCGAAGTTAAGGGCAGGTTACTCACGTGTTACTCACCCGTTCGCCACTAATCATTCTGTGCAAGCACAGAAGTCATCGTTCGACTTGCATGTGTTAAGCACGCCGCCAGCGTTCATCCTGAGCCAGGATCAAACTCTCCGTAAATGTGTTACAGACACACAACCGGAGCCAAGGAAAATTGGCTGCACAGTCATGCACTAAATTCGAAACCAGCTAAAAAAGCCATTCCAGCCCACGGGGTGGGCCGAACAGCCAGTTCAACCAATCAAAATAATTGGTATCAATAAACTTGGCACACTATTGAGTTCTCAAACAACAGTCGCATCCGGCCTACTCAGAAAAACCATTTCCGTTTCCGGCTGATTCTTTTTCTTTTCGCACCGCTGCGGTGTTTCATAATTCTATTTCATCGATCCGGTTTTAGCAATTCGGCGGATTTCCGTGGAAATCGTTTCGAACCGGTCAAACCATCACTCCGAACCACACGAAAGCGTCCGGATTATTTTCCGGCTGATTTGTGTGGGTTTTGTTTCCGTTCCGACCATTTCCGGTCGGTGGCAACTCGCTCTACTTTACACACCCCGGGCAGTTCCCGCAACCTGGCAGGAATGTGTTTCCCTGCACGGCTCCGGTTGCCCTGATGCGCGCTCCCCCGGTCCCGGGTTCACCGTTCTTCCGTGGAAGCGATAATCCATTTTAGGGAGTGCAGCGCCCCTCGATGCAAGTTCTGCAGCGGTGCCGGTGCTCACATGCCTCCCGCTCAGCCGGCAACGCGCAGATACTCCAGCTGTGCGGCGACTGAAAGCTCTGCTGCGCCCCTCACCGCTGCGGGTACATCCGCATAGACAGCGTCGGTGACTTCCTGCACGGAGGCATCGGCGCCAAGGTCCTCGAGCGCAGCCCGGATCTGGGCCAGGCGTTCATCCCGGTGGTCCCGGTACGTCAGGACGACGGACTCCAGGTTTTCGAGGTCGGCTCCGTGCGCCGGCAGGACTGCAGCCGGGCCCAGCGTGCCCAGCTTCTCCAGGCTGGCCATAAAGTCCTGCAGGGTACCGTCCGGGTAATCCAGCACAGTGGTGCCGCGTCCCAGGATGGTGTCCCCTGTCAGGACGGAACCGTTGGTGCCGTCTTCCGGAAGGAAGAAGCACACCGAGTCGGAAGTGTGTCCGGGTGTAGCAAGGACCTGGATCCTGGTACCGCCGGCCTGAATTGCCTCACCGTCGCGCAGCGGCTCGCCGCCGAAGCAGAACGCAGGGTCTGCCGCCCGCACCGGTGCGCCGGTCAGTTCATGGAACCGCTGGGCACCTGCGGTGTGGTCGGGATGCCGGTGCGTAATCAGCACCAGCTCAACGTCTCCGGATGCGGCCAGAGCCGAGAGGTGCAACTCATCCGCGGGTCCCGGGTCAACAACCACAGTGGATCCGCCCTCGACCGCCGCGATGATGTAGCTCTTGGTGCCGTCCAGGCTCATGGGCCCGGGGTTGTCGGCCAGCCGGTACCGGGCAAGCGGTGTGCTGCGCACGATTTCGCCCGGCGCCGGCTGAGCCGAAGCCGCCATCCTAGGCAAGCCGGGTCAGCCAGCCGCGGGTGTCCTCCACGGCGCCGGTCTGGATACCCAGGAGTTCCTGGCGGATGCTCATGGTCACGTCGCCTGCAACGGCCTCCGGGGAGCCGATGGTCTCCGTCTCGGACTTCAGTTCGCCCACGGGCGTGATGACTGCGGCAGTACCGCAGGCAAAGACCTCAGTGATTTCGCCGGAGGCAACGCCGTCGCGCCATTCATCGAGAGTGATCTTGCGTTCTTCGACCTGCAGGCCCCGGTCACGGCCGAGCTGCAGGACCGAGTCCCGGGTCACCCCGTGGAGGATGGTGCCCGAGAGCGCCGGGGTAACCAGCCGGCCGTCCTTGAACACGAAGAACACGTTCATGCCGCCGAGCTCTTCAACTGCGTTGTCGTTGAATTCGTCCAGGAAGAGCACCTGCTTGCAGCCGTGGGCCTCGCCTTCCATCTGGGCGATCAGCGATGCCGCATAGTT
The DNA here is from genome assembly GCF_023921125.1 of Arthrobacter caoxuetaonis. Classification (NCBI taxonomy): domain Bacteria; kingdom Bacillati; phylum Actinomycetota; class Actinomycetes; order Micrococcales; family Micrococcaceae; genus Arthrobacter; species Arthrobacter caoxuetaonis. The sequence goes on from NZ_CP099466.1 coordinate 2,310,924, forward strand.
GCCGCCGCACTTGGCTTCGCCGGTTCCGCCGCGGCCGGCGCGGGCGTACTTGGTGGAAAGCCAGATCGAGACGGGCTTCAGCTCGCCGCCGAAGTAGTTTCCGGCAGGCGAGGCGATGACCCGGTACGACACCTCGCGTGCGGGGCGGACGCCCAGGAAGGGTTCCGTGGCGATCATGAAGGGGCGCAGGTACAGCGACTCCCCGTCACCGGAGGGAACCCATTCCCGGTCAACTGCGGCCAGCTGGCTGATGGACTCCAGGAACAGTTCCTCCGGCAGTTCCGGAAGGGCAAGGCGCCGGGCCGAAGCGTTCAGGCGTGCAGCGTTGGCCTCGGGGCGGAACGTCCAGATGGAACCGTCAGCGTGGCGGTAGGCCTTCAGCCCTTCGAAGATTTCCTGGCCGTAGTGCAGGACGGCTGCGGCCGGGTCCATGACGATGGGGCCGTACGGCTCAATGCGCGCGTTCTCCCAGGCACCAACGCCGGTATCATCCGCCCGGTAGTCAATGACGGCGGTGTGGTCCGTGAAGTGGTTTCCGAATCCCGGATCCGCCAGGACCGCTGAGCGCTCCTCTTCGGACTTGGGCTGGGCGGATAGCTTCTGGGTGAACTCCAGAGCGCTGACAGACATTATTCCTCCACGGTGAACGGCCGTGCCGTTCGACGTTCCTATTGATCGGGTCACTGTTGAGCTTATGACACAGCTGCGGCGATCGCATCGCCGATTTCCGCGGTGGTGCGCGTATTTCCTGCCCGGGACGCGACGTCGGACTCTACCGCCTGCTCCACCCGCTCGGCTTCGGCGTCGAACCCGAGGTGGTGCAGCATCAGGGCTGCGGAAAGGATGGCAGCGGTCGGATCGGCCTTCTGCTGGCCAGCAATGTCCGGGGCGGAGCCGTGGACCGGTTCGAACATGGACGGGAAGGTCCCCTCCATATTGATGTTGCCGGAGGCAGCCAGGCCGATTCCGCCGGTGACGGCGGCGGCGAGGTCGGTGATGATGTCACCGAACAGGTTATCCGTGACGATCACGTCGAACCGGGACGGGTTGGTGGTCAGGAAGATGGTGGCGGCGTCGACGTGGAGGTAGTCGGTCTCGACGTCCGGGAAGTCCGCCGCAACGGACTCGAAGGTGCGCTTCCAGAGGCTGCCCGCGTAGACCAGGACATTGTGCTTGTGTACCAGGGTGAGCTTCTTCCGCGGGCGTTCGCTGGCGCGCCGGAACGCGTCGCGCACCACGCGCTCGACGCCGTGGGCGGTATTCAGGGATACCTCAGTGGCAATTTCGTGTTCGGTTCCGGTGCGCAGGGATCCGCCGTTGCCGACGTAGGGACCCTCGGTGCCTTCACGGACCACGATGAAATCGATATCGCCGGGGTTGGCGAGCGGGCTGGCAACCCCCGGGTACAGCTTGGACGGGCGCAGGTTCACGAAGTGGTCGAGGCTGAACCGCAGCTTCAGCAGCATCTCGCGCTCAATCAGGCCGGAGGGCATCTGCGTGTCTCCGGGGGCAGCGCCGACCGCTCCGAAGAGGATCGCGTCGTGGCCCTTGAGCGCCTCGAGAGTTTCATCGGGAAGGGTTTCGCCCGTCCGGAGCCAGTGTTCGGCGCCGAGCTGGTACTCCGTCAGCTCGAACCGGGCGGGTCCGTCCTGCGTCACTGCCTTGAGGACCTTGACGGCCTCGGCAGTAACCTCAGGACCAATCCCGTCACCGGGAATGACGGCCAGGGAAATAACCTTCGACGCTTCTTCGCTCATACGCCAATTCTAGGAACTGCGTCCATATAGCGGTCAAGGCGTATCACATAATGAGACGCACGACGGCGTGACACCGTCCGCGCCGTCCGTCCAGGTGCGGTGCGCAACAGGGCGAGGCGGATGGGCTCGCACCGTTCCTGGTCGCAGGGGGCGGCCCCCGACTTCAACCCACGGCATGAGGCCAAGGCGCACCGGCACCCCCTAAAGTTGTTGTTCATGCTCCTGCACCAACGAATCTATGCCTGGATGCAGGCCAACCCGTTCAAAGTGGATCTGGCCGGTGCAGTTCTGGCCACCTTGGTTTTCGCCTTTCCGTTCCTGCTCGGCGGCTCCGGCTCGCTGGTCGAGTTTGCCCTCTCCGCAGCCATCACCATGCCTCTCGCCTGGCGGCGCACCCGCCCCGTGCCGGCAGCTGCCGTACAGGCCGCTGCGTGCCTGATCCAGCTCCCCGCGGTCCCGGTCACCGGGCTGTTTGCGGACATCTTCGTCCTGCCCATGGTGTACGCGCTGGCCGCCTACGCACCGCGCTGGGCCAGTCTGGCAGGCCTGCTGCTGGCCATGGTCGGCGGTGTGCTTTTTGTCCTCCAGTACTTCTTCCTGCCCTCGCTGCAGGGCGGCGCCCTGACCATGCAGCTGGGCGGGACAGCCATAGCGGTCTATCTGGTTGGCATCGTCTCCATCGAAGCGATCGTGCTGGTCTGCTGGACGCTGGGCGACCTGGCGCGCACCCGCCGCCTGGCCATGGAGTCCCTTCGCGACCGGGCCCGGCGCCTGGAAGTAGAGCGGCAGCAGGAACGGGACCTGGCAGCAGCGGACGAGCGCACACACATCGCCCGGGAAATGCACGACATCGTGGCGCACTCCCTCTCGGTGATCATCACGCAGGCCGACGGCGCCAGGTATGCGAGCGCAGCGAACCCGGACATCGCGGTCTCGACGCTGGGCACCATCGCCGAGACCGGGCGCGGTTCGCTCCGGGAGATGCGGCGCCTGCTGGGGGTCCTGCGGGGGGATGAGCATTCCTCCACCCGCCCGCTGCCTACCCTCGCGGACGTCGGTGATCTGGTGGAAGGCGTCAAGCGCGCCGGACTGGACGTACAGGTCAGGACGGCCGGTTCCATGCGCCGGGCGCTGCCGGCAGGCGCTGAGCTGACGGCCTACCGCGTGATGCAGGAATCCCTGACCAACGTGCTCAAGCATGCCGGCCCCCAGGCCCGGGCATGGATGGATCTCGAATGGACGCCCCGCGGCCTGGCACTGACAGTCCAGGACGACGGCCGCGGTGCCGGAGCCGACCAGTCCCCCGCAGCCGCTTCCAGCCTCCCTGATGGATTGGCCTCGCAGACCGCCGGCCCCGGACAGGGCATCAACGGAATGCGCGAGCGCCTGGCCCTCTACGATGGAACGTTGGAGGCCTCCCCCGTACCCGGAGGCGGCTTCCGCGTCGCCGCATTCATTCCCTACACGGAGGCTTGATACATGAGCACCCCCTCCCCCGGAGACGGGGAAGCAGTTCCTATTCGGGTCGCCCTGGTCGATGACCAGCAGTTGGTCCGCGGCGGCTTCAAGATGCTGGTCAACTCCCAGCCGGACCTCACCGTGGTGGCAGAAGCCGGGGACGGCGCAGAAGCCGTCCGGATCCTGGGACAGGTGAGCGCCGACGTCGTCCTGATGGATGTGCGCATGCCCGGGTTGAACGGGATCGAGGCCACCGAACGCATCCTGGAACGAAGCGGCCGGGGCGACGGTGAAACTCCGGTCAAGGTCGTCGTCCTGACAACCTTCGACCTGGACGAGTACGCCCTCTCCGCTATCCGGGCCGGTGCCAGCGGCTTCCTGCTGAAGGATGCCCCGCCGGAGGAACTGCTGGAGGCTATCCGGACTGTTTACCGCGGAGATGCGGTGATAGCGCCGTCGACCACCCGCCGCCTGCTGGACCATGTGGCACCCATGCTGCGCGAACCCACTCCCGAGGTCAGCCGGCACGCGGCAAGCGTGGAAACGCTGACTCCCCGCGAGCGCGAGGTGTTCACGCTCATTGCCGGCGGACTGTCCAATCCGGAAATTGCCGCCAAGCTGTTCCTTTCCGAAGCGACGGTCAAGACGCACGTCGGACACATCCTGGCGAAACTGGGAGCCAGGGACCGCGTGCAGGCTGTTGTTATCGCCTACGAGACCGGTATCGTCGCCCCATAACCCAGGAGGTGGCCCGTGGCTTCGGTGGACGACGTCCGTTTCTTCTGTCTGTCCCTGCCGGGCGTCTCTGAACGCCGGAGCTGGAACCAGCCGGCGTGGTTCGCCCGCACGCTAATGGCCAGGATGTGGGAAGACGGCGTGCTCACCGTCAAGACCGGGGAACGTGAGGCCCTGGCTGCGATGAACCCGGAAACCTACTACTGGACCCCGCACCACAACCGGTCCCCGCAGCTGATCCTGGCCCGGCTGGCGCACGTGGACAGGGACGAACTCCAGGAACTGCTGCTTGAGTCCTACCGGCTGGCGGGTTCCCTTCCACCCACGGGATGAGACTGCGGCTGGAATAACCCGCCCGTTCTCCGATGCGGGTGCATGACCGCGGGCCGTAGCGTTGCAGGCATGACAACCCTTACTGAGCATTCCGCTGTTCCCGGCCCCGGCAGCTCCACGGCTGCCGCCGCCGCGCTGGCGCTGAACAAGACCTACGGAAAAGGCGACACCGCCGTCCACGCGCTGCGCAACGTCGATGTGAGCTTTCAAACCGGGACCTTCACCGCCATCATGGGCCCCTCCGGCTCCGGCAAGTCCACGCTGATGCATTGCCTGGCCGGCCTGGACTCAGCTGACTCAGGCCAGATCTGGATTGGCGGCACGGAGATCACGTCCCTCAAGGACGCGGAGGTCACCCGCCTGCGCCGCGAGAGCGTCGGCTTTGTCTTCCAGTCCTTCAACCTGGTTCCCACGCTCACTGCCGAGCAGAACATCACCCTTCCCGTCGCCCTGGCCAATGGAAAAACGGATGCCGCCTGGCTGCAGGAAATCACCCGTACGCTCGGTCTCGAGGGCCGCCTCGCGCACCGGCCGCATGAGCTCTCCGGCGGCCAGCAGCAGCGCGTGGCCGTGGCGCGGGCCCTGCTGACCCGCCCGCACGTGGTGTTCGCGGACGAGCCCACCGGCAACCTCGATTCCCGCTCGGGTGCTGAGGTGCTTTCCCTGCTGCGCCGTTCCTCCCGTGAAATGGGACAGAGCATCATCATGGTGACCCACGATCCCGTGGCCGCATCCTATGCAGACCGCGTGGTCCTGATGAACGACGGCGAGCTGGTAGGCGAACTCTCCCAGCCCACACCGGAGAGCGTACTGGCAGCCCTCACCAAGCTGGGGGCGTAAGCCATGCTGCAGGTAGCCCTGGCGCAGGTGCGCCTGAACGCGCGCCGGTTCATCGCCGTCGCCGTGGCCGTGACGATCGCCGTCGGCTTCCTCACCGCCACATTGATCATCAACTCCTCCTCGAAAGCGTCCCTGACCCAGAGCGTTGGGCAGTCCTTTCGGAACGCAGACCTGGTGGTCTCCGCGAATTGGGACGAGGTAGCCGAATCGTTCCCCGTCCTGGACGACAGGATCGCAGACCTGGCCCGCAATACGGACGGAGTTGCTGATGCCTACGCGGTCCGGGATGCTTCGGTAAGCGTCCGTGACGGGAACGGTACCTCCTATGCGCAGCTGTCGAACATCCCGGCTGACGCTTCCCTGCTCCCGGTCGGCGTCGTGCAGGGCAGCTTGCCGGCACAGGCCGGTGACGTGGCGGTTGACCAGCAGACCGCCGACCGCCGGGGTATCACCCTCGGCTCGGTGCTGCCGGTGGCCGCAACCATGGATCCCGCGGAAGATGCCCCCGAAGCGGAACTGACTGTGACAGCACTGGTTGAGTCCTCCGTGGACCCGTCAATGACGGGGGCGGCACAGCTGTACGCAGTCGACACAACGGTCCTCGAGTACGCTGACGCCGAGCGCGGCTACAGCAGGATCCTGCTTGCCCTCGGCGACGACGCCTCCGGCGCTTCCGTACAATCCTCCCTCTCCGACGCACTTGCCGGTGCGGGCATCAGCTCCGTTTCGGTGCGGACCGTTGAGGAAGAAACCACCGAGCTTATGGCCGGCCTCACCGACGGCCAGGACAGCCTGACCGTTATCCTGCTTGCCTTCGCAGCGGTCGCCCTGCTGGTCTGCGCCCTGGTCGTTTCAAACACTTTCTCGGTGCTGGTGGCCCAGCGCACCCGCGAGCTGGCCCTGCTGAGGTGCATCGGCGCCGGCCGGTCACAGATCCGCCGTTCCGTGCTCGTCGAAGCACTGCTGGTGGGGATCGTGTCCTCCGTCGCCGGTGTGCTGGCGGCGGTGGCCCTGGTGGGCGGAATCGTCGCTTACCTGCAGACCCTTCCGGAAAGCGGTTTCGCTACCCTCTCCGTTCCGCCGTCGGCGGTTGCCGCAGGCTTCGCTGCCGGCGTCATCCTCACTGTCCTTGCTGCACTGGTGCCTGCCCGCGCTGCTACCGCCGTCGCTCCGCTGGCCGCCCTGCGCCCGGCCGAGGACGTCCGCGCCGGTACCCGCAGGGGACGCGTCCGGCTGGTTTCCGGGCTGCTGCTGATTGTGTCCGGCGCTGCGCTGCTGGCCTTGGGCGCCACCGACGGGGACCTGATCATCGCGCTTCCGGGCGGAATCCTCAGCTTCGTCGGAATCCTGATGTGCTCCACGCTTTTCATCCCGCCGCTGGTCCGCGCTGTTGGTTTCCTGGCCTCACCCTTGGGTGTTCCAGGCAAGCTGGCAGCCGTCAACGCAGTGCGGAACCCGCAGCGGACGTCCGCGACCGCCTCGGCCCTGCTGATCGGCGTCACGCTCGTAGTCATGATGATGACAGGTGCCGCCACCACCAGGAGTGCCTTCAACGACACACTCGCCGGCGAGTTCCCAGTGGACGTGACCGTCCGCGGAGCCATACCCGTTGAGTCGCCGTTCACCGGAAACGACGCGGCTGCCGCTGCCGCGGTGGAGAACGTGGAACAGGCAGCGTTCCTGCCGCTCGCCGGGCTGTTGGGCAGCGACGGGGAAGAAACCCCCGTCTATTCCCTTGATGCCGCTGACAGCTCCGTCCTGCTGGATGCCTCCATGGTCCCGGTGGACGGTGCCATCATGATGCCCCAGGGAACAGAGGCACAAACCGTCACAGTGCGGGGAGCCGCCGGGGACGTGGAATTGGACGTTGTGACTTCGTCGAGCCGTTCCTTCCCCGCCCTCGTCTCAGCCGAGACGGCCCGGGCGCTGGGCGGTGTGCCGGAGCAGCAGACACCGGAGCGCTTCCAGCCTCAGCCGCTGCTGTGGCTTGCCGTTGCCGATGGCCTGAACACCTCGCAGATCCTGGAACTCCAGTCGGCGCTTGCCGAGGCACTGAACATTGAGGAATACCAGATCATGGGTTCCGTCATCGAGCGGGCCGCCTACGAGCAGGTGATCGATGTCCTCCTCATGGTGGTCACGGGACTGCTGGGAGTCGCCGTCGTTATTGCCCTGGTGGGCGTGGCCAACACCCTTTCCCTCTCTGTGCTGGAGCGCACCCGGGAATCCTCCCTGCTGCGGGCCCTGGGACTGACTAAACGCCAGCTGCGCGGGATGCTGGCGCTGGAAGCCGTGCTGATCGCGGGTGTCGCCGCGTTGTTCGGGATCGGACTCGGCGCGGTGTACGGATGGCTGGGTGCCCAGTCCGCGCTTGGTGCCTTCGCCGATGTGGCTCCGGTCCTGCCCTGGGCACAGCTGGGCGGTGTGCTGGCGGTGGCCCTGGTGGCCGGACTGGGGGCCTCGCTGCTTCCGGCTCGCCGGGCAGCGCGCCTGTCCCCCGTGGCCGGACTGGCAGCAGACTAGCCGCATCTGCGGCAAGCGCGGGGCGGTGTCCATTGGACGCCGCCTCGCGTTTTGTCCGTTGGATCTGCAAAGATACAAAGCACACTGACAATCCCGGCGCCACGCCGGCGTACCGGAAGCAGAGAAGGAGCCGCAATGCCGCAGACAGCGACCGGGAGGACACCCCGTCACGAGTCACTGGCCGCCTACCTGGATGACCACCTTCTCGCCGCCGAAACCGGGGTCAGGCTTTTCAAGGCAGCCCGGAAGACGTGGGAGGGCACGGAGCACGAGTCGGTCTTTGCGCAGCTTGTCGAGCAGATCTCCGATGAGCGGGACGAGCTGGAAACGCTCATCCTGGCCCTTGGCTATCAGCGCAGCCAGATCAAGAAGGCCCTGGCATGGGTCGGGGCTGCCGTCGGCCGGACGGGCCCGATCAATCCGCTCAGCACAGGCAGGGGTCCCACCGGACAGCTGGAGCTGGAAACCCTGCAGGCGATCGTGCGTGCCAAGGAATGCCTGTACCGGACGCTGCTGGTGCTTTCGGCCCATGACCACCGGTTCCATGCCCCGCGGATCCGCGAGATGCTCGAGCTTGCCCAGCAGCAGCAGGATGCCGTGGCCAGGGTCATGGAGGAAACCGTTCCCGCCCGTTTCCTCACCTAGGCCCCCCGCCCAAAAAAACCATCGAGAGGCCAGTTACGGCCCGTTTGGACGTCCAAACGGGCCGTAACTGGCCTCTCGACGGTGCTGAAGGGGGTCGGCGGTGTTACTCCGCGGGTTCCTCGAACTTGGGGAAGATCGGTGCCGGCGCCGGAAGGGGCGTCCCGGCCACCAGCGGCGTGCCCAGGGCAGCGAACATGCGGGCGTCGCCCTCAGGCTGGCCCAGGACGTCGAGCAGCTTGCCGGCACTGCCCGGCATCACCGGCTGGATGAGGATGGCAACGATCCGCAGCACTTCAAGGGTCACGTAAAGCACGGTGTTCATGCGTTCGACGTCGGTCTTCCGCAGCACCCACGGCGCCTGCTCCGCGAAGTAGGCGTTGGTGTCGCCCAGAACCTTCCAAGTCGCCTCAAGGGCGCCGTGGAAGTCCTGTACGTCGTAGGCTTTACGGGAAGTTTCCAGCAGGCCGCGGGCAGCGGAGAGCAGCGCCTCGTCCTCGTCGGTGAAGTCCCCCGGCTGCGGGACAGCCGCGCCGCAGTTCTTGGCCACCATGGACAGCGACCGCTGGGCCAGGTTGCCCAGGTTGTTCGCAAGGTCGGAGTTCATCCGGCCCACCACGGCGTCGTGGCTGTAGGAGCCGTCGCCGCCGAAGGGCACCTCGCGCAGCAGGAAGAACCGCACGGAATCGAGTCCGTACTGGTCCGCCCATTCCTTGGGCGCCACCACGTTGCCCAGCGACTTGGACATCTTCACGCCCTTGTTGTGCAGGAAGCCGTGGATCATGACCCGCTTGGGCAGTTCAAGCCCTGCGGACATCAGGAAGGCCGGCCAGAAGATGGCGTGGAAGCGGGAGATGTCCTTGCCGATCACGTGGACGTCTGCCGGCCAGTACCTCTTGAAGGTTTCGCTCTCGGTATCGGGGAAGCCGACGCCGGTGAGGTAGTTGGTCAGGGCGTCCACCCACACATACATCACGTGGTCCGGGTTCCCCGGCACGGGAACGCCCCAGTCAAAGGTGGTGCGGGAGATCGAAAGGTCCTCCAGGCCTCCCTTCACGAAGCTAATCACTTCGTTGAAGCGGGAGCGCGGGGCGGCGAACTCCGGCTGGGATTCGTACAGGGCCAGGAGCTTGTCCTGGTAGTTGGAGAGGCGGAAGAAGTAGCTTTCCTCCTCCGTCCAGGTCACTTCGGTGTCCGTCTCCTTGGAGTAGCGGATCCCGTCTTCGCGGACTTCGGTTTCGTCTTCGCTGTAGTACGCCTCGTCGCGTACGGAGTACCAGCCGGAGTACTTGGAGAGGTAGATGTCCCCGTTCTCCTCCATCCGCTTCCAGATCGCCTGCGCAGCGGCGTAGTGATCGGCGTCGGTGGTGCGGATGAACCGGTCGTAGGAGGTCCCCATGTCCGCTTCCATCTGCTTGAAGGCGGCCGAGTTGCGGTCCGCGAGTTCCTTCGCGGTAATGCCTTCCTTATCCGCGGACTGCTGCATCTTCAGGCCATGCTCGTCTGTGCCCGTCATAAAGAACACGTCGAAGCCGTCGAGCCGCTTGAAGCGGGCCATGGCGTCGGTAGCGATGTGCTCGTAGGCGTGCCCGATGTGGGGTTCGCCGTTGGGGTAGGAGATAGCGGTGGTGATGTAGAACGGGGTCTTGGAATCGGAAGAAGTCACATAAGAAAATTACCCTGTTTCCGCAGTCCTTGTCGCTTTGTGCCCTCCGGGCCCAGGAGGCCCGGAGGCACAGGACTGTCCCGGTCAGTCGGTTCCGCCGTCCAGTACCGCACTAAGCACCGGACCGGTGGTAGCAAGTCCTGCCCGCACCAGCCCGATTCCGGCCGCAACGGACCCGGCCAGGAATGCCATGGAGACCGGAGCGAACAGCAGGGCCGCCCCCGTCAGGGGGAACAGCAGCGCCGCCGATACCGCAGCGGACCCGACGCTGACCAGGAGCACCGGCTGCATAACGGCTCCGATCCGCGCGGAGTCAATCACGTCCCTGGGCATGCCCATCCGGTCCAGGCTGCGGTACAGCTCTGCACGGTCCAGGACCGTTGCGGCCTGGTTGATGCCGGCCGAGCAGGCCACCATCAGGAATCCGGCGATGACGGTGATGAAGACACCTGTCATCACGTCCTGGAGCAGGAAGTCTTCCGGGCCCTCGGCCTGCGCGGTCTGCAGGAGGGCAGCGCCGGCTCCGACAATGACCGCTGTGAAGCAGACCATGGAGAGTGCACTGACCTGCCGCCAGGCGGCTTTGGGTGCGTCCAGCACAATGCGGGCGGCAAGCAGTGCCTGCGGTGTTTTGGCCCGCCGCAGCCGCCACTTGGCGGAACTGGCTACCAGCCAGGGACCGACCAGGTTCAGGACGGACATCCCGGCGGCGAACACACCGAAGATGATCACGATGCCTATGACGGGTCCGGCGCCGGGGATTATCAGGGCCAGGATGCAGACGCCGACGACCGCGGCTGCAATGCCTGCGCGTGACCAGTGGACCTTCTGTGCAGCGGAGCGGGTGCGAACTCCCAGTGGAGAAATCACTACCCGGCGCAGGCTGATAACGGAACTGACGACGGCGAGGATCACCACCGCTGCCACGGCCAGGGCTCCCGCAAGCGGATGCAGCCAGTAGGCCGAGCCGAGCGGAGCGCCGCGGAAATGGATGAGCGCAACGAACGGCGCAAGGACCAAGTAGCCGGCTACTCCCGCCACCGCTCCTGCAAATGCCTGAACAGCAGCCTCCACGACTGCCACCCGGCGCACCGTTTGGGCGGAGGCGCCGAGCAGCCGCAGGGTTGACAGATGCTCATCACGGCGCCGGGCGGAGAGCCGTGCTGCCGAACCTCCCAGGGTGAACAGTGGCAGCACCAGCAGGATGAGCGCGAAACTGGCCAGGAGCAGGTAGAAGTCGCCTTCCTCGTCTCCCCATTGCAGGAAGGACAAGGCGCCGGCAAGGACGGTAAGCAGCAGCGTGGTGACCACAGCGAAGGACGCCGCCGGCAGGACCCCAGCAGTCCGTCCGGATGTGCCGGGCCGGTTCAGCAGCCAGACAATGCGCAGCGGAACGTCCCACCCGGAGCTTGCAGCCCGGGCCACTATGGAAGGGGCGTACTGCGCACTCATCGCAGGATCCCGGCGGCGCCAGCGGTGTCAGCCACGATCCGGCCGTCAGCCAGGGTGATGGTCCGCCCGCACCAGGCAGCAACTGACGGATCATGGGTAACAACAACCAGCGTCTTGCCGGCGTTGACGGTTGACTCCAGCAGCACCTGCATAACCTCCGCGGAGGTACGCGAATCCAGCGCACCGGTAGGTTCATCGGCAAACAGGACCTGGGCGCCGCTGACCTGGGCGCGGGCAATGGCAACCCGCTGGGCCTGGCCGCCGGAAAGCTCACCGATCCGGCGCTGCTCCATGCCGGCCAGGCCAAGCCGTGCCAGCCAGGCCGCCGCTGAATCTTCAGCAGCGGCCCGCGGAACGCCGTTGAGCATCAGGGCCATCGCAACGTTCTCCCCGGCGGTCAGCTCTGGGATGAGCAGTCCCTGCTGGAACACAAAACCAAAGTCCCGGCGCCGCAGGAGCGAACGGCCGGCGTCGTCCAGGGTAGTGATATCCCCCTGCACGGAAGGGAGCCGGAGCAGCACCGAGCCGCTGTCCGGCAGGACAATCCCGGCCAGGCAGTGCAGCAGGGTGGTTTTGCCGGAGCCGGAGGCACCCATGACGGCCACCGACTCCCCCGCCCTGATCAAGGCTGATACCCCGTCAAGCGCAGTGGTGCTGCCGTAGGTTTTTCTCAGGTTGTGGGCGCTCAGGACAGGCGTATCTGCAATCATGCATCCAGTCTCCGCCGGCAGGCCCGGTCGGCGCGTCGGCTTCCGGCATGAACCCGGTTCCGGCGCCGTCGTACTGCGGGTGGAGGCCGGGATCCGCGGGGTACCTCCCCGGATGCACAGAAGGCCGGCCCCGCCGGGACCGGCCTTCCCCAACCCGCAGCAGGTTAGTCCTGCAGGTCCACTTCCCGTGCCACGGTTGCACCGATGGCGTCGCGGACGGACTCAAGTACGTCCTGCGGCACGGAGGAATCCACCGTCAGCAGCGACAGCGCCTGGCCGCCCTCGGAGTTGCGGGCCACCTGCATGCCGGCGATGTTGACGTCCGCTTCGCCCAGTATCCGGCCCAGGGCGCCGATGACGCCGGGACGGTCCTGGTAGATCAGCACCAGCAGGTGTTCGCTGATCGGGATTTCCAGGTCGTAGCCGTTGACGCCGACGAGCTTCTGGATCTGCTTCGGGCCGGTCAGCGTGCCGGAGACCTCCAGCTGGGTGCCGTCGGAGAGCGCGCCGCGGATGGTGAGCAGGTTGCGGTAATCATCGACATCGGGCGTGGTGATCAGGCGGACGGCGATGCCGCGCTGTTCGGCGAGCACCGGAGCGTTCACGTAGGAGACCTGCTCCGAGACGATGTCCGTGAAGATGCCCTTCAGCGCTGCCAGTTCCAGTGCCTTGACGTCCAGGGACGCGATCTCGCCGGCCACCTCGATGTCGATGGCGGTCACGGAGTCGGAGGACAGCGCAGTGAAGATCCGACCCAGCTTCTCGATCAGCGGGATACCCGGGCGGACGTCCTCGGCGATCACGCCGCCGGCGACGTTTACGGCGTCGGGCACCAGTTCGCCGGCAAGTGCCAGGCGGACCGACTTGGCGACCGAGATTCCGGCCTTCTCCTGGGCTTCGTCCGTGGAAGCGCCCAGGTGCGGGGTCACGATGACGTTGTCCAGTGCCATGAACGGCAGGTCGGTGCTGGGTTCCTTGACGAAGACGTCGACGCCGGCGCCGGCGATCTTGCCCTCGGTCAGGGCCGTGTACAGGGCCTCTTCATCCACGAGGCCGCCGCGGGCGACGTTGATGACGTAGGCGGTGTCCTTCATCTTCTCGAACGCTTCGGCGCCGAGCATGCCCAGGGTTTCGGGGGTCTTGGGCATGTGGATCGTGACGAAGTCCGACTGCTCCAGCAGCTCGTCCAGGGTGACCAGCTTGACGTTCAGCTGGGCGGCGCGGGCGGAGGTGATGTACGGGTCATACGCCAGGACCTCGGTGCCGAAGCCCTGCACGCGGGCGGCAACCAGGGCGCCGATGCGGCCCAGGCCGATGATGCCGACCTTCTTTTCGAACAGCTCGGTGCCGCTGTACTTCGAGCGCTTCCATTCCCCGCCCTTGAGGGCGCTGGAGGCCTGCGGAATGTGGCGGGCCAGGGAAAGGATGTGGCCTACGGTCAGTTCAGCGGCGGAAATGATGTTCGACGTCGGTGCGTTGACGACCATGACGCCGGCCTGCGTGGCCGAACGGATGTCAACGTTGTCCAGACCCACGCCGGCACGGGCAATGACCTTGAGTTTCTTGGCAGCCGCAATCGCTTCGGCGTCGACCTGGGTGGCTGAGCGCACCAGGATAGCGTCGACGTCCTCAATGGCGGACAGCAGCTGGGAACGGTCTGCTCCATCGGTCTGGCGGATCTCGAAATCGGGGCCGAGGGCCTCAACCGTGGCCGGGGAGAGTTCCTCCGCGAGGAGTACTACTGGTTTGGTGGCAGTCACCGATGACCTCTTTAGCTGTGTGTCGATGTGGTTTTGGGTATTTCACGCCGGAGGCCGGACCCTGTGCAGGGCCCGGCCTCCTTACCGAAACGGCTTGCTATTTAAGCGTAACGCCCGGGTTCGGACACGAATAATCCGTGTCTTTGTTACTGGCGCAACTAGCGCGCGACGTTGCCTTCGGTGTAGTCGTCGTCAGACTTGATCCATGAGAAGAGCTTGCGCAGTTCGCGGCCGGTGGCCTCGATCGGGTGGTCTTCACCCTTCTGGCGCAGTTCCTTGAACTCCGGAGCTCCGGCGTCCTGGTCATCGATGAAGCGCTTGGCGAAGGCACCGTTCTGGATGTCCGTGAGGACAGCCTTCATGTTTTCCTTCACCTCGGGGGTGATGACGCGCGGACCGGAGACGTAGTCGCCGTATTCGGCGGTGTCGGAAACGCTCCAGCGCTGCTTGGCGATGCCGCCCTCAACCATCAGGTCCACGATCAGCTTGAGCTCGTGCAGGACCTCGAAGTAGGCGACCTCCGGCTTGTAGCCGGCTTCGGTCAGGGTCTCGAAGCCGTACTGGATCAGCTGGGAAGCGCCGCCGCAGAGGACAGCCTGCTCGCCGAACAGGTCGGTTTCGGTCTCTTCGGTGAAGGTCGTCTCGATGACGCCGGCACGGGTGCCGCCAATCGCCTTGGCGTAGGAAAGCGCCAGGTCCTTGGCCTTGCCCGAGGCATCCTGCTCGACGGCGATCAGGTCGGGAACGCCGCGGCCTGCTTCGAACTCGCGGCGCACAATGTGGCCCGGGCCCTTGGGAGCAACCAGGGCGACGTCGACGTCGGCCGGGGGCTGGATGTAGCCGTAGCGAATGTTGAAGCCGTGGCCGAAGAAGAGGGCGTCGCCGGACTTCAGGTTCGGGGCGATCTCTTCGGCGTAGACGAAGCGCTGGACCTGGTCCGGCGTGAGGACCATGATCAGGTCCGCCTCGGCAACGGCATCGGCAACGCTGAGGACCTTCAGGCCTTCTGCTTCTGCCTTGGCGCGGGACTTGGAGCCTTCCTTGAGGCCAACGCGGACATCAACACCGGAATCGCGCAGGCTCAGGGCGTGTGCGTGGCCCTGGCTGCCGTAGCCGATGACGGCGACTTTGCGGCCCTGGATGATCGACAGGTCTGCGTCGTCGTCGTAATACATGTCAGTCACTGAAATATCTCCTGTTTGGGTTCTTGGATAAAGGTTTGTGGGTGGAACTAGGCGCTGCGCAGCGCGCGGTCGCTCATGGACTTCGCGCCGCGGCCAACGGCCAGGGTTCCGGATTGAACAATTTCGCGGATGCCAAAAGGCTCCAGCACTGACAAGAGTGCATTGAGCTTATCGGCGGTGCCTGTTGCTTCAACGATCAGGGAGTCTGTGGACACATCTACCACTGAAGCACGGAACAGCTCGGCTGCCTGGGTTACCTGCAGCCGGGTTGCGGCATCCGCGCGAACCTTGACCAAGATGTGGTCGCGTTGCACGGAAGACTCGGGAACCAGCTCGACGATTTTGATGACGTTGACGAGCTTGTTCAGTTGCTTGGTGACCTGCTCCAGCAGGTCACCCTCGGCTTCGACGACGACGGTAATGCGGGAAAGCCCCGCAACCTCCGACGGACCGACAGCCAAAGAATTAATATTGAACGCCCGGCGGGCGAACAGGGACGCGACCCGGGTCAGGACACCGGGAACGTCTTCAACCAGCACGGAAAGGGTGTGGCGTGCCATGTCCCTACTCCTCCTCTTCCCAGGTGGGCGTCATGTTGCGGGCAATCTGGATGAGGTCATTGCTGACCCCCGAGGGGACCATCGGCCACACCATCGAATCGCGGCTGACCACGAAGTCGATGACAACCGGCCGGTCGTTGATTTCCAGTGCCTGCTTGATCGTGGCGTCGATGTCCTCTTCGCGTTCGCAGCGCAGGCCCACACAGCCGTAGGCGTCAGCCAGCTTGACGAAGTCGGGGATGCGCACGGTGTCATGCCCGGTGTTCAGGTCAGTGTTGGAGTAGCGGGACTCGTAGAAGAGCGTCTGCCACTGGCGCACCATGCCCAGGGACGAGTTGTTAATGATGGCTACCTTGATCGGGATGTTGTTGATCAGGCAGGTTGCCAGTTCCTGGTTGGTCATCTGGAAGCAGCCGTCGCCGTCAATGGCCCAGACCACCCGGTCCGGGTTGCCCACCTTGGCGCCCATGGCCGCGGGAACGGAGTAGCCCATGGTGCCGAGGCCGCCGGAGTTCAGCCAGGCGCGGGGACGTTCGTACTTGATGAACTGGGCGGACCACATCTGGTGCTGTCCCACGCCCGCAACGTAGACACCCTCAGGGCCGGTGAGTTCACCGATCCGGCTGATGACGTGCTGCGGGGCGACATGTCCGTCTTCGGGTTCCGTCCAGCCGGTCGGGTAGGTCTCCCGCAGCCGGGAAATCACCGACCACCAGGGCGCGATGTCGGGGGTGCCGGTCGCCTCGAACTGGGCCCGCACCGCCTCGGTGAGTTCGGGAATGATTTCCTTCACGGACCCGACAATCGGCACATCGGCTGTCCGGTTCTTGGAGATCTCTGCCGGGTCGATGTCTGCGTGGATGACCTTGGCGCCGGGGGCGAAGGAGCTGAGGACGCCGGTGACCCGGTCGTCAAAACGTGCGCCGAGGGTGATCAGCAGGTCAGACTGCTGCAGGGCAGTAACTGCGGACACGGATCCGTGCATGCCGGGCATGCCCACGTGCTGCGGATGCGAATCCGGGAAAACACCCCGGGCCATCAGGGTGGTCACCACGGGAGCGCCCACTGTTTCGGCAAGCTCCAGCAGTTCAGCTGAGGCATTGGCCTTCAAAACGCCGCCGCCAACGTAGAACACCGGCCGCTGTGCTGCCGCAATGAGGCGGGAGGCTTCACGTACCTGCTTGGAATGCCCGCGGACCACGGTGCGGTAGCCCGGCAGGTCGATCTTCGGCGGCCAGGAGAACACCATTTTCCCCTGCTGCGCGTCCTTGGTGATGTCCACCAGGACGGGGCCGGGGCGCCCGCTGGTGGCGATGTGGAACGCCTCGGCGAGCACCTTGGGGATGTCGTCGGCGTTTGTCACCAGGTAGGAGTGCTTGGTGATCGGCATGGTGATGCCGACGATGTCCGCTTCCTGGAAGGCATCGGAACCGATAACGGCGCTGGAGACCTGGCCGGTGATGGCGACCATGGGCACGGAGTCCATGTGTGCGTCGGCGATCGCGGTGACCAGGTTCGTGGCGCCGGGGCCCGACGTCGCAATGCAGACACCGGCGCGGCCGGTAACCATGGCGTAGCCCTCGGCAGCGTGGCCGGCGCCCTGTTCGTGCCGCACCAGGATGTGGCGGAGCTTGGTGGAGTCCATCAGCGGATCGTAGGTGGGCAGGATTGCTCCGCCGGGAAGGCCGAAGACGTCGTCGACTCCGAGCTCCTCCAGTGCCCGGACGATGGCCTGAGAGCCGGACATCTCGGTGGGCGGTACTACATTGTTCGGGCCCTGGACGCGCGTGTCCGGGGCCTCAATCTGCGCCGCAGCAGAAAAAGCAGCATCTTTGGTCTTGGCATGCACGGACCGTGCCGGGCTTGCCTTCTGTGCCATCAGCGAGGGGCTGATTGGCGATCCCTTACTCATTGGAAACTTCCTTTGCGGATACATATCCAGTTGTTCTGATGCGGCGGCCGCCCGGGCGGTAAGTCCGGAGCAGTCTTTGTGCTTTCTGAAGCCAATAAAAAAACCCCTCGTGCCTGTTGGCTCCGTAGGGGTCCGCGCGTGACGTCTTTTTCAAGTCGGGCTGTTACGCCACGCGCTTGGTAAGGACGACGGTTACGATCTGCATGAGTTCAGTGTTCCCCTCCCCCGCTGACGGTGTCAACCGGAGACTATTACGTCTCATTATATGAGACGAAACAGTCCGCCCTCTGGACACCACGCCCGAAACTACGGGATTTCCCCCGCGTTAGCGGGTCTTCAAGCCCCGCCCCCCCCGAAAAGGCGGCAGGGCTTAATAAGGTTGAAACCCTTTAGGGGCCCCAATCGGAAGGCGCTCTGGGCGCCTTCCGATTGGGGAAGGGTTTCAACCGCAGTAAGCCCCGGTGGACGCGGAGTTGACCATCTTGGCGTACTTGGCCAGGACTCCCTTGGTGAACTTGGCCGGCAGCGGCTCCCAGCCGATCTTGCGGGCTTCGAGCTCTTCGGGCTCCACCACCAGGTCGAAGCTGCGGGCAGCGATGTCCACGCGGATGCGGTCGCCGTCCTTGACGAAGGCGATGGGGCCGCCGTCGACCGCTTCGGGAGCGACGTGGCCGATGCACAGACCTGTGGTGCCGCCGGAGAACCGGCCGTCCGTCAGCAGCAGCACATCCTTGCCCAGGCCGGCCCCCTTGATGGCACCGGTAATGGCGAGCATCTCGCGCATGCCCGGTCCGCCCTTGGGTCCTTCGTAGCGGATGACGACGACGTCGCCTGCGTGGATCCCGCCGGCATCGAGCGCATCCAGCGCACCCTGTTCGCGCTCGAAGACGCGGGCGGTGCCCTCGAAGACGTCGGCGTCGAAACCGGCGCTCTTCACGACGGCACCTTCCGGAGCCATGGAACCGTGCAGGATGGTGATGCCGCCGGTCTTGTGGATCGGGTTGTCCATCGCGCGCAGGACCTTGCCGTCCGGATCCGGCGGATTGATCGACGCCAGGTTCTCGGCCACGGTCTTTCCGGTGACGGTGAGGCAGTCGCCGTGCAGCAGGCCGGCGTCGAGCAGGGCCTTCATGATGACCGGCACGCCGCCGATCTTGTCGACGTCGAACATCACGTAGCGGCCGAAGGGTTTCAGGTCACCCAGGTGCGGGATCTTGTCGCCGATGCGGTTGAAATCCTCCAGCGTCAGGTCCACTTCGGCCTCGCGGGCGATGGCCAGCAGGTGGAGGACGGCATTGGTGGAGCCGCCAAAGGCCATGGTCACGGCGATGGCGTTTTCGAAGGCCTTCTTGGTCATGATGTCGCGGGCGGTGATGCCCTTGCGCAGCAGGTTAACCACGGCTTCCCCGGACTTGCGGGCGAACTCGTCGCGGCGGCGGTCGGCCGAGGGCGGGGCAGCGGAACCCGGCAGGGACATGCCGAGTGCCTCGCCGATGCAGGCCATGGTGTTGGCGGTGTACATACCGCCGCAGGCACCTTCACCGGGACAGATTGCCCGTTCAATGGTGTCCAGGTCCTTCAGGCTCATCTTCCCGGCTGCGCAGGCCCCGACGGCTTCGAAGGCGTCAATCAGGGTGACTTCCTTCTCGGTGCCGTCTTCAAGCTTGGCGAAACCGGGCATGATCGATCCGGCGTAGAGGAAAACACTGGAGAGGTCCAGGCGCGCGGCAGCCATCAGCATGCCGGGCAGGGACTTGTCGCAGCCAGCCAGCAGGACGGAGCCGTCAAGGCGTTCGGCCATCATGACTGTTTCAACGGAGTCGGCGATGACTTCGCGGGAGACCAGGGAGAAGTGCATGCCTTCGTGTCCCATGGAAATGCCGTCGGAAACCGAAATGGTTCCGAACTGCATCGGGAAGCCGCCGCCGGCGTGGACGCCTTCCTTGGCGCCCTGGGCGAGACGGTTCAGGGAAAGGTTGCAGGGGGTGATTTCGTTCCAGGAACTCGCAATGCCGATCTGCGGTTTGGCGAAATCGTCATCTCCCATGCCAACGGCACGGAACATGCCGCGCGCAGGCGCCGCATGGATTCCGTCAGTTACCACTCGGCTGCGGGGTTTGATGTCAGGGGTGTTCTCCATGCTCATAATCAAAATCCTATTCCTTTGCCCCGCATGCCTGCGCATCGCCTCCCCGCACATCGGTAAGGAGGCTGCTTTGTTACGTGCGGGTTACGTTCAGCGGACGGCAGGATGAAACCTGCGCCCCGCCAGCCGCCTTCTCCCCCGGCGGGGCTCCCTGTCCATACACTGGGGAGCATGACACTGGAATCCGGACTGCCAGAAGACCCAGCCAGCGCTGCCCTGAAAGCCTCGCTCCGCCGGGTGTTCGACTCCCAGATTCCCAATTACGGCGATTACAACCTCGTCTGCGCCACCCCGGCCGCTGACTCTTCCGGATTCTTTGTCCTGGGCTACCGGTGGCGCCCGCCGGAGCTGGTCTTCGCACCGTTTTCGGTGGATTCAATGGAGAGCCTGGCTCCGCCCACGGCGGTGAACTCCACCAACCTCTCGCACGCCGACGAGGTGGCTCCCGAGAGCTACGAAGTCGGGACGACGGCGGGCCGGGTCTTCCGCTTTTCGGTCGTGCCCGAGCCGGAGCTGCCCCCGGCAGGCGGCGGATCTCCCCGGCGGCTGGAACAGGACGGGGACTGCGAGGATTTCAATTCGTTCCTGGACACCTTCCTGGAACTCGGCTGAGCGGACGGCAGTACAGCGCTTAAGCCCAAGGACCGCGCTGCACAAGGTTCAGCGGCTCGCGTCCCTCGGCCAGCCGGGCAGCCTGGCGCCGCAGGAATTCCTGAATCCGCGGCGTAAAGGCCTCAGAGTTGCCTCCGACGTGCGGGGTGATGATCGCGTTCGGCGCCTTCCACAGCGGGTGGTCCGCCGGGAGCGGTTCGGGATCAACGACGTCGAGCGCTGCCTTGAGCCGCCCGGACGAGACTTCCGCTGTGAGCGCCGCGGTATCAACGACGCCGCCGCGCGCGACATTGACGACCAGCGCCCCGTCGGGAAGCGCGGCCAGGACCCGGGCATCGACCAGGTGCCGGGTCTGTTCGTTCAGCGGCGTAATGAGGACCATTACGTCCGCGGAAGCTGCAAGGTCAACGAGTTCGTCCGTGCCGTGCACATGGCCGTCCTCGTCGTCGCGTGCCTGGCTGCCAACCCGCGTCAGTTCAACCTCGAAGGGTTCCAGCCGGGCCGCGATTTCCCTGCCGATCCCGCCGACGCCAACCAGCAGGACACGCCGGTCAGCCAGGCCCGGATAGCGGCTGGGATTCCAGCGGGCCTCCTGCTGGTCCCGCACCGCCGCATCGATGCCCCGCAGCGAAGCCAGCATGAGCCCGACCGCGAGTTCGGCGGTCGCTGCGGCATGGACGCCGGCTGCGCTGGCCACCGCAGTGCCGGCACCCACGAGTTCGGGAAGTCCGTCATGCCCCGTGGTCTGGGCCTGGAGGAGCTTGAGGTCCGGGACCCGTGCCACGCCCGCACGCCAGTCCGTACTTGCCGCATAAGGCGTGACGACGGCGTCGATCTGCGCGTAGTCCACACCGTGCGGTTCCCCCACCATGTCCCATAGGTGTGCCGTCATCCCTGCAGGCAGCGGCTGCAGGGCATCGAGGAGTTCTTGGGTGGGGACAGTCAGGGTGCGGACCGGATGAGTTGACATGCGCCTCAGCCTAGCGGGGCCCTGAACCTTCCCGGAAAAGAAAACACCCCGGTCCGCCGGACCGGGGTGTTGCCTGCGCCGCGGCGGATCGCCGCGGCTCATCAGGGTGCGCGAGGAGGGACTTGAACCCACACGTCCGAAGACACTGGAACCTAAATCCAGCGCGTCTGCCAATTCCGCCACTCGCGCGCGGCCCGGCCGGGATCCCCCGGCCGCAGGCCAGCCCTTAGTCTACCTGAGAATCAGTCGAGACCGAGATCACGACGGAGCTTGGCAACGTGTCCCGTCGCTTTGACGTTGTACTGGGCGAGGGAGACTTTGCCTTCCGGGTCCACGACCACGGTGGAACGGATCAGGCCCTCGTAGACCTTGCCGTAGTTCTTCTTTTCCCCCCACGCCCCATACGCTTCGGCGACGGCGTGGTCGGGATCGGAGAGCAGCGGGAAAGTCAGCGCTTCGTCGGCCGCGAACTTGGCCAGTTTGTCCACGTTGTCCGGGGAAATTCCCAGCACGGCGTAGCCGGCCGAGGCCAGGGAGTTCAGGTTGTCCCTGAAGTCACAGGCTTCCTTGGTGCAACCCGGGGTAGCGGCGGCAGGGTAGAAGTACACAATGACGCTTCGTCCACGCAGGTCCGCCAGCGAGACGGGCGAGGAATCCGAGGACGCCAGGCTGAAATCGGGCGCAGCGTCACCAACGGAAAGTCTGGGCATGGGCAGGGGCTCCTTCAAATATAGATTGGGCAACGGCTGTGTCACAGCAGGACAGCAGGCTTGCGAATGGCTATCCTAGATATTGGATTTGTAGGCTATCCGAAACGCCGCGCAGAATCCGCACTCGAAAGGGAGAGTTCAGTTTTATGCCGGACATGGAGCATTGGCCAACCGGTCGCCTCTTATCAACAGCCGCCCGCCTCGTTGAGCATGCGTGGAACGAGCGTCTGGTCCGTATAGGAGTGACCCATGCTGGCGTTATCGCCCTTGGCGTCTTGGATTCACAGGGACCCATGACGCAGGCGCACCTGGCCCAGCTGGTAAGGGTCCAGGCCCAGACGATGGGCAAGACCCTCGCGAGGCTCGAAACGCACGGGCATGTGACCCGCGTTCGCAACGACCTCGACAAGCGAAGCCACATGGTCTCGATCACCCCGTCAGGCAAGCAGGCCCTGAACGAGGCCCAGGACATTGAGCGCACCCTGCTCGACGGCGGTGAACTGCTTTCCGAAGACCTCCGCGGCCAACTGCGGAAGGTCATCCGTGAACTCGGCAATCCCCGCTGGCAGATGGCCGTGGACGTTCCCGGACTTCCTGTCCCGCTGGACGCACCCTTGGACATCCCGGCGGACACCGCTTCCCGAACCGCTTAGGAAAACCGAACAGTACGTTTGAGCTTGTAGGGCGCACCAATGAAGGTGCGCCCTACAGGCGTTTAACCCTCCCGACCGGGCCGGGCCATCGGGGTTGGGGGCAGTACTGCTGCGCTGAAGTCTGGGTCCAGCCCCTGGAGTCCTGGCCGCGTCCACTCAAGAATTCACGGGTTCAGGCCCGCGTGGTGCTTCCACTGTGGCTGCAGCGGCTCTGAACCAAACGTCTGGAAAGTTCGTAAAAGATACTGGACTGGACGGTTCAGTGCAGTATGCTGATCGAAACATGCTCCAGAAAGGCGATGTAATGTCAACGACGACAACGGGCGCGGCAGCGACAGAACTACTGACGCGCGCAGAGGAAATGGTTCCTGTACTCCGGGAGCGGGCCGGAGAGGCGGAATCGCTCCGCCGCCTGCCTGAGGAAACGATTGCGGATTACCGCGCAGCGGGGTTCTTCACGGCCATGGTTCCCGCTGACCGCGGTGGTTCCGCGCTCAGCCTCCAGGAATTCGCGGATCTGATCAGGGTGCTCTCCCGGGGTGACGCATCCGCGGGGTGGATCGCTGCGTTTCTGATCTCGCATTCAACGTTGCTCTACCGCTATGGAGCAGCAGCACAGAGTGAGTTCTTCGCCGAGAAACCGTATGGGCTCACTGTCGCCGCATCCGCGCCTCCCGGCAAGGCGGAACCCGCAGACGGGGGCTACCGGCTGTCCGGGCGCTGGCGCTTCGGTTCGGGGGCCATGCACGCTGAATGGGCGACTCTCAGCGCCATGTCCCCTGAGGGTCCGCTGAGCGTCACAGTCCCGATGACCGAACTCGAAATCATCGATACCTGGCACGTCCCTGGAATGAAGGCAACTGGCTCAAACGACCTGGCCGCGGACAACGTGTTCGTCCCAGCCCACCGCACGGCACCCTTTGCGACATTCGCGTCCGGGGCCAACGACGGCGCTGCGCTCACGAGCTACCCGCTCATCGGATACCCCATGAACCGGACGCTTAACCTCATCCACTCCGCCGTCGCGATCGGCACTGCGGACGCAGCCCTCGAGCTGTTTGCTCAGGGATTGGGCAAGCGGGTGCGGATGCAGACCCAGCAGCGGGTGATCGACGAGCCGATCACCCGTCAGACCTACGGCAAGGCATGGGACCTGGTACAGGTCGCGGCACTTCAGATGCAGGACTCTCTCGCACACACGGACAGGGTTTACGGCGCCCACGCGGCTGCCCCTGCTTCGCTTGCCGACCGCGCCCGCATCAACCTTGGACTGACCGGCTCCGGCCAGAAGGCGTTTCAAGCCGTTGACCTCGTCGCAAGAGCCTCCGGTGCCTCCATCTACCGCACCGGTGACCATCTGGACCGAATCGTCCGGGACACGCAGGTCATGCGCAATCACGCGGCCATCGATTTCGAGACGATGGCCTCGGTCGCCGGCGGTGCCCTTCTCGGCGCCGGCATCGGCGACTACGCCGACCCCATGTTCTGAGCCCGTCCCACTGCCCTCCTCCAACTGAAAAGGAAGACCCTATGACAGACATTGCAGCACTTGAACGCCGGATTTCCCGAACCGAGGCCTACATCGAGATCTCGAACATCATGGGAAGGATCGAGTTTCTTCATTCCGCTTATGCGAACGAGCCGATCGTCCCTTACTTCAGCACACGGCCAGACACCGTGATCGAACTCCCGTTCGGCCGCTACACCGGTTCCGACGCCGCGCAGCGCTGCTTCGTCGGCGCCCTGGACGAGGGTCTGCCGCCGCGCGACCTGAGCGGCGAGTACGTGGAGCACCTCTTGTCCACACCAGTCATCGAGGTTGCCGATGACCTCGAAACGGCGAAGGCTGCTTGGATCACACCGGGCGCCGAGGCGCACCACCTCGGTTGGGTCGAGGGCAATCCCCTTCACGGTTTCTGGTACTGGGGCCGTTACCATCTGGTCTTCCGCAAGGAGGAAGGTGCCTGGAAGATCTGGAAGTACCGGAACTCGCTCACGTTCGTTGCCGACTACTACAAGAGCTTCACCGACGGCAGCCTCCCCCGGCCCCCTGCCCCAGTCGGCAACGGCGGGCCGGACAGCGCTCCGCGATTCCAGGTCGAGTACACCCCGTCCTGGGATCCCAAGAAACTCGTACACGCGCCCGAGCCCTACGCCACGTTCGTCGACGAGGACGAGTTCTAGGCGCAGGAACAACGAAAAGCGGCCGGATGAAATATCACCCGGCCGCTTTTGTTCTGCCTATCAGCTGAGGCGTTCCAGCACGATTGCCATGCCCTGGCCACCACCCACGCACAGCGCGGCCATACCGAGCGTCTTGTCTCCGGTCGACAAGCCGTTGATCAGCGTGCCGATGAGACGGGTACCGGTCGCACCGAACGGATGCCCAATGGCAATTGCCCCGCCGTGCGTGTTGAGCTGACGGTCTATGTCTATCCCGAGCTCCCGCGCAGAAGCGACGACCTGGACGGCGAATGCCTCGTTGATCTCGATGAGGTCGAGGTCTGCGATGCTCAGGCCGGCCCGGCGCAGCGCCCGGCGCGATGACTCCACAGGGCCAAGCCCCATGATCTCCGGAGACAGGCCCGAAACACCTGTCGAGACGATGCGTGCCAGTGGCTGCAGGCCGTGCGCCTTCGCGTACCGTCCGGAGACAACGAGTGCGGCGGATGCGCCGTCGTTCAGCGGGCAGGCATTGCCTGCCGTGACCGTCCCGACGGGAGAGAAAACGGGCTTGAGTTCCGCCAGTGCCTCCACCGTGGTGCCTTCTCGGATCGAGTCATCCCGATCGAAGATCGACCCGTCCGCCCTCACCACGGGCACGATTTCCCGCGCAAGATAGCCGCTGGCCTGCGCTTCCGCCGCCAGATACTGGGAACGCGCTGCAAAGGCATCTTGCTCCGCACGGCTGACCCCGGTCAACCGCGCCACGTACTCCGCGGTGTGGCCCATCTGGATGTAGGCGTCGGGCATCCCGCCGTCGGCGCGCGGGTCGCACCACGGCTCCGCCGACTGCATCGCCTCCGCGGTGCGTTCGGCAGGTGCGTCGAAGGCGGGGTTGCCTGCCCCGGCCGGCGGGGCCGCGTGTGATGTCGACTCGGTGCCGCCGACGAGGAACGCGTCCCCTTCGCCGGCTTTGATGGCATGGAAGGCCATCCGGGTGGTTTGAATTGAGGATGCGCAGAAGCGGTTCACGGTCGTGCCCGGCAGCGTGTCGTAGTTGAGCAGCGTCGCCACGACACGGGCCATGTTAAAGCCCTGCTCCCCGTCGGGTGCCGCTGTGCCAAGCATCAGGTCCTCGACGTCCTCGATTGACAATCCGGGTACCCGGCCGATGACGCTGGCGAACACCTGGCGCGCGAGTTCGTCGCCGCGCACGTCGGCGAGCCCGCCCTTGCGTGCGCGGCCGATGGCGGTGCGGGCAATGGAGACGATGACGGCGTCGTCGTCGTTGAGTGTGGTCATGCGGGCTCCCGTAGCTGGGTCGATTCAAGTGCGGACATGAGGTCTATGGCGTCGTCAACGGTCTTCGCAGAGCCGAACCCGTGGAAGTCGGGACGATAGATGACAGCCACGGCAGTTTCGAAGACCTCGCCGTATCGGCCGTCGACGTCGCTGCCGCTGTGCCGGTTGCGGGCCGCAGCATCGGGTGGCATGACCTCGATAACCTTGCACGGGAATCCCGCGGGTTTGGCCGCGCGGATACGCTCCGCATCTTCCTCGCTGACTACTCGCCCGTCCACGAAGGCCACGAACTCACCCCAGGTAATTCGGTCTGCGGCGCTCTCGCTGCCGTCGAGGCCCCGCAACCGTCCCTGCACGCCGATTCGGCCGGCGATCGGATCAGCCCCGGGCGCACCGCCCGGGAAGAATCCCGGACCGAGGATCTCCGGCGGCATGGGGGGAAGGGCATTCCAGGGAAAAGGCCCGGCACTGAGGAAATGGGCGTCACGCTCGGCGACCTTGGCGGGGTCGGTCTCACAAATCATTCGACCGAGTTCGAGTGACATCATCAGCGCATGCTGAACGTGTGCGCCCCGCTCGCTCCCATAGGTATCGAGCAGGCTGAGCGGCGCGACCCCGCTCAAGACGTGGTCAATTTTCCAGACGAGGTTCGCGGCATCGCGAACACCGGACACCATGCCCCGGCCGAAGAACGGCGGCATCTGGTGTGCGGCGTCGCCGGCCACGAACACACGTCCGCGGCTCCATTCGGTGACGCATCGTGCGTGGAAGGTGTACATCGCCAGGCGCTCAAGCTCCGCGTTCCCGGGGGTGACCCCCCAGGGCGCGACGAGTCCCCAGGCGTTTTCCGTACTGGTGAATGCAGCAGCATCCTCCCCCGGCATCAGCATGAATTCGAAGCGGCGTCGCCCCGGACCGCCGGAGACTACCGAGGTCGGACGCAGGGGGTCACAGATCTGGCCGTTCTCGGGCGTCCAGGCACGCTCGGACATTTGAAGATCGATCACCAGCCAGTCCGAGCTGAAGTCCAGGTCCTTCATTGCCAGACCGGCGAGTTCTCGCACGGTCGAATTGGCGCCGTCGCATCCCACCAGGAATGTGGCACGGACCGTGGCCTCACCGGAAGGTCCCGCGATGACCGCTGACACCCCATCCGCATCCTGGTTGTACCCGGTAAGGGCGGTTCCCCAGCGAATCTCGAGCCCTTCAACCCCCTCCTGATGCCGTCTCAGCGCGGCTTCAAGGTCAGGCTGGGCGAACATTGTGGACTCCGGCCACCCCTGCGGCCCGTCGATGGGTGCGGGGAACGTCAGCAGGAGCTTCCCGTCAGCGGTCAGCCAGTCGTAACTCAGGGCAGGCTCGCTGAACGTTGCCTGCTCGTCCGCGTCCAGACCTACGCCGGCCAGGAATCGGTTGACGTCAGGGTCATAATGGACTGCCCGTGGCAAAGAGTACGGTTCGCGGTGCTGCTCAACGGCCAGCACCCGGTACCCGCGCTGTGCAAGGTAGAGCGATGTCAGTTGCCCAACCACGCCCTGCCCCACAACAAGCACATCGACATCTTTGTCGCTCATTTGGCTTGGATTCCGTTCTCTTCATTGAATACTCGGGCCCGCTGGACGAACCAGTCGACCGAGCCTGGATTCTGCAGCGATCCCCGATTGACTGCCTTGGCCTGGTCGTAGCCGAGGAACACCTTCTTCAAAGGCACCTCGATCCGCTTCCCGGAGTACGTGAGCGGGATGCCCGGCACTGCTTCGATCGCGTCGGGAACGTGCCGTGCCGTCGCCCGGGAGCGAATGGCGGTCCGGATCCGCGCTACCAGGTCGTCGGTGAGTTCAACGCCGTCGGCCAGTTCCACGAACAACGGCATCCAGTACCGCCCGCCCGGCATTTCGATCCCCAGAACGACGCCGTTGCGCACCTCGTCC
Source organism: Arthrobacter caoxuetaonis (assembly GCF_023921125.1). Lineage (NCBI taxonomy): Bacteria > Bacillati > Actinomycetota > Actinomycetes > Micrococcales > Micrococcaceae > Arthrobacter > Arthrobacter caoxuetaonis. Next base: position 2,338,943 of record NZ_CP099466.1, read on the forward strand.
AGAGTCTGCAGCGCGGCGTAGATCTCCGCGCTGCCAAGCCGCACGCCGTCCCGGTTGAGCGTGGCGTCGGATCTTCCGTGCACTATCAGGCCCCCGCGCGGGGTGCGGCTGATCCAATCGCCGTGAGTCCAGACGGAGGGATCGGCCTCGAAGTACGCCGCGTGGTATTTGGCCCCATCCTCATCGCCCCAGAAGCGGACCGGCATCGACGGCATCGGCCCGGTCAGTACGAGCTCACCCACTTCGTCGTCCGCAGCCTCCCGGCCGTCCTCGGTGCGAACCTGGACGGGAGTCCCAAGCGTCGGTCCCTGCAGTTCGCCGAGGTGCACGCGCTGCCACGGGTTACCCCCGATAAAACCGCTGCAAATATCGGTGCCGCCGGAATCACTGGACAGATGCACATCAGCCTTGACTGCCTCGTGGACCCAGCGCCAGGTCGAGGGGGCGAGAACCGAGCCCGTGGACATGATCGTGTCGAGGCACGAGAGGTCGTGGCGATCCCCCGGGCGCAGCCCGGACTTCTCCACGAGGGAGAGATATGCGGCGCCTGTCGCGAGCATCGTCGCGTGTGCCTGGGCGACGATGGCGAACTGGCGGTCGGCGTCCGGCCACATGGACGCACCGGGGAAGGTAACCACGGACGCCCCCACGCTGAGCGTGTTGGGAAGCGTGTTCCACACCATCCAGGAGGTATTCGCTGCCGTGAAGTACCGATCATCCGGACCGAGGTCGAACTGCAGCCCGATTCCCTTGGCCGATTCCAGCAGCATCCCGCCGTGTCCGTGCACAATGCCTTTCGGAACGCCCGTGGTCCCCGAGGAGAAGAGAACCCACAAGGGGTGGTCGAACGGCAGCCGCCGGTAGTCCGCGGATGCAGACGGCAAGGCATCGAGGTCATCGAGGTACACGACGTCGGTCACTGAGGGCAGGGCGGAGCCAACCGAGTCCACCAGCGGCCTGGAGTCGACCGGGCGGCCCTTGAACGTGTAGCCGGAGGAACCCAGCAGCACGCGGGGCTCCAACGGCGCGAGCCTGTCCACGATCGCAGGTTGGGCGAAGTCGGGAGAGCACACTGACCAGACAGCGCCGACGGACGCGGTCGCGAGCATCGCCGCGATCGCCTCCGGAACGTTGGGAAACACAGCCGCGACGACGTCGCCCTCCTCCACGCCGAGGCCGCGGAGGCGGGAGGCGAGGGCAGCGACCCGGTCGCGGAGACCGGCCCAGGTCCACTCAATCCGCCCATCCTCGGACAGCCCCACGATCGCTACCTCGTCCGGGCGTGTATCCGCGTGCCTTAAGACGTTCTCGGCATAGTTCAGCCGCGCATCCGGGTACCAGACCGCGCCGGGCATGCGGCGCTCCGAAAGAGCAGGTCCCACCAGCCCGTCGCCTATCAGGCCTGCGTGTTCACGGACGAGATCCCAGAACGCCCCGGGTTCCTCGACCGACCACCGCCAAAATGCGGGATAGTCATCGACGAGTACCCCGTGGCGTTCGAGGGCCAGCTCCCGCAGGGCCCACAGCTTGGTCTTCCGGATACTCTCCTCGGTCGGCGCCCAGGTGACCTCGGGCGCCTCAGGCGTCTCGGTCACGATGCCGCAATGAACTCGTTCGTGAACGAGCCGAAGCCGTCGAGAGTGCTGGTGAGGCGGTAGCCCGGCCGCATCAGGATCCCGCGCGAGAGTCCCACGCCCGCCGGCGTGCCCGTGAAGATGATGTCGCCGGGCAGCAGCGTCACGATCTGCGAGAGCCTGTGAATGCTCTCGTCAATTGGGAAGAAGAGCTGGTCAGTGTCACCGTCCTGAAGAGTAATCGTCTCCTCGCCCGGGCGCTCCAGCGTTGCGTGGAACGAGATGGAGTTCCGGTTCGGGAATTCGTCCGGTGTGACCACGTACGGTCCGAACGGTCCGAAGTTCGGGAACGACTTGCCCATCGAGAACTGCGGTACGGGGGGACGACGCTGCACCGTGCGTTCCGAATAGTCCTGTCCGACGGCGATCCCGGCCACATGCTGCCACGCATCAGCCTTGGAGATCTTGTGGCCTTCCTTACCGATAACCACAACGATTTCGGTTTCGTAATCGACGTCGTCGCTTGGCAGTTCGACCTGTGCATTGGGCGCTGCGAGGCTGGAACGGAACTTCGTGAAGACGATCAGCTCATCGGGAGCCGGGATGTTCGCCTCGGCGGCGTGGTCCTTGTAGTTCACGCCGATGGCGAGCACCTGCGGAGGCCTGGGAACCGGGATGCCGAGATCGGCTGGTTCGAAGGGCGCTGCCGCCGGCAAGGTCGCCGCCGCTGCCCAGGCAACGAAGTCGCTCCAGCGCTCGTACACGTCCATCGGGTCAGGCCCGAAAACGCCGTCGGAGGCTGCGGCGATGTCCACCGCTCCCCTCTCACTGACAAGCGCTGCACGGCCGTTCAGGTTAGCGATGCGCATGTCTCAGGCCTCCGCTGCCATGGGGAAGGGAACTCCGCGCAGGAGTTCCGGGTTCGCCGCGATTTTTTCTGCCCAGCGGTCGGGGAACGACGGGTTGGGCACTTCAACGGCGGGACGGAACTCCCCGGCATAGGCCCGGCGATGGATCTCGTCGTGGTCCATCCCCGCCTCGCGTGCTGCAACCAGCTTGTCCGGATCGAACTGCGGTCCGAGCTGGTCCTCCGCGAACTCGCGCGATGCCCACATCCACTCGCTCGACTTGCCCCAGTCATGGAAGTTGTCCACCTGGATCTCGATGCCGTTCCCGTCCGGGTCGGCGTAGTACATGGACATCGTCATACCGTGGTCCATGTTGAAGGCAGGAAGGATTCCCTGGTCCCGCAGGCGGACGTAGTTGTCGAGCCACGAGTCGAAGTCGGGGTACTCGAAGGCCGTGTGGTGGATCCCGGCCGAGTGGGGTTTGTTCACCGGCGGGACCGTCCCCGGGATGCGGAGCAGTGCGATGCGGTGGTTCGCCTCGTCATTGACCAGCCACGCGGCGTTCTCCGAGTAAAAGACTGGCTGCAGGCCGCAGACAGCTTCGTAGAACCTCACCATCGGGTCGATCTCCATGGTCATGAAGGTCGCATGGTGCAGCTTGGGCACCCGGATCGGCCGTGGCCTGGGTGTGGTGGCGTAAACGGACTGGGACATCATTGTTCCTTAACTCGGCGGCTGCTGCGGCAGCCGGTGTTCTATTGGTTTAACCCGATGCTCGCTAAGCAGCCGGTTCAACGGGCGTGAAATGCCCGAACCGGCGGTGCTGATAGACCAGGCCAGCGACATCTGCGCTGTCCGCTCCTTCAACAAGTCCGGTCACGATGGTGTGATCCCCACCTGGTATGAGGTCTACGACCCGGCACGCCGCCCAGGACGCAATGCCGGCGATTCGCGGCACCCCCTGGTCCAGCACCCAATCGACTCCCTCGAATCGGTCCAAACCACGCTTCGCGAAGGTGGAGGCAATGCCCGCCTGGTCAAAGGCGAGGACGTTGAGCCCGAAACGTCCGGACTGCGAAATCAAGCCGAGCAGGTCTGAGTCGTTTTGCAGCGAGACCAGGACCATCGGCGGGTCGAGCGAGAGTGATGCGAATGCGCTGACGGTGGTCCCATGCGGAGCGTGAATAGACGTGGTGACGATGGAAACCGGTGTAGCCACCGCTCCCATGGATGCACGGAATGACTGCTGGTCAACAGGAACTTCGGCATGAGTTTTCACTGTTGCCTCCTTTTCGTTCATAAACGTACTGTACGGTGTAGTCCAGTTATGCGCAATGGTGCTGATGTCATATGCCGGGGAACGTGCCGTACGGTTCCGGGGCCAGGGCAAGGTCACGGGGATCCCAGACCGGTGAGTACGGCACCTGACCCCGGGGCGGAGCATCTGGTCCGTTCTCGTCGTAGGGCGGCAGGGGCGGGCTCAGCTGTGCAGCGGCGTCCGTGAAGCTGGCACTGTAGTCCGTGATGAAGGTGGCGGAGAGCCGGAAGTGCCAGAGCCGCCAGGCATCGTCTTCACGGACGAAATCCGCCGAGTAACGCCCCCAGTACCAAAGCGCCCGAAGCGGGTTGCCTTCAACCCAGCCGAGGTGATGCGCCTCGGCGCCCGGTGAGATCCATGCCGCCCGAGCGGTGCGCCCGTCCTGGGCAACTTCCACCACCGGAGTCGTGAGCAGGTGCTCAACGTACTCACCGGTCAAATCACGCGAGGGTGCCTTCATGGGGGGCGGCGCCCACGCTCTCCGTGCGGCATCCCGCCCGGTGAACGTACCGAACGGCATCTCCACGACCAGGTCCTCCCGGTCCGCGAACAGCGGTGGAATCAGGTCATCCCGGTAGGCCGAGTGGTAGAACGCATAGCGCCCCATGAGGTTTTCGATTTCATGAACAGCTTCGAGGCGCTCCAGTCGGCGGGTGATATCTGCGAGTTCGGACATGATGCCCTTTCGTAACGGAGGGGATGGAGGGGCGACGTCGTTTAAAAGAGGGGCTCGGGGAAGTCGCCGAGATCCTGCCCGAGGAGGACACCGCCGGCAACAGCGCTCATGGTCATGAAATCTGCGGACGCATGATTGCGGATGACCTGCGCATCCCTGCAGATGCGCTCCAGCGGGTCACCCGTGCGGAAGATAGAGGCCCCCGACGAGCGCACCACAAGGTCCACTGCAGCGAATGCCTTGGTGCCCGCCCCGGTGAGACCCAGGTTGATCACGGCGCGATTCTCAAGGCTTGCTTCCTGCGAGCGCTCAGGCCCGTAGATGGCGGCCGTCATTTCGAGTGCGTCCCTCATCTGCAGCTCCGCGACGTGCAGCAGGTCCCACGCGTGGGCGTATGCCGACCGCACGAGGGGGTCGTCCACGATTCGCTGCCCGGTCTGCATACGGACACGCTTACCGGCATTTCCGCGGAACAGCTCCAGGGCCGCATCCGCGGTGCCGAGCGCAACTGCCGCCTGGATGACAGGCAGAATGCGGTTGACGGGGTACGCAGCGAGCGGGTAACCGGGGTGCAGCGCAGCAGCCCGTTCCGAGTCTGCGGAGAACAACGCGAACTCAATCGTTCGGTGCGCGGGAACGAAGACGTCCTCTGCCTCTACATCGTTGCTCCCGGTGCCCTTCATACCGGGGACCTGCCACGTGTCGATCACCGTCACGTCCTCGATGGGCACCGCCACCGAGAGCGGCCCGGTTGGAGAAAGAGCGCTGACCATCACCCATTGGGCGTGCATCACAGCGGAGGCGAAGCGCCAGCGACCGCTGACCAGGTAGCCGCCCTCGGTCGGCGCTGCCGTTCCTGGCGGAGTTGCTGCCGCTGCGGCCAGAGCATACGTGCCGCCCTGGAAGAAGTCCGACTGTGCCTGCACTCCGTAACGGGCAAGCAGAAGATTGTGGGCCATGAGGAACGCGCCGACCCACCCGGCTGACGCGTCGCCCCGGGACAGGGTTCGGACGATGTCCACGTACTCGATGAGGTCGATCTGGGAGCCGCCCAGCGTGGCTGGGAGCATCGCGCTGAATAGGCCTGCCCTTTCGAAGTCGGAGATCGTTTCGTCCGGGAGGCGGCGCAGCTCCTCGGTCTCTGAAGCGCGTGCGCGCAGGGCTGGCACGAGCTCCTCCGCACGAGCGAGCAGGTCGAATGCAGATGGAGCGGTGGGCGCATGGATCATGACTGTGTACCTTTTCTTATAACGGAAAACGAGAACATAGAGGACGGGATGACGGCCGGCGGGCGTGCACCCGCCGGCCGCCGGATGGGAACTAGACGGCCCGGCTCGGTGGAGTCGCCGCGGTCTCGTCGAGCAGTTCCGGATTCGCCCATGCAGGGGGGTATTTCGGCAGAAGGGCGGCGCACGCTACCGCGATGACGCCCAGCACAACGAGTACGAGCATCGGCGCGGCGTAGCTTCCCGTAGCTGCCTGAAGCGCACTGAAGAGGTACGGGGACGCCGCAAGCGCAACACCCGTAACCGCGAGCGTCATGCCTTGGAGTGCCGCGAAGGACTTCATCCCGAAATACTTGGCGATCAGCGCCGGGCCCAGGGCCGACTCCACGCCCGCGATGATGCCGAGCAGTCCCATAGAGAGATAGACAAGCACCAGGGAACCACCGTTACCGAGTGCGAGCAGGAGACCTACCGGTGCGCCGAGGAGAAGCAGGGCTACGACCCAGGGGCGACGTGTGCGGTCAAGAGTGGTGCCCCCGGCAAGCAGTCCAATGATTGACGTGCTGGCGAGTACTGAAAGCGAGACCGAGACGGCGGCGGGATTGACACCGGACTGGCCGAAGAAATCCACTGCGTTCTGACGCATCGCGATCGGCCCGGTCCCAGCGAGGACGAGGAAGAGGATGAGCAGAATCCACGGTCGCGTCAAAATCGCTTTCCGGAACGGCACCCCCGGAAGAGAAGCGTCGACCGCCTTGGGCAGAGGAACGTGCGCAGTGACCTTGGGCTCGGAGATGAGCCAGAGCACGGTGGGGATTCCGATGACGGCGACCGCGATGGCGGTAACGAGGTAGGTGCCGTCCCAGCCAAGCCCCTCGAAGACCCCGGGGTCGACGGTGGGAAGAGGCGCACCGCCCGCTTCACCGGGTGGAATCAGACCAGCACTCCCGGCATCGGCAGGGGGTTCGGCACCCGCGGGCATCTCCCCTGCCGCCGGCGGAGCGGGGGTCGCCGCGTTTCCGTTAATAAGCCATTGAAACAGAGGCGACGAAATTGCCGCGATCATACCGGATGTCACGCCAATGAGGCCGAAACCAATGCCGCGATGCGCCGGGAACCACCCGGAGATGACTTTGAACACCACACCCAGGCTCGCACTGAAGCCACAGATTGCCGTGAGGGTAAGAAGCACACCGAGCAGCCATGTGGTGGTGCCGGCGACCGGAACCAAGGCCATAAAAACCGCATAGAGAATGATGGACGGCAAAGCGACCGTCCGGGCGCCGTGGCGGTCGACCCAGCGTCCGAGGAAGGGAAGGAACAATGGTCCGACGAGCAGCGGAATGCTGACGAACAGAAGGATCCCGTCCTGCGGCCGTGTACCTGTGCTCATCGCGAAGGCCGGAACAATAAAGGGTGTCATCGCAGCCAGGGCCGCAGGACTCACGGCGACCAGCAGGAGACTGCCGATAAGCGCCGCCTTAGCCCGGCCAGGGGCCTTCATGAACTCGAGTGCGTATTGTCTAAAGCTGATTTTTGCTGCACCGTCGAGCAACGGTGCAGGAGGCGGAAAGCTCGCCGCCGGCACAACAGGATTGTCTTTTTGCATCGGAGCTCCTTGTGGTCGGTACTCGCCTACGTCGACGTTGACGTTGGCGCCTTTCGGTTCTGGGGGGCCCGGCGGGCGAACACGCGGGCACGGCCTTACGGGTGCGGCGGGGCTGCCGGAGGACGCACGTTCTCCGGAGCAGTGACGGGCGAACTGATAGCCGCCATCATCGGAAACGGGGAAAGGCCGAACATCGCCCGGCCATTGATCTCAGCCATCGGATCGATGCGGAATGCCCCATGAGTCGCCAGGACGTGGATGTCCCGGACCGCGCGCTGGATCGGATTGGAGAGGGAAACCGCCGACGATCCCAGAGCGAGGAGGAGCCCGTCCACTGTGTGGAGGCACTGGTGGATCAGGTGGACGAGATCCATCGTGATTTCGGGTTCTTCAGACGGGAGATAGTCCTCGCCTGCGAGCGCCCGCCGATCGGCCTCGTCCATGTGCCGGGCGAGGACCGCCTCCGCTGCATTGATGACCGCACGCGCTTTACCGGCGACCACCTGGATCGAGGCCATCTCCGACATCGCCGGGTAGGGCAGGTTGAAGGGCGGACGCTTGGCAGCCTGAGCCAGGAACGAGTCAAGTGCCCCCTGTGCGATTCCGATGGCCAACGCCGCGAATGCGCCGCTGCTGCCGATCATCATGCCGAACGCGCCGTGTTTGAAGCCCAGCCCCGAGTAGGCGCCTCGAAGAGAATCGCTCAGACGCGGAAGGTCCGCGGTGTGGACGACGCGGTAGTCGGGGACGAAGGTCTCCTCGTCCGCCCGGATACTGTTCGAGTTTGTCGCCTGGAGGCCCATGACATGCCAGTCGTCTACGATCGCGTACTGGTCCCTGGACAGGACCCCCATTGCACGTCGCCGCTCGCCGCTCGCCGGGTCTTCATACTCGAAACCGACCGAGCCCCAGGCAGCGTGCTTGCTGCCGCTGCCGAACGACCACTTCCCCTTCACCTGGTAGCCTCCCGCCACCTTGCGCCCGTCGCCGACTTTTGGAGCAAAGACCGTCGCACCGAACACGAGCGGACCGACCCAGTCATCGATTCCCGCAAATACTTCGTCACGGACCTTCACATCGAATCCAAGGATGTTCCGGGTGGCGCTGGAGACGATTACCAGCCAGGCGGCTGCTGCATCGCCTTGGCCGAGTGTTCGCACGACCTCCGCAGTATCGCGGGCCCCGAGTGCGTAGCCGCCCAACTCCGTGGGGATTGTGATCTTGAAGGCACCGACGCCATTCACCGCCTCCAGAGTCGCGGGAGTGAGTGCGCCGAGCGCTTCCCCCTCGGCGGCCTGTTCGCGCAGCGACGGGAGGAGCTGGACGATCTCGTCCCGCATTCGGCGTCCCTCATCACTGAGGTACGGCGATTCGGGAAACTTCGCCCGGGCGGCAGGAAGACCGTCCCGCAGGATCGGTTCTCCGTTGGGGATGCCTGCGGGCGGGATTGTGTGTGATGTCATTGCGGGATCCAGTTTCTTCTGTGAGGTTTCCGTGATCAGGAGCGAGGCGCCGGGGGTCCCGGAGGCAGCGTGGGCGGCGGCGGACCTTCGGCACGCAGCGGGCCCAGCACCTGCGTCCACCGCAGCAGTTCCGCGAGCATCGGTGCGACGGCCCTCTGAGCGGAAGGCGGCGGCACGAACTCGCCGGCCTCAAAGTTCTGCATAACGAGCGGCAGCGCGACGCCGTCCGGCAGGGGCATCATCCGAACAGTCGTGACAATCTGTTTCATGACCTGGACTGCCCGGAGGCCTCCTGCGATGCCGCCGTAGCTGACGAACGCCACTGGGGCATACATCCATTCGCGCCCGAGATAGTCGAACGCATTCAGCAGGGCAGCGGATGGCCCGTAGTTGTATTCCGGTGAGACGAAGATGAACGCGTCCGCTTCCTGGATCTTGGCGGCCCAGCGCTGAGTGTGCTCATTCTCGTAGCGTCCGAGGACGGGGTGGTGCCGTTCGTCGAGGACGGGCAGACCGTACTCCGCGATGTCGACGAGCTCGACGTCGAACCGCCCATCCGCGGCTGTCTTCTCGAAGACCCACTTGGCAATGGGCCCGGCGAGGCGGCCGGGGCGGGTGCTGCCGACAATGATCTGCAGTTTCGGCACGGTCAGTCCCCCAGCGGATCCCGGCCGGGGACCGCTTTGCGGAACGTGCTCCAGTGCTCCGCCAGCTTTCCGTTGTGCACCCGGAAAACGGTGAGGATGTTCCACTCGTAGGTCGTGTCCGGCACGACTGGATCCGGGACAGGTTTTCGCATCATGAGGCACGCGACCTCGCCGTCAAGGATGACGCTCACTACCGGCGGCGAAACCTCGCCGACGACCGGCACATTCCGGAAGTGTTCAATGAGCTTCTCAAGGCCGTTACCGGCTGCGTTCGGATCGTGCTGAACGTAATCCCAGGCAGCGTACTTCGTCATCACCTCAACCACCTGTTCCTGCACCCGGTCGTCACGGACCATGCGGGCCAGGTCGGCTTCGAAGTCTATGAGCAGGCGCTTGACCGCGTTGCGTTCCGGCGAGGAATCAGCAGCTACCGCCGCTTTGAACTCCTCATTGTCGAGCCAGTTCTCATAGATCGCAGGATCGGTAATTTCTGCGATCCCGTTGACGATCGAAAATCCACTCATGCGCTGTCTCCTTGTTCGAGGTGAGCTGAGGACGCGGACATCGCGGACGAAGCAATGAAGGGCCGCCCATTATCGAAACGACATCGTTTCGTTCACCTAGAAGTGAGACTAACGCCACATTCAGCCATGCACAACCCTTTTCCGCGCGTCGAATTTTCGTGGCACATACGCGGGCCCTGCGCGGACACCGGGACGAGTTCTCCGCGAACACCGGGGCCAACCCATCAACCCCAAAAAAGAGGGACCAGCTCAGTTTGAACTGGTCCCTCTTCACTTCGCGGCTTTTCAGATTGCCTGCAGGAAATGCCTTCTCTCCGGACAGCTAGCGGAGCCCTCCGCGGGGCGCAAGCACAGGAAGCAGGATCGTCTCCACAAATCCCTTCAAATACGCGGGATCAGGGAACGAGCCCTCGACCAGATGCCGGGCGAGCGGGATTGAAAGGAAGACGTGGTGGCAATACCGGCGCGTCACCTCGTCAACGGTGATCTCGCCTCGAACAACGGCGCGGTCGATCGCCCGGTCCAGCGGCGATCCTGCAGGAGCGGAGAGCTGTTTGCGCATCGTCTCAGCGAGCATCGGGTCCTTCATGGACGCGTGAGCGAGGGCTGCCAGGAGCGCCATCTCCGACTCCGCGACCTGCCCGAGGTCGTCCATGATGGCAGCAAGATCACCAGAGAGTGTACCCGTGTCCTTGTCGGCAGGCTGGGCGATCGAGGAATAAGACCGAAGCGCGGCCATAACCAGGCCGGGTTTGCCCTGCCACTGGCGATATATGGTCGCCGTGCTGCATCTGGCGCGCTTGGCCACCGCGGCCATCGTCAGATTCTCGTATCCAACCTCTTCAAGCAGCTCAACGGCCGCGGCCAGGATCTCTGTCTGCCGCGCAGCCGAGAGTCTGGTGCGCCGCCCGGGCTCATCCTGCGCCTTGACCACCGCAGTCCTCCTAAATCGGGAATCGACACAACCCTATCCTTCCAGGCCGTGCCTTTCGCACCTCGGAAGTCAGGCCAATGCAGGGCCCCAGGGATAGTCGTACCCTGGAGGCAAAGCCACGGCAGGCTCGCTGGCCGTCGGCCGGAGGCCTCGCAGGAACACTCGCGTGATGTATTCCACGTGCGACTCAAGCAGCTCGTCCGAAAGCTGAAAATCCGAGATCAGCTGATCGAACTCAATGCCGGATGCTGTCATGCGCAGGAGCATGGCGGCGTGGGCATCTGGCCGATCGAGAGTGAAGCCGCACTCCGAACCGTAATCAACGAGCAGGTCCGCGATGATGCTGACGATGTCCGATACCTCCGGCATCTCCGCCGCAAAAGTACCGAATGCGTCTAGGATTTCCCGACGCCGGTTTGCTTCGGCGATCATCACCCGGAAATAGGCGATGGCCTGGGACCCTGACCCGGCCTGGCTGGCGGCGATCAACGCGGACACCAGACGGTCCTCCGCCGACCCCTCAGATAAAGCATCGCGCTCTTTCAGCTCAGACAGGTGCTGCCCCAACTCCCTGGCACCGTAATGCAATACAGCTTTGAACAGCTCGAGTTTGTCTGCAAAGTGCGCGTAAACGGTCGTCTTGGACACCCCCGCGAGCGCGGCAACCGCATCCATGGACGTACCGTCATATCCGTTGACCAACAGCAGCTCAACGGCTGCATCCAGGACTATGTCGCGCTTGCTGCGACCACTTCGTTTTTTCCGGGGCATTCACGCTTCCTTTGCTCGAACTTCAACTGCCGCCAATGCGCACTGTTGAAGGCATTGAGGAATCTACCCACCTTATCGCCTGGATCGAGAAGTCCAGTGTACCGGCCTTACCCGTCTGGTACTGTGCGGTACAGTACAGCAACTTACCAGAACATCGACGGAGATGACCATGACTGACACGATCAACCCTGCTGGTACTGGCCTCCACGAGGGGCGTATGCCTGGTCCCCCCGTCGACCGGATGACACCGTTGGATGCGGCGGCCTCCAGGTACCTCAGCCCGGAAGGGAGGCGGATCGCGGCCGGCGTACAGGGTCTGCAGCAGCGTATTCGCGATCTGGCCCCGGAAGCAGAGAAGCGTGGCCGGCTGGACAGCGGGATCATCGAAGCGTTTACGGATCTCGGTCTATACCGCGCGTGCGCCCCGCTTGAGTACGGCGGCTATGCGCTGGGTGCCCGCGACATCGCGGAGATCGCGGGCGCGCTCGGCAAGGGTGACGCCTCCGCAAGCTGGACATTCTTTGTTGGCACCAGCCTTCGTATGGTGAGCACACTCCCCGAGCGTTTAGTCAATGAACTGTACAGCCGGCTGGACGGTCACTCCGGACCACTCGCAGCCGGCGGTTCCACCTTCGCGGCGGTAACCGGCACTGCCACTCGGGCTGAGGGAGGGTGGATGGTCGAAGGCAAGTGGACCTATGTATCAGGGAACCATGACGCCGCCTGGCTGTTCGGCGGTGCTGCCTGGGTTGACGGTGACAAGAGCGGGCATGCCCTGATCATGATGGATCCGGCCGACATAAAGCGGCTTGATGATTGGCAGGTGGCGGGAATGGCGGCCTCTGATTCGAATTCGATTGTGACAATTGAGCCGGTGTTCGTGCCTGACCACCGGTTCGTTGACATGGCCGAGCTCCCGATGCACATGGATAGCGCCGCTGCCCGGTTCAGCGGCCTTGCGTACCAGGCGAAGACCCGCGCCTCCATGATGACAGCCACGGTTGTGAACATGGCCGCTCTCGTTGGTATGGCGGAGGGCGCGTTGGATGTGTTTCGCCAGCTAGCCCCCGCGCGGAAGCCGTTCAGCCCGCCCTACGCCAGCATTGCCGAGATGGCCTCGAGCCAGGTTGCCGCCGGCAAGGCCAGAGCACTCATTGACGCGGCAAAGGCGACGGTGCTGCAGTACGCGGACGAAATCGACCACCTCGCGGTACGCGGCGAGGACTATACCGGTGATGAGGAAGCACAAGGATGCACCAGCCTGGCTTTCGCGGGCCAGCTCGCGAAGGACGCAATAGACCTCATCCTGCGCATTACGGGCTCCTCCGGAATGGCACTCTCCAGCCCGCTTCAGCGATACTCCCGTGACGCCGCCGTGATCCTCTCCCACGGCGCAATGCGCCTGGAGTCCCTCGCCGAGATCAGCGGCCGGCGCCTCCTCGGCCAGCCACCGTTCAGCATGTTCGCCGGCGGACTGCAGGACAAGGCTGCTCAAAAGTAGCGAAAACAAACCTTGACGGTCCGGGACTGATCAATCCCGGACCGTCAAGGTGCAGTCCTGCTGGAAAAACGGAAGGCGGGGCCGGGCCAAGTGGCCCTGCCCCACCTTCTGCGGCTGGCGGTGTTCAGTGTTGGAGCACACCCGCTTGAACGCTGGCGCCGGTGATCCACCCCACCACGGTGTCCTTATCGGTCTCCCCCGTCGGCACATCCGCTACTTTCCGACCGCGGTTCAGGACGACGATACGGTCTGAGACTGCGGAAGCGAGCGGAAGGTTGTGGGTGACGACCACGATCGAGACGCCCCGTGCGGCGAGGGTTCGGATGAGCGACTCAACGAGCTCAGTCTGCTCGTGGCCGAGCGCCGCAGTGGGCTCGTCCATAAGCAGAACCCCATGTTCCGGCAACCGGGCACTCGAACGAGCAATCGCGATGACCTGCCGCTGGCCACCGGAGAGCATCTCCACTGACCTTGTCACCGGCGCTGTTCGCACTCCCAGCGCATCGAGCTCACGCTGTGATTCTCTGCGCATGGCCTTTCGGTCCAAGAAGCCGAGCCAGCCCAGCGGTCCATGCATCAGACGCTCGCGCCCCAACATCAGATTTCCGGCAATGTCCATCGCTTCTACCAACGCCAGGTCCTGGTACACCATCTGGACACCGGAGGCGGAGGCATCGCGCGGGGATTTGAAATGCACCCGCTCACCGGACACAAACAGTTCCCCCGCGGTGGGCACGTGTGCTCCGGACATGACCTTGAGCAACGTTGATTTACCTGCCCCATTGTCCCCCAGGAGCGCGACGACCTCTCCGGGGCGGACCACAAGTGAGACCTGCTCAAGCGCCCGTGCGTAGCCGTAGTGGACATTAATATTCTTCAGTTCAAACGCCGCACCGCTCATCGGAGCCCACCTTTCATGCCTTCGCCGTTGTTGGCTACAAGGAGCTTTGACGTGGTGTTTGTTGTCCACATGTTGAGCCCGAGTCCCCCGACGAGCAATATGCCCGTGGCGACAGAGGACCAGTCGGCGGGAACCTTCGCGAGCAGGAGCCCAGCCGATATCGTGGCTACCACGACGGCACCGAGCCCCACCCGGGGCAGGCTTCCCCGCCCACCGACAAAGGGAACCCCGGCGAGAGCGACAGCGGTCATCGCTGTGAAGACCGTGCCGACGCTCGCGCTCGGAACCGCCGTCGTGATGTATGCAGCGGTCACGATTCCTCCAAGCGCTGCGCACACTCCCGAGATGACAAACCCCAGAATGCGGTACTGGTTTACTGCGATTCCGACGCGACGGGCCGCTTCGGCGCCGCCGCCCACTGCCAACAGCCGAACGCCGCCCCGGGTGTACTTGAGAAAGACAGTGAGCACCACAAAGACGCCGACCGAAATGTACACCGGGGCAGGAATGCCGAAGTAGGTCTGCGTCCCCATGAACACGAGCTGGGTCAGCCCGGAGATATTGGAGCCGTTCGCCAGGAGCAGCGCAGCACCACTTAGGACGCTGAGCATGGCGATCGTTACGATCAGTGGATTAAACCCACGCAGTACGACCAGCGCGTTGACTACACCGACGACGAGCCCCGCCAACAGCCCGGCCGCAACCGCCAGCCAGGTCGGTGATCCCTGCGTCAAGAGGGTACCGGTGACGACGCCGGCAAATGCGGCCGTACCCGGAACGGAAAGGTCCAGCACTCCGGTCATCACTCCCACGGCAACACCCGCAGCATAAATCCCGGCGATTGCAGCAGCGTTGAGTACCGAAACGGCTGTTGGAAGCGACAGGAAGTGAGGGGCACCCCAGAAACTGAAGATGACTATAATCCCGACCCAGAGTGCAATGAGCCCTTGGTCACGGACCAAAAGCAGCCCGCGGACCTTCCACGGCAAGCTCGTACTGGGGGAAACCTGATGAACGGTTTCCGTGCCGATAACGCGCGCCATTCTCAGTTGCCGCCCGAAGCCTTGACAGGAGTCTCGATGATCCCGCCTACAGAGGTGGGGTCGGACATCAGCCTGATGAGGTCCTCTGCTGCCTCGGCGATGGCGGAGGTGTAGTCCCAACTGATGATTGCAGTGATGTCACCAGCCTCATATGCAGCCATGCCGCCTTCGCCGCCTCCACCGGCGACGATGCACGCGGGCGTCTTGTTCGCGGCCTTAAAGGCACCAACCGCGCCGAGTGCAGTCTCGTCACTCGCCGCGATAATGACGTCCGCGTCGGGATGAGCGATGAGAAGCTGTGAGACCGCGGTCTGCGCACTGGCAAGGTCCGCTCCCTCCGCAGTTCCGACGATCTCCACGTCGGGGGCACCAGCGGCAAATGAAGCATAGATTGCCTCGTTCACGGCAGCAGACCCGCCAGCGGAATCAGGCGGCGACAGGAACAAGGCTTCGTGTCCATCCTGGACTGCGCAGCTCGCCGCTGCCTCACCGATCGCAGTACCGTACTTAACGAAGCTAGGGGTGTCAAAGGCTATGCCTGGCTGCGGACCTTCGAAGCCGAGTGACATCGGCGGCCCTTCGATGACCGCGGGGATGCCGGCGCTTTGAAGCGCCTCCACGCTTTGAGCCGCAGCTTCAGGGGCTACTGGAAAAACCCACGCACCGACTATGCTTCGAGTGTCGAGCGCCTGCTGGATTTGCTGCGCCTGCTTAACGGGGTCGAAGTTCGCGTCATGAACAACTACCGTGTACCCCTGCGCCTCCATTTCCTCAGTTACTCCTGCGGCGAGCGCGCTAACCACGTCGATCTGAGCCGACGGCGAAAAGAACGCAATCTCCCCCTTCGCGTCCGCGGACTCAGAGGGCGCATCGGCCGTCGAGGCAGCTCCGGCGCAACCAGAAAGGGCGAACAGTCCGACGGTGAACACCGCGCCAGCGAAAACGATACTACGAGGCTTCTTCATTGAAACTCCTTGTACGAGGGCTGCTCCGCCCAGGGAAGGCACTTTATCGATGCTGTACTGGACTGTACAGGCCAGTTCTATCGATTCGCAATGATTAGGCGCAGATGATCTGAATTCGCTTCGGCCGCGTCACAAGTGACCCGCAGGCCTCCCGCCCATGGAACATGTAAGAGGCATCCGGGCAGCTGCAAGGTACTAACGGGATGCGAGGCCATTTTGTCAGGCGCCTTACGCGGCGCTTTCCGGAGCTCATACATAGCGGCGGCTCGCCCCAGCGCGCAGCCGCGGGCACTGGATGCCCGTCACCATCGATTGGGTGTGGGCCATGGTCAGACTTTGCGGCACTCGGTTTCCTGGGGACCGCCGTATACAGCGGGAGCATTCTGCCACCCGGGCAGCCGGAGATGGCCGTGCCGAACGACTGCTCTCGCCGTGCGCAGGCCTTCCTGCCGCAAAGGCCCAGGAAAGCAAAAAGGTCCGGAATCCCTGTATCATCAGGGCTTTCCGGACCTCGCTGGTGCACCCCCCGGGACTTGAACCCGGAACCCATTGATTAAGAGTCAATTGCTCTGCCAATTGAGCTAGAGGTGCTTGGCGGTGTGCATCCCTGCCTGGGTCATGTTTCCCCCGGCCGATCAGCAACGACAAGTTACTCTACCAGCTTTTTCGCCCCGCCACGAACAGCCCGCAAGGGATGCAAAAAAGGCCCGCTGCTCCCGGACGGGAGCAGCGGACCTTGTCTGTGCACCCCCCGGGACTTGAACCCGGAACCCATTGATTAAGAGTCAATTGCTCTGCCAATTGAGCTAGAGGTGCTGGCAGTCTTGGAGGTTTCGACGGCCGGAATTTCGGCGTTTGAAGCGTCCGCAACGACATGAAACTCTACCAGCTGTTTTCGGCAAAAGCGAAATCCGGGCCGCTTTGAGAGGCGTCTCACACTGCGTCAGGTCCGGGCCTGCGGCGCGGGTCATCGGCAGGTACCACCAGCTCCCCCGGCAGGCCCCGCCATTCAGGCCCGTCATGCACTACCCACGTTCTTGGCGAACTACTCACACCCGCGTCCAGTGTGATCACCTCGACCGTTTCCCTGCCTCCGCCTGCGGGCCCGTCCTTCCACCCTGGAAGCGCTTCTCCTTCCGCCTCCTTGACAGCAGTGACGGCTTCCGCAGAACTGCTGGATCCTTTTGCCGGATCTGCGGGGCGCCGGACCCTGCTGATCACCGGGTGGCGGAGCATCCTTCGGACCAATGCACCTGCTCCGGCTGCAGCTGCGCCCAGGATCGCTCCCGCAGCCAGCGCGAGGGCAGGCGCGGTTCCCGCCGGGCGGTGTGCAAATGGAGACGGACTCACCTTTCGAAGCTACGGCGGCCGTGCCCCCTATGTCCATCGATTCACTTCGGAGTGCCCGGCCGCGCACGTAACCGAATTGTGACCGGGCCCAGCATGCTTAGCGTCCCAAAGCATGCGCGGTGTGCCAGTAGGCTCTGACCATGGTTTTGTGTTGCACGACACAAACGTGCGCTGCGGTCCGACCGGCCGCAGCGATACTCACCGCCCCAGAGGAGATAGAACAATGACCCTTGCTGGCAGATTCACTCTCAGCCGGTCTGCCCGGCGACGGGCAGCCGCCCTGACTGCCGGCCTGGCCATGAGCGCTCTTGTGCTCTCCGGCTGCGCCGAAAGCAACCGCGATGCCGCAGACGACGGCGCCACTGCCTCTGAGGTGGACGGCACGTTCGTCTTCGCCGCATCCTCGGACCCCAAGACCCTGGATCCGGCCTTCGCCTCCGACGGCGAATCCTTCCGCGTCAGCCGCCAGATCTTCGAAGGCCTTGTCGGCGTCGAACCCGGAACCGCCGATCCGGCGCCGCTGCTCGCCAAGTCCTGGGAGACCTCCGAGGACGCCCTGACCTACACCTTCGCCCTCGAAGAAGGCGTCACCTTCCACGACGGCACTCCGTTCAACGGCGAGGCCGTCTGCGCGAACTTCGACCGCTGGTACAACTTCACGGGCATCCAGCAGGCCGAAAGCCAGGCCTACTACTACAGCAAGCTGTTCAAGGGCTTCGCTGACACCCCTGAAAACGCCACGTACGAGTCCTGCGAAGCTACCGGCGAGAACGAAGCCGTCGTGACCCTGGCGAAGCCGTTCGCCGGCTTCATAGCGGCACTGTCCCTTCCGGCCTTCTCCATGCAGAGCCCCGCCGCCATGGAAGAGTTCGCCGCTAACGATGCCTCCGGCACCGCTGAGGCACCGGAACTGACCGAATACGCCAAGTCGCACCCGACCGGCACCGGCCCCTTCAAGTTCGAGGGCTGGGAAGTCGGCAACCAGATCAAGCTTTCCGCCAACGAGGATTACTGGGGCGAGCAGGGACAGGTCACGGACATCATCTTCCGCGTCATCGATGATCCCAACTCCCGCCGCCAGTCCCTGCAGTCCGGTGACATTGACGGTTATGACCTGGTGGCCCCGGCAGATACCCAGGCACTGGCCGACGCCGGCTTCAAGGTCATTCCGCGTGATCCCTTCACCATCCTCTACCTGGGCATGAACCAGAAGGTCGAGCAGCTTGCCGACCCGCTGGTCCGGCAGGCGATCGCCCACGCGATCGACAAGGAAGCGCTGGTCAACCAGACCCTTCCCGAAGGCACCAAGGTTGCAACGCAGTTCATTCCCGACGTCGTCAACGGCTACAACGAAGACGTCACCACGTACGAGTACGACCCCGAGAAGGCCAAGGAACTGCTCGCCGAAGCCGGTTACCCGGACGGCTTCACGGTGGACTTCAACTACCCCACCGGTGTCTCCCGCCCGTACATGCCGACTCCCGAGCAGGTGTTCTCCAACATTTCCGCACAGCTGGAGGAAGTGGGCATCACCGTCAACCCGCAGCCGAGCAAGTGGTCCCCGGACTACCTTGACCGTGTGCAGGCCACTGAAGATCACGGCATCCACCTGCTGGGCTGGACCGGCGACTACAACGACACCGACAACTTCGTGGGAGTGTTCTTCGGCCAGGAGAAGCCCGAATTCGGCTTCTCCAACCCGGAGATCTTCGAACAGCTCGAGGCAGCACGCCAGGTGAGCAGCCTCGAGGAGCAGACCCCGATGTACGAGAAGATCAACGACGACATCGCCAAGTTCGTCCCGGCGGTACCGCTGGCACACCCGGCGCCGTCGCTCGCCTTCTCGGACCGCGTGGATTCCTACCCCGCCTCCCCCGTCAACGACGAAGTGTTCAACCAGATCAAGCTCAACAAGTAGCGGGCGAACCGGGCCGGGATCCAGCGCCGCTGGGTCCCGGCCCGTTCTGTCCTTACCTTTTCAGCAGCCGCACAACCGGCTGAGAAAGGACACTCGTGCTGCGAGTTATAGGCAAGCGCCTGTTAATGCTGATCCCGACCCTGATCGGCTTGTCCATCCTTTTGTTCATCTGGGTCCGCAGCCTTCCCGGCGGCCCGGCCACCGCCCTCCTGGGCGACAAGGCCACACCTGAGGCCATCGCCAGGATCAATGAGGCCTACGGCTTCGACCGGCCCCTCATTGAGCAGTACTTCACCTACGTCGGCAAACTCCTGCAGGGCGACTTCGGCACCTCCACCGTGACCGGCCGTCCCGTCCTGGAAGAGTTCGCCACCCGTTTCCCGGCCACCTTGGAACTCGCCGCCGTGGCCCTGATCTTCGCGATCGGCATCGGGATTCCGCTGGGCTACCTGGCTGCCAGGCACTACGGCAGGTTCTGGGACCACTCCTCCGTGGTGCTCTCCCTGATCGGCATCACGGTGCCGGTCTTCTTCCTCGCCTTCATCCTCAAGTGGCTCCTGGCCATCCAAATCCCGCTGTTCCCCACGGATGGCCGGCAGGATCCGCGCATCAACGCCACGCATGTCACGGACTTCTATGTCCTGGACGGGCTCTTAACAAGGGAGTGGGACGCCTCCTGGGATGCGCTGATGCACCTGGTGCTGCCAGGCATTGCGCTCGGAACGATTCCGCTGGCGATCATCGTGCGCATTACCCGCGCGTCCGTCCTTGAAGTGCAGGGCGCGGACTATGTCCGCACGGCCCGGGCCAAGGGGCTGATGGAAAAGACCATCCGCAGCCGGTTCGTGCTGCGCAACGCGATGCTCCCTGTCACCACGACCATTGGCCTGCAGACAGGGTTGCTCATCTCCGGTGCCGTCCTGACCGAAACGGTCTTCGCCTTCAGCGGAGTGGGAAGGTTCCTGCGGGACGCCATCTTCAACCTGGACTATCCCGTGCTGCAGGGCTTCATCATCTTTATCGCCGTGGCGTATTCCCTGATCAACCTGCTGGTTGATGTCTCCTACGGCTTCATCGACCCGAGGGTGAGGGTGCAATGAGTACAGTTCTTCCGCCGCCGGCAGGCGGCGCTGTCCGCCCCGACGAACCGGCCGCCCCTGATGTACGCGGCAGCGGAATGTGGAGTGACGCCTTCCGCAGGCTGCGCCGCAACCCCGCGGCGATCGCGGGCGCCGTGATCGTGGGCCTGTTTATCCTGGTCGCCGTCTTCGCACCCATCCTTGCGCCATACGGCGGCGAGGAACTGCCGGGCCGCACCGAAATCACGCCGACGTCGATCCCCGGCCCCGGTGACATCGAAGGCTTTCCGCTCGGGCTGGACCGCTTTGGCGGCGACGTCCTGTCCAAGCTCATCTGGGGAGCCCGCGCGTCCCTGCTGATCGGCGTTATCTCCACCGCGCTTGGACTGGCCGGAGGCATGCTGCTCGGCGTCATTGCCGGCGGCGTAGGCGGCTGGGTGGACAACGTCATCATGCGGTTCGTGGACATCCTGCTCTCCGTCCCGAACCTGCTGCTGGCCGTGAGCATCGCGGCCGTGCTGGGACAGACGCCGTCGGCGGTGATGATCGCCATCGGGGTATCCCAGGTGCCGATCTTCGCCAGGCTCCTGCGGTCGTCCATGATCAGCCAGCGGGGCGCGGACTATATCCTGTCCGCGCAGGCCCTGGGACTAAGCACCCGGACCATCACCATGAGCCATCTGCTGCCGAACAGTGTTGGCCCGGTGATCGTCCAGGCGACCCTGACCCTGGCCACCGCCGTGATCGACGCCGCGGCCCTGTCCTTCCTGGGACTCGGCGGCGGACGGCCTGAGAGCGCGGAATGGGGGCGGATGCTGACCTACGCACAGAACGAACTTGCCGTGGCACCGCAGCTCGCGTTCCTGCCCGGCATCTGCATTGCCATCACGGCCCTCGGCTTCACCCTGCTGGGTGAGTCGCTGCGTGAATCACTGGATCCCAAGACGCGGCGCAAGTAACTCCGTCAGCGGACACAAAAACAGGGCCTGCTCCCATGGAGCAGGCCCTGTCTTTTTCTGCCGGTGTGCCGTGAGGTTGCTGCAGGCTATGAAGCCAGCTCGCCTTCGATGTTGAGTTCGTTGCCGGGAATGGAGGCAAGCAGCTTACGGGTGTACGGGTGCCGCGGATTCTGGAAGACCTCTTCGGAGGTCGCCGCTTCCACCAGCTCACCGTCCTTCATGACGCAGACGTAGTCCGAGATCAGCCGGACCACGGCCAGGTCGTGGGAAATGAAGAGGTAGCTCAACCCGAGCTCGCGCTGCAGGTCCCCCAGCAGTCTCAGGATCTGCGCCTGCACCAGGACATCCAGTGCCGAGACAGGCTCATCGCAGACGATCAGCTCGGGCTTGAGTGCCAGGGCACGGGCAATGGCCACACGCTGGCGCTGCCCGCCCGAGAGCTCCGCCGGATAGCGGCGCAGCATGGACACAGGCAGGGCAACCTGTTCCATGAGTTCGCGTACCCGGGCAGCACGCTCTGCACGATCGCCCCGCTTGTAGGTCTTGAGCGGTTCGTCCAGGATCCGTTCAATGGTGAACATCGGGTCCAGTGAGGAGTAAGGGTCCTGGAAGATCGGCTGCACCCGCTGGCGGAAACTGCTCAGCTCGCGCTTCTGCAGCGAAGCAACGTCAACGCCGTCGAACGTCATGGTGCCCGACGTCGGCTCGATCAGCTTGAGCAGCATCCTCGCGGTCGTCGTTTTGCCCGATCCGGACTCCCCCACGATGGCTACTGTCTTGCCGCGCGGGATCTCAAGGCTCACGTTCCGCACTGCATGGAAGTCTCCGGCCTTGCCGCGGATGGAGAAGACTTTGTTCAGGTCCCGGATTTCCACGATGTTATCCACCGCAGCCGGAGTTCCAGCTGTGTCAGTGCCGGTGCCGGCGCTTTCTCCGCCGCCGACTGCATGCAGCCGTTCAGAGGCCGGCGCGGCAAACGCGCCGGGTGCAAGGCGCACGGCCGCCACGCTGGGCGCAGCACGCACCAGGGACTGCGTATAGGGATGCTGGGGGTCCTCCAGCAGTTGGCGTGCAGGCCCGGTCTCGACGACCTCGCCCCGGTGCATCACCACCAAATCGGAGGCACGTTCGGCGGCCAGACCAAGGTCGTGGGTGATCAGCAGGACGCTGGTGCCCAGTTCTTCGGTCATCCTCTCGATCTGGTCCAGGATGGTCCGCTGCACCGTGACGTCCAGCGCGCTGGTGGGCTCGTCGGCAATGAGCAGGCGGGGCCTGCAGGCAAGCCCAATGGCGATCAGCGCGCGCTGGCGCATACCGCCGGAGAATTCGTGCGGATACTGCTTGGCCCGTTCGGCGGCATCGGGAAGGCCGGCTGCGGTGAGCACCTCCACGACCTTGCGGTCCACGTCCTTGCCGGTGGCCATGCCGTGGACCAGGAGCGTCTCTGCTACCTGGGTGCCGATCTTGGTCACCGGGTTCAGGTTGGACATCGGATCCTGCGGAACGAGTCCAATGGACCGCCCCCGGACGGCGCGCATCTTGGATTCCGGGAGCCCGACCAGCTCCCGCCCGTCAAAGCGGATACTGCCCGAAGTGACTTTGCCGTTCCCTGGAAGCAGCCCAATGACCGCCATGGCGGTGGTGGATTTGCCGGATCCGGATTCGCCCACAATGGCCAGGGTTTTCCCGGCACCGAGGCTGAATCCGGCCTTGCGGACCGCCTGCACGGGGCCTTCCATGGTCCGGAAGCCGACGGCGAGATCGGTCACTTCTAGCAGCGGAGATTCAGGGCTGGTTTCAGTCATTTCCATATCCTGCCTTACCAACGGGCACTTGTGAGGCAACTCTCACCCGCCTTTACCGGTTTTTTATCATTTAGACTAAGAAATCGACCGATCAGGCAGGGATGGTGCGTCCCGGAGGAGAACCCAGAAGCTGTGACAACATCCGCCACCAGGCGCTCCATTATTAAGGCTTCTGCCGCTGCCGCCGCACTCGTCCTCACCGGCTGCACTGCCGCCCGCCCCGACGACGACGCGCCCAGCACCTCGGCCTCGCCGTCGGCGTCCGGCGGGCCTTCGGCTTCGTTCACCTTCGCCACAGCCGCCCGTCCGGCCGGCCTTGATGCTTTCCTGGCAGTGGACACCGAGTCTCACCGGGTGACCCGCCAGGTCCTGGAAACGCTGGTGGGCGTTGACCCGCTGACCTCAGCTCCCGTGCCCCTGCTGGCCCAGGAATGGTCGGTATCTGAGGACGGACGCATCTATGACTTCACCCTTCAGCGCGGCATCACCTTCCACGATGGGGAGCCGCTGACAGCTGAAGCGGTCTGCGCGAACTTTGACCGCTGGTACAACCTCCCCGTCTCAGCGCGGGGCACCGAGGTCCTGGCCTTCCGGTCAGTCTTCAAGGGCTTCTCCGACACCCCCGACCTGTCCGCCTACAAGTCCTGTACGGCCACGGGCGAAAACACCTTCCGGCTGGAACTCAATACCCGGCTGACCGGCCTCATCCCTGCACTGGCCTCGCCCGAGTTCGGCATCGCTTCGCCGCGTGCCCTGGCTGAAGGACGTGCGGACGAGCTGACCGAAGACCGGAACGGCACCCGGCTCTCGGTCTACGCGCAGCATCCGGTCGGAACCGGACCGTTCGTCTTTTCCAGCTGGGCTGAGGACGAGGTCCAGCTGGTGTCCAATCCGGACTACTGGGGCGACCGCGGGCAGATCCAGAACGTCACCTTCCGGACCATCACCAGCCCGGAAAGCCGGCTGCGCGCCTTGCAGAACGGCGAAGTGGACGGCTACGACCTGGTGACTGTCTCCGACGTCGGCGAACTGGCCCGCGCCGGCATGCAGATCCTGCAGCGTGATCCCTACTCCATCCTCTATTTGGGGATCAACCAGAACTTCCCAGGCCTGGATGAGCCCAAAATGCGCCAGGCCATTGCCCACGCCGTGGACAAGCCTGCCCTGCTGGAGGGACTGTTCCTGAACGGCAGCAAGTCGGCGAACCAGTTCCTGCCCGAAAAGCTGGGACTGCGCTCGGACAACGTCACCAATTACGGACACAACCCGGACCGCGCCAAGGAACTGCTCGAAGAAGCCGGGTATGCCGGGGAGGAACTGCCCTTCTACTACCCCCGCCGGGTCACCCGGGCCTATCTTCCCAATCCGGAAAAGGTCTATGCGGAGCTAAGCCGCCAGCTCACGGCTGCCGGCCTGAATATCCGGCCCGTTCCCGTGGAATGGTCTGACGGTTACCTGGAGCAGGTCTCGAAGAACGGGGACCGTGCCCTGCATCTCTCCGGACTCAGCGGAAGCTACATGGATGCGGACAACTTCGTCGGCACGTTGTTCGGCGCCTACAGCGAAGAGTTCGGCTATGAGGATGCGCAGCTTTTCACGAAGATCGACCGTGCCCGGACGCTGCCGGCGGACGATGATCGGGCCGACGCCTACCGCTCCATTTCGGACCGGATCTCCACCCGGGTTCCCGCCGTTCCGCTGGCTTTCCCGATTTCCACGCTGACCGTCTCGCCCCGCGTGTCCCAGTACCCGACGTCCCCGCTCCTCAACGAGGTCTTCAACAAGATCCGCCTCACCGACTAGCGTGGAAGCATCTGCCGATCCGCCGTCCTCCTGCACGCGGGCTGCGGCGGACCCGGCACACAATTTTAGTAAGCGCGGCACTGAGGGATACGCTTCTTAGGCTAGCGTCCACGTGACTGGAGATATGAAGTTGACTGCTGAGAGCCCGGCGGAGAAGTCCGCAAACAGAACTGATGTACTGCTGATCGGCGGCGGCATCATGAGCGCGACCCTCGGGGCGTTCCTGAAGCAGCTGGCACCGGACTGGGACATTTCCCTCTATGAGCGGATGGACCGCGCCGGGACCGAAAGCTCCGATCCCTGGAACAACGCAGGCACCGGCCACGCGGCGCTGTGCGAGCTGAACTACAGCCCCGCCGGCCCGGACGGCACCGTCGACCCGGCCAAGGCCATCGGGATCAACGAACAGTTTCAGGTTTCACGCCAGTTCTGGTCCCACCTTGTGGACCAGGGCCACATCTCCGGCGGCTTCATCAACCCGCTGCCCCATATGAGCTTCGTCTGGGGAGATGCCCACTCGGACTACCTGCGCAAGCGCTATGAATCCCTGAGCGCCCAGCCGCTGTTCAAAACCATGGAGTTCTCCGAGGATCACGGCAAGATCGCCGAATGGGCCCCGCTGCTGATGCAGGGCCGCGACTCCGGCCAGCGCGTTGCCGCGTCCCGCGTCGCAGGCGGCACCGACGTCGACTTCGGTGCCCTCACCCGCGAACTGGTCAACTACCTCGGAGCCAACGGCGCCGAGCTCAACTTCGGCCACGAAGTCACCAACCTCACCCGGAACTCCGGCGGCGGCTGGGATGTCACTGTCCGCAACCGCGCTACGAAGGCTTCCCGTACCGTTTCAGCCCGTTTCGTCTTCATCGGCGGCGGCGGAGGCGCCCTGCACCTGCTGCAGCGTTCGGGCATTCCGGAAGGCAAGGGCTTTGGCGGCTTCCCCGTCTCCGGCCAGTTCCTGCGCTCCACTGATGAGTCGATCATCTCTGCCCACAACGCCAAGGTCTACGGCCAGGCTTCGGTAGGCGCACCGCCAATGTCCGTTCCGCATCTGGACACCCGGTTCGTCGACGGCAAGAAGTCCCTGCTGTTCGGCCCGTATGGCGGGTTCTCCCCCAAGTTCCTGAAGAACGGCGCCCTGACGGACCTGCCGTTCTCCGTCCGCCCGCACAACCTGGTGCCGATGCTGGCCGTCGCCAAGGACAACATGTCCCTGGTGAAGTACCTCGTCACGGAGGTCCTGAAGTCCCGCGAAGGCAAGACCAAGGCGCTGCGCGAGTTCTATCCCGAAGCGGCCACCGAAGGTTGGGACCTGATCACCGCCGGACAGCGTGTCCAGGTCATCAAGAAGGATCCCAAGAGCGGCGGCGTGCTGCAGTTCGGCACCGAGCTCATCACCTCCGCGGACGGTACGGTCGGCGCCCTGCTGGGCGCTTCCCCCGGAGCCTCCACTGCCCCGCCCATCATGATCAACCTGATGAAGCGCTGCTTCCCGGCCGAGTTCGCCGGATGGGAAGCCAAGATCAAGGAAATGATCCCCGGCTACGGTGTAAAACTGAACGAAAACGAATCCCTGGCCGATGAAATCACGGCAGAGACCAACCGCGTCCTGAAGCTGGGCTAAGTCCAGGACGCTGCACGCTGGTGCCCCGGTTCCGTCATGGGACCGGGGCACCGCTGCGTTAACCTGCCCCGTTCGCGCCGGCCCCGGTGCCGGGCAACGCTGCGCACGTATGATGATTTCGTCTACGTAAAAAGGCAGGTAAATGGACCGTCTGGCCAAGCTTTCGCTCTCCAACCGGGCACTCATCGCCCTCATCACAGTTTTTGTAGCGGTTTTCGGCGTGATTTCGCTGAACTCCCTCAAGCAGGAACTCATACCCGCACTGGAATTCCCACAGATCAGCGTTATCACCGCTCTTCCGGGTGCATCTCCCGAAGTCGTGGACAAGCAGATCAGCGAACCGCTCGAAGCTGCCCTCACCGCGGTCGAAGGCCTGGAGTCTTCCTCGGCTACGTCGCGCTCCTCGATTTCCGCCATTACCCTGACCTTCGCCTACGGGACCGATCTGGACCGGGCACGGGGTCAGGTGGACCGGGCGATCTCCAACGCCCGCCAGTCGCTGCCGGAGGACACGAATCCGCAGTCCCTGGCCGGCAGTATCAGCGATTTCCCGATCGTCTACCTTGCTGTCTCTAGTGATGAGGAGCTGAGCGAACTCAGCTCCGACCTGCAGCGGCTGACCGTCCCGCGGCTGCAGAAGATCGAGGGCGTGCGCACCGCAGAGGTGACCGGCGGTTCCGAGCGGCACATCGCGATCCAGCCCGACCAGGCAGCACTGGCCGCCCTGGGCGCGACGCCGTCGGACATTTCCGCTGCCCTTGAGAACAGCGGCGCGCTAATCCCCGCCGGCACTGTCGACGAGGACAGCCGCACGCTTTCCATCCAGGTGGGCAGCCCGCTCGATTCGCTGGAGAAGATTTCCGCACTGCCCATCCAGGCCGAGGCAGCGGCGACGGGCTCCGCACCGCCGACCATAGGCGACGTCGCCACCGTGGAAATCACGGAGGATGAACAGACGTCGATCACCCGCACCAACGGCGAGGCAACCCTGGCCATCTCCATCACCAAGACACCGGCCGGGGACACCGTGGGCATTTCCCACGAGGTACTGGATCTGCTGCCCTCGCTGCAGGACGAACTGGGGAACGGCGCAAAGTTCACGGTGATCTTCGACCAGGCACCGTTTATTGAGAAGTCCATCTCCGACCTCACCACCGAGGGCCTGCTTGGCCTGGGCTTCGCCGTGCTGGTGATCCTGGTCTTCCTGCTCTCGGTCCGGTCCACGCTGGTGACGGCCGTTTCCATTCCGCTGTCCCTGCTGGTGACCTTCATCGGCCTGCTGGCGTTTGGCTACTCGCTGAACATCCTGACCCTGGGCGCCCTGACCATCGCGATCGGCCGGGTGGTGGACGACTCCATTGTGGTCATCGAGAACATCAAACGGCACCTGGGCTACGGGGAAGCGAAACGGACGGCGATCCTCACTGCCGTCCGCGAAGTTGCCGGCGCCATCACGGCCTCCACCCTGACCACCGTGGCGGTCTTCGCTCCGATCGCCTTGGTTGGCGGCCTGGCCGGGGAACTGTTCCGGCCTTTCGCGGTGACCACGTCGCTGGCACTGCTGGCCTCGCTGCTGGTCTCCCTGACCATCGTGCCGGTGCTGGCGTACTGGTTCCTGAAGTCACCCAAGCCGGTCAGCGATCCCGCTGCCTACCGTGCGGAAGCGGAACAGCGTGAACAGTCCACGTTCCTGCAGCGAGGGTACCTGCCCATCCTCCGCGGCACCCAGCGCCATCCTGTCTACACCCTGCTGGCCGGTGTGCTGATCCTCGGCGGAACGGCGGCGCTCACCCCGCTGCTGCAGACCAACCTTCTCGGGGACACCGGACAGAACACGTTCAGCGTCCGCCAGGAGCTTCCACCGGGCAGTTCGCTTCAAACCACCTCCGAAGCCGCTGCCGGCGTCGAAGAGATCCTCTCCGGCACCGAGGGCGTGAAGGACGTCCAGGTGACCATGGGCACCTCCACCTCCGGCATCGCTGCGTTCAGTGCCGGCGGCGCCTCGGTAGCGAACTTCACCGTAATCACCGAACAGGGCGCGGACCAGGTAGAACTGCGCGAGACGGTCCGGAAGGAGCTCGAAGACCTCGGGGACGACGCCGGTACGGTGACCCTGGGCACCCAGGGCGGCGGCTTCGGCACGTCCAACACTGTGGACATCGAAATCTCGGCCGGAGATCCGGCAGAGCTGCAGCCGGCAACCGACGCACTGGTCAAGGCCATGTCCGATCTCCCGGGGGTATCCGAGGCAACGTCGAACCTGGCGTCTTCGGAACCTGTCGTACAGGTTTCCATTGACCGGGCCAAGGCTGTGGCCGCCGGGCTGGATGAGCAGCAGGTCGCCGGGATCCTGGCCTCTACCCTGAGTCCGCTCCCGGCAGGCACCGTCCGCCTGGGCACTGACGATTTCCCGGTCCTGATCGGCGAAGGCACCGAAGTCGCCACCGTCGAACAGCTGGCGGCTATCCCGGTTCCGACGGCGGCCGGTCCCGTGCCGCTCAGCGAACTCGCGGTCGTGGAAGAAGTCGCCGTCCCCACCTCGGTGTCCTCTTCCGGCGGAGAACGCACCGCCGTCGTCTCGGTGACTCCTGCCGGGGACAACCTCGGCGGAGCGATTACCGAAGTCCAGGCAGAACTGGCCACTGTGGACCTGCCAACCTCCGTGACCGCAACGCTCAGCGGTGCAGCCACTCAGCAGAACGAATCCTTTACCCAGCTGGGCTGGGCACTGCTGGCTGCCATCGCAATCGTTTACGTGATCATGGTCGCGACGTTCAAGTCCCTGATCCAGCCGCTGATCCTCCTGGTCTCCGTTCCGTTCGCGGCAACAGGCGCGATCGTGCTGCTGCTCGTGGCCAACGTGCCGCTGGGGCTTCCGTCCCTGGTCGGGATGCTGATGCTGGTAGGCATTGTGGTCACCAACGCCATCGTGCTGGTGGACCTGATCAACCAGTACCGGCGCCCGGACGGCAGCCGCCCCGGCATGAGGGTGCAGGATGCGATTGTCCGCGGTGCCCGGCAGCGGCTGCGGCCGATCCTGATGACGGCACTGGCCACGATCTTCGCGCTGACGCCTATGGCATTGGGCGTCACCGGCGAAGGCGGGTTCATCTCGCGGCCGCTGGCGATCGTGGTGGTTGGCGGGCTGGTCAGTTCCACCCTGCTCACCCTGGTGCTGGTACCTGTGCTGTACCAGCTCGTTGAGGGCCCGCGGGAACGCCGTGCATTGGCCAGGGAGGAAGCCGCCGGGCAGGCCACGGCCTGATCCGAGCCTGCAGAAGACCCGCGCGCCTTCCCGGCGGGCGGGTCTTTTGCTGTGCGGAATGAAATGTCAGGACCGCCTGTTGTATCCTGACATTAGATGCAAATGCATATACGCCCAGGGAGGCACACCATGCAGATCGGCGTATTCAGCGTCAGCGACATCACCCGTGATCCGGTAACCGGCCGGATGCCCACGGAGGGTGAGCGCATCAAGGCCGCCGTCGCCATCGCCCGGAAGGTCGAAGAGATCGGCATGGATGTCTACGCGACCGGCGAGCACCACAACCCGCCGTTCTACGCGTCATCCCCCACCACCCTCCTGGGCTACATTGCGGCGCAGACGGAACGGATCATCCTCTCCACGGCAACCACCCTGATCACCACCAATGACCCGGTGAAGATCGCCGAGGACTTCGCCATGCTCCAGCACCTCTCTGACGGCCGCACGGACCTCGTCCTGGGCCGGGGAAACACGGCTCCGGTCTATCCCTGGTTTGGCAAGAACGCGCAGGACTCGGTCGACCTGACCGTGGAGAACTACAACCTGCTGCGCCAGCTCTGGGACAAGGAGAGCGTGAACTGGGAAGGCAAGTTCCGCACGCCGCTGCACAACTTCACCGCCACGCCCCGCCCGCTCGACGGCGTCGCACCGTTTGTCTGGCACGGTTCGATCCGTACGCCCCAGGTGGCGGAAATCGCCGCCTACTTCGGTGACGGATTCTTCGCCAACAATATTTTCTGGCCGAAGGAACACTACATGCAGCTCATCGGCCTCTACCGTGAGCGCTACGAGCACTACGGCCACGGCTCGGCGGACCAGGCGATTGTTGGCCTGGGCGGGCAGTTCTTCATGCGCAGGAACTCGCAGGACGCCGTGAACGAGTTCCGGCCGTACTTCGACAACGCGCCGGTCTACGGCCACGGCCCGTCCATGGAGGATTTCACCGCGCAGACGCCCCTCACTGTGGGCAGCCCCCAGGAAGTCCTGGAAAAGACGCTGACCTTCCAGGAGTACTTCGGCGATTACCAGCGCCAGCTCTTCCTGATCGACCATGCAGGCCTGCCGCTGAAGACCGTCCTGGAACAGCTGGACCTCTTCGGTGAGCATGTCCTGCCCGAGCTGCGCCGGGAACTGGATTCCAGGCGTCCAACGCACGTACCCGACGGACCTACCCACGCTGCGCGGGTCGCCGCACGCGAGCAGGCCGCGTCCGGCGCCACGCCGGCCGCAACTTCAGTAGGCTAATGGAATGAGTTCCGAGACCAACGGGGTGTCCCCCCTCAAACAGACAGCCGAAACCTGGGAATCCCTCTTCCGTGCCCAGGTGAGTGTCATGCGCAGGCTGCAGCGGGACCCCGAGTTCAAGGAACTCACCATGCGGGAATACGACGTACTGTTCAACCTCAGCCGCTGCCCCACCGGCTGGACCAGGCTGAATGAGCTGAACGAGCACCTGCTCATCAGCCAGCCGAGCCTGAGCAGGATGATGGACCGGCTGGAGGGCAAGGGCCTGGTGCAGCGGCGCCCGGCCCTGAACGACCAGCGCGGCGTGGAACTTTCCCTGACGGATGAGGGCCGGGCAGTGCAGAAGCGGCTCGGAAGGATCCACGTCCGCGGAATCCATGAACTTCTCGCTCCTTCGCTGACCCAGGAGGAACTCGTCCAGCTGAAGGCGCTGACGGACAAACTGCTGGCGGGCCTCCAGCCGGAGGCGAAGTCGAACCAGGCCTGAGACGGCCCTGGACAGCGGGGCTTCCCTTCGCAGGCCCCGCTGTCCGTCCCCCGGCTAGCGCGAATTCTCTCCCGGGGCAGGAAGAGTGCCTTCGGCCAGTCCCGGAACCAGCGGCGCGTCGGCAAAGGCCAGCCGGGGCACCAGCAACAGGGCTGCGGCAGCAGCGAATGCCGTCACGGAACAGACCGTCCATACCGTTAGATAGCCCGACAAGGGAGCTGCCGTCGCGGCACCCGTAATGCCGCCCAGCGACTCCCCCGCCGCACTGAGCAGCGCGATGCCGAAGACGGCGGAGGCGAAGGACCCGCCGATCGTCTTGGTGGTGTTCGTCAACCCAGTGGCCATGCCCGTGCGGTTCAGCGGTGCTGCGGCTGCCGCGGCAGACGGCAGCGCCGCAACCAGTGCGCCGGAGCCAAGTCCGGCGATGACCATGTTGGCCAGGGTCTGGGGAAGGGAATCGTGGAAGGGCACTTGCAACCCGTAGCCGATGCCGACCACCGCAGCAGCACCGCTGAGTGTGATCCGCGGCGTCGTCAGCCGTGCCGCCAACGGAAAGAGCAGGGCCCCGCTCAGCACCGCGAGCACGTAAGCCCCGATAATCAGGGACACCGAGCCTGCCTCGAGCCCCAGCCCGTAGCCGTGCACTTCCCGGTCGGTCCGGGCGAAGGTTGACATGGGCGCCTGTGCTCCCAGCACCGAGATGCCGAAGAGTCCTGCGGTGAGCTGCACCGGCCACATGGACGGGGAACGGAGCATCCGGATGTCCACCAGCGGTTCGTCGATCCGCAGCTGGTAGCGCACAAAGGGCACGAAGGCTGCCAGGCCCGCCAGCAGCACCAGCCAGACCCACCAGGTGCCTGCTCCGTTGATGCGCAGGAAGGTCAGCCCGGAGGTGAGCAGCAGCAGGCCCACGGCCAGCAGTGCGAACCCCTTGATGTCCACCGCGCCGCCGGCACGGAGCGCAGATTCCGGCACCCCGAACCACACCGCGAAGATGCACAGCGTTGCGGCAACTGCCGGGACCATCAGGGTCAGCTGGAGGTTCCCTGCGAAGACGCCGATCAGGGCACCCGCCGCAAGGGCGCCGGCAATCACGCCGAACTGGAGGCCACCCACCAGCAGGCCGGCGGCTTTGCGGGTCAGCGCCGCACGGTCAGGCTTCGAAGCGACCCGGGCAAATATGAGCGCGATCTCCAGGGGCAGCCACACCACGTAGAAGCCCTGCAGCGACCAGGCCACGAGGAACGTCCAGAAGTCCGGCGCGAACGCCACACCCCAGGAGGCCGCAGCCGTCAGCACGGTGGAAACCAGCAGGATCCGTTTGTGCCCGTAGATGTCGCCCAGCCTGGCCAGGACGGGGACGGCCAGCGCGCTGAACATCAGCTGCGCTGCCTCGAACCAGTTCACATCGCCGTCGGCGATTCCGAGGTTCCGGGCGACGTCGGTCAGGATGGGCGTGTAGTACCCCTGCAGGATGCCGCTGGTGATTTCGACCAGGAACAGGAACAGGACGATCGGCCCCAGGGCGCGCATCAGGAGGCCGCTTCCAGGTTCTGAAGCAGGTGCCGGTAGAACGCGATGCCTTCACCAAAGGCCCGGACCGCCAGTTTCTCGTTATCCGCATGGATCGATGCCCTGGCCGCCTTGTCCATCCGGAAGGGGGCAAACCGGTAGACGGCCTTGCTGATGCCGGTGAACCGGCGCGAGTCGGTGCCGCCCATCATGATGTACGGTGCCGCGATCGCATCCGGAAACACCTCGCCGATGGCCTGTTCCAGGGCGGCGAACTGGGCGTTGCCGGTGGAGGACACCGGCGACGGGTCGGTCCCTTCCACGACCCGCAGCACCACTTTCGGGTCCCGGATGGTCTTCCGCATCCGCTCCAGGACGGACTCGATGCTCTCCCCCGGCGCGATCCGGACGTTGGCGACGGCGCTGGCCCGGGTGGCGAGTACATTGGTTGCCTTGGAGCCCTGCAGCATGGTCACGGCAACAGTGGTGCGGGTCATGGCATTCGGTTCGCCGCCCAGGGCACCGAAAACCCTGGTCAGCGGCAGGGCCAGGGCGCCGGCGCGGGCAAAGAGGAACGCCGGGAGGCGGGAAGCCCCGGCTGCCAATCGACCCAGCATTTCGACGGTGACCGGATGCAGCGAGGCGGGGAATGGCTTGTTGTCCAGCCGAACGACGGCGCGGGCTACGCGGGCCGTCGCGCCGCCCCGGCTGGGTGTGGAGGCATGGCCTCCCGGATCGTTCACGGAGAGCTCGACGTCGAGGATCCCTTTTTCGGAGACTCCGATCACGGCAACCGGCCGGCTGACGAACGGGAACGCCTGTCCGGCGACGGCGCCGCCTTCGTCCAGCACAAGCCAGGGGCGTATGCCGCGTTCCTCCAGCACCCGGGCCACTTCGGCCGCGGTGTCCCCCGCGGTCTCTTCGTTGTCACCGAAGGACAGGTAGACGGTCCGCTCGGGAACAAATCCTTCCGTGAGCAGCGTTTCCACGGCCTCCATGATCGCCGCCAGCGATCCTTTGTCATCCAGCCCCCCTCGGCCGTGGATGAACCCGTCTGCGATGACGCCGCCAAACGGCGGGTGGTCCCAGGTGCTGGCGTCCTCCACCGGGACGACGTCATAGTGCGCCATCAGCACCACGGGCTCTTCGTTCCGGCGCCCCTGCCACCGGAAGAGCAGGCCGCCGCGGATATGTTCCAGGGACAGGCCTGCGTGCACGGCGGGGAACAGTGCGGCCAGTTCGCTGCGGAACCGTTCGAACTCGGCTGTCTCCACCTCTCCGGGTTCCCGGGAGGAGACGGTGCGGCAGGTGATCAGCCGGGCCAGCTTGGGTGCCGCCGCTTCGCCCAGCGCCTGGTGCGGCACGGCAGCGGAAGGAGTGCTCGTATGCATGGCATGAGTGTAGGGGCGGCAGAGTCCCGGTCCGGTTTGCTACGCGATGCTACGACGGCGTGTTCGGCTGCAGCTCCCTGACCCGGCGGACTGCGGTGACCAGCGCGCGGGCAGCCATGGTGATTTCGTTCTCCCGGACCGAGGGACCGAAAGTAAGGCGCACCGCAGACTGGGCTGTTGCACGGTCCACACCCATCGCCGTGAGGACCGGGGACGGCTCGTCGGATCCGGCCGCGCAGGCCGACCCTGAGGAGCAGAGCACTCCGGCCCGTTCGGCTTCCAGCAGGACTGCTTCCCCGCTGGTCCCGGGAAAGCAGAAGGAGGCATGGCCGGGAAGCCGTTCGGTGCGGTGGCCGGTCAGGACCGCTCCGGGCACCTGGTCCAGGACGGCGCCGATCAGGTAATCACGCAATCCGCGGGCACGTTCGGCGACGGCGTCACGCTCACGGTCCGCGAGCGCCAGCGCTGTAGCCACGGCGACCGCGCCGGCCACGTTTTCGGTGCCCGAACGGCGTCCGCGTTCCTGTCCCCCGCCGTGGAGCAGCGGTTCAAGCGGCAGCACTCCCCTGACATACAGCAGCCCGCAGCCTTTGGGTGCTCCCAGCTTGTGTCCGGAGATGCTCATGGCGTCAATCCCCGTTCCTTCCACAGACAGCGGCAGCCAGCCGGCCGCCTGCACCGCGTCGGTGTGGAAGGGGATGCCGCGGTCCCGGCAGGCTTGGGCAATCTCTCCAACGGGCTGCACGGTACCGACCTCGTTGTTGGCAGTCATGACCGTGCACAGCGTGGTCTCATGCGTCAGGGCAGCCGCGGCCTCAGCCGGGTCCACGCGGCCATCCGAGTCCACGGGCAGCAGGGTAATCCGGAACCCGTGGTGCCGGGCAAGGTAGGCGAGGGATTCCAGCACAGCGGGATGCTCGACGGCGCTGGAGACGATGTGCCGCCCCTGCGGTGCAGCAAGAGCCAGCCCTTTCACAGCGAGGTTGTCGGCCTCCGTGCCGCCCGAGGTGAAGACGATGTCCCCGGGACGGCAGCCGAGTACCTCCGCGGCAGTGCGCCGGGCGTAGTCCAGGGCACGGGCTGCGGTCTCCCCCGCCGAGTGGGTGCTGGAGGGGTTGCCGAAGTCGGTTGTGTACAGCGGCGCCAGCGCGGCCAGGACCTCCGGGCGGACCGGTGTGGTGGCAGCGGCATCAAAGTAGATCATTCGCGGTACTCCTGCTGCGCTGCCAGCGAGGCGCGGATGTCCAGGCCAAGGTCCAGTGCGCGGACGCTGTGGGTTAGGGCACCGGCGGAAATGATGTCCACACCGGTGGCGGCAATGGCAGCAACGGTATCCAGCCGGACGTTGCCGCTGGCCTCCGTCAATGCCCGCCCGTTGACGGCTTCCACTCCGCGGCGCAGGTCCTCGACGCTGAAATTGTCCAGCAGTACGGTGTCCGCTCCGCCGGCAAGCACAGGTTCGATCTGGTCCAGGGAGTCCACTTCCACCTCGAAATGCACGGTGTGGGAGAGCTTGTCCCTTGCCTCGCGGAGCGCTGCGGCGAGGTCCAGTCCGGCGGCGGCCAGGACGGCCAGGTGATTGTCCTTTGCCATGACCGCGTCGGAGAGGGAATAGCGGTGGTTGAACCCGCCGCCGCAGCGCAGCGCGTAGCGTTCAAGTGCCCGCAGCCCGGGGGTTGTCTTGCGGGTGTCCGCGATGCGGGCCCTGGTTCCCTCGGTTTCCGCCACGAACCTGGCTGTCAGCGTGGCAATCCCGGACAACCGCTGAGCAAGGTTCAGCGCCACCCGTTCGGCGGTGAGCACGGTCCGGGCAGGTCCGGTGATCTCGGCCAGGATGGCGCCGGCGTCGAAGCGCTCCCCGTCGCGGACCAGCTGGATCACGGCGGTGCCGGTGCCGGCCAGCCGGAAGGCTGCCTCAAGGACCTGTTCGCCGCAGAAGATTCCCTCTTCGCGGGCGGTCAGGAACGCGGTGGCAATGGCGTTTTCCGGAATCAGTGCGTGTGAGGTGAGGTCGCCCCACGGGGCATCCTCTGCGAGCGCAGCGGAGACGAGGTCATCCACCGCCCGGGCCGGGAGCGGCAGGGGCGCTGCGCCGCCCGTCCGGGGCAGCGGGGTGGGTGCGCCGCCGGTCCCGGTGCGTGCGGGAAGCTGTGTGTTGGTCATCTGTTGGTTCCGTTCATCGGTCAGGCAGGTTCGGGTAGGCGGGCTCCGCGGGACGCGGCCCGGCGCATCGGAGGATGGAGTGCAGGCAGGGCATCGGATCGGAAGTGCGCGTCCCCGGGCACGCCGGCGATTCCGCTGCCGACGACGGCGATGCTCACGGCCGGACCGCCAGCATCCGTTCCAGGGCAGTACGGGCCGCCGAGGCTGTGGCGGCGGGAACGGTGATCCGGTTGTGAACCTGGCCGGCGGCGAGTCCCTCCAGCACCCAGGCGAGGTAGCCCGGGTGGATCCGGTACATGGTCGAGCAGGGGCAGATCACCGGGTCGAGGCAGAAGATCGTGTGCTGCGGGTACTGCGCGGCCAGCCGGTTCACCATGTTGATCTCGGTGCCGACGGCGAAGGTGCTTCCCGCAGGTGCTGCGGCGATCGCCTTCTGGATGTAGTCGGTGGAACCGGACTCGTCCGCTGCGTCCACCACCGGCATGGGGCATTCGGGATGCACGATCACCCGGACTCCTGGGTGTTCGGCGCGGGCCTGCTCGATCTGGGCGACGGTGAAGCGCTTGTGGACTGAACAGAACCCGTTCCAGAGCAGGACTTTGGCGTCCTGCAGGGTTTGCGGCGTGTTCCCGCCCAGCGGCAGCCGCGGGTTCCACATGGGCATGGCAGCAAGCGGAATACCCATGGCCTTGGCGGTATTGCGGCCCAGGTGCTGGTCCGGGAAAAACAGCACCCGCTGCCCGCGTTCAAAGGCCCACTCCAGGACTGCGGCAGCGTTGGAAGACGTGCAGACAATCCCGCCGTTCTCCCCGCAGAACGCTTTCAGCGCCGCGGAGGAGTTCATATAGGTCACCGGGATAACCGGCTGCCGGCCCAGGGCGTCCGGTGCCTCGCCGTACAGCGCGGAAAGCTGCTCCCAGCATTCGGCGACGGAGTCGGCGTCGGCCATATCTGCCATGGAGCACCCGGCCGCCAGGTTCGGCAGCACAACGGCCTGATCGGGCCCGGAGAGCAGGTCCGCGGTCTCTGCCATAAAGTGCACGCCGCAGAACACGATGGCTTCGGCGTCCGGACGGCTCTTGG
Organism: Arthrobacter caoxuetaonis; assembly: GCF_023921125.1. Classification (NCBI taxonomy): domain Bacteria; kingdom Bacillati; phylum Actinomycetota; class Actinomycetes; order Micrococcales; family Micrococcaceae; genus Arthrobacter; species Arthrobacter caoxuetaonis. The sequence goes on from NZ_CP099466.1 coordinate 2,376,624, forward strand.
CAGCACGGGCCAGCTGGAAGGAATCCCCGACGAAGTCTGCGTGCCGCACGACCTCATCCCGTTGGTAAAAATGCCCCAGAATCACCACGCGGTCTCCCAGAAACTCCTTGGCCCTGGTAATCCGCTCTTCCAGTTCGGCATCCGATGTCCGGCGGTATTCTTCCGGCAGCTCGGCCTGGCGGGGAATACCTGCCGGAGCGGCATCCGTCAGGGAGGCACCGGGACCGTATCCTGGAGCGGCGTCGAAATCCCACGGCCCGGAGGCAAGCCCGGGAGCGCAGGTGGCGGTTGATGCCTGTGCCTGGTTCAGCGCCTCTTCGGGTCCGGAAAGCAGGGCGATCCTGGTGGCTACGCTGCCGCCCGGGACCGGAATCGTTGCAGTCATTTCAGTGCTCCGTTGCTTGTCATCGCTGGCTGGGGAAGGAATTCTCCCGGGGATCCGGGCCGGTGTAGCGGTACAGCCGCGGGGGCCGGTGCCGCCCGCCCTGCAGGTACTCGTCGGTGGGCTCGATGTGCACTGATGACTGGAGCTGGCGGCGGAAGTTCGCCGGATCCAGTGCCCGGCCGAGGACGGCTTCATAGACTTCCCGGACCTGGGCCAGGGTGAAGGTGGAGCCAAGGAACGCGTAGGCCACGGTTCCGTACTCGAGCTTGTTGCGCAGGCGCCAGAGCGCGTACTCGACGATCTGATTGTGGTCGAAGGCCAGGGTGCCCACCCGGTCTGCCCGGAACCATGCCACGTTCTCGTCCTGCCGGGCCAGCGCTGCCTCGTCCGGCTGCACCAGCGCCCAGTACACAATCGACACCACGCGGGGCGACGGGGACCTGTCCGGGCCGCCAAAGGCGTACAGCTGTTCAAGATACCGGGGTGCCAGGGCTGTGGTCTCCTGCAGGTTCCTGGCGGCGGCGTCCTGGAGCGACTCGGTGGGCCGCAGCGGACCGCCCGGCAGAGCCCACAGATCCAGGTAGGGCTGCCGGATCCGGCGGACCAGGGGAAGCCACAGCGTCAGGTTTCCGGTATCCGGATCCGGGCGCAGCGCAAAGATCACCGTGGAAATGGCCAGCGACGGCGGCTCCTGCTCCCGCTCCGAAACGTTGGCGTATCTGGGGCTCATGCCTGCGTGCCTTCCTTGCCGGCACCCTAAGGCCGCCGCTTGTCCTGTAAGGGTCAGGTTGACTCTAACTCAGTCTGCGGGAAATGCAGAGGACTGCTAATTGAAAGTTACGCGCTCTTTTCCGGCTCCGCGGCGTCTGCGCCTGCGGCGGCATGCAGCAGCGGCAGCATCCGCCCTTCGAAGTGGGTGTTCAGCACGATCACCGAAGAGGATCTCAGTACGGCACCGGTGGCAACCATTGAGTCGATCACACGCTGCAGATCCGAGTTTGACCGCGCGGCCACCCGGGCAATGAGATCACTTTCCCCGGAGACAGTGTGCGCTTCCTGGACCTCAGGAATCTCTGCCAGGGCGGCTACGACGGCGTCATGCCCCATATCCTGGCGGATAGTGAGAGAGCAGTACGCCGTGACGACGTAGCCCAGTGCGGCAGGATCAAGCCGGGGCCCCCAGCCGGCTATGACGCCGTTGCGCTGCATCCGGTCAAGCCGGGCCTGCACTGTGGCACGGGCAACCTTGAGCATGCGGGACGCTTCCAGGACCGACATCCGGGGGTCATCGGTAAAGAGGGACACGATCCGGGCGTCGAGCTGATCTGTTGCCATGGCAGCCTTTCCGTGCAGGAAATCCGGGCGGGACCGGGCAGCCGCCCGGAACGGGACTGCTGATGCCGCCCCTGATGGAACTTTAGCGGCAGAGCCGCTTTGGCTGCACCGCGCCACGCACGGGAATATGGCGGGCTGCCCCGAACCCAGGGCACCAAAAAGGCATAATGTGAATTGCAAACACACTGGAAGCTGATTCAAGCAAAAACTACCAGGCAGCAATGTTTAGTGGTTTTTCAAAATTGCAGCCAATAAATTCCTACCCCGGAACCGGACGGACCACACCAAGCAATCCCCGGAAGCCGCACAGGCTCGAATCCGCAACAGGGCGGGCGGCCGGGCTGCCGTCCAGGCAGGAGCTCGAAAGCTCCCGGCCTAAACGGTTTCCCTTTGCACCGGGCGGCTTACAGGCCCTTGCGCTTGCGGGGCGCCGGCTCCACTGAAGCGGACTTGGCCCGCTTCTCCGCGCGCTTCTCCTTGATGGACTTACCTGGCTTTTTGGCGTTTCCTGACATTTGCACTCCTCAGCGACTGGCCGGCGGCGCTGGCCTTTTCTCAGGCCGCCTGACTTTTTATCCACTTTGGGAAAACCGGTTTCCGCAGTTTATTTGAAAGACCGGCTATTGACGACCATACCCGGAAATAAATTAAATGCCAGTCCTGCATCCGGCCCGCGCAGCTGCTGCACACTCGTGCACAGCCGCCCCGGGCGGACACTTATGGAGCGCCTCACCTCGAACACTGCAAGCCACTCCGCTAGTCAGCAGGAGAGTAGACATTTTGTACAGGTAATGCCGCGGACCAATGAACTATCTGTGCAGTGTGTTCAGGCTCGCAATAGCTGTTTGCAGAGTGGCGTGATGGCGGTTACGTTTTGCCTCATGGACCTAGACATAACGAGCATCCCCGAGCTCACACATGAGGAACTGCGCCGGCTGTACCAGCTGGTGGATGCCACGCGGGAGCTGGACCTGGCCGCGGTCGCCTGGCAGCGCCAGGGCATCATCCCGGGCTACGCCCCCGAACTGGGCCAGGAAGCTGCCCAGGTGGGCAGCGCCTTCGCCATGGACACCGCCCGGGATTTCCTGTTCCCCACCTACCGCGAAATGGGTGTGGCTCTGGCACTGGGCGTGGACATGGTCGAGTACATGTCCACTCACAAGGCAAGCTGGCACGGCGGCCTGTACAACCCGGTCAGCACCGGCCTGGCGCCGATCCAGGCAGTTGTTGGGGGTTCCGTGCTCCACGCAGTGGGATGGGCCCACGGACAGCGCCTGTCCGCTGCGCCCGGTTCCGAACTGCCCGCCGCCATGGCCTATTTCGGCGACGGCGCCAGTTCCCAGGGCGATGTGCACGAGGCCATGAACTTTGCCGGTGTCTTGAAGGCCCCGGTCATCTTCTTCGTCCAGAACAACGGCTGGGCTATCTCGCTGCCCACGCAGGACCAGGTTGCCGGCGGCACCGTTGCAGCCCGCGCCGCAGGCTACGGGATGCCCTCCGTGACCGTCGACGGAAATGATGCACCCGCCGTCGTACGCGCCACCCGGGCTGCCCTGGCCCACGCGAGGGCGGGCAACGGCCCGGTGCTGATCGAAGCCATGACCTACCGCCGGGGACCCCACTCCACCAGCGACGACCCGGGACGCTACCGGAGCCTCGACGAGGAACGCCGTGACGCCGGAGCAGATCCCGTAGCCCGGCTTGCCGCACTCCTGCTGGAGGACGGCGCCGCTGACCAGGCTTTCCTGGACGCGTCCCGCAGCGAGGCGAAGGCGCATGCCGAGAAGGTCCGCGAAGGGGTCCAGGCCCTGGAACCGCGTCCCGGCCGGGAAATGTTCGACTTTGTCTTCGCTGAACCCACCGACACCCTGAAAGCCCAGGCCCGTGCCTGGCGGGAGGAATCCGAGCATGTCTAGCCAACTGACTGAAGGAATCCGGCCCATGGAAGGTTCCATCCCCGGCTCCCCCGCTGCCGAAACAATCTCGATGCAGGCCGCCCTCAACCGGGCTCTTGCGGAGATCCTTGCCGAGGACGAAAAAACTGTTGTCCTCGGAGAAGACGTGGGACGCCTCGGCGGGGTCTTCCGCATCACCGACGGTCTGCAGAAGCGGTTCGGAGCCGAACGCGTCTTCGATACACCGCTGGCGGAGTCGGGAATCCTGGGCATGTCGGTGGGACTGGCCATGGCCGGCTACCACCCGATCCCCGAGGTCCAGTTCGACGGCTTCGCCTATCCTGCGGTCAACCAGATCATTACCCAGCTGGCCCGGATGAACTACCGCAGCCGCGGAACCATGCCGATGCCCGTAACCCTCCGGGTGCCCAGCTTTGGCGGGATCCGCGCACCTGAACATCACGGCGAGTCGCTTGAGGCGCTCTTCGCGCATGTGCCGGGGCTGAAGGTTGTCTCGCCGTCCAATCCGCACGACGCCTACCACCTGCTCAAGCACTCGGCCCGCCAGCCGGACCCGGTGATCTTCATGGAACCGAAGTCCCGGTACTGGCAGAAGGACACAGTCGACTTCGCCGACGCGGGTTCCCCGCTGGGTTCCAAGGTTGTGCGCCCAGGGCGCCACCTGACCCTTGTTGCCTGGGGTGCCATGGTGGCGCGCTGCCTGCAGGTCGCCGAACTCGCCGCCGAGGACGGCATCGAGATCGAGGTGCTGGACCTGCGCTGGCTCAAGCCGATCGATGCCGCCGGACTTGCCGCATCAGTGTCCCGCACCCGGCGGGCAGTAGTGGTCCACGAGGCCCCGCTCACCGCCGGGCTGGGCGCTGAAGTCGCCGCGCTGATCACCCAGCACTGCTTTGACACACTGCGGGCGCCGGTGGAACGGGTCACGGGATTCGACGTACCGTATCCCTCAGGTGATCTTGAAGACGAATACATCCCGAACGTTGACCGGATCCTTTTCGGGATCCAGCGAGTATTGGAGTACCGGCGTGGCTGAACTTTCCTTTCCCCTGCCCGACCTGGGTGAAGGCCTGATCGAGGCAACCATCCTGGAGTGGCTCGTCGCCCCGGGAGACCAGGTGGAGCGCAACCAGCCCCTGGTCGAGGTGGAGACCTCCAAGTCTGCTGTGGAGCTTCCCTCCCCGCAGGCCGGAATCGTCGCCCGGATCTACGGAGATGCGGGCGAAAAGATCAATGTCGGTGAACCCCTCGTCGTTTTCGAGGTTCCCGATGACACAGCCGGGATTGTTGGAACGGTGCCGCAGGAGGCTCCGGCCCGCCGCCGGGTCCGCTTGTCCGCTGTCCTGGACGAAGACTAGGGTCCATGGAGATCCTTGAGGGCACCGAGCCCGTGCTGTCCAGCGAAATCTACGAACCCGCGGACGACGCCGGGCTGCGTCCCGTACTGCTCCTCCACGGTTTTGCTTCCTCAGCGGAAATGAACTGGGTTTCCACCGGATGGATCCGAACGCTCACCGAGGCCGGCCGCCGGGTAATCGCCGTCGACCTCCCGGGCCACGGACGCAGCACCTCGCCGGCCGGACGCGAGCACTACTATCCCAGCCGGATCCGCAGCCGGATCCTGGATATGCTCACGGCTGCCGGGGTCCGGCCGCTGGAGCCGCACGACCGCTCCTCGGGCGTGGACATCGTGGGCTACTCGCTGGGCTCCCGCCTCGCGTGGGAGTTTGGTGCAGCGGCGCCGGAGCTGGTGCACCGGATGGTCCTGGGCGGTCCGGGTTCCGGTGATCCGCTGGCGGAGTTCGACCTTGACGGCGCCCGGCAGGCGCTGGCCGGCGGCTCACCCCTCACGGACCCCGTCAGTGCCGACCTGCTCAGGATGGCAACCATTGTCCCCTCCAATGACCTGGAGGCTTTGTTCACGTTGATCGAGGCGATCAAGGAAGAGCCGTTCCGCCCCGCCGCCGCAGTTCCGGCGATGCCCCTGCTGCTCGTAGCGGGTGAGAACGATGAGCTCGCTGCTTCCGCCCCGGAATTGGCTGAGCTGAACGGACGCTCGGATCTGCTGCTTCTTCCTGGCCGGCATCACGCCAACGCAGTGACCTCGCGCGCTTTCAAGAGCTCAGCCGTGGATTTCCTCTCCCAGGGCGCCGCACCGCTTCCCTGAGGGTTCGGCCAGGACCTGGTTGAGGCGGCTCAAAACGCCGCTGGCAGGTGCAGGTAACCGGTAGGATGAGATGGTCAGTACACTGATACTAATAATCAGTGTGCTTGGCAATATTTCCGGCGACAGTTCTGGTGACTGAAATCGCTTTCCGGGGATATTTGTGTGTGAACATCCGCCCGGCCATTTCGTGCAGCTCAACCTATAAGTGAGGATGCCCTTGGACCTATTCCTGGGCCAGCGCTACCGCACCACCGATCTCATCGGAACGGGCGGCGCTGCTTCTGTGCTCCGGGCGACCGACGAGAACCTGGGCCGCGAAGTTGCGGTCAAGATTTTCCGTCCGTCTGTCCAGGAGGACGACGCTTACCGCCGCCAGCACACAGAGACGCTGCTGCTGGCGACGCTGAACCACCCGGGGCTGGTCACTCTGCTCGACGCAGGCCTGCACCATGACGAGGACGGCAACGTCCTGAACTACATCGTGATGGAACTTGTCGACGGCCCCGACCTGCGCCGTACTTTGAAGTCCGGGCCGCTGCCGGCAGTCTCGGTTGCTTCCCTGGGCGCAGACCTGGCCGATGCGCTGGCCTACATTCATTCCCAGGGAGTCATCCACCGGGACGTGAAACCGGCCAATATCCTGCTCTATCCGCAGGGTGAGCTTGATTCGCGGCTCTATCCCAAACTGACCGACTTCGGCATCGCCAGGTTCGTCGAAGCCACGGTCGCCACAGCCCACGGAGCCACCATAGGCACCGCGAACTACCTCAGCCCGGAGCAGGCACAGGGCGGGACGGTCCAGCCTTCCACCGACATCTATTCGCTCGGCCTGGTGCTGCTTGAATCGCTCACCGGCGAAAAGGCCTTCCCCGGACCGATTGTGGAGGCCGCCGTCGCGCGGCTGCTCCGCGATCCGCACATCCCCGATGCACTTGGCGATGACTGGGTGCAGCTGCTCCGCTCGATGACATCCCGCCTGCCCGATACCAGGCCGGCCGCCCACGAGGCAGCTGCGGCACTGCGCCTGCTGGCCCTGGAGCCGGAGGCGGCTCCGGCGGTCGGCGAGGATTCAGCAGCAGAGGAAGAGGAAGTCACCACCGGCGGCGTGACGACCGGCAATATCTATATTCCGCTGCCGCCGACTCACGCACCCAGCCTGCCCTAGCTGCGCCGGGGTCCGGGGACTGTCAGGATTCCCCGGCCGCTTCCGGGTCTTCTTCGGGCTCGAAGTTTGATGCCTCGTCAGCGCTGCCGGCGGCGATGCCGTCTTCGGAAGCCGGAATGGTCCCTTCCGGGCCGGCTCCGCCGTCTTTTTTCTGCTCGTCCGGATTTTCCTTGCCCTGATCCGTCATGGCTGTCCCTTCCTTCGCTTCCCGTGGCTTGCTTCGCTTCCCGTGGCTTGCTTTGCGAACCTGCTCCGCGGGGCGGTCGGCCGCCCCCGGATTCGGCTCCTCACCCGATACTAGGTCAACCTGCCTGAACTAAACAGGGACGCGGCGTTCTCCGCTGGGCGAAGAATGCCGCGTCCCTGTCTACCTGACGGCTGGTGAGCCGGCCGCTAGGAGAAGTCGCTTCCCCCGCCGCCGGGCGGGTCTCCGCCGTCGACCAATGCGGCGCCATGGGGCACCGAGGTCCTGGACTCGGTGGCCTGGACGGATTCGACGCCCTTGTTGCGCTTGGCGATCTGGATCTGCTCGTACACGTGGTTGCGGAGCTCCACGAAGCGCGGAAGCGACCGTGTGGTCAGCTGGTCCCGCTTCTCCGGAAGGTCGATCACAATGTCTTCCTGGACCACGGTCGGCGAGCTTGAGAGCACTACCACCCGTTCCCCGAGGTAGACAGACTCATCGATGTCATGGGTGACGAAGAGGATCGTGACTCCCAGCTTCTCCCACACGCTTCGGACCAGGTCCTCCAGGTCGGCCCGTGTCTGGGCGTCGACGGCGGCGAACGGCTCGTCCATGAGCAGGACCTTGGGCTGGTACGCGACGGCGCGGGCAATGGCCACGCGCTGCTGCATGCCGCCGGAGAGCTGCCAGGGGTAGCTCGTGGGCACGTCGTGCAGTCCAACAGCCTCGAGTGCATCCTCCACCAGCTGGGTACGCTCACCCTTGGGGATGCGCGCATTCTTCAGCGGAAGCTCAACGTTGGCCCGCACCGTCATCCAGGGAAAGAGGCTCCGCCCGTACTCCTGGAAGACAACGGCCATGTCCTTGGGCGGCTCAGTGACCTTCTTGCCTTCCAGGACCACTTCGCCCGACGTCGGGGCCATGAGCCCGGCAATGATCTTCAGCAGCGTCGTCTTGCCGCTGCCGGACGGGCCAACAAGGCAGACCAGCTCCCCCGGGCGCAGGTCAAACGTCAGGTTCCGGACAGCTTCAATCTCTCCGGCGTCGACCTTGTAGATCTTCTGGACGCCCCGGACCGAAAGCAGCGGCTGGCCCTGGCCATCCGTGGGGTTACTCTGCATGTTCAACCTCTCTCAAACCGTGGTACCAGCCGAGAATGCGGCGTTCAGCCCACTGGAACAAAAATGACATGGCCACGCCGATCAGACCCAGGACCACAATGCCGCTCCACATTTCAGGAATGGCGAAGGACCGCTGGAACTGGACGATGGTGAAGCCGAGGCCCTCCGAGGATGCGAACATCTCCGAAATCACCATCAGGATCAGGCCGATGGACAGGCACTGGCGAATGCCGGCCATAATCTGCGGGCTGGCACTGGGAAGAACCAGGTACCGCAGGCGGGCAAGTCCCCCGATCCGGAAGGTGCGGGCAGAATCGCTGAGCACGCCGTCGACGGCGCGGACGCCCTCGATCGTGTTGAGCAGCACCGGCCAGATGCAGCCCGAAACGATGACCGCAATCTTCATCTGGTCATTGACGCCGATCAGCAGCATCAGGACCGGAATCAGCACTGGCGGCGGGATCGCCCGGAAGAACTCCAGTACGGGTTCCAGCAGGCTCCGAAGCCACCGCGTGGTGCCGATGAGGATTCCCAGCCCGGCCCCAAGGACGATGGCCAGGAGGATACCGATCACCAGGCGGGTGACGCTGGGCAGGACGTCCTGCACCAGCCGGTCCCCGATCCACACGGTGAAAAACTTGTCCACCAGGGTTCCCGGCTTGGGAACGAAGAAGTTGGTGCTGCCCTGCGTGCTGATCCACCAGATGAAGATGAGCAGTGCGGGCAGTCCGATGATGTAGCCGGACTTCTTGAGAATGTTCATACGACGACCTCCCCGCGCACCGAACTGTGCCAGGACAGCGTGCGGCGTTCAATGACCCGCATGCCCATGTTGATGAGGATGCCCAGGACGCCGGTGGTGAGTACCAGCGCATACATCTGCGCGATGGCACCGCCGGACTGGGCATTGGCGATTTCCTTGCCAAGGCCCGGGGAACCGATGATCAGGCTGGCGGTGATCGCCAGGATCAGCGCCACGGCTGCAGCCAGCCGGATGCCGGTCATCAGGTACGGCAGGGTGGTGGGCCACACCACGTACCGGATGCGGGCAAACGTGCCCAGGCCGAAGCTCTTGGCCGTATTGCTCGCCACCGGATCTACGTCAGCCACTCCGTACAGGACCTGGATCAGGACCTGCCAGAAGGAAGCGTAAATCACCAGGAGCAGGGTCGATTCCAGGCTCAGGCCGAACAGCAGCACGGCGAGCGGAATCAGCGCCACCGAGGGGATCGGGCGAAGGAACTCGATGGTGGAGTTGGTTGCCTTCCGCAGGAAATCGCTGGAACCGATGATAAGTCCAAGCACGACGGCGGCTACGGTCGCGATCAGCAGGCCCAGGAACCAGCCGGTCATTGTGTCAAGAACGGCGGCCCAGAAAGCGCCGAGCCCAAAATTGCTGACGAACACGACGAGTACTTCGCTGGCAGGAGGGAGGAAGCGGGGATTGACCACACCCAGCCGGGGAATGAGTTCCCAGGTCAGCAGGAATCCAAGGATTCCTGCCAACCCGAGCAACGGCCCCGTGGGGAGGCGTTTGGAGATGTTCATAACGTCTCGTTCTGTAAAGCCGGACTCACAGTCCGGTGTTAGTCCTGTGCGGGCAGCATAGCGTCCAGGTCCGGAGCCTTGGAGAGCGTGCCGTAGCTGGCAGCAGCCTCACCCAGCACGGTCAGGCCCTCGCGGTCGAACTCGGCCCGGAAGGTCGGCAGGATCATTTTGGCGCGCATTTCGTCATCGATCTTGGTGTAGGTACCGACGATGTCGCGGACGGCGTCCGGATTCTCCTGGGCGTATTCGAGCGACTTGTTCATCGCCGCAGTGAACTTCTCGACGAGTTCCGGGTTTTCCCCGACGTACTTCGTGGAGGTGAAGTAGCCGGAAATGTCCAGGTTCTCGTGGGTTTCGGCGAAGTTGTAGGCGATGACCCGGGCACCGTTATCCACGGACTGCGTCAGGAACGGATCCAGGATCCAGGCGGCGTCAACCTGTCCGCTTTCAAGCGCAGCGGGAGCATCCGGGAAGGGGATCTCGACGAACTTGATGCTTTCGTGGTCCCCGCCGGCATCCTCCACGACCTTGCGGATGGTGGTGTCACCGATGTTGGCAAGGTTGTTCACGGACACGGTCTTGCCGGCGAGGTCCGCCGCGGTCTGGATCTCCGAGTCTGCGGCTACAACAACGGCGCCGAAGTCGGAGCTGGTGTCGCCCGTGGTCGAGTTGCCGTTGGACACGAACTGAAGGTCCAGGCCCTTGTCATTGGCCACCATCACCGAGACGACGTTGCCGAAAGCGAACTGGAAATCACCGCTGACCACGCCGGGAACGGCGGCCGCGCCACCCGTGGTCGTCTGGATATCGAGGTCGATTCCTTCTTCTTCGAAGAAACCCTGCTCCTTGCCGAGCCAGATGGGTGCAGTGTCAACGATCGGGATCACGCCGACGGACAGCTCGGTCAGGCCCGCGGACCCTTCGGACGCCGCTGTGCCTTCGTCACCGGAAAGTGAGCCACCGCCGCAGGCGCTGAGGGCGAGGGCCGCAGTGGCGGCGAGGATAACGGGGACAGTACGTTTCACTTTGGAGCGCTCCTTATACATGGGAAACCCCGCATGAACGGACGCGGGGACTCAGAACTCCCTGATGCAGCGAATGTTCGCATGCTGAACAGTAGTTCTACAGATAGACGCTATGAAATGCGTCACTCCCAGTCAAGGAAAAGATGTGATTGGAAGCACATTCGATATATGGCGGTAATGTGCCTGTCTCAACGGCCACGAATGCGGCTCCATCACGCTGGTTGGGCTATGCTGGATCTTTTTTTGCGCGGCGGACTGCGGCGGAGGACGCCAACCCCAGGACGAGGAGCGCAGCGGCTGCTCCTGCGCTGACCCAGAATGCGGCGCCGTGCCCGTACTCCTCTGCCAGCGGACCGGCCAGCGCGGAACCGATGGCTGTTCCGGTAACCGTACCGCTGGCCAGCAGCGTCATGACGGTCCCCATGAGATGGCGGGGTGCCAGCTGGGCACCGATGCCGAAAATGCTGACCATAGTGGGTCCCACGGGAATGCCGAGAATGAACAGCACCACGAGCATTTCGGGTACGCCGCCGGGCAGCAGCAGGAGCAGTGCGGCACCGGTCATGGCAAATGCAGACATCACCCACCGTGCCGACTGGCTGAATTTCTCCGGCCAGAACGCCACGGACAAAGCCGCAGCAGCAGAACTGATACCCATCACGGAGTAGAGGAGGCCGGCCGCGTCTGCGATGCCGAAACTCCCGCCGAAAGCTGTCAGGGATGCCTGCGTCGCTCCGAAGAAGGTGCCCATTGCCACCATGCCCAGGACGGGAAGCGCCAGCAGCGCCCAGGACACGCCTTCGGCGCGGTCCTTGGAGGCACGGGCCTTACCGTTGGCAGGGCGCCGGCGGCGGGGTGAGGGCTGGACAGCGCCGACCGTCCGGTGCAGGGCAAAGGCCGTCACCATGGTCGCCGAAAGTGCAGCGGCCAGGGCCAGCGGAAGCCAGGGCGCTACCGTGGCAGCCAGCAGCCCCACCAGGGCAGGGCCCAGGACAAAGCTGAGTTCGTCGGCCATGCTCTCATAGGACAGCGCAGTCCCAAGTTCCTGCCCGGTGCGGTCCCGTGCAGTCAGGGACATCCACCGGACCCGGGCCAGCGGACCCACCTGGGCACTGCTGGCCCCCATGGCGAATGCTGCTGCCAGCACGGCAGCCAGCGGTCCCCCGCCGGGAAGCTGCGACGCCGTCCACAGGACGGCCAGGATCATGAGCGGATTGGCGACGGCGGTACCCAGCAGCAGCGGCCGCTGGCCAATGCGGTCCGCCAGGTAGCCCAGCAGCGGCGCACCAAGCGCAGACCCGAGTCCCACCGCGCCGGCGGCGAAGCCTCCCTGCGCGTAGGACCCGGTGATGCTCGTAACCAGGGTCAGTGCCCCGATGGTCAGCATGGCGAGCGGGAGGCGGGCCAAGAAGCCGACCGAGAAGAAGGCGGAGCCGGCAATCTCGAAGATCCGCGCGTAGCGGCCGGTGGCGGGTTTCGACGCCGCAGGCGGGACGCTGGTGTCCGGGGACAGTTGGGCGGGGGGATGCATGTCAGCGTGCTCGTGGGTAAACGGTTCAGGGCTCATGGTGTGCTCAGTTCAGGCGAAAACGCGCATCGTCCCTCCACCCGATGCGCCCAACCCGGCTACATACCGATCTTACCCCTGCTCCCTGCGCGCCGGCGTGCGGCTTCGCTCTGGGCAAACGCCGGAGCAGGCTCTCAGGCCGGGAGGGTTTCAGCTGCCCGGAACCGCACCGTGGAGCCGTTGCGTCCCCGGGTGATCTGAAGCTGGGCGCCGATGCGCTGCTTCATTTCCGCCACGTGGCTGACCAGCCCGACCACCCTGCCGCCGTCGCGCAGCCCTTCCAAGGCATCCATCACCTGTTCCAGGGCTTCCTCATCGAGGCTGCCGAAGCCTTCATCCACGAACAATGTCTCCATGCTCGTTCCGCCCGCCTCCTGCTGGACGACGTCGGCGAGGCCAAGCGCGAGTGCCAGCGAAGCCATGAAGGACTCACCGCCCGAGAGCGTGGAGGTGTCCCTGCGGATCCCCGTCCAATCGTCGATGACGTGCAGTCCGAGTCCCGCCCGGCGGTTTCCGGAACGCGAATCATCGTGGACCAGCGAGTACCTGCCTGCCGTCATCGCAGCCAGCCGCTCTGTCGCCGCCGCAGCCACCTGTTCAAGGCGGGCGGCGAGCACATACGTACTCAGCGCCATACGGTAGCTGTTCTCACCGTTGCCGCGAGCCGTGTCACTGACGGAGGAGAGCAGGTCATGCCGCTCCTGCAGCGGACGCATCTCTTCTTCGGCAGCTGCCAGCCTGCCGGCGAGGTCTATCAAGGCGGCGGCGGATCCTTCCAGAAGCCCAATCTGCAGGGCCTTGCCCGTAACGGCCTGCCGCGCTGCCTCGGCGCTTTCCGAGGCTTCGGCAACATCCTCTTCGTTCGGCATGGTCTCAGGCTCGCCGTCGCCGTCCAGCGCTGCTGCGTCCTGGCTTTCGCGCCGCATGGCCAGCCGTGCGCTTTCCAGGTCGAGCTCCTCCAGTCCCCTGCGGAGTTCACCGGCCTCCGCCTCCGGCAGCAGTGCTGCCCTCACGGCTGCCTCGTCTGTGAACCCTGTTCCGTCCAGCGCTTCGGAAAGGGCCCGGATGGAATCTTCCTGGACGGACGCGGCATGGCCGGCAGCCTGCAGCGCAGACCTGGCGGCCCCGGAGAGGCGGCGCACGCGTTTCAGTTCCTGCACCCGACCCATGAGGGCGGCCGGCTCTGCACCGGTCCCGCGGCCCAGAAGGCCGGCGGCCTCTTCCGCAGCTGCTGCGCCCCGTGCCTGGGCCTGGGCAGCATCCTGGAGCAGGAGCGATACCCGGCGGTCGAGCTGCCCGATTTCGTCCTCAAGGCTGCGCAGGCGTTCTTCGTCCGCAGCGAGCTGCTGCGCGGCCGCCTGGGCGACCCGGTAATCCCGTTCCGCTTCTTCGCCCGCACGGCGGGCTTCGCCGGCGTCGGCTTCGCCGCCCTGCCCCCGGAGGCTGGAGACTTCGGCGGCGTCGGTCTCTGCCGCGAGGCGTGCCGCGTCCCATTCCTTTTCCGCAGCCTCGGTGGACTGCCGTGCCGCTGCTTCTTCCTCGCGGGTGACGAAGCCTCCGTCTTCCGGCAACGGAGCCGGGTCCGGATGGCTGGTGCTTCCGCAGACCGGGCAGCCTTCGCCGTCCTGAAGCGCCGAGGCGAGCTCGGCGGCAGCCTGGTCCAGACGGAGCTGGAGCAGGCCCTGCCACTTCTCACGCTGGTCCTGGTAGCGCTGCCGCGCATCGGCGGCGGATTCGCCGGACGCTGCCGAAGCGGCAAGGGCCCGCTTGTAGGCTGCGATCACCTCTTGGGTCCTGGCTGCCTCCTCCATCCGGGCACGGGAAGCCTGAACAGCTGCAGCCGCCGTCCGCAGCGCGGGAAGTCCGGAACGGAGCTCGTCCTGCTCTTCGCGCAGCGTCCCGGCTGTCTTCTGAACGCCGTCCGCTTCCGCCCGAAGCGTTTCCTCCCGGGTACGGTCTGCGGCAGCCTGCCGGTGCAGCGCCGCAGCACGCTCCGCTTCGGCCAGGAGTACTTCGGCAGCGGATATTTCCGCCGCCGTGTGTTCATCCAATCCGTCGAGTCCGGCCGGAACCGGCAGTGCCTCCGCGGCGGATTCGCCACCGTCGCCGGCCGGAACCAGCTCGGCAAAACCGGCGCGGCCTGCAGCGTGCCGCAGTTCCCCGAGGGAGTCTGCGGCCGCAGCGGAGGCATTCCGGAAGCTCCGTGCAGCGGAGGCGCAGGCCGCCAGGTAGCCCGCGAGGCCGGCTGCACGGTCATGATCCTTGAGCGCCCGCCGACGGGGAACCATGGCGGCTTCACGCCGGGCATGCTCCCGTTCGTCTGCCTCCAGCTGGAGCAGGGCCATGCCGCGGGCGCGTCGGGCCTGCAGCTGGTGGAGGGCTTCCTCTGCGCGCTCCAGCTCCGAGCTGCTTTCCTCCTGCTCTGCACGCAGGGCGTCCAGGCGTTCCGCGAGAGAGTCCTGCACGGACTGCAGCCAAGCCGAGTCCTGCTCGGCCTCCTGGTGCTGCTCCGGATTGTCTTCATCCTCCGCAGGTTCTCCCAGCAGCTTGGCGCAGCGCATGATTTCGTTCCGGGCCTGGGCCCGCAGGAGTTCACTGGCGGACCGTGCCTCGGCGAGGCGGGCACGTGCGGCGTCCGTCTGTTCCTTGAGCTGCCGCTCGATTTCCTCGAAACGCCATGTGCCAAAAAGCCGCTGCAGCAGGTCCGCGCGGGACGTTGCATCGGCCCGCAGGAAAGCGGCGAAGTCCCCCTGGGGAAGCATGACCACACGGGTGAACTGCTCCCGGCTCATCCCGAGCAGGCTTTGGATCTCCGCGGCGGCCTCATCATTGCGGGCCGTCTTCTGCGTCCATTCACCGTTGACGAACTCGCTGAGCAGGGTCCGCGCCTGTTCCGTGACGGTTCCGGTCGCACTGCCGGCCCGTTTGGCCGGGCGCTCCCACTGAGGATTGCGTACCACCTTGAAACGGCGCGGCCCGGCACTGAAGTCCAGGACAACTTCCGGCGGCGTCCCCGGGGACGCGTGGTCGCTGCGCAGCTTGCGGGCTTCCTGCCTGGCTCCGGGAACCGAACCGTACAGGGCGAAACAAATGGCATCGAGGACACTGGTCTTGCCGGCGCCGGTGGGCCCGTTGAGCAGAAACAGACCCTGGGCGCCCAGTTCGTCGAAGTCAATGGACTGGCGGTCCGCAAAGGGTCCGAACGCCTGCATCTCCAACCGGTGGATCCTCATTTGGAAACCTCTGCCGCGTTGACCTTGCCCAGGACTTCAGCGAAGAGGTCCCGTTCCTCGGGTGCTGCCTCGCGGGACCGGACATGGTCCAGGAATCCGCAGCAGACGTCCAGGTCATCTGTCGCCCGGGCCAGCCGCGTGCTGTAGCTCTCGTTGACTCCGCGGGAGCCGGACGGCGGCTCGAAGGCGAGGACCAGTGTGCCGGGGAAGCGGGACCGGATGCGTTCCATCGCTTTGGGAGGCCGCTGCTCATCGGTCAGGGTCACCTGGCACCAGGCGTCTTCGGCAGTGCCCAGGTGAGGATCTTCCAGGAGTCCTTCCAGGGTCCCCCGCAGGACCTGCAGGTTCCGCGGCGCCTTCCAGGGCACGGGAGTAACTGCAGTGAGGCCGCCGTCGTCGATCTCGACCAGCAGTCCGCCCTTGGACTGGCGCGCTTCGGAAAAGGAATACGGAAGGGGCGAGCCGCTGTACCAGACGTTGGGGGCCAGTTCCTGGCGCCCGTGCAGATGCCCCAGGGCTGCGTAGGTGAAGCCGCTGAACAGATCCAGGGGTACCGCACCGACACCGCCCACCGAGAGGTCGCGTTCGCTGTCGGAGGTGATCCCTCCGCTGGCAAAGGTGTGGGCCATGACGAGCGGCAGGACCGGTGCACCGGCTGCCTCCCTGCGGGCCACGTCTTCGCGGATGCGGCGGACCGCTTCGCCCAGGACGCCGGTGTGTGTCGGTGACACGTCCGGACCAAGTTCCGGTGCAGCCAGCCGCGGTTCCAGGTAGGGAATGCCGTACACGGCAACCGGGGTGCCCTCCCCCAGCAGGACCGGTGCCGTGATCGCTTCGATCCCGGTGCGCAGATGCACCCCGCCCTGCTCGAAGATCCTGCCGCCGAAGCCCAGCCTTGCGGCGGAATCGTGGTTGCCGCTGGTGAGGATGACGCGGGCGCCGGCTGCCGTGATGTCGGCAAGGGCCTGGTCCAGGAGACGGACGACGTCGACGCCGGGAAGCGCGCGGTCGTACACGTCACCGGAAATGAGGACGGCATCCACTGCCGAGGTGCGGACCGTGTCGAGCAGCTGGGCCAGGAACGCCCGCTGGGCGTCCAGCATGCCGACTCCGTGGAAAGACCGGCCCAGGTGCCAGTCTGAGGTGTGCAGGATTCGCATACCAACCAAACTACCGCCCGCGGGTGACACTTCCGTTCCGGCGCCTGCCGGACCGGAAGTGTCACCCGCCGGTGCAGCCGATCCTAGGAGCGCCGGGGATCCGCCGTGCCGTTGTCCGGGTCGCCGTCGCTGTCCCGGGCATCGTCTTTGTCAAAGAAGCCGCGCGCTTCGTTATCTTGCTGCGGGTCAGCCTGCACGGCGGGAGCCGTGCCGGTCTCCGGTGACAACCGGGAGGCAGCAGCCGTGCCGCCGTCGGCGTCGTCCGGCTCGCCTTCCGTGACCTGCACTGCCGGGGAAGCGGAGAGATCGAGGCTGCGGTAGATCAGGCCGGTGATTGCGGCGCCAAGCAGCGGAGCCACCCAGAAGAGCCAAAGCTCGCCCAGGGCCCAGCTTTCAGCGAAGACCGCGGTGGCCGTGGAACGGGCGGGGTTGATGGATCCGCCGGTGATGGGGACCAGGAACGTCAGCAGGGCTGCGTAGGTCACGCCGGTGGCAAAGGCGGCTGCAGCGGACGTCATGCGCGTGCCGCCGCCCAGGAAGACGGCAGTCAGGAGCGCCGCGGCGATGACCTCGGTCAGGAGTGCCCCGGCAAGCGGGAACTGTGTTGCCGAGTGCTCGGCGAAGCCGTTGGCGACGGCGGAGAAGAACGGCTGTGTCTCGGGAATCTGCGGGTGACCGGTCATGGAGACCCAGAGGATGACGGCCGCGAGCAGCGCGCCGACCACCTGGGCCACGATGTAGGGCACCACAGACTTCCAGCTGGTCCTGCCGGCCAGCGCACTTGCCACGGTGATGGTCGGGAGGAAGTGGCCCCCGGAGATGTAGCCGAAAGCAATGATGGCCGCGGCCAGGACAAGTCCGAAGGCCAAGGGGGCGGAGAGCCCGCCGGAGGGGTTGAAGAAGGAAACGCCCAGGCCTGCCAGCACCAGGAGGAAGGAACCGGCCGCTTCAGCGATGCTGCGGCCGACGAGCCCATACGAACGCAGGGGGGTGATCCGGGCGGACCCGGTCTCTGCAGCCGAGGCTCCGGCTGGGAAATGTGGCTCAGCAGTCATTGAGGAGAAGTTCCTATCAGTGGGAGACATATTGTTGCCGCAAGCGGCGCTCACGCGCCCGGGAGAACCCGGAACGGTGCAAACCACCCAGACTTCCACTGGTTCCTGTGAGTCCGCTGGGTGCGCACTGAGCATACACTCGCACCGTCTGAACGGAAGGGCGCAGGCAGGAGACCTATGCTGGAAGGGTGAAACCATCTTCCGATGCCGGTTCCGGGACACCGGACCCCGCCGCTGCGCAACCCTCCGACTCCGCACAGTTCAAGGACAAGGTCCGGGGCTGCCTGCTGGGAGGAGCGGTTGGCGACGCCCTCGGCTATGCCGTGGAGTTCGATTCGATGGACGGTATCCGCTCCCGTTTTGGCACGGCAGGACTCTCCGGCTTTGAGCAGCTTGGACTTCCCGCCCCCATCTCGGACGACACCCAAATGACCCTCTACACCGTGGACGGGCTCGTGGAGGTGCTGGAATGGGCCAACGACGGCGTTGGCGCCGACGAGACGGCCTGCCTGTGGCTGGCTTACCTGCGCTGGCTCAAGACCCAGGGCGAGGCCTTGCCTGCGAATGCACCGGACCAGCCCGGACGCTGGATCGATGCGCAGGAGGTGCTCCATCACCGCCGTGCTCCGGGCAATGCCTGCCTGTCCGGGCTGATGACCGGAGAAATGGGTACGCGCACGCGCCCGGTCAACCCGGATTCCAAGGGCTGCGGCACCGTTATGCGTTCCGCCCCCTTTGGCCTGCTTCCCTGGATCGAGGCGGAAACGGTCTACAAGTTCAGCTCCGACGGCGCTGCCCTGACGCATGGGCATCCGTCCGCGATCCACAGCGCCGCTGTCTTCAGCACGCTGATCCATGACCTGCTCCCCGACGGGGCTGCACTCGACGGGGCCGCTGCGGCTGCCGTACGGCGCGCGGCTGCCAGCGGCGTTCCGGAACTCGCCGCCCGTCTGGAGGCCGCCGTCGCGCTTGCTGCGCAAGAGCTGGCCGGAGACGCCGATGCATCCCCGGAGCGCATGACGCAGGCGCTGGGGGAAGGCTGGGTCGCTGAAGAAGCTCTGGCCATTGGCCTTTACTGCGCCCTGGCATCCGCGGACGCAGGCTCACCGGAAGCCCAGTTCCGCAAGGCTGTCAGCCTGGCGGCCAACCACGACGGCGACAGCGATTCGACCGCCTCGGTGGCCGGCAACATCATGGGCACGCTGTACGGCCGCACTGCGGTACCGGCCGACTGGATCCAGGCCATCGATGCACGGGACACCGTGGAAAAGATGGCCGACGCGCTGATCCGGGTTACGGCAGGCTAAAACCGGGGCCGGCAGCCTATTGGCTGGCCGCCGGCCAGGTCCCGCCGAGCATCTGCAGGAACTCGGCCTCGGAAAGCACCTCGATGCGCTGGCCGCGTTCATGCAGGTCCAGGACCCTCCTGGCCTTACCCGTGACGCGGCCGTTTCGCAGGTCCCCTGCTTCGAAGCCGTCACCCACCACCAGGACAGTAGTGGAACGGGTCACGTTGCTGGCCGGCCGTGCACCCAGCTCAGCGGCACGGTCCTTGGCGTCCTGCCGTGGCATGCCCAGGTTGCCCGTGAACACCACGGTCTGTCCAAAGAGCGGATGGCCCGGAAACGCATCCAGGTTGGGCGGAGGATTCACTCCCTCGGAAGGCCAGCCGCTGAAGGACCCCGCGGCCGAGGGTGCACCGGTTCCGCGCTCCAGCGCGTCGCGGGTGGCCTTGGACACCGGATCGATGCCGGGGCGGTAGGCCGGGGCATGGTTGGGCGCTTTGCCCTGGAGTGCGAAGTACTCAGCGGTCCCCGGAGCACCAGAGCGCCGGATGATGTCGATGAGGATTCCGGCGCAGGCGCGGGCATCCGCGGCCGCGTCGTGGTGGTTCTCCAGCGGCACCCCTGCCGCTTCCGCCACGAACGGCAGGGAATGCGAGGGCAGGGAATAGGTGCGCCGAGACAGCATGACGGTGCAGGCATAGTCATAGGCAGGCCCCGCCAGTCCGGAGACTTCCAGGGCGGAGCGGATGACACCGAGGTCGAAGGCGGCGTTGTGTGCCACGAGCAGGTCCTCGCCGATGAAAGCGCCGATCTCGGGAAAGAGCTCGCCGAACCGGGGTTTGCCCGCCACCATCGACGCCTCGATGCCGTGGATGCCGGTGTTGCGCCGGTCAAAGAAATCGTGTCCCTCGGGCGGGCGCATCAGCCAGGACGTTTCCTCGACGATCCGGCCGTCCCGGACTTTGCTCAGGCCGACCGAGCAGGGAGATCCGCGGAAACCATTTGCAGTCTCAAAATCTATGGCGGTGAAATCTACGCCCACGTCAGGAATCTTCGGCCGTGCGCTGGGCCTTCTTCCGGCGGTAGGAGCGGATCTTGGACGTGATATACCAGATGCCGCCGATCAGGACGGCCGCGATCACGATCTTCTGGAAGATCCCGGCGTATTCCTCAACGATGTGCCAGCTTTCGCCCAGGAAGAAACCGGAGAACACGAAGATGCTGTTCCAGATAAGGCTGCCGGCAGTGGTCAGCCCCAGGAACTTGAGCATGGGCATCTTCTCGATGCCGGCCGGGATGGAGATCAGGGAGCGGAAGATGGGGATCATCCGCCCGAAGAACACGGCCTTGTAGCCGTGCTTCAAGAACCAGGCCTCCACCTTGTCCACGTCCTCGATGTCCACCAGCGGAACCTTTTCCACGATGGCACGCATCCGGTCGCGGCCCAGCCAGGCGCCGAGTCCATACAGCGCCCAGGCGCCAAGGACGGATCCAAGCGTCGTCCAGATCAGGGCTTCGACAATGGAGAAGTTGCCCTGGCTCGCGGCGAAACCGGCCAGCGGGAGGATTACTTCGCTCGGCAGCGGAGGAAACAGGTTCTCCAAAGCAATGGCAAGCCCCGCGCCGGGGGCGCCGATGGCTTCCATGATGCTTACGGCCCACTCGGCAACCCCTCCCAAAGCCGAATCGGAGCTGGAGGGGTCTGTGGCGGCGCTGATCAGGATACTCATATCGGAACCAATTGTGCCCTACTGGTCCGCAGGCCAAGAATGCCGGGGCCCGTCCGCGGTGTGCCGCAGCACAGATCACCTGCCCGAAGCAGTGGCGCAAATCACCCCTGCGCCGGCTCCTGGGATCCGCCGAGGACCCGGACGATGGCAGGCAGCAGCGCACGGAACGCCTGGCCCCGGTGGCTGATTGCATTCTTCTCGTCGGAGCTCAGTTCGGCACAGCTCCGGGTCTCCCCCAGCGGCTTCAGGATCGGATCGTAGCCGAATCCGCCGCTGCCGCGCGGCTCGCCCAGCAGCGTTCCGCGCAGCTCACCGCGCTCCACGACTTCGGCTCCGCCGGGGACTGCGAGGGCCGCAGCACACACGAAGGCCGCACTCCGGTGCTCCTGCCCGATGTCCGCCAGCTGCGCCAGCAGCAGCTCCAGGTTCGCGGCATCATTGCCGTGGACACCGGACCAGCGGGCGGAGAAGATGCCCGGTGCGCCGCCGAGGACGTCCACGGCGAGCCCGGAATCGTCGGCGATGGCCGGCAGGCCGGTTGCGGCGGCAACGGCACGTGCCTTCAGGAGCGAGTTTTCTTCAAAGGTGACACCGGTTTCGGGGACGTCCGGAACACCGGCTGCAGCGGCGTCGATCACCTGGGTATCCACGTCGAGTCCGGGAATCCGTCCGCGCAGCAGCTCACGCAGTTCCCGGAGCTTGCCGGCGTTGCGTGTCGCCAGGACCAGGCGGGGTTCGACGGCGTTCACTGGCCCGCGAGGGTGCGCCGCTGGATCTCTGCCAGCTCGGAGGTCCCGAGCAGGGCAAGGTCCAGGAGTGCGTCGAGTTCGGCGCGGTCAAAGGGTGCGCCTTCGGCAGTGCCCTGGACTTCCACGAACTTTCCGCTGCCCGTGACGACGACGTTCATGTCGGTCTCCGCGCGGACATCCTCGACATACGGCAGGTCCAGCATGGGCACGCCGTCGATGATGCCGACCGAAACGGCGGCAACAGTGTCCACCAGCGGCTCGGCGGTGCGGGCAATGAGCTTGTTCTCCTTGGCCCAGGCCAGTGCGTCCGCCAGTGCCACGTAGGCGCCGGTGATGGCAGCGGTGCGGGTGCCGCCGTCGGCCTGGAGGACGTCGCAGTCCAAGACCACGGTGTTTTCGCCGAGGGCGCGGGTGTCGATTACCGACCGCAGCGACCGGCCGATCAGCCGGGAGATCTCATGCGTCCGGCCGCCGATCTTGCCCTTGACGGACTCACGGTCGTTGCGGGTATTGGTGGCGCGGGGAAGCATGGCGTACTCGGCGGTGACCCAGCCCTTGCCTTCGCCCTTGAGCCAGCGCGGGACACCGGCCGTGAGGGAAGCCGTGCAGAGCACGCGGGTGTTGCCGAACTCGATCAGCGCCGACCCTTCGGCCTGCTTGGACCATCCGCGGGTGATGCTGATGCTGCGGAGCTGGTCGGGTGTGCGGCCGTCGGCCCGCAGGACAGGCGAAGAATTCGGAGCTGTAGTCATAGGCCCCAGTCTATCGGCCGCTCAG
Organism: Arthrobacter caoxuetaonis; assembly: GCF_023921125.1. Classification (NCBI taxonomy): domain Bacteria; kingdom Bacillati; phylum Actinomycetota; class Actinomycetes; order Micrococcales; family Micrococcaceae; genus Arthrobacter; species Arthrobacter caoxuetaonis. The sequence goes on from NZ_CP099466.1 coordinate 2,399,027, forward strand.
CGGGCGCCCTTCCGAGGGGTGCCCCAGCGGCGGGGTCAGCCGCTCCACGGCCAGCGGGGGCACAAAGGGTGTGCCGACGTCGTAGGAGACACCCGCGACTGCAACGGCGAGGTCGCCGTCGTAGGTTTCCCGGGCTTCCAGCACCGCCGTGTTCGCATCGTTCCAGACCGGCAGATGGGTCAGCAGCAACCGGCGCGCACCCGCAGCGGTAGCCGCCGCTCCTGCCCGTTTCCCGGTGAGGTGGACTCCGCTGATCGCGTCGTCACGTCCCTCGTGGAAGGCTGCCTCGCACAGGAACACGTCCGTGTTCCTTGCCGCTTCCTCCAAGCCGGGACAGGAATCCGTATCCCCCGAATACGCCAGGGTCCGCAGGGTCTCCGAGCCGTCCTCTGCCGTCCCGGAAGCTTCCACCCGGAGTGCATAGGCTTCCTCGGCCGGGTGGGCGACAGGAAACGGCGTCACCTTGAACGGGCCGATTTCCACCGGTTCCCCGGCCTGCCAGGACAGGAACTCGAAATCCTCATGCATCCCCGGCTCCGGATCGAGCCCATAGGCCACAGCTATCCGGTCAGCCGTGGCTGAGGGTCCGTAAACCTTGACCCGGTCCCGGTTCCAGCCGTTGGGGTCCCAGTGCACGGCTACGTGCAGGCCGCACAGGTCCATGAAGTGGTCCGGATGCAGGTGGGTAATAAGGACCGCATCGATGTCCCGGATGTCCATGTAGCGCTGCAGGGTTCCCAGTGAGCCGTTGCCCATGTCCAGCAGGATGCGCCAGTCGCGGGTTCCGTCGCTGGCCGTCACCAGGTAGCACGACGCCGGCGAGGCAGGGCCGGGGAAAGAGCCGGAACATCCAACGATCGTCAGTTTCACAGCACGCCGTCCCGGAGGGCGCCGGCAGTCCTGCGCTGTTCGGCCACAGCACGGGCCTCGGCGATCATCTCCGGAGTAATCCGTGCCAGCACCCCGGTGGGATA